>JACZJT010000013.1 GCA_014860445.1 Burkholderiales bacterium
GGTGGGGCGACCGCCGGATGATCTGCTACAGGAGCCCGCAATGATCACCCGCAGCGTCTACCGCGAAGACCACGAAATGTTCCGCGAGACCGTGCGCCGTTTCGTCGAGCGCGAATGCCTGCCGCGCCAGGCCGCATGGGACGAGGCCGGTTGCGTCGATCGCGACACCTGGCTCAAGGCCGGCAAGGAGGGATTGCTGTGCACTTCGCTGCCCGAGGAATACGGCGGCGGTGGCGGCGACTTCGGGCACTGCGCGGTGCTGATCGAAGAAATTTCCTCGGCCAATATCAGCGGCCCCGGCTTTTACCTGCATTCGGACATCATTGCGCCCTATATCGCGCGCCTGGGCACGGAGGAACAAAAGCGCCGCTGGCTGCCCAAGTGCGCGAGCGGCGAATGCATACTCGCCATCGCCATGAGCGAGCCCGGCGCCGGTTCCGACCTGAAAGCCATACGCACGACGGCGGTCAGGGACGGCGACGAATACCTCATCAACGGCAGCAAGACCTTCATCAGCAACGGTCTGAATTGCGATCTCGTGGTGGTGGTGGCCAAGACCGATCCGGCAGCCGGCGCCAAGGGCGTGTCGCTGTTCCTCGTCGAGGCCGACCGGCCCGGATTCAAGAAGGGGCGCAAGCTCGAAAAAATCGGTCAGAACGCGGCCGACACCGCGGAATTGTTTTTCGACGAGGTGCGCGTGCCCGCGGCCAATCTGCTGGGCGAACTGAACAAGGGCTTCATCCATCTGATGCAGGAGCTCGCGCAGGAGCGTTTCATCATCGCCATCGGCGCGGCATCCAAGATGGAGGCCATGCTCGCCGAGACCATACGCTATACGCGCGAGCGCAAGGTCTTCGGCCAGACCGTGTTCGATTTCCAGAACACCAAATTCAAGCTGGCGGATCTCAAGACCCGGGCCGCGGCGATGCGCATCATGGTCGATTACTACCTGGCCGAGCACCTGCGGCGCAAGCTCACGCTGGAAGAGGCGGCGATTGCGAAACTGTTCACCACCGAGACCCTGTGCGCGGGGCTGGACGACATGCTGCAGCTGCATGGCGGCTACGGCTACATGATGGAATACCCGATCGCGCGGGCGTTCGTAGATGCGCGCGTGTCGCGCATCTACGGCGGCACCTCGGAGGTGATGCGCGAGTTGATTTCGCGCGGACTGTAGGCCGGAGGCGCGATGAATGCCGAACTGGGCGCGCAACTGGGGCAGCTGCTGCGCATGCGGACCACCGCCGCCCTGGGCACGCTGCGCGCCGCCGCGCCTTATGTCTCCATGGTTCCGTATGCGATGCCGGCCGACGGCTCGGGTTTCATCGTGCACGTGAGTACACTTGCTGCGCATACCAAAGACATGCTCGCCGATGCGCGCGTGAGCCTGCTCGTGGCCGAGGCCGAAGGCGGCGCCCATTCGGCGCTGGGCCTGATGCGGCTCACCGTGCAGGGGTTGGCCGGGCAGCTGCGCGCCGAGGACGCGCGCCTTGCGGAATGCAGCGCGGCCTATCTGGCGCGCTTCCCCGACGCGGAGCCCATGTTCGGCTTCGCCGACTTCTCGATCTTCCTGATCCGGCCGGAGTCGGCGCGATTCGTCGCCGGATTCGGCCAGGCGCACTCGCTCTCGGGCGAATCGCTGGTGAAGATTCTGCAGGGGAAGTCCTAGGTTCAGCCTCCCGCGTCCACAGCCTCACCCACGGCGCGAAAAAATGCGTCGGCATGATCGGCATTGATCCAGCGCACCACCACGACCAGTTGCCGATCCGGATCGATCCAGGTGATCGAGCCGCCGGCGCCGATGGCGAAATAGCTGGACGCGCTCGCGCTGGGGAAAACGCTGCGCTCGGGATTCAGCCAGGTCAGATAGCCGTAGAAGGGTGCGATTGCGCAGGGCGTGCGCATTTTCGCGATCCACTCGGGCGAGAGGATCTGCCGCGCGCCGTGCCGCCCCTGGTCCAGCAGCAGCTGGCCGATGCGCGCCTGATCGAGGCTGTTGATCGAAACCCCGCCGCCCCAATGGCTGCCGCCGGGAACCGACTGCACGCGCCGGCCGTTCAGTTCGATCCAGGAATTGTCGTAGCCGAGCCAGCGCCAGTCGCCGCTGGCGTCCAGGGGCCGCATGATCTCGGTGTCGAACACCTGCGGCAGCGCGCGGCCGAACAAGTGCAGCAGTGCCAGCGACAGCTGATTGATGCGCACGTCGTTGTATTCCCAATACGTGCCCGGCGCCTCCAGCGCTCGCGCATCGCCTTTTTTGCCCTGCACCGACTTCTGTTGAAACTGCGTGACTCTGTAGCGATCCACCTGCTCGGGCACACCGAAGCACGCGCCTTCCCATTCGCTCGTCTGCTGCAGCAGCTGCGCCCAGGTGACCTGCCGGTTGTGCTCGCTGTCGAAGCCGATGCCGGGCAGGCGCGCGCAGACCGGCTGATCCACGTCCGGCAACAGGCCGCGGTCAAAGGCGACGCCGGCGATCAGGGCGAGGTAGGTCTTCGCCACGCTGAACGTCAGGTCGGCGCGCATGGGTTCGCCCCAGGAGGCGAGCAGATTTCCGCCCTGAAGGATCGCGCCGGAGACGGGGCCGCGCGGCGCAACCGGCCCCAGCAGCCGGTTCCAGGGCGGCGGGTCTGCCGCATGCACGCCCCAGGGCGCGCTGGTATCTCGGCTCCACGCGACTTCGTGCGCGCTTGCGTAGTCGATGGCGTCCTGAAGCGTGGCCGATGGGAGAGTGCCGGTGCTTGCTGTCATCCGAATCTGCTCCTGATCATGACCCATTCTAAACGACCGGCGCGCCTGGCGCCGAATGCAGCCGGTACGACGGCATCGGCGGCGCCATCGTCAACGTCTCCTCGGCGGCATCGCGCCTGGGTTCGGCCGGCGAATACGTCGATTTCGCGGCGTCGAAAGGGGCGGTCGCCACCCTGACCATCGGCATTGCGCGCGACGTCGCCGGCAAAGGCATACGCATTAACGCGATGGGCCGAACCGCCCCGAGTGTCCATGTCAAGATCATGGTTTTAAAGGAAAAATCTTCTGCGGTCCGGCACTATTGCATAGTCGCCACAATCTGGACGGAGTATAAATCGGCTTGTGTATCCTGTTGCCGGAAGGGGGTCTGCATGCTGATGAAAGCGAAGCCCGCCTTGATTTCGCCGAGCGACGAGTCCTTCGCCGCGCTGGTCGAGAGCGTCACCGATTATGCGATCTTCCTGCTCGACGACGTGGGCAGGGTCGCGAGCTGGAATGCGGGCGCCGAGCGCATCAAAGGCTACAGCGCGCAGGAAGCGCTCGGACTATCGTACGAGCTTTTCTTCACGTCTGAAGACCGCGCCGCAGGCCTGCCCGCGGCGGCGCTGCGCACCGCGCAGGAGGAGGGCCGCTACCGAAACGAAGGCTGGCGACGGCGCAGAGACGGCAGCCACTACTGGGCCGGGGTGGTGCTGACTGCGCTGAAAAGCGCCGAGGGCGGGGTGCGCGGCTACCTCAAGGTGACGCGCGACCTGAGCGAACGCCATGACGCGGCGGAGCGCCTGCGCGAGAGCGAGGAACGCTTTCGCGCATTCATGAGCGCGAGCCCATCGCTGATGTTCATCAAAGATCGCGCCGGACGCTACCTGCTCGTCAACGACCGGTTTCTGGCGCGCTTCGGCCTGCGCCTCGATCAGGTGCTGGGACGGGAGGACGTTGAACTCTTCGCCCCGGACCAGGCCGGACGGTTCGTGGAGAACGATACCCGCGTGTTTGCGCTGGGCGCCCCGGTCGAGTTCGAAGAGGTCGCGCGCTACGCCGACGGCGAACGCGTCAACGCGGTCAGCAAGTTTCCGATCCGCGACGCCGGCGGCAACATCGTTGCCATCGGCGGCATCGCCAATGACATCAGCGAGAGCAGGAGAACGGCCCGCGAGCTTGCCGAAACCGCAGAGCAGCTGCGCGAGGTTTCGAACCGGCTGGTCGAGATCCAGGAATCGGAGCGGCGCGAACTTGCGTACGAGCTGCACGACCGCGTCGGGCAGAATTTGACGGCGCTCAACATCAGCCTGAACATTTTGATGCGCCAGCTGCCGGCTGCGGGCGGCGGCGCCGACGATTTGCGCGTGCGCCTGGTCGACGCGCTCAGGCTGATCGAGGACACGGCGCTGTGCATCGAAGACGTAATGGGCGGGCTGCGCCCCCCGGTGCTGGTCAACTTCGGCCTGTTCGCCGCGCTGCGCTGGTACGCTCAGCAGTTCGAGAAGCGGTCAACGATCGCGGTTGCGGTGGGCGGCGCCGAAACCGAGCCGCGGCTGAGCGCGGAGCGCGAGACGGCGATATATCGCATCGCCCAGGAAGCAATGACCAACGTGGCCAAACACGCGCGCGCCACGCGCATCGATATCGATTTCCGGTGCGACGGCGCGACGCTGGTCATGAGCATCGCCGACGACGGCGTCGGCTTCGACGCCGCCGCGCCGGGGCGGCGCAGCGGCCAGCCGCGCTGGGGCATGATCAATCTGCGCGAGCGTGCGCGCGCCATCGGCGGGCGGCTGGACATCGACAGCGCACCCGGCCGGGGCACGAAGATCACGATCGAACTGCGATGCCGGCCGGGATGATTTCCACTTACATCGTAGACGACCATGCAGTGGTGATCGACGGGCTGCGCTCCCTGCTTGAGGCATCACCCGACATCGAGGTGGTCGGGCATGCGAACGACGGCCGCACGGCACTGCAGGAAATCGGAACGCTCAAGCCCGACGCGGTGCTCATGGACATTACGATGCCGGAACTCAACGGCATCGAGGCGACGCAATTGATCCACGGCAAATATCCGGACATCCGGATCGTCGTGCTGTCGATGCACTCGAGCGCCGAGTACGTGTTTCGCGCGCTGCGAGCCGGCGCCCGGGCTTACGTGCTCAAGGCGTCGGCGGGCAGCGAAGTGGTCGATGCGCTGCACGCGGTGCATCTGGGCCGGCGCTACCTCAGCCAGCGCATCGCCGAGACCGTGATCGATTACTACATCGATGCGCCTGCGGCGACCGGGCCGCTCGACGAGCTGAGTTCCCGCGAGCGCCAGGTGCTGCAGCTGTTCGTCGAGGGCCGGTCGATAGCGGCCACCGCGCAGGCGCTCGCCTTGTCGCCGCGTACCGTGGAGACCTACCGTGCGCGGCTGATGCAGAAGCTGGACATCGACAACCTGCCCGAACTGGTGAAGTTCGCGATCCTGCATGGCATCACCCCGATTGACTAGCCGCGCAGCGAACGCCCGCTCGGCTTGGGGCCGGCGTGCGGCGCCCGGGCTTCGAAGCGCCTGCCGGCCTGTCGGTTTTTACCGACAGGGCTTGTAGGGTTTGCACTACAGATTCGGGCATTTTCCCGGGATATTCTGTAGCCGAAGTCTGGTCGGCAGCGCGACTGCCCGCCGCAATCTGCAATGGAGGCAAAGCATGGACGGCGACGATGCGTGGCGTTGAGCGGGCTGCGGCGGTTCTGATCGTCGAGGAGCACCCGGCCGTGCGGCGCGCGCTGCGCGAGTTCATCGGCGCACTGCGCCCGGAGCTGCGCCTGATCGAGGCGTGCTGCGCGCAGGAGGCGCAGGCGCTGGCGGCGGCGGAGCGCCCGCGCATGGTGTTGATGGATTTCAGCCTGACGGACGGGGAGGCATTCGGGGCGATACGCCGGATCCAGGAAGGCGCGCCGGGTTGTTGCGTGGTGGCGGTTTCGGTGCACGACGACCAGGCGCATCGTGACCTTGCCGCCACCGGCGGCGCCGTCGCGTACATCACCAAGCGCCGCCTGGCCTGCGAGCTGCCCGAGCTGCTCGAGCGCGAAATCCGCAACACTGCGCGTGCCGCGGCCAAGCCCGCGGAAGATGTTCCATGAGCTGCCGAACCGCCGTTTCGAGGCGCTTCGGCCTCACCGCTGCGCTTTTGCCTGTGCTGGGCGGCGTCCCCCTGTGCCTGCTGACCGCGGCGGGGCTGCGGGTCGTGGCGTTGGCCCCGGAGGACTTTCCGGCGGCGCAGGAGCTGCCGGCATCGACGTTCGAATCCCGGACCGGCGACTTCGACGCCGGCGATCCGGCGAGCGGCGCACAGCAGGCGGGCACCCTGGGCAGGGACGCGTTGATCGCGCTGCACCGCGCGGCTGTCGGCGGGCTGTACCCGCGCGCATCCGCCTGCGACTGCATACAACGGCGGAGTGACGCGCCGTGAATGCCACAGACGGGATGCCGCGCGTGACAGCCGATTACGACAGGCTGCTGCTCGACGAGTCGCTCGATGCGCTCATTGCGATCACGCCCGAAGGCCGCATCGCCTACTGGAGCGCGGGCGCAGAATCGGTGTTCGGCTACAGCGGCGAGGAAGCGGTGGGGCGCACGGTGTACGAACTGATCGTTCCGCCAGAGCGCGTCGCCGAGGAACAGGGTATCGTGCGCGAGGTGCTGCAACGCGGTGTGTACACTTACGAAACCGTCCGCCGCAGGAAGGACCAGTCCCCGGTCTATGTGGACATCACGAGCAAGGCGATCCGCGGCGCCGACGGCGAAATCGCCTTCGTGCTGTTGAGCAAAAAGGACGTCACGCCGCTGAAGGTGATGCGCGACGCGCGGCTGATCGAGGCGCGCTTTCGCGATCTGCTCGAATCGATGCCGGACGCCATCGTCATCGTGCATCCGAGCGGCAGCATCATGATCAGCAACAGCCAGGCGGAGAAGCTGTTCGGCTACGACAGCGGCGGCCTGCGCGGGCTGCCGATCGAAATGCTGCTGCCCGAGCGCTACCGCAGCGCGCACTTGGGCCACCGCTCCGGTTATTTTGCTGGGCCACGCACGCGGACCATGGGCATCGGACTGGAGCTCTACGGCCTGCGCCGCGACGGCACCGAATTCCCGGTCGAGATCAGCCTGAGTCCGCTCAAGACCGACGAGGGCACCGTCGTCATGAGCGCGATCCGGGACATCGCCGAGCGCAAGAAGGCGGAGCGGAAATTTCGCGGGCTGCTCGAATCTGCGCCCGATGCCATCGTCATCGTGAACCGCCACGGAAGAATAGTGCTGGTCAATTCGCAGACCGAGAGTCTGTTCGGCTACACGCGCACCGAGCTGCTCGACGAGAAGATAGAACTGCTGCTGCCGGAACGGTTTCGCGAGCAACACCCGGGGCACCGCGACCATTTTTTCGGCGATCCCAAGGTGCGGCCGATGGGCGTGGGCCTGGAACTCTACGGCCGGCGCAGGGACGGCGTCGAATTTCCGATCGAAATCAGCCTCAGCCCGCTGGAAACCGAGGACGGCACGCTGGTGTCCAGCGCGATACGCGACATCACCGAGCGCAAGCGCTTCGAGCGCGCGCTGCAGGAGAAGAACATCGAGCTGGGCAACGCCAACCGCACCAAGGACAACTTTTTCGCAAGCATGAGCCACGAGCTGCGCACGCCGCTGAATGCCATCATCGGCTTTACCGGAACGCTGCTGATGAAGCTGCCGGGACCGCTCACGCTCGACCAGGAAAAGCAGCTCAAGATCGTGCGCTCTAGCGCGCGACATCTGCTCGCGCTGATCAACGAACTGCTGGACCTGGCCAAGATCGAGGCCGGAAAGACCGAGCTGGAATTCGAAACCGTCGTCTGCCACACGGTGGTGGAGGATGTGGCGGCCACCCTGCAACCCGAAGCGAACCGCAAGGGGGTCGCGCTCGAAGCGGCGGTCGATCCGGCGCTGGCGGTGCGCACCGACCTGCGCGCGCTGCGCCAGATCCTGCTGAATCTCGCCAGCAACGCGGTGAAATTCACCGACCGGGGCCATGTATGCGTGCGCGTAGAGCGCCGCAGCGGCGGCGAGCCGGCCATCGCATTCAGCGTCGAGGACACCGGCATCGGCATCCGCGACGAAGACCAGGCGCGGCTGTTCGAGCCGTTCACCCAGATTCGCGCGCCCGGGACCCTGCCAAACGAGGGGACGGGGCTGGGACTGCATGTCAGCCGCACGCTCGCCGAACGGCTGGGCGGCGCACTGCACTGCCGCAGCGAATTCGGGCGGGGCAGCGTATTCACCCTGGTGCTGCCGGAGCGCTGAGCAATGAACGCGCGCATCCTGATCATCGACGACAATCCGGGCAACCTCGAATTGACGGCCTATCTGCTGAGTGCGCACGGCTACGCGACGGTGACCGCGACCGACGGCGAGCGAGGGCTCGCGGCCGCGCTGCAGGCCGTGCCCGACCTGATCGTCTGCGACCTGCAGATGCCCGGCATAGACGGCTACGAGGTGGCGCGGCGAGCGAAGCAGCATCGGTCGCTGCGCGACGTCCCGCTGGTCGCGGTCAGCGCATATGCGATGAAAGGCGACCGCGAAAAGGCGCTTGCGGCCGGCTTCGCGGGTTATCTGCCCAAGCCGATCGACCCCGAGAACTTCGTCGCGCAATTGGCGACCTATCTGCGGCCGGAACTGCGCCTCGCGCCCGCCGTTACGGCCGAGACGACGACCGATGCTTCGCTGAAACGCGATTCGAAAGGGCGCACCATACTCGTGGTGGACAATCTGCAGGCGAATCGAGTGCTGGCCGCGGATCTGCTCGAATATTCGGGTTACACGGTCGTAACCGCGCGCAGCGCGCGCAGCGCGCTCGATCTGGCGCGGGAGGCGCCCCCGGACCTGATACTTTCGGACGTGTGCATGCCAGATGGCAGCGGCTACGAACTGATCCGGGAGATCAAGGGCGAGCCGAGGCTGCGCGCGATACCTTTCGTCTTCCTGACATCGACCGCGACCGATGAATCGGACCGGCGCCGCGGCCTGGAACTGGGCGCGGCGAAATTCCTGTTCCGGCCGCTGGAGCCGGAGTTGCTGCTGCGCGAAATCGAATCCTGTCTGCAGGAAACGCCGCAGTCATGACCATGTCCACGATACTGGTCGTCGACGATCAACAGGACAACCGGGCGTTACTGGTGACCTTGCTGGGCTACCAGGGCTATCGGATGCGCGAGGCGGCCGACGGCGCCGAGGCGCTGGCCGCGGTGCGCGGCGAGCGCCCGGACCTGGTGATCAGCGACATCCTGATGCCGACCATGGACGGCTACGAGTTCGTGCGCCGGCTGCGCGCAGAGCCCGCGCTCGCGGCGACGCCGGTGGTGTTCTACACGGCGCATTACCACCGCCACGAGGCAGAGCAGCTGGCGAAAAGCTGCGGCGTTTTGCACGTGCTGATCAAGCCTTGCGAGCCGGAACTGATCCTGCAGACGGTGCGCGAGGCGCTCGATACGCGGCCTGCGGCGGCCGGGCCGCCGGAGGATTTCCGCGATCTGCATTTGCGCGTGGTCACCGACAAGCTGTCGGCGACGGCGGACCAACTCAGCGTCGCCAACCAGCGGCTCAACGCGCTGATCGAGATCTGCCTGCAGCTGGCCTCGGAGCGCGACCCGCAGCGCATGCTCGAGAACGTGTGCCGCGCCGCGCGCGACGTGATCTGCGCGAAGTACGCCTTGATCGGCGTCGGCGGGAAGGAAAATGCCGATGCCGCCCATTTTGCAACCAGCGGCATCGAAGCCGGAGTGGCGTTCGGGCTGGGCATGTCGCAACTGAACAAGGGCATATTCTGCGACGTGCTCACTGAGCGGCGCGCGCTGCGCCTCGTGCCGGCGAATGCCGACCCGGGGCTGCTGGGCCTGCCGCCCGACTAT
This sequence comes from Burkholderiales bacterium, assembly GCA_014860445.1. Lineage (GTDB taxonomy): Bacteria > Pseudomonadota > Gammaproteobacteria > Burkholderiales > SG8-39 > 2-12-FULL-64-23. Next base: position 9,661 of record JACZJT010000013.1, read on the forward strand.
CCGCCGGTGCGCTCGGCGCTGATCGCGCCGATCATGTCGCTGTCGCAGGTGTACGGCTGGATCTGCCTGACCGAGAAGCTCGGCGCCGAAGCCTTCGACCAGGAGGACGAGACGCTCCTGTCCATCCTGTCGGCGCAGACCGGGCGCGTTTACGAAAATGGCAGCCTGTACGCGAGGATGCAGAAACACGCGGCACGGCTCGCCGCCGAGGTCGAGGAGCGCAAGCACGCACAGCAAACACTCGCAGAAAGCGAGGCGCGTTTCCGAATCCTGAGCGGGATGTCTTCCGACTTCTACTGGGAGACCGACGCCGAGCACCGGCTCAGTACGCGTGTCCAGGCAACCGAGCGCCAGAGCGCGGTCCAGGCGTTTCAGAAGAGCGAACAGATCGGCCGGCGCCGCTGGGAGATCCCGTATCTGTCGCCAGGCGAAGCCGGCTGGCAGGCGCATCGCGCCGCGCTCGACGCGCATTCCCCGTTCCGCGATTTCGAGCTGTCGCGGTCCGGGGTGGACGGCACCGAACGCCATATTTCGATTTCCGGCGATCCGGTGTTCGACGCCGCGGGCGCATTCAAGGGCTATCGCGGCGTCGGCAAGGACATCACCGAGCGCAAGCGCCAGGAGCGCGAGATCCTCGCCGGGCGTAACCGGCTGCAGGCGATGCTGGACGCCATTCCCGACCTGCTGTTCGAACTCGGGCTGGACGGGCGCTATCACGCCTTTCATTCCCCGCGCAGCGAGCTGCTGGCCGCGCCTGCGGCGAACCTGATCGGCAGAACCGTGTCCGAAGTGCTCCCGCCCGAGGCGGCGGAGGCGGTGCTGGCCGCGCTGCGGGAGGCCAACGCCGCCGGACGCTCGATCGGCGGGCAGTTCGAACTGGCGCTGGCGCAGGGCCCGCATTGGTTCGAGCTGTCAGTTGCGCGCATGGCGGTCGAGCCGGGACAGGAGCCGCATTTCATCTGCCTGTCGCGCGACATCACCGGGCGCATGCGCGTCGAGCGGGAGCTGCGCGAAAGCGAACGCCGTTTCAGCAGCCTGCTGAAAAACGTGGAGCTGGTTTCGCTGATGCTGGACCGCGACGGCCGCATCACCTATGCCAACGAGCACCTGCTGCGCCTGAGCGGCTGGCGCAGCGAGGAAGTCCTGGGACAGCCCTGGGACGAGCTGTTCCTGCCGTCCGAGCTGGGCGACTGGAAAAGCGGACGCTTTGCCGATTTGCTGGCGGACCGGCCCGGGTCGCGGCACCGCGAAAGCGAGATCCTGACGCGGGCCGGCGAGCGCAGGCTGATACGCTGGAACAATTCGCTGCTGCGCACGGCCTCGGGCGAGGTGATCGGAACCGCCAGCATCGGCGAGGACATCACCGAGCGCAGGCAGGCGGAGGCGCGCATCGCCTTTCTCAACCGCGTGTACGTGATGCTCAGCGGCATCAATACCCTGATCGTGCGCGTGCGCGACCGCGAAGAGCTGTTCCGCGAGGCCTGCAGGATCGCGCTCGAGGGCGGCGGCTTTCGCATGGCGCTGATCTGCGTCGTCGAGCCGGATTCGGGCAAGGTCGTCCCGGCCGCATCCGCCGGCAAGGACGCGGCGCTGCTGGCCGACATCAAGGACATTCTGGCATCGAGCGCGGATGCGCCGAAAACCATGACTGCGCGCGCGGTCCGGGAAAAAAACGCGGTCGTGGCGAACGATGCGCAAACCGACCCCAGGGTGGTGTTCGGCAGGCGCTACGCCGAGGGCGGCGTGCGCTCGATGGCGGTGCTGCCGCTGATCGTGGCGGACGAAGCGGTCGGCGTACTCGCGCTGTACGCGGGCGAAGTCGAGTTCTTCCACGACGAGGAGATGAAGCTGCTGGCCGAGCTGGCGGGCGACATCGCGTTCGCGATCGACCACATCGACAAGCGCGAGCGGCTCGACTACCTGGCCTTCTACGACGTGCTCACCGGCCTGGCGAACCGCAGCCTGTTCCTCGAACGGATGACGCAGTACCTGCGCAGCGCGGCCGCCGGCGGCCGCAAGCTGGCGCTGTTCGTGCTCGATATCGAGCGCTTCAAGAGCATCAACGACAGCCTCGGCCGGGCCGAGGGCGACGCGCTGCTGCAGCAGGTCGCGGCCTGGCTGACGGCCACTGCCGGCGACGCCAACCTGGTGGCGCGCGTCGGTGCCGACCATTTCGCGGTGGTGCTGCCGGCGATACGGCACGAAGGCGCCGTGGCGCGGCTGCTCGACAAATCGCTGAAGACCTTTCTGGAGCATCAGTTCCACCTGAACGAGGCGGTGTTCCGCATCTCCGCCAAGGTCGGGATGGCGCTGTTCCCGCAGGACGGCACCGACGCCGAGGCCCTGTTCCGCAACGCGGAGGCGGCGCTGAAGAAAGCCAAGAGCGCAGGCGATGCCTACCGCTTCTACGCCCAGGGCATGTCCGAACAGGTGGCCGAGAAGCTGACGCTGGAAAATCAGCTGCGCCAGGCGCTGGACCGGGGCGAGTTTCTGCTGCATTACCAGCCCAAGGTGCATCTGGAAAGCGGCAAGCTGACCGGGGCCGAGGCGCTGATCCGCTGGAGCGATCCGCGCACGGGCCTGGTGCCGCCGGGGCGGTTCGTCCCCATCCTCGAGGAAACCGGGCTGATCTACGAGGTCGGGCGCTGGGCGCTGCGCCAGGCGATCGAGGATGCCCTGCGCTGGCGCGGGCGCGGTCTGGCGGCGGTGCGCGTCGCGGTGAACGTGTCGCCGCTGCAACTGCGCCAGCGCGGCTTCGTCGGCGAAATCAGGCAGGCGACCGGGATCGACGCGCAGGCGCCGGCGGCGCTCGAGCTGGAGCTTACCGAAAGCCTGATCATGGCCGACGTCAGGCACAACATCGCCAGCCTGCAGGCGATACGCGCTCTCGGCGTCACCATCGCCATCGACGATTTCGGCACCGGCTTCTCCTCGCTCAGCTATCTGGCCAAGCTGCCGGTGGACACGCTCAAGATCGACCGCGCGTTCGTGGTCGACATGGTTTCCGGGCCGGACGGGCTGGCGCTGGTGTCCACCATCATCAACCTGGCGCACTCGCTGAAGCTCAAGGTGGTGGCCGAAGGCGTGGAGACCGAAGAGCAGGCGCGCCTGCTGCGCCTGCTGAGCTGCGACGAGATGCAGGGCTATCTGGTCAGCAAGCCCCTGCCGGGCGAGCTGTTCGAAGAACAGTACCTGCGCCCGGCTGTTGCAGGCGCGAGCGGCTGAACCGGCGGTTCCACGCGACTTCGTGCGCGCTCGTGTAGTCGATCGCGTCCTGCAGATTGGCCGATGGCTGCAACCCTGTGCTTATTGGCATTTGAACTTGCTCCCGATCATGGCGCATTCCAAGCGCCTTGCGCGGGAAACACGGAACGCAGCTGCGCGGATGGCGAGCGGTCCAGGCTGTGATAAATTGCTTTACTGCGGGGCGCTTGAATTCAACCTCAGGGGAGCAAGCCGGAATGGAAACAAGCATGCAGGCGGTGAAGGACGCGAGCCATCTCTATGAAGCCGAGCGCCGCGCTATCCATGCCGAGCGGCCCGGCTTTCGCATCAGTGAGATCCAGATTTCACCTGCTCAAAAAGTGCCCTGGCATTATCACAGCCACGTACAGGACGCCTTCTACGTCATCGCGGGCGAATTGCGCTTGTTCCTGCGCGAGCCGAAGGAGGAAGTGCGGCTGGGACCCGGCGATACCTATAGCGTGCCGCCGCGCCGCCCGCACCTGGTGACCAATGCGGGCGAGGGTTCGGCGACCTTTCTGGTGCTCCAGGGCATAGGCGAGTACGACTATGTGCCGCTGGTGTAGCCGACGGTGACGCATTCAGGCGCGCCCGGACGGGCGCGGAGGGCCACATGAAAAAAATCATGCTGATCACCGGCGCGAGCCGCGGCATCGGCGCTGCGACAGCGCGGCTGGCCGCGGCGCGCGGCTACGCGGTGTGCGTGAACTATCTGAAAAACCGCGCCGCCGCGGATGCGGTGGTCGCGGACATCGAGGCCGCCGGCGGGCAGGCCCTTGCGATTCGTGCCGATGTCGCCGAGGAGGCGGAGGTCGTCGAATTGTTCAATTGCGTCGACCGGCAGCTCGGCACGCTCACGGCGCTGGTCAACAACGCGGGGATATTGGAGACCCAGATGCGCGTGGATGAAATGGATGCCGCGCGCCTGAACCGTATCCTCGTGGCGAATGTCACCAGCTGCTTCCTGTGCGCGCGGGAGGCCGTGAGGCGCATGTCGACCAAACACGGCGGCAGCGGTGGCGCCATCGTCAACGTATCCTCGGCCGCCTCACGCATCGGATCCGCCGGCGAATACGTGGATTACGCCGCGTCCAAGGGCGCGGTCGATACGCTCACCATCGGCCTGTCGCGCGAAGTGGCCGAAGAGGGCATACGCGTCAATGCGGTGCGGCCCGGATTTATCTATACCGACATACACGCGAGCGGCGGAGAACCCGAACGCGTGGACCGCGTCAAGGCATTCGTGCCGATGAAACGCGGCGGGCAGCCCGAAGAAGTCGCCAACGCGATCCTGTGGCTGCTCTCTGACGAGGCCTCTTACGCCACCGGCACGTTCATCGATCTCGCGGGCGGCCGATGAACGCGGAGCGGATCGTCCGGTGAACGCCTACGCCTGGCTGCTGGCAGCGGGCGTCGCGCTGTTTGCCGCGGGCGTGTGGATTTACAACCGGCTGGTTTCGGATCGCAATCTTGCGCGCGAAGGCTTCGCCGACATCGACGTGCAATTGAAACGCCGCGCCGATCTGGTTCCGCAGTTGGTCGAAGCCGTTCGCGGCTACGCGGCTTACGAAAAGGCGACGCTCAGCGCGGTGACCGAACTGCGCGCGAACGCGGCCGGTTTCGGGCCGGAACCCGGCGAAGCGCGCTTCGGCGCCGAGCGCGAACTGGGTGCGAAGCTCAAGACCTTGCTGCTGCTGCAGGAAAACTATCCGCAGCTCAAGGCCGACGCGAATTTTCGCGATCTCTCGGCCAAGCTCGTGGACACCGAAGACCAGCTGCAATACGCGCGCCGTTTCTATAACGGCGCGGTGAAGCAGTACCGCACCCGGCTCGAGTCCTTCCCCCACGTGATCGTGGCGCGCGCCTTCGCGTTCGAGCCCCTGCCTTTTTTCGAGACCGGGGAGCGCGATGCGGTGAAGGTGACGCTGTGAAACGAAGCGCCTGCCTCATCGCCCTGTTGTTCGCGTTCGCGGCGCAGGCGCAGCAGGTCGCGCCCACGCCGGAACAGGCGCGAGCGCAGCAGAAGGTGGAGGACCATGCGCTGCTCAACGCGCTGTCTTACGCGGAATCCCAACGCGTGGGGCCGACATTGAATGAAATCATGCGCCTGCGCGCAATCGCGCCGGAGCAGGCGAGGGCACAGGAACAGGCGCTCGCGAAGGAAGTGGGGCAGGCAACGGCAGACGCGCTGCTGCGTTCGGCAGAGCGTGGTCAGGCGCTGAAGCGGGCGTGGGCGCAACGCGATGAACAGGCGCGGCAAAAGGAACAGGCAAAGCAGGCGCGGCGACAGGCGCTGGCGCGCGCAGAGGCCGAGGCGCGGGAGCGCATCCTTTCCTTTCACAGCGACATCGACATCGGGGCCGCGGGCGAGCTCTCGGTCACCGAAACCATACAAGCCAAGGTCGAGGGCAAGGAGATCAAGCGCGGCATCCTGCGCGATTTTCCAACCGAGTATCGCGACCGGCTCGGGCGGCGCGTGACGGTTCCGTTCGAGGTGGTCTCGGTCAAGCGCGACGGCAAGGCCGAAGCATGGAACGCGGGTCCGCGGGCAAACGGCGTGCGCGTGCAGATCGGCAATCCGGGCTTGCTGCTGCCGCATGGCCTGCACACCTACGAAATAAGCTACCGCACGCGCTACCAGCTCGGCTTCTTCAAGGACCACGACGAACTCTACTGGAACGTGAACGGCAATGGCTGGACCTTCGTCATGGACAGCGTTTCCGCGGAAGTGCGCTTGCCGCAGGCGGTGCCCGCCGCGCAATTGAAAGCCGAGGCCTATACCGGCTTCTCCGGCGCAAATGGCAGGGCGTATGCGGTAACGTTGCGCGATGGCGGTGCCGAATTTCGCACCACGCATGCCCTGGGGCCGAGCGAGGGGCTGACCATCGTGTTGTCCTTTCCCAAGGGCGTGGTTGCGCCGCCGCCCTGGTGGCAGCCGTTCGCGCGCTGGCTGCACGACAACCCGGGCGAAGTCGCGGGCGCGGCCGGGGTGCTGCTGCTCTTTGTCTATCTGTACGTATGCTGGTGGATGTTTGGACGCGATCCGCGCAAGGGTCCGGTGTTTCCGCGCTATGAAGCGCCGACCGGGCTGGGGCCCGCGGGAACGCGCTATCTCGACACGATGCGGTGCGACAACCGCTGCTTCGCCGCGGCCCTGCTCGGGCTGGGGCAGCGCGGCTACCTGAGTATCCGGCAGGAAGGCGATGCCTATGTAATCGAGCGCACCGGCAAGGCGGTCGAGCTGCTGCCGGGCGAGGAAGCCGTTCTTGCCATGTTGGGCCAGGTCGGCAGCATCGAACTAGGGAGCGGCTACAGTTCGCGGGTGCAACATGCGATGTTGGGGCTGGCAGAATCGCTCGCGGCGCATTACCAAGCAAAGCTTTTTTCGCGTAATCGCGGACCGCTTTCTATCGGCGTCCTGATGGTAGTGGCCACCTTCGGGGTGATGGCGTTTCATTCTACCGGGCCGCTGCTGATGTTTACAGTTGCCATCGTAATGGTGGTCATTTTGTCGATATTTGCGCGCTTGCTGCCAGCCTATACGGTGGAAGGGCGCAGACTCCAGGACGAGATCGAGGGCCTGCGTCAATACCTCAGCATTGCCGAGAAGGACGATCTTGCGCGGCTGAAACTGCCGCCGCGCACCGCGGAAGAATTCGCGAAATTCCTGCCCTATGCGCTTGCGCTCGGCGTCGAGAAAACCTGGGCCAATACCTTTGCGGGCGTACTTGGCGCGGCCGCCGTGGCGCAGGCGGTTTCATCCTTCTACCGGTCGAGCAACGATTCTTTCGGAAGCGACATCGCCAGCCTGAGCGATTCCATCGCCGGCATGGGCAGCAGCATCAGTTCCGCGTCCACGCCGCCAGGCAGCAGTTCCGGTTCCTCAGGCGGCGGTGGCGGCGGAAGCAGCGGCGGTGGCGGCTCCTCGGGCGGTGGCGGCGGCGGTGGTGGCGGTAGCGGCTGGTAGACCGCGGCTTTTGCGGCGCATAAATCTTGAACATTTGATATCGAAGATGCCCGTATTTACTTATTTGTAGACCGGGTCGTATTCAAATATGACAATTTTCAACAATGGCGCCGGAGCCTTGTGCGGCGCGCGTATCCTGAATGACGTTCAATTCCGTGAAGGGGTGAAATGATGCAAGAGCAATTCGACGATCTGTTTTCGATCAAGGGCAAGACTGCGCTGGTGACGGGTGGCTCGCGCGGGATCGGCGAGATGATCGCCGCCGGATTCCTCGCAAATGGCGCCAAGGTGTATATCTCCTCGCGCAAAGCCGATGCCTGCGAGGCGACCGCCAAGCGCCTGATCGATACTTACGGCGGCGAGTGCATCGCGCTTTCTGCGGATCTGTCCCAGCTGGCCGGTGTGGAAAGCCTGGCCCAGCGCTTGTCGGAGCGCGAATCGAAGCTGGACATTCTTGTGAACAATGCCGGCGCGGCCTGGGGCGCGCCGCTGGAAAAATTTCCCGAGGCCGGATGGGACAAGGTCATGGACACGAACGTGAAGGGCGTGTTTTTTCTGACGCAAAAAATGCTGCCCCTGCTCAGACAGGCGGCGAGCGCCGCCAGCCCGGCGCGCGTCATCAACATCGGCTCGATCGACGGATTGAAAGCGGCGATATTCGACACCTTTTCCTACGGGGCTTCCAAGGCGGCGGTGCACCATCTGACGCGATTCATGGCGGCGCACCTCACCAAGGAACACATACTGTTCAACGCCATTGCGCCGGGGCCGTTTCCGACCTGGATGCTCAGCACCGGGGTCGGCTTCGGCGGCAAGACCGAGGACGTAGACTGGGGGCTGGTGGGCAAGCGCAATCCGAGCGGCCGGGTCGGCACGCCGCAGGACATCGCCGGGCTCGCGATCTTCCTGTGCTCGCGCGCGGGAGAATACGTCGTCGCCCAGACCATCGCCTGCGACGGCGGCGCGGTCGGCACGTCCTGATCCGGCGCATTCGCCCAAGGTCGCCGATATCTGGATCGGCGGCAAGCCGCGGTAGGTAGGAAGAGCGCACAATACTGGATAAACGTACAGTCATCATTTATAGTGGCTGCATGGCGGACGTTTCCACTCTCGACACCCTGAACCCGGCGCAGCGCGCCGCGGCCGGCTACGGCGAACGGGATGCCGGACGGGATTTTCGCGCCGGGCCGCTGCTGATCGTCGCCGGCGCCGGCACTGGCAAGACCAATACCCTCGCACACCGTGTCGCGCATCTGGTGGAGGCGGGCGTGAATCCGCAGCGCATCCTGCTGCTCACGTTTACACGCCGGGCCGCCGCGGAAATGACGCGCCGGGCGCAGCGCATCCTGGGCCAGGCGCGCGCGGAAGTGAAGCTGCCCTGGTCGGGAACCTTTCATTCGATCGCCAATCGCCTGATCCGGCGTTACGCGGCGCGCGTCGGGCTCGACGCGAATTTCAGCGTGCTCGATCGCGGCGATGCGGCCGACCTGATGGACCTGGTGCGCCACGAGCGCGGCCTGAGCAGGGCGGAGAAGCGTTTTCCGCGCAAGGACACCTGCCTCGCCATTTACTCGCACCGGGTCAATACGCAGCGCCCGCTCGCGGAAACGCTGACGAATGTGTTTCCATGGTGCGCCGAGTGGGAGGAAGAGTTGACCGGCCTGTATCGCGACTACGTCGAGAAAAAACTCGCCAACCAGGCGCTGGACTACGACGACCTGCTGCTTTACTGGCATGCGATGGCGGAGGACGCGGAGCTCGCGCGCGACATCGGCGCGCAGTTCGACCAGATCCTGGTGGACGAGTACCAGGACACGAACCTGCTGCAGGCCGGGATCCTGCGCGCGCTGCGGCCCTCGGGCGCGGGCCTGACCGTGGTCGGCGACGATGCGCAATCGATCTATTCGTTTCGCGCGGCCACGGTGGAAAACATCCTGGGCTTTCCCGCGCAGTACACGCCGGCGGCGGCGGTGGTGACGCTGGAGGAGAACTACCGCTCGACGCAGGGCATACTCGATGCTGCGAACGCGCTGATCGCGGGCGGTGAGCGTCAGTACCGCAAGACGCTGACGGCAAAACGCGGCGCGGGCGCGCAGCCGCGCTATGTCACGGTGCTCGACGACCTCGCGCAGGCCGGGTACGTGGTGACGCGCGTACTCGAGACGCGCGAACGCGGCGTGCCGCTCAAGCGCCAGGCGGTGCTGTTCCGCAGTTCGCATCATGCCGACGTGCTCGAACTCGAACTCGTGCGCTGCAATATCCCCTATGTGAAATACGGCGGCCTGAAATTTCTCGAGGCGGCGCATGTCAAGGATGCCCTCTCGGTGCTGCGCTGGGCCGACAATCCGAAGAACCGCATCGCGGCGTTTCGCGCGCTGCAGCTGATGCCGGGCGTAGGACCGGCGCTTGCGGCGAAATGCTACGACGCATTCGCCGCGAACGCGTACGCCTGGGCCGGCCTTCAACATTTTTCGCCGCCGGCGCTGGCGCGCGCAGCCTGGCCCGCGTTTGCGGCAATGATGGGCGAGCTTGCCGTGCCCGAAGGTCCCTGGCAGGGGCAGATGGGCCGGGTGCGCGAGTGGTATGCGCCGCATCTGGAGCGCCTGCACGATGCGGCCGAGGTGCGCGCCGGCGACCTGCTGCAGCTCGAACGCATCGCGCAGCAATTCGGCACGCGCGAGCGTTTCCTGTCCGAACTCGCGCTCGATCCGGCGCAGGCCTCGGGCGACCAGGCGGGCACGCCCCTGCTCGACGAGGACTACCTGATTCTTTCCACCATCCACTCGGCCAAGGGCCAGGAATGGGATTCGGTGTATCTGCTCAATGTGGCCGACGGCAATTTTCCCTCCGAATTTTCCACCGGCCGGCCGGAATTGATCGAGGAGGAACGCCGCCTGCTCTATGTGGCGATGACGCGCGCGAAAACCGAGCTCGATCTGATCGCGCCGCTCAAGTATTACGTCACGCAGCAGTCGCGCAGCGGCGACCGGCATGTCTACGGCGCGAAAAGCCGCTTCCTTACGCGCGAAATGATGGCCTGCCTCGAGCCGCTCACCTGGGGCGAGGCCGACACGGACCACATCCCGGCCGGCGGCAGGCCCAGCGTCGACGTCGCCGGAAAACTGCGCAGCCTCTGGTCTTAGAACTCGTTGCAAAATGAATTTTGCATCGACCAATCTAGGGGAGTATGAGGGGAGGTATCCCCTCATTTTGAAATGGACTCCTAGGCCGCGGCGGTTTGACCCCGATGGCGGGGTCGACGATACTTCCAGCGCTGCGGCGGCACGCATGTGTGCCAGTCTTGTTCTCAACCACCGTCCAAAGTGAGCGACCATGATCCATGAATTGCGTATCTACCATTGCATGCCCGGCAAACTCGCTGATCTCAATAATCGTTTTGCCAACATCACCCTGAAGGTCTGGGAGAAGCACGGCATCCGCCCGACGGGCTTCTGGACCGTCCTGATCGGCCCGTCCAACCATGCGCTGTATTACCTGCTCGAATGGGACAGCCTCGCCGAGCGCGAGCGGATCTGGAATGCGTTTGCGAGCGATCCCGAGTGGATCGCCGCGCGCGCCAAAACCGAATCCCAGGGCGCGATCGTGCAGCGCATCGAGAACGCCATGCTTACGCCCACGGCTTATTCCAAAATCCAGTAGGTGCGTGGCGCGAGCCGGCGCGCAGCAGCACGAAGGCCTGGCGCAAGGCCGACAGCCTGCTGTCGCCATGTACGGCACGAATATTGCGTGTACACCCAGTACAGAGATTTGGGCCCTACCGGGGCGTAAGACTTTTCTTTGCATTTTTAGATACTTACATCAGCGCACCGCAAAACGCTGAGTCCGGCAGGATCACCACCGGGCAAACGCGCCGGTGTTTCAACAAATTCCTGTCGATAGTTCGACAGTCTGGCTTGGTGCCGGTCAAAAGGGGATATTTGCAATGCATGCTGTAGGACGACGAACCAATCCTGAACATTCCACGGATTTGTCCGTCTGTCCGTTCGCCCGGGTTTCGCAGGCGTGCGCAGCGAGATTTCTGCAGGAAAGCGTTTAATGGACCATGTGCTGATCGTCGAGGACCATGCGGAGAATCGCAACCTCCTCAAGATCCTGCTCGAGGTCAACGGCTATCGGGTGTCGGCAGCGGGCGACGGGCTGGAGGCGCTGGCCGCGGCGCGGCGCGCGCGGCCCGATGTCATTGTTTCGGACGTGCTGATGCCGAGGATGGACGGCTTCGAGCTGTGCCGCGCGTGGATGCAGGATACGGCGCTGAAAGCAATACCGTTTATCTTCTACTCCGCCACCTATGTCCGTCCCGAAGACGAGCAATTCGCCTTGGCGCTGGGCGCGGTGCGCTATATGATCAAACCGCAGGAGGCGAAGATCTTTCTCGCGGAATTGAGCGCGGTATTGCAGCAGTGGACCGGCCGACCCGCGCCCGCCCCGGCCGCGCCGCTGGACGAAGCCACCGCCCATGCCATGCACGAGCTGGCGCTGGCGCGCAAGCTCGAGGACAAAATGCTGCAGCTGGAAGCGGCAAACCGCAGGCTGCGCGAGAGCGAGGCGAAATACCGGCGCGTGTACGACAGTTTGCAGGACGTCTATATCGAATCGAGCCTGGATGGATCCATACTGGAGATCGGCGCGCAGATCGCGGTGCTTTCCAAAGGACAGTTCAAGAGGGAAAATCTTATCGGCACCCCCTTGTACGACTTGTATGCCGATCCTCTTCAGGGAAACGCCATCACCGAGGCCGTCAAGCAAACTGGCCGGGCCATCGACATGGATCTTTCGTTCAAGAACCGCGATGGGACCATTATTCCCTGTTCGGTTTCCGCAACGATCGTACGCGGCGCCGACGGCGAAGCGCGGATCGTCGCCACCTGGCGCGACATCAGCCGGCGCAAGCAGGCCGAACTGGGTTCGATCGGCGCCTAGGCGCGCTTGCGTCAGCCGATCCAGGCCGTCCCACCCGCAGCAAGTTAGGCCATTCGGCCTAGACCTTTCGGACGAGTCGCCACCGTAGCGCCGGGTTGGCGGGTAGACTAACGCATAGCGAACGGCTCCCGGTGGCATGCGCGGAGGAGGGCGCGCGTGCCGGAGGCCGGACGGGAGGGAATCCAATGTCGCATGTGTTGATCGTCGAGGACCATGAGGAGAACCGCAATCTTCTCAAGCTCCTGCTTGAGGTCAACGGCTACCGGGTAAGCGCCGCGGGCGATGGCCTGGAGGCGCTGGAAAGCGCGCGGCGCGACCGGCCCGATATCATCGTTTCCGACGCACTGATGCCGAACATGGACGGCTTTGCGCTGTGCCGCGCCTGGATGCAGGATGCGCAGCTCAAGGCGATTCCATTCGTTTTCTACTCCGCCACCTATGTGCGTCCGGACGACCAGCAATTCGCCGCGGCATTGGGCGCGGTACGCTATCTGATCAAGCCGCTGGAGGCGAAAGCGTTTCTCGCGGAACTGGAAGCCGTGTTGCAGCATTGGGCCGGGCGCGCTGCGCCCGCGCCTGCCGCGCCGCTGGACCCGCTGGTGTCCCATGCCCTGCACGAGTCGACGCTCGCGCGCAAGCTCGAGGACAAGATGGCGCAACTCGAGGCGGCCAACCGCAGTCTGCAGGAGAGCGAGGCGCGCTTTCGCAGCCTGACCGAGATGTCCTCGGATTTCTACTGGGAGAGCGACACCGAACATCGGCTCATTCGGCGCGCTTCTGCGAACGAGAAGGTGAGCACAGTGTCGGTGTTTGCTCGCGGCGCGCACATCGGCGAACGCCGCTGGGAGATATCCTATCTTTCGCCGGACGAGGCCGGCTGGGCGGCGCACCGTGCAATGCTCGAAGCGCACCAGCCGTTTCGCGACTTCGTGCTTTCGCGCGCGGGCGCCGATGGCAGAGAACGCTTTATATCGATCAGCGGCGATCCGGTGTACGACGCCGCGGGCGCGTTCCTGGGTTACCGCGGCGTCGGCACCGATATCACCGAGCGCAAGCGCGCGAACGACGAGCTGCGCGCGGCGGAAGAACAGTATCGCGGCCTGGTCGAGCAGTCGATCGCAGGCAGTTACGTGATCCAGGATGGAAAATTCGTGTATCTGAACCGGCGCTGCGCCGAAATCTTCGGCTACGGCTCGCCCGAGGAGTTGATCGGGCGCAATTCCACGACGGTGATTGCGGAAAAGGACCACGAACTGCATTTGGAAAACGTACGCCGGCGGATCGAGGGCGAAATCGAGAGCATCAACTACGAATTCACCGGCCTGTGTAAAGACGGCTCGATGATTGATGTCGGTGTGCACGGTGCCCGCGCCACACACAAAGGCCGGCCGGCGATCATCGGCTTGATACAGGACATCTCCGAGAAAAAGCGCGCTGAGGATGAAATCAAGCGCTACGTCGCGCAGCTGGAAACCGCTTTCATGAGCACGGTGCAGGTGGCGACGACCCTGGGCGAGATGCGCGATCCCTACACCGCCGGCCACCAGCGCAAGGTCGCGGAAATTGCCGTGGCGATCGGCGCCGAACTCGGCTTCGATGCGCGCAGGCAGGAGGGATTGCGCGTTTCGGGTTATCTGCACGACATCGGCAAGATCACCATTCCCGCGGAGATCCTGTCCAAGCCCGGAAAACTCAGCGCGACCGAGTACCGCCTGGTCCAGGGGCATGCGCAGGCAAGTTACGACGTGCTGAAGGACGTGCAGTTTCCCTGGCCGGTGGCCGAGGTCGCGAGGCAACACCATGAGCGTGTGGACGGCAGCGGCTATCCGCAGGGCCTCAAGGGCGAGGCAATCCTGTTCGAGGCGCGCATCATGGCGGTGGCCGACGTGGTCGAGGCCATGTCCACGCACCGGCCCTACCGACCCGGTATGGGCATGGAGGCGGCGCTCGCCGAAATCGAGCGCGGTCGCGGCAGCGCCTACGACGCCGAGGTCGCCGATGCCTGTTTGCGGCTGTACCGCGACAAGCGCCACCCGCTGCCGGAGTAGTGAGCTGAAGCCGGAGGCAGACGGGCATGCGGCACGGCAGCGATGACAGCGCCCGCGCGCTTCAAGTAAACTGGTGCGCGATACGGATATCTCTATGAACGCGTCGATACACGTGTAGGCACACCGGCATGAACGGCGAACCGAACGACATTGAACGGGCAGCGATCGAGGAGCACGCGCAGCGCACCGCGGAGCAATCGGCGCTGCGCAAGGTGCGCAAGACGCTCGACGGAATCGAGGCCGCCGAGGCCGGCGAGCGCCGCAGTTTGCGCAAGATCCTCGTCGTGTGCGCGATACTGGTGCTGCTCGGCGCCTGGCTTTCCTGGGAACTGATATTCAGCGACAAGGGCATGCCCAGGCAGCAGCCGATGAAAGTCCCGGCTGCGCTGCAGAAGCAGTGAGCCGATGCCGCTGGTCGAGAGTTTTCTACCGATTGCGAACGCCAGATCGCGCATCCTGATACTCGGCAGCATGCCGGGGCTGGCCTCGCTCGCAGCCGGGCAATACTACGCGCATGCGCAGAATCTGTTCTGGCACATACTCGCTGAAATTACCGGCGCGGCGCCCGGCCTGCCTTATGCGGTCAGGGTGCGCGCCCTGAAAGCCAGCGGCATTGCGCTGTGGGACGTGCTCGCAGCCTGTTCGCGCGAGGGCAGCCTGGATTCGGCCATCGACGAGGCAACGATCCGCGTCAATGATTTTGCGGCGTTTTACCGCAGCCATCCGGGGATAGCGCAGGTTTTTTTCAACGGCGCCAAAGCCGAGGCCAGCTATCGCAGGCATGTGCTTCCTGCGCTCGCTCACGGGCCGGCCCGTTGCATGCGCCTGCCGTCGACCAGTCCGGCCCATGCAGCCATGCCGCGCGCGCAAAAGTACGGGGCATGGAACGCGGCACTGCGGCCGGCCCTTGCGGGCCGCGCAGGCTGAACGCGCTCAGCTATCGAGCATCAGCGCGCCGCGCGCGCGAAAGCCTTCGATCTCGCTTTGATTGAATCCCCAGTCGGCCAGCGCCTGCGCGCCGCCTTCGCCGCGTCGCGGCGCGCTGCGCACGATCGCGCCCGGGGTGCGCGAGTAGCGCGGTGAGGGCGCGGGCTGGGTCACGCCGGCAATGTCGACGAAGGCGCCGCGGGCGCGGTTGTGCGCATGCTGCGGTGCCTCGGCGAGCGAAAGCACCGGCGCAAAGCATACGTCCGTGCCTTCCATTTCACGGCACCATTCGTCCCGGGTGCGGCTCCTGAAGGCGGCGCTGAACGCAGCGCGCAGTTCCGGCCAGCGCGTGCGCTCGTGCTGACCCGGCAGCGCGGCCGGATCCAGCCCCAGGCGTTGCAGCAGTTCGGCATAGAAGCGCCCCTCGATGGAACCGATGGCCACGTATTTACCGTCCGCCGTCTCGTAGGTGCCGTACCAGGGCGCGCCGGTATCGAGCACATTGACGCCGCGCTCGTCGCGCCACTGGCCCGCGGCCATGCGCCCGTAGAACATGGCCATCAGGCCGGCCGCGCCCTCGCTCATCGCGGCGTCGATCACCTGGCCTTTGCCGGAGGCGCGTGCCTCGAACAGCGCGCAGGCGATGCCGAAGGCCAGCACCATGCCGCCGCCGCCGAAATCGCCGACCAGATTGAGCGGCGGCACCGGCGGGCCGTCCTTGTGACCGATGGCATGCAGCGCCCCGGACAGCGCGATGTAATTGATGTCGTGGCCCGCCGCCTGCGCCAGCGGCCCGTCCTGCCCCCAGCCGGTGATGCGGCCGTAGACCAGGCGCGGATTGCGCGCGAAGCAGGCGTCCGGCCCCAGCCCCAGTCGCTCGGTGACGCCGGGACGAAAGCCTTCGATCAGCGCATCGGCCCTGGCCGCGAGGGCCAGCACCGTCTGGATCGAATCGGGCTGTTTCAGGTCGAGCGCGATCGAGCGCCGGCCGCGCGACATGATGTCGTATTCGGGCGGAACCGGCAGCCCCAGATCGTTTTCCTTCGTGCGATCCACGCGCAGCACGTCCGCACCCATGTCGGCGAGCAGCATGCCGCAGAACGGGCCCGGACCGATGCCTGCGATTTCCAGTACCTTTACTCCGCTTAGCGGTCCGCTCATGCCGCGCTCCTGACGTTTTACTTCGTGTTCTATTTCGGAAATTTCGCCGGACGTTTTTCGAGAAATGCGGCGATGCCCTCGTTTGCTTCCGGCTGATGCAGCAACTGGGAAAAGGATTCGCGCTCCAGTTCCAGGTGGCTTGCGAGTTCCGGGCAGACCGACTGGTTGAGCAGGCGCTTGATCCGGCCGATGGCGCCGGTCGCGCCCTGCGCCAGTTTCGCCGCCCATGTTTCGGCTTCGGCCAGCGCCCGGCCCGGATCGACCAGGCGGTTGACGACCCCGGCCTGGTGCAGGCGCTCGGCGCCGATCGGCGTGCCGTCCATCAGCAGTTCGCTCGCAAGCTGCAGCGGCAGCGCCCGCGGCAGCAGCAGGCTGGGCGCGCCGTCTGGCGACAGGCCGATTTTTACATAGACCATGGTGAAACGTGCATCGCGCGCGGCGACGATCAGGTCGCAGGCGAGCGCGAGCGAGAAGCCGGCGCCGGCCGCATTGCCTTCGATCGCGGCGATGATGGGCTTGGGAAACTGGCGCATGCTGCGGACCAATTCATTGAGCACGCCGATGCGCGCGACGATGGCTGCGCGCGGCTTGTCCTGAAATTCGCGCAGGCTCGCGAGATTGCCGCCGCTGCAAAAGTGGGCGCCGGCACCGGTCAGCACGGCGGCGCCGACCGCCGGATCGGCTGAGGCCAGGCGCAGCGCTTCGGCCGCCGCCCGGCTCAATTCGGGCATCAGCGCATTTCTCTGTTCCGGATTGTCGATGGTCATGAACAGCACGCCATCGCGGGTTTGCACATCGAGTTTTGCGGTCATGTCGGACTGCCTTTGCGCAGTGAAAGTTACCCGAACATAGCAGATCGAAGTCGCGCCGGGCAAAAAGGATCGTCGCGTTTTCCGCCCGCTGAAAGCGCGGGTTCGCGGTGTCTGGCCGCAGTGCCGGGTGATATAATCGACGCAGTCAATCGCGCCATCCCGAGGACCCCCCCATGGACCTGAATTACACCAAGGAAGAACAGGCGTTTCGCGAAGAAGTGCGCAGTTTCGTCAGCGAAAATCTACCCAAGGACATTTCCGACAAAGTGCTGCACCACAAGCGCCTGGTCAAGGACGACTGGGTGCGCTGGCAAAAGATCCTGTACAAGAAAGGCTGGGTCGCGCCCAACTGGCCGAAGGAATACGGCGGCTGCGCGTGGTCGCCGATCCAGCAGCATATATTCGACGAGGAATGCGGTTACCTCGGCGCGCCGCGGGTGATGCCCTTCGGCCTGGTGATGGTGGCGCCGGTGATCCAGAATTTCGGCAGCAAGTGGCAAAAGGAATATTACCTGCCGCGCATCCTGTCCTCCGAAGACTGGTGGGCGCAGGGCTACAGCGAACCCGGCTCGGGCTCCGACCTCGCCTCGGTCAAGACCAAGGCGCAATTCGTAAAATCGGCCCAGGGCGATCATTACATCGTCGACGGCCAGAAAACCTGGACCACGCTGGGCCAGTACGCCAACATGATTTTCTGTCTGGTGCGCACCGACACAACCGTTAAAAAGCAGGAGGGCATTTCCTTCCTGCTCATCGACATGACGTCCCCCGGCGTGACCGTCCGGCCGATCATCACCCTGGACGAGGAACACGAGGTCAACGAGGTGTTCTTCGACAACGTCAAGGTTCCGGCCGAAAACATGGTGGGCGAGGCGGGCAAGGGCTGGACTTACGCCAAGTTCCTGCTCGGACACGAGCGCACCGGCATCGCGCGCGTGGGTGAATCCAAGCGTGAACTGGAGCAATTGAAAGCCATCGCGACCAAGCAGCTGCGCAACGGCAAACCGCTGATGGAAGATCCGCGCTTTCGCGACCGTGTGACCGACGTGGAAGTCGAGTTGATGGCGCTGGAAATTACGCTGTTGCGCGTGCTGTCTTCGCGCACCAAGCCGGGTCCGGAGGCCTCGATCCTCAAGATCAAGGGCACGGACATTCAGCAGGCACTGACCGAACTGACCATGGAAGCGGTGGGGCCGTATGCGCTCCCGTTCCGTCCGGAGGCGCGCGCGGGCGACTGGAAAGGCGAGCCGGTGGGGCCCGCGTACGCGGGTTCGGCCGCGGCGGTGTATTTCAATTACCGGAAGACTTCCATCTACGGCGGATCGAACGAGATCCAACGCAACATCATTTCACAAATGGTACTGGGACTCTGATCATGGATTTCGTAATCAGCGACGAACAACAGCAGTTGCGCGACAGCCTGCAGAAGTACATAACCAAGGAATACGGCTTCGAAGCGCGCAAGGCGATCATCGCGTCGAAGCAGGGATTTTCCGACAAGGTGTGGGCGCAGTTCGCCGAGATGGGCATCCTCGGCGTGGCCTTCGACGAGGCGCACGGCGGCTTCGGCGGCACCTCGGTGGACACCATGCTGGTGATGAACGAACTGGGCCGCGGCATCGTGGTCGAACCGTATTTTTCCACCGTGGTTCTGGGCGGCAGCCTGATCGACCTTGCCGGCAGCGAGGCGCAAAAGCAGGCCGTCCTGTCCGAAGTCGCGCAGGGCAAGCTCCTGCTCGCGGCGGCGCTGGGCGAGCCCAATTCGCGCTATGAGTTGAACTGCGTCGAGACCACGGCCAAGCGCGACGGCGCGGGCTATGTGCTCGACGGCCACAAGGCGGTGGTGCTGCACGGCGAGAGCGCCGACAAACTCGTGGTGTCGGCGCGCACCGCGGGCGGCGCGCGCGACGCGAAGGGCATCAGCCTGTTCCTCGTGGACAAGAAAAGCGCCGGCGTCGCGGTGCAGGGCTATCGCACCATCGACGGCATGCGTGCGGCCGAAATCAAGTTTGCCAAGGTCAAGGTCGGCGCCGACGCGGTGCTGGGCGAAGTCGATGCGGCACTGCCGGTGCTCGAACGTGCCAGCGATTTCGCCGTGACGGCCCTGTGCGCAGAAGCGGTGGGTGCAATGGAGGCGCTGAATGCGGCCACCTTCGAATACCTGAAGACGCGCCAGCAGTTCGGCCGGCCGATCGGGAGCTTCCAGGCTTTGCAGCATCGCGCGGTGGACATGATGATTCATTGCGAGCAGTCGCGTTCGCTGGCCTTGCTGGCTTCGATCAAGGTGCAATCGGAAGACCCGAACGAACGCAAGCGCACGGTGTCGGCGGCCAAGATCCATATCGGCCGCTCCGGCCGCGTGATCGGCGAGGAGGCGATACAACTGCATGGCGGCATGGGCGTGAGCAACGAGCTCGCGGCCGGGCATTACGCCAAGCGCCTCGCCATGATCAACGCCACCCTGGGCGACGTCGAGCACCACGCCGAGCGCTTCGCCAGCGCAGCGTAACTTTCCCAAGGCCGGAATTTGGCCACCTTGTGGGAGCGAGCAAGTTCGCTCCCACGACCCCGTAGTTCGATCACCATTGATTGAGGTCACTATGACAACCAATATGCAAGTACTGCTCGCCAGCCGACCGACAGGCTGGGTGACGGAAGAGAATTTCAAGACCGTCAGCACCCCGGTTCCCGCGCCGGCCGACGGCCAGGTGCTGGTGCGCAATCACTATCTCTCGCTCGATCCGTACATGCGCGGTCGCATGAACGACACCAAGTCCTATGCCGCCAAGCAGGAGATCGATGCGGTCATGGTCGGCGGCACGGTGGGCGAAGTGATTGAATCGAAGAATCCGAAATTCAAGGCGGGCGACATCGTCGTCGGCGCCTACGGCTGGCAGCAATACGGCTGCTCGGACGGCGCCGGCCTGAACAAGGTCGACGTGAGCCGCGTGCCCATGTCGGCTTACCTCGGCGTGATCGGCATGCCCGGGGTCACAGCCTGGGTGGGCCTGCTGGATATCTGCCAGCCGAAAGCGGGCGAGACGGTGGTGGTGTCGGCCGCTTCGGGCGCGGTCGGCAGCGCAGTGGGCCAGATCGCCAAGTTGAAGGGATGCCGCGCGGTGGGCATTGCCGGCGGCAAGGAAAAATGCGACTACGTGGTGAATGAACTGGGTTTTGACGCCTGCGTCGACTACAAGGCTGGAAGATTGCGGCAGGACCTGAAAGCGGCAACGCCCGACGGCATCGACTGCTATTTCGAGAACGTCGGCGGCGAAATTCTCGACGCCGTGCTTGCGCGCACGAACGCCTTCTCGCGCGTCGCCGTGTGCGGCCTGATCTCGCAGTACAACGCGACCGAGCCCTATGGCGTGAAGACCTTCCAGGCGATTCTGGTCAATCGCATCAAGGTGCAGGGATTCATCGTCAGCGATCGGCTCAACCTGTGGCCGCCGGCGCTGAAGGATCTCGCCGACTGGGTCGCTTCGGGCAAGTTGAAGTACCGCGAGACCATTGCGCAGGGCCTGGAGAACGCGCCCAAGGCTTTCATCGGACTGCTCAAGGGCCAGAACTTCGGCAAACAACTTGTTAAGCTGATCTAGACGCAATTACTCTGTCATTCCGAGCGTCCCCCAAGGGGACTTCCTTCGGGGCGCAGCGAGGAATCTGCTTTTCATGTTTCACATAAAGCAGATTCCTCGGCCAATGGCCTCGGAATGACAATTCTTTGAGACGCAGCAATGCCTGAATTCGATCCGCGTACGCACCAGCTCGCCGAGCAGCGCTGGTTCGAGGATTTTCGCGTAGGCGAGGTGTTCCGTCTGCCCAGCCGCACCATGAGCGACGCGCATTTCCTCGCTTTCCAGGCGGCGAGCGGCGACAACCACCCGGTGCATTACGACCGCGAATACTGCCGCGCGCACGGCATGCCCGACCTGCTCGCGCATGGTTTCCAGGTGCTGATCCAGACGGCGGCCGGCGCCGGCCTGTTCCCGCACCAGGTGGACGACGCGCTCATGGGTTTCATCGAACAGTCGAGCCGCTTTGTCAAAGGCGTCTACGCGGGCGACACGCTCTACTCGGCGCTGGAAATCACCGAGCTCTTGCCGCAGCGCACGACCGGCGTGATCGTGATGCGCGCCACGGTGCACAATCAGCGCGGCGAGCTGGTGCTCGATGGCATGCACAAGTACCTCATACGCAAGCGCAGCCCCGACAAGAAGGAGTAACGCCATGATCGACCTCTACACCTGGCCGACACCCAACGGCCACAAGATACACATCATGCTGGAAGAGACCGGCCTGCCCTATCGCGTGCACCCGATCGATATCGGCGCGGGCGACCAGTTCAAGCCCGAGTTCCTCAAGATCAGCCCGAACAACAAAATGCCCGCGATGATCGATCCCGAGGGACCGGGGGGCAAGCCGATCTCCCTGTTCGAATCGGGCGCGATGCTGCTTTATCTCGCCTCCAAGACCGGAAAATTTCTGCCCGAGGATATTTCCGATCGCTGGTCCACGCTGCAATGGCTGATGTTTCAGATGGGCGGCGTCGGGCCGATGCTGGGCCAGGCGCATCATTTTCTCGGCTACGCGCCGGAAAAGCTTCCGTACGCGATGAAACGTTATTCCAACGAGGCCAACCGGCTCTACGGCGTCATGGACCGGCGCCTGGCAGCGAGCAAATTCATCGCCTGCGACGAATACACCATCGCCGACATGGCGATCATGCCCTGGCTGCGTTTTCCGGAGCGCCAGGGCGTGGACATCGCCGACTATCCGCATGTGCAGAAATGGCGCGACGGCATCGCCGCGCGGCCGGCGGTGCAGCGCGGGGTCGCGGTGCTCGCCGAGCGTCGCAGACCGCTGATGGACGACAAGGCCAAGGAGATGCTGTTCGGCGCGGCGCAGTATCAGAAGAGGTAGATCGGTATTAAGACAATCCCGATTCTGTCATTCCGAGCGCAGCGAGGAATCTGCTTTTCAATTTGGGGAGCAAGCAGATTTCTCGGCCTTCGGCCTCGAAATGACAGTTCCTGGGTTTGAGAAAATCATTTGGAGGAGACCGCATGAGCTTGAAAGGCAAAGTGGCATGGATTACCGGCGGCGGCAGCGGCATCGGGCTCGCCGGCGCGATCGAACTGGCGAAGGCCGGCGCGCATGTGGTGATCTCCGGGCGCACGGCCGCGACCAACGCGTCGGCGCTGAAACAGGTGCAGGCGCGGGGCAGCGCCGAAGTGCTGCAACTCGAAGTCGGCGACAACAAGGCGGTGTTGAAGGCTGCGGCCGACATCCTGCTTCGGCACAAGCGCATCGACATCCTGATCAACAGCGCCGGCACCAATCTGGGCAAGCGCCATCTGGGCAATATGTCGGTGGAAGGCTGGGACGACGTGGTCCGGATCAATCTGTCCGGCCTGTTCTATTGCTGCCAGGCGGTGCTGCCGGCGATGCGCGCGCAAAAGGACGGACTGATCATCAACGTGTCATCCTGGGCGGGGCGCTATCCGAGCATGCTCACGGGGCCGGCCTACAATGCGACCAAGCGTGCGGTGATCGCGCTCTCCGAGTCGATCAACCTGGAAGAATGCATCAACGGCATACGCGCGACCTCGGTGCTGCCCGGCGAAGTGGCCACGCCCATACTGGAGAAGCGCCCGGTGCCGCCTTCGAACGAAGAGCGCGCAAAAATGCTGCAGGCCGAAGATCTCGGACAGACCCTGTTGTTTCTGGCGAGCATGCCCGCGCGCGCCTGTGTGAACGAACTCATCATCAGCCCGACCTGGAACCGTCTTTATATAGGCGGTCTGGAGAAGGCGAAAGCCTAGTATGCAAACCCTCTGTCTCTTGAATTGGAATGTCATGCGCCGCCTGCTGCTTGCCTGTTGTTTGTTTTTCTCCGCCTTCGCCGTCCACGCCGAGATCGTCGACATCGACAACGCCATGCTGGCGAAGCTCTCGGCATCCGGCGTGCCGGTGATCGATATCCGCACCCGGCCGGAATGGGAGCAGACCGGCATCGTCCCGGGCAGCCACTTGCTGACTTTCTTCGACGAGCACGGCAAGGCGGATCCGGCCGCGTGGCTGGAGAAGGCGAAGGCCATCGCCAAACCCGGCGATCCGGTGATCGTCATCTGCCGTACCGGCAACCGCACCAAAGTGCTGAGCCAGTTTCTGACGCAGCGCGTGGGCTATGCCAAGGTCTACAACGTCAAGAACGGCATCGTCGCCTGGGCCAAGGATGGAAGGCCGGTCAGCCCGGCGGCGCCGGCCCTGGCCGCCTGTCGCGCCGCCAAAACCTGCTGAATCCGGGGATCGCCGCGTAATGCGGCGCTGGGCCGGCTAGCCGGTAATAACTTGATCGCGCCCCGCCTGCTTTGCCGCGTAGAGGGCCTTGTCGATGCGGCGCAGAAGCGCATCGCCCGCTTCGCCCGCCGCCAGTTCAGCCACGCCAAAGCTCCCGGTCACCGGATCGGATAGCGGTTCGACGCGGGCGACTGCGAGCGCCGCTCTGATGCGCTCGGCCGTGGCGACGGCCTCCTCAAGAACCGTTTTTGGCATCAGTACGACGAACTCCTCGCCGCCGAAGCGCGTGACAATATCGGTCGCGCGCGTCTGCTGGCGCAACAGTTTGCCGAACGCGGCGAGCACCTTGTCGCCGGCCTCGTGACCGTGGGTGTCGTTGACGCGCTTGAAGTGGTCGAGGTCGGCCATGAGCGCGCACAGCTTGTCGCCGCTGCGCGTCGCGCGGCTGATTTCGCGTGCCAGCTCCCGCTCAAGCTGGTGCCGGTTGCCGACACCGGTGAGCTGGTCGGTCAGCGAGATCGCTACGATCTGCGCCTCGCGCTGCTTCAGTTCGAGGTTGACTTGCGCAATTGCGCGCTGCGCCTCGGCATAGTCGTTGTTTAGCGCGAGTATCGCGTTGTTGAGCCGTTCCAGCTCTTCGACGTCGTACTCGGCGAGCAAATGCAAGCGCGCGCCTGCGCGCCAGACACGCCCGCGCAGGGTCCTGGTCTGGCCCATGTGGTCGCCCATAGTTAGCAGCCCGCGGTGAATTTCCCCGTTTGCGCCGGCCGGAACGCGCGCCAGGTCGGCGAAGCTGGGCTGAATAAAAAATCGAGAGGCGTGCGCGCCGATTGGTTGCCTGCCGTCCACTTCGATCAATTTCAGAAAACCGGCATTGGCCTCGATCAGGACGCTGTCCTCATCCAGCGCTGCCGCTACGACCGCCAGCAGCGGCGCCAACTCTGATGCAAACCAGGGCACTCGCTGTCCTATCCTTTCAGGGTTTCGCGTGCGTAGGCGAGTGCCACCCGCGGGTCGGCGCAGTACGCGTCCGCCCCCACCACGCCTGCCAGGCTGTTGAATCGGTTGATTGCCAGGCCGCCTATGATCACGCCCGGCCGCGCAACGCCGTTTTGTGCTCCCAGTTGCGCAATCACCTCCTTGACTACGCGCAACTGCTGCGCGAAAGATACCGACAGACCGACCAGATTCGGTTTCCAGGCGGCCACCTGCCCGATCAGCGCACGTGTGGGGACGTTGGCGCCGAGATATTGCACCTCCCAGCCGGCAAGTTGAAACGCATCGGCCACCATGCGTAGCCCAACGCCGTGGTTATTGCCTTCAACGCAAGCGAGTAGCACGCGCTTGCCGATCGACGCCGGCGGCTGCGAACGCAGCAGCGCCATCGTCATTATCGACTGCACGATTGCAGTCGCCATGTGCTCCTGTGCGACGCTCGCCTGGTTGGCCTGCCATTTCTCGCCGATCCCGTAGAGCGCGGCCTGAATTACGTGCAGTTCGATCTCGACCAGGCTGTGTCCGTCGTCGATACAGCGATTCACCAGCGCCATTGCTTCGCGCTGGTTTCCTTCGAGCAGTGCCGCCTCGAACGCGGCGGTCTCCGGCCAATGCTCGGGCGAAACGGGCGGCGCCGCCGGAGATTCTCCGATTTCGAGGAATTTCGTGCGCACCGCCTGCAGCGTCGCACTCACCAGCGCGCCTTCCGCCGCATCCATGTGCCCGGCAAAAAATTCCGCCAGCCAGTCGAGCGACTGCCCCAGGTGCTTTGCCGGTATGGAGCGCGCGACAAGCACGCTGTTCAGCCAGCACAGGTAGTCCACCATCGGCTGAATCAGCCCGAACTCCAGCACCGGCCGCAGAAATTCCAGGTGAAACGCGAGGTCCTCGCGGCAGGCTTCGCGTCCGCGCGGGCCGAACTGCTCATACACCGAACCATGCGTCGCATAAAAGCGCTCGGTCACCGCGCGCACCGCTTCCGCCTGCAGCGCCTGAAACCGCAGCAGGGCCCCGGCATTCAGCGTTTTGAGAGTCGTGTCCATGACTTATCTCGATGCTTCCATTGCTAGTTCGCGAACACTTCGAACAAACGCACTTCGGCGCTGCCCGGCACCAACTTGAGGCCTTTTGGTATGCCTTTGTGCGCCTCGTGGTATTCGTGGCCGCGGTGCCACGTTCGGTAGCTCTGCTCGTCACTCCATCGCGTCACAAGCCAGATCTCGTCCGCATTGTCCGCCGGGCACATCACCTCCATGCCGATGAATCCCGGCGCGCTGTCGACCAGATGGGGCCGATCGCGAAAGGCGGCGCGCACCTGGTCCGCCATGTCGTTGGCAATGGTGAAGCGGCTCAAAGCGACGAACATATCGATCCCGCTATTCTGCGATGCCGTCTATGCTACTGCTTCCGGGACCCCAGCGCTTTTAACGGCCTTCAGCCTGGGCCCGCCGATCGCAAAAACTCCGTCAGCAAGCGGTTTACCACTAGTGGCTGCTCCTGCTGCACCCAATGGCCGGCGCCGTCCACCAAGTGGCAGCCGAGCAGCTGCGTGCATGCAGCGGTCTGCATTTTCTCGAAGTCCCCTGGTTTTTGATAGACGCCCCAGTCGCTTTTACCGGCGATGAAGCAGGCGGGCACATCGATCGTGCGCCCCGCGAATAATTGCAATTCGGCGGTAAATTTTCCGCTGGTGGTGCAGCGATACCACTGCAGCCCACCCTGAAAGCCGGTGCGCGCATACTCGGTGCTGTAGACGGAAAGCTCGCTGTCGGGCAGCCATTTGCATGCGGCGATTTCAGCCGCAGACGGCATCTCGGGCGCGACCGTTTCCGCCATGCCCCGGTCGAAGTCCATCACGTAGTAAGTGGGCAGTTGCGCCATCGCCTCGGCGCGCCAGGATTGCAGCGGGGCGGGCCGGTTCTGTTTCCAGTCGGCGCTCTTGTGGTGATAGTAGGCGCGCAGGAAATCGTGGATGCCCTGCGGAGCTTTGCGCATATTGTCGTTCGCCTCGCGCGTCGAGTAGTACCACTGGTAATGCTTGCGCGGGCGCGACAGCTGCGCCAGCGCAGCGTTCATCCCGGGGTCGGCAAGGCCCGTTGCGACTGGTTTATGCCCGACATCCGACGCCGTGCCGAAGGGCAGGGGCGGCGGGCCGCCGAACGGTGCGCTCATCAGCGCCACAGAGCGGAATACGTCCGGGCGCAGCAGCGCGCACCAGGCCGCGACCGGCGCGCCGAAATCGTGTCCTACCACCGCTGCGACCGAGCGATAGCCCAGCGCCGACACCAGGCCCAGCGCGTCGCGCACCAGGTTGAACAGCCGGAAGGAGCCGAGGTCGCCATCGTAGTCCGCGTCCCAGCCGGTGGTGCGCCCGTAACCGCGCTGGTCCGGTGCAATCACGTGAAACCCCGCCTGCGCGAGCGGCAGCATCACCTTGCGCCAGCTGTAGGCGAGCTCCGGAAAGCCGTGCAGCAGCAGTACGCAAGGGCGGTCACTGTCTGGAGAATGGCTCTGAAAGCCAGCCTCCAGCATATGCACTCTGAGCCCGTTGATGTTTTCAACGAAACGCGAGCGCACGCCGGCAGGCAGTTCGGACGGGTCGAACGCGGTGGGCGCGGACTCGTTCATATTCATGTTCGCGATCTGGCCCATGTCCGGTCAAGTCTCCGGTTGATCAGCCCGGCGCGCTACGCGCTCTTTTTTTTCAGCAGCCGCAGCATGGCGGAAACCGCGGTGGCGTAGCCCTCGGGTCCAAGGCCCATGATGACTGCCGTGGCAGCCGTCGACATCAGCGAATGCCGGTAGATCTCCTCGCGGCGATGGATATTGCTGATATGCAGCTCGATGATGGGGCCGGGAAACATCTTCAGGGCATCGAGCACAGGAATCGAGCGAAAGCTCAGCCCCGCGGGATTGATGACAATGGCCGAACCCGCGTCGATGGCCTCGTGGATCCAGTCGACGAGCTCGTGCTCCGCGTTGGTTTGCCTGAACTCGATCGGCTGCGCGCCCGCGGCCTTGCGGCACATGGTTTCAAGCTCGGCCAGGGTCGTCCTGCCGTAGATTTCAGGTTCGCGCGTGCCGAGGCGATTGAGGTTCGGCCCGTTGAGGACATAGATCGGCTTGTTCATTCATTGCTCCTGCATGCGGTCGAATCGGATTTCAGAATTCGCAGGAAAGGTACAGCACCGGGCGCTGGATGTCGAGAAAGCGATACTCCGAATCTGCTTCGCCCTTGGATCGCGGGTGTCCGTTTAGCGGATTGATAGGGAGTTCACACTTTCGGCCATGACCGGACGGTCCTATCTCTCGCGGAAAGCAGCCATTGGCCAATAATAAAAATTGGCCGTACTATTCAAACTGATGTTATCCATCCTGTCCGGGTTTGCTCTTTATTGATATAGAGACAGGATCGCTTTTTGGCGAAAACGAATCAAGTACTTAAGGGTCTCGGCACATGGCTTCCTCATTATTGATGAAGAGACACACCGGTCTCTACAATCACTGTTAGAGATTTCCTGACATGTCTGCAGCGCACGACACCTTCAAGCACAGCATTCGCGATGCGACCGACCTCTTGGAGCATTTCGATCGAGTCAACGTCCAGCCTCCACCGGAGAATGCAGAAGTCCTGAAGCGCGCAAGCTTGGTAATGGCACTCGCCGCGCTGGAAACCTACATCGAAGATCGCATCACCGAAGCCGCATCCGCGAAGGCTCAAGGTGCAAAAGAATCCCTTCTTGGCCGTTTCTACACAGACAGTCTTGAAAACGACCTACGTTACTTTCACTCGCCAAGTGCAGACCGGGTGAGAAATCTCTTCAAGAAATACCTTTCCATTGACGTCGCGCAAGGGTGGACTTGGAACAACTACGAGCCCGCTCGGGCTAAGAGTGAACTGGACAAGCTTGTATCCAAGCGCGGCGATATCGCGCACCGGTCTCCGCCGCCGAAAGGCCCCATTCCATCGCCACATATTGTCACTAGAGAGGCCATGCGGAAGCATGTGCAGTTCATACGTGATCTGGTTCAAGCGAGCGACAAGTACCTTGAGGAAAATCTCTAACAAGCGGTCCGAGGCGACGCGCGTGAAGCTGCGTTCCGTTTTGCAGACAGCACAGCCGCGCGTGCCTAAACCGAAACGTTGAGCGCAATCATGACCGTCACGATTCCCGACGCTGTTCGACAGATGCTTAGCATCGTCGAGAAGCTATGTGAGACGTATCCGAAGAAAAAATTTACGCTCGATGGACGGTTGGTAGGAGATATTGGCGAAGTGTTGGTCGAGGACGCTTACGACCTTGAGCTTTTTGCGGACATGAAGAAGCACCACGATGGCGAGTGTTCGGACGGCAGATTAGTCCAGATCAAGGCCACGATGAAAAAAGCCCTTACATTTCCAGCGGATCACGTACCGAACTATTACCTCGGCGTGCAGATACACTCCGACGGGACCTTCACGGAAATATTCAATGGCCCCGGGGCTATCGCATGGGAAGCTGTGAAGGGCCGCGCGGCGCCTAAGACCAACCTATATTCCGTACAAATTGCGACCTTGAAGCAGCTCCAGGCACGGGTCGCGACCGCTGACAAAATCCCGTTGCGCTCTAACAAACGCTTGCATGGGACGCGCGGGCGCCCCTGAGGTGCAGCCTTGAGTGTCTGCTTATCTAAACGGGCGACTTCCGGTGTGGGTCGATTGTGAGCCTTGCGCAACTCAAACTCGGCGCCGAAAAGCGGGCCTTGAATCTCCGTTTTCCTGAAGCCGCCGCTGACCAACCGGCGCAACCGTCCAGGACCAGACCATCGCGAATTTCCGGCAGTCGCTCAAGGCTACGCGCGATGACCGCGCTGCGAGCCTGGCGGCAACGCTGCTTCGCGAACAAGATTGCGTCGACGCCCGGCGACAATCGAGCGAGATAAATCATCCCGGTATCGTCCTTCGAATTATCGGCAGAATATATTGACGAGTTCGCGAGCGATCTCGGATGGCGTCTTTTTTCCCTTCTTATACCAGAACCGGGTCCAGTTCAACGCACCAAGCAAGGCAAGGCGAAATTGGGTGCGGTCGATACGCGCGGGAAGGTCCAGCACATCGATCAAGGTGCGGAATCGTGCCTCGTAGGCGTTCCTGACCTTGAGCAGGCGCTTGGTCAGCATGCCCGCGTTGGGGGTGAACACCAAAGAATTGCCGGTAAAGCCCGCGAGCACGTCCCCGTCATCCAGAAGTAAACCGAGGTGTGCCGCACAGGCCGCTTCCAATCGCTGGCGAGGATTCCTGACATTCGCAAGCGCCTGATCGATCGCGGCGTTGAGGTCCTTGAATCCTTCGTTGTGCGCCTGCACGAACAGGTCCTCCTTGGAGCGGAAGTAGTGGTAGATCGAACCTGGGAGGATTCCCCCTGCTTTGGCAATTTCCTTCAAGGTAGCGCCCTTGTAACCTTCACGATAGAAGGCCCGCGCAGCGGCGATCAGGAGATGGCGGCGCCGCATATCGGATTTTCCGCGACGGCTATCGACGCCTGCGTTCTTCAACAGCTCCCAGCGGTGCTCGGCGCGTTCGAAACGCGCGCGCTGTGCGTCGTTCATCCGGGTGCCCGTACGCGAGCGATGTTTCTCGACCGCTGAAACGCGCTTGTAAAGCGTTTCGAGCTCGTGCCGTTTCCAGATTGCGCGTACGCCGGAGGGTGATATCTGGATGCCACGCCTGCGTAGTTCGTCGGCAACCCGGAACTGTCCCAGTTCCGGTTTGGATGCGGCACACGCCAGTACGATCGCTTCCATGTCGGATCGCGTACTGGGCCTCGACGTACTGCCCATCAATCTTCCCCGCGAATCATAAAAGAAGAGGACATTCTGCCAGACGCACTTACCAAATAACCAGTTGACAGGACACAATTCCTGCATATAACCTGAATCCAGTAACTTCCCAGACAGTTATTCCAAAACGTTTTGCCTGGGAAGATTTACCGGGGAACGTGAAATTCGCTGACTTAAGTAAAGAGGGCGTATGACGCGATTTCCCTGTGCGAGACGCAAGATGGTTCTGTAAGAGAAATAAGAGGCCAAGGCATTTACGCGCTGAAAGGCCCGACTGTCAGAAGGACGAATCAATAGGCGCACCGGTATCCGGACCAATAACCTATTATCGAGGAGGGACACATGACTCTGAACACACTGCGGACGAGCGCCGCTGCTGTCTTACTGTTAAGCACGAGTATTGCCGGTTGTGGCACGATGGCTGTCGGGAATGCCCAGGAGCGCGCTTTCGACTTCGCCCTGATCGGCGACATGCCGTATACGAAAGTTCAGGAGAAAGAGTATCAGCGCGTCCTTGCCGCGCTAAACGCCGCCGACCTCGCCTTCGTGGCACATATTGGCGACTTCCAGTTCGATGCCAGGCCCTACAACCGGAACCCGAAACTTGCCTCGATGCCCTGCGTCGACGAGAACTACAAGGCGATTTTTGACTCGTTCCAGTCCGTCCGCCATGCCTTCATTCTGACGCCCGGCGACAACGACTGGTCCGACTGCTGGCCGCTCAAGGCGAAGAAGGTCGATTCGCTCGAGCTGCTCGCCAAGATTCGCACCATGTACTTCCCGGAAGGCAAAAGCCTGGGGCAGAAGCCGATCGCGGTGCATAACCAGTCCGCCGATCCGAAGTTCTCGAAGTTCCGCGAAAACCTGCGCTGGTCCATGGGTGGTGTGACCTTCGTGACACTGCACATCATTGGCTCGAACGACAACTTCGGCCGCACGCCCGAGATGAACGCCGAGCACATGGAGCGCAAGGCCGCGAATCTCGCCTGGATCAAGCAGGCGTTCGCCGAAGCCAGGGCGACCGCTAGTCGTGGGCTGGTGGTGCTTACGCAGGCAAATCCGGGATTCGAGACGGTCTGGCCGGCCGGCAACAAGACGCGCTATTTCCTCCCCTTCATTCCGCGTGGAAAGCCCTTGCCAAGCATCCCCCTGGCCTTCGATGACTACCTAAGCGCACTTTCGGAAGAACTGGAGAC
The DNA here is from genome assembly GCA_014860445.1 of Burkholderiales bacterium. GTDB lineage: Bacteria > Pseudomonadota > Gammaproteobacteria > Burkholderiales > SG8-39 > 2-12-FULL-64-23. Next base: position 41,075 of record JACZJT010000013.1, read on the forward strand.
CTTCGACAAGCCTGTGGCATACCTGCACGGCGACACGCACATCTTCCGCATCGACAAGCCGCTTTTCAGCAGCAAGACCAAACGCCCTTTCCTGAACTTCACGCGCGTGGAGACATTCGGCTGGCCCGACACCCACTGGGTTCGCGTCACCGTTGACCCGGCCGACCCGCAACTGTTTCGCTTCAATGCGGAAATTGTCCCGGGCAACATTGTCAACAGGAAGAAATAGGCGCAAACGACGCGCCTGGCCATGTCCAGGCTCTCGCTGCAACCGGCGCCCGCGTGCGGGCGCGGTTGAGCGCCAGGTTCAGCGTCCGCTTACCATTCTTGCCGGTGACGGCTTAGGGTCGTGAGGGAGTCTTTGCGTACTTGAATTTCTGACGCCGGCCGGAATCAGTAGCTACCGCGCCCCGGTTGAATGAAAGCGTGCGTGAATCGCCGGGCGCTGTAGACCCTGTTCACCGGGCGGTGATGCCGTCTATTTCATCCTTGAGGGAATCCATCGACGACCGCACCCACGCCTTGTATTCCGCAAATGCCAGGCGGTGGTGCGGCCGTAGCCGCGCTCATCCGGCGCGATCACGTGTAAGCCCGCCTGCGCCAGCTGCAGCCGAGTTCGGGAAAGCCGTGCAGCAGCAGTACGCAAGGGCGGTCACTGGCTGGAGAATGGCTCTGGAAGCCAGCCTCCAGCATATGCATCCTGAGGCCGTTGATGTTTTCGACAAAACGCGAACGTATCCCGGCGGGGAGAACGGTTGGGTCCAAAGGGGCGGGTACGGACATATTCATCTCCATAGATGCCGCTTACGGTTTGCCCGGCGGCGCATATGCGTGGATCATAGCGGGCTTGAAGCATTCATGGCGAACCGGCGTGTTCGTCTACACAGGAGCCGGCAATGATTACGGAATATGTACTGTTCGACCTACCCGCGAACATGAGCCGCGAGCAGGTCGTCGAAAGCATGCGCGCGGTCGCATCGAAGTGGCGTGCGACCCCGGACCTGATCCGCAAGACCTTCGTCTACGATGCTGACGCGCGGCAGACCGGCGCATTTTACCTATGGAGTAACAAGGCGGCCGCGCTCAATGCGCACAACGAGGACTGGCGCCGGGCTGTGCTGGAGACCTTCGGCAGCGTGCCCGTGATCCGCTATTTCGAAACGCCGCTGGTGGTGGACAATGCACTTGGTGAAACGATAGAGGAAACGGTGCGCGCGCCGAACAAGGTCCGATGAGTGCGTTTCGCGCCGCCCACGCGCGCGGCGAAACCTGGCAAGAGTGCGTTGCGCAATGTACCGCGCGGCTCGGGCGCATCGGCGGCGGACTGGGGTTCGTGTATTTCACCGAAGCGCTGGTTCCCCATGCCGCCGCGATCGTCGAATCCTTGCGCGAGAAGACCGGCGTCTCCGACTGGATCGGCACGGTCGGCGTGGGGATCATCGCCAGCGGCACGGAATACCTCGACGAACCGGCGCTCGCCGTGATGGTGGCCGAACTGTCCGCGGATCAATACCAGGTATTCTCCGGGCGCGCGCGGCTGGTCGGCGGCGGGCCGGCGCATTTTGGCGTGATCCACGCCGACCCGAGGACCCCGGACGTCGCCGAGTTGATCGCGGACATGTCCTCGAAGGTGGAAAGCGGCTTCCTCGTCGGCGGCCTGTCCAGTTCGCGCGCGGGCACGGTGCAGGTCGCCAACGAGGTGATTTCGGGCGGCCTGTCCGGCGCCGTGCTCGGCGCCTCGGTCGGCGTCAGCACGCGCCTCACGCAGGGATGCACCCCGCTGCCCGGGAGATTCCGCGTGACCGGGTGCCAAGACAACATTATTCGCACGCTCGATGGCCGTCCGGCGCTCGATGTCATGAAGGAAGCGATCGGCGAGATGCTCGCCCGCGATCTGCGCCGGGCCGCGCATTTCATCCACGTCGGCCTGCCCGTCGCCGGATCCGACCGGGGCGATTACCTGGTGCGCAACCTGATGGGAATCGACGCCGGCACGGGACTGATCGCGATCGGCGACCTCATCGAGCCGGGAGCCGAGCTCCTGTTCTGCAAGCGCGACGCCGAAAGTGCGCGGCGGGACCTGCGCCGCATCCTCAGCGAACTGCGCGAGGAGTTGCCGGACCGGGCGCGCGGCGCGCTGTACTTCTCCTGTGTCGGTCGCGGCGAGAACATGTTCGGCAGCCGCGGCGCCGAGCTCGCACTGGTGAAAGAGGCCCTGGGCGAATTGCCGCTGGCCGGGTTCTTCTGCAACGGCGAAATTTCCCACGATCGGCTTTATGGCTACACCGGCGTGCTGACGCTGTTTCATTGAGCGGCGGTTGACGGCGAAACACCCGCTGAAAGATTTAACCAATCTGTAGCGTCCGCCGGTTGAATCCGCAGGCCACAGCCGCCGCTGGCGATCAGATGCAGATGAAGTTAAGGCTTCGGATTTGAGCGTCCGCTGTTGATAATGCTGGAATGGCGGTATCGACCCTGAGCGGTCTCACAGCTAAGAGAGGGCGAGCGGCTGAATCCGCAGGTCGAAGCCGCCGCTGACTTTGAGTAAAACCGGCGGGCCGCGCAGATTGGTAACCGGTCATTGGCCACGAATTTAGAGCGAGTGGCTGCATTCCTTTACGATGAATATGTCCCTTCGATCCTAACCGATTCGACACCGACATCGTCAACGCGCATATCAGGCGCATCACACTCTGCCCGTCCCGACGGCACTGGCCGGATGCTTACCCATGAAATATAAGAGGAGGCTTCAGAAGAGGAAGCTTCGGCAATTCGGCCAAACGCGCCCAATGAGAGACCCTATGCCCCAACGCCAGCAGGAGCTTCGCGTTGAATGAAAAGCGCTTCCTTAGAAATACAATATTTCGCGAATATCTTGGAACAGCCTCGTTATCCGGGGTGGGCGACTCCAGTGCTGCAGTGACAGGTCGCCACTGCGAAACTGCAAGAATAGATCGTTCCCGTATGCATGACGATAGGCTGCATCCAAATTGTCCGGCATGCCCCCTTCTCTTAGCGCTTTTTCAATCAACGGCCTGAATTTCCTCTTCTCAGGATCAGGTAAGGTATCAATGTGGCGAATTGTTCTTTCCATCACCGCACGGTCCGTTGCAGGGTGCCGAGGCGTAATCAAGACAAGCACAGAAGAGGTGAAGTTCTGGTTGATGGTTTTATTAAACAGGTATTGCAGGAGTGGAATGTCCCTTAGTAAAGGCACCCCGTTCGATGATCGCTCAATTTCTTGCTCTGAAATACCAGAAAGTATCAGCGTCTGCCCCATTTTCAGGACAACGTTGGCGGAAGCACGGCTACGCGACACCTGCAGGGAATAGTCAAATTTCACGCTCGGAGAGACAGATTCGATAAAAGATCGCTGAATTCCAATCGCAAGCGCCACTGTGTCATCGTCTATAAAGGTAGGAGTTACGGCAAGGCCTACGCCGATGGGCTTGTCCTGGAATGAAGCACTGCCACCGTAACCGTAATAGCCGCCTGTGCTTCCACCAGCTAATCCAAGAGTCAGGTTCCGTCCGGAAAAGAATGTCGAAGGTGTTCTGTCAAGGGCAACCAATGAGGGTTTTGCCAAAACTTCCGAGCGACTGTCGGTAGCGTTTGCAATATTCAACGAATACGCGAGCAAGGTACTTGCCTCCATCCCTGTTGTTCCCCAGCTTGTCGTTTTCGTTATCGATAAACCGTTTGTTGAATCGTTAGTTCTCGTTGTATTGATACCAAATGAGAAGGAAAGCGTACTTAGCAAGTTTGTGCCAAAACTGGAGGATGACGAATCCTCAGTCCTAATGAACGCCACATCAAGTACGACCATGCGCGGATTGGTGTCGCCGTAGCATGGGGTCGGCAAGGCGGGCATAGGACTTATGCTGCCGTCGTCCTGGGTTCCGCCGCCCATGTCATTCGAATTATTACCGGCGAATTGCGACTGACCATCGTCAGTCGAGCATTCATACCATGCCTTTCTTTTACTTCCCGCTACCGACGGGGTGTTGTCATCCTCGGGGTCGGGTGGCTGCGTATCAATACCCGATGCATCGCCGGGTTTCGCTGCATTTGAATCAGAATCCACATCGATGGCACCGTTGGCTTTTCCGCTGGCAGTCAATTTCGATCCGTTCTTCGTATTCTTGACGCTACTGGCTTTATCCGCGTCCAGTTTTGCTCCAGACATATGCCAGTAATTCCACTGATCCAAGCGCTTATTCAGCCTTGCCTGCATTTTCGGATTGCTTTCGAGTGCTGCATATCGAACGAAAGCCTGCCTTGCTCTTTCATGTTCTCCGAGAGCCGCGTAGCCAAATGACAAGGCACGCGACGCTTCTGGGCTATTAGGGAGTAGTTCGACAGCATGCTCGGCGGCTTGTACCGCGCGGGTTAAGTCTTGTTTATAGTACGCCGCGCTTGCAATGCCGAGAAGAGCCTCGCCGTTTCGTGGTTCTATCCTTAGCGCTCGGGAAAACGCTTCAAGTGATTTGTCGTAACGTTTGGCCGCAAATTGGAGGCGCCCCAATTGAAGCGCCGCAAAATAGAACGCAGAATCATGGGTTAGCGCTAGCTCGTACCCCGCTACCGCAAGAGCTAATGCATCTTGCCTGCCTGCCAGGTAAAGCAGATGGTAGGCAACGCCGTTCAGAAAATGCAGTCGAGCATCGGTTGGAAAAAACTTCAATCCGGCATTGAATACGCGAGACGCATCATCGTATCTATGATCCTCCAGAAGCCTCAGGCCTTCCTTGGCGACCTCGTTGGAAACGCTGACATCCTGTTCCTGCTCGCGAATCGACTGGGCTTCCACATCCTTGCTTGGCAGGGAATTACAACCCACCATTGAGAGAACGGTGACGGTTACGACAATAAACTGCTTCATCGTGGTGTGCATCCGATCTCCTAATCAGAAGTGAGGAACGCTTGCCGCTTTAACAGGTTTTCTGTTTCTTACAAAGTAGATCTTTATTTGGTTTGGGTTTGTACGGCTTAATATTGTTACGTTGGAATGAGGGTGTAAGCCCTTCCATTTTAGGTTCCGGCCAATAAGGTGTATCGAGGTTTGCTGGGGTGTTCTTGCTGCGCTTGTTTTGAAATGGCGGATTGTTGCGAAGGCATCCAAAAAATGGCAAAGGTGCGCAGACCGAATCGCTCGGCTGATAATCCCAACGGCCATGAATCACATCGCCAGCTATTCCTTGGATCTTCCATCTGACAGACAATTGCACGCCGTCAATGAAACCAGGCCCCCCTTTATATTGATCCCTCGACTTCGCCCATCGTTCATAGCTCTCTCTAGTAAGCCAATCCGTGCACCAGAAGAAATCGCTTGGGTCTTGGTATGGTCGGGTAGTGACGTGTGGACTATTATTTCTTATATATTTTCTCCGTTCCTCGGAGTCAATAACGACTCCATCGCTATTTTCGGGATCCAGGAGCTGAAACTCGATCTTCGCCTTGAGCTCAGGTGCGGGATACCAGCGTTCGTCTAACCCAGCTCCTGGTCTGGGAAGTTGCGCAGCCACATTAAGCGAGCGCGGCGTCCACATCGTGTCTTTTGCCAAATGTCTTTCATTATAACGGGCTGCGACTTGCTCTCTGCTGAGCCAGCGATAAATGCCAATTTCAACGCCGTAACCACCCGGGAAGCTTAAATTTCCCATAAAATTTGGACATAGGCCCTTCCAGATGTGAATGATGATGGGATATTTTTTCCCCGTGTACTTGGTCCCAGGGCCCGATAACTCAGCCAAGATGATTTGTTCGGCATATTGAGGAAATGCAACCCCTCTGAAACACGGAAGAGCTGTACATTCGCGAGCCCATTTCATGTTGATCGAAACGTGTTCCAGGCAGCGATCATCCACCCATCTATCGACTAGCGGTCCTTTAAATCCGCTGAGGAGTCCGGGTACACGCGGCAGCATTGCTTGGGCGTCGCGAGTCGGCAGCGATGCCATGATGGCTGCCGCGCCAAGGCCTTTTAGGAAAGAACGCCTTGAAACGCCATTCACCAACGTAGGCGCTATCGAATTCGGGTATATGGTGGTTGGCATGTTATCTCCTCGAATTTGCCGTGCACTTGGATTGCCGGCAAACTGTTGTTATTGGAATATGGATCCTGTCGCTGCGTGGTAGTTCGTGATTGATCAACCTCAATGCAGGCGAGAGCGCAGATTAGCAATAACCCGATATGTTCTATAAACAACGGCAGAATTACCTGCGGCCGACATAACGGTGCCAGTAGCGATCATCTGTTTGCCTTATGGCGCCGGGTCCGATTGCGAAACTACTCCCCTTAGTTGTTATTGAGTGATTTTCGTCTGTAGATACATCAAGGTAATATATAGCCCCAGGACGTTGTCCCATAATGTTATAAGAGTATATGAGGGGCCAGTTATTTTTTGATTTCCTCCGGAATTCCCTTATTTGATAGTTGCATGTGGATATTCTGTAATACACTTTTCTTGCGGGAAATGAAATTGACAGATAATTTGAAGGATTATTGTCCGCGCAGTCCTCGGGAACTGCCACATTGCTTATTTCCTTCCGACAAAGCTTGTACAACGCTTGATCACGTAGGCTCACATCGAAGACCGAATGATGCGATTTGACGCTGATCGGATACTTGGGAAGTCCGGTCCAGTACGATGGTGTTCTTGCGTCTATCTTTACCGTCGACGAGCTATTGTTGTGCAGATATCGTAGGTACAGGTCTGCCTGCGCGCTAGGCGCAGACGAAACAATTAAGACGAAAAATGCAGAGACTACTGTCGCTCTCATTTCACTCCCCTTATCAGCGATACTGATCTGCCCAAGCGGGCGCTGCCGTCACAGCGTTTGAAAACTCCTCGGTCTTGATCGGCCTCGCTGACCGATCCATTTTGATTTTTTGCTTTTTGTTAACGCACAATAACAATACCCTTTCATACAAAGTGATTCAATAAAAAAGATGAATCACACAGGCAATGCCAATAGGAATTGTTTGCGCTGATCGCACATCGTTTTTTGCTCATTCATTTGTTCTTCCGCGGAGCCAGCTCGGGATTTTTAGCGACCGCGTTTGGCAATCACGACCGTCCGCAGTGAATCGATAGGACTCGGTCGAAGCGATGAGAAGTGAGCGTTCGAAGCCGCTGAGCTCCCCCCGATGCCCGGTCTCTGATGTATAACGGCCCACGCACTCTACTGATCGGCGTCGCCTTCTGGCCGACAGCACGCGGTGACACCCTCAGTTCGCTGAAATTGCGGTGAAAGTCCGCTACCCGAAATCGTCAATCGGCACTATCGACCCATAGCGGTCAAACGCGCCACCGAACTCATTGAAGGAAGTCGTGGATCGCTGCGTTGTACAAGCTTGCAAACTCGACGACCCCGGCATGAGCGCCGTCGAGAACCTTGAGCGTCGCATTCGGAATCAGTTTCGCGATTTTCTCGGAGAGATAAGGTGGCGTCCTGGGGTCGTGCTTGCCAACCAGTACGAGCGTTGGCGCTTGGATGTCTTTCGCCGCGTCGCCCGCATCGTGCGCTAACAAGGCCTCGGCTTGGCGCAGAAAGCCATGCTGCGTCTGCGCGTATGGATTGGTCGCCATAAGGTGGACGATCTTCTCATACCGCGGCTCGTCGTCATAAAGCGCTGCTGTATAGAGCCCCTGGGAAACGCAGCGAACCACATGCTCGAACGGCATGTTCGAACGTCGGATATTCATCCAGTTCCGTTGGCCGACGCGGAGAAGACCATCCGATCGCACAAAGGTCGAGATCAGGACAAGCTTGCGCACGCGCTCGGGACGAGCGACAGCGAATGCTTGCGCGATTACGCCGCCCATGCTCCACCCGACAAGGTGCGCTGAATCGATTCTTAGTTGGTCCATCAGCGCGGCCAAATCCTCGGCCATCCCGGCCATGCTGTAAGGCGTGTCGGGCGCGCTCGTCCGGCCGGCGCCACGGTTATCGTAGCAAATGACCCTGTAGTGCTTCGACAGCTCCGACACCTGGAATCGCCACATCTGCAGATCTGCGCTTAAGCCGCAAATAAAGACTACCGGCGCACCCTACCCCGATTCCTCATAGTAAGTGACGATATTGCCGGTTTCAACAGTAGGCATAGCGCACCTCCATCAAACTTTGCGCAGCTGACTACACTTGGAATTGGATCTCGCCGCGCGCCCGCCGCTCCATAGGCAGCAAGCTGTGATAGATGAACGAATTGATCGGCGTCTCGACACCGGCTTCTTTGCCTAGCCTGACCACTGCGCCGTTTTGCTGTTCCAGCTCGGATGGCCGCCCGGCCATGATGTCACGCTGCATAGAGGCGGTCCCCGCTTCCGGGAGTTTGTCGTATCTGGCGATCATGGCGTTGACGCTATCCAGCGCGAGACGCACGCCTCGTGCTTGCGCGACTTCATACGTCTCCGTCAAAGCCTGCCCGAGCATTTCGCGCGACTCTGGTTGACTCCGAAACGTGCCCAATGGTGACCGCGTAATCGCGCCGACTCCACTCCAGGCAGCAACGAACATAAACTTGTCCCACATCGCAACATTGATATCGGACGGAACGTTTGCTTTTGCGCCCTCGGCCTTGTCGATGGCCCCTTGCAGTTTCTTGACCCGATCGCTCACCCGATTGTCCAACTCCCCGAACGCAATGAAAGGTTCGGCCCCTGCGTGTCGAATATGCCCCGGTTCCACTAAAAACGATATCAGCCCGCATAAGCCCCCCAGGACGTGGCCCTCACCCACGACCGCCGCCAATTTCGAAGGCGCTTCAATTCCGTTTTGAAGCGGCACAATAAAGGTGTTCTTGCCAACCAGTGGGCGCATTGCCTCGGCTGCCTCGGGGACTTGCCATGCCTTGACACCGACCAGGATGGCGTCAACCTCGCCGACTTCATCTGGCTTATCGGTGGCATTCACGGTATCGAGAGAGAAATTCCCCGCCAAGCTGTCCACGCGTAAGCCGTGCCCTTGCATCGCTTTAAGGTGCTCTCCGCGCGCGATGAATATTACCTCTTCCCCCGCTTGCGCAAGCCGTGCGCCGAAGTAGCCGCCGACGCCGCCAGAACCAAATATTGCGATTCGCATATCCCCTCCCGCGCCACCGCTGGCTCCTGTTGCATCCAACTCGAAGTGCGCCCCCTGGAAAACATTGTAGGCCCGCAAATCTGGGGGTGTCTAGCAAAGGTCTGCCGCGCCAACAGGTCGATCGCGGCGATATTGCCGGTTACCCGCAACCTGGGGCATAAGCGCCGGATATATACTATTGAAAACGCTTGTTCCAGGGAGATGACTATGATCCCTCTTCGTCTCGGTGGGTGCCAATGTGGGGCAATACGGTTCGAGGTCAAGGGCAATCCCATGCGCACGTATGCGTGTCACTGCACGATTTGCCAGAAACAGTCTGGAAGTGCGTTCGGCTTGTCTGCCGTGTTTCCGCCAGGTAGTTTCACTGTCACGAAGGGCAGCATGGAGCACTTCGTTCGTGCC
>JACZJT010000014.1 GCA_014860445.1 Burkholderiales bacterium
AGCTGGCGCCGAGTATTCCCGTTGGCTTTCCCAGAATCAGCGCCAGCGCCGCTCCCAAAGCGATCGTGGCCGACAGCCCGCCTGGCGGCATGTCCAGCAGCCGCATACCCGAGTTGAAGAAGGCGAACAGAGGCACTATGCCCAGCGCCACCCAGGGGCGCAGCCCCTGCTCGGCCGCGCGCAACGGTGACGGCCGTCGCCCGTCGGTGCGCAGCGGAACGGCGAGACCTATCAGGAATCCGGCCAAAGTAGCGTGCACACCCGATTCGAGTACCGCGAGCCACAGCGCGATCCCCGCCGCGACATACGCCGAAGTACGCGTTACGCCGAAGCGGTTGAGCCCTGCCAGCACGAGCAGGGCGCCCGCCGCAACCAGCAGGGACGGGACTGAGAGACTCTTGGAGAAGAGCGCTGCAAGAATGACGATCGCCCCCAGGTCGTCGAAGATCGCGAGCGCGAGAAGAAATGTCCTTGCTGCGGGAGGAACGCGCGCGCCGAGCACGTTCAGCGCGGCGAGCGCGAGCACCGTATCGGTCGCGGTTGGTATGACCCAGCCGCGCGCCGCCGTCGTATCGCCCCAGGTGAGCAGCAGGTAGATTGCCGCTGGCGCGACCATCCCGCCCAGCGCGGCGAGCGCCGGCAACGCAACCCGTGCCGGGGAAGCGAGATGTCCCTCCAGCACCTCGCGCTTGATCTCGAGCGCGACCAGCAGGAAGAAGAACACCATCAGCCCTTCGTTGATCCAGAGGATCAGGGGTTTTTCGACCAGCAGCGCGCCTACCCGAATCGCAAGCGGCGTGTGGTGAACAAGCTGGTAGAGCGGCTCGAGCGGGGAATTTACCAGCGCGAACGCCGCGAGCATGGCTGCAACCGTCAGCGCCCCCGACGCCTTCTCGGGATGCCGCAGCCAGGCGGGGATGTGCAACAAGCGATTCATTCGGTCCTTGCTTGCATATCACTAAGTCGACCCGTACCGATACAGCGGATGTCTTGGCCCTGCATAGTGAGCCTGACTTCAAAGCTGCCCGCACCCCGAGCTACCGCGCCCGGTAGGGAAGGCGCCCGGGCTTCTTTCGGACTTTCTCACCTACATTCGGCTTGGCGTAGGCCGCGGGCGCGCGCTCGAACTCCGCCTGGCAAAGCGGGCAGCACACCGCGTAGGCCACGCCTTCGTGCTCAATGATGATATGGGCTCTGCCGCGATTGATACGCTTGCCGCAGACAGGATCGGTAATCATGGTGACCTCGTATATTTGTTGGATTTGATCGAATGGATCAGGGCAGCCGCGACCCCGGTCCGTTTTTTGTCACGTTTGATTTGGTCGCACTCATAACAGCTTCGGACTGCACTAAGGGCAAGCATGGCATCAGCGAGTCGACCGCACTGCGGCCGGCCCGCCGGATCGTTTCAGATAACGGTAGTAGTCGCTGTCGGTGGTGAGGATTACCACCGAGTTCTTGTTCTGCCCCTCCTTGTAGGCCTCCAGGGTGCGCGAAAACGCGTAGAACTCGGGATCGGCGTTATAGGCCGCTCCGTACACGCGCGTCGCCTCGGCGTCGGCTTTTCCGCGGATTTCCTGCACCGATCGGTAGGCAGTGGAACGGATCTGGCGCAGTTCCTTCTCCATGGTCCCCAGAATCTCGGCGCTGCGGCCTTCGCCCTCGGAGCGGAACTGAGCGGCGATGCGCTTACGTTCAGAGATCATGCGGGCATAGACCTTTTCCCGTACGCTCTGCACATAATCGAGGCGCTTGATGCGCACGTCCACCAGTTCGATCCCGTACTGGGGCATCACCTTGCGCGCTTCGGCCAGGATGGTCCGGGTAATTTCCTCGCGTCCGCGCACGACCTGCTTCTTCAATTCCTCGCGCACCTCGGCGGGAACCTCCTCCAGAATCTCGCCTTTGGGAACGACCCACGAGGCGCTGCGCACCAGTTCCACCAGTTCGCTACCCGAAACCTGGTCGCGTACGACGGAGTCGATGATGTCGTTCAGGCGCGATCGGGCGCCTGCCTCCGAGGCCACGCTTTCGAGGAACTTCTTCGCGTCGGCGATGCGCCAGCGCGCGGTCGTGTCGACCCAGATGAACTCCCGCCCTTTGGTGGGAATCTGATTGGGATCGCCATCCCAGATGAGCAGGCGCTTCTCGAAGCGGCGTGCCTCCTGGATGAGGGGGAGCTTCACGTGCAGACCTGCCTCGGTAACAGTATCTCCCACGGGCCGGCCGAACTGGACTATCACCGCCTGTTCTCCTTCCTCCAGCGTGTAGAAAGTCCCGGAAACGGCGATGAGGATCGCCAGTACAATGACTCCGAATCCGATATTCATTGCGTTCTTCATGGCTGTTTCCCTCCGCTGATTCCCTCCGCCGGACCGCTTCCCTTACCTGCCGCGGCAGGCATCTGTCCTGATTCCAGGCGCAGCCAGGGCAGCAGGGCTTTTTGGTCGCTATCCACGATATACAGGGCCTTCGCTTCGGGCAGAATTTCACCCATCGCCTCCAAGTAGAGGCGGCGGCGCGTGACTTCGGGAGCGCGTTGGTAGTCGGCGAGGACAGTCTGGAATCGCTTCGCCTCGCCCTTCGCGCGGTTGACCCGCTCGACAGCGTAACCCTCGGTTTCGGTAACCGTCCGGGTCGCCTCGCCGCGCGCCTTTGGTATTTCCCGATTGGCCTGCTCCTGCGCCTGATTGATAGTCCGCTCCCGATCCTGGCGCGCCTCGTTCACCTCGTTGAAGGCGGGCTTGACGGTGTCCGGGGGTGTCACGTCCTGAAGTTCCACCGTGACCAGGCGTACGCCGGTGTCGTATTCGCTGAGAATCTTCTGCATTTCCTCCTTGACCTCGGTGGACACCGCCACCCGGCCGACGGTAAGCACATCGCTACCCAGACGATTGCCGACCACGCGGCGCATGACTGCCTCAGCGATGTCCCGGATCGTCTGCCGCGACTCGCGCACCTGAAAGAGGTAGCGTGCCGGGTCTTCGATCCGGTACTGGACGATCCACTGCACGTCGATCACATTCAGGTCGCCCGTGAGCATCAGTGACACATCCTTGAATGACTTCTTGTCACCCGCATATTGCGTACGCGGGCCTCCAGCCGTGGCAGTCGTGGCGAAGCCGAATTCCTCCTTCAGCACTCGAGCCGTGGGAATCAGGCGGACGCGCTCGATGCCGTCGGGAAACTTGAAATGCAGGCCCGGACCCACGGTGCGCTCAACCGCACCGAAGCGCTGCACGATGCCGGTCTCTTCCGGTTGCACGGTGAACCAGGTTGAACCGAGGAAGAGCAGCAGAAGCACTCCAACAATAATGATGCCGAGGCGCCGATTGCCGAGCGCGGCGGCGCGGATGCGCAGGTATTCGACAATATCTACCGGTTCATAATTCGGCATGGTCTGTTTCCTTCCTGTCGTGGTGCGACTCGGTCAGGCCGCGTTTGTGGCCTAAATAGTAAAAAACAGTTGGCATTAATCGTATAGCCTCTTGAAGACTTCCTCGGTGGCTTCGTCCCGGCGTTTGCGGTAAGCGTCCAGTCCGGTCGAAATCTGTTTGCTCAACTCCCGCTCGCCGACGAGCAAGGGGTTGTCTGCGGAAACGCGCTCGCGGTATTCGCTGACCCACGGCGCCATAGCCGCGACTGCGGCCATCCACGGATTGAGCTTCTCGGAGAACAGGTAACGGCTGGTGCGCATCGGGTGCGTCCATTTGAGCCATTCGGCACTGATGGGATTCGCGCCCGCCCGCACCCAAGGGCTGACGAAGGTGCTGTAAAGCTTTTCGTTGAACTCCGAGGCCTTGCGCACCTTTTCGAACTCCTCGCTCGAATAATCGAAGCGGATATCCTCAACTTTGCGTTCCTCGAATACCACTGAATACTGCGGCTTGCGGCAGTCGGGGTCATTGGTCGGGTTACTGATCTTCATCTCGTACAGCCCGGGCTTCAGCTCTCCCAAGTCTCCGAGGCTTTCCAGGATCGCTCGGTGTTCCAGGCGCGCGACGCTCGCCGAAACGAAAATGCCAAGGTGCCCGACATGGGGATTGAGCAGATAGACGATGCGCTGTCCGGCCGCCTTAAGCGCTTTAGTAGAGGGATATACCGCCGGGACCCAGTTCAATGCCTGATGCGGTGGGGTAATGTTGTCGCCGTGAGAAGCGAAAATCACGATCGGATTGCGGACGCGCTTCAAGTCGACGGAGCAGCATTCGTCGATGCGCATCTCGCCGCGCTCCAGCTTATTGCCGATGAACAGGTTCTGCACGGTGGCGGTGATTTCTTCGCGCGACAGAAAGTAGAAGCCGGTCCACCAGCGTTCGAAATCCAGAAACCGCTCACGTTCGCCATCAATGTTGGCAAACACCTTGTAGTTCTTGTCCCAAAGCGTGTTGGCTGGATTGAGATTCTCGAAATTCTGCGCTAGCCAGGCGCCGTCGAAACGGCCGTTACCGAGGTCCGCCATGTAGTGCGCGATCCAGGTGCCGCCGGTCAGACCGCCGGCCAGGCGCATGGGGTTGGCATCGCTCGCTCCCGCCCAGTACGAAAGAGGAGAACCGTTGAGTACCACGGGCCCCACCAGGCCTTCGCAGTCAGCAGCGAGCAGCATCACCGCCCAGCCCGCCTGGCAGTTGCCGTAGAGCACAGGCGGCGTTCCCTCATGTCGCCGGCCGACTTCCTCGACGAAGCGCCGCAAAGCATGCAGCACGTCGGCCAGGGTCTGCCCCGGGCTAGGCTCTGGGAAAAACATGACGAAATAAACCGCATGACCTTCATGCAGCGCCATGCCTACCTCCGAATCCTGCTTGAAACCGCCGATGCCGGGGCCGTGTCCGGCGCGCGGATCGATGACGATCACTGGCGACTTGCTTGCGTCGAGGCAATCCTCCAATCCGTGTTTTCCCGAACCGGTAATGCGCAGCAGCGCGTAATTCGCAGGATGTTCGAAGCGGCGGGCGTCGAGCAGTGTCTCGTAGTCGAAATCGAGCAGCGGCGGCAGGCCGGCCTGCTCATGCGCAAGCATGTTGTTAGCTCGCTCGCGCAGAATGTCGAGGAACAGAATGCTGCGTTGCCACAGGTCTACTTGATACTGCCACGCAGCTTCGGGCAACTTGTGAACTGTTTTGATACCGGGGGTCACCAGCGCTGCAGATTGCGCTGCTTTACTTACCGCCGATCGTCTCGGACGCGCTTCCAACTTGGCAGATTTGATCAGACTACGTGCCATGTGAAACTCCTTGTGCAGATTCCGTTAATGCCAACCTAGCGACGCGAGGTCGGGCGATGAGTTTGTTTGAGACTGCCGCGCATCATCCGTACTGCGATCGCGCTTGAGGCCTAGACCCTTCGGACTTGACCGAGCGGCTAATGAGTACGACGGGTACCTGGGACAACACCCGTACGGACCTGCTTGCTCATCGTTGTCGCTGTCGAACAATACTGACAGCCGACGGATCAATGGCAACCACCTGACCTTTGTTTCGAAGCGCGTTGCGCGCTGTCTTTGCCGGCCGGCTTGGGGGCGTTGTCGCCACCATCACTTCCGCCTCCATGTCCGCCATGGGCCCCATGACCGCCATGTCTGCCGTGGCCGAACAAATGCATCGCGATCATCCCACCGAAAAACAGCACCCAAATCCAGTTCTGCGTTAGCCATTCCATAATGCCTCCTGAGTCAATCGCGTGAAGCTACGAAGTCCGTGCCCGAACAAGTCGGGCGCAAACACCTGTTGTAAAGCCGTGAATCGAAGCGGAGGGAGAATCAACACACGATGCGCGATCGACCCTAGCTTGCTGCCTCGCTGCTTCGGTTCGGCGACGAGTTTCAATGACGCCTTGTTCAGCCTTGGCTTTTCCGACCATGCCGGCGTCCGGATGGTCAGGTTGACGCGGGTGAAATCCGCCTTGCCGAACGATATTGACAAGCTTAAGGGCTTGTCACGGTCATGGACATGACCCGGACATTACATAAACGTAAGAAACGAAGGCTGTGCCCGCATTGCGGTCTTATAAAGGAGTTTGTCCCGGCTCATCCGCCGCAATGCGACGCGAACTGGCGAATTCCCGCCATTGTCCCCAGCGTGGGATGAACATTGGCACGCGCTGACGGTAGGCACGGAATTCTTCTCCGAATTGTTCGAGCATGCGCTTCTCCTCGTTGCGCGCGAGCCATCCGTAAGCGAGCGCGATCGCCGGGAACAGGGCAACCGAGAACATCGTTGGCCAGTGCACCACGCCTTCGCCGAACAGGCCGAGAAAAAGTCCAGTGTACTGGGGGTGCCTGACGAAGGCATACAGTCCATCGGTCGCGAGGCGTTTCTCCCGGTGCGCCCGGTATAGCTCGCGCCAGCCCTGGACCAGGAGGCCGAGACCGACAAACGCCAGCGCGTAGCCCAGCAGCATTGAAATCATCATTCCGGTTGGACCGACATCGAGCAGCGTGGACCAAAGATTGGCATTGAGGTCGACGGCATCCAGGCCGGAGAACCGTACCAGCAGGTAGATGGTCAGCGGGAAGCCGTACATCTCGGCGTACAGCGAAATAATGAACGCCTGCACCAGTCCTGAGGCCGCCCATTCGCGCCACGACTTAGGCGCGAAGTAGCGGTAAAAAAACCAGGAGACCACGACAATCACGATCGCCGCGATGCCCCAGGCGCCGGAATGTTCGAATGTTTCGTTCATCTGTGTTTCCTTTTGCCGCTACGCGCAGCCGTGCGTATCACTGATCTTAGGAACCTCTAGTGCGATTTCACTACCATGCGGGTTAGCCGCAGCAGCACCCTTTGGCCTTTGGGCTTTGAATTGCGTTGTTGGCATCTACGCCATAACCTGCACGCCGTACGGCGGACTTGAATTGCTCGATTGATGCCAACCGCTGGTCGTATTGCACGGTGACTTCGCCAGTCGGTAGCGACACTTTGATATCGCCGACGCCTTCGATAGCCTTCAGCGCCTTCGTTATGTTGCCAACGCAGCCGCCGCAGGTCATTCCCGTTACGTTAAGGAGTTCTGTTTGCATGTTGATGTTCCTTCTATGAAAGTAGATGAAAGTTAGCCTCCCGACCCGTCCGAGTGAAACTGCGAAGCGTGGCGCAGGCACCTGTCGCAAATCGGCGAACAATGGCGGCGAGTAAACAGACATCCAGTCCACAGTCGCCTAGCGCGGTCGCTCGATTCGCATGTATGCACCATATACCTATGGGGGGTATATGTCAAGTACCCCCCATGGGTATTACGATGGGTTGCGTCAGACTGAGCAACAGACAACGCGGCGTTGCGCCGGGGTCGCGGCAACGTACAACCAGTTGATCAGTAGAAATATCGCAGTTCGCGCTGGCTGGCACCCACACTTCCCGGCTCCGCTGCGCTAAAGGATGGATCGCAGTCAGGCTTAGCGAAGTACGAGGAAAATATCCCCCATTCTCTCGCAGACGCGTAGGGCGTGTAATTCGACGCGATGCGGCTCTGGCACACCTTACTCAACCTGGATTTTCCCCGCCATGCCGGCAGCCGAGTGGCCCGGAATGAGGCAGGCGAAATCCACTTGACCGGCTTTGTCGAACTGCCATACGATGCCGCCCCGCTGACCCGACGCGAGCGCAATCATGTTGCGCTCCGCGTGCTTCATGCCGGGCATCGCGCGCATCATTTCCGCGTGCGCCTTGAGTTCATCGCTTGTACCGATGACCATCTCGTGATCTAACTTGCCGGCGTTCTTCACAAAGAAGCGGATCGTCTCGCCTACCTTGACGGAAATTTGTTCCGGCGTAAATCGCATGGTGTCGTCCATGGAAATCCCGATGGTGCGGCTGACCTTGGCCGGATCGCCCGCCATGCCAGCCGCCGAATCGTTGGCCCCCTGATGCATGCCCGCCATGTTCTTGTGCATCTCGACCATGTCCTGCCCGTGACCATCGGATTGATTGCCGGCAGCAAGAGCCAGGACTGGGAAAGCGCTCAACAACAGAATAGACAGCGATTTGTTCATGTAAAACCTCTTTGATTTAATGAAAACATTAGTACGTTGATCGTCTCTTGCAGCAATCAGCGATCGAGCCATCTCGCTGTCAATACCAGAAACGCACGCCGGCGACCCAACGAGTCTCACCTGTTAGTTCGCCCGCGGCTCGAGCCAGGTCGGCGGTTTTCCCGAGCTTGTTGCTGCGTTCGACGCCGAAGTAGGGAGCAAGCTGACGGTTGATTTCGTAGCGCAGGCGCAAACCGGCCGCGGCGCTGGATAGCCCGCTGCCGATATCGCGTGCCGCATCGCTCTTCCCGTAAAAATTGACTTCAACGCGTGGTTGAAGAATCAGCTTTTGCGTCAGCAGAATTTCATATTCCCCTCCCAGACGCAGCGCCGTTCTGCCTTCCTCGCCCACGTAAGCGGCCGCATCCACTTCGAACCAATAGGGCGCAAGCCCTTGAACCCCCAGTGCCAGCCACTTGCGCTC
>JACZJT010000001.1 GCA_014860445.1 Burkholderiales bacterium
GCCCCCACCTCCGCAACCGGCAAGCAAAGCGCTCAGCATCATCGCCATCAACCACGGAAAGAATCTGGAATAACCGTCGAGTTTGCTCATAGTGTTCATCTGCCTACCCTCTTCATATAATGCAGCAATGCATCGATGTAACCGGCCGACAAGTTGTCGGTGCCAACGCTAAATGTCCCGCGCAATTGCTTTCGCAATCGTGCGTCTGTTTTCAATTGCAAGTATTACTGGCCACCGCGTGCACTTCTGTGCGCTGGCGTACATATGACAGTCGAATTGCGTGCGTGCATCCGAAGCATTACTTGGGCACAGCGCCCAATCTGCACAGCAGCTAAACGGTCGAGCAGCGACGCGCAACCGCGATCGCAGGAGAAAGACGTCTCAGGCGGCAGTGCTCAGCCGTTCGACCGGATAACGCCGTTGACGATCCTGACTTTGTCGCCGTTGCGCCAGCTCGGCAGGCTCGCCTCGCTGAACACGCGGCTCGTGCCGTTGTCCAGGCGCACGGTGACTTCATAGCTCTTGGTCGTTTTCACGCGTTTCTCCACCTCGTTGCCGGCCAATGCGCCGCCGACCACGCCGACCACGGTCATGACGTCCTGACCGCGACCGCCACCGACCTGATTGCCGAGCAGGCCGCCCACGACTCCGCCGCCTACCGCACCGAGACCGCTACCGGCGCCCTTCGAAGCAATTTCACGCACCGACTCGATCACGCCGCATTCGGCGCATGTCGCCGCAGCGACCGCCACCGGTGCCGGTGTCGGTGCCGACGCAACCGCTACCGGCGCCGGCGCAGTGTGCTTCACGGCAGGCGCGCGCTTTTTCGCGGCGACGGTCGCCGGAGGAATCGCGGACTGCACTTGCGCTGCATCGGTGCCAGCCGGTCCGCCCAGCGAATTCGGAATCCAGCCCATCACCGCAGCAATACCCACGGCGCAGAACAAGGTCAGGGCGATGCCTGCGATCCAGATCAGGGCCTGGGGAAATTTGCCGGATTGCGGCTCGATTTTATTCACTTGCGATTCCATGTGCGTTTCCTTTGAATCAAACCATGCCGGTCGACGCCCGCATCGCTGCAATGACGCGAGCTCCGTTCCGACGGGAGACTACAAACTACATTTTCTTGCCGACGTCGCGCGCCGTGTCTGAGGTGGCTTGCCCCGCCACCCCGAGGTCCCTGCCCATGCCGTCGACGGTATTGCAGCCCGCAAATGAACCAAACACGCCAATCAGCGCCAAGCCTGCCAATATTTTTTTGAACATGATGTTTCCTTTTCTGAATTGATCCGACGTGAATCGCGCCGCCACGCGGCGCGATTCGCATTGGACTAGTGCGTGATCCTGGTGCCGATCACTTCGATATCGACGCGACGATCGGGCTGCAGGCAGGCAATCACTTTTGCGCTCTTGGGTCCGACGCAATCCTCGGCTTTGGTGACCGGCTGGGATTCGCCCTTGCCTTCGGTATAGATGCGATTCGCCTCCACACCCTTGCTTACCATGTAGTCTTTCACCGTGGCCACGCGTTGCTCGGACAGGCGCTGGTTATAGGTCGGGGTACCGATGCGGTCGGCATGGCCGATGGTCATGATGGTTTCCGGGGTGATGTCCTTGAGCTTGCCGACGAAGGCATCCAGGGTGTCACGTCCGGCCGGACGCAGCGTAGCCTTGTCGAAATCGAACAGGGTATCCGCATCCAGGGTCAGCTTTTCCGCTACCGGCTTCGGCGCGGGCGGCGGGGTCATCGCGGCGACTACTTGCGGCGCAGGGGGCACAATCGCAGCCACGGGCTTGGGTGCTACGTAGTTGGGGTCGCACTCGGGGCCGGCCGCGGGGGGCGGGCCGAAGCTCGAATGCCAGCACAGACCGAAGGGGTTCATGACCGCCGTGCCGCCTGTGTCATCGACGATGGCTTTGCCATCGGGATTCAGATTCATGTTTTGTGCCTGTGCAGCGCCGGACAGGATGCCCAGGGCCAGAGCGCATGCCGCCGCCAGTCCTATATGTTTCTTGCTGAATGATTTGTTCATGGTGTTTCTCCTTTTAGACAACGGTGATTCCGCCTGCAGCTTCCGTCCCCTCTTTCCAGAACCGCGACTCACGGCAAGAGAAACTGACTGGCAATGCGCCATTGTCCGGTGAAGCCGCCAAATCGTTCTGGGCGGTAACGCACATACCAAGCGGTTTTTTTGTGCATCTGCACCTGAACGACGGCAATCAGCGCCTGCAGAGCAACAGACCGATCATGGCGCCGACTGCGGCACTGAGTCCCGCGGCGACCGCCATGGTCTGCCAGGGGTTCTCGTGCACGTAATCATCTGTTGCATGCACGCCCGCCCTGGTCTTCTCCATCACAGCATCTTCGAGACTGCGCAACTGCTGCTTTGCGGAATTCAGATTGCGTTCCACTTTTGTGCGCAGAGCGCCGGCCTTGTCGCCGCCCTCTTTGGCCACGAGCTCCAGCAATTGGTCTGTTTCGCTCATCACCGCGTTGAAATCGGCGAGCAGTCTCTTCTTGATTACCTGGGTACTTGAATGGGTCATCGTCGTCTCCATCGGAGGGAAGGCCGTCGCCGCCGGGATGGCCGCGCTGCCCTGTTCCGCTACGAGCAAGACTATCCGCAGCCTCGAAAGCAGTCGGTACGGCAACGCACAATAGGGTCGGCGGCCAGCTTGCCGGCCCCGGCCGCGGATTGGCTCCCCACGAAGCACCCCCGCCCAGGGAAAATATTTTTTTCCTTATGTTTGCCACCGCACAGAGCGACGACAAGGAAGTCTGGATACTCGCTAGTGCAATGAATGGAATACCATTTTTGCCGGACCTCAAGATCCCTGCCCTCTAATAAAGTACGAGAGAACAAGCCATGTCGAAAACCAGATTACTCAGCTTCGCCCTGCTGGCCTTGAGCCAAAGCGCCTTCGCCCAAATTCTGATTCCGCCAGGCGCGGGCGGTCAGATGCAGGAAATCCCACCGCCGCCCAGCCTGAAAAAATCCATCCCGGAAATTCGCATCCAGCCGGTTCCGCCGGAAGCCGCGTCGGCCGCCGATCAGGTCAAAGTCCTGATCAACTCGCTGCACCTGACCGGGCAGACGCGGTATTCGGAAGCGCAACTGATCGCGGTCTCCGGATTTGATACCGGCGGCGAACTGACACTCACCGAATTGCGCGGCATGGCGGCAAAGATCGCCGATTACTATCACCTGCACGGCTATTTCGTGGCGCAGGCCTATCTGCCTGCGCAGGACATCAAGGACGGCGCCGTCACCATTGAGGTGATCGAAGGCCGCTACGGCACGGTCACCCTGCGCAATGACACCAAGCTTTCGGACGACCACGCGCGGGATTTGCTGGCTGGTCTCGACAAGGGCGACGTCGTTGAGATCGCACCGCTGGAGAACCGCCTGCTGCTGCTCTCCGACGTGCCCGGCGTCAACGTGAAATCCACGCTGACTCCCGGCATGGAAGTGGGCACATCCGATCTGATCGTCGATGTGACACCGGGCAAGTCCGTAACGGGAAGCGTCGAAGCCGACAACGGCGGCAATCGCTACACCGGCGAATACCGCCTGGGCGCGACGGTAAATCTGAACAACCCCACCGGCCATGGTGACGTGGCGAGCCTGCGGGTAATGACTTCGGGATCAGGACTGAACTATGGCCGCGCGTCCTACCAGATGCAGTTCGGCAAGGCGACTGCAGGGGTGGCCTACACCGCCCTCAAATACCGGCTGAGCAAGGAGTTTGAGCCGCTGCATGCGCACGGCACGGCCGAGGTCGCAAGCATCTACGGCAGCTATCCGGTGATTCGTTCGCGCAACACCAATCTTTACGCGCTGGCCGGGTTCGACGCCAAGACCTTCCAGGACAAAGTCGACCTGACCTCGTCGGTCACCGACAAGCGTGACGATGTCTGGTGGGCCGGCCTGGCAGGCAACCATCTTGACAGCTTCGGCGGCGGCGGGGCGAGCAGCTATTCGCTCACTCAGAGATTCGGCGACCTCGACATCGAGACACCGTCGGCGCGGACCCTGGATGCGGCGACGGCGCGCAGCAACGGGCGTTACCAGAAGCTGGATTACCATCTGGCACGCGTGCAGCGCGTCACCGACAAGGTTTCGCTGTACGGCTCGATCTACGGCCAGTTCGCCTCGAAGAACCTGGACATCTCACAAAAAATGGGCCTGGGCGGCCCGTACGCGGTGCGCGCCTATCCGGTAGGCGAAGCCTATGCGGACGAAGGTTACGTCGTGACCCTGGAAGCGCGGCTGCTGCTGCCGAAATTCTCCGCGGGCATGCCCGGGCAGATGCATCTGGTCGGCTTTGCCGACAGCGGCTCGGTGACCCACAACAAGAATCCCTGGGCGGCCGGCGAAAACGACAGAACCCTGAGCGGCGCCGGTATCGGCCTCACCTGGGCGGACTACAACAATTTTGCGGCGAACCTGTATTGGGCGCAGAAACTGGGCAGCGAGAAAGCGACGTCGGCACCAGATGAAAATGGCCGCTTCTGGTTCCAGGTCGTCAAATATTTCTGATCACGGCATCGATGTCGAACATCGACCGAACCTAAACATCGAACACATCGGATACACGTCATGAACCGCCTTTACCGATCGATCTGGAACGACAGCACGGGAACCTTTGTTGCCACTTCCGAAAATACTTCAAGCAAGGGCAGGACATCCTCGCGCGGCACAGTGGCGAGCGGTGCGCGTTTCGCGCTGAAGGGGCTGGTGCTCTCCCTGATGCTGGCCTTCGGTTCGAACGGCTACGCCGGGCCGACGGGCGGCGTGGTGTCCGCGGGCAGTGCGAGCATCGCCGGCGGCGCCGGCAATACGACCATCAACCAGA
>JACZJT010000015.1 GCA_014860445.1 Burkholderiales bacterium
AAGTGTACGTGCACAACAAGGCGTCCGGGAACATCACGCTCGGTAAAGCGATTACGGCGCAGGGTGGTGCGGGCGGCAATGGTGCGGTGGTGACGGTGTGGAACGAGGATACGGCGGGGACCATTGCGGTCGATGCGGCGATCGAAGCAAGTAGCAACGGTTCCGGAAACGGCGGCACAATCCAGTTAGTGAGTGCAGGTGCGAGTTCCGCGATAACGCAGACCGGCACGACGACGGCCACAGCATTGCTCGCGACTGGTGCGGTCGGCGGTTCGCTGAAGATCAAATCGGCCGGCGCGGTGACCTTGCAGAACCCCACCAATGATGTGCAGACCTTAGCCGCAACCATCAGCACCGCGAACAAGGATTTCAGCTATAAGGACGCGAATTCGCTGGATGTGAGCACGGTCGCGGCTGCGGGTTCACTGACCGCGCCTTCGGGTACGGGGGCGTCACAGGCGGCAATGGATGGCATAACGACCGATGGCAATGTCACGGTAACGGCACTTGGTAGCGGCGATCTAACGGTATCGAAAGATATCATCAAGTCCGCAACGACAGCCGCTACAACTCTCACGCTGCAAGCCAACCGCAATATCATCTTCAATAGCGGCGCGGACGCAAAACTAGGCAGCGGTGCTTCCGGCACCTACACGATGGTGCTGAACTCCGATCTCGATCAGGCTACGGTCAGCGGCGGCGCGATTCAGTTGAATTCGGGAACGGTACTCAGCTCCAACGGTGGCAGCATCACCCTAGGCGGAGGCGCATCGCCATCCACCACCCCCGCGATCGGTCAAGGCCCCCTGGTCGAAGGCATATTGATCAATGGTGCCCAGCTGCAATCCGGTACCGGCAATATCATCCTTAATGGCACCGGGCTAGCCAGCGGAACCAATGCGCATGGCATACGCATCGCCAACAGCGGCGTGGTGCAAAGCTCCAGTGGCAGTATCACCATGACCGGCATAGGGGGAGCGGGCAATAACGACGGTGTCTTGCTGGATACGAATTCGAGCATTCTCTCCAGCTCCGGCGCAATTCAGGTGAAAGGTACGCGCACCGGCAGCGGCGTCGATATCAATACCACCGGTGGCGGCAATATCATAGGCGGCGCGACCGCTTCGGCTTCTTCTTCTGACATCTTGCTCGAGGCCGTGGGAACTAGCGGCATAAGAACGGACGCAACCATCGGCACGTCGGGTAGCACGACGCTCAGAGCTTCTTCGGGCGGCGCGATCACGCAGACAGGCGGCAGTATTCTTGCCACCGGCGGCGCCAACAGCGCGTTGCGCCTGCTAGGCAATGCCGTGACTTCTACGGTAGCGAACCTGAGCTCGACGACTAACGATATCAATGGGCTGGTTGTGGATCTGTCGGGAGCGACGAGCAAACTCTCCTACCGCGACGCGAACGGATTCAATATTGGCTCGTTGAGCAAACCGATCACTCAGGGCGGTGGCAGCGTCAATCATGATGGAATCACGGTCGGCACGGCCGCAGGTGCAGGAAACAACACCCTGACCTTGAACGCCTTTGGGGCAGTAACCCAATCGCAAAAGATAACCGCGGGCGCGATGCAGCTGCTCGGCGGGACTAGCGTGTCCTACACGCTTACCAATGCGTTGAACGACATTACCACCCTTGCCGCGAGCACGGCGGGTTCGATCAGCTATCGCGACGCCAACAGCTACGCGGTGGGTAGCGTAAGCAGCACCAACTACTTCAGTGTGGCCACGATCCCGACTGGCGGGTCCACCAACGGGACGACCGAGACCGGGTCCGCTGGAAGCTATACGGCGACTACGGTGGGGATTCATACGACAGCCGGCGGCACAGTGCAACTCGACGTCCCGGGCACATTGACGATAAACAACGACATCAATACTGACGGCAGCTTTGCACAGATCAGCTCTGCCGGAACTGGCGCGGTTTCGATCAGCAGCCCGCGTTCAATCAGCACCACAGGTGACGCTGTCAGCTTTGCCAGCCCGGTCGCCTTGAATGGCGCGGGCACCACCACGATCGATACAACCACCGGCTCGAGTCCGGCTGGCGCGAATGTCACTTTCAGCAACACCCTTACCGGCACCACAAACAGCGCGGAAAACCTGACGATCACCGCTGGTAGCGGTGGCGCGGTGGCCTTCAACGGCAGTGTCGGGGCGATCCGCCTGGGCGACGTGAACATTACCCAGGCGCGCGATGTGACGGTGCAGTCGACCTTCACCGCCAAGACCCTGACCCAGTCGCAAGGCGCCACGGGCGCGCCGTCGACAACGCCATCGGTAGGCGCCACGACCATCAACGGCGCGGTCAATACTACCGGCAATACCAGCCTTGCCACCAGTGGCGCGCTGAATGTTTCGGGCACTGGTTCGATCGCGGCCGGCGCCGGCTCGACCGTGACCTTGACCACCGGCGGCGACATGACGCTCAGTGGTAGCGTGACCGCCCCGGCCGGCGCGACGCTGAACGTGATCGGCACTGACAGGATACTCACACAAAACGGTGGAACCCTGAGTACGACAAACAGCGCGATTGCGCTGATCGCGGACGAGATGATGCTGACCAGCGCGATCAACTCCGGCAGTGGAGCGGTTACGCTGAAGCCGAACAATACCAGCGACGCAATTCAACTCGGTGTGGCCGCAGCGAACACCAATAATTCCGCGGCGACGCTGGAGTTGTCCGACAGCGAAGTTAATACCATCACCACCACCGGTGGCCTGACCATCGGAGCAAGCAACCATGTTGGTGCGATCACGGTGGTGGGTGCGTTGACCCCGACCACTGCTCAAAATGGGCTCACGCTGATTAACAATACGGGCGGCATCGCGATCAATGCGCAGCTTACCTATGCGGCAGGAAACGGCAATCTGACGCTGACCGCCAATGGCGGCGGCGTGTCGGCGGGTGCGATCACCACTAGTGGTGCCGCGCTGGACGTGAACGGCGTCTTGGCGATGAATGCCGCTACGGGAGTCGGTACCTTGGCCTCACCGATGGTTCTGTCGCATGGCGCCGGGACCAACATGACGGTTACCAATACCACCAGCGGCGGCGTGTTCGTGCGCGCGGACATCGGGGACCTGAACGTCACTTCCATCGAAAATAGTGCCGCGGTGAGCGGTGGCGTCAATCTGAACGTGGGCACCAATCTCAACATCAACGGCACGGTGCAGAATACTCGGGGAAATATTCAGTTCGTGACTGGCAACGATACGGCTTATACCGCTGCGGGTGGATTCGGCCTGTCGCCGGCTTCTGTCGCCACGGGTACGCTGGGCGCAGTGAATATCAAGGGCCGGGTCATCGCGAAAAACGCCGGCGCGATATCCATTTTCTCGACGGGGGCGGTGACTCAGAGTATTGATGTTGCTGCCGGGCTGCAAAGCGGCGCGGTGGTGGATACAGTCGTCAATCCTGACCAAACGGTTGTTGAAACGGTCACGCAAGGCGCACTCAAGGTATACACCTTCAATAGTGGCGCTCAGACCGGCACGATCAGTCTGGTGAACGATCTCGCCGATACCGGCAACAGCATGGGGCCGATCACGCTTGAGGCGCGGCTCGCGGGCTCGATCAAACCGCCGCCGTATGCGGAGAGCAATATCGAGTACAAGAGCGTCAATGGCACAAAAATCTCGGGCATTGGCACCGCGGCCGATTTCTCGCTGGTCGCTCCGAGCCAGACGATCGATCTGGTGGACGGGGCCACGCTGAGTGGCGCGAACGTCAACCTGATCGCAACTGCGGGCGATGTGGTCGTGAAGTCGGCCATAACGAACGCCCAGGTAAACGACGGCCAATCCGGCGGCTCGCTCAATCTGTATGCGACAGGTAACATCATATTGAACAATCCCGACGGTAGCAGCGCAGGCGTGGTGATCGGAAAGGATTTGGGCACGCTCGATGCGCAGGGCGACAGGGAGTTCGAGAAGTTCGACCATCAGTTGACGCTGGTTGCAACTGGCGACATCCGAATTTACGGCACAGTGCAGGTCACCGGCGATCTGGCGCTACGCGCGAATGCGAGTGCGAGCGAGGCATCCGGGCCGGGTGGCGTGGCCGGATACGGTGCGGGTGCGGGCAGCGTGATCATCGCCGGCTCTGCGGGCAATCCGGTGGAGGTGCGGGCGCAGAATATCGTCGTCGGCGTGAAAGACGCCAGCGGCAATCCCCTGCCGGTGCAGAACCTGATCATCGACAACAGCGCGAATGCTGCCGACAGCGGAAAATTCATGGATTCGACCCTGCGCGCCGACCATAAACTCGACATTTACCTCAACGGCGATCAGGGCGGCCCCGGAACCTCCGGAAATTTCGTGATTACCGGCGGAACTGCCACGGCGACTTCCGGCGGACCGGCGGTCGCCGCTGCGAAGAGTTCGGCGCTGGCCGTGGCCCGCGGCGAAGTCGTCACCATACTCGGGGTGAAGGGCGGGGAGCAGCTTACGAATAATCCGGACAGGCAGACGGTCAATCCCGCGCTGCCGTACACGACCAACAGCAGCAGCATCGTGCTGCAGGCCGGAACGGCCACGAGCAATACTGCCGCCGGAGGCGGCGCGCTGGCAGCGGCGGACGCGATCATACTCGGCACGGTCAGCAAGTTCATCGACATCGGCGGCAATATCGAGATGACCGGGGGTGTGGCCGATTCGAAAGACGGCGGCCAGACTTCGGCGGCGGCCAAGATCGACCCGCCCAATCTCTGGATCAACACCGGCGGTTACATCAAGATTATCGGAGGTGAAGGTGCAGGCGCGCGCGCGGCCATCGTCAACAGCGGGGACATGGAAATCAACATAGGCGGAAAATTCGACTACACTTATACCGATGCGACCGGAACGCATACGGTTAAAGACGTCGGCCTGTTGCTGGTGGGCGGGATCGGGTCCGGACTATACGACCGCGACAACCAGCCGATCGAACTTTACTACGACGTTTCCTCGCAGGTCCTGCTTCTGTTCCCTGCGATAAACGGCGGCCCAGGCGGCGGAAAATTGTTCCAGTATACTGACAAGGCCAAGGCATCTGCCTACATTCAGTCGCTGTCGCCGCGCGGCTTCGACGATTCACTGCTGGCGTATATCATTTTCGCCGCAAACGAGGAAACCCGGACCGGCCGCATCAGTACGAGCACGTCGAACGCGGACGATGCGAACAAACCCTCTTGCAACTGAGCATGGCATGTCACAACCGGCGATAGTATCGAATACCCTGCTGCACAATGTGCCCCTGTTTTCCGGCCTCGACGACGAGCAGTTGAGCGTTCTCGCGCGCACGATCGTGCGCAAGAGCGTCGGTCGCAACGCCAGAATCATCGGCGCGGGCGATCCCACGGACTCGCTCTACATCGTCATTAACGGCCGTCTCAAGGTATTGATGTCCGACGAACAGGGACGTGAAGTGATTCTTTCCATCCTCGGTCCCGGGGAGTTTTTCGGCGAGATGGGTCTGCTGGACGACAGCCCGCGCTCGGCCACCGTGGTGTCGCTGGAGCCGTGCGAACTACTCACGATTTCCAAGACGGACTTCAAGCGCAGACTCGCTGAGAATTCCGATTTGTCGCTGATGGTGATGCGCGGCCTGGTCAAAAGGCTGCGTGAAGCCGACCAAAAAATCGGCAGCCTTGCGCTGATGGACGTATATGGCCGGGTGGCGCGCCTGTTGCTGGAGATGGCCGAGGACGTCGAAGGTGAGAAGGTAGTAGTCAAGAAGATGTCCAAGCAGGACATCGCAAAAATGATAGGCGCATCACGCGAGATGGTAAGTCGCGTGATGAAAGACCTGCAGTTAAGCGGCTCCATCGTCCAGCGCGGTCGCTCCCTCGTATTGCGCAAGAATATCGTGCTCGCAGACTAGCCGCGGTTCGCGGTAATATAATAGCTGCAAGCCGATTAAGGCATCGAGGGGAAGAAGCATGTCAGGTGTGCCACCCGTATCCACAGCGCTGCTGCGCAACGTGCCCCTGCTTTCGTTGCTGAGTGACGCTGAACTTGCCCTGCTTGCGCGGGTGGTCACACGCAAATCGTATGCGCGCGGCAACCAGATCCTGGGCGCCGGCGATCCTACCGACTCACTCTACATTCTCATCAGCGGGCGCATCAAGGTATTGATGAGCGATCTCGACGGCAAGGAAGTTATTCTGGCCATTCTCGAGCCGAACGAATTTGTCGGCGAAATGGGCTTGATCGACAACAGTCCGCGGTCGGCGAATGTGGTGGCGCTGGAGGCCTGCGAGGTCGTGTGCATATCCAAGTCCGATTTCAAACGCTGCCTGGCCGAGAATTTTGAAATGGCAATGACCGTGATGCGCGGCCTGGTGAAGCGCTTGCGCGACGCCGACAAGCAGATCGGCAGTCTGGCGCTGATGGATGTGTACGGGCGCGTCGCGCGACTGCTGCTGGAGACGGCCGAAGACCTGGACGGCGAAAAGGTGGTGACCAGGAAGCTGTCCAAGCAGGACATCGCGCGCATGATCGGCGCTTCGCGGGAAATGGTCAGCCGGGTGATGAAGCACCTGCAGGAGGCTGGGTACGTCGAACTGCGCGCCGATACCATTGTCATCCGCGAAAACATGCCGCTGCCGGATTAGGCCTGTTGCCAAAAATGGGCCGGAATGGGCCGGTTGGGGGGCGCCGAACGTGCGCATTTCCCGGAAAATAGCCAAAAATATGTTAATAATCGTGAACTTGTTCCTCTTCGCTTGAAGGGAAATAGGACTAGACTAACGTTGAATATTGGGATTTTGGCGATGTGGTCGCCAGCATAAATGAACGAAGGAGCGACAACATGAGAGATTTCAGACCAAGCTTGAAATATCTGGCTTTTCTGGCGCTGGGACTGATGGCCGGCGCTGCGTGGGCCAATACCGGCACGGTGTCGCAGTTGTCGGGCACGCTCTCGGTCGTCAAGGCCGACGGCTCGATTCGCATATTGTCCCAGAAATCGCAGGTGGTCAGCGGCGATACCGTGAATACCCAGAAAGACAGCTATGCGCAGATCAAGTTCACCGATGGCGGCGTCATCACGCTCAAGCCGAACAGCAGCATAAAAATCCAGCAGTTCCAGTTCAAGACAGAAGAGCCTGCAAAGGACAGTTTCGTTTTTGGCCTGGTCAAAGGCGGATTGCGCGCCGTCAGCGGTTTGGTGGGCAAACGCGGCAATCAGGACGCGTACAGTCTGGGCACGGCAACTGCGACAATCGGCATTCGCGGCACCAGTTACGCCGCCGATGACTGCCTCACCACGCCATGTCCGAAGCCGAATGCCGACGATAACCTGGAGCCGGGCGTCTACGTGAGCGTTACCGACGGGGAGATCATCGCGACCAACAATGCCGGTTCACAGAGCTTTCTCGCGGGACAGTTTGGCGCGATTTCGGACAGAAACAGCCGTCCGCGCTTCCTCTCCACAGACCCGGGCCTGCAATTCACCCCGCCGGCGAGCTTTATTCAGAGCATCATGACCGGCGCTGCGGTCAATTCTGGCAAGAATCAGGAGTGCGTAGTACGGCGCTGATTCCGCTTGATTTCTCCGTACTTTCAAATCCCCGCCTCGTGCGGGGATTTTTGTTTCGGGGCGCAGCGGACATGTTTTGGTGGCAAGTGGGCCAAGCGGGTAAAATGTGCTGACTGATGCCTGCCAGAGAATATGCGCACACTGAACCGAACCCAGACACCACCGCCGCTCCCCGGGAAGATCGCTGCTTTGCTGCGCGAATCCAAGTGGTTTGCGCTGCTGGCCCTGGCGCTCTACCTGTTGCTGATTCTGCTTACCTTTGATAAGTCCGATCCGGGCTGGTTCCACAGTACCGCAGAGGCGACTTCGAGAAATGCCGGCGGGCGTGCGGGTGCCTGGCTGTCGGAGCTGCTGCTGTATCTGTTCGGCGTATCGGCCTATTGGCTGGTGGCGCTGCTCGCTTATATCGTCATCGCCGGGTATCGCCGTCTGGACGGCAGCAGCCTGCTGGACAAGCGTTCGCTGCTGGTCGCGCTGGCCGGCTTTGCGTTGCTGATCGCCGCCAGCAGCGGCGTCGAAGCGCTGCGTTTCTACACGCTCAAGGCGACGCTGCCGCTCGCGCCAGGCGGCATGCTGGGTGCGGTGATCAGCGCCAGCTTGGCGGCCACCATGGGCTTTACCGGGGCGACGCTGATATTGCTGACGCTGTTCGCCATCGGGGCGAGCCTGTTTACCGGCGTTTCCTGGCTGACAGTAATCGAGGTGATCGGCGCCGCGCTGGAACTGACGTATGACTTTGTGCTGAACAGCTGGCAGCGCCGGCAGGACCGCAAGGCGGGCGAAATCGCAACACAGGAGCGCGAAGCGATTGTCGAAGTGGACAAGAAGCGCATTATCGAAGACCATGAGCCGATACGCATCGAAGCGCCCGTGGTGGAGATCGTAAAGTCCGAGCGCGTGACCAAGGAAAAGCAGGCGCCCTTGTTTCAGGACCTGCCAGACACGCCGCTGCCCCCGCTGGTTCTGCTCGATGAGCCGAAGCATGACGTCGAATCCATCAGCGATGAGACCCTCGAATACACCTCGCGTCTGATCGAAAAGAAACTCTCCGACTTCGGCGTACAGGTGAAAGTGCTGGCGGCCTATCCGGGCCCGGTGATTACGCGCTACGAGATCGAGCCGGCGGTGGGCGTCAAGGGCAGCCAGATCATGAGTCTGGTGAAGGACCTGGCGCGGGCGCTGTCGGTGGTGAGCATACGCGTGGTCGAGACCATCCCCGGCAAGTCCTGCATGGGCCTGGAGATACCCAACCCGAAGCGCCAGATCGTGCGCCTGTCGGAGATACTCAGCTCCGAGGTCTATCACGAAATGGGCTCGCCGCTGGTGCTGACCCTGGGTAAGGACATCGCCGGCAAGCCCATGGTCGCCGATCTCGCGAAAATGCCGCATCTGCTGGTGGCGGGAACCACGGGCTCGGGCAAGTCCGTGGCCATCAACGCCATGATCCTGTCGCTGCTGTACAAGGCCGAGCCTAGCCAGATACGCCTGATCCTGATCGATCCGAAAATGCTGGAGTTGTCGGTCTATCAGGACATTCCGCATCTGCTCGCCCCGGTGGTGACCGACATGAAGCAGGCGGCGAGTGCGCTCAACTGGTGCGTGGCCGAGATGGAGCGACGCTACAAGCTCATGTCCTGGTTGGGCGTGCGCCAGCTCTCGGGCTACAACACCAAGGTGGCGGAGGCAGAAAAGCTGGGCCAACCGCTGCAGGACCCGACCACGCTGGAGACAGGTGAACCGCAGTTCCTCGAGCCGCTGCCTTATATTGTGGTGGTGATCGACGAGCTCGCCGATCTGATGATGGTGGTGGGCAAGAAAGTGGAGGAATTGATCGCGCGCCTGGCGCAAAAAGCGCGCGCCTCGGGTATCCATCTCATCCTGGCAACGCAGCGGCCCTCGGTGGATGTGATCACGGGTCTGATCAAGGCGAATATACCCACGCGAATTTCCTTCCAGGTGTCGAGCAAAGTGGATTCGCGCACCATCCTCGACCAGATGGGCGCGGAAGCCCTGCTCGGCCAGGGCGACATGCTCTACCTGCGGCCGGGCACCGGCTTGCCCCAGCGGGTGCACGGGGCGTTTGTCGCCGATCACGAAGTGCACAAGGTGGTCGCTTATCTCAAGAAAATGGGCCATGCCGAGTACATCGATGGCGTGCTCGACGCGGGCGAGCCTGGCAACGAACTGAACGGAACGGGTGACGCAGGCGGCGAGGCCGATCCGCTTTACGACCAGGCGGTGGAGATCGTGCTACGCACGCGCCGTGCCTCGATTTCGCAGGTGCAGCGGCATTTGCGCATCGGCTACAACCGCGCAGCCCGCCTCATCGAGCAGATGGAACAGGCCGGCATGGTCTCGGCGATGCAGTCGAACGGCAACCGCGAAGTGCTCGTACCCAACCGGGCCGAGGGCTGATCGGTGCGAGCGCTGCTGTTCGCAACCTTGCTGCTGTTGGTGTCTTCCGCAAACGCATCGGGACTGGACGCATTGCGCGATTTCATCGCTGCTACCTCGTCGGCACAGGGCGAATTCGAACAGAAGGTCTACGATCGCAAGCATAAGCTGACGCAGGAGGCGAGCGGCAGTCTGGCTTTCCTGCGGCCCGGCAGGTTTCGCTGGACCTACGCCAAGCCCTACCCCCAGCTGATCGTGGGCGACGGCGCCAAGGTGTGGGTGTATGACCAGGACCTGAACCAGGTCACGGTCAGGCGCCTGGATCGCGCGCTCGGCTCCTCGCCGGCGGCGCTGCTCGCAGGCAGCAAGGAAATCGAACTTGCATTCAATTTGACTGACCGAGGCACGAAAGACGGCAAGGAATGGGTAGAGGCGACACCGCGCGAAAAGGAATCGAATTTCGAGACCATACGCATGGGCTTCGGCGGTTCCGGGCTGGAAGTCATGGAACTGGTCGATAACTTCGGGCAGACCACAGTGCTCAAATTCATCGCCTTGCGCCGCAATCCGAAACTCGACGCGGCGCTGTTCAAGTTCGTCCCGCCCAAGGGCGCGGACGTGATCGGCGACTGAGGCGCAGCGCTCTTAAAGCAGTCTGAATCCGTGACCGACCTTTTCGGCGTCCCGAAACCCGCAGCGCCGCTGGCCGAGTCCATGCGCCCGCAATCGCTGGCCGACGTGGTGGGTCAGCCGCATCTGCTAGGGCCAGGCAAGCCGCTGCGCCTGGCGTTCGAATCGGGCAAGCCGCATTCCATGATCCTGTGGGGGCCGCCGGGGGTGGGCAAGACCACCCTGGCGCGCCTGATGGCCAACGCCTTCAATGCCGAGTTCATCGCGCTGTCAGCGGCGTTCTCGGGGGTCAAGGAAATACGCGAGGCGGTGCAGCGTGCAGAAGCGGTCCTCGCGCAATCGGGCCGACACACCATTTTATTCGTCGACGAGGTGCACCGTTTCAACAAAGGGCAGCAGGACGCGTTCTTGCCTTTCGTCGAGCAGGGATTGTTCACTTTCATCGGCGCGACCACCGAGAACCCTTCATTCGAGGTGAACAGCGCATTGCTTTCACGCGCAGCCGTGTATGTATTGAAAAGCCTGAATGAAGACGAACTCGGACAGCTGCTCGAGCGCGCCCTGGTCGGGCCGCTCAAGGGCCTTGCGTTCGACGCGAGCGCGCGCGAACGTCTGGTCGGACTGGCCGACGGCGATGCGCGGCGCCTGCTGAATCTGCTCGAGATCATACAGACTGCTGCGGGCGAGGCGACGCGCAGCATCGACGGCGCGTTTCTCGACAACGCGCTGTCGCGAAATCTGCGCCGCTTCGACAAGGGCGGCGACGCCTTCTACGACCAAATCTCGGCGCTGCACAAAAGTGTGCGTGGCTCCAATCCTGACGCGGCGCTGTACTGGATGGTGCGCATGCTGGACGGCGGCGCCGATGCGCTCTACGTCGGCCGGCGCCTGGTGCGCATGGCCATGGAAGACGTGGGCCTCGCAGACCCGCGCGCGCTGCGCCTGGCGCTAGACGCCTGCGAGACCTACGAGCGACTGGGCTCACCCGAAGGCGAGCTTGCGCTGGCCGAAGCGGTGGTTTATCTCGCCTGCGCAGCCAAGTCGAACGCTGTGTACGTCGCGTATAATGAGGCCCGCGCGTTCATCGGGCAGGACAAATCGCGAGAGGTGCCGGACCATTTGCGCAACGCTCCGACCAGGCTGATGAACGAACTGGGCTACGGGCGCGAATACCGTTACGCGCACGACGAGCCGGATGCCTATGTCGCGGACGAAAAATATTTCCCGGACGGTATGTCGGAGGTGAACTGGTACCGGCCGACGCCGCGCGGCCTGGAATCAAGAATAGCGGAGAAGCTCGCCTACCTGCGCGAGCTCGACAGCAAAGCGAAGAAGCCTTGAAGCGGATTGAAAATATATCAGCACCAGGATCTGTCATTCCGAGCGCAGCGAGGAATCTGCTTCTGTCTGGAAAAAAAGCAGATTCCTCGTCGCTCACGCTCCTCGGAATGACGGGTGATAGTAAATCGGCACTTGGTCAGAATTTAACTCGGATATAAAAGAACTTCGCCATGCTAGACATACAACTATTGCGCAACGATCTCGAAGGCGTCACCAGCCGGCTTGCGGCGCGGCCTTTTCAACTCGACGGCGCGGAATTCCAGGCGCTGGAGCAGGAGCGAAAACTGGTGCAGACGCGCACCCAGGAGTTGCAGTCCGCGCGCAATAACATGGCAAAGCGCATCGGACAGGCCAAGAGCAAGGGCGAAGACGTGACGGCGCTCATGAGCGAAGCCGGTGAGGCCAACTCCGAATTGCAGTCCGTGGAAGCCAAGCTGCAGCAGATCCAGGCGAAACTGCAGGATTTTCTGCTGGTCATCCCCAATTTGCCGCACGCGACCGTGCCGCCGGGCCGTTCGGCGGACGACAATGTCGAAGTGCGCCGGCACGGTACGCCGCGGCAATTCGATTTTCAGGTGAAAGACCATGTCGACCTGGGCGAAGGGCTGGGCATGCTCGATTTCGCCACTGCCACCAAGATCAGCGGCTCGCGCTTCTCGCTCATGACCGGGGGGCTTGCGCGACTGCATCGCGCTCTTGCCCAGTTCATGCTCGACGTGCATACGCGCGAGCACGGCTACACCGAGGTTTATACGCCTTATCTGGTGAACGCGGCGAGCATGCGCGGCACTGGGCAACTGCCCAAATTCGAAGAGGATCTATTTAGAGTTCCATTTGGTTTGGAGGAACCCACACAGATCGAGGTCGAAGAAGTCGTGAGAGAAGGTGTGACATCAATTGCACCTCCACGGCAAAAATATTTTTACTTGATTCCTACCGCCGAAGTACCAGTCACCAATATCGTGCGCGACGAGATCGTGCCTCTGGAGCTGCTGCCGCTCAAGTTTGTCTGCCACACGCCTTGTTTCAGGAGCGAGGCCGGGTCCTACGGCAAAGACACGCGCGGCATGATACGCCAGCACCAGTTCGACAAGGTCGAGTTGGTGCAGATCATTGCGCCGGAAAAATCCTACGGCGGGCTGGAGCAGTTGACCGGCCACGCGGAGACCATCCTGCAAAGACTGGAATTGCCCTACCGCGTAGTGGCGCTGTGCGCCGGAGACATGGGGTTTTCCTCCGCCAAGACCTACGACATCGAGGTGTGGCTGCCCGGGCAGAGCGCGTTTCGCGAGATATCCTCCTGCAGCAATTTCGAAGCGTTTCAGGCGCGACGCATGCAGGCGCGCTTTCGCAACGAAAAGGGCAAACCCGAACTCGTGCACACGCTCAACGGTTCGGCGCTGGCGGTGGGACGCACTTTGGTGGCTGTGCTGGAGAACTATCAGAATGCCGACGGCAGCGTGTCGGTCCCGGCGGCGCTGCAAGCGTACATGGGCGGGCTGGAGCGCATCGCGCGCAGCGGCTGAACGCGTCGTTCTGCGGCGGGCCACGACGACAATTGCATTGGGGCGACGTGGCCGGCCCGTTCGCAGCAACAAAGGGTTCGGCGTCTGCTTTACCTCCTTCGGGAGTGACGTGTTACGTACTCGCGCAACACGCGATCCATTCGCGATTGCCAACCTTCGCCGGTAGACTTGAAGTACGCCAAGACTTCCGGGCTATAGCGCACGGATACGAGTTGCTTCGTGCTCGCGGACTTGGGCCGCCCGCGCAGCGCGCGGATCGGAACCATGGATTTCAACTGCTTCGGTGTGAGCGGCTGCGCATCGGGATCGGCCTTGGCCGCTGCGGTGATGAGCTTATCATCTTGCGCGGAAGGCATTGCGACGGACGTCCGCTTAGATGCTTTTGACATAGTGCTTTACCTCTCGACGATTGGCTCGGCGCAGGCTGATGATCCTGCGCACCTCGCCACGATCCACAAAGGCCACGTAGTAGACGATCTTGGCTTTCGGCACGAGCGCTATCGCGCGCAACTCGGCGTACTCGAAGCGATCATCGATCCAAACCAGCGCGGCTTCCCAATCGAGCTCGGCTGCCAGAGCCAGAGAGACGCCATGCTTTTCCAGATTCGCGGCGTCTTTGGCTGGGTCGAACTCAATTCGCATGCATTAATGTAGCTACAGTAATGTTGCTTGTCAAACGAGGGTAGGCGAGATGTCCTATGATGCCGAACTACTGTCTGCTCAGGCGCCGGGCTTGCTGATAAAATACGCCTCCCGGAACGCCCCTTTTGTGGGCGCGGCGCGGAAAGGTGGCTGAGTGGTCGAAAGCGCCGGACTCGAAATCCGGTGTACGGTTCTCCGTACCGTGGGTTCGAATCCCACCCTTTCCGCCAAAATTAAACGGGTCCATACCGGGCACATGCTTTACACTTTATACCGGAGACATGTTTAACACTCTTGTGCATCCGGTGGCTCGCGGGTTCCAACCTGAATCCTGTTTTACTTAAGAGCTGCTCTGACTTTTGACAATAATTTTGGCGTTACCTTGGCCTGATGTTCGACCTTGCTGATGTAGGCTTGGGTGACGTTCAGGCGCTTCGCCAGTTCCTTTTGCGTTACGTTGGCTTTGATGCGTGCCAGCGCAACGGGGCTGTCTACGTAATCCTCCAACGCGAACGGCACATAGTCGGCGTCCTTGTCCGCCACAGCTTCCAGCCCCGCAACTTCTTCCTCGATTTGTTCTCGCAATGCGTTATAGACAGCGATCGGAATCAATACGAACTCGGGCTTGCCGGAAATGGACTTGATAATCTGGAGGTTCAAGGGGGCATTCATTTGTAGGCATCTCCACGGGATTTGATCTTTTCAATCGCAATAATTCGAACGGCGTCCTGCCGGTCGTAAATGATTCGCCAATCGCCTACTCGCAAACGATGCAATGGCACACCGGCGAGCGCTTTGGTATCCAGCGCCGGGTTGTCCGGGTCGTGTCTGAGCTGGTTTATCTTCGCCGCCAACCTGGCCCGTTCGTTGCGGGGCAAGCTCCGGAGTTTCTTCTGCGCCTGCCTGCGGATTAAGACCGTATACGGCATGAGTTATATTAAAGGTTGTTATTAGTTATGTCCAGCTTGGTCGAAGCGCCGATCGTTGCAATTGCCTCGCAATATATTCCTATGCTGCCAAGTCAATTGCTAATTCCAAACAAGGGATTAAACAATGTTTTACATCAGGCACTTGACACTCCCAGGATAGCGGCCTACTCTGCGTTCAACGTTTGAACGTATAGGGCGACCGTGACCTCCGCCACCCAATTGCCGCAAAGTGCGTCTGCGCCGGCCAATATCGATCCATCCATCGAGGACACTCATTTCCGCCTGCTGCGGCTGCTTGAAGCCCGGCCCGAGCTGAGCCAGCGCGGTCTCGCCCGCGAACTCGGGGCCAGTCTGGGCAAGGTCAACTACTGCCTCAATGCGCTGATCGATACCGGATTCATCAAGGTGCGCAACTTCCGCGATAACCGCAACAAACTCGGCTACGCATATCTGCTCACGCCGCGCGGCATCGAAAGCAAAGCCGCCATCACCATGCATTTCCTCAAGCGCAAGATGGGTGAATACGAAGCGCTCAAGGCGGAAATCGAGCAATTGCAGCGCGAAGTCGCCGAATTCGGCGAGCGCAGACCCGAGTGAACAGTTGGTACATAGTATTTGGTATCGCGGGACGCAGTCACAGTTGCAGGAGTTAGCGGGCTCGCGAATAGCAGGATAGTGCCGTAGTTGCAGATGTGCGTCCCGAAAGGTCTCGGTCTCCCACTGAGGGACATTCGGTTTCGGGGCCACGCGGATTCTGCAGCGGAATTAAACCCATGCGAAACACGCAAGTGTGTTGCAGGGCGGTAGCGTGTCCGAACAAACCTTGCTGGAGAAATACCCAATGCGAACCTATAGCACCCGCAAACGCATCCTCGTAACCGGCGGGGCAGGCTTCCTCGGTTCGCACCTGTGCGAGCGCCTGCTGGCCGACGGCCATGACGTGTTGTGCGCGGATAATTTTTTCACAGGCACCAAGGACAACATCACCCACCTGTTGCCCAATCCCCACTTCGAACTGATGCGCCATGACATCACGTTCCCTTTATTTGTCGAGGTGGATGAAATCTACAATCTCGCCTGCCCGGCATCGCCGATCCACTACCAGTACGATCCGGTACAGACCACTAAGACGAGCGTGCACGGCACGATCAACATGCTGGGGCTCGCCAAGCGGGTCAAGGCCAAGATCCTGCAAGCCTCCACAAGTGAAGTCTACGGCGACCCGCAGGTCCATCCGCAGACTGAAGACTATTGGGGCAACGTGAATCCGATCGGCACCCGCTCCTGTTACGACGAAGGCAAGCGCTGCGCCGAGACTCTGTTCTTCGACTACTACCGCCAGTACAAGCTCAGGATCAAGGTGGCGCGCATATTCAACACGTATGGCCCGCGCATGCACCCCAACGACGGGCGCGTGGTATCCAATTTCATCGTCCAGGCTTTGAAGGGCGACCCAATCACCATCTACGGTGAAGGCAAGCAGACGCGTTCTTTCTGCTATGTGGATGACTTGGTCGACGGATTGGTGCGTTTGATGGACTCGCCGGATGAATTCACTGGGCCGGTGAATTTGGGGAATCCGGGGGAATTCACCATTCTGGAACTGGCGCAAAAAATTGTCGCCTTGACCGGATCCAAATCGCAGATCGAATTCAAACCGCTGCCTTCGGACGACCCCACGCAGCGCAAACCCGATATCGACCTGGCGAAGCGCACGCTGGCCTGGACGCCGCGCATTGCGTTGGACGATGGGCTTCCCCGGGCCATCGCCTACTTTCGCGACCCCAACGGCGGGGCCACTTAGCGGCATGTGTGGCATAGCCGGCATCTACGCCTATCGCGAGTCGGCACCGCCCGTAGACGAGCAGGAACTGCTGCACATCCGCGAGCACATGATCAAGCGCGGTCCCGACGGCGCCGGCCTGTGGATTTCCCCGGACCAGAAAATCGGACTCGCGCACCGGCGCCTGGCCATCATCGATCTTAGTGCTGCCGGCGCGCAGCCGATGGCCACGGCCGACGGCAATTTCCGCATCACCTTCAACGGCGAGATCTACAACTACCGCGAACTGCGCAACGAATTGGAAGCGAAGGGATATCGCTTCCGCTCGAATTCCGACACTGAAGTCCTGCTCCATCTCTATGCGGAGCGCGGACCAGATATGGTGCATGCGCTGCGGGGCATGTACGCGTTTGGAATATGGAATGAGCGCAAGAAAGGCATGTTTCTCGCGCGCGATCCATTCGGAATAAAGCCACTCTACTACGCCAACGACGGTCGCAGCCTGCGTTTCGCCTCGCAGGTGAAAGCGCTGCTTAGCGGCGGCGCGATCGGCAATGAAGCAGAACCCGCAGGTCACGCTGGATTCTTCGTCTGGGGTTCCGTTCCAGAACCGTTCACGCTCTACAAGGCGATTCGAGCAGTGCCGGCCGGGGCAAGCATATGGGTGGATGGCAACGGACTGCGCGGCCCTACAGCTTTCTTCAGTATTGCAGAGGAATTCGCAAAGGCACAGGAACAGAATCCCGAGGAATCTGACGGTTCTCGTGCCGAGCGTGCTTTGGCCGCATTGCGTGACAGCGTGCGGCACCACATGATCGCCGACGTGCCAGTGGGTGCCTTTCTCTCCGCCGGACTCGATTCGGCGACGATCACGGCTTTGGCAAGCGAAGTTGCCGACATTAATTTGCGTACGCTGACACTCGGATTCAAAGAGTACCAAGACACGCAAATCGACGAGACTGTACTGGCTGCAGATGTAGCTGCTCGTTACAAGGCGAGCCACGAAACAAGGTGGGTCACGCGCGGCGATTTCGAAGTCGAACTTCCGCGCATTTTGGAAGCAATGGACCAGCCATCGATCGACGGGATCAACACCTATTTTGTGAGCAAAGCTGCGGCCTACGCAGGAATGAAAGTCGCGATTTCTGGCCTCGGCGGCGACGAATTGTTCGGCGGCTATCCGAGTTTTCGCGACGTACCTAGAATGCGACGCGCCGCGTCTGCGTTCAGCGGTCTATCAAGGTTCGGGAAAGCATTTCGATGCGCTCTGTCGCCGCTTGTACGCCAGTTCACCTCGCCCAAGTATGCAGGTGTCATGGAATACGGCGGAAGTTACGGCGGAGCCTATCTTCTGCGGCGCGCGGTGTTCATGCCTTGGGAGCTACCCAGGTTGATGGATCCCGAGTTGGCCACCCAGGGCTGGGAGGATTTGCAGCAGTTGACTTTGCTCGAAGGCAGCGCCCGCGGACTTAGCAAGGAACGGCAAATCATTTCTGCGCTTGAACTTAGCTGGTATATGCGCAACCAGCTGCTGCGCGACAGCGACTGGGCGGGGATGGCGAATTCTCTCGAGATCCGCGTGCCCTATCTGGATGTTTCGTTCTTTCGGAGTCTCGCACCACTTATATCCGGTAAGCGCTCGCCGAGCAAGGTCGATCTGGCGCGCGCACTCAAGCCGCAACTCCCCGATGAAATGATCAGTCGCGCGAAGACCGGCTTCACGGTGCCGGTTCGGGAATGGTGCATCGACATGTTTGGCAAGCAAGCGGAGGCGCGCGGAATACGCGGCTGGGCGAAACATGTGATGCTGCACGACTCGCCGACAGCCGCCGATGGCATCCGGACAAAAGCACACGGCAGATCACCGGTTTACGTTTCGTCACCCCAGACGGCGTCCATTCCGTGCGATGCAGATTCCGGCGGATCCGAGACACAAGCCTTGGACGAGGCAAGCGCGGCGGCCACACCGAACCTGAACGCTGCGTCAGACGCTATGTCGCACTCCGTTCTTGTCACCCTTGTTCACCGATCGCAGGCGTTGCTGATATCTGCCCTCTACGATTGCATCAATGCACTGTTGTACGCCGTGGCGCTCTTGCTGTGGCCCAGGCGGCGACCGGTGTCCGCGGAACGAGTCTGCGTTTTTCGCATTGGTTATATCGGCGATATCGTCTGCGCGCTGCCTGCCATACGCAGCGTGAGACGCGCCTACCCAGATGCCCAGCTGACGCTGTTTACCTCGCCGGGTCCCACGGGGCCGGGCGCGGCAGAACTGCTCCCTGGAAACGATTGGATAGACGAAATCCGAGTCTATTATTCTGAAGACATCCAATCCATGTCCGGGCGCTTGAAACTGCTGCGTGAATTGCGCGCGCGGCGCTTCGACGTGTGGATCGAGATTCCCAATAACCTTTCCTCGATATCACGGCAATTTCGGGACATGTTATTTACCTGGACGGTCGGCGTTCGCTGGGCACGGGGATGGCGGATCAACGCCATCCGTCTTGCTGCACAGGCCCAGTCCGAGTATCTGCATTTCAGCAACGAAGTGGATCGAACGCTTGACGTCGTCAGACGTGCCGGCATTTCTGCGACGGAAATCGATTTCGGCCTTCCGCGCTTACCTGCCGCACAGGCACGGATAGACGAATTGCTTTTGGCCGAAGGATTGCAAAGCAAGGTGCTGATCGCGATCGCCCCGGGCGCCAAGCGCTCAACCAATCACTGGCCGTCAGAGCGGTTCGCGGAAGTCGGGCGAATTCTTGCCGATTTCAATAGCGCTGTCGTGCTGATTGCGGGTGGTGCGGAAGCAGAACTATGCACAGGTCTGGCTTCGCAGATAGGTGCGCACGCGCACTCGTTTGCCGGTGAATTGTCGCTTTCAGAATCAATCGAACTGCTGAGGCGGTGCCGGCTGCTCATATGTGTGGACTCCGGAGTCCAACACCTTGCTGCAGCCGTAGGTACGCCCTGCATATCACTGTTCTCCTTTTGGCAGATGCGCGGAAAATGGCATCCTTACGGGTTGCAAAACCTGGTGCTGCAAAAGTGGGTGCCGTGCCACACTTGCCTGCTGGAGTTCTGCACTAACGACAATCGATGCATGAAGGCGATCGAGGTTGAGGAAGTCGTCGGATTTGCGACTAGGATGCTTGATCTTGGGCAGCAAAGTGTGCGGCCACCCATCTCTGGAGGATTTGCGACCGTGAGCAAGGGCCCAGCGGAGTTCCGGTCATCCGCATGAAACTCATCATTGAACCCGGCCGAGCAGCAAGGAATTACTGGGGTGACCTTTGGCGCTACCGCGAGTTGATGTACATCCTCGCGTGGCGGGACCTGGCAGTGCGCTATAAGCAGACCGCGATTGGTGTTGCATGGGCGCTGATCCGACCCGGACTAACGATGCTGGTGTTCGTTGTTTTCCGGCGTCTCGTGGGCATCGAGCCCGGCAGCGTGCCGGAGCCGATCCTGGTACTGGCGGCTGTACTGCCCTGGCAGTTTTTTTCCGCGGCACTTTCGGAGTCATCCGGCAGCCTGATCGGCAACGCCAACTTGATTTCAAAGATCTACTTTCCACGCCTGATAATTCCCTGCGCTGCCGTGGCCACGAGCCTTGTCGATTTCCTGATCACGCTCGGCATGCTTGCGCTGCTGATGCTCTGGTACGGGTTTGCGCCGGGCTGGCAACTGCTCGCGCTGCCGCTGTTCGTGCTGCTGGCCTTCGGCCTGTCGGTGGGATCGGGCCTGTTCTTTGCGGCGCTCAATGTTGAGTACCGCGATTTCCGCTACGTCGTGCCATTCATCGTGCAGTTCGGGCTGTTTATTTCGCCGATTGCGTTTACGACGGCCAACGTGCCGGAACGCTGGCGCGCGCTGTACGCCCTAAACCCGATGGTGGGGATCATAGACGGCTTCCGCTGGTCCGTGCTCGACGGCAGCACGCCCCTTGATCTTCAGGCGGTGGGCGCCGCGGCAGTAGTCACCGTTTCTGTTTTGATGGTGGGAGTGTGGTACTTCCGCCGCATGGAGCGCAGCTTTGCGGACGTAATCTAGGTATGAGCGACGTAATCATCCGGGCGGAGGGTATCGGCAAGAAGTACCGAATCCGCCATGAACGGGCGGAACGCTATACGGCGCTGCGCGACGTGATCGCGGAGAAGGTGCGGGGTTTGTTTATTCGGGGTAAATCGAAAGCCATTGGTATTGCCAATTTAAATAACTCAACAGACACTTTGATGGCGTCTGGCAAGGATGTGGAAAATACAAAGTCAGACTTTCCTTCCGATTGTAGGGTGTCGAAAGTGCCTTCGGTCGAGGATTTCTGGGCTTTGCGGGATGTGTCTTTCGAAGTTAATCGAGGCGATGTGGTCGGTATCATCGGCCGCAACGGCGCCGGCAAGTCCACGCTGCTCAAGATCCTCAGCCGAATCACTGAGCCCACCGAGGGACGGGTGGAACTCGACGGACGCGTCGCAAGCCTGCTGGAGGTGGGCACGGGGTTCCATCCGGAGCTGACCGGGCGCGAGAATATCTTCCTGAACGGCGCGATCCTCGGCATGACGCGCGCGGAGGTTCGGCGCAAGTTCGATGAGATTGTCGCGTTTGCGGAGGTGGAGCAATTTCTCGATACACCGGTCAAACGCTATTCGTCGGGGATGTATGTGAGGCTGGCGTTCTCGGTAGCGGCGCACTTGGAGCCGGAAATCCTGGTAGTAGACGAGGTGCTCGCGGTGGGAGATGCCGAGTTCCAGAAGAAGTGCCTAGGCAAGATGCGCGAGGTTAGCAAGGGGGGGCGG
The DNA here is from genome assembly GCA_014860445.1 of Burkholderiales bacterium. Taxonomy (GTDB): domain Bacteria; phylum Pseudomonadota; class Gammaproteobacteria; order Burkholderiales; family SG8-39; genus 2-12-FULL-64-23. The sequence continues at coordinate 21,572 of JACZJT010000015.1, forward strand.
ACGGTGTTGTTCGTGAGCCACAACATGGCCGCCGTTCAAGCTCTTTGTTCGAGCGCTATCTCCTTAGACAGCGGAAGAATCATATTCGATGGGCAATCCGCTGAGGCTGTCTCGCGCTACCTCAATGCTTCACCTTCCCATAGGAGGCGATCGGTCAACCATGCCATTAGCTCTTCCCTCTCGTTAACCCGATTCGAGGCCGATCCCTTGAACGTTCGGCAAAATGCCCAGTTGAATTTCAATATCGAATTGCTGGCGACACGCGAGGAAGTGGTATCTGACTTGGCCCTGATTATCCACTCGGCACTGGGCGAACGTGCGGCCCTGATAGATCTTCGGTCGCAGAGAGGCCCATATCGGCTGAGAGCAGGCGGCAAACTCGCTCTTCGAACCATTATCTCTGCGGTTCCTTTCGTCGAAGCGGATTTCAACCTTGGCCTTTATATCAATTCCAATTCTGTCTCCGAAAGTTTCCCGAGCCTTCTCACCTTTACCGTCATGCCTGGCGAATCAAATGATGGCGTTGTGCCACGCGATCCGCAATTCAGAGGGTTGGTCGAATTGGGCGCATTCGTGGAAAGTCGTGTCAGCTGAGCGCGGATTCCACGCGCGGTCCTTCTCTAGGATGGTGTCACAGTGCGCGTTCTCTTAAGCTGTCTGCAAAGCCGTCGTCGTCATCCAATCCCGGCGTATGATTTTTGGCGCGATTATTTCGTCGAAGGGTGTAGTGAGGCGGGTATCGAATGCTTGGAGGTCCCGGGTTTGGACTGGGCTGAAGGCCTCGTTTCGCTTCCAGGGAAACAACTTGAAGAGTGGCGCTCCCGAACCTGGGAAACCGTTCTCAAATTTGTTCGAAAAGAACGGGACCAGAAGCCGATTCAGTTTTTCCTAAGCTATCTCTATCCAAGACAAATCGACGTTGGAGCGATTGCTGAGCTACAGCGGATTGGCGTCCCGTGCGTGAATTTCTTCTGCGATAACGTTCGCGAGTTTCACAAGATGCCCGTTGAATATCGTCCTTTTTCCCTACATTGGGTGCCTGAATTTGAAGCCCTCCCGCTCTATCGAAATGCCGGTCTTCCGCACCTACATATGCCCATGCCGTGCTGGGTCCCGATCGAATTGCGCTGCGTCCCTGCCGCGGAGACTGAGGCGCCCACTTTCATTGGGTCTGCCGATATATTACGTCGCGATTTGCTCGGCCGAGCTGTACGCGCAGGTGCGGATCTTGTAATCCGTGGAACTGGTTGGACGCCTACGTCCGACTCGCTGAACTCAGAAGTTCCGACCAGGCGACTTGGCGCGATCCTTCGCAATCAGATGGCGTTTGTGCGCACCCACGGACTTGCGGGCTTCTGTCGCAAAATCGAGAATCATTTCATCCATCTTGACCCGCCGACTATTAGCGAAAACACGCTGATGCCCCAGGTATCGCGGGATGAGTATGTTCGCATCACGCGTGAGGCCATAGTTGCGATCGGTATCAATCGCGTTCCGGCGACGCGTGTTTCCAATCGGCATCCACTCACATACTCCCGTTTGCGCGACATCGAGGCCCCGATGTTGGGTGCTTGCTATCTGACGGAGTGGACGGCAGGACTCGGGGAGCTTTACGAATTGGGTAAAGAAATTGAGAGCTACCGGACTCCCGAGGAACTACAATTCAAGATTGATGAGCTAAAAAAGGACGGGCCCCGCCGGAAGATAATGCGCCAGCGTGCGCAGCGTCGGGCGCTCGCGGACCACACCGCGGTACGGAGTCTTATTCGAATAGGCGAGCGTCTAGGAGCGAAAAGCGCCTAATGAGACTCGAACTACTCTGGAACCTGCGGTTGCTTTGTGAACGCCTTGCGACAGCATCGCTCCGGCAACGGCGACTTCGGAAATTGCTTAATACGCCCGCCCGTAACTTGTCGCTTGGACACATCGAGTCCCTGGAACTACTTGAGATGGCGGCCGTAAAGGGCATCAACGTAATTTACGACATCGGAGCAAATGTCGGTACCTGGACGCTCCTCGCCAAGACTGTTATTCCAGGGGCGGTCGTAGAGGCATTCGAACCCCTCCCGGCACATCAGGATGGATTCGCAAAAACCTGCGGCGGCATGTCTGGAATCACCCTGCATCCTGTCGCGCTCGGCCCGAAGAACGCGACGATGCCGCTGCGCGTCACAAGCTTTTCAGATGCGTCCAGCATATTACCTATTGCGAAGGCAAGCCATGACCATTTCGGATTGACGGAAGTCTGCCAGGTGCCCATACCGGTCCGCCGATTGGATGATTACTGTCTTACGGAGAATTTCCGTTTTGCGGACTTGATTAAGGTAGACGTGCAAGGATTTGAACTCGAAGTGTTATCAGGGGGCATTTCAGTACTGGCTCACACGAAGGCTTTGATTGTCGAAGTTAGCTTCGTAAAACTGTACGAAAATCAATGCACATTTCCAGAGTTATGCAGCTTTCTGGAAGAACAAGATTTCAGAATCCATGCCTTCGGTGCGTCAACACCAGTCGGCACACCGTTGGTTCAAGCGGATGTATTGTTTTTGAAATGCTAGGTTCGCGCAGCACCGTCTGATGCTTTATTGCGCCAACGTGCTCGCGTTCCCCAAGGTAGCAATTCGGCAGGAAGTTGCAATTGCGATGGGATATGCATATGTCCCGGTTGCGCGACCCACGAATCAATTCGGAGAGGCATCTTGAATCCGATCTGGTTCTATCGCAATTTGATCGAGTGCTGGCGCTATAAGGCGAGTTTGGCCGATTTTATAAAGCGGATGCGATGGGTCTACGCCAAGAAGCACCCAATAAATGCAGTCCCCAAACAACAGGAAATCGGATTTCTGTATCCTAGCCCAATCGGCGGAATTCGACTGGCGGTACGGGCAAACGACGGCTCGGATAGTTTTATATTCGGAGAAGTGTTTCAGCACAACTATTACCGCCTAGGTCTGCCGACGCAACCAAAAACCATCTTGGATGTCGGCGCAAATACCGGTTTTACTGCGGTCTACTTTGCGCGAACATATACCTCCGCTCGACTGGCGTGTGTTGAGCCAATTCCGGCCAATGTAAGGGTTCTGAGAAGAAATCTGGAACTCAACGCCGTAACCGCAGATGTATTTCCCGTAGCGATTACGGTGGAGGATGGGCGAGTCTTGATGGAGATTCTTGCCAAAGATTACGGACATCGCATATTTGACGGCACATCATCTGCGCGCGTTGAAACGCTAGAGGTTGACGCCCTGTCCATTAAAACGATTCAAAAGCGACTTGGGTGGAGTCGAATAGGGCTACTCAAAGTCGACATTGAAGGGTACGAAAAGAAACTGTTTTCTGCCGACTGTTCCTGGCTATGGTTGGTCGATGCCATGTGCATTGAATGCCACGAAGGATTCGGAGAGGCGGATTTGGAGAGAATTGCTGCGCAATTTGATTTCCTTTCTCCTCTTCGGCTACCGGGCATCTGGCTACTTCGCCGGAGATAGGGTTCGGTACATGGGAAACGAAAGAATATGCTTGTATTATCGAGTTGAGCCTGAGCGCGATCGCTGGGCTCCGGGGGACAGGTTCATCCGACCCATCGTCCGCCGGCTTGTTCGCGGCAAGCGTCGCTTAGGCGGGGTCGATAAAGTATTTTTCAATCTGTGTCTGGGCCTAGACCGACTTGGCATTCGTTACGAAACAAACATTCCATTCAAGCGGCTTCGTGCGGACGATCGCGTAGCGGTGCTCGGACGTGGCCGCCATTCACTGCAAGGGTACGATCGCACGAACCCGATCGTGGCAGGCATTGGATTGATGGGGCATCCAGGCGAGTGGCCCACATTATGTACGGACTATCCGGTAGTTCGCTACCTGCAGCATTCGGATTGGGCGAACGACGTCTATAAGCCCTACTTTGGGAAGCGGTGCGGGATATGGCCAGTTGGCATAAATACACATGCATGGACACCATCTGCGGTACCTAAGGACCTTGATTTCCTTTTCTACGACAAAGTCCAATGGAATCGCGAGCGCAATCAGCGGGAACTCATTCAACCCATCAAGGACGTCTTGCGGCGGCGCAGAATGAAATTTGCCGAGATACGATATGGCGGTTACGACGAAAGCGACTTTCGTGGACTTCTCTCCCGCAGCAAAGCGATGATCTTTCTGTCGGAAAGCGAAAGCCAGGGATTGGCATATCAGGAATGCATGTCAAGCGGCGTACCGGTACTCGCGTGGGATCAAGGATGGTGGCTTGATCCATCCCGATTCAAGTGGGGAAATGCGGACGTGCGGGCGACGAGTGTTCCATATTTTGACGACAACTGCGGGAGCACGTTCCGAAACCTTGATGAGTTTGAAACCAGCCTCGATCGTTTCCTCGACCGACTCCACCTGCAGGAGTTTGATCCTCGCGCCTACATTCTCAAGAATCTAACACTGGAGCATTGCTCGCAACGATTCGTTGACATTCTTCGCAGGGATTTGGGGACGTCATGACCGCGTTACGTCCGATTGCACAACGCATCCGCCACTTGCCCGGGCTCGAGCGAGCAGAGTGGTTTTGGCGGCTTTTGCGCAAACCGTATCATTGGCTTCTAAACCGTGGTGGTCGTGGCGTGAAGGTCATGGTCGGCGGAAACTCAGCGGTATGGATGCCACCCGAGTTTTCCGGTGGGTACTGGGAACATTACGAACCGGAGGCTGTTGCAAAGCTATCAGAGTGGGTGCGGCACCATCCCGGTGGCACTGTGCTAGACATAGGGAGTTCGACCGGCATTTTCAGCGCGATTGCGCTTTTTGCCGAGCCCTCCGTCGAGGTTGTCGCGTTTGATTCAGACCTTGCGAGTCTCGCTGCGGTGCGCCGCATGTGCCAACATGCTCAAGGCGACAGGCTGCGATTGGTGTATGGCTTTGTCGCGCGGACACCTACCGACGCGTCATCGCTTGACGCTGCTGCGAAAGCAACGGAAGTCGCTCTGGAACGCGCTGGAGATCGCGGTGATTTCGGTACAACGCGATATATCTGCCTGATCGATACAAATGTCGACTCAATCCCTACTCGTCGGCTTGATGACCTGTTTCTCTCAGAAGACACCACAGGGCGCGCGATGCTAATCAAGTGTGACGTGGAGGGCGCGGAACTGCATGTTCTTTCTGGCGCCTCTACTTTTCTCAGGATTACAAGACCAGACCTATTACTGAGCGTGCACCCGCCGGCGTTGCCAAGCTATGGGCATACAGTGGAGGACGTGCACGCGTTTCTGAAAAACCATGGATATGACGTGCGGTGTATTGCCGTCGACCATGAAGAGCATTGGTGGTGCCGGTGGAATCCGGATCTGCCAGAAGCCGCGATTTCCGTTAGCGGAAAGTTGTGAAGAAACTGCTCAGATCAAGTGTGAACGCGATTCCGTCGGGGATGCGGAATTGGATCAAGTATATTCCGGGCCTGGCCGAAACCCAGCGTTGGCTGGTAAGAAACATTTTATCCGACGAGGCATTTATACATACGATCAACAGTGGACCAGCCGCTGGATTACGATTCGAGGTGAGCCTTCCGCTGGACAAAGCCATTTGGATGGGAACCTACGAATCTGAATTTACGGAGGCCATTTGCAAAAGCGTCGGCCGAGGCGACGTCTGTTACGACATTGGGGGCTATCGGGGTTATATGTCAGGCGCAATGGCACTGGCCGGAGCATCCAGCGTCATTGTGTTTGAGCCGTTGCCCGCTAATCAGGAGGCGTTAAAACGTCTCTGCCGACTTAATCCGGGCCTTAGTATCGAACTCAAGCCTATCGCGATTGGAAATCTCGATAACACATTTCGCCTCCGCGTGATGCCCGATGCCAGCATGGGCAAGCTGATTTCGAGCACATTTCAAGTTGGCGCAACAGCAACAGGCGAAATCGAAGTGCCCGTTCGCAGACTTGACTCGCTTGTGCAAAGACAGGAGATTCCGCCGCCTCAGGTCGTCAAGATCGATGTGGAAGGCGCCGAATTAGATGTCTTATGCGGAGCGAACGGCATTCTAAGCGACCATCGTCCACACATCTTCCTGGAGGCCCACTCTGCCGCACTTGATCAAGCGTGCTCGCAATTGCTAATCAGCCATGGTTATGAAATTCGAAGTCTAGAATCATATCCGTGCGGAGAAGAGCAAGCGCGCCACTTGATTGCCTCTCCACCATGAGGGTGTCGGAAAAAGAGCAGGGCATGTCGTCGATCAGCAAAATTGCGATTTTGACAGGTGCGTCGCTCGCATGGAATCCGCGAGCGATTAAAGAGGCAACGACACTGGCCCATGCGGGTTTTGATGTGATCGTCTACGGTTCTGGAACGGACCGTAATCGGTTAGAGGTCGATCAAGCGCTCGCACGTCGTAACGGATTTGCCTTTGAGTCGGTAGAATCATCGCTGAAGATCAATCTTGTACATGAACTCTGCTCAATGTGGCGGCGGATTTGCGCTCGCGTTGGCCGGGAAACATTCAAATTCCTGCGTATTGAGAGTCACTGGCAATTCGGTCCGGCCATTGCGAGGCTCTGCCGTCAAGCAAATGCTGCGAATGCCGATTATTACATTGCGCACCTCGAACAGGGAGCATGGGTTGGCGCGAAGCTGATGCGACAAGGCAGGCGCGTAGGGATTGATATGGAGGATTGGTATTCTGAAGACCTCCCGCCGCAAGCCAGGAAAAGCCGGCCAATTGTGTCGCTACGCGCTTTGGAGCGACAGTTGTTGCAACAGGGCGCGCACTCTACTTGTCCTTCAGACGCGATGAGCGTAGCGCTGGCACGCGAGTACGCCTGCAACCCGCCGGCGGTGATCTACAATGTGTTCCCTTGGTCCGATCGCACTCTCATCGATGGTTTGTCGAAGGACAAAAGCGACAGCCGAATCCTATCGATTCATTGGTATTCCCAGACAATCGGTCCGGGTCGAGGATTGGAAGATCTACTCGCGGCATTGCCGCGCCTGGAGCATAGGGCCGAGATCCACCTTCGCGGGAATCCTGTCTCAGGTTTCGCTGAATGGTTTGCAGATCACGTTCCGGAAACGTGGCGCTCGTACGTCTTCGTGCATGACCTCGTCCCGAACGAAGAACTACTATCGCGTATAGCCGAGCACGACATAGGCTTCGCCGGCGAAATGAAATACTGCAAGAGTCGGGATCTGACAATTACCAACAAGATATTGCATTACCTGCTCGCGGGGCTCGCTGTAGTCGCCAGCGATACTGCCGGGCAGCAGGAAGTCGCGGTGAAAGCTCGAGGTGCAGTATTTCTATATCCGTCCGGTGACCCAATGGCCCTATCGCACAGGCTCAACGCGCTTCTCGAATCGAAGGAACGGTTACAACTCGCGAAGACCGCTGCATTGCAAGCCGCAGAACAAACGTTTTGTTGGGAACGACAAGAAAGCGCATTGCTCGGGACCGTTCGACGCGCACTAGGATCGATTTCGTGATTTTAGAGACTATCCCGAAAGACGTCGAGGACGCCACCCTGGCCGGGCACACTGAATTTGCAGACGAAAGCAAGTTGCACAGGATCTCCACAAGAAACGAACATGTTTTCGGTCTAGACGCGCTTCGTTTCTTCGCAGCGCTTTGGGTGGTCTTTAGCCACTTGGGCCCGGTTCCGGTTTTCGCCGAAGTGGATCGGTCGCATCCGATAGGTTTTGTGCTCCACGGCGCCTGGGGCGTCCTCCACTCTGGTCCTGCTGCTGTTATTGTGTTCTTTGTGATATCGGGTTTCTGCATTCACTATCCGTATACTGGCGGTGCAGCGTTTCGATGTATTCCCTATCTGATTCGGCGATATGTCCGTATCGGCATTCCAATGGCTGCGGCGATGATTCTTACGGAATTGGCCGATATTGATTCGCTCAAGTTCTTTGATGCAATCCTATGGAGTCTGGTTGCCGAGCTGATGTATTACACGTCTTATCCGCTGATACGACTACTTAAGGATAGATTGGGTATGGATGCTATAGTCGCGGGCGCTTTTGTCTTATCGCTTGCTGTCGTCCTTACTGATCCCGCCGCCAAAGGTTACGGCGTTTACGGCTGGAGACTCAATTGGCTTCTCGGCCTACCCTGTTGGCTTTTGGGTGTAAGCCTCGCGGAGACTTGGCAACGTCGTACAGTTGCTGCATTGTCCGGCGAGACGAAAGACAGCGTATGGAAGTGGCGGACCCTTGTCTGGGCGTCCAGTTCAATGTGTCTGGCACTCAATTTTCATTCCCCGATAGGGTATCCGTGGACCCTCAACCTCTTTGCGATCATCGCGTATGCGTGGATAGTGCGCGAGATTCGTCGAGCCAACGGATCAAAGCGTCCGTGGCGAGCCCTGGAATGGGCAGGTGGGTGGAGCTATTCGCTTTACCTATGCCACATGTTTGCGACGCGCTTGTACTCACGTCTGGGCGCTTCCCTGGAGGCAGGACCAATTTTGGATTGGTTCCTTCGGATCGCATTCGTGCTGGGGACAAGCTACGCGTTTTATCTTCTCGTCGAACTCCCGGCGCACTCACTTGCCCGTCGGCTTGCGAGAGTGCGGGGTTTAAATCCGTTACGGGCTTAGGCACCGCTCAGCGCGTCGTTACACCGGCTCGGACGAGGTCTTGCCTGAGTTGGGCGGACCAGACCTCGTAGCCAAGCGGGCTCAGATGCAATCCGTCGCCTACGTGAAACTGAGGCGGCAGATGGCCTCCCACACCGGCGAGTTTTGAGTAGCCGTCCGAGTAGATGCACGCAGCCCTATCTTTGCAAAGCGCTGCAATTCGCGAATTGGCCTGCCTGACCACGTCGGGGTCGATAGTGCAGGCGGCGCGCGGCGAATTCGGATCGACTGGCAGGATCGAACTCCAGACAACCCGGACGCCGGTGGGCAGGGCGGCCGATAGCTTCCTGAGGCGCGATTCGAACTCCTGTGCACTGGGGCGTTCGCCGCACAGATCGTTTATCCCTACGCCGAGCACCACCGCCGCGACGTGATCGATATTCCGATATCCGCCGATCATAGCCGCGGTACGCAGGGACGTGCTGCCTCCGAGCGCCAGGTTCATGGAGCGCGGGATGCCGTGAAGCGGCGGAAGGCCTTCCATTATACTGTCGCCCATGAAAACCACTGGTGATTTCCGCATCGTCTGGTCGATACGGTCAAGGAGGAATTGCGCGGACCGGAATGCGCGCGCGTCTATGGAGAACTCGTTGCCGAAACGCAGTCCCAGTCGCGCGCCGGCCCGCTCAAGGAGGTCAGTCTTCAAGATGGTAACGAAAACAAATAGATGCAACCCGACGACATAGGCTGCAGCGAGAGCAATCAAGCATCGATTCTTGCGGCTCACTAGTATTCTGCACGGACTGCGTGCTTTGCATCGAAGATAACGTAGCTTACTACGACTATTACGGGTTCGGCGGGCTCCATGCCGTGGAGCCGTCCTCCCAGTCAAACCCATGATATGAACTGTCCACTCTGCTCCTTCAACAGAACGTTCGTGTTTGCGGGATGGCCGAAATTTGCAGTTCGCGAGTGCCAGGGCTGCGGATTCCGCTTTGTGGACAGTTCAGCGCCGGGGTATCCACGCGACGCGCAATACGCATTCGACGAACCGCAGATCGGCCCAATCCGTCCGGACCTGCCTCATATTCAGCGGCGGGTGCGCGACATCCTGCGGTATGCGCAGCCGCCCGGCCGGGCTCTCGATATCGGTTGCGGCAAGGGCGAAGTTGCGCTGGCGCTGTGCGAAAAAGGGTTCGAATGCGCCGGCATCGACATGAAGGCGACCGTCATTTCCCATCTCCAGACCCATTTTTCGCAGATAGACTGGCGCTGCACCACGATGGCCGATCTTGCGGAAACGCCCAATTGCTACGACGTGCTTACGCTGTACCATGTGCTCGAGCATCTTTCCGATCCAAGGTCGGCACTCGCGGGCGTTAGGACCCTTGCCAGCCCGGGGGCGCTGGTCGTGATCGAGGTTCCCAATGTTGGCGGATGGGAAGCGCGTCTCAAGGGCCGGCGGTGGCACTATTACAAGCTCGACCATGTGAATTATTTCCGTGAATCCGATTTGCGCAGGCTTGCCGCGGATTTGGGCATGATCGTCCTCGGCGTGCGTGGATATCAGCATTTTTCGTATCCGCAGGACGTATTCTGGAAGGATCTCGTCAAGGGTGCGCTTGGTCGTTTCGGTTTTCAGGACGTGATTACTATATTTCTTAAAGTATGATGCGCGCTCTCTTCCGCGCGATTCGCGAATTTACGCGTAAACTAATTTATCCGGGGCTGGATCTCCACACCCGAAATCGCGCTTCTTTGCGCCGCTATTGGAGAACCGGGCCACGCGATGTGTTGGACGCCGGGAGCGGCAATGGCTATTTTTCATGGCTGGCATATGAGTCAGGCGCTCGGGTCGTAGCGATGAATATTGATCAAACCCAACTGGATCGCGCAAAAGACTTTTTGCTGCGACTAAAGAAGGCCGATCCCAAGCGCATTCAGTTTGAGCGATGCAATCTTTATGATCTAGCCAAGGACACCCGTACATTCGACGAAATCATTTGCTTCGAAGTGCTGGAGCACCTGCAACGCGACGGCGATGTAGCGAGGGAATTTTATCGCGTACTGCGCCCCGGGGGTATCTTGCATCTGTGTTGCCCCAATCGACTGCATCCACGGCACAGTGCCGAGGTGTTGGATTTGAACGAAACCGGAGGGCATGTGAGGGCTGGATATACGGAGCTGGATTATCGTGAACTACTTGAGCCATTAGGGTTTAGAATCAATCACGTAGTAGGAATCGGGCCGAAGTCCGTATATATTGCGGATCGTGTTCTTCGCGCCATCCGAACGTCGGTTGGAGACATTTTTGCATTGCCCTTGCTGCCGTTAGCTCTGCCGTGCATCTGGATTGCGCGCGTAAATCCGAAAGTTCCGTTTTCTCTTTACGTCAGCGCGGTCAAACCCGTAGATTAGGCTCGAGATATTCGCGGCCATGCGGCTTTTTGCCCTTCCATTGATTGGACGAAACGGCCTCGGCAACGGACTATTTCCATGGGCTCGCGCGGAGTTGTTTGCACGTGAGTTCAACGCGACGATTCTCGCGCCGCATTGGGCACAATTCCGACTTGGCCCTTATCTTCGCAGAGAGCCAGAAAAGCGGAATTACGGCGGAGTCTTCCACGCGGAGCATCACGTACGCGGAATATCGCGTCAAATCGTCAGCACGCTAAGCCGGCGAGTTGCCGAAGACCAAGTGATCTCTGATTTTCGAGAAATCGAATCGCTTTTTCCAACGGTAGTAGAGTTCAGCGGTATCGGTGGCTTGTTTTCGCCATTGGTGACGGAACATGAGTTCATCCGTCACCGGCTTTGGACCATGACCAAGGCGCCGTTGCGATCGGCAGGAGAACTGTATGGCGGGCGATTTATCGCGATGCATGTGCGCCGGGGCGATCTCACTCGGCAGGGCTTTACGGCTCAAGAACTGAAGGAAGTCAGGCAGTTCACTCCTTTGGAATGGTTTATCGACATGGCGCAATCGATTAGGCGCTTTGTGCGACTTCGCTCCGTACCGATCGTTGTATTCACTGATGGTGCTGTTGAGGAAATCCAAGCGTTGCGGCAGATTGATGGTGTTTGTGTGAGTCAGCGGCAACGGGCGATAACCGATTTGTGGACCATGGCCCACGCGAGTCTATTGTTCGCGAGCGGCTTCTCAACATTCAGCATGTGGGCCAGTTTCCTTGGTGGAATGCCGACAATCTACGCACCTGGAAAAATCCAGCAGCGCGTACAGTCCGGGCGACCGCATTCGATGGAACTTGAGTTGTTTGACGGTCCGAATATTCCCTCTAGTGTGTTAGAGCGCCTCTCGGCAGACTTAGTCGCATAGTGTGGATTTGGAGTACCTGTATTTTGATCGTTGGACCGGAATCGCCTTCTCGACGCACGATCGTTTATGGAAAATCGCGCCTGCCAGCGTGTGTGTGAGATCTTTGAACCTAGAACGCCATGACGCGCGACGGTAACTGCGCGGTGAATACGATTTAGATGAAAGCAAAATGCGTACTAATCGTCGTTAGCACATTCAATCCTACGATGGTCGCGGACATGCAACGGGCAAGGATGCTCGCATGGGAGTTGCCGTTGCTTGGCTGGAATGTTGAAGTGCTTACAGTTCGCGCGTCCGAGGTCCGACAAGATATTGTTGACAGTGATTCATTGGGATTTTTCCCCGTGAATGTGCCTGTTCATTTTGTCGGGTCTCTGGGCAGGCGGTTTTGGGAAGTATTGGGATCGCGTACACATACATGGCGCACACTCTTGCCTGTGTATCGCATGGGAAAGCATTTGCTCAGGAGCGGGCGCTTTGACCTTGTGTATTTTTCGACGACGACGTTTCCGTATTTTACGCTCGGCCATCTCTGGCAGAGAAGATTTAATGTGCCCTATATAGTCGATTTCCACGATCCGTGGGTGAAAGAGGAAACCCGCGCTCCTATTGCGGGCAGCTGGAAATCGCGACTGATGAGGTTGCTGTCCGCTTACATGGAACGCTGGGCCGTCGTCAATGCAGCGGGGCTCGTTTCGGTATCGCCCAGCTACATAACGACGCTTCGTCGAAGGTACAAGGGGTGGGAGCCTGCTTGGTTTGCGCCGACTCGCCATGCGATTATCCCGTTCGGCGCGATGGAAAGGGATTTAGCGGAAACGACCAAACTGCCGGGCGTCGGTGTGCGAAAACGTGCAGACGAGGTGATCATTCACTACATTGGTGCCGGTGGCCCGATAATGTTGCGGTCCTTCGGTCTGATCTGCCGCTCCTTGAGCTTGATGCGATCGCAGCGAAACGCGCTGGTGGAACGAGTACGCATCCGGTTATATGGCACGATTTACAATTGGAAATATGGAGAACCGAAAGTACTTGAATCTGTGGCGCAGGATGCCGGGATTGGAGATTTGGTGAGTGAGTATCCCGGCCGGGTATCCTACCGACGTTCGCTAGGGCTTCTCCTTGAAAGCGATGGAGCGCTTATTTTGGGCGTTGATGATCCAGGTTACATGCCTTCCAAGCTATTTGGCTATGCGCTTTCCGGAAAGCCATTGCTCGCGTCGTTACGACGGGACGGTCCTGCGTTCACGTTATTGAAAAAAAATCCCGTTGTGAGCCACGTGATCTGGATTGATTCAGATAGTGAAATGCCCTTGGCCGAGGCGGTCAAAGCAGTCGACTCATTCCTGCGGGAGGCAGAAAGCCGGTACACTTTTGATCGCGCGCGCGTTCTGGCACCATACCTATCCACCGCGATGGCGCATCGCCATGTAAATTTATTCAATGCCTGTCTGACGCCATGGAATGATTGACTTCGGCCTACCGCACGTGAGTGCAAGCCTTGGCTTTGGTTCAAGGCCGCATACTTTAATCGCTCCGCAATGAGCATTCTGTTCGGCCACCCGACAGGCAATCCAAATTCACACCAGGCGGCGCTCGCGCATTTCGACTCAGGGCGCTTGGAAGCATTTTGCGTTCCATGGATGCCATCCGCACGCACATTGGGCGTGTTGCAAGGCATCGAACCGCTGCGGACTATGGCGCAGCGGCTTGCGCGGCGGCAATTCGTGCCTCTCGCGACTGCGCCCAAGATTCAGGGACGGATGGGGGAATTGCGCCGGTTGTTGATCCGTGCCGCCGGCGGGGGCGACGAAAGCCTGTCCTATGAAGCGAACGATTGGCTCATGCGTACCATGCGTCGTGAGTGCAAGCGTCGCGCGGTCACTCTCGTTCACGCCTACGAAGATTGCTCCCTATCGCAGTTCGAGGAAGCCAAACGAATTGGTAAGGCTTGCGTATACGACATGCCGATCGGCTATTATCCTGCGTGGGAAAAAACCCAAGCGGAACTCGTGAGGAAATATGCCGACTGGTTGCCTGCGGAGGGGCTGCCCTCCAGCCGGCACGTGCGTCCGGAGCAAAAGATAAGAGAAATGGAATTGGCCGATCTGGTACTCGCGCCCAGCCATTTTGTCGAAAGAACTATTCGCACGTTTTATCCCAACAAAACACTTGCGCGTGCCCCGTACGGGGTGGATTTGGAATTCTGGCGTCCGGCAGCGCAAAAGCCTAAGGGAGTTCGGCTACGATTCATTTTTGCGGGCCAGCTTTCGTTGCGCAAGGGAATTCCGCTGCTCCTTGAGGCTTGGACAAAGGCTGCGCTGCAGGATGCGGATCTCCAACTCGTCGGGGGTGGAAATTTGGCGCAGGCCAAATTGGCCGCGTTGCCGCGTGGAGTAACTTGGGCGCCGCCATGCTCTAGCGAAGCGCTTCGAGCCAGATTCTTATCAGCCGATGTTTTCGTTTTTCCATCCTTTTTTGAAGGATTCGCATTGTCACTACTTGAGGGAATGGCGTGCGGCTTGCCCGTGATTGCCTCGGAAGTCACCGACCCCGATGTCTTGCCTGCTGCCTGTGGGCGACTAACGCCAATTGGAGATCTGGATGCATTAGTGGAAGCCCTAAGATGGTTCAATACTCATCGTGACGAGATGGCAGTGATGCGGCTTGCTGTCAGAGCGCAGGCAGAGAGATTTACCTGGGAGAATTACCGGCGCTGCGTAACCGAAGCTGTCACACCTTTTGTCTAAACTGGAACTACCGGAACGCATGTGATTCCGATGAAGACGCGACTCGCAGTTATCGTTTCTCATCCAATTCAGTATTACGTTCCACTTTACAAGCGGCTGGCACGAAGGGACGAAATCGATCTCAAGGTATTCTTTACTTGGCACGCGGGCCAGACTGCAGTGCAGGATCACGGATTCCGGCGGCCAGTTGTTTGGGATATCCCGCTGACCGAGGGCTATGAGTGCGAATTGGTGCCCAATATTTCGTCCGATCCAGGTACCCACCATTTCTTCGGCCTGAGAAACCCGTCCCTGGTCAATCAACTATTGGCATGGTGCCCAGACGCGGTGCACATCACCGGCTGGGCTTGGATGTCCCACTTTGTTGCACTGCGGTCTGTTTCATTGCGAGGCATACCGACGCTCTTTCGCGGCGATTCGCATTTGCTGGATTCTTCCAGAAACGGACTCCGATGGTGGTTTAAACGCGCCGTGCTGGAACGCGTATATTCCTTGCCCGCAGCGTTTCTGTACGTGGGTGGGGCTAACCGCGCTTATTACGAAACATTCGGCGTCAAACTGGACCGTCTGTACCCGTGCCCACATTCGATTGACGTCGCCAGATTTTCTGACTCAAGCGGTCAGTTCGAACGGGAGGCGGCTCAGTGGCGGCAGCAACTCGGGATTCAAGAAGGCCGTCCGGTGCTTTTGTTTGCCGGGAAATTTGAGCAAAAAAAACGTCCGTTGGAATTGATGCGTGCCGTGCAGTCTCTGGGAGACCCGAATCTTGTCTTGGTATTGATCGGCGGCGGGGAACTGGAAAGCGAAATAAAAGTACTTGCGGCTGCCAATCCGGATCGCTTTCGTGTGCTTCCTTTTCAGAATCAGAGCCGGATGCCTATAGCTTACCGGCTGGGAGATATTCTTGTGCTTCCATCGGCGTTCGGAGAAACTTGGGGATTAGCAGTGAACGAGGCCATGGCCTGCGGGCGTCCGGTGCTGGTTAGCGACCGCGTAGGTTGCGCGAATGACATAGTCGATGCCTCATGTGGGCGCGTGTTCCCGTGGGGCGACATTACGCTGATGATGCAGGCTGCAAACGAAATGAGCAGAGATCGGGTAAAGCTGTCGGAAATGGCGCGGGCTGCGGCTCTTCGAGCTTGGGCGTTCGACGTCTCAGTCACTGAGAATGCGCTGATGGATTGCTTGCTTAAGGTTCGCGCAAAATGATTACATCGACCTCCTACGGACCATACCCCCAGGACCGTCAGGTGACTCGCTCTTTGGCTATAGGAATAGCCGTGCTTGTCTTGGCTGGATTCGTATGGCGCAATTCAGCGGATCAGTTGATCGCATACCTCGTCGTTTTAGCCGCGGCTGTTTTGCCGAGTACGCTATGGATTCGACTCGGCTCGCGAGGAATTCCCATTTATCCAATCGTCGCTCTTGTCTACATACCTTATTTTGCGCGGCCTATTCTGACTGATAGGGACCTGATTCTGAATTACTCAGAATCGGAAATAACGCGCGCGAGTCTTACTGTCGCGCTCTTTTTGTTAGCCGCAACTGTCACTTGGCGACTGATGGCAGGCAATGCGTATTCGCAGCGTCACATCACTTCAAATGAAGTCGACGCTTCAAAAGCAGTTCAGCTTGCACTGGCCGGATTGGCGGTTGGGATTATATTTCATATTGCTGTTATTTCTGGTTCGCTGGCCTGGTTGGGTTCGTTCTATGGATTGGTACGCATCATCGCAATTACGTTTGTCACTGTCGCCTTGTTTCTAGCTGGCGTTTCACGGGCGCAAGGCATCCTTCGAGGCAAAGCATGGGGAGTGCTGATCATTGGGGTAGCGTTATTAGTCATATTAAGTTGGAGTTCTCTGTTCCTGGTCGGCGGTATGATCTATATGCTAGCCATGCTGTTTGGCTACGTCATCGTTTCAAAGCGGGTACCTTGGCTTATAGTGGCCTTGGCGTTGGCGACGGTTACGGTTTTGCATGCTGGCAAGGCGGAGATGCGCGAAAAATATTGGCTACACAACACTAATTATGGTGGAGTAACGTCTGTAACTCAGTTACCTGCACTAGCAGTCGAATGGGTGGCGTACGGCATCACTGCCATTGCCACTGATTCGGTAGGTCAGAGCGTAATAGAGCGTGCCTCACTACTTCAAATGATCTTGCGAGCTCAGCGCGAAACACCGGCTCGCATAGACTATCTTCATGGCGAAACCTACGCTCTACTACCCGCGATTCTAGTTCCTCGTTTCATCGACTCCGACAAGCCGGCAAGCCAGATAGGTATGGATTTACTCAACAGGCGATATGGCCTCCTCGGATTCAACGAAGAGTCGGTTACAGCGATAGGTTGGGGCCTCGTTGCCGAGGCCTATGCCAATTTCGGTTACTTCGGTGTGATCGGCATGGCATTTTTGGTGGGAGCATTTTGCGGGCGACTTGAAAACTGGAGCAAAACCGCGGCAATTATTTCTTTACCTACTTTGCTAAGCATGGCTGTGACCATGACTATGATTAACGTTGAAGCAGATTTCATTCAATTATGCTCGACGCTGTCTCAGGCGTTTGCGGCAGTGCTTATATTCCTTTCCGTCTTCAGGGTATTTGTGGTTAGACGTAATCCAAGCACCCGTAATTCCAGCTGGTGAGAATCCTTCACGTTGTACCTTCCTACCTTCCCGCTGTACGCTACGGTGGGCCGATACTCTCCGTGCACGGGCTTTGCAAAGCGCTGGCAGCACGAGGCCACGAAGTCGAGGTATATACGACCAGCATTGACGGGTCGGGAGATTCCGACGTTCCATTTGGCGTTCCGATAGATTTGGATGGGGTCAAGGTTTGGTATTTTCCAGTACCAATATTTCGAAGAATTTATTGGTGCCCAACGATGGCTGCCGCTTTGCGGCGAAGCGTCAGTAGTTTCGATGTTGTCCATACGCACTCCATCTTTCTCTGGCCTACGTGGGCCGCGGCGCGAATTGCACGAAGCAGGCGCGTCCCTTACATACTCGCTCCGCGAGGCATGCTAGTGCAGAATCTCGTCCGTAGAAAAAGCCGTTTGATCAAACGCTTTTGGCTCGCGTCAATCGAGCGGGGGAATCTGGCGAATGCCGCCCTAGTTCATTTCACCAGTCGCCTCGAGGCGGAGGAGGCCGCGAAACTTAGCGTGTCTATACGGAAATCGTGCGTTGTTCCTAATGGTATCGATATGCCGAGCGAGAACGTCGGAAATCATGGCGTTCTATCTTTAAGCGGGGATGCGGACAAAGAACCATTTCTGCTTTTTCTAGGCCGGATCAATTGGAAGAAAGGCCTGGACCGGCTCATCGCCGCTCTGCCGGGGATTCCGAATTGCCGCTTGGTTGTAGCCGGAAACGATGAGGAACATTACCAATCAAAGTTGGAGTCATTGGCCGTTAAGAACCGTGTACGGCAGCGCATTTCATTTATCGGTCCGATCTATGGTGCGGAAAAGGAAGCGCTTTATCGCCGGGCACTCATTTTGGTGTTGCCATCCTATTCCGAGAATTTCGGCAACGTGGTGTTGGAGGCAATGGCTACGGGGTGTCCCGTTGCCGTGACCTCCGAAGTCGGCGCGGCCGATATCGTGCGCGAAAGTGGCGCGGGAGCGGTGTTAAACGGCGACCCGAAATCCCTGGGCGCAGGTATTTGCAGCCTTATTGCCGATCCAACAGCACTTAAGCGCATGGGAGAGAAAGGGCGCAAGTTTGTGTCGCACCAGTACAGCTGGGACGCCGTTAGCATTCAAATGGAAGACGCATATCGACGCGCGATTTCCGGATGAACAGCTATTGTTTGCATGTTTCTGGAAACTGGTAAGTGCTTGATCAGGTCACGCCTCTAATCTTGACTTTCAACGAGGCGCCCAATATAGGGCGTACGCTGGAGCGTCTATCTTGGGCGAAAGACTTGGTCGTCGTCGACAGCTTCAGTGCTGACGAAACTCTGGAAATCGCGAACCGGTTCTCGAACGTCCGCATTTTTCAGCGCGAATTTGATACTCACGAAAACCAGTGGCAATTTGGCGTTAATGCGACCGGGATCTGCACCGAATGGGTGCTCGCGCTGGATGCGGATTACCAAATCTCCGAAGATTTTCTGGACGAAATTCGATCGCTCGCCCCCGAAGCTGATGTTGGGGGGTATCGGGCGTCATTTAGATATTGCATCGAAGGTCGACCCTTACGCGCGACGGTATATACCCCTGTCACCGTACTATTCCGGCGGGAACACGCAACATACGACCAGGACGGGCACACACAACGTGTCAAAGTTCGCGGAAAGATTGCGGCCTTGTCAGGGATGATTTATCACGACGACCGAAAAACCTTATCGCATTGGGTTGCTTCGCAGGATCGCTACATGCGTCTGGAAGCGAAAAAGTTGCTCGATTCCGGCTGGGTGGATCTCGGCTGGCCCGACAGAATTAGAAAACTCCGCGTAGTCGCACCGTTTGCCATGCTGTTTTATTGCCTGTTCTTGCAGGGCTTGGTATTGGACGGTCGCGCAGGTCTGTTCTATTCATTTCAGCGCGCATTTGCAGAACTGCTACTGTCGCTTCATCTTCTGCAACATGACCTGTCGTCGGGAAGTAAAGCATCGAGTTGACAGTGGATATTCTCAACTATCCCGGTTTCACCGGGTGGCGATCGAGTTGAGGTTTGCGTGACCTACATACTCGGACTCAACGCCCACCACGCCGACTCCTCAGCCTGCCTCGTCAAAGACGGTGTACTGGTCGCCGCAGCAGAGGAAGAGCGCTTCCGCCGCATCAAACACTGGGCTGGTTTTCCATCCGAGGCTGTCCACTATTGCCTGACCGAAGCGGGCATCCGTCTAGCTGACGTCGATATGGTAGCGATCAACCAGGACGCGGGCGCGAACCTGTGGAAGAAAGTGGGCTATCTGGCCGCGCGGCGGCCGGATCTGTCGCTGATTCTCGATCGAATCCGCAACAAGCGCGAGCGCGTTGGCATTGCTGCGGAATTCGCGCGCGCGTTTCCCGGCGAGGGCCTGCGGGCGGAGATACGAGAGATCGAGCATCACCTTGCTCATCTGGGATCGGCGTTTCTGGTTTCTCCGTTCGAGGAAGCAGTCGCGGTTTCGGTGGACGGCTTCGGCGATTTTGCCAGTGCCGCCTGGGGTCGCGGCCGCGGTAACCGCGTCGAAGCCGAGGACAAAATCTATTTTCCGCATTCGCTCGGCATTTTCTATCAGGCGCTGACGCAGTATCTGGGTTTTCCGAACTATGGCGACGAATACAAGTTGATGGGCCTGGCGCCCTATGGCGAGCCGCGCTTCATGGCGGACATGCGGCAGATCATGACGTTGGAGCAGGACGGCTCGTTCCGCTTGAATCTGGACTATTTTCGCCATCATCGGGAGAAGATCGCTTATGAATGGGAGAACGGCGAACCTGTCTTCAGCGACTTGTATTCGCCTCGCTTGGCCGAGTTGCTGGGGTCGGCGCGCAAGACAGGCGACGAACTGACGCAACGCCACAAGGACATCGCGCGCTCGGTGCAGGGGATGTACGAAGAAGCATTTTTCCATCTGCTCAATCGGCTACATGAGCGCTATCGCCTAGATTCGCTGGCGCTCGCTGGGGGCTGCGCGATGAACTCGGTGGCGAATGGGAAGATCTATCGCAATACGCCTTTCAAGCGGCTGTATGTGCAGTCGGCGGCGGGGGACGCGGGAGGGGCGATCGGAGCGGCGTTTGTGGTTTGGGCTGGGATGCAGGGCGGCCGCACCTCTCCGCGCTCGCAGGGCAAGGGAGAAAAACCAATTGGAGAGGGAGCAGTAACTAATAGGGTCGTGATGAACCACGCCTATTGGGGTCCGCAGTTCTCTGACGCGGAAATCGGGGCGTTGCTCAGTGTGAAAAATGCCGAGATCGCGGCGCAGGCTTGTGTGGTCAATCGGCTGGAGAATGAGGCTGCGCTTTGTTCTCAGGCCGCCAGGGCGATTGCAGACGGCAAGGTGGTGGGCTGGTTCCAGGGACGCATGGAGTGGGGGCCGCGGGCGCTGGGTAATCGCTCCATCCTTGCCGATCCGCGGCGCGCCGACATGAAGGATATCCTCAATCTCAAGATCAAGCGGCGCGAATCGTTCCGGCCGTTTGCACCCTCGATTCTGCGAGAGGCGGTGGCCGAGTGGTTCGAGGTCGATGACGATGTGCCATTCATGATGCAGGTGTATCCGATCCGCGAGGCCAAGCACGTACTCATTCCGGCGGTGACCCATGTGGACGGCTCCGGGCGGCTGCAGACCGTCACGCGCGACACCAACTCCCGCTACTACGCGCTGATCGAGGCATTCCGCGAACTGACGAATGTGCCGATGGTGCTGAACACTTCCTTCAACGAGAACGAACCGGTGGTGTGCAATCCCGAGGAAGCGCTGGACTGTTTCCTGCGCACGAAAATGGACGTACTGGTGATGGGGAACTGGGTGGTGGAGCGGGAATAGCCGCTGCGGAGCACCGATTCTGCAAGACGCTGCTCCTACAATTGAGGCGTCTGCCATAATCTCCGGACCATGCCTATCCGCCCCATGAGAGTCATATTCACCAACCGCTACTTCTACCCCGACCATTCTGCGACCAGCCAGATGCTTTCCGATCTGGCTTTTTTCTTGGCCGGGGCGGGGCACGAAGTATGTGTGGTCACGAGTTGTCAGCGCTACGATGACGCGGCGGCGGGGCTGCCGCCGCGTGCGCGTATCGACGGGGTAGACGTGCATCGTGTACGCACCACGCGTTTCGGTCGCGACAAACTCGTCGGCAGGGCATTGGACTACGTGACGTTCTACCTGGCCGCCGGCTGGGCGCTTTGGCGACTCACGCGCGCGGGTGATGTACTCGTCGCCAAGACCGATCCGCCCTTGATCTCGGTAGTGGCGGCCATGGTCGCACGCTGGCGCGGCGCGCGGCTCGTCAACTGGGTGCAGGACGTGTTTCCGGAAGTGGCCGAGGCACTGGGCGTACGCGCGCTCGGCGGGCCGCAGGCTGAAGTTCTGCGCTGGCTGCGCAACTGGGCGTTTGGCGCGGCGGCGGCCAACGTCGTGCTGGGCGAGCGCATGGCGGAAGTGGTGGGGCGTGCGGGTCGAATGCCGGAGCGAACGCGCGTGATCCCGAACTGGGCCGACATGGAGGCGATTCGCCCGGTTGCCGCGGCGGACAATCCCCTGCGGCGCGAATGGGGGCTGGATGGCAAATTCGTCGTCTGCTATTCGGGCAATATGGGCCGCGTGCATGAGTTCGATACCATCCTCGATGCCGCGCAAGGCCTGGCGGGCGGGGCAGCGGCGGTGGTGTTTCTGTTCATCGGCGACGGCGCGCAGCGGCGCATGCTCGAAGACCAAGTCCATCGCAGGGGGCTCGCAAATGTGCAGTTCCGGCCCTATCAGGATCGCGCCGGCCTGTCGTTCAGTCTGTGCGTAGGCGATATGCATTTGGTGTCGCAGCGGCCCGAAGTCGAAGGTTATGTCTTCCCGAGCAAGCTCTATGGCATTCTCGCCGCCGGGCGACCGGTAGTGTTTGTCGGCGATCCAGAGGGCGAGATCAGTCAGCTGATCGAACGCGATGGAATAGGCGCGGCGGTGCGCCAGGGCGACGCGGTAGGTTTGGCCGAACAATTGCTGCGGCTGCAAGGCGATGCCGCTCTGCGCGAGGCGATGGGTGCGCGGGCGCGCGCGCTTTTGTGCGAGCGCTACGACAAGAGGATAGCGTTCATGGCCTGGGCGGCGCTGTTGGGCGATTTGCCTGCGGCAAAGCTTACCGGCTAGACTGTAGTCATCGACAGATCAAAAAAAAGCGACAGATGGTCGCTTTTTTTATTGGCTCCGGCCACGCTTCGGCTATTCTTGACCCATGTTCGCATCAGCCGCCACCTCAGGGCTCGTACAACAGCTACGACAGGAGCGCGTTTTGCTCTGGTGCGTGCTGGCGTCGATCGTCCTGCACGTGGCGCTGTTACTCAGTCTGGACCCGCGCATTGCGCTCGCGCCGCCGGTAAAGGCGCTGTTGGTACTGACGGCGCGGCTGGCGCCGGTTGCGACGACCCCATCAGCGACGCCGTCGGTACCTAAGCCGACACCGGCGGCTACCCCGGAACCCGCGTCCGTGCCGCCGCCACCGAAACCCACCCCCAAGCCTCGCGTTGAAAAGCCGGCCCCAGCGCAACGTCCTGTGCTGCGTAAACCCGAGGCCAAGCCCGCGCCCGCACCGCAAAAGGCGGCTCCAGTCGAAACGACCAAGCCTGCGCCGCCGGAACCCCCCGTGTCTGCACCGGGGACTGCAGCGCAGGACATGCGGCCTGTGGCGCCAGGTCAGGCAAGTTCGTCTCCGGCCGGGCCGGCCGGTGCCGTCACGACTGATTCGGCGGCAAGTTCCGGCAGCGAGATCGACAAAGGAACACTGGAACAATACCGCCTGGCCCTGATCGTCGCGACCCGGCGCTACAAACGCTATCCGGCGATTGCGATGGAAAAGGGCTGGCAGGGCAAGGTCGAAGTGCGTCTGCGGATCGGCGCAAACGGTATGCTCGCCGGTGTTTCAGTCAAGACGAGCAGCGGTCACGAGATTCTGGACAAGCAGGCGGTGAGCATGCTCAGGAAGGGCAAGACCACGGTGCCGATCCCTGCCAATTTGCGCGGCCGCGAGTTCGCCATCGATGTCCCGGTGATTTTCAACCTGGATAACCCGAACTCCTGAAGCGCGAACCTCAGCGGGAGGCCGGGCTCGTCGCGCGCGCGGCGGGTAGGAGCCTGGCGCCCGGGTTGCGGTCGACGATTTTCATCAGCGCCAGAATCACGCCCAGCGTGGCGAGATAAACCAGCACCTGGATTCCGTAAGGGCGCGCAGTGTAACCGACCAGCGTGTGCAATACCCGGCCCAGGACGCCTTCGTCCGCGATCAGCGCACTCGTATCCCACAGGGTCTGACCCAGCGCCGGGAGGATGTCGGCCTGTACCAGGAAGGCAGCGCCCTGACCCGCCATGCCGGCTGCGAGTAGCAGGATCATCCAGCCGGTCACCGCAAACAGCCGCGAACTGGGGATGCGCAGCAGCCCCAGGTATAGCGTTGTGCCGATAGCTGCGCCGGCGCCGACGCCGATGAGGGCGCCACCCAGCATCCCGCCGGTATTGCCCGATGCCGTTGCGGCTACCCCGTACAGGAACAGCACCAGTTCCGAGCCCTCGCGCAATACGGCCATGCCCACCACTGCGGCAAGTACGTACATGGGGCTGGTGCCGCCGCGCACGGCCGCGCCGACATGCTTCAGGCTGCTCGCCAGTTCGCGCCCGTGCCGGCTCATCCAGACGTTGTGCCAGCCGAGCATGATCACGGCGGTGAACAGCACTGCGGCATTGAAAACTTCCTGTCCGACTCCGGAGGCGGCCTCGGCTATGGCCTCGGCAAACCAGGCGACGATGGCCGCGCCGAGCAGACCCGCGAGTGCGCCGCCGCTGACCCATAGCCCACGATGGAGCACGCCGCGCGTGGCGGCAAGCACGATGCTCATCACCAGGGCGGCTTCGAGTACTTCGCGAAAAACAATAATGGCAGTGGCGAGCATTTGGGTGGCCTCTCGTTAGTCTATTTGGCGATGATCTGGCCTTGCGCCGTGCTTTCGTGGTATTCGCCCACGAACTTGTAGGTGCCGGGTTTCAGCGGCCCGATGATGATTGTGGCCTTCCCGTTGCCGGCGATGATTTTTTCGCGCTTCAGCTCATGGCTTTCGAATTCTTCCGGTGTCGGATCCAGGTTCTTTACCAGCAGTTTGATTTTTTTTCCGGCCGGCACCTCGACTTGGGCTGGGTCAAAGCGGTGGTCCTTGATGCTGATGGTAAATGTGTCGCTAGCCGCAGCCTCGGTTGCCGGAAGTCCGGCGCCAAGCGCGACCAACATCAGGGGAATGGAAGCAAGCAATCGTTTCACGGCCACCTCGTTTTAGATGAGAAGATGGCTAAATGATAATGGTTCTCATTGCTGGTGTCAAGGGGGGCGGAACCGAGGCGCCGTTCCAGCAAAAAATTATTAAACCCTATTTCCGAACGAGTTGTCATTCCGAGGCAGAATGCCGAGAAATCTGCTTTTTTCTTGATTTGACGGCAGATTCCTCGCTTTGCGCGGAATGACGTTTTTCGAAATCGTTATTTCGCAGGGGGTGTTTAGCCAGGCGGGATGATGACGCGGCGTGCGCCGCTATAGCGTCGCATCCAGTAGCGGGAATGCAGGTTCTCTACGCGCACTTCACCGCCGCTGGAAGGGGCGTGGATGAAGCGGTCTTCGCCCAGATAGATGCCCACGTGGGAGTACTCGCGCTGCTGGGTGTTGTAGAACACCAGGTCACCGGGGCGGAGCTCGTCGCGCCCGATCGCTTCGCCGAGTTGACTCAGATCCTGCGTATTGCGCGGCAGCGCAAGTCCCGCGCCTTCGCGATAGACGTAAGCGACCAGACCGCTGCAGTCGAAGCCTGTGCGCGGTGACAAGCCGCCCGTGCGGTAGGGTGTGCCCAGGTGGGCCAGGGCCTGCAGCGCGACGCCGCTCGCCGCGTCGGTGGCACTGATGACGGGTGGCGCGGCTGCCGCCGGCTCGGGCTCGGCTTCTGCGCGGGAAATGTGCGATGGCAGACCGGCGCAGCCGGCCAGAAAAAAGCTAAGGAAGCTTATTAAAAACAGTAGATTATGCTTCTGCATTCAAGTAATCTAGGAGATATTCTGGAAAAAGTAAAGAAATATTGCCGCTCACCGCGTGCGACAGGCGACCGCGCCGGGCGTTAAGCGGATACTGTCGGTCGCACCAAACCCAAGATTTTCACCCATGTCTCTTCCCGCAGATGATCAGCTCGAGGCGGTGTTCGGCGCCGATGGCGCCTTGAGCAGCGCGATATCCGGCTATCGCCTGCGCGCGCAGCAGGTCGAGATGGCGCAGGCCATCGCCCAGGCCATGCGTGACAACAGCCTGCTCGTGGCCGAAGCCGGCACCGGCACGGGCAAGACCTACGCCTATCTGGTGCCCGCACTTCTCTCGGGCGGCAAGGTCATTATTTCGACCGGTACCAAGAATCTGCAGGACCAGCTCTACAACCGCGATTTGCCCACGGTGCGTGACGCACTGCAGGTCCCGGTTAGCACGGCGCTGCTCAAGGGGCGCGCCAATTACGTCTGCCATCACCATCTCGCGGGTGCGCTCGCCGAGGGGCGCTTCGCCAGCCGCGAGGAAGTGACGCAGCTGCACAAGATCGCCAGCTTTGCCAAAGTCAGCAAAAGCGGCGATCGGGCCGAACTAGCCGACGTCCCCGAAAATGCATCGGTCTGGCAGTCGGCGACCTCGACGCGCGAAAACTGCCTGGGCCAGGACTGCAAACAATACGCAGAGTGCTTCGTCATGGCGGCGCGGCGCGAAGCGCTCAGTGCCGACATCGTCGTGGTGAATCATCATCTTTTTTTCGCGGATGTGATGCTCAGGGACGAGGGCGTGGCCGAACTGCTTCCGGCCTGCAATGCGGTGATATTCGACGAGGCGCATCAGCTGCCGGAAACCGCGACGCTTTTTTTCGGCGAGAGCCTGAGCTCGGGTCAGTTGCTCGACCTGTGCCGCGACACCCTGGTCGAGGCGATAGCGAGCGCGGGCGACGCACCGGCCTTGCGCCCGGCGGTGGCGGCGGTGGAGAAAGCAAGCCGTGACGCGCGGCTCGGTCTTCCGCTCGACGCCGCGCGCCTTGCCTACGCCGCCGCGACCGCCAAGCTTGATTTCAAGCAGGCGCTCGCTGTCCTGGATACGGACCTGAAGAAACTCGCCAAGCTGCTCGAGGCGCAGGCACAGCGCGGCGAAGGCCTGGAGAATTGCTGGCGGCGGGCGCTCGACATGCAGTCCCGGCTCGAACGCTGGGTGGCCGAGGAGTCCGAAGGCATGGTGCGTTGGGCCGAAACATTTAGCGCGAGCTTTCAGCTGAATGCGGCGCCGCTGGATATTGCAGACATTTTTAGAAAACAGTTGCAGGGCCATCCGCGCGCCTGGATCTTCACCTCGGCGACACTCGCCGTGAATCGCGACTTCGCCCATTACACCGGAGAGATGGGGCTGGAGGAGGCGCGAACCGCCTGCTGGGACAGCCCCTTCAATTACCCGGATCAGGCGTTGCTCTATGTGCCCGAGCGCCTGCCCCCGCCCAACGACGCGGCGCACACCATTGCTGTGGTGGAATCCGCCTGGCCGGTGATCAAAGCCAGCGGAGGCCGCGCTTTTCTCTTGTTCACGACGCTGCGTGCAATGCGTCAGGCGCACGAGCTCCTGCTGCAGCGCTTTGAGTCCGAGGGGGTGGATTTTCCGTTGCTGCTGCAGGGCGAGGGCAGCCGCAGTGAGTTGCTGGAACGCTTTCGCCGGCTGGGCAACGCGGTGCTGGTGGCAAGCCAGAGTTTCTGGGAAGGTGTGGACGTGCGTGGCGCAGCGCTGTCGCTGGTGGTGATAGACAAGCTGCCGTTCGCCCCGCCAGACGATCCGGTGCTTGCGGCGCGGATCGAATATCTATCCAAGCAGGGCAAGAACGCCTTCATGGAATACCAGCTGCCGCACGCGGCGATCAGTCTGAAGCAGGGCGCAGGGCGTCTGATTCGCGACGAGACGGACCGCGGCGTGCTCATGATCTGCGACCCGCGCCTGATCAGCAAACCCTACGGCCGGCGCATCTGGCAAAGTCTGCCCGCGATGCGGCGCACGCGCGTACTCGCAGAGGTCACGGATTTCTTCGCTGCGGCTCCGGTAGAATAGCGGCTGCAAATAGATGGAACTAACGCTCCTGCGCTATGCCCCCTCACCCCAGCCCTCTCCCCCGTTTCCGGGGGAGAGGGGGGAAGACCTCCTCCCTCTCCCGCTCGGGCG
>JACZJT010000016.1 GCA_014860445.1 Burkholderiales bacterium
TTGCTCGACCTTGAAGCGGTAGGTGAACGTTTCCCCCGGTGCAATCCCGGCGTAGCTGATCCCCGGCACGCCGTCCATCTGGTAGGGCAGAATGATGCCGTGCCAGTGTATCGAGGTCGACTCGCGCAGCTTGTTGGTGACACGGATGGTGACCGTGTCACCCTCGCGCCAGCGCAACGTCGGCGCGGGGATCGAGCCGTTGATGGCGGTCGCCATGCGCGGATTGCCGGTGAAATTCACCGGCGACTCGGCAATTACCAGGTCAAACTCGGTTCCGCGAAGAACGGGAGCACCACCGCTAGCTCCATCGGGATTCTGCGCCTGTCCCGGAATCGACCATGCCGACATTCCGAGTAGCACGCCTCCGGCAGCCAGTCCTTGCACGAATCGCCGGCGAGGCAGGTCTGGAACCGCAAAAGAAAAGGGCGAATGACGTTTCATAAATAGAAATCCTCCTGTCAACTGTAGTTAGACACGCGGGGGGTTGAAATTCGAAGTCCAACCTTGATTGACGGTACAGTTGGGCGAGATGCGTTTGCATCCGAGCCACTGAGTCGCCACGCTAACTTGCTCCCGGCAAAGCCAAGGGCTTACCTCGCTGAGCGAGACCCGCAAGGGTAAGGAATTGTTCCCATCTTGGACATGACACGAACATTACATATATGTAATCAGTTGAGGATTGTAATCAGCCTAAAATGCGCGGCGGCGCAGCTTTCGATCGACTGGATTGCATGCGCAAGCGCAACAATCGGACGCTAACGGTACATGATGCTAAGGTCTGAATTGGCTGTGACTACGATCGAACATTGATCGAAAGTCGACGGCGAAGCTGAAGGCCGGGTCTGTAAGCTGCAATCCACTCCATGTCCGGTAAACAAGTGTGTTTTTTCTAATTGGGACCCATGCGAATCCTGGTCGTTGAAGACGAACCCAAGACCGCCGACTACCTGCGTCAGGGCCTGAGCGAGAGCGGCTATGTGGTGGACGTTGCCATCAACGGTATCGACGGGCGTCATTTGGCGCAGGAGTCCGAGTACGATCTCGTCGTACTGGACGTCAACTTGCCAGGCGTGGACGGATGGAGTGTGTTGCAGAGTATCCGTAGCCGAGGGGATACCCCTGTGCTTATGCTGACCGCCCGTGGATTTCTCAACGACAAGATCAAGGGCTTCGACCTCGGGGCTGACGATTATCTGGTCAAACCGTTTCAATTTCCCGAACTGCTGGCGCGCGTGCGTAGACTGCTGCACCGTGGTGCGCGAACGATCGTGCCCGATGTACTTCGCATTGCCGACCTGGAGCTCGATCCCGCCCGCCATCGTGCGCTTCGTGGCAGCACGCGGATCGGTCTCACTGCCAAGGAATTCGCGCTATTGCACTTGTTCATGCGGCGTACGGGCGAGGTGCTGACGCGCACGCAGATCGCGTCGCTGGTATGGGACATGAATTTCGACAGTGACACCAACGTGGTGGAAGTCGCCGTCCGGCGCCTGCGCGTAAAGGTTGACGAACCCTTCGTGCGCAAGCTCATTCACACCGTTCGTGGGGTGGGTTACGTCCTGGAAGAGCGCACATGAAGCCCGCAAGCCTGTCCTTGCGGCTGGCGGTCTGGGTCGGAGCGCTCGGCACGTTGTTGGTATGCGCGGTGATGGGCTACTCTTACCTCGCCCTGGTGCAGGAGCTCGATAGCCAGTCGCGCGGGATTTTGAGTGGCAAACTCAAACAAGTCCAACATGCTCTGATCGAGGAACCCAATGCGAGTACGATCATTGCTGGCACGAGCAGGCTGACCGATCTGCTCATCGGCCACGACGACCTGCACCTCGCCGTATTCCGGCCGGAGTCGGACGCGCCTCTCGCAAGCTTCAGCGCAATCGCGAAAGAATCCGTGCCCCGAGTTCGCGGCGAGACCGGACAAGATCCCTACACAAATTGGCGCTCTGGCGATAGCAGGAGATTGCTTTCACTTGTCGCGCAGGGCAAGGTTGGAAATGGGGAAACGGTTGCTGTCGTCGTCACGGTTGATCGCCGCGCCGATGCCAAGCTACAGGCCTCCTTTCTTCGCACAGCGCTCCTGGCCCTTCCGTTCGCGCTTGCCTTGGTGGTGGTTGGCGCTTGGTGGATCGCGCGGCGTGGTTTAAGGCCGCTGTTCCGGTTGCGGCAAGCCGTCGCCTCTGTGACGACCCACGACCTTTCGTACCGTCTTATGGATAATGGACTCCCGGCGGAATTGCGTGAGGTGGCTACTTCTTTCAACAGGATGCTCGAACGCCTGCGGGAGGGCGTGTCTCGCCTATTTCAATTCTCCGGCGATTTGGCTCACGAGATGCGCACCCCGCTCTCCAATCTACTCGGTAAGACCCAAGTGACGTTATCGAAAGCTCGCTCGGCCGACGAATACCGTTCCGTGCTGGAATCGAATGCCGAGGAATTGGAACGTCTCGGACGCTTGGTGGACGATATGCTTTTTCTGGCTCAAGCCGAGCACGCACAGGCAGCCCTGCAGTGGGAGACGGTCGATCTGAAACAGGAAGCCGCGCGCGTTGCGGAATTCTTTGAGTCAGTGGCCGAGGAACAGCAAGTCGCCGTCCGCGTCGACGGCAGAGGGATTATTCAAGCTGATCGGCTCATGGTCCGGCGCGCCATTTCGAATCTGGTGTCGAATGCGATTCGGTATACGCCGCAAGGCGGGTCGATCATGGTGCGGATCAGGGAGACCCCTGAGACGGGCGCAACGGTGTCAGTTTCAAATTCCGGCGAAGGTATCTTGGCGGAGCACTTACCCCATGTGTTTGAGCGTTTCTATCGAGCCGATCCCGGTCGTTCGCGCACCCAGGGCGGAACCGGCCTTGGACTGGCGATCGTGAAGTCGATCATGACGCTGCATGGCGGTGACGCGAACGCCGAAAGCGAGCCGGGCGGTATAACGCGTTTCCGTCTTGTATTTCAGAACCAGCGCTAAGCTGATCGTGCCGCCGACGGACATCAGTTGGATCGCGATGTAGAACGCAACAGCCTGTCCGACCGTAACAAAGACCTTCGATAATTCCAGGCAAATATATTTGAAATATGCCTTCAAAAGCATTGGAGGACGTGCCGCTGGGGACGCCACGGGTGTGTGGTGTCCCCAGCGGGCCAGCGTCATGGATTAGGCGCCGTTATTCTCCTCGGGAGCCACGTACACACTTAGGTGGCCGGTGCCGAAGTTCCGCGGTGCGATCTTCGCCAACTCGAACGAAGGCGTGCCCAGCGTATCGAACATCCACGTAAACGCCTTGTCGCCGTTGACGATGGTGACGGTCTCGCCACGGGTGACGTTCAGGTACTCGGAATCGGCGCCCAACTTGATGACGCGGGCAGCTTGTGCTGCCTGTGCCGGTGTTCCAAGAGGGGCGTTGGTGTCGCGCTGGTGAGAAACAGAATCCATTGCGAATGCGCCGGAGGCGAAGGTGACGGCTATTGCGCCTGCTGCCAGACTTTGAATGAGCTTGCGTGTTTTCATGGTGAGACTCCTATTAAGATTAAAGTTAAAGTTGACGATCACCCAATTGGGTGGTGCTGTTGTGTGCACGGTATGAACTATACGGGCGCGCTCCTGACACCAGGCGCGCCGCCAGATTACGAAAACGTAAGCCGCGATATACCTGATGTCCGCTAGACTGATGTCAGATGCACCCGGAGATGGCGCGCGACGCGCCGCTGTGCTGACCCACTGGATGTAGATTCGCCGAAGGGACGCTTTCGTGTTCGATCTGGCGACTGAGGTTGCCGTAAAATGGAGAGATGATGAGTAAATTGCTGTTGGTGATTCTTGCGCTGTTTGGGGCTATTGCGGCGATTGCCGGCGCCTACGGCGCCGTTGTGTATTACGGCGGATTCATCGACGTATCTGCCGATACACCGCATGAACCGATCGTGTTCGACATTATCCTGGGGGCCCGAGAACGCGCGATCGAGCGCCGGGCCCGAGATATCACGCCGCCGGCCGATCTATCGGACCCGGAGCGGGTTGAACGCGGAGCCGGGAACTATCAGGCGATGTGTGCGAATTGTCATTTGTCTCCGGGTACGCGCGATTCTGAACTTCGAAAAGGTCTCTACCCGACGCCACCCGATTTGACGAAAACGAGTATCGAAGGAACGCCTTCCAGCGCAGCATCGGCGCGCCAGTATTGGGTAATCAAACACGGCATCAAGGCATCTGCGATGCCTGCCTGGTCGAAGGGAGGAATGGAGGACTCCGCCATATGGGACCTGACTGCTTTCCTACGTCGCCTTCCTGCGCTTTCTCCCAAGCAGTACCAGGGCATGGTGGCTGCGAGTGACGGGCATTCACATGACGGCGTGGTCGAGAAGAGCCATGACAGTTCTTCCCCTCGGCGCCACGTCGACAAGCCGGGGTCCAAACCCCACAAGGATTGAGCGCGCCAGCGCCGACCATATGGGGCGAGCCCCCGAAACGGAAAAAATAGCCTCCACTGGGCCGGAGCATTAACGTTCGTCAAACTTAATCAGCTCATCGACTAGACAATCGCAGTCGGCACGAGCTTGCACTCGAACGCCGCGAAACATAGGACCGTTCTCCGTTACCCTCCGCGACGAGACCTGGACCTCTCTGGCCAGCCCCCTTTGCCCGCGCCCGCGCTGCGTTTCGATCATCTTGCCGACGAAAGGTTAATCGGACTGCCACCGCTCTATGTAGCCCCTCGCGCAACCTTGCGGCGCGACGGTCTATCCTTTCAAAGGTGTAATCACGCAGTCATATTGATGACATCGGCGAAGGCGCAAACTGGTCTTGTCCGCAAATTTCGGACAGCGGCGGCGAAAGGATACCGACAGCAAGAACTATCAGGCGAGCATGCCGCTAGCCTTCTGGATTGGACTTTCCCACCTGACGCAGTGGCTAATGTTTGCCACCAGCATTGGTGGTAAACCGCCAGACGCAGGGACTTGTGCCATTCGGCCGGCACAACTCGCGCAGCTCGATTCAAATGTGGGATTTTACGAGGAGTTGGACATGAAGACAGATCTAAACCATTCGCACCAGGTGCGAACGCGTACTCATCGGAACGCCGGATCCGTCGCACCTCCGGACGTCGAACAATCGACGAGCAGGACCCGTTACACCTGTCAGATGCACCCGGAGATGGTCCGTGACATGCCGGGCAGATGTCCAGAGTGCGGCATGATGATGATACCGATGCGCCAGGCCATTGCGCGCGTGCTCATGGAGCTGAGATCGCTTTCTGCGGTCAACATAGCATTGCGTCTTAATCGGGTTTAGCTACGGACGTACGATAGGAATAGATCCCATAACGACGAATGTTCGACCTGAAGCGCCAGCAATTCTCTCGATTTGGCAAAACGTGGCCTTGCGCCTCGTTTCGGCGTGGCTACCAAGACTTTTGCAATGAAGGAGTTTTTTTTCAAATCTTCAACGCGTAGTGGCTGCGTCGCTCACGCAAATTGAGCGATTTCAGCCTCCCGCCTTGTAACGAGGCCGGGCAGAATTTTCCCGCCGCCGCGCACCCACCTGCGCAGCTCATAGATTGCATTTACCCAGTCCTGCTGATTGATTCGACGCCGCAGCGTAGATGTTTGCAGCCGCCCAGCCCCAAGGTTGAAGGTAAAGTCCACGATAGCAGCAAGCCGTCGTTCCGGCTCAGTGGCCAACACCGGGCAGTACCGTAGCGTGGCGTTGAGCGCCGCGATCAGATCGCGCGACAGGTAGATTTCGGCCTCGGCTTCCGTAATCGGCGGATGATCGAGGGCACAGAGATGCCCGAAGCCGATCGTCCAAAATCCAGCCGGACAGATGTATGGATGCGCGCGGTGAGGATCCGACTGAGTCACCCGGTGAAATCCCTCGAAGCGCTTGGCGAGATCGATAGCGGCTTTCGGAACCTCGATCACGAGCGGACCCGATCAAAAACTCTCCCTAAAAACCAAAAGTTCAGCACCCCGGCCCACAGAGCCTGATCCGCATCCGTCCAACCATGGAGCACCGCCGTGCCCCAATCCGCTCCCGCCTGCACAACGCCGATGAACGCAGCGAACTTGGCCGCGCAATAGAGCGCCATCATCCAATAGGTGATCACCGGCCGCACACTGGAGGACAGCGCATCTGCCCATTTCACCCCCGACGGCCTGCCCTGCGCACTGACCGCTTCCTTCAGCGCCTCGATCGCACCGGTGTTCCAAGCGGCATCCGCACTGGCCCCGATCTCCGCCATACGCTGTGCGCCCCGCAGTTTCTCGAACTCCAGCGCCTTGTCCTGCATAGAGAGCTCATGGCCGCGTTCGCCCTTGCGATCTAGCCATTTCAGAAACTCAGGGGCTAGCCGAAACGCGCCACCCAGCAATCCACCCAATAGGGTCTCAATCATTGCGCACCGCCAAATAGTTTGAGTTTCACGAACGCACCGGCGAGCA
Source organism: Burkholderiales bacterium (assembly GCA_014860445.1). Lineage (GTDB taxonomy): Bacteria > Pseudomonadota > Gammaproteobacteria > Burkholderiales > SG8-39 > 2-12-FULL-64-23. Next base: position 6,433 of record JACZJT010000016.1, read on the forward strand.
GCGCCATCACCAGACCCGTGACCAGCATTTTCACGATGGTGAGGCCGGCGGTTTTCTTGGCATCGTTGAAGGCATCAAGGAGCCCCCGCAGTTCGCGGATGTCGTTGGCCGCCCCCGGGCCGTCCAGGCCAACATCCGAAAGCGCGTGCCGGGCACCGCGCTCGGCGACACGCTCGAGCAACTCCTCGAATTCATCCCTGGGCATGATGACCATGCCCTCGTGCATGCTTGGTGTATTCATTCCTCATCCTCCAGAAATGCGAAACCCTCTTCTCAAATAAAAGCGCCCCGATCCAGCCAATGAGGCCGAATCGGGGCGCCTTCGTGCTTTCGAGGTCAAGAATCTGCGGCTGCGTACCTAAAGTCAGTCGCCGCCCTGCCCGCCCATCCTTTGCCGAACGTCTCCCACGTGGACAGGCGGCGCCAGAAGTCCAGCCGTTCGGCGACAATCAACATAAACACCTCGGTCACCGTCTTGGCCTTAAGCCAATAGCAATGCCAATGATCCACGTCGCCGGGATCGTCCAGTCAACATTCAAGCCGCGGTTTTTAGCGATCATGTTCAGTCCCTTCATATAATGGCGATTACATTGACGCCAACGCGCGGATTTCGCCAGCCGTCAAGACGCGGTTGTAAATGCGAAGGTCGTCCATTCCGCCCTGTACCCCCCATGATCCGCTTCGCGAGCCAATCAATAGTGGTGTCGTCGTCGATGCCGGACGAGAGGCTGCGGTATTTTGCCCACGCAAGGAGCCATCGACGTACACCTTCACGGTGGTCGTCGCGAAGTCATAGGTGACGCAACCGTGATGCCACGTGCCGTCGTTATATCCGCCCGGTCCATCAACGCGGCCTGGCGTCGTTTGGGAAAAGCACCCCGGTGGGAATGTGCCGACGCCGAACGCGTTATAGATCGGCGATTTTTCCATCACGGTGAAATTCCCGTCGACGGTATATTTAAGCCAATAAGAAATTGAAAATGTCGTGCGCAAATCGAGCGCCGCGTCATGGGGCACGGTCGCATACTCCGTGCCGGTCATTACGATGGAATATCCGGAGCCGTTGTGTCCAACGGCGTACGATGGCGAACCAGTTATGACGCCATCGAACCCGTTACCACTTGTGTCGGTCGCGTCCTGCGAATCAAACAGCCACTCGCCGACTAATCCGGTTGTCAAATCAACCGCGGGCGCTGTGCCTAGATAGCGAACGATGACGAGGCCCGAGCCACCTCTGCCGCCGGTGCCGTTGTCAAGGCCACCGCCACCGCCACCGCCGGTGACCTGCTTCGCATCCTTCGTCCCACCGTTCGCGCCGCCGCCGACGCCGCCGACCCCTATCGTGCCACCGCCGTATGTGCCGCCGCCACCACCACCAGCGTAATAAGTTGCAACGCCGCTGATTGAACTCGCCACCCCCGCGCCGCCATTTCCAGCTATAGGATCAGCACCAGCGCCGCCGACAGCGCCAGCGCCGCCGCCCCCACCGCACGAATAATTGCTAATTATCGGTGAGCCATTTCCACCAGCGAACCCTTGGCCCGATATACCTGTTCCGCCTAATTGCGCGTATGAACCACCCCCTCCCGCGCCGCCATTTCGCCCGGCCGTGCCGTTTTGCCCGCCGCCACCACCACCGACTGCGGTCAGGCCGTTAAAAGTTGAGGCGGTGCCGTCGACGCCGGGCGCGCCTGTTCCAACTGCTCGAACCTGTCCACCCATGCCGACGACAACTGGATATGTGCCAGCGGCGAGGGTTGCCGTGCCAGCGAGTACGCCGCCCGCGCCGCCACCACCGGCTGTCCCG
>JACZJT010000017.1 GCA_014860445.1 Burkholderiales bacterium
GATGGGTCGGGATTGAGGAATTGACCGGGTTGGCGGGGCTTTCGGAGAATAGAGCCCATGGCAAAGCACCGATCCCACAGCATCGAGTTCAAGCGACAGGTCGCGCAGGAGTTTCTCGCCGGCGAGACGCTGCATGGCCTCGCGAAGCTAGACTGGTCAACGTCACGGTGTCGGAGGAGGCGTCTCCAATCGTCGATTGGCACCCCAGCGCCATCAAGGTCTATCAGCGTCAGCTCGCCAACCTCCAGTCGGCCCTCAATGCTGATGCGATCACGCGTGACGAAGCAACGGCGGCCCTCCGCGGGCTCGTTGACAAGATCGTCGCGTTCCCGGCCGAAAAGCGCGGGCAGTTCGAGCTTGAACTGCATGGACAACTCGCTGCCGCCCTCGATTTTGGGAAGCACGGTAGCATTGGCGGAGGGAGTGGGATTCGAACCCACGGCGGGCTTGCACCCACGCTGGTTTTCAAGACCAGTGCCTTAAACCGCTCGGCCACGCTTCCTTGGTTTTCTCGACATCCTGCCTGGGCGGTATTTTAGCATCGGGTGCAGACGCCCCCGTGAATTACGCGGGGACCTGGAGTGGCTCCATCCCTGCGCGGCGATAGATGATCAGGTCGAGAACCTATCGCGCGCCGCTCGCGCCGAGGGTCTGGCCGGGATGCTCGGCATCGACATTCTGCTTTCGCGCCATGCTGTCCGGCACGGGCGGCCGGTTTTGGACCGACTGCTGTCCGCCCGGAACGGTCGCCGAAGCGCCGCTCCTCGCTGCGCTCTGCGCGTCTCCGCTACAAACGCCGTCGCCGCCGAACACACCGGCACAGGGCTGCGCCTGCGCTTTTTGCTGCAGATATTCCAGCACGGAAATTCCCAGATTTTTTGCAGCCACCGCATCGGCTTCCTCTTCGGCGGCAGGACTCATGCCGCTCAGATAGTATTTTCGGAGGTCTGCCGCACTCAATATGCGTATCGATTCCGGGGGCACAGCCATCAAGGCTTCATACAATGAGGTCGGGAAATCGAGTTCCTCGACATACTGCTGCAGCCGTTTCTGCAGTTGGCGGTAATACGAACGGCGATTCGCGACCTTGCGCGTTGAAGAAAAATAAGGCCGGTGTATGCCGATTCGGCCTTCGACCCGCCGTTGGTCTCCCCCCATGAATGCGAACACGCAGGAGCTCAGGCATTGTTCCTCGCTGGCGACTATCGTGGAAACGCCCAGCCTGCGCAGCAAACGCCCCACTTCCATGGCCGCGTCGACGTCACCGCCCTTGCCGGAAAAAGACACGGCATTGCCGGCTATTCTTTGCCTGCCGCGCTTGATCAGGCTTTCCATCACCTTGGCGGCGTATACGTCCCGAGCCGAAATTTCACCGCGCAGAGAAACCTGCACCTCTTCCGACGCGATCTGCGTGCCGTCCGCCAGTGTTCGCGGATAAGCGGTATCGGCCGGGGTATCGTATCTACGCGGTGCAGACCATTGCTGCTCTCCGTTGACCTGCTCTGCGCTGCGAAATACCAGTTCGGCGCGGACATCGGCAGCTTGCATCCCTAGGGCAAAAAGAAGCGCGCCTGCCGCAAGACCCCGGCGTGCGCTGCGTCCGCGCATTTTCCGCTGAAGGATTGTGCCGCTGCTCATTTCACTCCTCCCAAACATCTCCAGTGGCTGCCCTTTTGCGGCGCGCGTGATATTGAATATGTTGCTCGCATCGCGCCGGCGCTGCAAGTGAAGCGAACGTCCCGCGCCAGACGCCGTCCGGCCTTGAATATATTGTTTCCGCCCCAAATTAACATTTTAGAATAGATATTTAGCGTATTCGTCCTTTATAATGCAGATATTGAAACTTTTTTGATTTTGACCTAGTCTAACGGGCGTAACGAAACCACGTGGAGGAACTCTATGCAGCCTGATCTGAGAACAATCGGTACCGGTACCCCTGGCGCGTCGCAGGAATTTGCAGTGCAGCAGAACAAGGTGCTGCGCAATACCTACATGCTGCTCGGGCTGACCCTGATCCCGACGGCCATTGGCGCCGCCATCGGCACGAATATCGATCTCAGCTTCATGCGCACCAGTCCGATGCTGTCGTTCATCGTCATCCTGGCCGTGTTCTACGGCTGGATATACGCCATCGAGCGCAACAAGGAAAGTTCGCTGGGCGTGGCCCTGCTGCTGGGCTTTACCCTGTTCCTGGGCCTGCTGCTAGGCCCACTGCTGCACAGAACGCTGGGCTTCACGAACGGCACCGAACTGGTGATGATGGCCGCGGGCGGCACGGCCGCGGTGTTCTTCGTCATGGCAGGCATCGCCTCCAGCACCAAGCGCGATTTCAGCGGCCTCTCCAGTTTCCTGACAGTGGGCGCGGTGATTCTGATGCTGGGCGTCGTCGCCAGCATGTTCATGCAAAGCCCCATCCTCTATCTGGTGATACTCGGCGGGTTCGTGCTGTTCTCCTCGCTCATGATCATGTGGCAGGTGAACAATATCGTTCGCGGCGGTGAGACCAATTACATCTCGGCCACGCTGACGCTTTACATCTCGATCTACAACCTGTTCTCGGCGCTGCTGCAGTTGCTGGGCCTGGGCGGCCGCAGCGACTAGGCGGATAAAGTCTCGACAAAAAGGGCGGCCGAGGCCGCCCTTTTTCGTTTTCGCCAGCCCTGGCGTCCGTCTACCTTTGAAAAAGAGCGATCGATTCGACGTGCGAGGTATGCGGGAACATATTGATCACGCCGGCTGAAACCAGCCGATAGCCTTTGACATGCACCAGCACTTCCGCGTCGCGCGCAAGTGTCGCCGGATCGCAGGAGACGTAGACGATGCGCTGCGGACCATCACTGCCCAGCGCTTTCACCACTTCGACCGCCCCGTCGCGCGGCGGATCGATCAGCAGCTTGTCGAAGCCGCCGCCGTCATTGCCGCCACTGTCCTTGCCACCCAACATCGCGCAGTTCTCCGCTTCGAACAAGTTGGCGGTCTGAAACCGCACGTTCGCGTCAAGCCCGTTCTCGCGCGCGTTACCTTCGGCGCGCCGCACCAGTTCCGCGTTGCCCTCCACGCCCAGCACCTGGGCACCGCGGCTGGCAATCGGCAGGCTGAAGTTGCCCATGCCGCAGAACAGGTCGGCGATACGCTCCCCCGGTCGCGGATCGAGCAAGGCCATCGCGCGCCGCACCAGGATGCGGTTGACCTGATGATTGACCTGGGTGAAATCGGTGGGCCGGAAGCGTATCTGCACCCCGAACTCGGGCAGGGAGTAGTACAAGGGCGGCGCGTCCAGCGGGAAAAAAGGCACCGCCGTATCCGGCCCTTTGGTCTGCAACCAGAACTGGATGCCGTGCCGGGCGGCGAACTTCTGTATTAATTCCTCGTCCTGAGAACTTAACGGGTCGAGTATGCGCAACACCAGCACCGTGACCGCTTCACCGACGGCAAGTTCGATCTGCGGCAGGCGCGTAGGCTGCGACAATCCGGCGATCAACTGGCGCAAGGGGACAAGCAGGTCGGATATGCTCCGCGGCAGCACCTCGCAGCCCGTCATGTCGGCGACGAAGCTGCTTTTCCGTTCATGAAAGCCGACCAGCGCGCCACCTTTCTTCAACACCATGCGCACCGACATGCGTGCCCGGTGGCGATAGCCCCAGGTCTGCCCATAAATCGGCGGCAGCACCACCTCCGGCCGCAGCTTGCCGATGTGCCACAGATTGTCTTCGAGCACGCGCTGCTTCGCTGCGACCTGGGAACGCGGCTCCAGGTGCTGCATGCTGCAGCCGCCGCAAATGCCGAAGTGCGGACAGCGCGGAACCACGCGCGCCCCGCTGGGCCCGTGTATCGCGGTCACCGACGCCATTTCATATTTCGATTTCTTCTTGTAGGTATCGTAGGACACCCGCTCGCCGGGCAGGCCGCCGTCGATGAAAATCGCCTTGCCATCGACACGCGCGATGCCGCGCCCCTCGCGGTCCAGCGATTCGATCACTACTGTCATTGTTCTATTTCCAGGCTTCGAGGAATTCGCGCCAATGCGCTTCGGGGGACTTCGCCAGCGTGGCGCGTACCAGCGCGATTTCGCGTTCGTAGTGTGCCGCGTCGAACACGCCGCGCAGCAGCTGAAAGCGCAGGTACAGCAGATAGGTATTGGCCGCGTCGGTTTCGCAATAGTTGCGGATTTCGCGCAGCTTCCCCTCCTGGAACGCGCCCCACACCTGGGAGCCGTCCATGCCGAGCTTGCCAGGGAAGCCGATCAACTTGGCCATCTCGTCCAGCGGAACGTTGTTTCGCGGCTGGTATAAGGCCAGCAAATCCATCAGGTCCAAATGGCGCGCGTGATAGCGGCTTATATAGTTATTCCATTTGAAGTCGCGCTCCTCCTCGCCCTGGTCCCAGTAGCGCGGCGCCGAAACACCGTGCACCAGGCTGCGGTAATGCAGCACCGGCAGATCGAAACCGCCGCCGTTCCAGGACACGAGCTGCGGCGTGTATTTTTCGATGCCGTCGAAAAAGCGCCGGATAAGATCGGCCTCGCTGTCCTCTGGCGTTCCCAGCGACCAGAAGCGCAAACCCTCGCCTTCGCGCAGCGCACAGGCGATCGCGATGACGCGGTGCTGGTGCAGTTGCAGAAAATCGTGGTTCGCGGTTGTGCGGCGGCGCTGGAATGCGATCTCCGCGACATCGCCGTCGGAAAGGGCGGGATCGAGGTCGTAGAGCCGCCTCAGACCGTCGCAATCGGGCGCGGTTTCAATGTCGAAAGTCAGGACAGGCGTCATGCTAGCCGCTCAGTCCGGAAAAACGCCGGTTGAGAGATAGCGGTCGCCGCGGTCGCAGACGATGGAAACGATGACCGCATTCTTAACCTCGGCTGCGACGCGCAGCGCCACGCACATCGCACCGCCGGACGAAATGCCCGCGAAAATGCCCTCTTCGCGCGCCATGCGTCGTGTCATCTCTTCCGCATCTGCCTGACTCACCGACTCGACACGGTCCACGCGCCGCGCTTCGAAGATTCGCGGCAGATAGGCCTCGGGCCATTTGCGTATGCCCGGAATCTGCGAACCTTCGGTCGGCTGGCAGCCCACGATCTGAATGTCCGAGTTCTGTTCCTTCAGAAAACGCGACACGCCCATGATGGTGCCGGTGGTACCCATGCTGGAAACGAAGTGGGTGATTTTGCCTCCCGTGTCGCGCCAGATTTCCGGTCCGGTGCTCTCGTAGTGGGCGAGCGGGTTGTCCGGATTGGCGAACTGGTCGAGGATCACGCCCTCGCCGCGGTCGCGCATTTTCTCCGCAAGGTCGCGCGCGCCTTCCATGCCGCCCGATTGCGGCGTCAGTATGAGTTCGGCGCCGAATGCGCGCATGCTCTGGCGCCGTTCAACCGACAGATGCTCGGGCATGATCAGCACCATGCGATAGCCGCGCATCGCGGCGGCCATGGCGAGCGCGATGCCGGTGTTGCCGCTGGTCGCCTCGATCAGGGTGTCGCCGGGCTTGATCGTGCCGCGCTGCTCGGCGCGCACCACCATGGACAGCGCCGGGCGGTCCTTCACCGAACCCGCCGGGTTGTTGCCTTCGAGCTTGGCGAGAATGAGGTTGGCGTTGCGCTCGTTGGCATCGCCTGGTATGCGCTTCAGGCGCACCATGGGCGTATTGCCGACGCTTTCTTCGATGCTCGGATACACGATCTGTTTATCGTTCATTGATTCAGCAGATGCTTGCAGTAGCGCGCCACACCCTCTTCCACCGTCAGGAAAGGCGCCGCATAACCTGCGCCGCGCAGGGCGACGCTGTCGGCTTGCGTAAAGCTCTGATACTTTCCCTTGAGCGCATCCGGGAAGGCGATGTATTCGATCATGCCTTTTGAGCGCATCTCCTCCAGCGTCAACGCGGCCTGGCCTTCGGCATCGAGACAGGCGTTGATCGTCGCCGCGGCGACGTCGTTGAAACTTTGTGCGCTGCCGGTGCCCAGGTTGAATATACCGGACAACTCCGGGCGTTCCAGAAAATGCATGTTCACCTCGATCACGTCCTCCACAGATATGAAGTCGCGCTTCTGTTCGCCATCGGCGTAGCCCTCGTGCCCCTGGAACAGCCTGACCCGCTTTTCGCTGCGAAACTGATTGAAGAAATGGAAAGCGACCGAAGCCATGCGCCCCTTGTGCGCCTCGTTCGGGCCGTAGACGTTGAAATAGCGAAAGCCGGCAATCTGACTCTGGGCATCATGCAGACGCCGGCGCACCACCTGATCGAATAGGAACTTAGAATAGGCATAGACATTCAGCGGCGCCTCGCATTCGCGCGATTCGCGGAACACGGCACCCGAACCGTAGACCGAAGCGGACGAGGCGTACAGGAGCGGCACATCCTCCTCCTGGCAGTAGTCGAGCAGCGCCACCGAGTAGCGGTAATTGTTCTCCATCATGTAGCGCCCGTCGGTCTCCATGGTGTCGGAGCAGGCACCTTCGTGCAAAATCGCTTCGATCACGCCTTCGAAATCCCCCGATGTAAGCTGTACGACAAAGTCGCGCTTGTCGATGTAATCGGCGATCTCGCAGCCTGCGAGGTTCTTGAATTTGTCGGCGTGCGTGAGATTGTCCACCGCGATGATGTTCGTTTCACCGCGCTCATTCAGCGCCCTGACCAGGTTCGATCCGATGAAACCGGCCGCGCCGGTGACTACGTAGTACATGGTTTCCCCTTCTATCCCTGTTTCAATGCCGCCTGCAACTCGTCGCGCTGCGCCACGGCCGTGCCCAGTTTGCCGACCACGATGCCGGCGGCGAAATTCGCCGCGTGCATCGCCTGGGACAGCGTCGCGCCGCTCCCGAGCATCGCTGCGACGGCGGCGATCACGGTATCACCGGCGCCGCTGACGTCGAACACCTCCCGGGTCTTCGCCGCTTCGTGCAGCACGCCGCTATCCTGGTACAAGCTCATGCCCTCCTCGCTGCGCGTCAACAGCAGCGCCTGGGCGCCGAGTTCCTGCCGCAGCGCCTGCGCCCGCCGGGTGAGATCGTTTTCGTCCTTCCAGCGACCCACGACTTCGCGCATTTCGGCGCGATTGGGCGTGACAATGGTGGCGCCATGGTAGCGCGTATAGTCGTCGCCCTTGGGATCGACCAGGATGATCTTGCCGGCCGCGCGCGCGAGCTCGATCATTTTTTCGATATGCGCCAGTCCGCCTTTGCCGTAGTCGGAGAGTACCAGGACGTCGCAATCGGCGAGCAAGGATGCGAAGTCCGCCAGCTTGTCAGCGAGTACGTCGTGACTGGGCTGGGTTTCGAAATCCACACGCAGCAGCTGCTGCTGCCTGCCGATCACGCGCAGCTTGACCGTAGTCGGGATGCTCGGATCCTTGTGCAGGCAGGCGACGACCCGCTCCGCCTCGACCAGTTCGCGCAGGCGCACCCCGGCTTCGTCGTCGCCGACCACCGACAACAGGGTCACGCGCGCGCCCAGCGCGGTTGCATTGCGCGCGACGTTGGCTGCGCCGCCCGGGCGCTCTTCCGTGCGCTCCACCTTGACCACCGGCACCGGGGCCTCGGGCGAAATGCGGCTTACCTCGCCGAACCAATAGCGGTCGAGCATCACGTCGCCGACCACCAGCAGGCGTGCCTTGGACAAATCCGGAAGCAGTTTCACACCTCGATCCTCTATAAGCGTCCGATCGGATAGTACTCCAGGCCGTTCTTCCTGACCTCGGCCGGATCATACAAATTGCGACCGTCGAATATCGCCGGCGTGCGCAGAAGCTGCTTGATCCTCTGAAAATCCGGACTGCGAAATTCCTTCCACTCGGTCACGATCGCGAGTGCATCCGCGCCCTCGAGCGCGGCCATCGGCGAATCGGCAAACCGGACCCGGTTCTCGGCCTTGTAGATATGCCGCGCTTCGGGCATGGCGACCGGATCGTAGGCCGTGACGCTTGCCCCGCGCGCGAGCAACTCGGCAAGCAGCACCCGGCTCGGCGCCTCGCGCAGATCGTCGGTATTGGGCTTGAAAGCGAGACCCCAGAGCGCGAAATTCAATCCTTTCAGATCGGGGCCGAAGCGCTTCAGGATCTTTGCGCCCAGCACCTGTTTTTGCGCGGCGTTGGCCTGCTCCACTGCATCGAGAATGAGCAGCTTCATATCCGCCTCGCCGGCGGTGCGCATCAAGGCCTGTACATCCTTGGGAAAACAGGAACCGCCGTAACCCGCCCCCGGATATAAAAAATGGTACCCGATACGCGGATCCGCGCCGATGCCGCGGCGCACGCACTCGATGTCGGCGCCGAGTCGCTCGGCGAGATTGGCGAGTTCGTTCATGAAGGAGATGCGCGTGGCGAGCATGGCGTTTGCGGCGTACTTCGTCAGTTCGGCCGAGCGCACGTCCATGGTGATTACGCGTTCGTGGCTGCGCTGGAACGGTCCGTAGAGATTGCGCATGATGGCTGTGGCGCGCTCGTCGTCGCTGCCGATCACGATGCGGTCCGGGCGCATGAAATCTTCGAGCGCCGCGCCTTCCTTGAGAAATTCAGGGTTGGATACCACGCTGAAATCAATGTCCGCGCCGCGCTGCTTCAACTCCTCCGCGATGGCGGCGCGCACCTTGTCCGCGGTACCCACGGGCACGGTAGACTTGTCCACCACCACTTTGTAGTCGCGCATATGGCGGCCAATAGTGCGTGCCGCGGCAAGCACATGCTGCAAATCGGCCGAGCCGTCCTCCGAGGGCGGCGTGCCTACGGCGATGAACTGCACCGTACCGAACGCGACTGCTTGCTCGACATCGGTGGTGAACGACAGGCGCCCGGCCTTGTGGTTGCGATTCACCATATCCTGCAGCCCCGGTTCGAAGATCGGGATGCCGCCTTCGTTGAGAATCTTGATCTTGCTTGCATCCAGGTCCAGGCAAAGCACGTCGTTGCCGACGTCTGCCAGGCAGGCGCCGCTGACCAGTCCGACGTACCCGGTACCGACCACTGTGATTTTCAATTTACGCTCCGAAAAGTAGGTTTGATAGCTTGCATGAACTTCGGCCCCTCACGGGGCCATTTCAAATTCCTCGCCGCGCCGCGGTGGATAGGTTTCCCAGCCGCCGCAGGCAGGGCAGTGCCAATAGAACTGGCGCGCCTTGAACCCGCAATTCTCGCAGCGGTAACGCGACACGCGCTGCGTGTGGCTGTGCACCAGGTTCTTTACCAGTTGCACGTCGCTGCGGCGTTCCGGGCGAACCACGAGCAATTCCGCGTCGAGCAGCCGGTCCAGACCCAGCAGCGTCTGGTTGCGGCGCAGTTCGTCGCGCACCAGCTTGTGCGCCGCCTCCGGCCCTTGCGCCTCCAGCGTCGACTGAAACACCACGTCGAGCAGATCCAGCGACGGAGAATCGGCAAGGAAGCCGCGCAGCAGCGTCAGGCCTTCGTCCTGCTTGCCCAGCGCGCGGTAGCTTTCGAGCAGTCGCTGCGCAACCAGCGCGAGGTAGGCCGGATTCTGCTGCTGGATCCGCTTCCATGCCTCGATCGCGTCGGCGTGATTACCCGCCGCGGCACGAATGTCGCCGATCAATACATTCGCCCGCGCGCATTTGCGATTGGTTTTGAGCGCGTCATCGAGATGCGCCAGCGCCGCGTCGTTGCGCGAGTGGGTCATCTCGATCACCGCCAGCTCACAGTAGTAGTTGGCGATTTCCTTGCTCCAGGATTGTCCCTGGTCGGCGCCGAGTTCGCCCGCCACGCCTATGGTCTTTACCCAGTCTTTTTCCTGTTGGTAGACGTCGAGCAGCGCCACCAGCGCAGCGCCGCGGTGCGGCGTGTCGCGCAACTTCAGGAACACCTCCTCGGCGCGGTCGAGCAAGCCGGCCTTGAGATAGTCCTGCCCCAGTTCGAACAGGGCGGCAAGCCGCTGTTCCTGGCCCAGGTCGCCGCGCTCGAGCAGATTCTGGTGCATGCGGATGGCGCGCTCGGTTTCGCCCCTGCGACGAAACAGGCTGCCCAGCGCAAAATGCAGTTCAATGGTCTCCGGATCGACCTTGACTACCTCGATAAAGGCCTCGATCGCCTTGTCCGGCTGCTCATTGAGCAGGAAATTGAGGCCCTTGAAATAGGAGCGCGGCAGCGAACGGGATTCGGACACCAGGTGCTTGATGTCGATGCGCGCCGCCAACCAGCCAAGCACGAAGAACAAAGGGAACGCGAGCAACCACCAGAATTCGAATTCCATGCCGAGCGGCTATATGTCGGACTGCGCGTCGACGACGCCGTCCGCGACGGGGGTGACCGCCGCCAGTTCGCGCGATCGGCTGTCGAGTTCGCGCCGCAGCCTAGCGATCTCGCGTCGCTGCCTGAATACCGTGGTCAGGGTCGCGAGTACGCCGATCACCGTGCCGGCGGCAAAAAACACCAGCAGCGCGAGTATCAACGGGGTCTGCCACACCTGGTCGAAATAGAGGCGCAGCCTGATCGTTTCGGTATTTTTCAACGCGAGCAGGAACAGCGCCAGAAACAGGATGATGCGCAGGGTCCAGGCTATGACGCGCATGGCTCGCTCGCTTCAGAAAAAAAAGCGGCATCAAAACCACGCCGCTTATTCTCGCTCGCTTCAGCCGCGCTAGTTCGAGTCCACGCGTTCACGCAGTTCCTTGCCGGCCTTGAAATGCGGCACGAACTTTTCCGGCACCTGGACTTTGTCTCCAGACTTCGGATTCCTGCCTGTGCGCGGCGGGCGATAATTCAGCCCGAAGCTGCCGAAACCGCGGATCTCGATGCGCTGCCCCTGCACGAGGCTCAACGTCATCGCATCGAGTATGGTCTTGACCGCGAACTCGGCGTCCTTGGCAACCAGCTGCGGATAACGCCCCGCCAGCCTGGCAATCAATTCGGACTTGGTCATCTGTCCTGCCCCTTGTTATTACTGAGAGTTCTTGTTGTCCAGTTTCGCCTTCAACAACGCGCCCAGACTGGTGCTGCCGGAGCTCGCCGCGCTTTCGCTTTGCAGCTTCTGCATGGCACCCTGCTCCTCGGCCATGTCCTTGGCTTTGACGGAAAGGTTGATCGAACGGTTCTTGCGGTCGATATTGATGATCATCGCCGTCACCGTGTCGCCTTCCTTCAGGTGGTGCGTAAGATCCTCGATGCGCTCGCGCGACACTTCGGATACGCGCAGGTAGCCTTCGACATCCCCTTCGAGTGCAATCACAGCACCTTTGGCGTCCACCGATTTCACCACACCCTGCACCACGCTGTTCTTCTCGTGCGTGGCGATGTAGTTGGTGAACGGATCGCCGTCCATCTGCTTGATGCCCAGAGAAATGCGCTCGCGTTCGGTGTCGATCGCCAGCACCACCGCCTCGACCTCGTCGCCTTTCTTGTAGTTGCGCACCGCCTCTTCGCCGGTTGCGCTCCACGACAGATCGGACAGGTGCACCAGGCCGTCGATGCCGCCGGGCAGCCCGATGAACACGCCGAAGTCGGTGATCGACTTGATCTGACCCTTGACCCTATCGCCCTTCTTGAAGTTGATCGCGAATTCGCCCCAGGGATTCGGCAGGCACTGTTTCATGCCCAGCGATATGCGGCGGCGCTCTTCGTCGATCTCGAGGATCATGACTTCGACCTCGTCGCCGAGCTGCACCACCTTGGAGGGATGCACGTTCTTGTTGGTCCAGTCCATTTCGGAAACGTGCACCAGGCCCTCGATGCCTTGCTCGACTTCGACGAACGCGCCGTAGTCGGTGAGATTGGTGACTTTGCCGAACAGGCGCGTGCTGGTCGGGTAACGACGCGACAAGCCCACCCACGGGTCTTCGCCGAGTTGCTTCATGCCCAGCGACACGCGGTTCTTTTCCTGGTCGAACTTGAGTATTTTGGCAGTCACCTCGTCGCCCACGTTCAGCACCTCCGAAGGATGCTTGACGCGGCGCCACGCGAGGTCGGTAATGTGCAGCAGGCCGTCGATACCGCCCAGGTCGACGAACGCGCCGTAGTCGGTGATGTTCTTGACGATGCCCTTGACCACCGCCCCTTCCGACAGGGTCTGCAGCAGCTTCTGGCGCTCTTCGCCCTGGCTCGCTTCGAGCACGGCGCGGCGTGACACCACCACGTTGTTGCGCTTGCGGTCGAGTTTGATGACCTTGAACTCCATGGTCTTGCCTTCGAACGGCGTCGTGTCCTTGACCGGACGTATATCAACGAGTGACCCGGGAAGGAAGGCGCGGATGCCGTTGGCCATGACGGTCAGGCCGCCCTTTACCTTGCCGCTGATCACGCCTGAAACCAGCTCGCCGGTTTCCAGCGCTTTTTCGAGGTCCATCCAGGCCGACAGGCGCTTGGCCTTGTCGCGGGACAGGCGTGTTTCGCCGAAACCGTCTTCCAGGGCTTCGATGGCGACGCTGACGAAATCGCCGAGCTTGGCCTCGACCTCGCCGGCGTCATTGCGGAACTCCTCTACGGGGATGAAACTCTCGGACTTGAGCCCGGCATTCACCACCACAAAATTCATATCTACACGAACGACTTCTGCTGTGATCACCTCGCCGATGCGCATTTCCTGACGCGTCAGGCTTTCTTCGAATAAAGCTGCAAAATTGTTTTCGTTGGAGGCGACCGCTGGGGAAAGATTCGACATTGGATTTATTTACCTGATTCACCGCCCTTGCGGACGGGGTTGGTTAAACACAAGGCGGGCGCATTCGGTCCATAACGAAACGAGGGGATAACTCCCCTCGCGCTCCCCAAAATCGGGCCGTAGCTAAAATGTGCTTCTGCTACGCGTCACTGACCAAGCGATCCCGCCGCCTTTTGCCGGTACCAATCAAGCACCTGGCGCACTATTTCCTCTATGCCGAGTCCGGTGCTGTCAAGCTCCCGAGCGTCGACCGCTTTCTGCAGGGGCGCTACGCTTCTGGCGCTGTCGCGCTGATCACGTTCACGCAGTTCCTGCAAAAGGAGACGAATATTAGCATCGATTCCTTTTTCTTTCAACTGCTTATACCTGCGCCCGGCGCGCACTTCGGCGCTCGCGGTCAGGAACACCTTAAGCTGGGCGTCCGGAAACACCACCGTGCCCATATCCCGGCCTTCGGCGACCAGGCCCGGCGGCTTGCGAAAGGCTTGCTGGCGCGCCAAAAGCGCCGCGCGCACCCCTGGCAGAGCTGCAACTTTGGACGCGCCCATACCGCATATTTCACTTCTAATATCGTCTGTAACATTTTGTTTTGATAGAATAATTACTCCACCGCCAAACTGCACATCGAGATCCAGCGCGAGTGCCGCCAGTGCCGTCTCATCGTCGAGATCGATGTCGGCGCGCAGCGCCGCCAGCGCGACCAGCCGGTAGAGCGCGCCGCTATCGAGATAGTGGAATCCTAGCGCCGCAGCCACCCGCTCTGATATCGTTCCTTTGCCCGACGCAGAGGGTCCGTCTATGGCGATCACCGGCGCTGCCGCCGCCTCGACTGGCATCGCCGGTTTCACCCGGAAATCCCCGCAAGCGCCTGAAAATAGTCGGGGAATGTCTTGTTCACGCACTGCGGGTCGTTGATGCGCACCCCTACACCGCCCAGGGCCGCCAGCGAAAAACACATGGCCATGCGGTGGTCATCGTAAGTATCGATCGAGGCCCCCGGGGCAATGCCCGAGACGGGCGGCGTGATCCGCAGGAAGTCCGCGCCCTCCTCCACGCTGGCACCGAGTTTGCGCAACTCCTTTGCCATCGCAGAGATACGGTCGGTTTCCTTGACGCGCCAGCTGCCGATATTGCGCAGCACACTGGTCCCGTCGGCGTACAGCGCCGCCACGGCGATGGTCATGGCCGCATCCGGGATATGGTTGAAGTCGGCGTCCACGGCGCGCAATTTTCCACCGCTATGCGCCGCCTCGCCGGCGCCGGCTTCGATCCAGTTTTCGCCCATGGTGATGCCGGCTCCCATGCGCACCAGCGCCTCTGCAAATCGTACGTCGCCTTGGATGCTCGCGCGGCCCACGCCCTCGACGCGTACCGGCCCGCCCCCGCTCAAGGCGCTGATTGCGCCGGCTGCGAGGAAATAGGAGGCGGACGAGGCATCGCCCTCGATATGGATATCCCCCGGACTGCGGTAGCGCGCCCCTGCGGGAATCGCAAACTCGGACCAGCCGCTGCGTACGACATCGACGCCGAAGCGGCGCATGACATTGAACGTGATGTCCACATAGGGCTTGGAGATCAGTTCTCCCTCGACCGCAATGCGCATCGGCCTGCCGGCGAGCGGCAGCGCCATCAGCAGGGCGCTAAGGAACTGGCTGGACACGTCGCCGCGCACGCGCACACTCGCCCCGGTGCCACTCCCCGCCGGCCGGATGCGCAGCGGCGGATAGCCGGTCTCGCCCAGGTAGTCGATTTTCGCCCCCAGCCCGCGCAGCGCTTCCACCAGGTCTTTGATGGGCCGCTCGTGCATGCGCGCAGTACCGGACAGGCGATAGTCGCCATCGCACAGGGCCAGCACCGCCGTGAGCGGCCGGAACGCCGTGCCCGCATTACCCAGGAACAATTCCGCCGATTTTTCGATGAACGCGCCGCCCGCACCGCGCACGCGTAGCGCCGCACCCTCCGCCTCGCAGGCGATGCCGAGTTGCCGCAGTGCCGTAAGCATATGCCCGGTGTCGTCGGACTCGAGCAGATCGAAAACACGGGTCTCGCCTTCCGCCAGCGCGGCGAGCAGCAACATTCGGTTGGATATGCTTTTCGAGCCCGGAAGCCTGACCGTACCGGCGGCACGGACCATGGGTGGAAGATCGAGAAATTCCACGCTTACCCCCTGCGATCAGGCGGAAAGTGGCGTCATTGCTGCTTCTTCAGCCATTTGCCTCGGGCAACACGCGCCCGGGTGAACATTTTTTCGAGGCCCGCCGCGTCGCCTTTGCGCAACAAGGCTTTCATCTCGGCAAGCTCGCGTTGATAGCCTCCGAGTTCGACCAGCAATGCCTTTCGGTTGGCGACACAGATATCGCGCCACATTTCCGGATGGCTGGAAGCGATGCGGGTGAAATCGCGAAATCCGCCGGCCGCATAGTCAAACAATTGTTTGCCGTTCGGATGGCGCGCGACCAGATCCACCAATGCATAGGAGAGCAGGTGCGGCAGATGGCTGACCGCCGCGAATACGCTGTCGTGCTCGGTCGGCTGCATGCTGTAGAGCTTTGCGCCGCAAAGCCGCCAGGCGGCGCGCACCCTGCGGATGCTGGCCGCACTGTTCTCGGGCAGCGGTGTCAGCACCACCTTGCGATTGTGAAACAGATCGACGCGTGCCGCAGTTACGCCGCTGTGCTCGGCGCCGGCTATCGGATGGCCGGGAACGAACTGCGCCACGCGGCCCTTGAACGCACGGTAGGCGAGCGCCGCGACATCCTGCTTGGTGCTGCCGCCGTCGGTGACCACGGTGCCCGCACCGAGATGCGGTGCGATGGCACGCATGACCTTGCCCATCTGTCCCACCGGCGTCGCAAGCATCACGAGATCTGCACCGGCCACAGCGGCGGGATCGTCTGAAGCCTCGTCGATGACGCCGAGCTTGAGCGCGCGCTCGAGATTGGCGGGATTGCGCCCCAGGCCGATGATGTGTTTGGCCGCACCGGCGGCTTTGAGTCCGAGCGCAAACGAGCCGCCGATCAAGCCGACGCCGAAGATGACCACCTTGTCCATGCGCAGGCCCGGCACGCGCTCAGGCCTTGAGCGCCGCTTCCAGCGCCTCGAGGAAGCGCACGTTCTCATCGGCCAGGCCAATGGTGACGCGCAGGTGGTCCGGCATCGCGTATCCGGCAAGCGGGCGCACGATCACGCCCAGCCGCAGCAGCTTCTGAAACACGGCGCCTGCCTGGCTCTGCTGCGTGCCTGCGCGCGGAATCTCCACCGTAATGAAATTGCCGTAAGACGGAATCCAGCCGATGCCCAGGCGCTTGCAGCCATCGCACAGCTGCGCCATGCCCGCCACATTGAGTTCGTAGCTTTCGCGCACGAATGCATCGTCGGAAAGCGCGGCAGTGGCGGCGGCAATCGCAAGATTATTGACATTGAACGGCTGGCGCACGCGATTGAGCAAGGCCGCGAGTTCCGGGTGGCACACGCCATAGCCGACGCGCAAACCGGCCAGGCCGTAGACCTTGGAGAAGGTGCGCGTCACAATCAGATTCGGAAAACGCCCGACCCAGTCGATGCTCGGGCAGCGCAGCGCCGGATCCAGGTACTCGTTATAGGCTTCGTCCACCACGACGACCACATTCTTCGGCACCCGCTCCAAAAAGGGCTCGAGCTCTGCCGCGGCGAGCATGGTGCCGGTAGGATTGTTCGGATTGGCTATAAATACGACATGGGTATCGGACCGGATCGCGGCCAGCATCGCGTCGAGGTCGTGACCAAAGTTTTTCGCCGGGACGACGATGCTTTGCGCGCCGCGCGCCTGCGTCGCGAGCGGATAGACGGCGAACGCGTGCTGCGAATAGACCGCCGAGCAGCCGGGCGCGAGAAACGCCATACCCGCCAGTTCGAGCACGTCGTTCGAGCCGTTGCCGAGCACGATCTGCTCCATCGCCACGCCGAGCCGCTGCGACAGCGCCCGGGACAATTCGAAACCGTCCGGATAGCGCGCCAGTTCCGGCAGCGCCGCCTTGACCGCTGCGAGCGCCTTCGGCGAAATTCCGCGCGGATTCTCGTTCGAAGCCAGCTTCACGATCGAGCGTTCGTCGAGCCCGAATTCGCGCGCGAGTTCCGTGATCGGCTTGCCCGGTTGATACGGCGCGATCGCGCGCACGTAGGCTGGGGAAATTTCGCAAAGATCGGTGATGTTCGACATATCGCGCAGGGCCGCTTCAGTTTGCCGGGTACTAGAGAACCGCGGCGGGGTAGGAACCGAGTATTTTCAGGAAAGGCGCAAGCTTCTCCAGCGCGACGAGGGCTTTCGCCACCTTGGGATCCTCGCGATGGCCCTGCACATCGACGTAGAACATGTATTCCCAGCGTCCGGTGCGCGCAGGCCGCGATTCCAGCCGGGTCATGCTGACCCCGTAACGGGCGATCGGCGTCAGCAGCGCGTGCACCGCGCCGGGCCGGTTGGGCGCGGACATGACGATGGACGTCAGGTCCTTGCCCGAGGGCGCGGCATCATGATCGCCGAGTACCAGGAAGCGCGTCGTGTTGTTCGGATCGTCTTCGATATTTCTCGCCACCAGCTTGAGACGGTGACGCTGCACCGCCGTGTCGCCGGCGATGGCCGCCGCTGCGGCGTCCTGCGCAGCCAGGCGCGCCGCCTCGGAATTGCTCACTACGGAGACGCGCTCGACATCGGGCAGCTTGCGCGAGAGCCACTGATTGCACTGCGCCAGCGACTGCGGGTGCGAATAAACGCGTGCGATCTTCTTCAGCGAACCGGATTTGGACATCAGGTTCTGGCGCACTCGCAGCACGGTTTCGGCGCAAATCTTCAGCGGCGTGCTGAGCAACAGGTCATGCGTCCTTCCGATCGCACCTTCACTGGAATTTTCCACCGGCACGACGCCGTAATTGGCGCCACCGGTCTCGGTCTGACGAAACACCTCGTCTATGGATGCGCAGGCTTGCGGCCGCACGCCGCCGCCGAACATCTTCAGCACCGCCATCTCGCTGAAGGTGCCCGCGGGACCGAGATAGGAAACGACCAGCGGCTGCTCCAGCGCGCGGCAGGCGGAGATGATTTCCACATACACGCGGGCCAGCGCTTCCTTGCCCAGAGGGCCGGCGCTTTGCGCAAGCAGCCGGCGCAGCACCTGGGCCTCGCGCTCGGGCCGGTACACCTTGACCCCTTGCTTGAGTTCCCCAACCTCATGCGCGAGCCGGGCGCGCTCGTTCAGGGCCGTCAGCAGACGCGCGTCGAGCGCGTCGATTTTTGCGCGCAGTTTTGCGAGTTCCTTGTTCATCGCCACCTTAGCCCCGCAGCGGCAGATAACGCACGGCGAGCACACCTTCGATCGCGCCAAGCTGCGCCACCAGCTTGCTGGTCGCCGCACTGTCCACATCGACCAAAGTGTAAGCCATCTCGCCCTTGGACTTGTTCAACATGTTATGGATGTTCATTCCCGCTGCCGCGATGGTGGCAGAAATCTGCGCCACCATGCTGGGCACATTCGCGTTGGCGATGGCAATGCGGTAGGGCGACTCGCGCGGCATGCTCATGTCGGGAAAATTGACGGCGTTGGTCACATTGCCGTGCTCGAGGTAGTCGCGCACCTGGTCCGCCACCATGACCGCGCAATTGTCCTCGGCTTCGCGCGTGGAGGCACCGAGGTGCGGCAGCGCAATCACACCGGAAACGCCCGCCAGCCGGCTGTCGGGAAAATCGGTGACATAGTATTTCAGCCGATTCGCGGCGAGCGCCTGCACCACCGCCTCGCTGTCGACGATGCCTTCGCGCGAAAAATTGAGCAGTACGCCGCCGGCGCGCATCAACTCGATGTTTTTCGCGTTGACCATATTGCGCGTCTGCGCCACCAGCGGAACGTGCAGCGTTACAAAATGGCTCGCCTTGAGCACCTCATCGATCGAATGCGCCTTCTTCACCTGCGCCGGCAGACTCCAGGCCGATTCGACGGTGATTTCCGGGTCGTAGCCGAGCACGTTCATGCCGAGTTTGATCGCCGCATCCGCCACCAGGCAGCCGATCTTGCCCAGTCCGATGACCCCCAGCGTATGCTGCGGCAGTTCCAGGCCGGCAAACTGCTTCTTGCCTTCCTCTACGCGCTTGGCCAAGTCCTCGTCCTCGCTCTTGATCGCACGCACGAATTCCATCGCCGGCGCGAGGTTGCGCGCGGCGATCAGCATGCCCGCGAGCACCAGTTCCTTCACCGCGTTCGCGTTGGCGCCGGGCGCATTGAAAACCGGCACGCCGCGCTCGCCCATTGCCTTCACCGGGATGTTGTTGGTACCGGCGCCGGCGCGGCCTATGGCCTTCACCGAGTCCGGGATATTCATTTTGTGCAGATCCTGCGAACGCAACAGGATCGCATCCGGGTGCGCCGCGTCCTTGTGGACGCTGTAATGCTCCGCGGGCAGGCGCTTCAAGCCTACCTGCGCGATATTGTTGAGTACCAGTATTTCGAATACCTTGGAATCAGGCATGCTCATTTTCCATGCTTGCTCTCGAACTCGCGCATGTAGGCGACCAGGTGCTGCACGCCTTCGATGGGCATCGCGTTGTACATGGAAGCGCGCATGCCGCCGACTGAGCGGTGGCCCTTCAGCTGCACCATGCCGTTCGCTTTCGCGCCCTTGAGGAAATCCTCGTCCAGCGTATCGTTTTTGAGCTTGAACGGCACGTTCATGCGCGAGCGGTCGCGCGGCTCCACGGGGCTGATGAAAAATTTGCTCTGGTCGAGATAGTCGTAAAGAAGTTTCGCCTTGGCGATATTGCGCTGCTCGACACTGGCAAGACCGCCTTGTTCCTTCACCCATTTGAACACCAGGCCCGCAATGTAGACGGCATAAGTCGGCGGCGTGTTGTACATGGAGTCCGCATCGGCCTGCTGCTTGTAATCAAACGCCGACGGCGTAAACGCCGCCGCCTGGCCGATCAGGTCTTCGCGCACGATCACCAGGGTCAGCCCGGCGGGTCCGATATTCTTCTGCGCCCCGCCGTAAATCAGCCCGTACCTCGCCACGTCCACGGGACGCGACAGGATATGCGAAGACATATCGGCGACCAGGGGCACTGCACCGGTGTCCGGCACCCAATGGTATTCCAGGCCGCCTATGGTTTCATTGGAACAGATATGGACGTAAGCCGCGTCCTTCGACAACTTCCAGCATTCCTGCGGGGGAATGTAGGTGAAGTTCTTGTCTTCGCTCGTCGCGGCGACGTTCACACTGCAGTATTTCTTCGCTTCCTTGATCGATTTCTTGGACCATTCCCCGGTATTGACGTAGTCGGCCACCTTGTGGCCGCGCAGCAGATTCATGGGGACGATGGCATTTTCCGCGATCGCGCCACCCTGCAGGAACAGCACCTTGTAGTTCGCCGGCACGGCCAGCAGTTCGCGCAGGTCTTTCTCCGCCTCCGCGTGTATGGAAACGAACTCCTTGCCGCGATGGCTCATTTCCATCACCGACATGCCGCTGCCGTGCCAGTCGAGCATTTCCGCCGCAGCCTGCTGCAAAACTTTCTCCGGCAAAACGGCCGGGCCCGCGCTGAAATTAAAAACTCGTGCCACGATTATCCTTTCGCATTCTGGACGCGCAATGGACGGCGTTCCGCGTCACTCGCCTTCGGGAATATTTTTCCCGTTGACATCGTCGGCGTCGCTACCTCCGCCGTGCCCGTTTCCGTTTCCGTTTCCGTTTCCAGAATCGTCATCCGACTCCAGCACCTTCTCGATGCCGGCCAGCCGCGTGCCTTCATCGAGGTTGATCAGGGTCACGCCCTGGGTCGAGCGGCCCTGCTCGCGGATTTGTGCCACCTTGGTGCGTATCACCACGCCGCCGGTGGAGACCAGCATGACCTCGTCACGCTCTTCCACCAGCACCGCACCGACCAGACTGCCGTTCCGGTCGCCGGTATGGATCGCGATCATGCCCTTGGTACCGCGTCCGTGCCGAGTGTACTCGGAAATCGGCGTGCGCTTGCCGAAGCCGTTTTCGGTTGCCGTAAGCACGGTCTGGCGTTCGTTGTCCGCCACCAGCATGGAGATCACGCGTTGATTCTTGTCGAGCATCATGCCGCGCACGCCACGCGTGACCCGCCCCGTTGGCCGGACATCGTTTTCCTCGAAGCGCACCGCCTTGCCCGCATCGGAAAACAGCATGACGTCATGCTTGCCGTCGGTAATGGCGACGCCGATGAGGAAATCACCCTCGTCGAGCTCGGCCGCGATGATGCCTTTACCGCGCGGATTGGCGAACGCCGACAGCGGCGTCTTCTTCACCGTGCCCTGGGCGGTCGCCATGAATATGAAATGCCCGTCGTCGAACTGCTTCACCGGCAGGAGCGCGGTGATTTTCTCGCCCTCCTCCAGCGGGAACATGTTGACCACCGGCTTTCCGCGACTGTTGCTGCTGCCCTGCGGCACCTGGTAGACCTTGATCCAGTAGACGCGGCCGCGGCTGGAAAAGCACAGCACGTAGTCGTGGGTATTGGCGATGAACAGCCTCTCGATAAAATCGTCTTCCTTGGTGGCGGTCGCCTGCCGGCCGCGCCCGCCGCGACGCTGCGCACTGTAATCGGCGAGCGGCTGCGACTTGATATAGCCCGTGTGCGAAAGCGTCACCACCATGTCGGTCGGTGTGATCAGGTCCTCGTCGTCCAAGTCCTGCGGGTTGAGCTCGATTTCGCTCTTTCGCGCGTCGCCGTACTGCTGCTTGATCGCGTTCATTTCGTCGACGATGATGGCGGTGATACGCGCAGGCTTGGCGAGAATGTCGAGGTAATCGGCGATCTGCAGCATCACCTCCTTGTACTCCGACACGATCTTGTCCTGCTCCAGGCCGGTCAGGCGCTGCAGGCGCATTTCCAGGATCGCCTGCGCCTGTGCGTCGGACAAATGGTAAGCGCCTTCGAGCAGGCCGAAATTCGCGGCCAGGCCGTCCGGACGCGAAGCGTCCGCCGCCGCACGCTGCAACATCTCAGCCACCAGGGGTGAGCGCCAGGCCCGCGCCATCAATGCCTGCTTCGCCTCGGGCGGGGTCTGCGATTGCTTGATCAGCGCGATGATCTCGTCGACGTTCGAGAGCGCCACCGCCAAACCTTCGAGTATGTGGCCGCGCTCGCGTGCCTTGCGCAACTCGTATACGGTGCGCCGCGTCACCACCTCGCGCCGGTGCGAGAGGAACGCGCCGAGCATCTGCTTCAGGTTCAGCAGGCGCGGCTGGCCGTCGACCAGCGCCACCATATTGATACCGAAGCTGTCCTGCAGCTGGGTTTGCTTGTACAGATTGTTGAGCACCACTTCGGGCAGTTCGCCGCGCTTCAACTCGAACACCATGCGCATGCCGGATTTGTCGGACTCGTCGCGAATCTCGCTGATGCCTTCGATTTTCTTGTCGTTGACCAGTTCCGCAATGCGCTCCAGCAGGCTCTTCTTGTTGACCTGGTAGGGCAGTTCGTCGACGATGATCGACTGGCGGTTGCCCTTTTCCATGTCCTCGAAATGCGTGCGCGCGCGCATGATCACGCGCCCGCGTCCGGTGCGATAGCCCTGGTGCACGCCGGCGAGGCCGTGGATGATCCCGGCGGTGGGAAAATCCGGCGCCGGAATGATTTCGATCAGTTCGTCTATGCTGATCTCGGGATTCGCGAGCAGCGCCAGCCCGGCGTCCACCACTTCCACGAGATTGTGCGGCGGAATGTTGGTGGCCATGCCGACCGCGATTCCGGAAGAACCGTTGATGAGCAGGTTCGGGATGCGCGTCGGCAGCGCCGTCGGCTCCATTTCCTTGCCGTCGTAATTGGGCACGAAATCGACCGTTTCCTTGTCGATATCGGCCAGCAATTCAGAGGAAATCCGCTCCAGCCGGCACTCGGTATAGCGATACGCCGCCGCCGAATCCCCGTCGATGGATCCGAAATTGCCCTGACCGTCGATGAGCGTGTAGCGCATGGAAAAATCCTGCGCCATGCGCACCAGTGCCTCGTAGGTGGCGGAATCACCGTGCGGGTGATACTTGCCCAGCACCTCGCCGACAATGCGCGCGCACTTCACATAGGGACGGTTCCACACGTTGTTCGATTCGTGCATCGCGAACAGCACGCGCCGGTGCACCGGCTTCAGGCCGTCGCGCACGTCCGGCAGGGCGCGACCGACGATCACGCTCATCGCGTAGTCGAGATAGGAGCGCCGCATCTCCTCTTCGAGGCTTACCGGCAGGGTTTCTTTTGCGAACTGTTGTTCCATGAGGCGCTGATATTCTGTGTATTGGCGAGCAAATCGAAGAGACTAAAAATGCCGCCTCCCGCTTCGTCACGACCCCAAAAAAAGTGCCGCAAATCGCGGCTAAGAAAAGCATTGAATTTTAGCACGCGGCGCCGCATTCTGACCATAAAAACTGCGGGTTTTTCGGCTGTTGACAACCCGCCCGCTTGACCCCGGAACACCGTTCTGCTGTATCCTGCGTGCGAACTGACGCCTGAAAGCGCGAACGAATCACCTGGTGCGAACGTGCAAGCCATAGATCTTCTGATAGACGCGCGCTGGGTCATCCCGGTCAATCCGGCCGGCCGCGCGCTCGACCACCATAGCGTCGCCGTGCACGACGGCCGGATTCTGGCCGTGCTGCCGACGGCGCAAGCGCATACCGCCTACGTCGCGGGCGAGTTCGTGTCTCTGCCCGCGCACGCGCTCATCCCCGGTCTGGTCAATCTGCACACGCACGCCGCCACGGTGCTGATGCGCGGCTTCGCGGAAGACATGGCGCCGATGCAATGGCTGCAGGAGCGTTTTTGGCCGGCAGAAAGCAGAAACGTGTCACCCCAGTTCGTCTACGACGGCACGCTGCTCGCCTGCGCGGAAATGCTGCGCGGCGGCATCACTTGCTTCAACGACATGTACCTGTATCCAGCCGAGACGGCGCGTGCCGCCATCGAGATGGGCATGCGAGCGGCACTGGGATTGGTGGTAGTCGACACGCCGACCACATACGCCACCGACGCGGACGACTATGTGGCGAAGGGACTGGCGCTGCGCGATGCAATGCGCGAACATCCGCTGCTGTCTTTTTGCATGGCGCCGCACGCGCCCCACACCGTAGGGGACAAGACCCTTTCGCGCCTGATTACCCTGGCGGAGGAACTCGATCTGCCCGTGCATATGCAAGTGCACAAAACCCTGGACGAGATCGCGCAGAGCGTCGCCCGGCACGGCGTGCGGCCGCTCGAGCGGCTGCGCGCTCTAGGCATGGTCGGTCCAAATCTGATCGCGGCGCACGCGATCCACCTCGCTCCGGAAGAAATCACCCTGCTCGTGAAAAACGGAAGTTCGGTCGCGCATTGCCCTACCTCCAATCTAAAGTGCGCCAACGGCATTGCACCGGTAGCGCAGATGCTCGCCGAGGGCGTCACCGTCGGTTTGGGAACCGGCGGACCGGCAGGCAATGATCGCCTGGACATGTTCCAGGAAATGCGCCTGGCGGCACTGCTGGCCAAAGCGGCCAGCGGCGACGCAGGTACACTGCCCGCGCATCGGGCGCTTGCCATGGCGACGCTCGACGGCGCCCGCGCGCTACGGATCGACCACGCGATTGGCTCGATCGAACCTGGCAAATTTGCCGATCTGACGGCGGTCGAATTTAACGCGCTTGAAATGCTGCCCTGCTACAATCCTGTTTCGCACCTCGTCTACAGCGCTGGACGCGAAAATGTCAGCCATGTATGGGTCGCGGGGCGTCTGCTGGTCGAAAACAGGGGGCTGAAAAACGGACAAAAAAATGATTTGGAGAAGCTGGCGCTTTTGTGGCAAAATAGGCTATCAATGGAAACAAAGGCTTAACTGAGGCTTGCAAGGAAGTTTCCGTGGTTGGGTAACATCGAACTTTATCGAGGGGAAAACATGAACAAAATCGCAAAACAATTCGGAATGGTCGTAGTCGCCGCGCTGGTGCTCGGCATGGGCGCGACCACTGCCACCGCAGCAGACAACGGCTACGTAATGGGCGGAGCCTCGGACAACGTCGTGGTCAAGGACCCGTTCGGCCTTTGCTGGCGCACGGGATACTGGACCCCGGCCATGGCGACCACGGAATGCGACCCGGATCTGGTACCGAAGAAACCGATGGCACCGAAGCCGATGGCAAAGCCGGCAATGAAGCCTGCGCCGATGGCCAAACCTGCTATGAAACCCGCTCCCAAGCCGGTCAAAGAAAAAGTAACCATGGCCGCGGAGACGAACTTTGACTTCGACAAGTCTTCACTGAAACCAGAAGGCAAGGCCCGGCTCGACGACCTGGTCGGCAAGCTGAAGGCCGTGAATCTGGAAGTCGTGATCGCCATCGGCCACACCGATAGCATCGGCAGCAAGGCGTACAACCAGAAGCTGTCAATGCGTCGCGCCGCTTCGGTCAAGGACTATCTGGTCAGCAAAGGCATTCAGGCCAACCGCATCTACACCGAAGGCAAGGGTGAGACGCAGCCGATTGCCGACAACAAGACCAAGGAAGGTCGCGCCAAGAACCGTCGCGTCGAAATCGAGGTGGTGGGAACCCGCGAAAGCCACTAAGCGGGCTTCAGCAATCCTTCAAAAAGCCCTGCGCAAGCAGGGCTTTTTTATTTAGACTATGCACACAATGAACGCCGACCCTCAGGAACTAGCCAAGTTCAGCGACCTCGCCCACCGCTGGTGGGATCCGAGCAGCGAATTCAAGCCGCTGCACGAGATCAACCCGCTGCGACTGCGCTGGATCGACGGCATTGCGGCATTGGCGGGAAAGTCCGTGCTGGACGTAGGTTGCGGCGGTGGCATCCTGGCCGAAGCGATGGCCGTGCTCGGCGCACGCGTCAAGGGAATCGATCTATCCGAAAAAGCACTTAAAGTCGCCATGCTGCATTTGCTCGAATCGCGCGTCGACGTGAACTACGAAGAAATCAGCGCCGAAGCCCTGTCGCAACGCGACGCCGGGCAATATGATGTTCTAACCTGTATGGAAATGCTGGAACACGTCCCGGATCCGGCCAGCACGGTCGCCGCCTGCGCCAAACTCGTAAAGCCGGGCGGGCATGTGTTCTTTTCCACCATCAACCGCAACCCGAAGTCTTATTTGTTCGCGGTCATCGGCGCCGAATATATTCTGCGCATCCTGCCGCGCGGCACGCACGACTACGCGAAGTTTCTCAAGCCTGCCGAGCTTGCGCGGCACTGTCGCACAGCAGGCCTCTCGCTGGAATCGGTGATCGGCATGAGCTACAACCCGCTGACAAAGATCTATTCGCTCAACGACGACGCGAGCGTCAATTACCTGATGCACTGCGTGCGTGATGCCTGAACAGCGTGTGCGGGCGGTGCTGTTCGATCTGGACGGTACGCTCGCAGACACGGCGCCCGATCTCGCGCGCGCCCTCAATCGCGTGCGCGCGGCCAATCTGCTGTCTCCAATGCCGCTTGAGACTACGCGGCCCTACACTTCCAGCGGCGCACGCGGCCTGCTCAAAATCGGTTTCGATCTGAACCCGGGAGACGAGCGCTACGAAGCGTTCAAACTGCAGTTTCTAGAGTTCTACGCCGCCGAGATTTGCATCGATACCTGTTTATTCGACGGCATGGCCGACTTGCTCGATTGCTTCGACAAGGATCGACTCCCCTGGGGGGTGGTGACCAACAAAGCGGAGCGTTTCACCTTGCCTCTGCTCCAGGGCCTGCGTTTGGACGAGCGCGCGGCCTGCATCGTCGGCGGCGACACGACGACGCGCTTGAAGCCGCACCCGGATTCGCTGCTGCACGCTGCTGCTGCGCTGCAGCTACCGCCCTCTGCCTGCCTGTACGTAGGCGACGATCTGCGCGACATACAGGCGGCGCGCGCCGCCGGCATGCCGGTGCTGGCGGCGAAATATGGCTATCTGGGCGACGGCGGGCCGATTGAAACCTGGCAAGCCGACGCCGTCATCGAGCATCCGAGCGAAATACTCGAATTTCTACAGGCTGCTTGATTTCCGCCTGATCTCGCCCCATATGCGATAATGTATTCGCAGTTTCGGAATGGCGGGCATGTCGCGGTGAAATTCCTCTCCGTTTCTTGCTTTCCGTTCCGCACCAGATACCGGGGGCGACCTGGTTTCGACGTGGGTTACAAAGCAGCGCAGTGCATACCGAGGCTCAGCTACCTCGTAAATCCAACTGAAACGCAATAACCGCGAACGACGAACGTTTCGCACTAGCCGCTTAATACCGGCTAGCTCTGCACCGGTTGGTTCATGGGCCGGGTAACGCAAGTTACAGCAGAGTCATTCACATGAGCTCGCGTGTTGCAGGGTCACTTTGCAGTACGCTAAAAAATAGGTGACTCGCCGTTTGCCAGCCTGCCGGTTGGCGGGTAAGCGGTCAAATCAAACAACCTGGCTAAGTATGTAGATCTGTCTGTAGAGGGCTTGCGGACGGGGGTTCAATTCCCCCCGCCTCCACCATCAAATGAAAATGCCACCCTCGCGGTGGCGTTTTCATTTGAAGACGCAGGTTCGCGGGAATTGAAGCCCCGTCTGGAACGGACGGGGGGTTCGAAAGGACACGAGGCCTGAACTGCTTCAGGCCTCGCGCCTTGAGAACGGCGAGCGCCTGCAGGCGCGAGCGCGCCCTGCAAGGGCAATTCCCCACGCCTCCGTCATACAAGCGCGCTTCTACATGACGAGTTTGTTGAGCGTCTCGGCGCAGGCCGCCGCAACTTCGCGGCGTGGTTCGGTAGTACTCCCCGGCATCGTCGCCCATCCACCTTTGCGCACATAGTCGCCCCGATTCCAGCTGTCGGTTTTCTTGAGAAGCGCAAGCTTGGCTGGCGCATCGACACTTTTCTGAAACTGTGCCACGCACACCGGCGCGAGCACCGATACGATCGCCGCATCAGCGCGCAGAGTGGCAAGCCGATCAGCTGTCGGCCCTCTCACCCAACCGCCTATATTGAATCCGAAAATTGATATCGCGATCGCGCCCACTGCCGCACCCCAGAGAAAAGAGAATGTCGCTGCGGGAAGTTTTGGAATTTTCATGTTTCGTCCTCGATTGGCTCATAAAACGATTCAGCGAATGATCCTTCCAGTATCCTCCGTCTCGCGGGATCGTCAGTGCGGCGTCGTACATAGTGCGCAGATTTGGGAGAAGCAGTATGCGGGCATGCAGTCAAACATGGGAACTCGCGCCAGAGCCTCACTGGCTGTCAATCCGCGGCGAACAGTATTTGCGACTGATCCTCCGCCTCAAGCGCGAGGCCGCATCCGCGCGCAACGCAGGTAGAGGATTTTCGGCGACGCGGACAGGGCAGCCCCGTTTCCTCCATCAGCAAGCGATCGATATCGCGCAATAGCGCTCCACCGCCCGTAAGCACCATACCCTTTTCGGCGATGTCCGCAGCCGGTTCGAAGGCGACAACGACCTGCTCGGCTTAGCCTCGCACCAATCACGCCGAGTATAATCAGCGTGAAAATACCCGCCGTAGTCGCGACTCAGCGGCGGCATGGACCGCCCTGCGCAGTCCCGCATCAACATCGCTACCCTAAGGGAGTTAATCATGGCAAGACCGATCAGCATCCAGTTCACCCGATTCTCTGCGTTCTACTCGCCGCTCATCGCCACCATTGCCGGCGGCTTCCTGCAGGAGGAAGGTCTGGACCCGACGCATTCGGTCGCGCCGGTCGGCAAATCCGCGATCGCAGGCTTGCTCGACGGCAGTGTGCAAGTCGCGCAATCCGCGCCTTCGCAGGGATTCACGCCGCTGGAGAAAGGCCAGCAGCCGCCTGCGGTGCATTTCGCGCAGGTCAACGAAAAGGACGGTTTTTTCATCACCGCGCGCAAGGCCGATCCCGGTTTTACCTGGGACAAGCTCAAATCGGGCAAGGTGCTGGTCGATCACGGTGTCCAGCCCATGGTCATGTTCAAGTACGCGTGTTTCAAGAAGGGCGTGGACTGGAAATCCCTGTCCATCGTCGACGCCGGCATGGACAAGATGGACCAGGCGTTTCGCGACGGCACCGGAGACTACATCCATCAGCAAGGCCCGGCGCCGCAGCAGTTGGAGCACGACGGAGTCGGGCATGTCGTCGCCTCGCTGGGCGACGCAATCGGCCCGCTCGCGTTTTCCAGCCTGGCGGCGACACGCGAATGGCTCGCGACGGATGATGCAAAACGCTTTACGCGCGCTTACCGCAAGGCGCGCGCCTGGCTGATCGCCACACCTGCGGCAAAAGTCGCCGAGGTCGAAACGTCCTTTTTTCCCAATATCGATCGCGCGGTGCTTACGCAGACCATCGCGACCTACCAGAAGCTGGGCAACTGGACGCCGCACGTGGAAATCACCCGGCCCGCCTTCGAGGTGACGCTGGACGCGTTCGAATATTCCGGCTTGATTACCAAACGCCACAAGTACGAAGACGTGATCGCCCAACCGCCCGCCTGACCCCCGTGGCAATAAACGCAGCGCTTCCTGCACCGGCGCGAGCCGGTTCAGGGCACGTCGACGATATCGCCCTCGGGACCTTCGTGGTGCGGATGGGGCTCGTGTGCCGGCTGCAGCGGTGCCTGCCCCACCGGCACGGTGCGGGAAAGAAATTCAATTACCGCATTGCCGAAGACGTCATTGCGGTCGCCCGCCACCATGTGCGCAGCACCGGTGACGTTGACGTATTCGGCGTGCGGACACAATTGCAGAAATTCCTGCGCGCCTTCTTCGCTGAGCACATCCGACAGGCCGCCGCGCACCAGCAGCGTCGGTAAGGCCAGATTTTTCGCGCAAGCTACCAGTCGTGCGTGGCGTTTTTCCAGATCGCGTTTCGCCGGACGAAAGCGCGGGTCCCAATGCCAGCGGTACTTGCCATCCGCCGCCAGGCGCACATTCTTCGCAAGGCCGTCGAGGTTTCTGGGGCGCTTGCGATGCGGCTGGTAATTGCCGATGGCCTCGGCCACCTCTTCCAGGGAACTGAATCCCTCCGGCTTCTGGCTCATGAATGCCTGAATCTTGTCGACCCCCTGGATCTCGATGCGCGGCGCAATATCGACCATCACAAACGCGGTCGCATCGACGTGATCCTCACCGATCGCCACCAGGCTGGTTCCGCCCCCCATCGACGCCCCCACGAGTACGGGACGCCGCCCGCCCAGCGCGGCAACCACGCACTTCAGATCCTCGACCATCACGTCCTGGCCGTAAAGCCCGTCGGGGGCCCAATCCGAATCGCCATGGCCGCGCGCATCGAAGGCGACGGCATGGTAGCCAGCGGCACCCAAGGTTTCGCCCGCGCCTTTCCAGGCATGGCGGGTTTGTCCGCCGCCGTGCTGCAGCAGCACCAGCGGTCCGTTTGGATTACCCCAGGAATCGCCGGCGATACGGACGCCGCCCACGCCCACCCAGAAGTGCATAGGCTCGGGCGTCCCCGGCAGTCTCGCGCCGGCACTCACCCTAGTTCGCGCCGAATGCGCAAGCGCCGGGGCCGCCCGGATTGCCGCAGGACTGGCAGGCTTCGGGCATTTGCGCCTGTGACGAAGCGGAAGCCGAGATCGTGGCGAACGCCGACAATTTCTTGCGCAACTCGGCGCCACCGCATTGCGGGCACTTGGTCGCAGGCGATGAACTGCGCACCAGGATTTCAAACTCCTTTGCGCAGCTGGCGCACTGATACTCGAATATGGGCATGACTTCTCTCCGATGAACTGATATGTTTTCCGAATGCTGTGTTCGGCGAGGCGCTATTGGCCAACCGCCAGTCGCCGCGAAAACTATTTACCGCGGGAATCGCGCACGACTTTCCTCAATGCGAGAACGCGCTTGAAGCAGTCCGGGCAAACATAGCGGATGCCGCTGCCCAGCTGGTTGCGCGACAGCGGACGCATGGTCGCAGCCTCGATCAGGCGCCGACACTCCGGACATACCTTGATCTTTGACGGGTCCTTACCCATCAGTTCTGTCCGGCCGCGCCTGGCACTATTCCCATAATGCGTATCTTATCCCTTTCCTGCCGCGCCCGTACTCCCGGCAGGACACATAAATGCAAACGATTCCTGCTAAAACACGCGGCTATTTTCGCTATGCGAGCGATAGCGGTACTATAGGGATATCCGCGTTAATTCAGCGCAATCCGGATGCATATGGAGGAATCCCATGCCCACAGATACCCTGGCCAGACTGCAGCTACCCAAGCGGGTTTTCGCCGTCGTGCTCGCTGGCGGCCGCGGTACGCGCCTGAAACAACTGACCGACCACAGAGCCAAACCCGCGGTGTATTTTGGCGGCAAATTTCGCGTCATCGATTTCGCGCTCTCCAACTGCCTAAATTCCGGCATCCGGCAAATCGGCGTCGCGACCCAGTACCAGTCCCACAGCCTGTTGCGCCACCTGCAGCGCGGCTGGTCGTTTCTGAAAACGGAAATGAACGAATTCATCGACCTTCTGCCGGCGCAACAGCGCATCGATGAGACCAGCTGGTACCGCGGCACCGCAGACGCGGTCTATCAGAACCTGCACATCATCCGCCGCAAAAGGCCGCAATTCATCGTCGTGCTTGCGGGCGACCACGTCTACAAGATGGACTATTCGCTGCTGCTGACCGATCACGTCGAGCGCGGCGCCCAATGCACGGTCGCGTGCATTGAAGTCCCAGTGGCGGATGCAACCGGCTTCGGCGTGCTCGCCACCGACCGGTCGCGCCGCATCACCGACTTTGTCGAAAAACCAGCCAACCCACCCGAGATGCACGATAAACCTGGCCGCGCTCTCGCCAGCATGGGCGTCTACGTGTTCAACGCGCAGTATCTGTATGACATGCTGGAGCAGGACATCTCGGACCCCGGTTCCAGGCATGATTTCGGAGGGGATATCGTTCCTCGCGCCGTGCGCAACGGCGAGGCGGTGGCGCACCCGTTTAGCCAAAGCGGAATCGTCAGTGTTGAGGGCCAGGAACCCTACTGGCGCGATGTTGGTACGATCGATGCGTACTGGGAAGCCAATATCGACCTGACCGCCGTCGAACCCCTGCTCAATATGTATGACAGCGGCTGGCCCATCCTGACCTATCAGGAGCAGCTGGCCCCGGCCAAATTCATCTTCAATGTGGAAGGCCGCCGCGGCATGGCGCTCAATTCCCTGGTATCCGGCGGCTGCATCATCTCCGGCGCCGCGATCGAAAACTCACTGTTGTTTTCAAAATGTCGCGTCAACTCCTATTGCAAACTGGAAGGAGCCGTGCTTTTGCCGGAAGTCACCGTCGGCCGGCACTCGCGCCTGACGCGCGTGGTGATCGATCATGGCTGTCATATTCCCGAGGGAACCGTGATCGGCGAGGACCCGGCCGAAGACGCCAGGCGATTCGAGCGCACGGAAAAGGGCATCACCTTGGTTACCCGGGACATGATCACAGCGCTCGCCTGAGCGCAAGTCCCATCCCGCAATCGCGCTCACCGCACCCAGGCTACGCTATGATAGTCGCAGTATCCGCAGTCTGTTGTGCCTTGACTACGGCACTCAAGGAGCGCACCCATGCCGCATGAACTGATCGAGACCGTCACCGACCGCGTCGCAACGCTGACGCTCAACCGCCCCGAGCGCCTCAATGCACTATCGACGCCGATGCTCGACGGACTGCTCGAGGCCTTGCCCCGGCTTGCCGCTGACCCGGATGTCGCAGTGGTGGTATTGACGGGTGCCGGGCGCGGCTTCTGCGCCGGCGGCGATGTCAAGAGCATGGCCGACGGCACGAGCCAACTCGGCGCGCAGGACGCAGTAAAGCGCCTGCGCGGCAGAATGGAAGTCTCGCGCCTGTTGCACGAGATTCCGAAGCCGACCATTGCCATGGTGAACGGGCCTGCCGCGGGGGCCGGATTCGCGATGGCGCTCGCCTGCGACCTGCGCATCGCATCGGAGTCGGCGCGCTTCATCACCGCCTTCGCCAAAGTGGGGTTCTCCGGCGACTTCGGAGGCAGCTACTTTTTGTCCAAGCTGATCGGCACGGGCAAGGCGCGCGAACTTTACTACACCGGCGAACCCCTGGACGCCGCGCAGGCGCTGGCGCTCGGCCTGGTCAACGACGTGGTGCCCGAGTTCGAACTCCTCGAAGCGACCACCGCGCTCGCACAGCGCCTGGCCCGCGGACCCGGCCTCGCGCTGGGCATGATGAAACAGAATTTCAACGCGGCAGAATCCGGCAGCTTGTCCGAACTTTTCGATCTCGAAGCTTTGAACCAGATCGCCGCCGCCAAAACCGAGGATCATCAGGAGGCGACGCGCGCCTTTGTCGAGAAACGCCCACCGGTTTTCAAAGGGCGCTAACCGGAGCGTCTAGACTTTGCTCGGGCTCTGCGACACGATGCGCCGCGCCTCGAGCGCGGCGATTTCCGCCGCGTCATAGCCCGCCTCGCGCAGAATTTCCCCGGTGTGCTGCCCGAGCAACGGCGCCTGCAATCGCACCGTGGCCGGGCTCGCTGCAAAGCGGATGGGCGGATCGATATAGCGGATGGCGCCCTCGCTCGGATGCTCGGCGCGCCGAATCAAGCCTACTGCCTTGATCTGGGGGTGATCCGGCAATTCATCGAGCGCATAGATCGGCGTCGCGGGAATGTCGCGCGAAGTACAAATCTCCATCAACTCCGCGGTCGTGCGCTGGCACGTCAGTTGCACCATGTCTTGGTACATCTCGACCAATCTGGCGTTACGCGTGGGTCGGTCCGCACCCCCGTATTTTTGCGCCAGATCGGCGCGGCCCATGCCATTGAAGAACCCGCTCAGCTGAGCGCCTGTATAAGGCAGGATCGCAATATAGCCGTCCTTGGTCGGAGCCGGCCTGCGCCCGCCGGCGAGCAGTCGCGCGTAACCGGCTTTGCCCGGCACATTATGGGATGTGAGTCCGCCGAAGGTGAGTCCGCCCATATGTTCGGACAATAGAAACGCGACCATGGTTTCGAACATCGGCACCTCGACATACTGGCCGCGGCCGCTGCGCTCGCGAAAAAACAGCGCCGCGAGCACCGCATTGACCAGCGCCATGCCGGTCGTCTTGTCCGCAATCAGCGTCGGAACATAGTCCGGCTGATCGCGTCCCAGGCTGTTCACGCTGGCAAGCCCGCAGGCCGCCTGAATGATGTCGTCGAAAGCCGGCTTGTCCCGGTCAGGTCCGTCCTGGCCGAATCCGGTCGCGGCGCAATAGACGATATCCGGTTTGAGTTCGGCGACCGCGCCATAGCCGAATCCCAGCTTTTCGATCGCCGCAACGCGCATATTGTGCACCAGCGCATCCGCACCGCTTATCAGTCGCCTCAATACCTCCTTGCCTTCCGGAGATTTCAGATCGACGGCGATCGAGCGCTTGTTGCGATTGATCGCCAGAAAAATGGAACTCATGCCCTGGTGCAGCGATGCGCCGCTGTCACGGGCGAGGTCGCCCTCCAGATTTTCGACCTTGATGATCTCGGCGCCATAGTCGCCGAGTATCTGCGTCGCGAGCGGGCCCAGCACCACCGAGGTCAGGTCCAGAATGCGTACGCCGGCGAGCGGCCCGCGTGCGGCCTTGGATGACCCCAATTCCACCGAACCCTGCTCCTTGCCGTTCAAAGTCCGCTCAGCATGGGCCAGAGCGCATCTGCGCCGTGCGCAGCGACGAGTCGGCCAAGGCGGCGCTGCCAGTGCGGCTCGTTGCCGAATTCGTCGCGCCAGGACCAGAGCCGGCGCGTCACGTAATGCAAATTGTGTTCGCGCGTGTAGCCCATCGCGCCATGCACCTGGTGTGCGATTTCGGCACCCTTGCCCGCCGCCTCGCCCGCTCGCGACTTGGCCACGGCGACGGCAAACTCGTCGGGCGCAAGAGCGGACGCCTCGACCGCAGCGTCTGCGGCGGCGCTGGCCGCCGCCACCTGGCCGGCCAGTTGCGCAAGCATGTGCTGAATGGCCTGGAATTTCGCGATCGGGCGACCGAATTGCACACGTTCGTTCGCGTACAGCAGCGAATACTCCAGCGCCCGCTCCAGCGCGCCGGCCATCTGCACACTGCGGCAGAGTGCACCCCCAGCCTGCAAGCGAGCCAGTCCGCCCGGCAAGGCAGCAAACGTGGTCAGCTGTGCGTGATCAAAACCGAGCAGCGCGCGCGGTTCGCCCGCCAGATTCTGCTCCACGCCGCGCACGGAGCCGGAGGTGGAGACCATGCCCACGATGTCCTTCCCGTCGAGTTCGCCGACCACCACGACCTGCGCGCACAGATTGCCCCAGGGCACGCGATGTGCGACGCCCACTACACTCGTCCTGGTACTGCCGTGCACGAACTCAAGCCGGTCGCTGGTATTGACAGGCGCCACGCTCAGCGCACCCTGCGGAACCGCCAAGCCGGCAGCGGCCAGCAAGCTGCCCGCGAGCATGGTCTCGGCCAGCGGTACGGGCGTCGCATGATAGGCGCTGCGCCGCAGGGCCAGCATCGCATCCTCGAACGCGAGCCCCGATCCGCCCGCCTCCTCCGGCAAAGCTGCACGGTCCAGGCCGACCGCTTCCAGCGCGCGCCACAAACCGGCGGGCCACTCGCCCGCTTCTGCGGACTCGCGTAACGGTCGCGCGCAATGCTCGTCGATGATCCGGTCTACGGTATTCAGCAGATCGTTGCGGTTTTCGCTCATCGCAATCCCAGTCCGCGCGCAATCATGCCGCGCAGGATTTCGCGCGTGCCACCGCGTATGGTGAATCCCGGTGCGCGCAGGATGCTCATGCCCAGCAGTTCCGCGTAGCTGGTGCCTGCGCCCAAAGACGGCTCGGTCGGAATCAGCTGGCGGAAGGTTTCCGGAATTTCGCGCTCGAACGCCGTGCCGACGTCTTTCACCAGCGCCGCCTCGACCGTCGGCTGCTCGCCGCGCTCGAGCATGCCCGCGACCGAAATCGACATGCGCCTCAGGGTCGCCAGATGCGCGACAAAGCGGCCGATCTCGTTGGCCGAGCGCGCGTCGGGATCGGTCCCGATGGCGCGGATGGATTCGAGCAGCAACTGGTAGGTGCTCAGAAATCGATCCGGGCCGGAGCGCTCGAACGCGAGTTCGCTCGTGACCAGCGTCCAGCCCATGCCGGGTTCGCCCATGACCATGTCATCGGCGACGAAAAACTCGTCGAACACGACTTCGTTGAAGTCGTGGCCGCCATAAAGGTTATAGATCGGCCGCACGCTGACGCCGGGGTGCGAAAGATCGACGATGAACTGGGTCAACCCCGCATGGCGGTCGTCCTCTTTCGGCGCGGTGCGCGCAAGGGCGATCAGATAGTTCGTCATATGCGCGCCGCTGGTCCAGACCTTGGTTCCGCTGATTTTCCAGCCGCCCTCCGTTTTGGAGGCGCGTGTACGCACCGCAGCGAGGTCGGATCCTGAATCCGGCTCGCTCATGCCTATGCTGAAATAGCAGACCCCTGCGGCGATCCTGGGCAGGATGGTGCTTCTTGCGCGCTCGCTGCCATAACGCAGGATCTGCTGTCCGCTTTGCCGGTCTGCGATCCAGTGCGCACCGACCGGCGCGCCGCCGGCAAGCATCTCTTCCGTGACGACATAGCGCTCCAGCGCAGAGCGCTCGTGGCCACCGTACTGTTTCGGCCAGCGCATGCCGATATAGCCCTGCTCGCCGCATTTGCGGCTGAAATCCGGGTCGAACGAAGACCAGGAATTCCGGCTCGGCGTGAATGCGCCGCGGGCTACTTCGCCTGCGATGAACGCGCGCACCTCGCTGCGCAACGCCTCTGCCGCCGCCGGCATTGCAACCGGATCGAACCTGAATTCGTGCATGTCTACTCCCACATGGGCGCGCAATTGCGCGCTTTGTCCCGGCGCTAGCCTGACGCGGCCAATATATCCGAGACAACGCGGGCGCGCAAAAGGTAAAATTCGATCGCGCAGTGCAGTACCTCTGCGGCAACCGAACTGTCACGGCATGGTTTGCGCGAACCTGCCATTCCCCCGGAACACCAGAAAGGACATCGAGCCATGAGCCACAGTCATCCGGTGCTATACGAGCAGGACGGTGGCGTCGTTGTCCTGACCTTGAACGAGCCCACGACGCGCAATGCGATATCGCCGGCCATCGTGAAGGCGCTGGTCGAATGCACCGAACGCATCAATTCCGACCTGAGCGTCGGCTGTGTGATCCTGACCGGCGCAGGCAAGGGGTTTTCCTCCGGCGGCAACGTCAAGCACATGAAAGGCCGCTCCGGCCTGTTCGGCGGAAGCCCGGCGGATATCCGCCGCAGCTATCAGCAGGGCATCCAGCGCATTCCATTGGCGATGTACGGCCTGGAAGCGCCCTCGATTGCGGCGGTCAACGGTGCCGCGGTCGGCGCCGGCTGCGACCTCGCCTCCATGTGCGACATTCGCATTGCGGGACGCAGCGCCAGTTTTGCCGAGAGCTTTCTGCGTGTCGGCCTGGTTTCCGGCGATGGCGGCGCCTGGTTTTTGCCGCGCGCCGTGGGCATGTCCAAAGCCTGCGAGATGACCTTTACCGGTGATTTTGTCGAGGCCGATGAAGCGCTGCGCATCGGCCTGGTATCGAAGGTGGTGGATGACGAGAAGTTGATGGACGAAGCGCTCACGCTGGCACGTCGCATCGCCGCCCAGCCGGTGCATTCGCTGCGCCTGACCAAGCGCCTGCTGCGCGATTCGCAGCAGGCCAGTCTCGCGACCGCGCTCGAAATGGCGTCCGCGATGCAGGCGCTCGCGCAGCATACCGAAGACCAGCATGAAGCGGTGCTGGCATTTTCCGAAAAACGACCGCCGAAATTCAAGGGGCGCTGATCGCGCAGGGCGAGCGAGCATCCGGTGCGATGCGGCGGGGGTCAACCGGCCGTTTTCCGAACCAGGCAGTAGATCAGCGCGCGAGCACGCTCGTCCAATCCCGGCGCATCATCCCCTGCCAAGAAATGCAGCTTGAATGCCCGGACCGCTGCAGCCAGGTCATCGGTATCGTAGCCCAGCGCGCGCAGTCCAAGCGCCGCGTCGAACGAGAGCGGCACATCGAAGTTGGGCGCGTCGCACCACAAGCCAAATCCGCGATCGGCGAGCGTCTTCCACGGAAAATACAGGCTGGGATCGACTTTGCGCCCGGGCGCCACGTCCGCATGGCCGAGAAAATTTGCCGCAGGGACGCGATAGCGCGCCTTGATGTCGGCTAACAGGCGCAGCAGAGCCTCGATCTGGGCATCCGGGAACGCTTCGCGGCCGTTGTTGTCTAGTTCAATACCCAGTGACGCTGAATTGATGTCGGTGTCCGAACCCCATTTGGATTCGCCGGCATGCCAGGCGCGGGCCCGCTCATCGACCAGTTGGAGGATGCGTCCGTCCCGGCCGATCAGATAATGCGCACTCACCGATCGCAGCGGATCGGTCAGCGTGCGCAATGCCTGTCCGACGGTGTCGTCGCTGGTGTGATGAAGAATCACGAAGACGGGCTTCCTGTCGTTGAAATTCGGCGAGGCCTGCCAATCGGTCGGAATGCCCGCTCTCTGCACCACGGGCGCACATGCCGCAAGCGAGAGCAGCAGTGGAACGAAAAGCGAGCGTATCAATATCATGCAATGCCGTGCATCATGATCGAATCCAAATTGTACCGCCATGCCGGCATACAATATCGGTGTCCACTGAACGGAGCGACAAAAGGAGCAACGAAAGGAGCAACAAAAAGGAGCAACACATGGCCGGACCAAAGGAAATCAACACAGACTTGATCGCGAAGCTGCCGGACGCGGGTCCGGTGGTCATGGTGAATATGCTGCGCCTGCGCGATCGCGCGGCCTACAAGCGTTACAGCGAACTGACCATGCCCCTGATCAAGGCGCGCGGCGGCACCGTGCTATGGGCGGGTGACGGCGACGCCGTGGCCTTCGGCGATGCACAGGCCGACCACTGGGATTATGTGGTACTCGTGCGCTACCCCACGCGCGCAGCGTTTCTCGACATGATGCAATCGCCCGAATACGCCGCGGCAAATGCGCATCGCGAGCAAGGCGTGTCGAAGCACGTCATCCTCGCCAGCACTGAAACCTATTCGAAAATGAAACCCGCCTGAGGAGAATGGCCGGGGATTGAATAGCCTGAGATACGGAAAGCCCATCACACCATGCGTTTATTGCTAGTCGAAGACGACACCATGATAGGCGAAAGCGTTCAGACCGGACTGCGGCAAGACGGCTTTGCCGTCGATTGGGTGCAGGACGGGCGCGCCGCCGAACTCGCGCTGGAGACCAACCCTTACGACATGCTGCTGCTCGACCTCGGCCTGCCGCGCAAAGCCGGTCTGGACGTGCTCACAGCACTGCGCCGGCGCGGCGCCTCCCTCCCGGTCCTGATCCTGAGCGCCCGCGATGCGATAGCCGACCGCGTCCAGGGGCTGGACGCAGGCGCAGACGACTATCTGGTGAAACCCTTCGACCTGGAAGAACTGGCGGCGCGGATACGCGCTTTGCTGCGCCGGCAGTCCGGCCGTGCCGATCCGGTGTTGCAGGTGGGCAGTCTGAGCATCGACCCCGCAACCCACCAGGTTTCGCTGGAAGGAAAATCGATCGCGCTATCCGCGCGCGAATTCGCTCTGATCCACGCCCTCGCCGCCCGGCCCGGCGTGGTGTTGTCGCGTGCGCAGCTGGAGGAGAAACTCTACGGCTGGGGTCATGAAGTGGAAAGCAACACGGTCGAGGTCTACGTGCATTCCCTGCGGCGCAAGCTGGGCACAGAATTCATACGCAACGTGCGCGGCGTCGGCTATATGGTTCCGAAGCAGGCATGAAATCGATACGGCGCCAGCTGCTGCTCTGGTTGCTCTCGGGCCTGGCGCTCGCCGTCGTTGCCGCCGGCGCGCGGATCTATACGCAGACACTGGCCGAAGCCAATGACCTGTTCGATTACCACCTGCGGCAGATGGCGGCGTCCTTGCCGGACGACTCGTTCAATCCATTGCCCCGGTCCAACGCGCACACGCTGGAAACCGAAGACGGACTGGTGGTTCAGATCTGGGACCGCAACGGCCTCGAACTGTATTTCTCCCGCCCGGCGTCGAAACTCCCGCAACGCGCCGAACTCGGCTTTTCCACTTTGGAAACCTCGCGCGGCAACTGGCGCGTCTACAGCGCGATC
This sequence comes from Burkholderiales bacterium, assembly GCA_014860445.1. Lineage (GTDB taxonomy): Bacteria > Pseudomonadota > Gammaproteobacteria > Burkholderiales > SG8-39 > 2-12-FULL-64-23. The sequence goes on from JACZJT010000017.1 coordinate 39,715, forward strand.
GAACAGAACACGGTCGTTCAGGTCGCGCAGCCCATGAGTGTCCGGCAAAACCTCGCGGCCGGGATGGCCTTGCGTGCGCTGATCCCGCTGCTCGCCCTGCTGCCAGTACTCGGCGTGCTGATCTGGCTCACCATCGGACGCGGCTTGCAGCCATTGGTGCGAATGACGGAAGCGCTGGGGCGGCGCACCCCGGACTCGCTCGAGGCCCTGCCCCAGGAGGGCGTGCCATTAGAAATCCAGCCTCTGGTCCAGGCCCTGAACGAGTTGCTGGAACGGCTTGCGCGCGCGCTCGAATCGCAGAAGGCCTTCGTCGCAGATGCCGCACATGAGCTGCGCACGCCGCTCACCGCGGTGCAGTTGCAGATTCAGCTGGCCCAGCGCGCCGCGACCGCCGAGGAGCGGGAGGCAGCCTTCGCCCAGCTCAAGCGCGGGCAGTCTCGCGCGGCGCATCTGGTCCAGCAGCTGTTGACGCTTGCGCGACAGGAACCCGGGGTGGCGCCGCCGCCGCATTCCAAGGTGGAACTGTCCGAAGTCTTGCACACGGTTGTAGCCGAGCATTCCCCTTTGGCGGCCGCCAGGAATATCGCCCTTGGCCTTAGCCATGAAGCCGTGGCGAATATTTCGGGCGACGCAGACGCGCTGCGCGTCATGCTCGGAAATCTGCTCGACAACGCGATCCGCTACACGCCGGCCGGCGGAAGCGTCGACGTCGCGCTGCGCCTGCGCGACGGCGGCGCGACCATCGAGATCTCCGACACCGGACCGGGAATCCCGCCCGAAGACCGCGCCCGCGTGTTCGACCGGTTCTACCGGCGCGAGGCTACGCGCGCATCGGGAAGCGGACTGGGCCTCGCCATCGTCAAGAACATCGCGGATCGCCACCGCGCCTCCATCCTTCTAGAAGACCGTACGCCCGATCCGGGACTGCGCGTAACGGTTTCCTTCCCGCTTTAAGTTTGTCTTAAGTCTGCGCGCCCACAGTGTCGGTCATGACGGGGATATTCCCCGGCAAGCCACAGAAGGAGCGCAAGATGAAACCCAACGTTCTAGCTCGAAGCCTGATCGCAACAGCAGTCATCTCGGCAGTGGGCGCCGGCGCATTCTCCGCCGGACATTGGTTTCCGCAGGAAGCCCATGCGGCGGCAGCGCCCGTAGCCGTCGCGAGCGCACCGGCCGCCGGCGCGCTGCTCCCGGACTTTACCGGCATCGTTGAGCGCAACGGACCAGCTGTCGTCAATATCAGCGTGACACACGAGGTCAAAACGGCGGCTAACGCGCCGCAATTCGAGGGTCTGGATCCGAACAGCCCGTTTTTTGAGTTCTTCCGCCAATTCCCCGGCGCCGTGCCGCACGGTTCCGTACCGGAACACGGCATGGGGTCCGGATTCATCGTCAGCCCGGACGGCGTCATCCTGACAAACGCCCATGTCGTCGCCGACGCGACCGAGGTAACGGTCAAGCTCACAGACAAGCGCGAATTTCGCGCCAAGGTCATCGGCAGCGACAAACCCAGCGACGTCGCCGTGCTCAAGATCGATGCAAGCGGCCTGCCTACAGTCAAGCTGGGCAGCAGCACCAATGAAAAAGTCGGCGAATGGGTGCTCGCCATCGGGTCCCCATTCGGATTTGAAAACTCGGTGACTTCCGGCATCGTCAGCGCGAAATCGCGTTCGCTGCCGGACGGCACCTATATCCCCTTCATTCAGACGGACGTCGCCGTCAATCCGGGAAATTCCGGCGGGCCGCTGTTCAACATGAACGGTGAAGTCATCGGCATCAATTCGCAAATATTCACGCACACCGGAGGCTATCAAGGCCTGTCCTTCGCGGTTCCCATCGACCTGGCAGTCAAGGTAAAAGACCAGCTGCAGCAATTCGGCAAGGTCAGCCGCGGTCGGCTCGGGGTAACGATCCAGGAAGTCAACCAGCAGCTTGCCAATTCCTTCGGATTGAAAACCCCCGGCGGCGCACTGGTGGCCTCGGTCGACGAAAACGGCCCCGCAGCCAAGGCCGGAATCAAGCCGGGCGATGTCATCCTGAAATTCAACGGGCGCGCGATATCGCGTTCCTCCGAACTGCCGGCGCAGGTTGCGGATGTAAAGCCCGGCACCGCGGCGACGTTGCAGATCTCGCGCAATGGCACACCCAAGGAAATCGAAGTAAAGGTCGGTGAATTGAAGGGCGCAAAACTGGCTTCGGCAGGCGCACCGAATCAGGAGCACGGCCGTCTGGGTCTTGCGGTACGTCCGCTCACCCCCGACGAGCGCGAACAGGCAGGCGCGAAGGGTCTGCTGGTCGAGGAAGCAAGCGGCCCGGCTGCACGCGCCGGAATCCAGTCGGGAGACCTGGTACTCGCGGTCAACGGAACGCCGATTCAGTCTGTGGCGCAGTTGCGGGCGCTGGTGGCGAAATCCGGGGAAACCCTTGCCCTGCTGGTCCAGCGCAACGACGGGAAGATCTTCATCCCGGTGAATCTTGGCAATAAGCAGGGTTGAAGCGTGACGGCGCGACGGACATTCCTGCGGCATCTGCGCATTGCGCGTGGCAGCGGCCCCGAGCAACTCGCCACGCGCCCCTCCGGCGGCGACGGTGCCATATCGCGGTCACGCCAAGGCCTGTCCCAATCGCCTTTCGGAGCTGCGGGCGGCGCAGCGGCGGCTCTCGTGGCCGTCGCCTGCGCATTCGGCCAGATGCCGGATCAGGCGAGCCTGCGCGACACACGCGCCGGGGAAGCCGGTGCCGGGACCTCGCGCAGCACGATAGACAGTTTTCTGAGCGATTCCAGACGCTTCCTGGATCTGTAGTCTGCAGCAGACGCGGTGAGGCAGGCAGGCGATGATACCGGCCATCGTCCTGAGCATTCTATTGTGCGGCTCTTCGACCCTGCTGCACTACGAATGCCTGAAGCTGCTCAACGATACGCTTCCGCGCGCGACGGCAATCGAAAATCGGGCGAAGGTGCTGGCGGCCCTGGGCGGCGCGATGCTCAGTCACCTGTCACAGATCCTGCTCTTCGCCGGCGCCTATTATCTGCTGCGGGACAAATTCGGCCTGGGCGGATTCGGAGGACAGTTCAAGGATGCGTTCTCGAGTTTTCTCTATTTTTCGTCGGAAACCTATACCACGCTCGGGTTGGGCGACATCTATCCCGCCGGCAGCCTGCGCATGCTCACAGGCATCGAGGCGCTGACCGGCTTGCTCATGCTGAGCTGGACCGCTTCATTCACCTATCTTGAAATGCGCCGCTACTGGAAATAACGCGGCGCGGTCGGATCAGCGCGACTGTTCGACTTTCGCGAGTATGCGCTCGCAGCGCTGCCGGTCCAGCGCGTCGGCAACGCCCGCCTGCACGCACCACTCGAGCAGGCGCTCACCCGCAGTCGCGCCGCCGGCGCTCGCCGAGCTGCTGAAACGTTCCTTCAGTTTCCTGACCTGCAGGGCGAGCCGCTGCTGTTGAAATTCGGGCGGGCTGTCCAGACTCAGCAGCAACTCCAGTTCGAGCAGACCTTCGCGCCGCGCCTGCGCGCCCTGCTCCATGCGCGCCAGATAGTCCGCCCCTACGCCGGCATCGGACAAGGCGACTAGCGCCGCGTCGCGGCGCGCCAGCATTTTCTTCTCCCATGCAGCCGGCAGGGCCGGCAGTGCCGCCCATCGCTCGGCCACGCCCGACTGCGCTTCGATCGGATTCTCCCCGGTCGCGGCAGGCGCAACACCGGCGCGCAGCGCTGCGTCCAGTTCTTCGCACAGGCGCTCTTTCGCCGCCAGGGTTTGCCAGACCGCTGCTTCACGGGAACGCACGCGCGCCGACAGCATCGATTCAACCGCCTCCCTGCCCTTACGGAAGCGCGATTCGAGTTCGCGCAATTCAGGGCCTGGGCCTCCCGCTTGCTGTTTCCATTGCTCCTGCAGATCGCGCATCGTTGCGCGCAGGTCCTGGTCGCCCTTGTCCACGGACTGCGCGAGTTGCTCGAGTTGCACGCACAATTCCTTCAGGGCATGACGATGCTCGTTCCTCCGACCGTCCTCCTCCTTGCGCTTGCTCTGGCGCGCCTCGAACACCGCGTCGCAGGCGGCGCGAAATTGCTTCCATAGCGCGCGCTCGTCGCGTTGCGCCAGAGGTAACTCCTTGGCCTCGGCCTGCCACCTGGCCTGAATCGCCTTCACCTGCGAGGGCAGCTCGCGCTCGGTCGCCTTGGATAGCAGCGCCGCGACTTCATCGATCAAACCCTGGCGCCCGGCCTTGGCGCGATGGCGTGTTGCGGCCAGAGCCTCTCGCAGCGGCGCAAGCGCCGTCTTGAAGCGCAGGTCGAGCTTTTTCCATGCGCCCGGATCGACGCTGCCGAGATCGCCTTCGCGCCATCCGCGCTCGGTTTCGCGCATCCAACGCTCGATCGCGCGCCAATCCAGCGGCTCCGCAAGCATGGCCGGAACTTGCGCTCCCGCGGCTGCGATAAACTCATCGCGCCGTTTGCGCGCTTCCTTTCTTTGCGCCGCGAGCTCGGAAAAATATCTGGCCGCCGGGGCGTAGGCCTTTTCGCAGGCGCCGTCGAAGCGCTCCCAGAGCGCCTTGGGCACACCAGCATGCTGTTGGTCCAGCGCCTTCCATTCGTTGCGCAGCTTCTGGACTTCGAGCGCGAGTTGCGGCGGATCCAGCGTCTGCGCAGCCGCTGCTTCGGCGCGTTCGCATAGTTGGACGCGCGCGTTCTGCTGGCCGAATGACTCCCAGCGCTCCAGATCCACCAATTGCTGCACCAACCGGCTCAGTCGCTGCGTGGTCGGTTTCGGCAATACACCCGCTCCGCTCTTCAGCGCCTTGATCTGGTCGGCGGATGCGCGCGCAGTCTGCACCTGACCCGCGGCAAGCGCCAGCTCCGCGGCATGCAGGAGCGCATGCACCTGCTGCCGCGCTGCATTCGCTTCCAGCTGCGTGGCCTGGATTTGCGACAGCCGGCGCTGCTCCACGGTCGTCATCGCCGCTTCGAAGCGCCGCGTCAGGTCCGCTGTGCGTATCGCGCGCGGGAGCGCCTGCCAGCGCGCCGGCAGTTCAGCGTGGTCAATCGAGGTTCCCGCCGCGAGCTGCTCGGCTTCGATCGTCAGCGCCAGCGCGGCGGCGAGCCCTTCGAGCTCCTCTTCCCGCCGCGCAATGCCGCTCTCCGCCTGAGCGAGTCGCGCGAGCGCCGCCGCATCGCCGCGCTCGCGTGCTTCGTCGCGCAGGATTGCGAGTTCGGCGCGTTTGGTGCTCAGCGCGTCCTGCGCCTCCGGCGCCAGCGCCGCAAGCGCCTCCAGCCATTCGTTCAACTTGCGTTCGAATTGCAGGCGAGCGCGCTGTTCTGCCTGCTCGCGCTCGAACCTCGCCTGGATGGCCTGGCGCGCGCGCTCGCAGCGCTCCAGGCGCGCGGCCTCCCCGTCTTGATCCAGCGCCTGCCAGCGGCGATTGAGTTCGACCACCGCGGTGAGTATCGGGCCGGGCTCGGTCGCCAGCGCTTCGAGCTGCGAAATAATCGCCTCCGCTTCGGCATCCTGCTCCTGGCGATGCTTGATCGCATCCATCCGCTGCCGCGCCAGGCGCGCAACGCCGTGGTCCTTGTTCTTGGCCGCGTCAGCAAGCCGGCGCAGTCCGTCTGGCGCCTGCACGCGCTGGGCCGCCGCCATGCGTGTCTCCGCGTGTTCGGCGACCAGGGCAAGTTCGACCAGCGCGGCATCGTCGCGGATGGCTGCGATCGCCGCGCGGCGCCGCTCCGGGTCTGGTGCGCGACGCACCACTTCGATGCGTATCGCGTCCGCGCACCGGTCCGAAGCCAGCAGTGCCAGCGTGCGCTCGCCGTCCTGCGACTGCGCGATCGCATCGCCCAAAGCGGCGGCGAGTTCCAGCCGCACCTTCGCGTCGGTTTCGGTTTCCCAGGCGGTCGCGAGCACCTCCAGAATCTTGCAGCGTCGCACCGCGGCCATACGCACCTGCGGTGCGGGATCCGAGGAGATCAGCTGCGCGAATTCACCCGAATCCTGCGGCAACGCCTCGACGCCGATTACCCGCTGGGCCGGATCGGCGTGAAGGTGCAAGGCGGTACGCGAAAACGGATTGCTGATCATGGGATGCTTGTACGTAGGCGTGACTCAAGTAGCAACGGAGGTGAATATTGCGCGTCAATCGAGAAATCTTTTTTCCCGGCAGCGTGATGGTAACCAAATTTCGCGTCGTCGGTGAATAATTCGGTACGGCGCTTGCGCTCAATCAAACCGTGACTTATGACCTGGAATCCTTCGACCGGAATGATCGCCTTATCGCGGGAAACCGTCGCGGCAAATTTGGCGGCTCAGAGCGCATTACAAAACGAGGGGATACGCCCCGAAGGTCTCGATCCCGCTTGACGGGAAAGTCCCCTTGGGGGACATCCCCTCGCGCTCCCCTAAATCAGGGGCCATTTCGGTAATTCTGAAATGGCCTCTTAGTTAAGACGCCAAAGTGCGGCGTTGAGGACGGCGGCGAAACCGACCCAGCCGACGTAAGGGATAAACAGCATCCCGGCTACACGGTCGCGCTTCCAGAATACGACCGTAGTCGCCACGATCGCGAGCAGCAAAACGAAGATCTCGACGAGCGCTCCGCCGATAGAACGAAGTCCGAAGAACAGGATGGACCAGCAAAGATTCAGTGCCAACTGGAGCGCAAACAGCGTCAGAGGCCAGCGCGCGGCGCGCAAGCCCTCGCGTCGCCACACCCTCCATCCTGCTATCGCCATCATGAAATAGAGCGCGGTCCAGACCGGCGCGAAAATCCAGTTGGGTGGATTGAACGAAGGCTTCGCAAGCGTCTGATACCAGGTGCCGACGCTGCTCGCGGTCGCCGCGCCGCCGATGGCGGAAACGGCCAGGCATAAGGCGAGAAAAACCGCGAATCCGATCGTGTCGCGCTTGCGCGTCGACGCGCTCATTTTTTCGGCTTGAGAAAGGTCACGACCTTCGATCCCGGCTCATTCTTGGTCGCGCAGCTGCCCTCGCCCACACCTGCCTCCTGCTCTGCTTCATGCAGGAGATTGATGACGTCGACATAGTGCTTTTGCTTGACCATCATCAGCGCAGTCAGCCCGCCTTCGTTGCGCGCCAGCACGTCTGCGCCCGCTTTAAGCAGGGATTCCACGACGGCCGTCTCGCCATAGCCCGCTGCGAGCATCAACGGTCGTACGCCGAATCCGATCGGCGCCTCCAGATCTGCGCCGGCGTCGATGAGTATCTGCACGATATCTGCAAAACCGCGATCCAGGTCCGCGTTGTAGACGGCTTTCGTCAAGGGACCCCAGCCGCGCTCGTCCGTGGCATTCACGTCCGCGCCCGCCGCAATCAAGGCATTCACCAACTCGAGATTGCCGGCATGCGCTGCCAGCATCAGCGCCGTTGCGCCGTCAGCGTTGCGCTGATTGCAATCGGCGCCGGCCGCCAGCAGCTTGCGCGCACGGTCGACATCGCCTGCGACAACGGCATCAAACAGCAAATCGGACATACGAACCCCCGTCAAAACGTTCGATTGTAAGATTGTAATTTAGGCTATCCTGAACCCGTCAATCAGTTAGCGAGTTAGCGGACTTTTTCGTTATGGTAACGACTATGCAGCATTCTAGCGCACCGTCATACGCCTGATGCGCCCAAAGCAATCGAAAACCGCCGCACCCGTAGCCAAGGCGCGTTCGAAGCGCCCGGTTGCCAAACGCGCCGGCCGGCGCGTCGATGCGGGAGACGCGTTGCGTGAAAGCGAGGCGCGCTTTCGGGCACTGACGGCAATGTCGTCTGATTTCTACTGGGAAACCGACGCCGAGCACCGGATCACGCAGCGCATAGCGAGCAGCGGCCCGAACGCATTGTCGGCTGCACGCGCGCGTTCCCAAATCGGCCATCGCCGCTGGGAGGTACCGTATCTTTCGCCCGATGCAGCCGGGTGGCAGGCGCACCGCGCGGACCTGGACGCGCACCGCCCATTCCGAAATTTCGAACTTTCGCGCGCAGACATCGACGGCACCGAGCGTTTCGCGTCCATCAGCGGTGATCCGGTGTTCGATCGCGCGGGACAATTCACAGGTTACCGCGGCGTCGGTACCGACATTACCGAGCGCAAGCGGGCCGAACAGGCACTCCAGGCGAGCGAAGCGCGCTACCGCTCGGTAGCGGATTCTGCCAAGGCGGCCATCGTGACCTGCGACGCTGCCGGCAACATCGTATCTTGGAATCCTGCGGCCGAGCGCATGTTCGGCTACACGGAGTCCGAGGTCGTCGGAATGGCGATTGCTGTGCTCATACCGCGGCGGTTCCAGGCAGGGCATGAGGCGGGCATGCAGCGCATGCGATCCGGTGGCGAGAAGCGCGTTGTCGGAAAGACTATCGAATTGGCGGGGCGACGCAAGGACGGCAGCGAATTCCCGCTGGAACTTTCCCTGTCCGAGTGGACCGCTGGAGCAAACCGGTTCTATACCGGCTACATCCGCGACATTTCCGAGCACAAGACAGCCGAGGCCAACATCCGGCGGATGACCCAGCTTTACGCCGCCTTGAGCCATTGCAACCAGGCCATCGTGCGATGCGACAAGGAAGAGGAATTGCTGGAACAGATTTGTGGCATCGCGGTGGCGTTCGGCGGCATGGAAATGGCCTGGATAGGCTTTATCGACTCCGACACCGGCCTGATCCGTATCGCAGCCAGTGAAGGCCATCGCGCCGAAGAGTATCTGCAGGAAATCGAAATCTCGGTGGACGCCGGCAGCCGCCTCGGGCACGGCCCTTCCGCAGTTGCCATTCGCGAGAAGCGGCCGGTATGGCTGCAGGACTTCCAGAAGGAGCCGCTCACGGCCCCGTGGCACGAGCGCCGCACGCGCTTCGGTTGGGGCGCCTCTGCGTCGCTGCCGCTTTATCGAAACGGCATCCCGGTTGGTGTGTTCACCTTGTACGCGGCGCAGGTCGACGCCTTCGATGGCAAAGTGCGCGAGCTGCTGACCGAAATGGCGACCGATATCAGTTTTGCGCTCGACAACTTCGCGCGCGAGGCAGCGCGCTTGCAGGCATCAGTCGAGTTGCACGCAAAGGAAGAGCAGTTCCGCGGCCTGGTAGAGCAGTCGATCGCCGGGATAGTCATTATTCAAGACGACAAACTCGCCTATATCAACCCGCGCTTTGCCGAGATTTTCGGTTATGACTCAGTCGACGAACTGATCGGTCGCGAGTCGATTTCGCTGGTCGTTGAGAATGGGCGCAGCGCCGTGATGGAACAACGCCGGCGGATTGAAAGCGGAGCGCAAAGCATAAGCTACAGTTTCACCGCACTGCGCAAGGACGGCTCGACGATAGAGATTGGCGTGCACATCGCGCGCGCAACCCACAACGGCCGACCCGCGGTCATCGGTCTGCTGCAGGACATTTCCGAGAAAAAGCGCGCCGAAGACCAGATCCAGCGCTATCTCAAGCAGCTGGAGACCGCGTTCATGAGCACGGTCGAGGTCGCGACCGCTTTGAGCGAAATGCGCGATCCCTACACCGCAGGCCACGAGCGGCAGGTGGGCAAAATTGCCGCCGCGATCGGCGCCGAGCTCGGCTTCGATGCCCAGCGCATGGAAGGCCTGCGGGTCGCCGGCTACTTGCACGACATAGGCAAAATCACCATTCCTGCAGAAATTCTCTCCAAGCCGGGCAAGCTCAGCGCGATCGAATACGAGTTGATCAAAGGCCATCCGCAGTCCAGCTACAACGTCTTGAAGGACGTCGAATTTCCCTGGCCCGTGGCGCAAGTCGCTCTGCAGCACCACGAGCGCATGGACGGCAGCGGTTATCCCCAGGGCCTGAAGGGCGAGGCGATCCTGCTGGAGGCACGCGTCATGGCGGTGGCCGATGTAATGGAGGCAATGTCCTCGCACCGCCCCTATCGCCCGGGGTTGGGTATCGAGACGGCGTTGGCCGAGATCCGGCGTGGACGCGGTAGCGCATACGACCCCGTCGTTGCCGACGCCTGCATCAAGCTGTTCCTCGAAAAAGGCGAGGAACTTCTCGCCTAGCCTCGCGGCTCAGGCGTCCAGTTCCGGATAACGCCGGAATATGCCGTCGTTGTTGAACGCCAGCCGTCGTCCAGACCTGACATAGCGCTTGACGCGCGGACGCGCAAACACTGCGTCGTGCAGCGCACGCAACCTGGGGCAGGGACGCAGCGCTTTCCTGCTGGCCAGCGGAAACGCATAGCGCAGCCCCGCGACCACCTGCGCCGCGGAAAGATCGACGTAGCTCAACCGCTTGCCGACCATCCATCTGTCGCCATCCGGGTTGCGCTCGATCACGCGCTCGAAGTAGCCGAGGAATTTGGGCAGGCGATAGTCCAGAAAATCGCGACTGCGGCGTTTGGCTTCCGCCTTCTGCTGCTGGTAGTAAAGCCCTCCGCCGATTGGATGATGGGTATCGTGAATCTCGTTCACGAAATCGGCCAGGGTGAGCTGCAATTGATGCGTCCACAGGCGGCCGGCGGCATCGCGCGGCGCGAGCGACAGCCGCGCGCCGAGAAACAGCAGGATGTTTGCGGTTTGTGCAATGAGCCTTCTGCCGGCCTTCAGAAAAGGCGGCGCGAACGGCGGATGCGCGAGCGCGGGGTCATCGAGGAGTTTCATCATCGCCGACACGCCGCCGCCCTGCTCCTCCGGCAGGAGCGCGACATCGACGTATTGCGCGCCCGCTTCCTCCAGGACCAGGCGCACGAATTCGCCGCGACCTTGTATGCCGGGCCAATAATAGAGTTCATAGATCATGCTCGCACCTCGAATTTAAGCAGCCGCCCGCATGTGATTCTACCTGCGCGCGTTCCGCGCCGCGCCGCTGTCCGCGCAAGCGCGCGTCAGTGCGGTTCCGGCGGAAGGACACAGACCAGGTTGCGGTCGCCGTAGACATTGTCGACACGCCCTACCGCCGGCCAGACCTTGTGCACGCGCAATCCCGCGAGCGGATAGGCCGCAGTTTCGCGCGTATAGCGGTGTGGCCAATTGTCTGCGCACGCCATGGCGGCCGTGTGCGGGGCGTTCCTGAGCGGATTGTCGTCGCGATCCAGGCGGCCGTCCGCGACCGCGCGGATTTCCTCGCGTATGGCAATCATGGCGTCGATGAACCGATCGAGTTCCACCTTGGTTTCGCTTTCGGTGGGCTCGACCATCAGTGTGCCCGGAACCGGAAATGACATCGTGGGCGCGTGAAAGCCGTAGTCCATCAGCCGCTTGGCCACATCTTCGACGCCGATACCGCTCCCCTCCTTCAGGGGTCGCAGGTCAAGTACGCACTCGTGCGCAATCCATCCGCCCGGCCCGGTGTAGAGCACCGGATAATGCGGCGCCAGGCGCCTGGCGACATAGTTTGCATTCAGGATTGCGACTTCACTCGCGGCGCGCACGCCGTCGCGCCCAAGCAAGGCGATATACATCCACGCGATCGGCAATATACCCGCGCTGCCGCAAGGCGCTGCCGCCACAGGGCCAATGCTGTGCTCCCCGACCTTCTGCGAGCACCGCGCGGGCAGGAACGGCACGAGATGCGCGGCAACCGCCAGCGGGCCCACACCCGGGCCGCCGCCGCCGTGCGGAATACCGAAGGTCTTGTGCAGATTCAGGTGGGACAGGTCGCCGCCGAATTTTCCCGGCGCGCACAGCCCGGCCATGGCGTTCAGGTTGGCGCCGTCGATGTAGACCAGGCCGCCGTGCTTATGCACGATGTCGCAGATCTCGGTGACGCCGGGTTCGAATACGCCATGGGTGGAAGGATAGGTCAGCATGATCGCGGCAAGCTCGTGGCTGTGCAGAGCCGCTTTCGCGCGTAGGTCCGCGATATCGACATTGCCACCGGCATCGCAGCCGACGACCACCACCCGCATCCCGGCCATGTGCGCTGAAGCCGGATTGGTGCCGTGTGCAGACGCAGGAATCAGGCACACGCTGCGCTGACTCTCGCCGCGCGATCGATGCCAGGCACGGATCACCAACAGCCCCGCAAACTCCCCCTGTGACCCAGCGTTCGGCTGCAAGGATACTGCCGCATAACCGGTGATGGCACACAGCATGCGCTCGAGCGAGTCTGTCAATTCACGATAGCCCCCGGTCTGCTCCGCCGGTGCAAAGGGATGGATTTGTGCGAACTCGGGCCAGGTGATCGGCAGCATTTCGCTGGTCGCGTTGAGTTTCATGGTGCAGGAGCCCAACGGGATCATCGAGCGGTCGAGCGCCAGATCTTGGTCAGCAAGCTGACGCAAATAGCGCAGCATCGCGGTTTCCGAGTGGTACGCGTTGAATACGCGGTGCGCCATAAAACCGCTGCTGCGCCTTAGCGCGGATGCAAAGGTATCGCCCGCACCGCGCAAGAGGGCGTCGAACTCGGGAATCGTCTCGCCGCAATGCGCGAAGATCTCCCATAACAATTTCACATCCGCAGCAGTGGAGGTTTCGTTCAGCGACACGCCGATCCTGTCCTCATCGATGTGGCGCAGATTGACGCCGCGAGCCGCGGCGGCCAGGTGTGTCGCCTGCGTTCGCCCGCCGGTGCGCAGCGTCACGGTATCGAACCAGGAGGCATTTTCGACCGTGATACCAAACTGCCGCAGGCCCGCGGCCAGCACACCGGTCAAGCGATGGACTCTCTGCGCGATGCGGGCCAAGCCGCGCGGACCGTGATAGACGCCATACATGCCGGCGATCACTGCGAGGAGCACCTGCGCGGTGCAGATGTTGCTGGTCGCCTTCTCGCGCCGTATGTGCTGTTCGCGCGTCTGCAGCGCGAGCCGGTACGCCGGTCCGCCCTGGCTGTCCCGTGTCAGTCCGACCAGGCGCCCGGGCAACTCGCGTTTAAGCTCCTCGCGGGTGGCGAAGTAGGCTGCATGCGGGCCGCCGTAGCCCATGGGCACACCAAAACGCTGAGCCGAGCCCAGCGCTATGTCCGCGCCCCACTCCCCCGGGGGAATGAGCAGCGCGAGCGCAAGCAAATCGGCCGCAACGGCGACCAGGCCGCCGTGCGCGTGCACTGCCTGCACCAGGTCTCGGTAATCTTGCACTTCGCCGTTCGCGGTGGGGTACTGCAGCAAGGCGCCAAAACATCCGCTGGCCGCGGCGGTCTGCGCGGCGCCGCATTTCACCTCGATGCCCAGCGGCTCGGCGCGCGTGCGCACCACCTCCAGGGTCTGAGGAAACACGGAATCGGCGACGAAGAACACGCGGCTCTCTACTTTGCTGCTGCGCCGGCACAAGGCCATCGCCTCCGCCGCCGCGGTCGCCTCGTCCAGCATGGACGCATTGGCAATGGCCATGCCGGTGAGATCGCACACCATGGTCTGGAAATTGATCAGCGCTTCCAGCCGGCCTTGAGAGATCTCCGGTTGATAGGGCGTGTAGGCCGTATACCAGGCGGGGCTCTCCAGGATGTTGCGCTGGATCACGGCGGGAAGAAGCGTGTCGTAGTAACCCTGCCCGATGACGGAACGCGCTATCCGGTTTTGCGCGGCAATCTGCCTGAGTTCGGCCAGCGCCGCGGCTTCGCTCCGACCCGGCGGCAGATCCACTAGCGACTTGGCGCGTATTGCGGCGGGAATGACGGCGTCTATCAGGGCAGCAAGCGTGGGATGACCGAGCTCGGATAGCATGGCAGCCTGGTCCGCGGCATCGGGACCGATGTGGCGTCGTGCAAATGTGTCCTGCTGCTCCATGTCCGCCGGCGTAGCCTGCGGTTTTCTAATGCTGCGCGTCACTGTATCCAACATCTCACTCTCCTAATTCGCGGCGTGACCGGCGTAAGCGGCCGCGTCCATGAGACTGTCGAGGTCGCCTGCGTTGTCAGGTTTGATTTTGAACATCCAGGCCGCGTAGGCGTCGGCATTGACCTGCTCCGGCGCTTTCGCCAGATCGTCGTTGACGGCGACCACCACACCCGCGACCGGCATGTTGATGTCGGACGCGGCTTTTACCGATTCGATCACCGCGCAGGCTTCGCCTTGCGCATAGCGTTTGCCGATCTGCGGCAATTCCAGAAACACCATGTCGCCCAGCACCTCCTGGGCGTGATCGGTGATGCCGACGGCGAGCGTGCCGTCGGCCTCGCTGGAGACCCATTCGTGCGTTTCGGTGTATTTCAGTTGTTCCGGCGTTTTCATATTCTCTTTTTCCCTCGTTAGTTGACCAGTATCTTTCCCTTGCGCACGAACGGCGGCTGCACCAGCTTGGCCTCGAGTTGCTTGCCCCGCACCGACACCTGCGCCAATGCGCCGGTTTCGACTTCCATCGGCACGCGTGCCAGTGCAATCGAGCGCTGCAATGTGGGCGAAAACGTGCCGCTGGTGACCTCCCCTACTCCGTGCGCCGTGGCGAGCTTCTGGTGGCTGCGCAGCACGCCGCCCGGTTCGGTGAGCACCAGCCCCAGCAGGCGCAAGCGCTGCGGGTGCGCGAGCAGCGCCGCCTTGCCGACGAAATCGCGCCCGCTGGCGAGATCCACCGTCCAGGCGAGCCCCGCGTCCAGCGGCGATACCTGCTCGTCCATGTCCTGCCCCCACAAATTCATCCCGGCCTCCAGGCGCAGCGTGTCGCGTGCGCCCAGGCCGCAGGGTTTCACGCCGCAGCCGAAAAGTTGCTGCCACAATGCCTCCGCGCGAGGGCCAGGGAGCATGATTTCGTATCCGTCTTCGCCGGTGTAGCCGGTGCGCGCCAGAGTCAACTCGCCTATTTGCGCGCAATGGAAGGATTGCAGCGCTTCGGTAGGCACACGCGTCCCCGGCAGCGCCTGCCATACGCGCTCGCGTGCTCGCGGCCCCTGGACGGCGATCATGGCAAGATCGCGCCGCGGCAACAATTCCGGCGCCGCACCCTGGCGCTCCTTCATGGACTCGAGCCAGGCGAGGTCGTCCTCCGCCCGGCCCGCATTCACCACCAGCCGAAAGAATTCCTCGGCGAAAAAGTACGCGATCAAATCGTCGATGACCCCGCCCGCGCGGTTGAGCATGCATGAATAGAGCGCTCGCCCCGGGGTGCGCAATCTGTCTACATTGTTCGCGAGGCTGCGGCGGAGGAAATCGCGCGCGCCGGGGCCGCGCACGTCGATCGCAAGCATGTGCGACACATCGAACATTCCTGCGTCGCGTCGCACCGCATGATGTTCCTCTATCTGGGAACCGTAATTGACCGGCATATCCCACCCGCCGAAATCGACCATGCGCGCGCCCAGAACTCTGTGGGCGGCGTTGAGCGGCGTTGTTTTGAGCATATTTTCTCCGGCAGCATTGAAAAAGGGGCAACGCCGGCTTTTCAGTCCGCGTCACCCCTCTGTCCCTGATACCTGAGAGATTACAGCCCTATCCCGCCCGGCTGTGCGCCCCTTCGGTGGCCGCCTGCATAGGCGGCTGCTCTCCAGAGTAACGAAAGCATCGCTTCCGTCCGACCGGTCCATTTGCCTGAGCGTTTCTGGGTATTGCGCCTTCGGCGGCCGCCTCGCAACAGCGGCACTCTCCAAGTCGGTTGGATGGATTCTATGCCCGCATGGCGGCGCTGTCGTTGCGAAATATCAAACAAGTCGGGTATCGGCGCCTTGACAAGCAGATCGACGCTCAAGATACTGGCTCGAACATAGACGTAGCGGATTCCCTCTGTCCGCCGCAATCGCATTTGTGCAGAAAACTCGCGCAAGCAGAACCCCGATAGGAGCCCACATGTCCTGCTGCCACAACTACTACGTCACGACCGAAGGCGGCGAAAGCGTTTTTTCGGTCGACATCTCAAGCATCAGCTTCGGCCATGGTGTACTCAAGGAGGCTGGCGAACAAGCGAAGACCCTGGGTATGAGCCGCGTCGCGCTGTTCACCGACAAGCGGCTGGGCAGCCTGCCCTACGTGGCGCAGGCGCGCGATGCGCTCAAAGCGGCGGGCATGGACGTGGTGATCTATGACGAGGTCAAGGTCGAGCCGACCGACCAGTCCTTCATCGCAGCGGCGAAATTCGCGGCCGAAGGCAAGTTCGACGGCTATGTTTCCGTAGGCGGCGGCTCGGTCATCGACACCTGCAAGGCGGCCAATCTCTACGCCACCTGGCCGGCCGACTTCCTCGATTACGTGAACGCTCCCATCGGTGCTGGAAAACCTGTGCCCGGGCCGCTAAAACCGCATATCGCCTGCCCCACCACCTGCGGCACCGGTTCGGAGTGCACCGGCATCACCATTTTCGACCTGCTGGCCATGCAGGTGAAAACAGGCATCGCCTCCAGACGCCTCAAACCCTCGCTCGCCCTGATCGATCCTGCCACCACCTACACGCTGCCCAAGAACGTGGTTGCGGCCAGCGGCTTCGACGTGCTGTCGCACGCGCTCGAATCCTATACCGCCAAGCCCTACACGCGCCGCAAGGCATCCGCAAATCCCTTGCTGCGCCCGATGAGCCAGGGCGCCAATCCATGGAGCGACGTCGGCTGTGTAGCGGCGCTGACTCGCCTGGGCCAGTACCTCGAGCGTGCGGTGAATGACGCGAGCGACCACGAAGCGCGCGACGAGATGATGTACGCTGCGACACTGGCCGGCATCGCGTTCGGCAATTCGGGCGTGCATGTGCCACACGGCATGGCCTACTCGGTGGCGGGACTGGTGCGCGATTTCCGACCCGAGGGTTATCCGCAGGAAGAACCCATGGTGCCGCACGGCATGAGCGTAATCGTCAACGCGCCCTCGGTGTTCCGCTTTACCGCAAGCGCCTGTCCCGAACGTCATATTCACGGCGCGGCCTGCCTCGGCGCCGATACCAAGGGCGCGAGCGACGCTGATGCAGCCGAAATCATTGCCGGACAGTTGATCAAAATGATGAAAGCCACGGGCATACCAAACGGCGTAGGCGGCGTTGGTTACGGCGAAGCGGATGTTGCGGGTCTCACAAAAGGCGCCTGGGCGCAGCAACGACTGCTGACCAATGCGCCGCGCGCCGTCAGCGAAAATGATTTGAGCGATCTATACCGCGGCGCGATGCATTACTGGTGAACGGCCCGGATTCGCGCGACCTTAAGCGCGCATCTCGCTCACTGAAATTTCCGTCCGAATATCGAATTCCAGCAGTCGGTGCGCTTCGCGCAAAGCGGAATCGACGGCGTCGACCGACTGGCCCTGTGCAAAGATAAACCCGAGGTAGCTTGCGCCCTCGGGTGGCGCAGATATCAGCTGGCCCGCGCCGGCCGTGATCCGGATATCGCTGATGCCGGCAACAGCCCGGGCCTGTTCAATCCCGCTCACGCCCTGGAAAAGCCCGTGCCGCGGAATCGGGATCATCATCACGCCGTTCGCCGCGGCCTGCCTCGCCTCCGGCAACGGGAGCTGCAGCGCATCGCGCAGGATCAGTTCCTCCAGGCTCATGCCCAAGGCGGGGCGCAGCATTCTGCCGCACAGCCCGCCGATGGAACGCGCGGCAAGTTCCAGCAGCCATACGCCTTGCGCGTTCAGGCGCATTTCGGCGTGGACGGGACCGCTTTTGAGTCCGGCCAATACGCAGGCGCGCTGCACGGACTGTACGATCGCATCCTGCTGCTCCGGCGTCAGGCGCGAAGGCGTGAGATATACGGTCTCCTCGAAATACGGGCCGTCCAGCGGATCGGGTTTGTCGATCAGCGCCAGCAGGCGCAACGCTCCGTCCTGCAGCAGCCCTTCGAGTGCATGCTCGCTGCCTGGAATGAAGTCTTCCACGATCAAGCCCAGTGCGGCTGCGTCGCGGTCGGCCTTGGCCTGGATGGCACGCACCCAGTTCACCGCTCGCGCATAAGCTTGCGGTGTGTCGGCGCGGACCACGCCGCGACTCGCGCTCAGGCGGCGCGCTTTGACCACGACCGGAAAGCGCAGCGGCTGCGGCAAGGCGTTCGCATCCGCATCGCGCGCGAGATGAAAAAAGTCCGGGCAGTTCAGACCGGCGTCGTGGAGCAAGCGTCGAAACGCGAGTTTGTCGCGGGTCAGCCGCACCGCCTCCGGCGAATTGCCTGCCAGCCCCAGGCGCTGGCGCAACAGCGCCGCCAGATCCAGGCCGCTGTCGTCCACGGCTAGCACCGCGTCCGGCCTGCGCTTGAGCGCATTCAGCACCCGGTTCAATGCGCGTTCGGGCTGATCAAAGGGTACCGATTGCATCGGACCTTTGCCCCAGGAGGGTGCAAGCCGGCGGCAGTAATTGGCGACGCTGATAATCTGAATATCGAGTTGCCCGGCCGCCTCCAGAAAATCGTCGTTGCGATAGCCGGTGGTGGGCAGCAGCAGCAGAACGCGATTCACCATCCTTGCCTCAAAAGCTCTGCAATTGCTGCTCGGTGGGCTCTGCACAGCAATACCAGGGCTCGGACAGGTGCGCGACGGGTTCGCCGAAATCTGCCCGCGTCAGCGGCGGCGCCTGCAGTCCCAGTGCATCGTGGGCAAGCCGCCACATCTGCTCGAAGATTTCGCTGCGCGGCCTGGCCTCCTGATCGCCTTGCGCGGCCAGGGACTGCAGCGCCTGCTGCAGGTCGTCCACGCGCGGATCCGCATGCCGCCACGGATAGCCCAGCAATTTCGGATCGAAGGCCCCGATCATTTCCGGAAAACCCTGCAATTGCAGCAACCACGAGCCTTCGGGCACGAGCAAGCGTATGCAAAGCTGAATCGCCGGCACGGCCTCCACCAGGCGCAGGCGCACCAGCGTACGCAGCAATTCGAGGTAGCTCTCGAGGCTGGTCCAGGGAGTAAACGGGACAAAGGTCGGCGCCATGGCGATGCCTGCGTCGCGGCACAGTTGTAGCGCGCGCTCGAAATCGGCCGGCGTATGGTTCTTGGCGAGGTGCTGCAGCACCAGTGCGTCGACCGACTCGACCGCCGCAGTGATGAACAGGCAGCCCGCCGACTTGAGCGCCGGCAGCAGTTCGGCGTGGGCAATGATGTGCTGGATCTTGATGGTGGCGTCGAAACTCAGTGCGGGATACTTTGCGTGCATGGCCGCAAGCACGTTCATGGCATGGGTACTGCCATTGAAAAAATCCGGGTCGCCGAATGATATATGCGCCGCGCCCGCATCGACCTGCTGCGCGATGTCCGCCATCACCACCGGCACCGGCACGACACGGAACTTGCCCTGGTACACCGGCACCACAGGACAATGGCGGCACAGGTGCTTGCATCCCCTGCTCGCCTCGATGAACCCGAGCCGCTTCTTGCCGCCTTCCGACGTGAGCAGATGTGCGTAGCGCTCCAGCCCGGGGAGCCCGGAACGATCCGGGGTCAGAAAATCGATTTTGGCCAGATTGACCACCGGCCCGGTTTGTATGTCGCAGTTTTCACCCGCGCGCAGCCGCCGCGCAAGCTCCGCGAGTCCGGGCTCGAATTCGCCGCCCAGTATTGTTTGCACGCCGAGGCCGCGCAGCAATTGCTGGTTCATCGGCGCATACAGGCCGTACACGCACAGATGCGCATGCGGCGCGAGTGCGCGGATGCGGGGTAGCGCTTCGACCGCGATGCGCGTCGCAGTGTGCATGCCGACATAAACCGCCACCAGTCGCGCACCGGAAAGCGGAACCGAATCGAGTTGCTGCAGCGACAGGTCGATGCAGTGCACATCGAATCCGTCCCGTTTCAGCCACGCAGCGGGTTCCGCCAGCGCGAACGGCTGCCGGCCGAGTTCATAGGGATTGATCAGCGCGACCGTGAACCGCGCCGGCGCGCCGGTTTGTGTTTCGACCCCGGCTGCTTCGATCAGGCGGGCTTCACTGCCGCTGTTCATGCGCGCCTATTTCGATTTGGGGCGCTGTGCAAACTCGCCCGTCGCCGCTTCGCGGCTTGCGCCGGCCTCCTGCATGCGTTCCAGGTAGTGTTTCCACATCGAATCCTGGTTCACGCCGAGGTTGTACAGATAGTCCCAGGAATAAAGACCGCTGTCGTGCCCGTCGGAGAACGTCAACTGTACCGCATAGGAACCCACCGGTTCGATATGCGTGAGATCCACGTTTTTCTTTCCGACCTGCAGGACCTCCTGTCCCGGCCCGTGGCCGCGCACTTCCGCCGAAGGGGAATAGACGCGCAGAAACTCGAACGGCAGCGTAAAGCACTTGCTGTCCTCGAACGAAATTTCCAGCATGCGCGATTTCTGGTGCAGTTTGATTTCCGTCGGGGAAGGGGTGGTCTTGTCTAACCCTGCCATGAGTTCTCCTTTGTATGCTGTAGACGCCAAGACTGCTTCGATAGACGCAAACAGCCTCCAAAACCGGGGGGTGCCGGGGAGCTTTCGCCCCCGTTCGCACAAGGCCCAATGGTAACGGTATTGTCGGTTCCGGTGGCGGCTGGATTCAGGCGGGCCGGCTCGCCTTCAGCCATTGCCGCGCGCTTGATATACATCAAAATGCCCGATCGCCGCTCCTCCATCATGATGCCTGGCTGAAATTCGGCTTGATGGGACCGGAAAAAGCCACGATACTAAGGGGCAGCATCTTGGATCCACACTGTATTAAGGAAATGCGATGAATTCGTGGATGATCAACGGGTTTTTTGCCATATTCGCGCTCTTGGCAGCCACAGGCTTGTTTTTCTTCGTGGTAACGCGGGGAGCGCTGGTAGTGCGCGGATTGTCGCCGGGCTCCCAGAGCGAGAAATCGCATGTATATCCGATTTACTCGAACATGCGGCTGATCAAGATGGTCGATTTTCAGCCCATTATCTCCGCGATTCTGCTGTTTCAGTACAGCCACCTGGTCTCGAAAATCGTTTCCGAACTGAAACGGATGGACCTGAAAAACAAGAAAGTGCTGATCACCTCATGCGCGTTCGGGAACGTGATTCCGCGCGTGGTGAAAGCATCGATCGATTCTGGCGCCGAACGCGTTCTGATCGCTGACATCATCCAGAACGAGCTCGTGCATGCAAAGAGCAAACTGCGCGAGTTCGGCGGGAAGATAGAGTATGTCGAGGATAACGCGACCTCGATGCAGTTGAAGGACGACGCGGTCGCCGCGAACGTCATATTCTTTCTGCTGCATGAATTGCCGCACCATCTGAAAGGACAAACTCTGGACGAGGCGGGGCGCATGCTCGCACCCGGTGGCAAGCTTTTTCTTGCGGAATTTCACCGGCCGCAGCTGTGGGTGTTGCGCGCACTGAGCTGGACTTACTTCAAAGTGTTCGAACCCCTGGGCCTGGCGCTCTGGGATACGCATGACCCGCTCCACTATCTGGAAAAGTCGGGCGGATGGACCTGCGAGCGCACCACCTTCTTTTTCGGAAACTTTCAGATCATTACCGCGACCAAACAGTAGCCGGCAGGATTGGCATACAAAAAAAGGCTCCGGACGGAGCCTTTTTTGTCAGATCCGCAGCCAGCCGCGCTGCGCCGCGTGATGCGCCAGAATTCCGAACAACACCGCCGTACCGACGTTCCATATCGCGAACGCCGCCGTCGCCAGCACCACGAAACGATCGGTTTTTTCCGCGCCGCTGTCGCGGCTGCCCAGGGCGAGTTGCAATCCGGCCATGAAAAGGATCACGCCGAGTATGCTGGGCGGAAACATTTTGAACACTGTGACGATCGACGCCGACAGAAACAGCCCTGCGCACAAAAGTAAGCTGCCAAGAATGATGGACGATCCGCCCGTGCGCGCGCCGAACTGGACGTGCCCCGCCATGCCTCCCGCCCCGTGGCACATCGGTATGCCCCCGATCATGCTGGCGCCGAGATTCATCAATCCGGTCGAGTAGGCGACCGCGCGTTCGGTGACCGGCCGGTCAGGAAACAGGCGATTGTTCTCCTCGGTGATGGCGATGTAGGCGTTGCCGAAGGTCAGCGGCAGTTGGGGAAGCGCCAGCAGGATGAACCCCGTCCAGAGATCATTCATGGAAAGTGATTCCCACGCGAAACCCGGGAGCTTGAACTCGGGTTTGAGCGCGCCAAGTTCGCTTGCCAGGCCAGGCTGGGCAATCAGCGCGATCAACGCACCGATAACGAGCAGCACCAGCATCGCGGGCATGCGCGGTCGGCCCAGCAGCACCAGCGTCAGCGCAAGCAGCGGACCCGCGATCCAGAGACTGGTGGACATCATGCGAATTCCCTGCAGCATGAACGTAAAACCCAGGCCCATGACGACGCCCAGGAGTGCGGAGCGCGGCACCCAGTTCGCCGCACGCTTGCCCAGACCGGTCACTGCGAGGAGCAGCCACAGGAGCCCCGTCGTC
This sequence comes from Burkholderiales bacterium, assembly GCA_014860445.1. GTDB lineage: Bacteria > Pseudomonadota > Gammaproteobacteria > Burkholderiales > SG8-39 > 2-12-FULL-64-23. The sequence goes on from JACZJT010000017.1 coordinate 61,892, forward strand.
AATCCTGCACCGATCACGGTCCCGGCGCCCAGGCCCGCTGCCAGCGTGCTCTGGCTGACTGCCGCAGCGCCGATGGCCTTCATCGGCTGCACCGGGAAAGGCGTGCGATAAATGGCCCCGGCCAGGATCAGTGCGACGCCGAACGCAACGAGCAGGCCGTTTGCATCCATTTTCAGTATCGATACATATGCGGCGACGAAGGGAATCAACGTTCCCAAGTCGCCGAACGCCCCGGCCCACTCGGGGAGGTCGAAGCGATTCGGCGGACGCGCGCTCTGTTCATGCATATGCCGGGAATAATACAAGACTCCGGAATGGACAGGTGGACATGGATTGCGTCCAATCAGATTTCGCATGATGCGCATGAATGGTCAATATTTGATCAGAATCAAGCATAATGACGATCTTTCTGCAAAGATGTCGTTGTGCCGGGGCATCGATGCCCCTTGTGTGCGCCGCCCTCAGGGATGTGCGCGTGCCCCTATTTCAAGAATTTTCACAAAGAGGAGTTCTCCCAATGAAACGATTTTACAAATCCATCGCAGCCGGTCTCATCGGCGCCACCGCGATCGCGGCCGGCATAGCAGTCGCCGCCTATCCGGAGAAAACGATCAACTACATCATTGCGTTTGGCCCGGGCGGCGAATCGGACATCTCCGCGCGTCTGCAGGAGCCGTATTTCAAGAAACTGACCGGACAGCCAGTGGCGATCCAGTACAAGGCCGGCGCCGGTGGCGCCGCGGCCTGGTCGCAGATCAACTCGACCCCAGGCGACGGTTACACGATTATCGGCACCAACATACCGCACATCATTCTGCAACCACTGCAGAAGGACGTCGGCTACAAGACCGCTGATATCGCCACCGTCTACTGGTTCCATTACACGCCCGACGCCATCATCGTCACCGCCGACAGCCCGTACAAGACACTGGACGATCTCGTCGCCGCGGCGAAGAAATCGCCAGGCGCGCTGACCTTCAGCGGCTCGGGCACGAACTCGGCCAATCACCTGGCACAGCAGCGCTTCGGCAAGCTCGCCGGGATCAAGACGACCTATATCCCGGCGAAAGGCACGGGCGCGTCGAACGCGGCGCTCTTGGGCAAGCACGTATCCGGCGCGTTCAGCTACTCCACCGTCGGCACGCAGCTGGGCACGCAGGTGCGCTGCCTCGCGATCGCGCTGGAGAAACGCCACCCGGCGCTGCCGGACTGCCCGACGTTCAAGGAAAAAGGCTACAACCTCGTTAGCGGCGCCTACCGCGGCATCGGGGTACCCAACACCACGCCCAAGGCCACGCAGCAGGCGGTCTCCGACCTGATAGGCAAAATCAACCATGACCCGGCCTTCATCAAGGCGATGGAGGACAAGGGTTTCGCGATGGTTGATATAGGGCTGGCAGACATGCCCGCATTCATGGCCGAGAAGCAAAAGGAATACGAGGAACTCGCCCGCGACATGGGCATCACGAAGAAGTAGGTCTTAGGGCCGTCGCGGCGCCGCCACGCGCGGGGCCGCGACGCTTTCCATCGGCGCGCTACCCTGCCATGGCGACGCGCGCCACATGACATAAAACCAGGATTTACACGATGCCAGGCATTGAGTTCCTGCTTGCGGCACTTACGCCGTACAACATTATGCTTGCCGTTGCCGGCGTAGTCGCCGGAACGATGATCGGCGCGCTGCCGGGGCTCACCGCCACGATGGCGATCGCAGTGCTGATACCTTTCACCTTCGGCATGCCGCCCGCGTCCGGACTGATTGCATTGGGCGCCATCTACACGGGCGCCATCTATGGCGGCGCTTACTCCGCGATTCTGCTGAACACGCCCGGTACCCCCTCGGCCATTGCGACGACCTTCGACGGATACCCCATGGCCAAGCGCGGCGACGGCGATCTCGCCGTCACGCTCGCGTGCATCGCCTCGGTCATGGGAGGCCTCGTGGGCGCAGCCTTTCTGCTGATGCTCGCACCGCCGCTGGCGCGTTTCGCGCTCGCCTTCGGACCGGTCGAATACTTCTGGCTGGCCGTATTCGGGCTCAGCCTCATCGCGAGCCTTTCCGAAGGCAGTTTGCTCAAGGGCCTGATCGGCGGTGCAGCCGGGCTCCTGCTGGGGACCGTGGGTCTGGCCGAGGTGGGCGGCGACATCCGCTACGTCGGCGACTTCAACGCGCTGCTGGGCGGCTTCGACGTGATCGCGGCCCTGATCGGGCTGTACTGCGTGCCGGTGCTCATCGATCTCGTGGCCACACCCGACCCGCATCTCAAGCTGACGCACCAGGTGGCCGGCTTCCGCTTGCGCGAGGCAGCGTCGATCGCCTGGCGCTCGCGGTTTAATCTCATCCGCAGTTCCGTCATCGGCACCCTGGTCGGCATCCTGCCAGGCGCGGGCGGTTCGATCGCCTCCCTGGTCTCCTACTCGGAAGCCCGCCGCGTCGCCAAGGATCCGAAGCGCTTCGGCACCGGCGAGCCCGACGGCATCCTCGCTACGGAATCCGCGAACAATGCGACCGTCGGCGGCGGCTTCATTCCGACGCTGGTGCTCGGTATTCCCGGTACGCCCGCCGACGCGGTGATTCTGGGTGCGCTCCTGGTGCAGGGCATACGCACTGGCCCCACGCTCTTCCTGCAACAGGGCCAGATCGTCTACACCTTCATCTACGGCTTGTTCATCGCGACCGTGCTGATGCTGCCCATCGGGCTGGTCATCGGCCGCTACGCATTCAAGTCCATCGTCAGTATCCCCAAGGCGATGCTGGTGCCGTCGGTGGCGATGCTCACCATCCTGGGCAGCTACGCGGTCAACAACAACGTGGAACAGGTCCAGCAGATGGTGATGATCGGCATCTTCGGTTGGATCGCCGCGCGCTTTGGCTTCACCGCTTCGCCCATCGTACTCGGACTCATCCTCGGGACCATTGCGGAGTCGGGGTTCGTGCAGGGCTATCTGATCGGCAACGCCCGCGGCCAGCCCATCTCCGAATTCTTCACGCGGCCGATTTCAATCGGAATCATCGCCTTTACTCTGCTCGGGCTCGCCTATCCGCTGATCACCGCGCGCAAGCACAAACGGAGCCCTTCAAATGAATGAGAACCCGCGTCGCGACATTCCCGGAATTGCCGGATCGGCGGCGTTCATCATCGTCGGCATACTTGCTTTCTGGGGTGCGCGCGATTTTTCGCCCCTGGGCTCAGTCTTCCCGCGCACGATGGCCGTCGCAATGATCGTGTTTGCAGCCGCCTATATCGCGATGGCACTGCTGCGCCCGACGGCCCCGGCCGCGATGCCGGCTGGATCACCCTGGCGCCGCGGCGCCGTCATGGTGGTGCTGATCGCGTGGTCGTTTCTACTCGGGCACGTCGGATTTCTCACCACAAGCGTCATCGCCTATACCGCGCTACTGATCATTGCCAATTATGATCGCTGGACGCCGCGCATGGCCGTCATCTACTCGGTGGTAGGCGCACTGGTGCTCGGCGGCCTGTACTGGGTTTTCCACGAGGTGCTGCAGGTGCCGCTGCCAGCAGGGATGCTGCTCTAGGCGGGGCTCTGCGCTGCGCGCAATGCGCGCCAAAGCTTCTCGCGGGTCGCCGGCATGTCGATGTGCTTGAGCCCGGTCGCCGCATACAGCGCATCGACCACGGCGTTGATCACGGCCGGCGGTGCGCCCACCGCGCCGGCCTCGCCCGCACCCTTCACACCGAGTGGATTGCTGGTGCCGGGGCTATGGTGAAAACCGCAGTCAAACGAAGGCACGTCGTCCGCGCGCGGCATGGCGTAATCCATGAACGAGCCGCTGAGCAGTTGCCCCGACTCCACATCGTAGTGCGCCACCTCCAGCAAGGCCTGTCCGATGCCCTGTACCGTGCCACCATGCACCTGGCCCTCGAGCAACAGCGGGTTGATCGCGCGCCCGAAGTCGTCGACGACGCTGTAGCGCACGATGCGCACCTCCCCCGTTTCGGTGTCGACTTCGAGTTCACATACGTGGCAGCCGTTGGGATAGGTGAACGCTTCCGGGGTGCGCGTGTGCGTGGCTCCGAGTCCGTCGCCGTGCTTCGCCACTTCGAACAGCGACACGGCGCGGTCGGTGCCCGCGATGCGGTATTCCCCGTCGCGGTATTCGATATCGGCCGGCGCCGCCTCGAGCAGGCCGGCCGCAGCGTCCCTGCCCTTGTCGATCACTTCGTCGGCGGCGCTCATGGCGGCGACGCCGCCGATCGCGAGAAAGCGCGAGCCTCCGGTTAGTCCCGATGGCACGACGTCGGTGTCGCCCTGCACCACGCGGATTCGGCTTGCGTCCAGCCCGAGCCGGTCCGACAGCAGCTGCACGAACGTCGTGACGTGGCCCTGGCCGTTGTCCTGCATGCCTGAAAACAGCGTGACGCTGCCCGCAGGGTCGACTTTGAGAATGACGGTATCGCCTTCGCCGCCACCGCAGCGTTCGATATACATGGCGAGGCCGATGCCGCGCAGCTTGCCCTGCAGTTTCGACTCTGCGCGCCGCGCGGCGAAGCCCGCCCAATCAGCCCTCTGCATCGCGCGCTCCATCACGCCCGCGAAATCACCGGAGTCATAGAGGCTTTCCACCGGCGTCTGATACGGCAAGTCTGCAGGCCTGACGAAATTGCGCCGGCGCAGTTCGTCGGGCGCGAGCCCGAGTTCGCGCGCCGCAACGTCGATGACACGCTCGACCAGATAGATCGCCTCGGGCCGGCCGGCGCCGCGATATGCGTCCACCGGCACGGTATTGGTGACCACGCCGCGTATGTTGGCGTAGATGGACGGGATGCGGTACACCCCGGAGAGCATGGGCACGGCGAGCTGGGGAATGAAAGGCGCGTAGTTGGAAAGATACGCGCCCATGTTGGCATTTGTGGTGACGCGCAGCGCAAGAAACCGCCCTTCCGCGTCCAGTCCGAGTTCGGCTACGGAAACGTTGTCGCGGCCCTGCACGTCCGAGATAAAACTCTCGCTGCGATCGGCGGTCCAGCGCACCGCGCGCTTGAGCCGGCGCGAGGCCCACACCACCAGGGGCTGCTCCGGATGCAGGAATATCTTCATGCCGAAGCCGCCGCCGACATTGCCCGAAATCACGCGCAACTGGTCCTTGTCGATCTTGAGCACGGCCTCGGCGATTTGGCCGTGAATGACGTGCGGCCCCTGACTCGGCGTGTAAAGCGTGGAGCGTCCCGTCGTCGTATCGAAATCCGCCAGGGCCGCTCGCGGCTCGATTGGATTGGCGATGACGCGGTTGTTGACGAGCTCGAGCCGGGTAATATGTGCGGCGCGCGCGAGGGCCGCCTCGACTTCAGCCTTGTCCGACCCGGCACCGAGGTCGAAGCAAAGATTGCCGGCGATGTGATCCCAGGCGAGCGGCGCGCCCGGCAGCACGGCGCCCTTCGTATCGACTGCCGCGGGCAGCGACTCGTACTCGATCGCGATCAGTTCGGCCGCGTCCTTCGCCTGCTCCAGTGTCTCGGCGACCACCAGCGCGACCGGGTCGCCGACGTGACGCACGCGTTTCCCGGCCAGCACCGGGCGCGGCGTGTCCGCGCGCTGCGTACCGTCGATATTGGTCACCGGGATCAGACAGGGAATCTCGCCCAGCCCGTCGGCCTCCGCGTCCGCGGCACTCAGCACGGCGAGCACGCCGGGGGCTGCGCGCGCCGTTGCGGTATCCATGCCGAGGATCGCTGCGTGCGCGTAGGGCGAGCGCAGCACGTAGGCGTGCGCCGCTCCGGCGAGCGCGATATCGTCGGTATAGCGCCCGGCGCCCTGCACGAGCGCGGCGTCTTCGATGCGGGTGACCGACTGGCCTAGGGCGAATTTGGACATGTGGGCAGACTCGATGCGGAAGGCATGGGGCAGATGCGCGCGATTCTACCCCTGTATTTCGCTCAGCTTCCGAAGCCGTCGGCGACCATCACTTCGATCAGGCGCGTGCCGCCCGCCTGCATCGCGGCACGCAGCGCAGGCGCGAAGCCTTGCGGTTCCGTCACGCGCTCCGCCGGCACGCCCATCGAACGAGCCATCGCGGTAAAGTCGATTTCTGGATCGCGTATGTCCATGCCGGTAAACCGGTCGGTCGCGCGCATGGACACCAGCCTTTCCTTGAGGATGCGGTAGCTGCGGTTGTTGGCGACGACATAGGTAATCGGCAGCTTCAGATGCGCCGCGGTCCATAGCGCCTGCACCCCGTACATCATGCTGCCGTCGCCGATGATCGCCACCACCGGCCGCCCCGGCTGGGCCAGGCTGACTCCCACTGCGCCGGGCACGCCGAAGCCGAGGCCGCCGCTCGAGAGTCCGTAATAGCAGCGTCGATCGCGCAAATGCATGAACGCCGGCAACATGGTCGTGGACGTCAGCGCCTCTTCCACCACGATTGCATCCTGCGGCAGCGTTTCACTGAGCGAAAGCATCAGGTAGCGCGGATCGATCGGCTTCGTTTCGGCGGCAGACAGAAGCTCGGCGCGCGCCTGTTCGCGCTGCGCCGTCCAATTGCGCAATTTGAGTGCGTCGAGCCGGCCGCGGGCCGCTTCGGCCTGGGCGCCGCTGCGCCGCTCGCGCAGCAGTGGCAAAAGGGCGCGCAGCGTCTCCTTCACATTCGCGCGCAGCGCCAATTCGGTCGGGTAGTTCTTGCCCAGTTCCCAATCGCGTTCGCTGATATGCACCACCGGCATGCCTTCGGGCAGCGGCGCGACCGGGCTGTAGACCGACATGCGCAACAGGTCCGCTCCCAGGCACAGCAACAGGTCGTAGGGTTCCAACGCGGCGCGCACCTGCTTTTGGGTGCGCGTCAACGCGCCCAGATAAGCCGGATGCGCGCTCGGAAACTGCGCGCAATAGTGAATCGGCTGCTGATACACGGCGGCGCCGAGCAACTCGGCAAGCTCGGCCGCTTCGGCGAACGCGTCGTGAATTGCGAGTTCCTGGCCCGCGACGATCACCGGATTCTTGGAGGCCAGCAGCTTTGCAGCAAGCTGCGCCAGCGCCTCGTCCGACGGCCGTACCCGTGCGTCCACCCGGGTCGGCTTGCCGAAATCAAGCTCCGCCTCGGCATCCAGCACGTCGCCCGGCAGACTGATGAATACCGGCCCCGTGGGCGGGGTCAGCGCCACCTTGGCTGCGCGGCGCAAAATGCGCGGCAGGTCTTCGACGCGCGTGACTTCGACCGCCCACTTGACCATGGGCTGCGCGATCGGCACCAGCGGATCGTAGAGCAGCGGTTCGAGCAGTCCGTGCCCCTGCTCCTGCTGGCCGCAGGTCACGATCAAGGGCGACCCGGAGAATTTGGCATTGTAGAGGGCGCCCATCGCATTCCCCAGGCCCGGGGCCACATGCAGGCTGCAGGCCGCAAGCCGTCCGGACGCTCGCGCGTAACCGTCGGCCATGCCAACGACCACGGCCTCCTGCAGTCCGAGCACGTACTTGAGCTCGGGAAAATCCGGCACCACTTCCATCAGCGGCAATTCGGTGGTGCCCGGATTGCCGAACAAATGACTCACGCCCTCGTCGACGAGGAGTTTCAGAAATGCCGTGCGGCCGCTCAGCTTCGCCATGATCAGAACGAGCGCGGCATGCCAAGCACATGCTCACCGACGTAGGACAGGATCAGGTTGGTCGAAATCGGTGCGATCAAGTACAGCCGCGTCTCGCGGAATTTGCGCTCGACGTCGTATTCGCAGGCAAAGCCGTAGCCGCCATGGGTCTGCAGGCAGATATTGGCGGCCTCGAACGAGGCCTTGGCCGCAAGATGCTTCGCCATGTTGGCCTCTGCGCCGCAGGGCTGGTGCTGATCGAACAATCCGCAGGCCTTCCAGCGCATCAGGTTCGCGGCCTCGGTCTCCATATAGGCTTCCGCAATCGGGAATTGCACGCCCTGGTTCTGCCCGATGGGCCGGTCGAACACGACCCGCTCCTTTGCGTAGGCGCTCGCGCGGTTGACGAACCAGTATGCGTCGCCTATGCATTCGGCCGCAATCAGGATGCGCTCCGCGTTCAGGCCGTCGAGAATGTATTTGAATCCCCTGCCCTCTTCGCCGATCAGGTTTTCCGCCGGAATCTCCAGATTGTCGAAGAACAGCTCGCAGGTATCGTGGCTGACCATATTGCGTATCGGTTGCAGCGTAAGCCCCTTGCCGATGGCCTCGCGCAAATCGACGATGAATATCGACATGCCTTCGGACTTGCGCTTTACCTCGGCAACCGGCGTCGTGCGCGCGAGCAGGATCATCAGATCGGAATGCTGAATGCGCGAAATCCACACCTTCTGCCCGTTGACGACGTAGCGGTCGCCCTTCTTGACGGCCGTGGTCTTGAGTTTGGTGGTATCGGTGCCCGTGGTCGGCTCGGTCACGCCCATGGACTGCAGCCGCAATTCGCCCGACGCGATCTTGGGCAGGTATTTGCGTTTCTGCGCTTCGGAGCCGTGGCGCAACAGCGTGCCCATGTTGTACATCTGGCCGTGACAGGTGCCGGAATTGCCGCCGCACAGATTGATTTCTTCCATGATCACCGAGGCTTGCGCAAGTCCCAGGCCAGAGCCGCCGTATTCCTGCGGAATCAAGGCTGCCAGCCAGCCGGCTTTGGTCAGCGCGTCGATGAACTCCACCGGAAATTCGCGCGCGTAATCGAGCTTGCGCCAGTATTCGTCGGGAAAGCCGCGGCAAAGATCGCGCAGCGCTTCGCGCAGCTCCTGGTGTTGATCGGGAGCGGGAATGTCCATGATGTTGTTCTCCGGAAATACCTTGTTGAGATAGACGACAGCAAGCGGATCGGCTGCGCTCCGGAGGCAGAAGATGCAACCTCCCTGCGGTGTTGGCTGCTTCTTGGTGTCTCTGGCGCGCGACTTGGTTGCGCCAAGATAGGGTCGTATTCATAATACCCAACGATGCAGAACTAGACAATGACCCAGAACAAACCGGACAGGAAAAGCAGATCATGGAATTCAAGAACATCCTCTACACCGAACAGGCCGGTGTCGCGACCATCACCATCAACCGGCCGAAGGTCTACAACGCTTTCGACAGCGGCACCTGCGAAGAACTGATCCAGGCGTTCGGAAAGGCGGGATGGAACCGCGATATCGGCGTCGTCGTACTCACCGGCGCCGGCGACAAGGCGTTCTGCACCGGGGGAGACCAAAGCGCCGATGCCGAGGACGGCGGCTACGGCGGGCGCGGCACCATCGGCCTTCCGGTGGAAGAGCTGCAGAGCATTATCCGCGACATTCCCAAGCCGGTGATCGCGCGCGTCAACGGTTACGCCATCGGCGGCGGCAACGTGCTCGTGACGCTGTGCGATCTTGCGATCGCCTCGGACAAGGCGCAGTTCGGCCAGGTCGGTCCCAAGGTAGGCTCGGTCGACCCCGGATTCGGTACTGCCTTGCTCGCGCGCGTCGTGGGCGAGAAGAAAGCGCGCGAAATCTGGTACCTGTGCCGACGCTACAGTGCGCAGGAGGCCCTGGGCATGGGCCTGGTCAACGCCGTGGTGCCCCACGACGCCCTCGATGCGGAAGTCGCGAAGTGGTGCGCCGAGATACTGCAGATGAGCCCGACGGCGATCGCGCTGGCGAAGCGCTCTTTCAACGTCGACACCGAAATGATCCGGGGCATTTCCTCGTTTGCGATGCAGGCTCTGAAACTCTACTACGACACGGACGAATCGAAGGAAGGCGGCAACGCATTTCGCGAAAAGCGCAAACCCGATTTCCGCAAATACGCGAAGTGAACATTGACGCGAAGTGAAGATTGCGCAGAACCACAGCGATGCCGATATTTGGCAGGCGGCGCATCGCGAGGCACGAGCCTTTAAGCAGCCCGCGGTAGGGTCACCCGCGGGCGGTCCCTATAGTGCGGTCCCTAAATAAAAAAAGCCGGGCTGAGCGCCCGGCTTTTCTAAAGGGAAACTGGTCTGGTCAAGCGGCTTGAATCTTCGCGGCCTGCTTGCCTTTTTTACCGTCTACGATCTCGAAGGAAACTTTCTGTCCTTCTTTGAGAGTTTTGAAGCCCTGCATGTTGATTTCAGAGAAATGTGCGAACAGATCTTCGCCGCCGCCATCCGGGGTAATAAAGCCAAAGCCCTTCGAGTCGTTAAACCATTTCACTGTACCGGTTGCCATGTTGCGTTCCTTTAAAAAATGAGAATTTCGGGACTATCCCGATGAATGTTTGAATCTCAAGACTGAAAAGGACGTACCGCTCAGGGAACCGCTCTCAAGCACTTGAAACTAAACACTTGTGCGCGTTATACCTGCTAAATGCCCCCCCGTCAAGAGGGGCATCAAAGTCGCTGAACCGTCAGGCTGGTATCTAGCTCACAAACTGAAATCCGCGCCTCTAGGCACGTGTCCTGCAAAGCGCTGGCGGCTCAAACCCGCCGCTTGTATTCACCGGTGCGGGTATCGATCTCGATCTTGTCGCCCGTGGCGCAGAACAGTGGAACCTGCACCGAAAAACCGGTGTTGATTTTCGCCGGTTTGAGCACCTTCCCGGAGGTGTCGCCGCGTATCGCCGGCTCGGTGTAGATAATTTCGCGTACCACCGTATTGGGCAATTCGACCGAAATCGCGCGTTCGTCGTAGAACACGACCTCGCACTGCATTCCGTCCTCGAGGAAGTTGATCCCCTCACCCATGTTTTCTTTTTCCACTTCGAACTGGTTGTACTCCTCGTCCATGAACACATACATCGGATCGGCAAAGTACGAGTAGGTGGACGACTTGCGCTCGAGCACGACGACATCGAATTTTTCGTCGGCCTTGTACACGTTCTCGCTGATCGATTCGGAGAGCAGGTTCTTCAGTTTCATTTTTACCACCGACGCGTTGCGGCCGGATTTGCTGAATTCGGCCTTCTGCACCACCATCGGGTCACTGCCGAGCATGATCACGTTGCCCGCGCGGAGTTCTTGTGCGATTTTCATATCCGTAGTCCTAGACTGTTTGAGTTATCCGTAGCTTTGACCGAACGAAGGGAAATATCACCCCGTTCGCGGCGAGCTATAAAGCTTTCTATTTTAACAAATTTTCGCAAAACTGCGCAAGATTGTTCGCAAGATTGCCGCCTGCCGCCAGCTTTTCGGACCAACGCCGGGCATGCGCATCGAGTACGGGCCGGTGCCGCCAGAATTCCGGCCAGACCGATTCGACCCCGGCAGCGTCGCCCCGGTTCCAAGCCTGCCAAAAGCGCGTCAGGGCGGCGGCGGTCTCAGGCGGCAGGCCGGCGCAGTACAGATCGAGAAAAGCCTGCAGTTTGGGCAAATGCACGCCTTCGGCCTGCGGGTAGATCTGCCAGAGCATCGGCCGTGCCGCCCACTGTCCGCGGACGAATGAATCCTCTCCGCGTACCAGGTTCAGGTCGCAGGCCCACAACAGACGATCGTATCGATCCTGATCGAGAAACGGAAAAATCCGGACTTCGAGTCCGGCCTTGCGCAGGACGGTGCCGGGCGCGAGCGCGTCGGTATCAAAGAATGCGCTCAAGGCCGCGCTCGCGATGCCCTCCGGAACCAGGCAACGCAAGGGCGCACCGCCGGCGGCCCAGGCCCGTAGCAATCCGCCCACCCCGCCATCCGGATAACAGAACATTGAAACCTGTGTTTCGCCCGCGCGTGGCGCGGGAAGACCCAAATCCTCCCAGAAGCGCGCCTGCTCGACCGCAGCGTTCTGAAATCGTCCGCGCGCTTCGAGCAAACCCGGCTCCGCGAGCAAACCTCCGGTCGCTTCGTCGAATCCGGGAAAAAAGAAATATTTCACCAATGGAAGGGAAGGATGCGGCGAAGGCAGACCGTGACAGCCCAGCACCCAGTTCTCGGCGCTCAGGAATTCGAGGTTGATCCACACCGGCTTGGACTGCCGCCGCGCCATCGCCGCGACATAGCTTGCGGGCGGATCGCAGGCGAAAGCTTCGATCACCACATCCGCGGGTTCGGCTGCGGGGAATGGCTCGCGCCACCAGCGGATTTCCACGCCGCGGCTGGTCTGTGCGTCCACGCCACAGGCGATGTCCGGACAAATCCTGCGGAAGCTGGCGAGATCGTCTATCCAGAGGCGCACACGCCGGCTCCGGTCCAGGGCCAACTGGCGCGCCAGGCGCCAGCAAACCCCGATGTCACCGTAGTTGTCGACCACGGTGCAGAAAATGTCCCAGCTGCGCATCGACTTTCAGACCATAAGAATGACGGGCCGGCGACGGACCCGGACCGACGCGATTATGCGCCCGGCACAAAAGAAACGGGGCGCTCGCGCGCCCCTGATCCTGCCTGGCCCCTGATGGGCTAGATGCGGCTTTTCACGTAGGCCGCCAATTCCTTCGCTTCCACGTTATCCGGCTGGCGCTTGAGCATCTCGTCGGTTACCGTTTTCATTTCATCGTATAGGAGGTGGTCCTGCAGCACTGTATAAAAGTAGAGCTCAGGCGTGATGTCTTCGGGCGTCGCTTTCTGCCGCATCTGGGTATAGACCACTTTCGCCTGGCTTACTTCGGCCTGCTGTTCGGATGACAGTCGACCGGGCTTGCCCCCACCGCGCACGGCGATACCACCCGAGCGGCCCAGCTTGGCGATCTGCACCAGATTGGGCACCTGCGCGATTTTCTGCGCCACACCGGACGGCAGTTGCGTCGCCTGCGCGGCCTGACCGCTGAGGGCTTCGCTTTGCTGGGTGCCAGCCTTGAAACTCGCCGGACCTTTCCAGGTTTCCTGACGACTGCCGTTGAAATACACCATCCGCAGCTGCGCGCCGGCTGGCAGCGTAAACCGGTCGCCCTGGCGCACCTTCATGTACGGCTGCGCCTTGGACTCGGTTCCGCCCCTGCCCGCGTAACTCACCTCACCCGACAGCTGATTGATCAGACCTACATCGCTGGACTGGGCGTTAGCTCCCAGCGCCACGCCCAGGAGCAGAGCCGCAGAAATCGATTTCAGCAGTTTCATATGGATACCTCGTTCAGTGTGCCGCTATATGTTTAGTCTTGATTCCGGGAAAGCAGATTTTCTACTTTATTCCGCTTTATACCCGTTTCACAGGTATTTTGTCACACTGGAGGGCCAGCTTTATCCGGCGCTGGGATCCAGCCCCAGAATTTCGAGCACCTCGATTGCCTCGTCCTTGCCCTTGACCTTGATCGTTTCCACCTTGCCCGTGACGACCCCTTCCCCCGCCGCATCCACGCAGGCCTTGCTTGCGACGAGCACGCACTTCATTTCCTTGGTCACCCCTTCCAGCCTGGAGGCGGCGTTGACGGTATCGCCGATCGCCGTAAATTCGGTGCGCTTGACCGAGCCGATGTCGCCGATCACGGCTTCGCCGCTGTGCACGCCGATGCCGATGCCGAATTCGGGCAGGCCGCGATCGGGAAAACGCTCGCGCATCCACTGCTTGAAATCCTCGGCCTCGCGCGCCATCTGCAAAGCGGCCCGGATCGCGCGCCGCGCATGGTCCGGGTAGCGTACCGGCGAGCCGAAAATCGCCATCACGGCATCACCGATGAACTTGTTGACCATGCCACCCTCGACCAGAATGGGCTCGGTCGTGCGGCTGAAATAGGCGTTGAGCATTTCCACGACTTCGCGCGCGTCTAGCTTCTCCGAAATGGTGGTGAAATTGCGAATGTCCGAAAACAATACCGTCACCTGCACGGATTCCCCGGCCAGATCCGGGCGTTCACCCTCGGTCAGCACCTTGACCACATCGTCCGACACATAGCGGCCGAACATTTTCTTCAGGCGCGCGCGCTCGCGCTCCTCGCCGGTGAGCCGCAGTCCCAGCGTGGTCAGAAAGCCGATGGCCAGTGCCACCTGCATTCTGCCCGCAGGCACGATCCAGTCGTCCAGAAACATGAACCATGCAGGCGCAAGGCACAGCAGGCTCAGCGCCACCGCCACGAACAGGCCGCCGACCGGGTGCAGGCGCAGGTAAAGCGCTGCAGCAACCGCGATCAGCGCCAGCACATAGAGCCACTCCGCCGTGAGCGGAATGCGCCGCGGATACTTTCCGGTGAGTATCGTCTCGACGATGTTCGCGTGGATTTCCCCGCCTATCATCTGGTCGCTCTGTTTGCCGAACGCCGCCCGGGAATAGGGGCTGGGATGGCGGTCCTGGGTGCCGCGATCGTTGGCGGCGATAATCACGACACGCCCGTTCAGTTTCTGCACCTCGGGATCGGCCAGGGCATCAGGCCCCAGCAGTTTGCTCATCGACACCGTCAAAACGGTCCCGGGCGGGCCGGCATAGCCGATCAACCGCGGCCGTGCATCGCGCAACAGTTTCTCTCCTGCGATGTCCCATTCCTTCAGACTCGCGTCGAGCCCGGCCGCGCGCAGCGCGAGCTGCATCCCGAATCCCATGGCCGGTTTTTCCGGATCGGGATCGAACACCGGTAAATAGCGCCGCACCGAATTGTCATCGTCGGGGTTCAGGTTGGCGATGCCGAGGTCGTTGATGCCCTGCGGCAGCAGGTACAAGTGGTCGCGCGGCGGCAGCAGCAGCCGCCCCTCTCCGTTCGACAGCTCGACCAGTTGCGTAATGAGTATTTTGTTGCCCGCGGCAAGCTGCGCGCGAAACGGTGAATCGTAGCTGCGGCTGCTTTCGTTTCCGGGAAGGTTCAGTTTTTTCAGCCAGTCCTCGGCGCTTACCTGGTAAAGATAGTCCAGGCCGATGACCTTGACCCCGGCACGCGTAAGCGTTTCCATCGCGCGCGCAAAGTGCGGTTGCCAGAATGCGAGCGGGTCATCCTTGTATTGGTCCAGTGTCTGCTCGTCCACGGCGACGACCGCGGTGTGGAGGGCATCGCGGCGCTTGCCGGCAAACTGGTGCCAGTAGTCGTAGTAGACGTTTTCCAGCGGGTCCAGCCATCCCAGACGCGACATCGCCTCGCTGCAGCCGAAGGCGACCGCCAGCACGAGGACAAAGCGCCAGGTGCTGCGCAGGCGGAACGACAGACTGGGCTTGTTCGCGTTCATCTGATATCGAAGGGAACCTCCCCTCACCCCCATATATTGGCCCGCTGCATATTCGTTGCGCAGCGGGCCGTTGGATCAATCCCCGACGTAGACGAATGCAGCCCAAAAGAACGGGTTGCTGCGTGAAAACTGATACTGTCCGCTCGCGTAAGTGCCGTCACGCAACTCGCGCTGCGCATCGCTGACGGCCTTGAGCGCCGTATCGCCCTTCTTGATGTTGCGGAAGGTCGAAGTCATCAAGGCCTCGGTCGACAGGCTGTCCACGCTCCAGTGCGAAACCAGCAGGCTCTTTGCGCCCGCGAACATGAACGCGCGCGTCAGCCCGGCAAAACCCTCGCCGTTGTTCGCCTGCGCAGTGTCTCCCGCGGTATTGCACGCGGACAACGCCACCAGGTCGGCGTTCAGTTCCAAATCCTCGATCACCTCTTTCATGGTGAGCATGCCGTCCTCACCGTCCAGGTTGCCGACCAGGGTAAGTGCGAGCGCGGGCTGGGAGCGTAACTTCGCGCGCGGCGCGCTGCCGGCGCGACCGGCGGCCGGATCGAGGCCGATCAGGAATTCCCCGCCGAGAAACCCGTGGGTGGCGAACAGAACATAGATGCTGTCCCTGAGTTTGCCCGACTTCGCCATTTTCTCCTGCGCCGCGTCGCCGATGTAAAGATGGTTCCCGCCGCCCAGGATGGCGGCGATGCTGCGCGCTTCGTCCGCGGTTTCTTTCAGGCGCGGAATGTCCGGCGCGCCCTGGCGATCGACGCGGTAATTGCCGGCGAGCAGATCCAGCGCCACGCGCGTGGCCGGCGAATAGCTTTGCCCGGGCGGCGGTGCGAATACCGGATCGGCGAACGCGGTGAATTCCTGGCGCAGCCCCGTTACCGTCTTGGGATACAGGCGCTGCGACGCCAGCGCCGACAGGCTGGGCAGGTAGGCAAAGCGATGGTCCTTGCCCAGATAGGCGAGTGTGCCGTATTCACCGAGGAAAGGCCGCGCAGCGCTGCCATCGCTTGCCGCGCGCACGGATTCAAACACCTGCTGCTCGGCCTGGCCGTAACGCGTGACCAACAGTTCCAGCGGCACGGTGAGCAGCGGTCCGTCGGCCACGACAATGACTTTCTGCTTTCCGCCAAGTTCGGCAGCCAGCGGCTCGACCAGATCCCGGTAAAGCGAATTCAGATTGTCGGGCTCGATGTCGCGCAAAAACAGCACCGATTCGCCCACTGCCACTTTTTCGATCGCGTGGCGGATCGCGCGCACCCGCAGGCCCACGTCCTCGCGCTTGATGGCGACATTGACCATCCGGAAGTGATCGCGCGTCACCGCGAATATGGCCAGTTCCTGCGGCAGCAGCACATAGGAGAGCAGCACCTCGTCGGCACGCAGCAGCTTCTGCTGCAGATTCTGCACAGTCACCGGACGCGGATTGGTCAGTTCCATGAACCTCGGATAGTCGCGCCATAGCGCGTCTTCGAGCGCCGCCAGTTCCGCGTTCGCAGCCGCGAGCTGGGCGGCGAGATCGCTGCGGCGCGCCTCCAGACCGGTTTGCTTCAGCGGCAAGGTGGCGACGGACAGACGCAGGTGTTCTATTTGCTCCTGCAGCGTTTCCCGTTTGCGCTTCACGCGCAGAAACGCCGGATCACTGGAGAATTTCGCAACGTCCGCCTGGCGCATCATTTCGGTAAATGTCCGGCTCTGGTTGCGTGAAGCGATTTCCAGCACCTCGCGGTCATAGCCGGCCTGGGGCGCGCTCCGATGCAAATGCAGCAGCACCTTGATCGTTTCGAGGTAAATATTGCCGTACTGCCCGAGAAAAGCGGCGCGCGTTTCCTCGGACAGTCCGCGGGTGCGCACGTAAAGATAGTCGAGCGTGTCCACCGCCTCCTTGTAGAACGGCAGGGCCTCGCGATAGCGACCGCGCTTGGCGAGCGCGTAACCCAGCCGGCTGCTGTTGAGCAGCAGGATGCGCGGGTTGCCCGCCTGGCGCGCGATTTCCACCGCCCTGCGGTACAGGGCTTCGGACTCGGTCAGTTTGCCCTGCCGGTCGAGCATCACCGCCAGCGTGGTCAGCATGGCAGCCGTATCCGGGTGCAGGGGACCCAGGCTCTTTTCCAGGATGGCGAGCGCGCGCCGCTGCAGCGGCTCGGCCTCCTCCGGCCGGCCGCGGCGGTCGAGGTAGGTGCTGAGGTTGTTGAGGGTGTTCGCCGTGGCCGGATGCTCCGGCCCGAGGGTGTGCTCCTGGATCGCCAGCGCCTTGCGGAACAGGCGTTCGGTTTCCGTGTAGGCCTGCAGGTTGGACTGCGCCTGCGCGCGCGCCTCGCTGGGCGCGAGCAGTTCGTCTTTGGCCTGCTGCTGCAGCACGTTGGCGAGATTGTTCATGCTGGTCGCGGTGTCCGGATGCTCGGGTCCCAGCACCTTCTCGCGTACCGCGAGCGCACGCCGGTGCACGGCCTCGGCTTCCTTGAATTTGCCCTGCAGATAAAGCACGTTGCCAAGGTTGGACAGACTGGTCGCGGTGGTCGGGCTATCCGGGCCCAGTGTTTTCTCGTGTATCGCGACCACCCGATAATGCAGGGTCTCGGCTTCACGATACTGACCGCGCTCGATCAGTTCCTGTGCGCGCACGCTCAACTGCTTGGCGTCTTCGCCGGGAACCGGCGTCGCGCCCGAGGTGGTTTCGCCGAACTTGCCCTGCAGATCGAGCACCCGCCCGAGGTTGGACAGGGTGGTGGCGGTGTCCTGATGCGCCCGCCCCAGCGTTTTTTCGAGTATGCGCAGCGAGCGGCGCAACAGCGATTCCGCACTCGGATAGTCCCCCAGTTTTTCCAGCACCAGCGCGAGATTGTTCAGCGCCGCCGCCGTGCTCACATGGTCCGGCCCCAGCCGCTGTTCATAAATATTCAGCGCAGCACTGAAATTCTTCTGCGCTTCCGCGTACTTGCCCTGACGCAGCTGGGCATCGGCAATCACGTTGAGGCTGGTCGCGGTGTCCGGATGGCTGTCGCCGAATATTTTTTTCGCCTCATCGACCAGCAGGCGCGCGGATTCTTCGCCGCGCGCGTACTCGCCCTTGGCGATCAGGGCTTCGGACTGATCCATGAGTTCCTGCCAGTGCCGGTCGTCGACGCGCGCGGCCTGCTGTGCAGCACGCGGCGCCTTCGCGCGTTTTTTCTGCTGCGTCTGGCCGTACGCCGACAGGTCGGCGCACAGCGCGAGCACGGCGGCAAGCACGGTCAGCAACAATCGGGCGGCAGGCGTACGCAGCTTCATCGACCCCCACAGACGGGCTTGGAAGTGATCGATTATAGAGAACTGCGGCGCGCCGCGGGCCGTCATTCGGCGCAGGCGCCGCTTACATGCCGAACGCGAATGTGTCCGCGGAAATGCCCCGGGGCCGGGCCGCCCCGTCTGCTAATGCCCGCGCGCGATCAGGATGCTGCAGGGCGCATAGTCGAGCAGGGATGCGCCGACCGAACCCTTCCACCAACGCGCTGCAAATGAAAGCTTCTGACGGTGTCCGAGCACGATCAGGTCCGCCCCCAGGTCGGTGGCGACGCGGCAGATTTCTTCGACCGGTTCACCCACCGTCAGGTGGCCGATCGTGTTGAAACCCTGGTCCTTGAGCAATTGAATCCCCTCGTCGAGGATTTCCTGAGTACGCTTTTTTTCCTCTTCCAGCAGTTCCTCGGGCAAAAAGCCCTCCGTCAGGAACAGGCTCGGCGGCATCCCCGCCACCGCCAGCAGATGCGTTTCCGCCTTGATGAACTCGGCTATTTCCGCGCTTTCGATCAAAGCCGAACGCCCTTCGCGTGATCCATTGAACGCCATCAGGATTTTCTTGTACATGGCCGCCTTCTCTCCTTCAAAAGACACTGAGTCTCGAATATTCTTTGTTCGACCCTATGCTGGGCCGTTCGTGTTCCTAAAGTATCGTCCCGACCGCGACTGCTGGCAAGGAGTTCATGCCTGCCGCTCAGACCTCATGATGAATTAGAGGTAAAATTAGCGCAAATTCCCCGTTTCATCATCTTGATCCCGCCACTCATACCTAGATTCAGGAGATTACACACATGCTGGATGCCTATATTTACGATGGACTACGCTCTCCTTTCGGCCGCCATGCGGGCAAGCTCGCCTCGGTACGTCCCGATGACCTCGCAGCGGCGGTGATCGCCGCCGTCGTCAAGAAATCCGGGCTCAAGCCCGAGGACATCAGCGACGTGCTGCTCGGCGACGTCAACCAGGGGGGCGAGGACTGCCGCAACGTCGCGCGCTTCGCCGCCCTGCTCGCCGGGCTGCCGGCGACGACCCCCGGCGCGACCGTCAACCGAC
Source organism: Burkholderiales bacterium (assembly GCA_014860445.1). Classification (GTDB taxonomy): domain Bacteria; phylum Pseudomonadota; class Gammaproteobacteria; order Burkholderiales; family SG8-39; genus 2-12-FULL-64-23. The sequence goes on from JACZJT010000017.1 coordinate 81,182, forward strand.
TGTGCGCCAGCGGCCTGCAGGCCACGCTCGACGCCGCCCGCGCCATCACCTGCGGCGAGGGTGAACTGTACATCGCCGGCGGAGTGGAAAGCATGTCGCGCGCGCCGTATGTGATCGGCAAATCGGAGTCCGCCTATTCGCGCGATGTAAAAATGTACGACACCTCCATCGGTGCGCGCTTCACCAACCCGAAATTCGCCAAGCAGTTCGGCAACCATTCGATGCCCGAAACCGGCGACAACGTGGCGAAGGACTTCAAAGTGACGCGCGAACAGGCCGACGAGTTCGCGCTCGCCTCGCAGATGAAGTACGTCAAGGCCGAGTCCGAGGGCTTCTACAAGGGCGAGATCCTCCCGATCGCGCTGCCGACGAAAAAGAAGGACGCGCCGCCGGTCATGGTCGAGCTGGACGAACACCCGCGCCGCGACGCGACCAAGGAAGCGCTGGCCAAGTTGAAGCCGCTGTTCGAAGGCGGCGTCGTCACCGCGGGCAACGCCTCCGGCATCAACGATGGCGCGGCGGCGATGGTAATCGCGAGCCGCCAGTGGGGCGAAAAAAACGGCAAGAAACCGATGGTGCGCATCCTCTCCGGCGCCTCGGCCGCGGTCGAACCCCGCATCATGGGCGTGGGCCCGGCTTTCGCGATACCGCTCGCCTGCGAGCGCGCCGGCATCAAGCTCTCGGACCTGGACATCATCGAGATCAACGAAGCCTTCGCCAGCCAGGTGCTGGCCTGCCTCAACGTGCTCAAGATCGATCACAAGGATCCGCGCGTCAATCCGAACGGCGGCGCAATCGCAATCGGCCATCCACTGGGCGCCTCCGGCGCACGCGTGGCGCTGACCGCTGCGCGTCAACTCGAGCGCATGAAGGGACGCTATGCCGCGGTCAGCCTGTGCATAGGCGTGGGCCAGGGCCTCGCAATCATCATCGAACGCGTATAAACCGCACACCAAACTCCCATCATTCGGAAAGCACCCTATGGACAATGCCAAATGGAGTTTCGGATTCACCATGATGATCGTCGGAATGGGGGGGACGTTTCTGACCCTGTGGATACTCAGCCTGGTGATGGACCTGCTGAAGAAGGTATTCCCGCTGGCCGCCAAGGCGGCTGGCGACGACAAAAAGTAACTCGAAAACTGCCCGCGGGCGCCTTGCCTGATCAAGGCACCCGCCGGCCCGACGCAAATCGAAGACAGGAAAATTCCCATGCTCGATACCGTAGTGCAAGGCTTGTCCGGACTGGGGGCTGGCACCAGCTATCTGTTCACCTCCGGCGGGCCCAACGTGGTCATGCTGCTCATCGCCGCAACCCTGCTCTATCTCGGCGTGAAGAAGGAAGTCGAACCCCTGCTGCTGGTCCCGATCGGATTCGGCTGCATGCTGGTCAACATCCCGCTTTCCGACCTGATGGATACCGGCGGCCTGCTGCGGATTCTCTACGACATGGGAATCTCCAACGAACTCTTTCCCCTGCTGATTTTCGTCGGCATCGGCGCCATGATCGATTTCGGCGCGTTGCTGGAAAATCCGAAAATGCTGCTGTTCGGCGCGGCCGGGCAGTTCGGGATCTTCCTCACCCTGCTGCTGGCCCTCGCGCTGGGCTTTCCGGCGCTGGAGGCGGTCAGCATCGCGGTCATCGGCGCCTGCGACGGGCCGACCGCGATCTACGTGGCCTCGCAGTACGCGCCGCAACTACTCGCGCCGATCTCGGTGGCGGCGTATTCCTACATGGCCCTGGTTCCGATCATTCAGCCGCCGATCATGCGCGCCCTGACCACGCCCAAGGAGCGCGTGATAAAAATGGCGCCGATCAAGCGCAGTGTCTCCACCACGACCAAGCTCCTGTTTCCCATCGTCGTCACCCTGGTCACCGGGCTGCTTGCCCCCAAGGGGCTGCCGCTGATGGGCACCATCATGCTCGGCAATTTCATGCGTGAATGCGGCGTGGTGGCGCGCCTGACCAAAGCTTCGGAGAACGAGATCGCCAATATCGTGACCCTGTTTCTCGGGCTGGCCATCGGCGGCACCATGGAGGGCCACGCCTTCCTCAAGCCGCAGACGCTGATGATTTTCGGCATGGGCTTCATCGCCATCTGCACCGACACCGTTGCCGGCGTGCTGTTCGGCAAGCTCGTGTGCAAGCTGACCAAAGGCAAGGTCAATCCGCTGATCGGCGCGGCGGGCATCTCGGCATTCCCGATGGCGGCCCGGGTGGTGCAGGCGCAGGGGCAACTCTATGACAAGAAGAACCACCTGCTGATGCACGCGGCCGGCGTCAATACCGGCGGACAGATCGGCTCGGTCGTGGCCGCAGCCGTGATGCTGTCGGTGCTCAAAGGGATGGGATTGATTTAAGCAAATGAGCATGCGTTTTACGCCGACCGTCGAAAGTCTTCCTTCCGTGGTTCCGTTCGTCGGGCCCGAGACCCAGGAGCGCGCGCGCGGGCGAACCTTCCGGGCACGCATAGGCGCCAACGAGAGCGTGTTTGGCTCGTCGCCGCAGGCGGTGGAAGCGATGCAGCGCGCCGCAACCGAGGTGTGGAAGTACGGCGATCCGGAAAACCACGATCTGAAGCAGGCACTGGCCGCACACCATGGCGTGGGTCCGCAGAACATAGTCGTGGGCGAAGGCATCGACGGGCTGCTCGGCTACGCGGTTCGTTTGTTCGTCGATCCCGGTGTCGCCGTGGCGACCTCGCTCGGCGCTTATCCGACCTTCAACTTCCATGTGACGGGTTTTGGCGGCCGCCTCGTCACGGTTCCTTACCGCGACGATCGCGAGGATCCGGCGGCGCTCATCGAGCTCGCGAAGCGCGAGACGGCGCGCCTTGTTTACTTCGCCAATCCGGACAACCCGATGGCTTCATGCTGGGATGCCGAGGCGGTCCAGCAACTGATCGACAGCGTCCCCGAAGGTTCGGTGCTCTGCCTCGACGAGGCCTACTCGGAATTCGCCCCGCCCGGAACAACGCCCGCGATCGATATCTCCAATCCACGGGTTCTGCGCTTTCGAACCTTCTCCAAGGCGCACGGCATGGCCGGCGCGCGCATCGGCTATGCCATCGGCGAGGCCGGGTTGATCAAGAGCTTCGACAAGATTCGCAACCATTTCGGCGTGACGCGCATCGCACAAGCCGGCGCGCTCGCATCGCTGCAGGACACCGACCATCTCGCCGGCGTTGTCGCGAAGGTTGCGGCTGCCCGGGAGCGCATCGCGGCCATTGCCCGGGCCAATGACCTGCAGCCTCTGCCATCCGCCGCAAACTTCGTCGCCATCGATTGCTGCAAGGACGGTGCATTTGCGCGGCGCGTGCTCACCGAGCTGATCGCCCGCGATGTGTTCGTGCGCATGCCTGGCGTCAGCCCGCTGGACCGCTGCATCCGCGTGAGTGCAGGCTTGCCTCCCGATCTCGATGTGTTCGAGGAGACCCTGCCCCAGGCCCTCAGTGCGGCGGCGAACCACACTCCGTGACGAAGCAATCTGCGCCGAACCCTCCGGCTGTCGGCATTGAAGGGAATGCGACTGATTTACGATCGCATGAGTCGGGAAACCGGCCGCGCAATTGAGCATCGGACCGCTGGCAATCGCCCATTTTTTCTGCCACCATATGGAAAAAGCGGGGTGAACGATCATGGGTAAACAAAAGAAATCCAGCGTCAAAAACTCCAAGGTCAAGAAGTCCAAAGTCGGGAAGCGCGCAACGGCAAAGCCACGCAAAGCCGATTTGAAGCTCGGCACGGCGGTACCCGAGATGCGGACGCCGAGTCCGCTCAGCGATCCCAAAGCGAAAAAGAAAGACCGCAATAAATTCTACGATCGGGAATTGCGCCGCCTGCACATCGAACTGGTGAAGTTGCAGGAGTGGATCAAGAGCGAGGGCCGCAAGGTCGTGCTGCTGTTCGAGGGTCGCGACGCGGCCGGCAAGGGCGGCGTGATCAAGCGGATCATCGAACCGCTCAACCCGCGTTCCTGCCGCGTGGTGGCGTTGGGCACGCCGACCGAACGCCAGAAAACCCAGTGGTATTTCCAGCGCTACGTCGCCGAACTCCCGGCAGCGGGCGAGATGACGCTGTTCGACCGATCCTGGTACAACCGCGCCGGCGTCGAACGCGTGATGGGCTTTTGCACCGAAGCGGATTACTGGGAGTTCGTGCGGTCCTGTCCGGCCTACGAACGCATGCTGGTGCGGTCCGGCATCACCATCGTTAAATACTGGTTTTCAGTCAGCGACAAGGAACAGGAAGCCCGCTTCAGATCCAGGGTCGAGGATCCGACCAAGCGCTGGAAGCTCTCGCCGATGGACGTGGAATCACGCAACCGCTGGCAGGCCTACTCGCGCGCCAAGGACGATATGCTGGTGCACACCGACATCGAACAGGCCCGGTGGTACGTGGTCAATTCAGACGACAAGAAACGAGCCCACCTGAATTGCATCGCCCATCTGTTGAGCCTGCTGCCCTACAAGAACGTGGTACCGAACAAGATCAAACTACCCAAGCGCAAGCCCGAATTGCGCGACGGCTATGCGCGTCCGCCGCTGGAAATCCAGAATTTCGTCCCCGAGATTTACTAGACAAACACCTATCCGGGAGCAAACGCCGTGACCGAAAGCGCCCCTATCTACAATGTGATCATCGACGCCAAGGGCGTCGCCCTGGAGAGGATCGAGCCGGGACGCCCGGGATATAAAAAGGCCAGCAAGGACGCGATCCTGCGCCAGCGCGACGCAATCGAGCGGTACCAGAAACTGAAAGCGGCAGGCGACAGTTTTCAAGGCACCTACAGTTTCCAGTTCCTCGACACCGCCAAGACATTCGCCATGCTGCGCCTGCGCGCGACGGAGCATGCGATCCAGGACAATCTGGACAAGGTCCAGGCCTACGACGGCAGCGCCAAGTCGAGCAACCGTTAGACCCGGAACGTCGCCTTCGGTGCAGGACTGCGCCGACATTTACAAACATTGCCTGCATTAATAGTCAGGCCTGGTCTGATGTTCCGGCCTGCTTCATTGTCATAATTGGTAAGCGTCCTCGCGCCCACTCGGCAACTCCCGAAACCCAGAACGAAGTACGAACACGCCTGGCCGCCCGATTTTCCAGCGCGTCCGCGGCCAGGGGCCGCATGGGAAATTGACGGGTTTTGGCACGTTCAGGCAATCGAGGAGCGGCCGGCAAACGGCAAGTTGGCCTATAATATGGCCCGCAAGCAGATTATCCGTTGAACCCTGGTTCAGTCCAGGCGGCCTCAACGATCACCAGCCCGAAGACGTCCAGCAAAGTCCAACATTGGTAATGACCACAACGGCGATTGGCCTTTTCCATTTCACACGCGTCACCGGAGCATTTCTCTCCAGCAATTTTAATTGAACGACACAGGCGAACCGACATGAGCAAAGACAAAGCACAAATCATTTACACCCTGACTGACGAAGCACCGATGCTGGCCACGGTGGCGTTTTTGCCCTTGGTTCGCAGCTTTGCGGCCCAAGCGAATATCGACGTGATCCCCAGCGACATTTCGGTGGCGGCGCGCATCCTGGGTGAATTTCCGGACTATCTGACCGACGCGCAAAAAGTGCCGAACAACCTGGCTGAGCTGGGCAAGCTCACGCTGCAGCCGGATGCCAATATCATCAAGCTGCCCAACATCAGTGCCCCGATAGCCCAATTGGTGACCGCGATCAAGGAGCTGCAATCCAAGGGCTACAAGATTCCGGATTATCCCGAAGCGCCCAAAACCGAGGAAGAAAAAGCCATCCAGGCACGCTATTCAAAGTGCACCGGCAGCGCGGTGAACCCGGTGCTGCGCGAGGGCAACTCGGACCGCCGCGCCCCGCGCGCCGTGAAAGAGTACGCGCGCAAGAATCCGCACTCAATGGCGAAATGGAGCCAGGCCTGCCGTTCGCACGTGTCGCACATGCACCATGGCGACTTCTATCACGGCGAGAAGTCGATGACCCTGGACAAGGCCCGCGACGTGAAAATGGAGCTGATCACGAAGAGTGGAAAAACCATCGTGCTCAAACCCAAACTGGCTTTGCTCGACAAGGAAGTCATCGACAGCATGTTCATGAGCAAGAAAGCCCTGCTCGATTTCTATGAAGAGGAGATCGAGGACGCGTACAACACCGGCGTGCTGTTCTCGCTGCACGTCAAGGCCACCATGATGAAGGTGTCGCACCCCATCGTGTTCGGTCACTGCGTGAGGATTTTCTACAAGGACGCGTTTGCCAAACACGGCAAACTGTTCGACGAACTGGGTGTGAACGTCAACAACGGCATGGTCAACCTGGATGAGAAAATCGCCACCCTGCCGCAAAGCAAGCAGGAAGAGATCAAGAACGACCTGCACGCCTGCCGCGAACACCGGCCCGAGCTGGCGATGGTGGACTCGGCCAAGGGCATCGACAATTTCCATTCGCCCAACGACATCATCGTGGACGCATCGATGCCCGTGATGATACGCAACGGCGGCAAGATGTGGGGCGCCGACGGTCGCCTGAAAGAGGTCAAGGCGGTGATGCCCGAGTCGACGTTCGCGCGCATCTATCAGGAGATAATCAACTTCTGCAAGTGGCACGGTAATTTCGATCCCAAGACCATGGGTTCGGTGCCCAACGTGGGCCTGATGGCCCAGCAGGCCGAAGAATACGGTTCGCACGACAAGACCTTCGAAATTCCCGAAGACGGCGTGGCCAACGTCACCGACCTGGCCACCGGCGAAGTTTTGCTAAGCCAAAACGTGGAACAAGGGGACATCTGGCGCATGTGCCAGGCAAAAGATGCCCCGATTCGCGACTGGGTGAAGCTGGCTGTGACACGCGCGCGCAACTCGAATACGCCGGCCGTGTTCTGGCTCGACCCCTATCGTCCGCACGAAAATGAATTGATCAAGAAGGTCCATCTCTACCTCAAGGAACACGACACCAAGGGTTTGGATATTCAGATCATGTCGCAGGTGCGCGCGATGCGTTACACGCTGGAGCGCGTGGTGCGGGGCCTGGACACCATATCGGTTACCGGCAACATCCTGCGCGACTACCTGACCGACCTGTTCCCGATCATGGAATTGGGCACGTCCGCCAAGATGCTGTCGATCGTGCCTTTGATGGCCGGTGGCGGCCTCTACGAAACCGGTGCCGGCGGCTCCGCGCCCAAGCACGTGCAGCAATTGGTGGAAGAGAATCACCTGCGCTGGGATTCGCTGGGTGAGTACCTGGCACTGGCCGTGTCGTTCGAGGACCTCGGCATCAAGTACGGCAACAACAAAGCCAAGATCCTGGCCAAGACGCTGGACGCGGCCACCGGCAAACTGCTGGAAAACCGCAAAGGCCCGTCACCCAAGACCGGCGAGCTCGACAACCGCGGCAGCCAGTTCTATCTGGCGATGTACTGGGCTCAGGAATTGGCCGCCCAAACAGAAGACAAAGAACTCCAAGCCAAGTTCACGTCACTGGCCAAAGCACTGGCCGACAACGAGAAGAAGATCATGACCGAACTGGCCGCGGTGCAAGGCAAACCCGTTGACATCGGCGGCTACTACATGCCCGACATGCAGAAGCTGGCGGCGGTCATGCGCCCCAGCCCCACCTTCAACGCCGCGTTGGAGAGCTTCAAGGCCTAGGGCCGGTTGACATAGGCCCGAACCGGCCACGCACGAAATTTCATCTGCGTGGCCGTGTTGGCTTGCCTGCGACGTTTTGCGCTTCTGATTGGCGGACCCCGCCTCGATCAGCTGTACGCCACGTGTATCCAGCCGCGATAAGCGGCCGGATTCAGTCTCACACCTGAGAAACAGGCTGCTGAAACATACCGCCTAACTCTCGTGTGGACCGCGCAACTCCCACAAGACGCCTTCGACCTGCCGCCAGATCTTCGACTGCTCCTTGTCACCGGCCGCCTCAAAAGACGCCGCTTTTTGAACAGCCTCCGGGATGGCTTTGGCGCCTTGTGTCTCGAAAAGGTGCCGTGCAAGTGCCGAAATATCTGCTGGATTCATCTCTGGACTCCTCCAAAAAAAGACCCTGCGAAAAACAATCTTGCTGGATCACGCGACGGCCCGTAATGACCAGAATCAAATTGTGGGCAGATAGCAGCAAGAACAAGCCCCGGCGAAGCAGGTGCGTCGTACCGCGCACGAATTTACACGACTGATTGCTCCGGAACGCTCGCGGGCTTTCCCGATAGCGGACGTTTGCCGGGAATGCGCCCTATTGCGCTGCTATCGTATGTGGGGTACCGTACAGATCGATGTGACGCCAGAAGAATATAAGATCAAAACAATGCCGTCCGCATCAACATGATTACCACGCCAGCATGCTTTGATTGCATGGATTTGGTGGGAGCCCCTGAATCGAAAGATCCGCACGGCAAACTATTGCCAGTTCAGAAGGACCCCGACGGCCGCAATCAGTTCCGTTGCACTGAATGCGGGTTTCGCTGGTCTGTCGGCCCAAATGGCTGGGGGAGTCTGTGGGACTAAGGGCTCAGACTAGGGAGTGCGCTTTCCCGCCCAGGGAGAGCGGACACTTCCTGAATGATCGGCAAATCGAGGGCGTCTAGGCCCGCAACCTGCCCAGCCTGGGGCGGCCGGTGGCGATTTTTCCCTGTAGCGGCCGTTGAATCGGAGCCGCTCAGCTTATTGCACTAAATATTGGATACGCAGAGCGGTCGACGTTCGCGAACTTGGCCGCGAGAAACTCTTCTATCTCAAAAAGCAGGACCAAATCGATCTCTATATGGCGGGTTTGCAGGTAGCCGGCGTCCCGAAGCGCTAGCTGCCCGAGCCGTGTTCCAGGAATAAATGGCGAGAAATTGTTATGCTGGGCGCAATGGGAGTCGTTACTCCGCTTTTCGCGACCTGCTATTTGGCTGCAGCTTCTAAGAGTTCGTTTCAAAGCGAGGGGATACATCACCTCGCGCTCCCCAAAATCAGGGGCCATTTCGGTAATTCTGAAATGGCCTCTAAGTTTACGGAGTATCGGAATTGCCATGAAAAGTATCGCTATTCTTGTCGTTGCGCTAAGTCTGATGGCAGCAGGACCCGCAGCAGCAGATTCCTCCCCCGGAAAGCTGAAAGGTGGCGCAGTCTATGCGCTCCCGCCTTGGTTCAAGGCAAGCTTCATGGACTTGCGCTCGGACATCGAGGAGGCGAACGATCGCGACAAGCATGTCATGTTGTTCCTGCACCTCGACGAGTGTCCATACTGCGCCAGGATGCTGAAGGAAAGCTTCACCAGCGGCAGCAGACGGGAATTTATAGAGAAGAACTTCGACGTGATCGGCGTCAATGTCCAGGGGAGCCTGGAGGTGACATGGGTGGATGGAACAAAATATACCGAGCGAACGCTTTCGCGGTACCTCAGGACATTCGCTACCCCGACAATTGTCTTTCTTGGCGCCGACGGCAAGAAGGTGTTGCAAATCACCGGGTATCGGGACCCCGGTGCCCTACGCGACGCGCTGGAATACGTTAAGAGCAAGAGCTACAGTATTCAGTCTTTTACCGATTACGTGGCCGCAAAAAACAAGCCGGCAATCTACACGTTCCGCGAAAACGCGCAATTCTCGAATGTGACGGACTTCAAGGGTTACAAGAAGCCGCTCGCGATTCTGTTCGAGGATCAGCATTGCGCCGAATGCACGAAGTTTCACGAGACAACGCTGAATCGCCCGGACGTCGTGGAGGAAATGAAGAAATTTCTCTTTGTCAGGTTGGACGCCGATTCGAACAAGCCGATAGTTGACCTCAACGGTGCCAAGACGACGCCTGCCGCATGGGCAAAAGCGCTGGATTTGACCTATCGGCCGGCGGTGGTGATGTTCAATGAAGGCCGCGAGATGTTCCGCGCCGATGGGCGGCTTTTTCACTTTCACTTCAAGGAGGCGCTCCACTACGTCGGCGGCGCCTACTACAAACGATTTGACACCCTGTCTCAGTTTCGTGCCGCTTACCGATCCGAGCTCCTGAAAAAGGGGATCAACATCGACTTTGCAGAATAGACGGGCCGTGACGGTGCAATGAAGTGCGCCACGTCCCCGGTAAGCAATAATCTCTTCTCTGGCGCCCAACCGTGTAGCTAACTGGATCGACCGCGAGCGTTGAGCGGCCGCTTTCTGGCGATGCTTGCGTCCAAGCTTTCGACGCACCGCTTTTCACAATCTCTTAGTTTTGTATGGAAGCGGCAGACGTACAACGGAAGAACGGATGGATCAAGTCCTTTATCGTAATTCCAGGTGCCGAGTTAGGAACCAGGCGTTGGAGTTAGTGCGCCAAAGCGGTCTCCGAGTAACGAAAACTTGGCTGCTAAATCATGCATAGGCTCGTCTCATGCGAGTTCTCAGAGCTTTACCATCTGTGGGCTACCGTACGGAAATTGCGCGGGACAACAAGTACGCTTGGGCGCCTTTGATAGAGAAATCCCTAACAACTCAGTTTCAATCGCGCCGAAATGTCCGCCAAACCCCAGCCCCAGCCCCAGCAGAATCATCTTCTCGCAGCCTTGTCGCCTGAGGTTCAAGGCCGTTTGTTCCCGTACCTGGAACTGGTGCCACTGCCACTGCGCGCGCTCCTGTATGAATCCCGGCACCCCATGCGTCACGTTTACTTTCCCACCGATTCCATAGTCTCGCTGCAGTACGTAATGGAAAACGGCGCATCGACCGCGATCCTCGTGGTGGGCAACGAGGGATTGCTGGGCATCACTTTGTTTATGGGCGGGGAGAGCACGCCGAACCGGTCGCTGGTACAGAGCGCCGGTTACGCATATCGACTCCCCAGACCGCGGGTGAAGGCGGAGTTCAACCGCCACGGCCAGTTGCTGTTGCTGATGCTGCGCTACACGCAGGCCCTGATTACGCAAATCTCTCAGACCGCAGTTTGCAACCGGCACCATTCGATCGACCAGCAGCTCTGCCGCTGGCTCCTGCTTTCCATGGATCGTCTGTCACATAACCACTTGACGATGACACAGGAATTCATCGGCAACATGCTCGGCGTTCGCCGCGAAGGTGTCACCGAGGCCGCGTTAAAATTGCAGCAGCTGGGCGTGATTTCATATTCGCGCGGATTGATCAAGGTGCTTGACCGGACGAAACTTGAAACTCTGAGTTGCGAGTGCTACGGCGTGGTCAAGAAGGAAACAGATCTGCTGCTACATTACCTGCCGCAGCGCCAAGTGATTGCGAATACGGACTCCATCGCCACTGCTACGCTTGGAATTTCTTAGGCAGTGAGACGTCAATGAAGACGGTGCTTGGGAAGCGATTATTTGGCCGCGGCCCAACAAGGCGCTTCAGCCGGACTTCGCGCCCTCGGCGCTCGTCGTCTGAGCCTAGGTGTTGAGCGGCCGCTTCCCTGAAGCTGCCACTCGTCACTGAGTACTCGCGACCCAAAGCGGCACTAGTACATATTCAGAAGGCGGACGCTCAATCGGGATAGAAAGGAGCCTCTCGGCTCCTCCCTCCCACAACGCCGGACGTACGGGTCGCGTATCATGCGGTTCGATGAATTGAATTCCTACCGTGGTGCAAGGCTCGGTAGTCCCAATTGGCACACGCGGGGCCGGGGACGAAATGTCGTTAGCATGCTTGGCCCGGCACGGCGGCTGGACTGCAAATCCAGCTTTGTGCCATTCTTCTCCAGGATTGAGTGACGCTATCTGAGGTCCTGCCATGTTTATTGCCAGGCGTCCTGAATATTTCGGTGGTAGACATTGAACCCGTGGATGATTGTTGGTGTCTTGTTTCTGCTGATCGGTGCGGCCGGCGTTGCGCTGCCATTGTTGCCCACAACCCCGTTTGTCCTGGCTGCGGCGGCCTGTTTTGCGAGGTCCTCGCCCAGAATGCATGCATGGTTACTGGCGAATCGCGTCTTTGGTCCGATGATTTTGAATTGGGAAAACAAGAAGTGCATTCCGCTGCGGGCGAAATTGCTGGCTTTGACGATGATGACTGCGGTTGGCGGGACTTCCATTCTCGTTTTTGTTCCGCCCGGCTGGCCCAAGCTGGCAGGCCTGGGATTGACTGCCCTGGGCTGTCTGGTCGTATTGTCTTTAAGAACATGTCCGGCCACTGACGATCAAAGCCGTTAGTCGGACGGTTTCATCGGCGTTGGTCCGTCAAGCCTGATGGAACAAGGTTTTGATTGCGATTCGAGATGCCGAGTTAGGGAGCAGGCGTCGGAGTTAGGTCGTCTGCCGTCCCCGGCAATATTGAAAAGCAGACCTTGGACTGATTTTCAACAGATCGCCGACTTCCCTGACCGCCACCGGTTGAGTCCGCGGCCACAAGCGGCCATGCGCGATGCCACCCCCCTCCGCTGTAGCCAAAAATATTTCGGGACCTATTTTAATATCCGCCGCGTCATAGCCTGTATGCGCGTGTCCACGCACTTGCAAAGTCGTGGCGGGCGCGGCCGGATCGGGTTTTCCGATAATCGTTATTTCTCTAGCAAAAGGATAAAGTCATGTCAGATGCAAAAAAGCTGGTGGTGGTCGTCACGAACGGATTCAACGATGAACGCGCGTCCGTCGCATGGAGTATCGCGAACGGCGGCATTGCTTCAGGGTTCAAGGTCACAATGTTTCTGGTCAGCTCCGGTGTCGATTGGGTACGCAGGAAGGCGGCGGAAGTCGCCCGCTTGAACCCGCTCGACCCTCCGGTGAAAGACATGATCCAGACCGTCCTGGACAGCGGTGGCACGATCATGGTCTGCCCGCCGTGCGCGAAGGTTCGCGGCTATGACCAGTCGGATTTCATCGACGGCGTGCAGCTCGCCGGTTCGGTGGCAATGTTGGGCGTAGTGAGCGAAGGCGCCCACACATTGACCTTTTAGCAACCAGGATCGCCGGGTCTCGGATTTTTCTTGCGTAATCGGGACCTGGCACGCGGTTCAACGCGTCTATTGAAATAGTACCTTTGTTACGAAAGCCAGGGTGTGTCCATGTGTGAACTTTTTGCAATGAGCGCGGGGCGTCCGACGGATGTGGACCGCTATTTGTCCCGACTGATCCCGCGCGGCGGAAGAATCGGCCCTCATGCGGATGGCTGGGGCGTTGCCTATTTCGAGGGGCGCGCTTCACGTATCTTCAAAGACGCCTCGCCGGCCGCGGAAAGCCGCTACCTTGCGATACTGGCCAAGGCCCGGCTGAAAAGCACTGCCGTGGTGGCGCACATTCGCAAGGCCAACCCCGCGATTGTGGGCAGGGCGACCGCCAATACCCATCCGTTCGAACGCGAATGGAACGGTCGGTCCTGGGTGTTCGCGCACAATGGCAAGCTCCCGGGAATCCAGGACCAAGCGGACGGCCGGGGCGGACGATTCAAGCCATTGGGCGATACCGATTCAGAACAGGCTTTTTGCCTCCTGCTGAATGCCATGGCGCAGGAAATCGATTGCGGCGACGAGGTATCGCCGCGAAGCATCCAAAGCGCCCTGATGCCGGTGGTGGACATGCTGTCGCGTCTGGGTGAATTCAATTTTATCCTGAGCAATGGCGAATACACGATTGTTCACGCGCACACCAGGCTGCACGTGCTGGAAAAGTCGCCTGATGCAGCGGCGCGCGGGAACCCCGTGGCATTGCTCGCTACCGCGCCGTTGACGGGCGAAAACTGGAGGCCCTTGTCGCCGGGCAGTACCTGTGTGTATAAAGAAGGCAGGCTGGCCGGGTAATCAAATGGCGGAACCGACAGACATGAAAGCGATATTCAGTCGTTGCGTCGAAGAGAACATGGATTCCCTTTATGCCTTTGCCCTGCGTCTGACCCGCAACAGCGCGGATGCGGAGGATGTGGTCGCTGAATCGGTCGCCAAGGCATGGGCGGCCTTTCACACCCTGGAAGATCAAAACCGGTTTCGGTCCTGGATGTTTCAAATTCTGCATAACTGCTTCATCAGCGACTACCGGAAAAAGTCCGCCAGACCCGTTGAAATCGGCTATCAGGAAGCATCGTACGGAGATCAAGACCATGAGGAGCACGAAATTGCGTCGCTGCTGATCGAGCAACCCGACGACTTTCTCCTCTGGTGGGCAAACCCGGAACGCGAGTTCGCCAACAATCTGCTGGGCCGGGACATCATGTCCGCCATCGAGATCCTGCCGGAATCCTTTCGTGCCACGGTCCTGCTGATCAGCGTGGAAAACCTTTCATACGATGAAGCCGCCGAGGTGCTGGGTGTGTCGCCCGGCACGATACGGTCCCGGATGAACCGGGGAAGAACATTGTTGCAAAAAGCCCTCTGGCAGCATGCCAAGGACGCAGGATTAACCCGGCACAACACCTTGACGGAGCGTGCGACATGAGCGGTAGTAAGAGCATTCCCGCGATAACCGACAGTGATTGCCTACAGGCGATGGATCATCTATACGCCTATCTCGACGGCGAGTTGGGCGATCATCCCGAAACATTCGCGATCGTCGAGCATCATCTGGGGCATTGCAAGAGTTGCTTTTCTCGCGCCGAGATGGAGCGCGTTCTGAACGAACGTCTCAAGGAATCTGGCAAGGGGGACGCGCCCGATTCGCTGAAAAAACGCCTGCGTAAGTTGATGAATAATTTATAGCGATACTGACCGGCCCTGGACAGCCATTTAAGAAGTTTGCCCAAGGCGGCCGCCCAACACCTTTCGTGCTGGAAGCGGGCGAGTCGTATCGTTGTGCCTCGCGTTCTCGCCTGGGCATCTGGGCCTTCGAGACCGCAAAGGTACAGATTGCCTGAGGAACAGCAAATGTCCTCGATGTGTTGCGAGCCCCCCTTGGCGCATGGAAAAGCGGACTTTGCCCTTAGCCCGCAGCAAGTCGGGGTCATCCGGGACTGCAACCGGCCATTAGCGGTCGGTTCTGGAAACGACAGAAATCGCCACAAGTCATTCGAACACTGCCCAAAAAAAGCCTTTACCGCGACGTCTATCTCGCAATAGTGGCAGCTTCCTTGACTATGCGAGATTCTAGAGCTTTTGCTGCGGCCAACTTAACTCCGCTGTCCTCGTCGGATTTAGATAGAGCCTTAAAATACTCGACGGAATTCATTCTCGGTTCAGAAACCGCTACCGAGCTTATAAATGCCGCAGCGGCCGAGTCAGGGTCTCCCTGTTTTGCCAGTACCAATCCCAAGGCGACCCATGCCGCTCCGCGCCCCGGATCCAAGGCAATTGATTCAACCAGGACATTCTTCGCGTCGTCCAATCTTTCATAGGCAATTAAAGCGTATCCCAGATTTGTTCGTAGCTCCGCATCGCTGGGGTCCGCTTTTTTCGCTTCGTTAAGGCGAACGATCGCCGCTTCGTACGAGCCTTCTTTAAAGGCAATAAGTGCGGATTTTTCTTTTTCTCGGGCAAGGTTGTGGTCACCAACTGCTGGCTTCGGGATTGCATCGATAGCCGCCTTTGTGGCAAGCATCACCCCCCTATCGCCAGCCATTCCAGCGGCCAGCATTGCATACACTCCGACTGTCGGCGCGACGCCCTGTGGTGGCCAGACATTTGGCATGACAGAATCCGCTGGCGCTTGTGGCAATGGTGGCTCTGACAGCCCTTGGGAATAGCTAGACGTCGAATCTACCGTTACGTCTGATTTAATCGCCGGATTCTGGCCCCGATCAGATGCCCCTGCGATCCTCAACGCGACAGTCCCTGAGGTTGACGCATCGCCGTCGCTTTCGTACATGCTTGACACAAGAGCCAGTCCAATAACAGCGGCAGCAACAATAGCTATAGCTATCGTTGCTGCTTCAGAATCGCGTTTCGAGGCCACAATCGACGCAATGCTTGGTTGCCTGCGTCAACGATAACAACAACGCCGCGCCAGTCAAGGCAAGCTGCAACTATTGCTCGATGCGGTTCAAGACGCCCGCTGCACAGATCAGCTACGGGTGCACCGGATATAAGTGGTGCAGTTATTCGGGAACGGATTCCCGCTTAGTAACTGACATTGTGACGATGCCTCGGATTGCGAAGTTACAGGAAAAGCGCCTCCCGAGTTAGTAACTGCAGAATACCCGACGAGGCCTAAATTCCGAACGGCGGGCATGCAGTAGCCCGTAGATCCATCTGCAAACCCGCCAACATTCAAATTGGCCTGTTTTGTCCCGCAGAAGAAGAAATTTCCGTACCCATCGGAAAGCTGGCTGCACTGTTGCTCCGCAGTCAAGGTCACAGGCGCACTAGTTCCGAGTCCATCTAACCCGCCGCCTCCGCCACATCCAATTAGGGTGACGCACATAGTTGAACCGGCAAATAGCAACATAAGACTAAATTTTCCTTTCATGTTTTCTCCCCTATCATTAACCGCGACAGTACGGCTCGGATAAGCATGGCAAGATGTGCATACGCTTAGCTTCCGCATGCCTATCGTTCGCCAATATGCAGGTTGGTACAGACCTGTACCTAAAAGGCGGGCACTGCGGCCCGTAATAGTCCTTGGGACTCGGAATTAGTGACCGATCCGTATGGACGGTCTCTTGTTGGTGCCGACGTCCAAATTCAAAAATACCACAACGACAATGTGGATATCCTACGGTCGCTGATAACAGGGATGCAATAGTCCGTTTGGTCTATACGGTATTGGGCACAAGCAACACCGCTTTTGCCTGAGTGTTTCCGCTCGTATTGGTAATGGACTTGAGAGCGCGACGGATGTGCGCGATAAGATACCAGCAGGTCACTCGATAAGACGTCGGCTTTGGGTCGATAGCACCATTTCGCTGATTGAGGAAGCGGACTTCCGTCGTTCGATCAACGAAATGTAACTGCCGAAGCTCACTGCCGGCCATTTTCAGACTATAAGGGGCGCATAAAATCGAGCAACCGAACGACGGATTCCAATTCCTAAAGCCGACCCCGGGGCCGCTCATTCTGCGTCGCAAGAAGATATTGAGACCGATGTCATTCATGTGGCAGAGTAACCTTCGGATTTTGAATGGGAGTACTATGTCCGGCGCAAGCATGGAAATTCAGAATATTTCGATAGCAATCTCTTCGAAAAGCAGCGGTAGAGCATACGTGGACGGCTGACCAGCATCGGTGTTTTTACGCAAAGTACGACGCTCGAATCCTATACCGAGAGAGTTTCCAATCAACGATGACAGAAAATTTGACTGTCGGTCTTATCGGAAATGCTGCCCTGCTGCTGTCGCTCAGCCTCGTCTACGATATCGTTTTCAGCGGGAAGCAATTACGTTCCACTGCGCTACACGAAGTAATTTCCGGCGTTGTCATCGGTGGCATTGCTGTCGCCCTCATGTTGGTCCCCGTTAGATGGGAAGCTGGCATTATTTTCGATACCCGCACCATTCTTCTTGGAGTGACGGGTCTCTTTTTTGGCACCATACCGACGCTCCTTGCCATGGCAATCGCGTGCGCGTATCGACTCTATGTTGGTGGCGCAGGCGTGTTGATGGGTGTCGCGACCATTTTGTCTTCCGGCATGGTCGGCCTCGCCTGGAGGCACTATCGTTTGCGCAAGTCGAGGGAAATCCCACTCGCCGAGCTGTACGTGTTTGGTGTCGTCGTGCACTTGATCATGCTTCTGTGCATGTTCCTGCTGCCAAGGGAAGTCGTTCAGAAAGCCATCAGCAGCCTGACATTGCCCGTGATCGTCATCTATCCGGTATGCGTTGCGCTGTTGGGCAGCCTGCTAGCGGATCGCCGGAGAAGAGATCGTTTCGATGACGAACTGCGCGCCAGCGAACAACGCTACCGGGCAGTGGCAACCTCGGCCTCCGACGCCTTCGTAACCGGCGACGGCGCCGGGCGCATAGTCGACTGGAACCCAAGCGCCGAGCGCCTCTTTGGTTACGCGCGAAAGGATGTCATCGGGCAACCACTGACTCTGCTGATGCCGGAACGCTTCCGGGACCTGCATCTCGAGGGCATGAAGCGCGTGCAATCCGGGGGTGAGCGACACGTAATAGGCAAAGCGGTTGAGCTGACAGGACAGAGGAAGGATGCAACCGAATTCCCAATGGAACTTTCGCTGTCCGCGTGGACTGTCAGAGAGGGACTGTTTTTCACCGGGATCATTCGCGATATCACCGAGCGCAAGGCCGCCGAAGCCAGAATCCAGCGGCTGACCAATCTCTACGCCGCATTGAGCGAGTGCAACCAGGCAATCGTGCGCGCGACCGGCGAGGAACAGTTGTTCCATACAATCTGCCGCGTCGCAGTGCAGTTCGGCGGCATGAAAATGGCGTGGATCGGCCTTGTCGACCCGGACACGCGAATGGTCAGGTGCGTCGCCAGTTTTGGCGATTGCGCCGACGAGTATCTGCGTGGGATCGAAATCTCCGTCGATGCCGACAGCCCTTTCGGACAGGGCCCAACCGGTTCTGCCATCCGCAATAACCACGCAGTCTGGCTTCAGGATTTTCAAAGTGAACCGTCAACGGCACCTTGGCATGAGCGCCGGGCACGCTTTGGCTTTGGCGCCTCCGCGACGCTGCCCCTGTGCCGACAGAGTATGGCCATTGGGGTGCTCACGCTGTATGCCCGCGAGGCCGGGGCATTTGACAAAGCTGCGCGCCAGCTGCTCGAAGAAATGGCCGTCGACATCAGCTTTGCGCTAGACAATTTCGCGCGCGAGGCAGAGCGCCTGGATGCCGAGAAGAACCTGCGGGCGGCGGAAGAGCAGTTCCGCGGCCTGGTCGAGCAGTCGATAGCCGGCATTTACATCATCCAGGAAGGCAAATTCGCCTATGTCAATCCACGATTCGCCGAGATACGCGGCTATGATTCCATTGACGAAGTGATTGGACGCGATTCCCTGTCACTGGTCGCAGAGAAAGACAGAGCAATCGTCGCGGAAAATAATCGGCGGCTACTGGCGGGCGAATCGGGGAGCGTCAGCTACAATTTTACTGCCTTGTGCAAGGACGGCTCAACCGTCGAGGTCGGTCTGCACGGCTCGCGCGCCACCTACCGCGGCCGGCCGGCAATCATCGGACTGCTGCAGGACATCTCCGAGAAAAAGCGCGCCGAGGAGCAGATTCAACGCCATCTCGCGCAACTCGAAATCGCGTTCATGAGCACAGTGCAGGTGGCCACAACTTTGGGCGAGATGCGCGACCCCTACACCGCAGGCCATCAGCGCAGGGTGGCGGAGATCGCGGTCGCCATCGGCGCCGAACTCGGGTTCGACGCACGCAGACAGGAGGGGCTGCGCATCGCAGGGTATCTGCACGACATCGGCAAGATAACCATTCCCACGGAGATCCTGTCCAAACCCGGCAGGCTCAGTCCGATCGAATTCCAGCTGATTCAGGGACATCCCGAGTCCGGCTACGAGGTGTTGAAGGACCTGGAGTTTCCCTGGCCGGTGGCCCCAGTCGCGCTGCAGCACCACGAGCGCATGGACGGCAGCGGCTATCCGCAGGGTCTCAAGGGCGAGGCAATTTTGTTGGAAGCGCGCGTCATTGCAGTGGCCGACGTGGTAGAGGCAATGTCCACGCACCGGCCCTATCGGCCGGGGCTGGGCATCGACACGACG
The DNA here is from genome assembly GCA_014860445.1 of Burkholderiales bacterium. Lineage (GTDB taxonomy): Bacteria > Pseudomonadota > Gammaproteobacteria > Burkholderiales > SG8-39 > 2-12-FULL-64-23. The sequence goes on from JACZJT010000017.1 coordinate 100,672, forward strand.
CTCGCCGAAATTGAACGCGGCCGCGGAACCGCCTACGACGCGAATGTTGTTGATGCCTGCCTGAAACTGTTCAGGGAAAAGGGCTACGTTATAGCCGTGTAGTCCGATTCAATAGTGGCAACGCCTGAATGTCCGCTGCGGACGTGAGCTGCCATTCAATCACGAGGGAGTCAAAGGCAGCTATGGGTCGGCTGCGGTCCCCGGCGGTTTTTGTAAGCGGACTTTGCCCGGTATTTCAGTAGCTACCACGTCCCCGGTTGAATGAAAGGTTACGTGGATCCATGAGCGTTGTTGACCCTGTTCACTACGCAGTGATGCCGTCTAATTCACCCTTGAGGGAATCCATCGACGACCGCACCCACGCTTTGTATTCCGCAAACGCCAAGAATGGGGCGTTATCGTGTTCGGCTGCTGCGAGAACTTCCTCGTACTTCGCGCCGCGCTTGAGCCCGGCATACATGTATGCAACGGCGGATGCTCTCGGCCCTGTACGGCATGAAATCAATGTCGGCCGCGGCAGAGTTTCGAGTGCTTTGACGTGCTGTCGAGCCAAGTCCAAATTTAACACTCGAGGCGGGTCGCTCACGACGCAGTGGCTGTGTGGTACAGCTTGCTGAACCTGCGCGTAGGACATGCCACCTGGCATTGATGCAAACTCCTCACCGATGAGGTACAGCCACGACGAACACCCGGACTCCTTGGCATAGGCAGTCGGATCTTGAATCAGGGCTCGGTTATACTTCAAGTCTGTTGGCAATTGGAATTTGGCCATTTTCGTCCTTTCGTTATAATCGATCTTCCTGCGCGGCGCCTGTATCTATCGAAAGTTCTGTTTGTAAGAAAATCGCAGACGTATCCGCGCGCAAAACCTTGCTAACTATCAGAGCGGTACAGGCCTGTACCGAGAGAGAGCTCCGACGGCTCAAATGTGAACCCGCGGATTGACTCAAATGGCCGACCCTTCGGATGGTTCCTAAAGCGCGTGGGATTTTACGCCAAAATTGCCAAACGCTAATGGTTTTCGTTTGGACTTGGCCGATGTCCCGATTTCGCGGGGGGCAGCGAACAACCGCTTTCTAGCAACGTGGGTGGCTGGTATGGGTTGCCGTCCCTGGACGATTTCGGAAGCGGACTTTGGCGGAAATTTCAGCGCGCGGCAGGCGTCGCGGGCAACAACGGGCCAAGACCTGCTTCTGACGCGCTGATGCCGTTATGCTTGCTTCAGACTGCAAGCCGCCGCTCGATTTCCGGCGTCCACAATTGTTTGGCACTCCACACAGGCAGAGGCCTGTTCACACCTTGATGATCGACGGCGTTCCCTGGTGTTCGGTGGACGCGCTTCGGTGAACGATGATGCGCAGCAGGTATGCGCCGAATTCCGGGTTCTGATAAAAGAGTTCCCACAATTGGTCTTCGGAAACCGAAGCAAGCTCGACTTCAGTCTCGCACACCGCAGAGTCTGTGCGCATTTGACCGGGGGCGAATATCCCCATCTCACCAACCATCTGGCCAGTCTTGATTATCACGCCGCGCCCGACGATCCGGACGCGCCCTTTCAAGATCAGAAATACTTCCTCGGAATATTCGCCTTTTGTGAACAATTGACTGCCGGCAGGTAGCGTGCGCTTCTTCATATAGGGAACCAGCATTTCAAGCGAAAGATCACCACGCGATGCACGCTTGACACGGGTGATAAGTAGCCGCATCTGCTGTAACCGCAGGATGTTTATCGGAAGAAGCAGGGCGTGCAATACAAGTATTGGCGTCAACCCAGCCAGCGTTCCATAGGCAATGAAAGCGACATTGCTTGCGATTGCCACGCTACGTAGCGGAATCATGGTCTTAAGATAGAAAGTCGCGAGAACCAGAGCGCCCGCACCCCATCCGATATAGTCGATCACGGACATAAAACCTCCCTTAGTATTGTTGTTGTATCGCACACCGCGCAGCGGTACTTCCGAACGGACAATATTTGAAATCCGGAAATGCCGGCGTCGTCGACGCGCGTAAAATTCTCGCTTGAGCGGGTTGCAATTCTAAAGCAGTTATGGGGCAATGGCCGGTCGCCTCTAGACGCGAAGGGTCATCCTACCGGGTGTAGTGTCGGCTCTCGCTGCATCGCGGCCACCGGTGAACACAACCGGGAACAGACTCTGCACCCGCACTTCCGCTCCCAAGCCGCCGCTACATGTGCGCCCGGTCGCCTAAATTGAAATTCGCAGGTGAATGAGGTCAACAGACCGTTCAGGAGCCTGCTGTTCCGGAACTCGTGTCCTATTGACATCCGGCGGGCTGACGGGCATCTTGCGCCGTGCACGTTCCAGAGCTAGCCGACCAGTTCCGGAACGTTGTCATTTATTGGGTGTACGGCACCACCTCTTTCGGCGCATCTGTACCTCCGGTACGGAAGATGCTGCGTCGGAGACTTCACTTAAATACAAGGTGGGACGTGCCGCGAATTGAATCCGTTGTCAAAGGGGGGATGTCCATGGGTAATCGATTTCTGCGGCTGGCCGTTATTTATGCCGTGCTTGGTGTGACCTTGGGGGTTGTCATGGCGGCGGGCCACGACTACACCTTAAGGCCGGTGCATGCCCACCTGAACTTGTTGGGCTGGGTCAGCATGGCCTTGTTCGGGCTTTGGTACCGCAGCACCCCTGCCTCGGCCGAAACTCGGTTGGCGAAAGTGCATTTCTGGCTGTACAACATCGCGTTGCCAATCCAGATGGGCACGCTGGCAATGTTCGTCAGCGGCAACACGGCGATCGAGCCGGTACTCGCGCTCGCGTCGATCGTAATTGGCATCGGCTTCTTGTGCTTCGCGGTCAATCTGTGGAAGCACACAGGGCGCTGAGGCCACGTCGCAAGAGTGGCGCCGTCCATTGAGGGCTCGCATTGACGATCCGTCCTTTAGCGATGACTGACCGCTTTTCGCAGTGCCGACGATCTCCCTTGGGTCGGCCGCGTATCCGAAAAGCGCGGGAACCACTGGCTGGTGGAAGCGGAGCAAGATGTGCGCCCGGCGCTGGTGCGCGCAGCACTCGACGCGGGCGCGGAGATTCGCCCTGGACCGGACTCGGGCCGGTATTCGGCAAGGAACGACCAGCTCGGTTCGGTGCGCATGCGCATCCTCGAGCTTCTGGTGCTCGTCGCAGCGATTGGTGCCGTCTACGTCGCCAGCCAGACGATACGGGCGACGCTCGCGCTGGTGCTGGTCGCGCTGTGGCTGGTGACGACCGGATTCGGCATCGTCGTGCTGGGCGTGCCGCCGGGGAGCGACGAGGTGGGCCGCGGCCTGTTGTTTCTACTGGTGACTCTGTTCTACGCGGGCGTATGGCTGTCGCTCGCCCTGCTCTTCTCGCTTCTGTTCCGGCAGCCGTCGGCCTCGGCCATGGTAAGTCTGGGCGTGTGGATTTTCTTCGCGATGTTGTGGCCGGTCTTCGCCCAGTCCCTGGCGCCTGAGGGCACCGTTGGATTGTGCCGTCACGGAAGCGAACGGCCGCGCGCCGGTTGTCAACCCACGCGCGCTTCCCCGCCGGATTGACTATCGCATGCCTTGCTAAAGATCGGCTTCGGTTCTTGAGTTCATGAAGAGCAGCCGGGCCGAAAGCAGCCGTGCGACGAATTCATGCAAAATCACCTCGTACTCTTGCGCACGGTCCCCCAGGGCTTTTACGCTTCCGGGCGCAAGTCCATAGACGACCGATTTCTCCACCGCGAGTGCCGACGCCGAGCGCGTCTTGCGGTCGCTGTAGGCGGCCATTTCGCCTACGACCGTGCCCTTGCGAAACTCACGTAACCTCGTCGCCGTGCCGTCCGGTTGTTCCAGACGGACTTCTATGGTTCCGGACTCGATCACGTAGAGACTCGTCTCCGAGTCTCCCTTGTGGAACAGATAATCCCCCTTGTCCAGCGACAACCGGCGCATGATTCCGCTCATTCGCTCCGCCTTCTCTGAATCCCCGAGTATTTCGGCGAGAATTTCGCGTATGCCCGATGGACCCGTCTCCTGCTTTCGATCCGCCAGCAATTTTTCCTCGGCCCATGTCAGCGCCAGATCCAGATCGTCGAGGACCAGCGGTTCGAATTCGCCGAATACCTTGGAGACTCTGAATGCCTCGGAGACGGTATGGTTCATGCCGCAGAAGATCGGCGTGATCCCTTTCGAATCCAGGAAGTTGATCAGTTTCACGAAAACTTGTGCGGCGGTGCTGTCGATACCCAACACCCTCCTGAAATTGAAAATGAAATACGAATGCCCTGTTTCCTGCTGGCACGTAGCCTTGATGCGCTCGAAGAACACATTGGCCGAACCGAAGAACAGAAAACCGCGAAGGTTGAAAACGCTCACCGCCTTGCCGAACTCCCGGATGAGTGCGATCTCCCTGCTCGAGCGGTCAACAGAACTGGACATCTTATCCAGGGAAAAGGACGATCCCACGACTTCGATCTTGCTGTAACGGACGATGAACATCAGCGAAGTCAGTATGATTCCCAGCAGGATTCCGGGAATGAAGCCGACCACCACGATCACCCCGAAGATCAGCCAGACAGTCAGGGCGTCGGCCCGGTTCATCTGCCGGCAAGCGGCGATCAGCCAGTCGTGAATAAGGTGGATGGCAGCCAAAAACACCAACGCGCCCACCAGCAGTTTCGGAAGGTATTCGACCGCGCTGCCGCCAAGGAAGGCGGCGAGCAGGCAAAACCCCCCGGTCATCAGCGCGGGAAGGCGGCTGGATGCGCCCATGCGGTGGTACATGACCGAATATGCAACGTCGGTGATGCCCGGCAATCCGAATCCAAGGCCGCTTACGACATTGGCCGAGCCATGGCTGCTCAGTTCGTGGCGGAGATCGAGCGATCCGCCTGAACCGAGTTCGAGTGCGGAAAAGGCGAACGATGCGCTCAGCAGGCAGATGAGGACGATCGTTGCGATCTCCGGAAGTACGGATACAATAAAGCTGAGGTTCACCCCGGCGAAGTCCAGGTCGGCGAGGCCTTTCACTCCGGCGGCGTGCTCCAACTTGAACACCCAGCCCCCGTCGCGCAGCGCGTCCAGGGGCATTCCCTGCCAGTAGGCGAACGCATAGAAACCTGCAAAGCACGCCAGCAACGAGGCCGGCAGGGTCAGATAATGGTCTTTCACTTTCATAAGCACGGTAATGGCCAGACCGCAGGCCAGGGCGGGCATCCAATGGACCAGACTGTCCAAGGCGAAAAGGCGCGACAGATGGGCAAACTCCACTTCCGCATCGGTCATGGTCGTAATCGCCGCCGAGAAGAATAACCACCCGGTGCCGGCAAGAAAACCGCACACGACCGGAAACGGCATCAGTTGAATAATCAGGCTGAGGTTGAACTTCGCGGCCAGATGAAGGCACACGCCGAACAATAGCGTCGTTAGTGCCATGATCACGAACATCGTCGCGGCCGCCGCATCCACGCCGGCAAATTCGCCCATCCGCCCGTTCATCAGAATGGCGACGGTGGCAAGGATCGCGACCGCCTGCTCTGCAAGGCCCGCAACGTTGACCGGGAAATCGGATGTTGTCGCGACGACGACGGCGATGATGGTACTGCTTACCATCAAGACCGCAACGGCCACCGGCAGATAACCGCTCAACGCCCCGGTAAAAATCATCGAGGAGAAGGTGTATCCCCAGAGAACGTAGTCGATCCCGTTGATGGCGCCGAGGGACAGATCGGTCGCAAGAAATTTCGGTCGATACCCCGTCGTGCGCACGCCGAGCCGCGTCAATATGGCCTGGTATGTTGTCACTTTCTTCCCCCCTGTTTCACGCCGCATCTGTCCGTACGGCTGCGCCATTGTATCGACATGCGCCCTCATGCGCTGCCAAAGCAGTTGGCGGCCGCGCTCAGCGCGTGCTTTCGCCCGGCAACACTCTTGCCGCAACCATCCGCATTGAGTCGCTTTTAATCAACCGTCGATTCAGCCCCTGATTTGACGAAGATCAACGATCGGCGGAATACCCTTTCAACCAGGCCGTTTGGTCTATTGATCTGCAGTCGATTCAAAGCTATTTGTTGGCAGTCTGTTCAAAGACGAGCCCAAACCGGCCACCCGGTCAGCTGATGAACAAGAACTGGATGCTGTAGCCATGCCAACCGCGTCGGAACTGATTCCACGCCTGGAATACTATTGGGAATACGCGAAGAAGCTCTTCGTGTACGCTCAATATTGTGTTGCGGCTGATACGCGTGATCCCTTATGCGGTGATTTCTGGAATTGGGCCTTATACGCAAGCATTGCGGTAGCCGCCCTGGTGCTGTTTGTCGTTGCGAGGCGCGTGATCGAGCGGCAGTTGGAATATCGCAAGCTTGAGAAGATGGCAGAAGCCAAAAGGTTCGTTGCCGATGCGGAAACGATGAACCGATTACGCTGGACCGGTGATGCCGCAGCCAGCGTGGACGCTACACCCGAAGAACTTGCGGAAAGAATTCGGGAGGCGCTGAAAGAACGCGCAAATCCAATCTTCCGCAGGACGCACTACGAAATCGTCGGTGTGTTACACGATGCCAGCACGGAAGAAATCAAAGAAGCTTGCGTCCAACTCGGTGACAAATACCGTCCGGATAAGAACCCGGGCGATCGACTCGCCGCTGAAGCATTCTCCGCTGTGGAGAAAGCGTTTGAGGTACTCACTGATCCGGAAAAAAGGGCGAACTACGACGCGAGCATACGCCCAAGGTGAACGGACGCAATGCTGTGAGAATCTAACGCAGGATGATATGGGCGAGCTCACGTACCTGATAGTGGTACGCCAGCGAGTCCTTTGGATTTCGTGACCGACATGACGTACTTATCCATTCCTCGGCGTCGGCGGAGAATCCGCCATAACTTGCCGCTCAACCGTGCTGCCGCGAGCGGCTCCATTTCGGCCACTGCTGTCACTGGCGAGACGCTGTCGCAAAGATCAAATCTACTGCTTTGAGCGTCCGTTGTACAAAAAGTTGAGGTGGTACTTTCGACCCTGAGCCGTCACCGACGAAACATGGAAGCTGCCCTTCGCGGCGAATGCTGAAATACAAAAAGCTGCCGCTCACAACGCGAAAATTTACATGTTCGTTTTGGCGGCGGCAGTGCAGTGGTAGCGGCCTCTGAGTTTTTTCGTGGCGGTGGCTCAAACCGACCTTGAGCGGAAGTAGTGAGATTTGTCTAGCTTCCATTCGCGTCAACCGCCCACGATCTGGAAGCCGACATTCGTTATCCCCACTTCATGTCTGTTCACGAACTTCCACATGGCGGAAATTCCGACGCGCTGTGCTTGGCCGGACTTACTTCAGGAATCAGGAAAAACCGCATTGTTGTCCTGCTGCTTCAAAGCAGGAGCGTTTCTTCAGGGCCATGCGAGGATCAGCACCCCGGAAAGAATGAGTAATCCGCCGAGCGCCAGCTTCAGGGTAAATGCTTCACCGAGGAATACGACCGCAAGCACGATAGCAAAGGCGACACTCAGTTTGTCGATGGGGGCTACCAGGGAAGCCGGCGCCAATTGAAGCGCTCGATAGTAGAGGAGCCACGAAAACCCAGTTGCCATGCCCGACAGAACCAGAAAGGCAATCGGGCGTAGCGCCAATTCCTTGGGCAGTTGCCATTCGCCGCGAAGGGTGACGATGACAGAGGTCATCACCAGGATGATCACAGTCCGAATCAGCGTCGCCAGATTGGAATTCAATCCCTCAACGCCCAGCTTTCCGAATATCGCCGTCAGTCCAGCGAAGAAGGCCGAACCAAGGGCAAACCATTGCCAAGTCATTTCAGTCTATTGCCCTCCGAGTATCAGCGTGATTGGGTAGTGTCGAGTGTGTCTTGCGCCATAACCAGAACAAGACTCCGAGGGCGAGTATCGCGACTAGCACGAATTCTTCAATTTGCTTCAGGTCGGCAAGCAAGGCGTTGATGGCAAGGCCGAACGCGTACCCGGCTCCCGTGATTGCCAAGGCCCACAGTGCTGCGCCGATCATGTTCAGCACGACGAAGCGAAGCGCCGGTACGCGGCTCGATCCGATCAGCACCGGCCCGGCAATCCTTAGTCCATAGAGGAAACGCACGGTTAGTATGAAGATGACGGAATGTCGCTCCAGCAGATCATGCACGCGGGGCTTGTGTTTCGCCAAGGCAGGAAAGCGTTCGACCAGTGCATTGCCTTTCCAGCGTCCAAGCAGAAACGCCAATTGATCGCCCAGCGTTGCACCGATCGTGGCGACCAGAACCACCAACGGCCACGCGAGCAAGCCGCGATGGGCGGCGAATCCGGCTGCGATCAGAATCGTCTCCCCTTCGAGCAGGGTGCCAACAAAAACGGCCAAATATCCATAGGATGCGACAAATGCGCTGATCATTCATGCCGCCTTTGTCGATAGCGGAAAACCAGACCCGGTCTATCGCGTCGCTCGCTCAAGCTAACGTTGCCCCCTAGCCGAAACGCCGCCTCCCTGGCGATCGACAGACCGAGACCGCTGCCCGTTCCGGCCGTGCCCGGCAGCCGGTAGAAGGCATCGAAAACGCGCTCGCGTTCCGCCGCCGCAATTCCGGGGCCATTGTCGACAACTTCAACGACTGCGATTTCGTCTTCGGTCAGCAGACGGATCGTCACTTCAGTTCCGGCCGGCGAGTACTTCAGGGCATTGCTCACGGCATTGCCCAAAATCAGGCGGAGCGATTCCGTCGACGCCGACAACGAAAACCGGGCATTTTCCTCAAGCCCGAGATCAATGCCTTTCGCCTCGGCCATGGGCAGGTAGTCCGCAAGCAGTTCGCGCGCCAGACCCGAGACGTCGACTACGGACTCTGCTGGCGTTCCTGCCTGGGTTCTGGCCATGCTCAGCAGTTGTTCGGTGAGTTGTCGCGCACGCTCAATGCCTTCCTGAAGCGGCACAACACGCGATTGCATGACCTCCAGCGACACCGCCTGCCTCAGGTTCTGCGCCTGCACGGACAAGGCTGTGAGCGGGCTTCGCAGTTCGTGAGCCGCGTCGGCAATGAACCGCCTTTGCTGAACCATCAACTGATTCACCCGTTCCAGCAAGCGGTTGATGGCCTGCACGAAGGGCGCTATTTCGTCTGGCAGGCTATCGTCGGCGATAGGGCGGGGCCGATCCGCTGCCTGCTCGTCCAAACTTCTGGAGAGTCGCGCAATCGGCGCGAATTCCCTGCGCACAATGCGCACGATCAGCCATGCCAGCACAGGAAGCAGGAGTAGCAAGGGAATAAGCGTTCGCAGGGCACTGTTGATGGCGATTTCATCGCGCGCGTCGGTCGGCTGGGCAACGACAGTGCGCCGCCCCGCGCCTGCCGCATGAATGAAGACCCGAAGTTGCTCTCCTCTCGCGTTCAGCGTATGGAACCCGGGCGGCAAATCGTCTGAAAGCCATTCCGGTTGGCGAGTTTTCGGGAGATGAAGGATCAGGATGCGCGACTCCGGGTCGGCAATGGGGGTATCCCCGGCACCTTCGGCACCTTGGGCCGGCACCGACTCCATCGAAGCTTTGCCGTTCAGCACGGCAATTTGCCGCAGCATGTCGTCCTGGAATTCCTTCGCTTCGGCATAGGCGAGAACGAAAGACGCCAGCGCCGCGACCAGCGCGGCAAGCAGAATGGCGCCACCCAAGGTCAATGAAAGGTGGCGTTGCAGCGATCGCGTCATGCCGGTTTTTCCACCAACCAGCCAGCACCGCGAACGTTCTTGATGACTTTTGCGCCCAGTTTTCGGCGCACACCGTGAATCAGGAAATCCACCGCATTACTTTCGACTTCCTCGTTCCAGCCGTAAATACGCTCTTCCAATTCAGCACGTGTCAAAATTGTGCCGGGGCGAAGCAGCAGCGCATGCAGCAAAGCGAACTCGCGCGCGCTCAGGATTTCGACGGCTTCGCCGCAGCGTGCCTCACGGGTAGAAGGGTTGAGGCTAAGCTTGCCGTTTGTCAGCACCGGCGCGGCTTGTCCGCCTTTACGGCGAACCACCGCCCGTAGCCGCGCCAGCAGTTCATTGACATCGAAAGGCTTGACCAGATAGTCGTCGGCCCCAAAATCGAGGCCCTTAATCCGATCGTCTACGCCATCGCGTGCAGTGATGACAACGACAGGTACCGCATTTCCCTTTTGCCGCAAGCGGCGCAATACTTCCAGTCCGTCGCGCTTGGGCAGGCCCAGATCTAGCACTACCGCCTGATGCTCGCCGTGTTCAAGCACGCTGCCAGCCGCCGCGCCGTCCATTACCCAGTCCACGGCATAGGCGGCATCCTTGAGTGCGACGGATACCGCCTCGCCGATCATCGGGTCGTCTTCGACCAGTAGGATGCGCATAGCCTCCTTTCCTCTCCCTTATCGTTACCTTGGAGTAATCTTATCGAACATCAATGCGCAAGTCTTGCTGGTCGGTGCGTGAATCCAAGGATGCTGATCACGATGACTGCGAGAAGCGCTCCTGATGCAGTGTAACGGCTCAAAGCCAGACCGCCTGAAGCCAGCGGCTTGTCCAGAAAATCACCCAGCACCGCGCCCAGCGGGCGAGTGAGAATGAACGCCGCCCAGAACAGTATGGTGTGGGATATCCGGGTCCAGCAATACGCGGCAACAACTATCAGCAACAAAGCGCCAAATACGATTGCCCCGCCCTCGTAGCCAAGTCCCGCAGTGCTTGCCGTCCAGTCGCCAAGCGCCGTGCCCAGTGTCTGGGAAAACATGATTGTCAGCCAGTAAAAAGCCTCGGGCTTGGCAGAGCCGATGCTGTCGATGGATACCGACCCAAGCGTCCGATGCCATATTGCCAACGAAGCCATCAGCAGAACAAACAGTAGTGATGCCCCGCCGGCGTATCCGACCCCAAGAGATCTGTCAACGAAGTCCGCCAGCGTGGTGCCGACTGTGGTGGTTGCAATGATGGTGGTCCAGTACAGAACCGGGTGAAAGCGCTTTGCCTTGATCTGAGCAATCACAGCGAGGAAAAATATTGCCGCGAAGATTCCAGTCCCGACAAGGTAACCGAGGTGCATCGACATGGAGACCGCGTCGCCTCCGGTTTCGCCCAGCGTAGTGGCCACGATTTTGATGATCCAGAAAATCAGCGTGATCTCCGGTACCTTGCTCAATGCATTTTCAGTTGTCCTGTTCATGCCGCTTCCATTATTGATTTAATTACGTTCATTGTTTTGCCCAGCCCCTGCGAATCAGGCCGGAAAAAATCTTCCGAAATGGCGGCAGCAACAGGCGTATCAGGGGTTCGATCAGGCGGCGCTCCTGGCTCCAAACAACCCCGGCACTGCACAGCGCCACCAATGCCGCTCCAAGAATATCCAGCGGAAAATGGACCCCAAGATAAATCCGTGCCCATGCCACCGGCAACCCGAGAAAGACAAGCGCCCCTCCGGCGAGCCGGGTTCGCTCACGCCGCAACAGACTGAATGCCACCGCCCAGATCACGGTGAGGTGGTCGCTGGGAAATGAACTGTCCAGCGCGTGCGACATCAGCGTCTGTCCGATCCCAAGCTCGAAGGGGCGCGGGTGATACCAGACCAGGGCGATTAACTGGTTGATCAGCAGACCCGTCAGCCCGGAAACCGTTGCCGCGAGCAGAACCTGCCGCATGGTGAAGGACGCTCTCAGCCAGCCGAGCGTCAGCCCAACCGGCACGATCCAGATCAGCCCGTCCGCAACAAGTCGCATAAGCTCGACCGCCGCGCTGGAGGTCTCCGGCGCCGCGTTGAGCAGCAGAAACAGGGACTGATTCAAATGTTCCATCTCGGCTCCCGTTCAACCCATTCATGCAACTTCGGTTGCCGTTTGTCCCAACACATCCCTTCGCGTAATGGTCAGATAGACTACCAGACTCAATATGGTCGAAAGGAAGATCATGCTCGTCATCACCGCACCCAAGCCGATGCCGCCATTGGCGACTGGTTGGGACAGAAAATCGCCAAACGAGGCACCGAGCGGCCGTGTCAGTATGTAGGCAATCCAAAACGCCAGCACGGCATTTGCCTTGAAGACGTAATAGACGAAGGTAACGAGCGCAATCAGCGCGCCGAAGATCAAAGTTGAGTAGCTGTAGCCGAGTTGCAGGCCCTCAGCGGCAAGGTCGCCCGCCGCAGTGCCTAGCGCAAACGTAAATAGGATCGCTGCCCAGTAGAACAGTTCACGCTTCGAGGTGAAGATACTGTGAATGGACAGCGTCTTCTCGCTCGCGTACCAGAGCGCGAACGTTGCCGACAAGGCCAAGGCGAAGGCAATGGTGGTGGTTTCCAGCGCGACGCCGAAGTTGTCCACCAGATTGTCCGTAATAAGCGTCCCGGCGACGCTGATCAATACGACATTCACCCAGTACAGCCACGGCACATACTTTCTGGCTCTCATTTGCAGGAACAGAAAGACCCCCAGCAGAGCACCCATGACGATGGAGGTCCCGGTCAAGCCAAAGTTCAAGTTGACGTTGAGAAAGTCGGCCCCGGTTTCGCCCACCGTGGTTGCCATGATCTTGATGATCCAGAAGTAGAGGGTGACTTCCGGCACTTTGTTCAGCATCTGCATCGCGCGGTCGCGCGTGAGTGTGTTCATTTGGGTTCTCCCGTGGGATTGCTTTTGAACAGGATTCAGTTCAAGGGAAAAGCCGGGGCGGTAGTGCCGCCCCGGCATCGCGGGCGTGACTGCCCCTATCAGTCGGCTTTGTCATGTTCATCGTCGCGATCGGTCTTGTCCTCGACAGCCGCAATGACTTTGCCGCTCGTCGAGTCGACTTTCACGTCCATGACCTTCTTGCCATTCACCACTTCGACATCGAAGACCCACTGGCCCTTATGCTTCTCGAACTCGGCGCGGGAGGCCTTGCCGCCGACCTGCTGCTCGGCGGCGGTGACGGCTTGTATCAGGCCGATTTTTGCCGAACCCACGGCCAATGCATCGTTTTCGATGTCCATGGCTGCGTAGGCACTGCCAATGGCAGTGGCGGAAAGAGCGGCAAGCGCTGCCAGATAAATTTTGCGTTTCATGATGATCACTCCTTGAAGTCACGCGGATATTCGCGTGGTTGTAAAGATAGTGATCAAAAATTAGCGCAGAGTTAGCCGGACTTGGCGTGACTGTGAGTTTTAACCACCTGTCCCAGTGCAGGATAGGTGAATGTCAAAGTTGGCATTGCTAACCGGCAAATCGGCAGCGGAGTCAAGTCGCCCCGCAGCGGTCCGATTTTGACCTAGCGCCGAAGTACGACCCGGCAAGGCCATTAGCCAAAACCGCTGTACAGCCGACCACTAAGCTGAAAATCTCTGCTGACCCTTTTGCCAATGGCTGCTACGGAGAAGTACTCAGGTTGAATGTCGGCTTTGGGATTACATCGCCACGGTCCGCTGATGGCCGGAAGGGTGAGCTCAGCGGATTTCCACGATGCAGCCCCTCGTCGCCAATTTGCCGCTGCCGCCGAGCGGCTGCAATGGCCGAGAAGCGGACCCTTACGATGTTTCCGCCAGACGGCTGCTCTGGATCGGGAGTGACAACTCGCATTCTTACATAGCTGACGCTGTTCGAAGTATCCGCCGGCCGCTGGTGTCATGGCGTACTCCCGGCCAATAAAAGTCGTTCAGCATTGTCTTTCAAATTGCACAGTGGCACGATGTTGCTCCGATAATCACTTCCGCCGGTTTCGATAACCCGTAAGCCCCGTGACCCGACTGTGACCACGCCAACCAAGTTGATATTTCTTCCCGGTGCCGGCGGCAGCGCAGGATTCTGGGAGCCTGTTTCCGAACTGCTCCTACACCCGGCGTCCCGTACGCTCCTCGGATGGCCTGGGTTTGGCCCCGAGCCTGTCGACCGGCTCGTAACCAGCGTCGACGACCTGGTGAATATGGTGGTTTCCGAATTGGACCAACCATCGGCTCTTATTGCCCAGTCCATGGGCGGCGCCATTGCATTGCAGGCGGCACTCAGGCGGCTCGACCGGGTCACGCACCTGGTGCTCGCAGTCACGTCGGGCGGGATAGATATTTCCGGCCTGGGCGCGGAAGACTGGCGTCCCGCATTTCAAAAATCCAATCCATCGGTCCCTCGCTGGTTCATCGATTACAAATTGGACTTGTCATCCAGTCTGGGTTTGATTCGCGCGCCGACACTGCTTCTGTGGGGCGACGCCGATCCCATAAGCCCTGTCGCGGTCGGGGAGCGCTTGGGAACACTGCTGCCGCACGCACGCATGCATGTCTTTGCAGGCGGACAACACGACCTCGCAAACACCCTTGCGCACGACGTTGCATCGCAGATCGACGCACATCTCAGCGATGCCGACTAACGCTTCGTTGAGTAGATGCTCACGAGAATTATGAACATTCAATTCACGACGAATCCGATCCCGCCTGATGTTCCAGCCGGTCAGATGTTCAATTTTGACAAGTCCCCCTGCCCTGCCCTGTGCGGACCGCATACCGCGTTGATGCGCGGCTAGTAGGGCAAGCCCACGTAATTTTCGGCTAGCGAGGCGCGCGCCGGTGCCGAGCCGGCGAGGTAATCGAGCTCGGCGCGCTGGATCTTTTCACCGAACGGCCCGTTCTCGGGGAAGCGGTGCAGCAGGCTGGTCATCCACCAGGAGAAGCGCTCCGCCTGCCAGACGCGGCGCAGGCACCGGTCCGAATAGGCGTCGAGTTCCGCGCTCTTGCCCGAGGCGTAGTAGTCGATCAGCGCAGTCGAGAAGTAGTGGATATCGCTCGCGGCGAGGTTCAGCCCTTTCGCCCCGGTGGGCGGGACGATGTGCGCCGCGTCGCCGGCCAGAAACAAGCGACCGAAGCGCATCGGCTCCGCGACGAAACTGCGCAGCGGCGCGACGCTCTTTTCGATGGCCGGGCCGGTGACCAGCTGATCGGCCGTGGCGCTGTCCAGGCGCAGCCGCAGTTCGTCCCAGAAACGCTCGTCCGGCCAGGCCTCGATGTTTTCGTCGAGGGCGCACTGCAGGTAATAGCGGCTGCGGCTGCGCGAGCGCATGCTGCACAGCGCGAAGCCGCGCGCATGGTTCACGTAGATCAGCTCCTCCGCAACCGGCGGCGTGTCCGACAGCACGCCGAGCCAGCCGAAGGGATACACGCGCTCGAAGGTCCTGATCGCAGCCTGCGGCACGCTCTGCCGGCACACGCCGTGAAAGCCGTCGCAGCCGGCGATGAAATCGCATTCGACCTCGTGTTCGATCCCGTCCTTGCGATAGCGCACTTTCGGCTGCCTGCCGTCAAAGCCGTGTACGCTCGCGTCTTCGGCTTCGTAGACCGTCTTCGCGCCCGCGGCCGCGCGCGCATCCATCAGGTCGCGGGTGACTTCGGTCTGGCCGTAGATCGTCACGTTCTTTCCGGTCGCGCCGTGCAAGTCGATGCGCCGGCGCGCGCCGCCGAAGCAAAGCTCGATGCCGCCGTGCACGATGCCCTCGGCGTGCAGTCGCGCGCCGACCCCCGCCCGGTCGAGCAGCTCGACGGCGCCCTGCTCGAGCACACCGGCGCGTATGCGCCCGAGCACATAGTCCGCGCTCCGTTGCTCCAGCACGATCGCGTCGATGCCGGCGAGATGCAGCAACTGTCCCAGCAGCAGCCCCGACGGTCCGGAACCGATAATGGCGACCTGTACGCGCATGGCGAGCCCTCCTCCCTGGATGGAAGCACAGCTTACGTGCCGCGAGCGCGCCTGCAAATGGACAGATACGACAAGCTACAGGACAATCCGAACATGGCTGGAACCCTGGAACGGTCCCCTATGAAAGCGATACCGACCTACGCGCTCTATGGCGAGATCTCGGAAACCCTCCCGCCCGAGAGGCTGCACTGCGAGTCCATCGCCGAGCGCAGCCGGCTCTACGACTGGGAGATCAAGCCGCACCGGCACGAGGCCTTCTTTCAAATTCTGTACATCGCGAGCGGCGGCGGCGAGGCGCAATTCGAGGGAAGGCGCGTCGCAATCAAGCCGCCCTGCGTCATCACCGTGCCGCCGCTATCCGTGCATGGCTTTCGCTTTTCAAAGACAATCCGAGGCACGGTGATCACCGTCGTGGACAAGTACCTCGATGCGATGCTCGCCGGCGCGCCGCAACTTCAGCCGCGCCTGGCGACGCCGCAACTGCACCGGTTCAAGGCCCGGTCCGCCGACGCACTGCGCATCGCGCGGCTGTTCAAGAACATCGTCGGCGAGTTCGGCGGAAACGCCCCCTGGCGCAGCGCCGCGATCCACGCAAGCATTACCATGGCGCTGATCCTCGCCGCGCGCGCGCAGGCCGCGCTCGACCCCGCAGCCTGCGCGCCGGCGAACCGCAAGATGCTGCACCTGCAGCGCTTCCGCGCCCTGCTCGATCGCGACTACCGCACGCACAAGAACGTGGCGTTCTACGCCGGCGAACTCGGCATCACGCCGACGCAGCTCAACCGCGTGTGCCGCGAAGTGCTCGGCAAGTCGGCGCTCGGCGCGATCAACGCCCGGCTGCTGCTCGAAGCCGAGCGCGACCTCGTCTACACCTTCATCGGCGTCAAGGAAATCGCGCTATCGCTCGGCTTTTCCGATGCGGCTTATTTCTCGCGCTTCTTCTCCAAGCAAAAGCACTGTACCCCGACCCGGTTCCGGGAGCAGGCGCAGCGGCAGTTGAGACGGGAAAAGGCTGGGTGACAAGGCGAACCCGCCAGCGGCATACCCGACC
This sequence comes from Burkholderiales bacterium, assembly GCA_014860445.1. Taxonomy (GTDB): domain Bacteria; phylum Pseudomonadota; class Gammaproteobacteria; order Burkholderiales; family SG8-39; genus 2-12-FULL-64-23. Next base: position 117,342 of record JACZJT010000017.1, read on the forward strand.
GGCTGGTGCGGCGAACATTTGTTCTGAATTGTCGAATGGCGTACCATTGATCGCAAGGTGTCCATAACCTCCGTGTTGCTCACGCGGGACTGAACGCGTTCGCAAGCCGGAGTACCTTACTAGCCCCCAGGGTGTCGGGCCTCGCGGAGCGCCTGGCGAGCCGCATTCGAGGCGCGCTGGGTCCGCAATCAGCGATAGAGTGTGAATTTTCATGTCCGAAGGACAGCCAACGACCGCGGCGGATCCCGGTCCGGCCCAAGGTTCCGAAAACAGCGCGCGCCAAAAGACTACGCGGAGCGCGCGGCGACGCCCGCGACGCATCGGAACGGTACGTCTGTCGATCCTGGCGATTGTGATCGGCATTGTGACCGGCCTGGGCGCCTTGGTGTTTCGCGATCTGATCGGCTTTATCCATAATTTACTGTTCCTCGGCCAGGTGAGCCTGGAATATGACGCCAATGTATTTACGCCGGCCAGTCCCTGGGGGCCGTGGGTCATTCTGGTTCCGGTGCTCGGCGCGCTCGTCGTCACGTTCCTGGTCGAAAAGTTTGCGCCCGAGGCGCGCGGACACGGCGTGCCCGAAGTCATGGACGCGATCTACTACAAGGGCGGCGCGATCCGGCCGGTGGTCGCGGTGGTGAAGTCGCTCGCGTCCGCGGTCGCCATCGGCAGCGGATCCGCCGTCGGGCGCGAAGGCCCGATCATCCAGATCGGTTCGGCGCTGGGCTCGACCCTGGGGCAGCTGGTGCGCGTGCTCTCGGCCGAGCGCATCATCCTGGTCGCCGCGGGTGCCGGTGCCGGCATCGCCGCGACCTTCAACACACCGATCGGCGGCGTACTGTTCGCGATCGAGCTGCTGCTGCCCGAAGTCAGCATCCAGAGCTTTCTGCCGGTCGCGCTCGCCACCGGCACCGCGACCTTCGTCGGCCAGTTCTTCTTCGGCCAGCAGCCGGCGTTCGACGTGCCGCCGCTCGCCCCGCTGCACGCGGACGGCTCCGCGGTCATCAGCCTGTGCCTGTACGCGCTGCTCGGTGTGATCACCGGCCTCGCAGCGGCCGCCTTCGTGCTCGGCCTGCACAAGTTCGAGGACCTGTTCGAGCACATCAAGAATCGCTACCTGCGCCACGCGTTCGGCATGCTGCTCGTAGGCATCATGATCTATGTCTTGTTCGAGAAGCTCGGCAACTACTTCGTCGAGGGGGTGGGCTACGCGACCATCCAGTCGATACTCCAGGGGCATTTCAATGTCTTCTGGTTTCTGGCGATTTTGTTTGTCTGCAAGCTGCTCGCCACTTGCCTGAGCCTGGGCTCGGGATCGTCCGGCGGCATCTTTTCGCCTTCGCTGTTCATGGGCGCGACCATAGGCGCCGCGTTCGCCGCCCTGCTCGAATCGCTGCACATGCCGGTGCCGATCAGCATCGCGTCCTTCGCGATGGTCGGCATGGGCGCCATGGTGGGCGGCGCGACCGGCGCGGTGATGACGGCCGTCACCATGATTTTCGAGATGACGCGGGACTACAACATCGTGATGCCGATGATCCTGGCCGTCGCATTGAGCGTCGGCGTGCGACGCCTGGTCTCGGCCGAGAGCATTTATACGCTCAAGCTGTTCCGGCGCGGACGTTTCCTGCCCAAGGCGCTGCATGCCAATGTCTTTCTGGAGCGGCGTGCGCACGAACTCATGGACAGCGATATCGCCGTCGCCCCGGCCGAAACCGACTTCGAGGAATTCCTCCTCCGACCCGAGCACCAAAGCCGGCGGCTGCACATTGTCGTCACGCACGCCGACCGCATCTTCGGCGTGCTGCGTATCAACACCGGGCTGAGGCGCGGTTTGGAGCACATGCACTCGGGAATCACGCTCGGCGATGTCGCCGATCGCAAATTCACCATCGTGCGCGCGAACGCGAGCGGCATCACGGTCATACGCCGCCTCGCGCGCAGGCATGCAATGATGGCCGTGGTCGTGCGCGATCGCCGCGTGCCGCGCCCGGGCGACATCCTGGGCGTGATCACCAAAGAGCACGTGGCCGATTCCGTCACCGACAGCGTACAGATCTATCCCGGGTGAGCGGCGCTTAAGGACGCGCGTGCGGTTGATCCTCGGCCTAAGCCGCCCTTGGCGCGTCGAAATTCAGTTAGTTGCCTGAGTAGTTCGAGTCCTGGTCGGCTCCCCGATCAGGGCTCGAACCATACCCGGGATAGGCACCCGCAGGAATGGCAGCTCCGACCGATACGCTTGGCTTAGCCTCGGCTCCCGGCTGGATTGCAGTCTCTCGCCTGAAAATAAATGCTTATATTCGTTTGCGCATATATCTGCTTCGGCGTATATTGTAAGCATGGATGTCCAAGCAACCTTCGATGCTCTCGCCGACGCGACCCGCCGTCGGATTCTGGCGCTGTTGATCCAGGAGAACGAGCTGTGTGTCTGCGAGCTTTCTACGGCCCTGGACGAAATTCAGCCGAAGATTTCACGACATCTGGGCGTATTGAAGGATGCGGGCGTGGTGACACCGCGGCGAAACGGGACCTGGATCTTCTATCGCCTGGCGGAAGAAATGCCGCAGTGGGCGAAAGCCTTGTTGTTGCCGCTGACCGCGGGGGCCGTCGCCGAATTCAAGGCGGATCGAAAGCGGTTGATCGCCTGGGCCGGTCGCCCCGAACGCGACACGGCGTGAGAGGCGGATTGAATGACTGCGCTCACCGAAACCCCTGTAGCGCCGCGTCACGCCCCCTGGGGCCTGCTGTTGCTGTCGCTGGTTGCCTGGATCGCCGCCTACGCGAGCCTGCCGTCGTTCGCTGACACCGTTGTCTCCGCCTTAGGACTCGAAAGCAATACCCACCTCGCGGAAGCCGTTCGGTTTTTCGCCTATGACACGCCGAAAGTCCTGCTGCTGCTGACAGGGATTGTTTTCATCATGGGCGTGGTCCATACCTTTGTCGCCCCGGAGCGCACCCGCGCGATGCTTTCGGGCAGACGCCTCGGCATTGGCAATGTGCTGGCAGCCAGCCTTGGAATCGTTACGCCGTTTTGTTCCTGTTCGGCCGTGCCGCTGTTCATCGGATTCCTCTCTGCGGGCGTCCCCCTGGGTGTCACCTTTTCCTTTCTGATTTCCGCGCCCATGGTGAACGAGATTGCGCTGGCGCTTCTGTTCGGACTGTTCGGCTGGAAGGTGGCGGCCATGTATCTTGCGTTGGGCCTGACGGTCGCCATCGCCGCCGGATTGATTATCGGCAAAATGGGCATGGAAATACACCTCGAAGACTGGGTGCGTGCAATGCAGGCCACGCAGTCAGCCGACTACGAAGCGGTGCGCCCGAGTTGGGCCGAACGCATAGCTGCGGGCGTGGCCCATGTGAAGGACATTGTGGGCAAGGTCTGGCCGTACATCCTCGCAGGCATCGCGCTGGGCGCGGGCATCCACGGCTATGTGCCGGAGGATTTCCTCGCGTCGATCATGGGCAAGGACGCGCCCTGGTGGTCGGTGCCGGCTGCCGTCCTGATCGGCGTGCCGATGTACACCAACGCCGCTGGCATCATTCCCATCGTCGAGGCGCTGATCGGCAAGGGCGCGGCATTGGGCACGGTGCTGGCATTCATGATGAGCGTGATTGCGCTGTCGCTGCCCGAGATGATCATTTTGCGCAAGGTGTTGAAGCTGCCGCTGATCGCCACCTTCGCCGGCGTAGTGGCGGTCGGCATCCTGTTCGTCGGCTATGTTTTCAACGCCGTTTTGTAGGGAGTCGGATTGTGCCGTCTCCCCCATCCACATTGTCATCGTGAACCTGGTTTTGAATTAAGCGCTACTGGAGAAATCAAATGAAAAACGTCAAGGTGCTCGGCAGCGGTTGTGCCAACTGCAAAAATACCGCCAGACTCGTCGAAGATGTAGCAAAGGAAAAGGCTGTGGACATCCAGCTTGAAAAAATCGAAGACATGCAGCAAATCATGGGCTACGGCGTGATGTCCACGCCCGGCGTCGTCATCGACGGCAAGGTGGTGCACGCCGGCGGTGTGCCGTCGCGGAGCAAAGTCGAAGGCTGGTTCTGACGCGACCGACTTAGGCCGGCCAGCGCAGCCGGCCCGGAAAAACCCGGCGACGCCCCAGCAAAACGTCCGGGTCCGGCGAACCCGGTCACCGGCCTCGTCAGCGCAGTCTGCCTGCACTGCTTAGTTGATATCGCAGACGCGGTCCTTGTTAATGATCTGGATCATCGATTCGTCCGCCCGCCAGGCGCCGCGCTTTGTATCCCAGATCAGTACCGACGAGTAATCCTCCGGCCGGCAGGTCAGCGACTGCCCCCGGTATTTTTTCGACGCCTTGGCTGTGCCCAGGACGCTCACTTCCATCCGGTAGCGCAGTACGCGGCGCTTGGGTGTGCCGGCAAGTTTTGGCGGTGCGAGCAATTTCATCGACTTCACCTCCATATCGCTACGCTTGCCCGCCCAGGCCTCGCGGAAAATCGCCAGCGCCGCCTCTTCGGCGGGCTGCGCCGGGTCGCCGGGCGCGCCGAGCTCGGTCACCGGTCCGATCGCAACCTGGTCAAAACGCCAGGACTTGCCCTCGCCGCGATACAGCGCAGCGACCTCGAAACGCGCTTTGCTCTTGTTGGGGCGTTCAACCGTAACCAGCGCAACCTGGCGCGCGAACGAGCCTTGTATGGTCTCGTAGGATGTAATCCAGGCGCTGTACCAACTCGATCCGATGTACGCACTGTCGGTTACGCGCTGGCTCGCCGAATACTGCGGCTTGCCTTTGCGCTCGACCGACAGAACGCGCTCCCGCGGTGCCGTGGTCTTCCAATGGTCTTCGATCTTGCGCTTCACCTGCGGCCAGGACAGCAAGCCGTCCGCCTGCGCGGCGGACGCGAACAGAATCGAAACAGCGAAGAGCACGACCTTCAGCCTTTTGCAAAACGACGGGACCGACATTCCGCCACGCGAGCCTGCGTCGGCATGCCGGTTGATGGGAAGCCGCGCGGCCTTGGGCGACTGGGTTCGCGTACGCATGCGCATGTGCATTCCAGGCTCCTCCATATAAGCGTACAGCCGGGATTGGGCGAGAATGTCGATCAGGTACCGGGCAATCTATAACATCCGCCGGCGTGTCGCAACGCCTGGCATGCCTTGCGCTGAGCAATCGGATCCGCGCCGCGCGCTCAGGCTTCGATATTCATAGGGGAAAGTACGTTAGCGATGCAGCGGCCGCTTTCGGTGAGCGGTACAGCATCGACGTCCGGTTCGGCGCCGGGCCCTGAACGGTCACATAGACACCCGGCTCTGTCAAAACGACCGGCTGCCACTACTCTGGAATATTGAAACCTTTTTCTCTGAACAATTTCAAACAGACCTCTGCCACCGCTGCATCATAGGACGTACCGCGACCACGCTCGATTTCCGCCAATGCCTTGTCAATGCCCAGCCCTGCACGATATGGTCGATGTGACGACATCGACTCTACGGTATCGGCAACAGCGAGAATTCGCGCCTCGACGATGATGTCTTCACCTCTGAGCCCTTGCGGATAACCCGTGCCATCCATGCGCTCGTGATGCTGCAAAGCCACTTCGGCGATAGGCCATGGAAACTCCACGCCTTTAAGAACATCGTGGCCCGCTTGAGGATGCTGCTTGATCAGGCTGTATTCAATCTCGGTCAGCTTTCCGGGCTTCGCTAGAATTTCTGCGGGGATTACCATCTTGCCAACGTCGTGCAAATAACCGGCCACACGTATGCCTTCCTGCCGGCTTGTATCGAAGCCCAGTTCGGCACTGATGGCCACTGATATTTCTGCCACGCGTCGTTCGTGGCCAGCTGTGTACGGGTCGCGCAATTCACTCAGAATCATTGCAACGCGCACCGTATTCATCAAAGCGCCGTGCAGCCGCTCGTTGGCGATCACCAGCTCTGCAGCGCGCTTCCCTTTTTCGGCATTCTGGAAAGCAAGTTCCTTGTTGGCGATGACCAATTCCGCTGCGCGCTTTTCCTTTTCGGCATTCTGGAAAGCAAGTTCCTTGTTAACGATGGCTAAACTCTTAAGCGCAGAGCTGAGCTGCGTGTTTTCCGACATCAATGCAATTTCGTCCACCGGTTTGGACAAGTGCGAAGGCTTGGCTCTCGACATGCAAGTGCTCCATCACGGATCGGATACGGCGTGCCTTTAACGTACCATACATCTGAAAAAAAACAGATCACTTGACTTTGGTCAAAACACTATGCTGGTCCGTTTATGGCCCGTAGAGCGTATTCCCAACGCCGCCCGGCCGCGCAGACAGCGTGTCACAATTCCGTAATCGAACTGTCACATTGGATTGCCGCCATGACCCCACTTCCGTTTTATCTCTCGCCGGACCTCGTCGAAATGATTTCCCGACTGTTGATGGCTGTTGCCGCAGGGTCGCTGGTTGGACTGGAGCGCTATCACCGGGGCCACCCCGCGGGCATGCGCACTTTCGCGCTCGTGAGCCTGACCTCTGCGCTGCTGACCGTTGCGCTCACCTCCGGACCCTATTCCTACCTGATGGGCACGGCGGACAACGGCGGAAGCCGCGTGGTACAGGGAATACTGGCGGGGATTGGTTTCATCGGCGCCGGCGTGATCGTCAGGGAAGGCCTGTCGGTGCGCGGCCTGACCTCCGCCGCCTGCATGTGGGCCGTATCCGCCATCGGAATCCTGATAGGAACAGGCGAGATCCTGCTCGGCTTCATCGGGGCGATTTTTGTCTTGACGATCCTGATGGTCTTCCGCTGGCTCGATCGGTTCATTCCCCGGCGCTCTTACGCGATGGTGCATGCGAAATTCACCAGAGAGGCCGTGCCAGACGAGAAGGGCTTGACTAAACAGTTCGAAAGCTATGGCTTCACGGTCCTGTCGCTTGCCTTCAAGGGCGCCAAGAGCGGCGCGCTTGAGATCCGCGCAAGCGTCTGGGCACCTGGAAAAACGGCGGCCGATGCCCGCGCCCACCTGGCGCTGAATTTCCGCTCCGACCCGAAGGTTGTGGATTTTTCAGTCGAACCCGTGACATCAGAGTAACAGGAACGCAGGCGCCGCTCGGACGAACATTTGTGAACATTGGAACGGCCGGAAATCAGGTGCTGCCTGATCTTCCGGCCAGTCAAATGGTCAAAATTGGCAAGTCCCCCTGCCCCATCCTGGACCGCCCTCAGCCCTTGATCACCCTCGGCAGCAGCATCTGGTGGCGTGGGCAGATCGACTTCGGGTTCTGGTAGACCGCACCGGCGAAGGCCTTGAGATAGCCGCGCAACGCTTTCAAGTCCACGATCTCGTCGACGAATCCGTAGCGCGCGCAGTAGGCCGGGCGCGAGGTGTCGTAATACTTCTGCGCCATCTCGTTCATTGTTTTCGCCAGCGGCTCGAGCGGCTTGCCCGAATCCTTGTCCTTGATCGCGCGGCGCGAGTAGCTCGCCACCGCCGCGGTCTCGCCGTGCATGACGTAGATCTCGGTCGCGGCCGTGCCCAGGGTGAAGGCGTTCTGGCGATTGGCCGTGGGCCCGCCCATGATGTAGTGCGCCGCGGCGCTGCCTTTGCGCAGCACCACCAGCATCATCGGGATGTCGGCGTTCTGGATCGAGTAGACCAGCGACTGGCCGATGCCGAGCAGTTCCGCCTTTTCAGCGATGTCGCCGACGTCGATGCCGGTGGTGTCCTGAAACCAGATCACGGGCACGCGGTCGCGCGCGCACAGGGTGACGAACTCGTTCATCTTGATCAGGCCCTGGCGATACAGCTTGCCGCCGATGCCGGGGTAGTCGGCGTACTCCGGATAGCCCTTGGGCAAGAGGCCCTGGCGGTTGCCGATGGCACCGATGAGCATGCCGTCGATTTTCACCAGGCCGGTGTAGACCTCCGGTCCGTAGCCCGGGCGGAATTCCATGTGCTCGCTGCCGTCGACCAGGCGCGCAAGAATATCGTCGAAGGAATAGTCGGACTTCTGGTTGATCGGCAGCAGGTTGTACAACTCGCCCACCGGGAGTTGCGGCTCGGCGGGCTCGGCCACGCGGAAAAACTTCGGGTCGTACGCGGGGATCATGGCCATGTATTCCTTGATCCCGTCGAGCACGCCGGTTTCTTCGTCGCACACGCGCGTGAAAAAACCCGTTGAATCGTAATGGGTGGAAACGCTGCCGGGAGGCTTGCTCTTCATGTCGCGCGTCACGTTGATCAACTGCTCCAGCCCGGCGACATCGAAGCCGCCCTGCGGCGCCATGCCCGAGACGATGCCGACACCGCCCACGGCAATGTTCGCGTCCTTGTGCGCGATCAGGATGGTCGGGCTGATCGCCTGATAGCCGCCGCCCGCGGGATTGGTGCCGTAGATGCCGGCGAGCACCGGTATGCCGGCCTGCTCCAGTTCGGCGTGGCGGAAAAACGGCGCGCCCGAACCGCGGCGGTCGGCGTAGAACTTCTCCTGGTCGGGCAGCTTCACGCCGCTGCAGTTCACCAGCCACACCAGCGGGATGTGCAGGCGCTTGGCGAGGTTGGTCACGCGCAGGATGTTGTCGGGCTGCCCGGCGATCCACGCCCCGGCGAGCACCTTGTTGTCGAAGCCGATGATCACCGCCCAGCGCCCGCCGATCTTGCCCAGGCCGTCGACCACGTTGGTCGTGCCCTCTTCGTTGTCCGCCGGATTGTAGAGGCTGTGCAGCGGCTGCCAGGTCCCCGGATCGACCAGGTACTCCAGCCGCTGCCATACGGTCAGCCCGCCGCGCTCGTTGATCTTGGCCGTGGGGATGCCCACCTCCTCCACCGCTTTTTTCGCCGCAGCGATCTCAGCCTCGATGGCCTCCAGCTTGGCGCGGCTGTCCTGCGTGCGCGCGATGCGGTTCTCCTTCATCGGCTTGCCGAAGCCCGGCATTTTCTCGAAATAGGGTCTCATGCTGGTTCCTTTTTTTGCACGGGGTCAGAGCCCCATCTATGCGTTATGCAATCTTTGAAAATTGTCATTCCGAGGCCGAAGGCCGAGGAATCTGCTTCTTGTAATTTGGAAAAAGCAGATTCCTCGCGTTGCTCGGAATGACAGAGCTGTGACTGCTGGCCCTGCGCTACTCGCGGTTGGGCGTAAAGCCCAGCGCCATGCCCGAGATCAGGATTTTCTGGATGTTGGACGTGCCTTCGACGATCTGCAGCGATTTGGCGTCGCGGTAGAAACGCTCGGCCGGATACTCGGTCGAATAGCCGTAGGAACCGAAGATCTTCATGCACTCGTTGGCCGCGTGCACCGCCGCTTCCGAGGCCGCGTACTTGGCCACCGAGGTCTCGAACTGGTTCGGCTTGGCGTTGTCCTTGAGCCAGGCGGCGCGGTAGACCAGCATTTGCGCCGCGTGGTGCTCGACCACGAGTTCCGCGATCTGCGACTGGATCATCTGGTGTTGGGAGATGGGTTTGCCGAACTGCGTGCGCTCGTTTGCATAGTTGATCGCCAGTTCCAGCGCCCCACCCGCGCAACCCAGCGCGCCCGCGGCGCAGCCCAGGCGCGTCTGATTGAGCTGCCACATGCAGACACGGAAACCTTCGCCCGGTTTGCCCAGAACGTTCTCCTTCGGCACCTTCATGCCGTCGAAGACGAATTCGCCGGTGGGCGAGCACTTGAGGCCCAGCTTGGTCTCGATGCCGCGCGCACTGACGCCTTTCCAGTTCTTCGGCTCGATGATGAAGGCGGTAATGCCCTTGTTGCCTTTCTCGCGATCGGTGTAGGCGTAGAGCAGGCCGGCGTCGCCCACATGCGCCTGCGAGATCCACATCTTGTTGCCGTGAACTTCCCAGTGATCGCCCTTGTCGATGGCGTGCGTTTTCATGCTGGCGACATCCGAACCGGTATTGGGTTCGGTCATCGCGAAAAAGCCGAGCTGCGTGCCCGCCACCCAGCCGGGCACGTATTTCTTCTTCTGCGCCTCGGTGCCGAACTTGCTCACCGTCAGCGCCGGACCCAGGTTCTGCATATTGAACGGCAGCCGCCAGGATGCCGATACCTGGGCGATCTGCTCGGCCATCAGTACCGACTCCATGTAGCCCATGCCGCTGCCGCCGAATTCCTCGGGCACCGCGCAGGAAAAGAATCCCAGGCTGCCCATCTTGGCGACGCGATCGGCGCGGAATTCGTGCTTCGCCTCTTCCGCCTCGAGTGTTGGCGCAATTTCTTCGGCCGCGAAACGCTTGGCCGTGTCCTGTATCAGTCGCTGCTCTTCCGTTAGTTCGAAATTCATCGTTGTCTCGCCTATATGTATGGTCTGCTCAGTCCGTAACGACTGCTCACTCGAGCACGAGCAGCAATGTGTCGTCCTCGACGCTGTCGCCGATTTTCACCTTGATTTCCTTGACCGTGCCCGCGCTCGGCGCGTACACGGTGTTTTCCATCTTCAGCGCCTCGATGACGATGAGTTCATCGTCTTCTTCGACTTTTGCACCGGGTTCGACCAGCACGGCCAGGATTTTTCCCGCCAGCGGAGCCAGAACGTCTGCCATGGTTACTCCCCTCTCGATTGGTTTCAGTTGATTATTGCGAAGCGACCGCTGCCCGCTACCGCGGCGCATTCGATCGACAGCGTAAGCTAGCACAAAGCGCGCACTTGTACTTCGATCGAGATCAAGCGCCCTCGCCTTCGTGCAAAACCCTTTTTATTTCCACGGCTTGCACGAAATTTACCGCGGGACGGGCAGTGCGCGCAGCCTCCCCCGCGGTGCCGTGGCGCGTCCCGCCGTGCACCGTTATCATGGCTGCGTGAGCCAGATCGATTCCAAGACGCGCTGCCCCTGGTGTCTGGGCAGCGAAGCGTACATCGCCTACCACGACCGCGAGTGGGGTGTGCCCCTGCACGAGGACCGCGCGCTGTTCGAACTCCTGATACTCGAAGGCGCGCAGGCCGGCCTGTCCTGGTCCACCATCCTCGGGAAGCGCGACCATTACCGCAAGGCCTACGACGGCTTCGATGCGCGCAAGATCGCGCTCTACGACGAGGCCAAGGTCGCCCGCCTGCTCGCCGATGCGGGGATCGTGCGCAACCGCCTGAAGATCGCGGCGAGCATACAAAACGCCAAGGCCTTCCTCGCCGTGCAGAAGGAATTCGGTTCCTTCGACAGCTACATCTGGCGTTTCGTCGACGGCAGACCCAAACAACACCGTCGGCGCAGCATGAAGGAGGTGCCCGCAAGTACGCCCGAGTCCGATGCGATGAGCAAGGATCTGAAGAAACGCGGCTTCAAGTTCGTGGGTTCGACCATCTGCTACGCCTTCATGCAGGCGAGCGGCATGGTCAACGATCATCTGACCGCATGCTTTCGCCACGCACAGGTGCAGGCGCGGCGATGAGGCTGCGACGCTTGTTTCTGCTCGCGGCGCTGCTGGGATGGCCTGGACTTGCGGCGGCGCAGACGAACGACGCCGCGAATGGCGTTTTCCTGGTCGCCTCGCCGGCGCTGCTCGATCCGAACTTCCGCCACAGCGTGGTGCTGGTCACGCAACTACCCGATGGCGGCAGCGTCGGCTTCATTGTGAACCGCCCCGGCGAACGCTCGCTCGCGCAGATCCTGCCCGACAACGCGGTGCTCAAGCGCTTCACCGAGCCGCTGTATCTCGGCGGCCCGGTGGAAGCCGCCGGCCTGTTCGCCATGTTCCGCGCGAAGGACAATCCGCCGGGCGCCCTGCGGGTTCTGGGCGACCTGTCCTTCGCCATGGATCCCGCAGTGGTGGAGCAGTTGCTGCACGCCCCGCCGGAGCGGGTGCGCTTTTTCAACGGCTACGCCGGCTGGGCGCCGGGGCAGTTGGCGCTCGAGCTCGAACTCGGCGGCTGGCATGTGCTCAACGCCGATGCCGACAGCGTGTTCCGCAAGAACACGAACACGCTGTGGCAGGAGCTGCTGCTGCGCGTGCGCGCCATTACCGCTTCAACGCAGCAAGACGCGGATCAGCTGTCCGGCGTCAGCAGCGACACGCCCAGGTTCGCGCGGCGCGTCAGCCACAGATTCGGGCGGTAGCGCGGGTCGGCATAGAGCTTCATCATGTTGTTCAGCACCTTGAGCACCTTGGCCGGCCCGAGCAGATCGCCGAACGCCATGGGGCCTTGCGGATAGTTGAGCCCCAGGGTCGCACCCTTGTCCACGTCCGCGGCCGCCGCCGTGCGGCTTTGCGCGAGATAGCAGCCGATGTTGACGATCAGAGCGACGATGCGCTGGGCAATGAAACCCGGGCTGTCCTTGATCACCGTCACCGGCACGCCGTCGCTCGCAAGCAGCCCGTGCGCCGCATCGCGGTAGGCCGGGTCGGTGACCGGCGTGGTCATGATGGTGCGCCGCTTGACCATGGGGAAGAGCGTGTCGACGGCCACCGTGCGCTTGGCGTCCAGGCCCTGCGCAACCGCGCAGCTGGTCGCATCGTCACCATAGGGCGTGACCAGGATCAACGCTTCGGCGCTGGGCTTGGCCCCGGTCTCCAGCGTCGCCTTGAGCGTTTTCAACAGCGCCGTGAGCGCAGCATGGCCGTCGGCTTCGGCATTGCTCACCCAGACGCTTTTCGGCCGCGCGGCGGGCGCGGGCGCCTCGGCCGGCACCACCGCCTTGCCCTCTGCGTAGTCGTAGAACCCCTTGTTGGTCTTGCGCCCGAAGATACCGGCTTCGTAGCGGCTGCGCATCAGCTGCGCCGGGCGATAGCGCGGCTCGTGATAGCACTGTTCGTAGATGGCCACGCTGGCGGGCTGGCTCACATCCAGCCCGGTGAGTTCCATCAGTTCGAACGGCCCCATGCGAAAACCGGCGACGTCGCGCATGATGCGGTCGATGTCTACAAAGCCCGCAATGCCTTCGGAGGCGATGTGCGCGGCCTCCACGCCGAAACCACGTCCGACCTGGTTGACGATGAAGCCCGGCGCATCTTTCACCCGCACCGGTTCGCGGCTCATGCGCCGGCCGACCTCCATCAAGGCGTCGCCGACCTCGGGCGCGGTGCGCACCCCGTCGATGACTTCAACGAGTTTCATCAGCGGCACCGGATTGAAGAAATGCATGCCGGCAAAGCGCTCCGGCCTTTTCAGCTTCGCGGCGATGGTGGTCACCGCTAGCGAGGACGTGTTGGTGGCGAGTATGCAATCCTCGCCGACGATGCCTTCGAGTTCGGCGAACAATTTTTGCTTCGCCGCCAAATCCTCGACGATGACCTCGATCACCAGATGGCAGGGCGCCATCGCCGCCGGGCTGTCGACCACCTCGAGCCGGCCGACGGCCGCTGCATGCGCCTCCATGGTGAGACTGCCTTTCTCCACCGCGCGCTGCAGCATCTTGGCGACGAAGTCCCTGGCCTCGGCCGCCGCGCCGGCGCGCGCGTCGGTCATCAGCACGCGCATGCCGCCGTTGGTGGCGACCTGGGCGATACCGCGCCCCATGGCCCCGGTGCCGATGATGCCCAGGGTGAAATCACTGCGTTTCGGATCGAACTGCATGGCTGCTCCCGTTGATGAAGTATTCGTTGCCGGAGCGGGCCTGCGCGCGGTTCGCTGCGATCGCGGGCCCCGCGCGGGGGCCCGCATCAGTATCCTGTTCCGCTCCTGCGAACCCCGATTTTAGCGCGTTCGCGTATTTGCCGATTGCGCAGCTCATTCGACGCGGCATGCACGAGCCTGCATGCCGCGTGCAAAATCAGCCCTTGCTGAACTGGATAACACCGCCCTTCGCCGCGATCTTGATCGTGTCCTTGGCGGCAAATTCGCCTTCGAGGATGCGTTTCGCCAGCGGGTTTTCGATGGTCGACTGGATCGCGCGTTTGAGCGGACGCGCGCCGTAGACCGGATCGAAGCCGGCCGCGGCGATCTCGGCCAGCGCGCTGTCGTCGAGTTCCAGCTTCATTTCCATGCCCGCAAGGCGCTTGCCCAGGATGCCGAGCTGGATTTTCGCGATGCTCTTGATGTTGGCCTCGTCCAGGGCGTGGAACACCACGATCTCGTCGATGCGGTTCACGAACTCGGGACGGAAATGCGTGCGCACCTCGCCCATCACCGCGAGCTTGATCACCTGGTAGTCGTCTCCGCTCATCTGCTGGATCATCTGCGAGCCGAGGTTGGAGGTCATCACCACCACGGTGTTCTTGAAATCCACGGTGCGGCCCTGACCGTCGGTCATGCGCCCGTCATCGAGCACCTGCAGCAGTACGTTGAACACGTCCGGATGCGCTTTCTCCACCTCGTCGAGCAGGATCACGCAGTAGGGCTTGCGTCTCACCGCCTCGGTGAGATGGCCGCCTTCTTCATAGCCGACGTAACCCGGTGGCGCGCCGATCAGCCGCGCGACCGAGTGCTTCTCCATGAATTCGCTCATGTCGATGCGGATCAGATGATCCTCGGAATCGAACAGAAAACCGGCGAGCGCCTTGCACAATTCGGTCTTGCCCACCCCGGTAGGACCGAGGAACAGGAAGGAGCCGTAGGGCTTGTTCGGATCCGCGAGGCCCGCACGCGACCTTCTGATCGCATCGGACACCAGGCGCACCGCCTCGTCCTGGCCGACCACGCGCTCGTGCAGCTTCGCCTCCATCTGCAGCAGTTTCTCGCGCTCGCCCTGCATCATTTTCGACACGGGGATACCGGTGGCGCGCGACACCACCTCGGCGATCTCTTCGGCGCCGACTTCGGTGCGCAAGAGCCGCGCCTTGCCCGGCTTCGGCCCCGCTTTTTCCTCTTTCTTCAGCTGCGCTTCGAGCTGCGGAATGCGGCCGTACTGCAGTTCCGACATGCGCTGCCAGTCGCCCTTGCGCTTCGCCGCTTCCATCTCGACCTTGAGTTTCTCGAGTTCTTCCTTGATGTGCTGCGCGCCCTGCACCTCGGCTTTTTCCTGCTTCCACACCTCTTCGAGGTCGGCGTACTCGCGCCCGAGCCTGGTGATTTCGGCCTCGATCAGGCCCATGCGTTTTTTCGACGCTTCGTCCTTTTCGCGCTTGACCGCTTCGCGCTCGATCTTGAGCTGAATCAGGCGCCGGTCCAGCCTGTCCATGACCTCGGGCTTGGAATCGATCTCCATTTTGATGCGCGAGGCCGCTTCGTCGATCAGGTCGATCGCCTTGTCCGGCAGGAAACGGTCGGTGATATAGCGGTGCGACAATTCGGCCGCGGCGACGATGGCCGGGTCGGTAATGTCGACGCCGTGGTGAACTTCGTATTTCTCCTGCAGCCCGCGCAGGATCGCGATGGTGTCCTCCACGCTGGGCTCGCCCACCTGCACTTTCTGGAAACGGCGCTCCAGCGCCGCGTCCTTCTCCACGTATTTGCGGTATTCGTCCAGGGTGGTGGCGCCCACGCAGTGCAGTTCACCGCGCGCAAGCGCCGGCTTGAGCATATTGCCCGCATCCATCGCGCCCTCGGCCTTGCCCGCGCCGACCATGGTGTGCAGCTCGTCGATGAAAACGATGGTCTGCCCCTGGTCCTGCGACAACTCCTTCAACACCGCTTTCAGGCGCTCTTCGAACTCGCCCCGGTATTTCGCGCCGGCGAGCAGGGCCGCCATGTCCAGCGACAGCACGCGCTTGTTCTTCAGTGTCTCAGGCACTTCGCCGTTGACGATGCGCTGCGCCAGGCCTTCGACGATGGCGGTCTTGCCCACGCCGGGCTCGCCGATCAGCACCGGGTTGTTCTTGGTGCGCCGCTGCAGAATCTGGATCACGCGGCGAATCTCATCGTCGCGCCCGATCACGGGGTCGAGCTTGCCGGCGCGTGCGCGCTCGGTCAGGTCCATGGTGTATTTCTTCAGCGCTTCGCGGCTGCCTTCGGCCTCGGGGCTGGAAACGTTCTCGCTGCCGCGCAAGGCGGTGACCGCCTGGTCCAGCGCCTTCTTGTTGCCGCCCGCAGCCTTGAGCAGCCTGCCGGCCTCGCCCTTGTCCTCGCCCAGCGCGAGCACGAACATCTCCGAGGCAATGAACTGGTCGCCGCGCTTTTGCGCTTCCTTGTCGGTCAGGTTGAGCAGGTTGGTGAGTTCGCGCGAAATCGACACCTCGCCGCCCTGGCCTTCGACCTTGGGCAGGCGGCCGATCGCGGCCTTGAGTGAGTCGCGCAGCTGGCCCACGTTGATCCCCGCGCGCGCGAACAAGGACGCCGTACCGCCGTCCTCCTGGGCGATCAAGGCGGACAGTACATGCACCGGCTCGATGTAGGGGTTGTCGTTGCCCACGGCGAGGCTCTGCGCATCGGCGAGCGCCTGCTGGAACTTGGTGGTGAGTTTGTCTAAGCGCATGGCTGCTTTCCTGGATTCGTTGCCTTCCAGATGCGGCCGATTCGCGAATTTTCAAGCTTGCGGCCCGGCACGGCCGATACCGCTATTGCAAGCCGCTGCGCAGCACTTTCTGCATGATCGCGTAGACCAAACGGGATTTCTCCCAGAACGATGCCTTGATGGTGTTGAATCTGGACTCACCGCCGCGGTTCTTATCCGCGAGGAATACGATCAGGCCTTCCACACCGCCTTCGCGGACCTTTTCGGCAAACACCTCCCGGTAGGCGCCGACCAGGGACAGGTCCGCGACTTTGACGTTGTATATTCTCCATCCCGCCGCGGTGTTTTCCATCTCGTAATCCAGTGTCGTGCGTTCCCCGCCCGGCTGCCCCACTTCGGATCTGACGGTTACATTCGCGCCCTTCGGCCCCGGGCGCAGTTGTTTGTACACGACGGGCTCGCCTCGATAATTCTCGAGCGCGGTCGAATAGGTGCGCACCAGCAGTGTCCTGAACTCCTCCGTGATCAAGTCTTGTTGTACCGGCGTCGCCAGGTGCCAGTTGCGCGCCACCGCCAGGCGCGTCATATGGGCGAAATCAAACAGCGGCAGCACGCTGCTATGCAGCAAGTCTTCGACGCGCGCCGGGTCTGCAGCCTGAAGTATGCGATCCTGCTTGAGCTTTTGAATGACTTCGTCGGACACCGAACGCAGAAGCGCAGCCGGCGCAAGATCCTGTGCGTGCGACGCCGGGGCGGCAAGCGCCAACGCCAGTGACACCAGACATTTCGCGATCGATTTGCGCACGCGGGTCCCGGAATGATGGACAACACGACGAAGACTGCCCGCCGGGCCAATGGCAGTCAATCCGGAGGACATATTATTGCAGCGTTTGTTGATCTACCTCAAACGCAATTTCCAGCCGGGCATAAATGCAAGCGCTTCCCGATCCCGAAATTCAGCGACGACTCAGGCCTTGCCGAGGATTCCGAACTCGGCCTCGGTCCTGGAGTAGAACAGGCTCATGCCCTCGCGCGTCAATTGCGCAAGAAATTCGTCGGCGAGTTCCGTGGTGGTGATGAACAGGACTTCGACCGGAAGTTCGCCGGCGAGCTCGAAAAACGTCTGTTCGTGCAGCACGCCGTGGCGGCCGTAACCGGCAACGGCGCGAAACGCCGAGCCCCCCGGGATGCCGAGCTTTTTCGCCTTCTCCAGCAGCCACTCGTACATCAGTTCGCTGTCGTGCTTTTCGCCCTCGGGAACAAAGAACTGCAATGAAATGCCGCGCATCGCGCTCTCCTTATCCGTGCAGCCATCTGAATGTTGCAAAACCAAACAGGGTCATGAGGATCGACCCGGCCAGGTGCATCAGAATCAGTCCCGCCGCCCAGGCATACTGGGCGCGCAGCAACAAGGTGACGGTCTCCGCCGAAAACGTGGAGAAGGTCGTCAGCGCGCCCAGAAAGCCGGTGATGGCGAACAGGCGCCATTCGACCGGCACGGCGGCATTGTCCGCAAAGTAGGCGATGGCCAGGCCGATCAGGTAACCGCCGATCAGATTGGCGGTCAGCGTGCCCAGGGGCAGCGTCGGAAATGCCGGATTGAGCGCACTGCCCAGACCCCAGCGCAGCCATGCCCCAAACGCGGCGCCGACGCCGACCGCGGCGAACGCCGTTGCGCTCACGATGAACGGCTCCCGCCGGTTTCGCGGCCTTCGCAACGGCGCACGGATTTCGCTGTGTTGAACAAGAGCGACTCAGCCTTTGTGCCAGCGCTCGGCCGCTTGGTCGTCGCTCGCGCGCGCCTCGACCCAGCGCGGGCCCTGCGCGGTCTGTTCTTTCTTCCAGAACGGCGCCCGGGTCTTGAGGTAGTCCATGATGAACTCGCAGGCCTCGAAACTCGCGCCGCGGTGCGCACTGCTCACCACCACGAGCACGATCTGATCCAGCGGCTTCAGCGCGCCGACGCGGTGGATCACCAGGGCATCGATAATGTCCCAGCGCTGCTTTGCCTCGTCGATGATGCCCGCGAGCGCTTTCTCGGTCATGCCCGGATAGTGTTCCAGCGACAGACCCGCGATCGCGTCGCCCTCGTTCACGTCGCGCACCAAGCCGATGAAACTCGCGATGGCGCCGATACCGGGATCGGCGCGGCGGAATGCGGCTATTTCCGCGCCGACATCGAAATCCGCTTCCTGCACCTTGACCGGCATTCAGCCTCCGGACACCGGCGGAAAGAACGCGATCTCGTCGCCGAGCTTGATGGCCGTGTTGTTGCGTGCCAGTTCCTGGTTGACCGAAACGCGCACCGCCTTGCGCGGGTCGAACGCGGTGGCATAGTCGCCGCCGCGCGCCAGCAGCCGCGCGCGCAGGCCCTCGATGTCGCTGACATCCGGTGGAAGCTCGAACATTTCCCCCGCCACGCCCATTTCTTCGCGCAGCCTGCCAAAGTAGAGAATCCTGATGTTCATTGGAACAGCTCCGAAAACGGAAGGAACTTCACCATGTCGCCACTGCGTATCGCGTGTTTGGCCGGATTGTCGATCAGCCCGTCCGCCCACACCGCCGAGGTCAACACCGCCGAGCTCTGGTTGGGAAACAGATCGAGCCCGCCGCCTGCATTCAATTTTACGCGCAGAAACTCGCGCCGTGAATCGGGCTTCAGCCAATCGAAATCGGCGCGCAGTCCATAGTTGAGCGGCTCTGCCCGGACCACCCCCTGGCAGCGCAGGATGAAGGGCCGCACGAATACAAGGAAGGTCACGAAACTCGACACCGGATTGCCGGGCAGACCGATGAAATGCGCCCTGTGCCCCGTGCCCGCCTTGACCTCGCCGAACGCGAGCGGCTTGCCCGGCTTGACCGCGATTTTCCACATATCGAGCCGGCCTTCCGCCTCGACCGCCGGCTTGACATGGTCTTCTTCGCCTACGGAAACACCGCCCGAGGTGACGATGAGATCATGCTCTGCGGCGGCCTCGCGCAGCACTTTGCGGGTCGCCTCCAGCTGGTCCGGAACGATGCCGTAGTCGCTGACTTCGCAGCCCATTTGCTGCAGCAGCCCGTTCAGCGTAAAGCGGTTGGAATTGTAGATGCGGCCCGGCGGCAGCGGCTCGCCCGGCATCACCAGTTCATCTCCGGTGTAGAACACCGCGACCTTGAGCCGGCGATAAAGCGGTAGCGAAGCGATCCCGACCGATGCGGCCAGGCCGGTATCCTGCGGCCGCAGCTTCCGCCCTGCCGCGAGGATCTCGCTGCCCGCGCGGATGTCCTCGCCCACATGGCGCACCCACTCGCCCGGCTCGGGCCGGTGTTTCACCAGGACGGCGTCGCCTTCCTGCGTGCACAGTTCCTGCATCACCACCGCATCGGCGCCGGTCGGGATGGGCGCACCGGTAAATATGCGCGCCGCCGTGCCGCGCGCGAGCGGCTGCGGCACGCTGCCCGCCGGGATGCGCTGCGACACCGGCAGGCGCGCCTCGCCCGAGGCGCAATCCGCGGCGTGAACCGCGTAACCGTCCATGGACGTATTGTCCAGCGAGGGGACGTTCAGGGCGGACTGTTGCGCCTGCGCGAGTACGCGGCCGCTCGCGGCCTGCGTTGCCACCTGCTCCACCTCGGCGACCGGGGTCGCGCCCTCGAGCAGCAGGGCGAGCGCCTCATCTACGGATAGCATGCCTGTTTTCATCGGTTCAGTTCCAGTTTATCCAGCACGAACGCAGCGATCGCATCGTAGTTCTCGAGACCGAACTGCGGCAAGCTGCATTGCACAGGCGTGTCCGTGGCCAGCGCAATGATGTGCTCGTCCTCCGGATACAGCAAAGGCTTGCCGCTGGCGGCGCGATGGACTTCCAGCTTGGGCAGCGGATAGTGCTTGTAGCCTTCGATCAACAGCAGATCGCAGGGCGACATGCGCGCGATCTGCTGCTCCAGCGTAACTTCCGGCTCGTCGACTGTCTCGTGCATCAATGCCCAGCGCTGTTTTGACGTAATCAGCACCTCGCCGCAACCGGCCGCGCGATGGCGGTAGGAATCCTTGCCCGGCTGATCGACGTCGAAACGGTGGTGCGCGTGCTTGATCAGCGACACCTTGAGGCCGGCGCGAACGAAGCGCGGAATCACCTGCTCGATCAGGGTGGTCTTGCCGCTACCGGACCAGCCGGCAAAGCCGAAAATCTTCATCTGTTTCAGGGGTCCTGCCCGGATGGGAGGGCGATGGTTGTCGGGCTTGCGATTTTAGCAGTGTTCCACCGCAAAATCGGGCGTCCGCTTCCGCGCCCGGGACGGATTGAAAGCCATGAATCGAGCAGCCAGCACCATAGGGGCTGCTGTCGGCCATAGGACCACCGCGAGTATCCTCAATAGCAGACGCTCGATGTGCGGTGAAAGCATGACAAACCCAGTGGTGTCTTGATCGTGTGAGCGTGCAGGTACCTATCTCGATTGCTTTGGTTGGGGAAGCAACGGGTTGGGCATAATCCGACTGTGCTAGGCTTCATTTTTGGGATCTAATAATGCCCCTATTAGGGGAGGCCTAGTTCTTGTCAGGCGTTGCAGGAACCTGCCGACCCAAGTTTCCCGCACGGAGTCCGATACATGCGCACTCTAGTCACCGGAGGAAGCGGCCACCTCGGCTTCAATCTTGTCGCCCTGTTACTGTCTCGAGGCCATGAAGTCGGCACAACGTTGCGCGCGCTCTCGAATCGATCTCAAGTTGACCGGGTACGCTCTCTCGGCCCCGTTGCGCTCTTCGAGGCCGACGTCCGCGACTACGCCCAAATGCACGCCGCACTTGCGAATGTGGAGGTACTGTTCCATGTGGCGGCGGTCTACTCGATCACCGATCGCAGCAGCGAGCGTGAGGTGCTGGAAACCGCCCTCGCCGGGACCGAGTCGACGCTGCGCGCCGCCGCTGCGAGGGGCGTACGGCGGGTCGTCATGACTTCCTCTGTCGTCACGCTCCCCTTAACACCGCCCTGTGCGCCTGCATCTACGGAAGAAGAGTGGAACACGGATTTGGGCATCCCCTACTTCCGAGCGAAGGTGGAGTCCGAGAGGAAGGCCTGGGCACTGGCCAAGGAACTCGGACTGGAGCTAACCACGATTCTGCCTGCGGGAATCATCGGCCCCGGTTTCGTCCGTCCCACGCCGACGATCAACATCATTCAAGCCTGCGTAATGGGCGAGTTCAGGATGGGTGCGCCAAACGGCAATTTCAGCTTCGTCGACGTCCGTGACGTCGCCGAGGCACACCTGCTCGCCGCCAAGCCAGGGGCAACCGGCCGTTTCATTATTGGCTACGATCATGCGCCGAGCTTCGACGAGCTTGTTCGCGCAATTGGGCGCCTCGATAGACACGTAAAGCCTCCGCTGATGATCTTGCCGACATTTGCCGCCCCGCTGCTGCCCCTCTATGACGCATTCAGCCACAGGGTGTTCGGCACACCGCGTATCGCCACGCCGGAGGCGATTGCCGCCACAGTCAGCGGCAAGGTCTACAATTTCTCTAGCGAACGCGCAAAGCGCGACCTTGCCTGGTCGCCTAAGGTGTCATTTGAGCAGAGCCTGCGTGACACCTTGGTTGAGATACGGAGGCTTCAGTGAGCACCTCACCTTTCGTATCAGCGCGCGCAATGCCTAGCCCTTCAATTCAACGGACCGACTTCGGCGGCCGTTGACTATCCACGTTGAGCGTCAGCTTTCCGTAGGGCCGTAGATCCGTCATGCTCGCTCTGACATGGTGGATCAAGCGCGACTTTACCGTGGCCGGCCTGGAACCCCGGATCGAATTGGCAGTGCCCGAATGGACCTACTTCATGCTGTATGTGCAGTATTTCCCTAAGGGCACTGACATTTCTGGCTACTCGCAAGCTCACCTCAATGCAGTGGCGAGGCAATTAGATGCTCGCCCAAGGAAAACATTAAACTACGAAACGCCAGCCGAACGATTTAGCCAATCCGTTGCGTCGATCAGTTGAATCCGCAACCTAAGTGCGGCCGTTCGGCTAGCTGCATAGCGAGCGACGGCTCAGCGTCGACTCCGGCCCCTCAGGGTGAATCAAGAACGCCGGGAAAGCAGCACTATTGCCGCAGTTTTATGAGCGAGTGCGGTTCGTTTATACGACGATATAGAAGCCTAAAGCACAAAGCGATGCGGCCCGCCGCGGTCAGAGGTCAATCCAAGGGAAGGAGCTTGCCCCCTTCCAGATGGAAACGCCGCACGTCCGGCAGTTCGATGATCTCGCGGTCATGGCAGGCTGTGACGACGGTCACGCCTTCGGCGCACAGGCGCGCCAGCAGTGCTATCGTCCGGCGCCGTCCGTCCGCGTCCAGATTTGCGGTCGGCTCGTCGAGCAGCAGCAGCCGCGGCTCCAGCACTTTGGCCCGCGCCATCGCGACGCGCTGGCGTTCGCCTCCAGAGAGCTTTTGCGGCGGCACCGAAATCACATCGCGCACGCCGGCCCAATCGATCGCTTCTTCCACCTTTCGCCTCCACTGCTCGCGACGTTCGCCCCGCGCCTTCAGCCCGTAGGCGATGTTTGCGGCGACACTGGTATGGAACAGATAAGGGTGCTGATGCACATACACGGCACGCCAGCGCCACGCGTCCGGATAGCGCGGCAGCAGCGTCTGCCCGCCCTGGAAGCGCAGCATGCCGGTGTCGGCCGCCTCCAGACCGGCGAGAATGCGCAGGAGGGTGGTCTTCCCGCTGCCGTTGTCGCCCGACATCACATAGCCTTGCCCGCGCTCCAGGCGCAGGTCGATGCCGTCGATCACGCGGCGCCCGCCCAGCCGCCGCACCAAGCCCGATGCTTCGAACAGAATCTCGCTCATTTCAGGCCGCCTTCGCCCTGCAGCAGCGCCATGACGATGTTTATCCCCAGCGCCACCGCCATCAGCACCACGCCCAGCGCGATGCCCTGGGCGAAATCGCCCTTGCTCGTCTCCAGCGCGATGGCGGTGGGCATGTTGCGCGTCAGTCCGGCGATGTTGCCGCCTACCATGATGGCGCAGCCGACTTCGGAAATCACCCGCCCGAAGGCGTTCACCACGGCGGCAGCGATGCCGAAGCGCACTTCCCACAAGGTGGTCAGCGACGCGCGGACGCGTCCCGCGCCGAGGCTGCGCGCGGTTTCGAACGCGCGCGGATCGGCCCCCTGCACTGCTGAAACGGTGAATACCACCAGGATCGGAAATGCAATGACCATATACCCGATTACAATCGCCGTCGGCGAAAACAACAATTCGAACGAGCCCAGCGGCCCGCGCCGCGACAGCAACAGGTAGATGACCAGACCGATGACCACGGTGGGAAAGGACAGCAGCGCCTGCACCAGCACGATCAGAACGCGCTGCCCGGGAAAGCGCAGCTTCGCCAGCAACACGCCAAGCGCGATCGACGGCGGCGAGATCAGCGCTATCGACATGAGCGAAAGCCACAGCGAAAGCCAGATGATCCGCAGCAACTCCGGATCACCGCGCAACAACAGCGCGAAGGCCTCGCGCGTGGGTTCCAGCAGATCCATCTTGTCTTCTTATCCTCGTGTCCTGCTGTACACTGCGGCCGGCGCAGCGATCGCGCCGGCCGCGAGAGCGTATGTTGCAGTGCTATTTCCTGGCGTTGGGGAAAAACAGTTGCGCGCCCGTTGGTTTGAACGCCGCGATCTCCTGTTGGGCGGCAGGCGAAGTGATCCACTCGATGAAATCCATCGCACCCGCGTAGTTCACGCCGGAAAAGCGTTTCGGATTCACCGCGATTACGCCGTAGGGGTTGTACATCTTCGCATCGCCCTCGACCACGATTTCGAGCCCGGTACGGTCCTTGTAGGTGGCGTAGGTCGCGCGGTCGGTCAGCGTATAAGCGGCTTTTTCACCGGCCACGGTGAGCGTCTGTCCCATGCCCTGGCCGATGGCAAAATAGGACGCGCCCTTGGGATCGATGCCCGCCGTCTTCCAGTAGCCGAGTTCCGTTTTGTTGGTGCCGGAGTCATCGCCACGCGAAACAAAGCCCGCGCCGCTCACTTTGATTTTCTTCATCGCGGCGATCACGTCCTTCATGCCGCGCAGCTGCGCCGGATCGTTCTTCGGGCCGACCAGGACGAAATCGTTGTACATCACGTCGCGCCGGTTCACGCCGAAGCCTTTGGCGACGAATGCGTCCTCGGCCTTGCGCGCATGCACCAGCACCACGTCCGCGTCGCCGTTTTCGCCCAGTTTCAGCGCCGCGCCGGTACCGACCGCCACCACGTGCACTTTGCAGCCGCACTTGGCTTCGTACTTCGGCAGCAAGGCCTTGAGCAGGCCGGAATTGTCGGTGCTGGTCGTTGTCGCCATCTTGAGGTCGCGCGCTGCCGCGGGGTTCACCGCGCCCAGCGTGAAGGCGGTCAATGCGATCAATAGAACGAACGATTTTGCTCTCATATTCAATCTCCTTGAATCCAAATGTCTGGAATCAAAAAAAAACCGCTGCAAACAAGCTTACGGTCGAAATTTCCCTGACTTTCTGGTAAGTTATCGCGATAGTAGTCGATTGCCGTTCACTTCCAAATATGTACTGGATTGCATAATGATTCGGGTAAAACTCCAATACGAGTGGCAACTCCAGCCAGGCGGCGGCCAGGGTGTCGAACCGATCCTGTTCCGCGTTCTGTACGCCCTGCACTCGAGCGGTTCGGTGGCGGGCGCCGCGCGGCAGACTAAATTGTCATACCGCCATGTCTGGGGCCTGGTCGGCAAATGGGAACGCATGTTCGGCAGGCCCCTGGTCAAGTTGAGCCGCGGCCGCGGCGCGGAACTCACCGAGTTCGGACAGAAACTGCTTTGGGCCGAACAGCTGGTGCAGGCGCGGCTGGCTCCGAAACTGGAGAGCGTAGGCCACGAGATCGAGCGTGCCATGTCGAACGTCATGGACGTCGGTCCAGCCCGGCTAGTGGTCTGCGCCAGCCACGACCTTGCGCTCGGGCAGTTGCGCGACAGGCTCGCACGCGGCGAAGGCTTGAAGCTCGATCTGCGCTTCCTCGGCAGCCTGGACAGTCTGGCTGCGCTGGCCAAAGGTCAGTGCAGCGTCGCAGGATTTCACTTTGCCGAAGGCATGGAACAGGCGGCGACGACGATGTTCCGCCGTTACCTCAAGCCGCGCAAGCACAAGCTGATCGGCCTGGCGACGCGCACCCAGGGTTTGATGGTGGCAAAGGATAATCCCAAGGGCATACACGACCTCAGCGATCTGACCGGAAAGGGCGTACGCCTGATCAACCGCCAGCGCGAATCAGGCAGCCGCATCGAGTTCGATGAGCTGCTCTCGGGAGCCGGCATCGATCCGGCCGCGATAGACGGGTACCACAGCGAGGAATTCACCCATCTCGCCGTGGCCGCCACGGTCGCCGGCGGCATGGCGGATGCAGGATACGGCATACGCGCGGCCGCGGCGCACTACGGCCTCGATTTCATCCCCTTGCTGACCGAGCGCTACTATCTCGCCTGTCGCGGCGATGCGCTGGACGAACCGCTGCTGGCAAATTTCGTCAAGCTATTGTGCGGGGCGGAGCTGCGCAAGATACTGTCAGGCATGCCGGGTTACGGCACATCCATCACCGGAAAATTTTACGATGTAAGCGATGCCTTGCCGGCGCGGCGCTCTACTCCGGCGCCGGCAAGTTCAAATTGAGGGTCTGCAACGAAACGAGGGGATAATTCCCCTCGTGCTCCCCTAAATCAGTCGGCAACAAAATGACTTTTGTTACCAAATATAAAGGAATCTCAATGAAAATCAGCGCAAGAAACACCATCAAGGGAACGGTCAAGAACGTCATTCTGGGCCCGGTGAGCGCCGAGCTTACGCTGCGGGTCGCGCCCGGCATCGATATCGTCGCGGTCATCAGTACCGGATCGGCGAAAGCGCTGAAGTTAAAGAAAGGCAAGAAAGCCTACGCCGTGATCAAAGCGAGCAGCGTGATGGTCGCGACCGACTGAAATCCCTTTCGGCGGACGAAAAGCACGCGCGAAATCGCCGCCGCAACACGTCAAGCGCGCCGGGTCGGCCTTTCCGCGGGACGTCCTCCCGCCACATCGTCCGCAGGCGGCATGAGATGGATGCCCGACGTCAGCAGCGTTACCGAAACCTGGTCGCCCACTGCCAGATTGTTGCGGCGCGCGTGGTGGGTCACGATGCTCATCGCCAGCGGAACGCCCGAGGGTGCGCCGACGTCCAGCGCAATGCTGGTTGACTCGCCCATCGGAACGTACTCGCGAATCATGCCGCTCACCGGATTTTCGCGCTCGCCCGCGGAAGGCCGGTCGCGTCGGTGCAGGATCACGCATTCCGGCGGGATCATCCACGCGACCGGATCGCCGACGTCGAATGCGGGCGCGTACGCCGCGTCCAGCGTGTAATCAAGCCAGGACAACAGCGTCTTGCCCTCGTCACGATGCTGCGCAAGGACCCGCCCCTCGAACAGATTGTTCTGATCGAGCAGGCGTGCGACCTGAGCCGTCGCCGGGCGCGCCATCACCTGCATCGTCGGACCATCCTGCAAGGTCTCGCCGTGCGACAGAATCACCATGCGGTCCGCCAGCACGCGCGCCTCGTCCAGATCGTGCGTGACCAGGACTATGGGCATGCGAATGCGCGCGCGCAGTTGCGCGAGTTCACGCTGCAACCGCCGCCGCGTGACGCGATCCACGGCGGAAAACGGCTCGTCCAGCAGCAGCACCGCCGGATCGCGCGCCAGTGCGCGCGCGAGTGCGACGCGCTGCTGCTGTCCGCCGGAGAGCTGGCGCGGGAGGCGTTCTTCCAGACCCGACAGATGCACCAGTTCAAGCAGATCACGCGCCCTGCCCTCACGTTCGCCTGCAGCGACGTGCGCCATCGCCGACTCGACATTCCCCAGCGCACTCAGATGCGGAAACAAGGCGTAACTCTGAAACACGATGCCGACCGATCGCAGTTGCGGCGCGAGGTTTATCCCATTCGCGGTGTCGAGCCAGACCTCGCCGGCGCAGCGCACATCGCCCTCGTCCGGTCGGTTCAGGCCGGCGACGCAGCGCAGTATCGTGGTTTTGCCGCTGCCCGACGGCCCTACCAGCGCGACCAGTTCTCCAGCACCGCAATCAAAGCGCGCGGCAAGCGGAATCGGCGCCGACTGGCGCAGGTTGACCTGCAATACGGCCCGTTCATCCATGCCTGCGCCCGATGCGATTGGAAAGCGCATACACCGCGCCTATTGCCACCATCGAGAAGGCGAGCAGCAGGCCGGACATCGTCGCGGCGCCCGGCTCGTCGAAGGCCTGCACCCGGTCGTAAATCGCGATTGCTATGGTTTGCGTCTCTCCCGGAATATTGCCGCCCATCATGAGCACTACACCGAATTCTCCCATGGTGTGTGCGAATGTCAGCACCAGTGCCGAGACGATGCCCGGCCAGGCGAGCGGAAATTCGATTGTCAGAAAAGTGCGCCAGGCGGACATGCCGCTGCACCAGGCTGCCTCGCGCACATCCAACGGAATGGACTGAAACGCGCGCTGCATCGGCTGCACTGCGAACGGAATGTTGAACAGGATGGAGGCCAGCAGCAAACCATCGAAACTGAAAGCCAGTTGGTGACCGAAAACGGACTGCCAGGCGCTGCCGATGGGCGTGGCGCCGCCGAAAACCGAAAGCATGTAATAGCCCAGCACCGTGGGCGGCAGCACCAGCGGTAATGCCACCAGCGCCTCCACCCATGCGCGGCCGCGAAATTCGCGCCAGGCGATCTGTCGCGCCACGACTATGCCGAATGGCAGCAGCCAGACCACGGTCCAGGCCGAGAGTTTGAGCGACAGCAGTAGCGCCGGCCAGTTCACTGAGAGCTAGTGTCCCGTGGCCGGCAGCGCGAAACCGTATTTCTCGAACACGCCTCTCGCCGAAGGCGATTGCGCATACGCGTAGAATGCCCGCGCCGTGTCTCCCGCACCGTTCAACAATACCGCCCGCTGCCGCAATGGTGCGTGCCAGTCGGCAGGCAGCAAGGCGTATGTGCCCGCTTTGGACATCTGCCCGGATAATGCGAGTGAATAGGCGATGAGTCCGGCCTCCACCGAACCCGAAGCGGCGAACTGCGCGGCCTGGGAAATGTTTTCGCCCATGACCAGATGGCCTTGCGCCTTTTGCCACAGGCTCCTGTTCATCAGCACCTCGCGCGCGGCGCGGCCGTAGGGTGCGTGCTCCGGATTGGCGATGGCCAGTTTGCGCAGCCTGCCATCGTTCAGCGCTGCCGCAAGGCCCTCGAGTTTTGCATCCGCCTTGATCGGAGATCGGTTCGACACATAGACCGCGAGCCGTCCAAGGGCATAGAGCGCACCCCCGTCCGGAGTCAGACCACGGTCTTCCAGTTCACGCACGTAAGCCTCGTCTGCTGAGAAAAACACCTCGAACGGCGCGCCCTGGATGATCTGCCGCACGAAGTTGCCCGATGATCCGAAGCTGAGCTTGACCGAGCGTCCGCTGGCGCGCGCAAACGCGGCGGCGACTTCGGTGAGCGCGTATTGCAGATCGGATGCCGCGGCGACCACCGGAACCGCAGCGGCACCGGCGACCGAGGCCGTCGAAAGCAGCACCGCGATCGGGAGGACGAAACACTTTGCGAGCGCACGAAAAATCTGTCACCTCCGTCCAACATTTTGCACTGAAACCCTGTCATTGCAACGCAGCCGGTTCCAGTCGAGCGCATGCTATCAGACAATGATGGGCGCGGTATGCGCGGCAGCGGGATTGGCTTAAACTCGGCCTCTCCGAATTGATAAAGGGTGGAAACATGGCAGCCTATCTCGTAGTCGACATCGACGTCACCGATCCGGCGCAGTTCGAAGAATACAAAAAACTGGCACCTGCTGCGATCGCCAAGTACGGCGGACGCTATTTGATTCGCGGCGGCGCCTACGAAACGATGGAAGGCGACTGGAAGCCGCAGCGCGTGACCATAGTGGAATTCGAGTCGATGGAGAAAGGCAAGGTCTTCTACAACTCGCCCGAATATCAGGCGGCGATCAAGACGCGCGCGGGTGCGGCGAACATGAAGATGCTGCTGGTGCAGGGCGTCTAGCAGTCAACCATTCTCGGCCCGGAGGCCTAGTGGTCCGGCAATTCCACCGTCTTGAATTCGCCGGGCAGCACCACTTCGAGCAACTCTACGTCGTCTGAATGCCCCAGTTCCCGATGGCGGATGCCGGGGGGCTGGTAGGCGCAGGAACCGGCTTCGAGCAGCACCTCGCCCACGCCTTCGTAGTCGAATTTGATCCAGCCTTTCAGGATATAAACCAGCTGAAATTCGGTATCGTGCCAGTGCGTCTTGCCGACGAATTCGCCGCCGGGCCGCGCGCGGATGACATGGGCCACCGCTCCGCCGCCGGTCGCGTCCTTGACGCCGAGGTCGCGGTATTCAAAAAATGCGCGCAGGCCGTCGGCCTTGAATTCACTGCCTTTCAGGTGGCTGACACTGAATTTCCGTTTGGACATTGCTCTCCCCTCCCCCGTGTGAATTTCCGCTAAACAAAAAAGGCGCCGCAGCGCCTTTCTTGCCCTTGGCGGCTTTGGCTATTTCTTGGCCGCCGGTTTGGCGGCCTTCACTTCAGGCGCGGCGCCGCCCTTGCCATGCTCTTTTTTGTAGCGCTCGACCGCCCGGTCCTGTGCCTTCGCCAGCGCGGCCGAATCTTTCTTTGCTGCCTCGGCCTTTTTCACGCCGGCTTCCGCAGCCTTCGCCTTGGCGGCATCGTCCATCGGCGCGACGGGCAGCTTGGCCTGGGCCATCCCCGCGCTCAATGCGAATGCGATTGCTCCGGCGGCCATCATGCTTCCGATATTCATATCAGTCTCCCAATTAGTGTTGGACCTGCGTCGGGGCGGTCGTTGCAGTGGCGTCGCCGGGCTCGCCCGAGGGCAGCGCCCTTCTGCCGGCCTTGACGTCCTCGTACCAGTATTGCGCGTGCTCGCGCGCCCAGGTTTCGTCCACGTAACCGTCGCGCATCGCATCGTAGGCGCCCGTGGTGCCCACGGTACCCAGGTAGATATGGGTGGCCGCCCACAGGATGAACCAGAGCCCGGCGATGACATGCACGGTGCTGGCCAAAATCATCAATGATCGCGACTGGTCGAAGTTCGGAAAATCCAGGACCAGGCCGCTTGCGCAGGATACGGTTCCCAGACCGATCACGCCGCCCCAGAACCAGATTTTCTCCCCCGCGTTGAAGCGGCCAGAAGGCACGACTTCCCCGGTAAGCACCCCGCCGCCCTTGACCAACCAGGTGATGTCGTAGGCTCGCGGCCAGTTGTCGCCGATGAATTTCACGACGAAGACCACGACGCTGAACGCGAAAATCGGCCCGACGAAGTTGTGCAGGGTCTTCCCGAATTCGGCGAGCCAGCCGAACAAGGTGTGCCCGATCAAGGGCAGCAGCACGAATTTTCCGAACAGCGTAATCAGCCCGCTGAGGGCGAGTATGCAAAAGCTGATGGCCATGCTCCAGTGGGCGATGCGCTCGAAGCTGGAAAAGCGCTCGATCATCTTGCCCGTAGGCGGACTGTGCAGGCCGATCGGACCGCGCAATTTGTAGAACGCGCCGATGCCGACCAGCATCAGCACGACCAGCCAGCCACCGTACTGGACAATCGGACCGTTGCGCAGCTTGCGCCAGGCCTGGCCTTCGTTCTGGATCAGCACCCCGGCCTCGCGACCCTTGGCCGTGGTGTACGCTTCCTTACCCGAGCGCACCTCGCGCCAAGTCGGCGCGTTGTTGCCCGGCTGCACCTCCTGGCGCTGCGCCTGGGTATCCTGAGACTGCGCCTGGGCCCATGCCGACCCGCCGCAGAGCGGCAGTAGCAGCAGCAGGCCGAGGAGAAAATTCCGCACGCCCGAATAGTTGGCTCGCATGATTCCTCCTTAATCGCCGATGCGCACGTATTCGTTCTGGCTCTGGCTGCGCGTTTTCAGGGCGGACTCCCAGCTGCTCTTGTCGCCCTTGTTCCACTTCGAGGTGGTGTAGGTATCGCCGGCGCCGGGCGCATTGTCCCAGGGCCGGGTATCCGGCTTACCTTGATACTTGCCCTGTTTGTACACGACCGCCTGGTCGATCTCACCGCAAGCCGTCAGCGCGACGGCGGCGGCAACAGCGGCAAGGACGAGCACGAGCTTCTGCGACTTGATCATGATTTCGCTCCTTTCGGTGCCTGCTGCTTGTCGGGCTTGCCGTAGGCCGTGCTCCAGCCCCACACTTCCGCGCCCTTGCCGCGCTTGAGCGCGCGGTCACGGAATATGTCCGCAACGACATCGCCGTCGCCGCCGAGCAGCGCCTTGGTCGAACACATTTCGACGCAGGCGGGAAGCTTGCCCTGCGAAAGGCGGTTCGAACCATACTTGGCGAACTCCTCCTTGGAATTGTCCGCCTCCGGCCCGCCGGCGCAGAAGGTGCACTTGTCCATCTTGCCGCGCATGCCGAACGCGCCGGCTTGCGGGAACTGCGGCGCGCCGAACGGACAGGCGTAGAAGCAGTAGCCGCAGCCTATGCAGACGTCCTTGTCGTGCAGCACCACGCCTTCCTCGGTGCGGTAGAAGCAATCCACCGGACACACCGCCATGCACGGTGCATCCGAGCAGTGCATGCAGGCGACTGAAATCGACTTCTCGCCAGGCACGCCGTCGTTCAGGGTCACGACGCGACGCCGGTTCACACCCCAGGGCACCTCGTTCTCCTGCTTGCAGGCAGTCACACAACCGTTGCACTCGATGCAGCGCTCGGCGTCACACAGGAATTTCATTCTGGCCATGATGTTCTCCCCTTATCCCTGAAAGTTTTCGATTTGGCACAGGGTGGTTTTTGTTTCCTGCATCATGGTGACGATGTCGTAGCCGTAAGTGGTGGCTGTATTCACGGCGTCGCCGCGCACAATCGGCGCCGCGCCTTCCGGATAATGGTCGAGCATATCCTTGCCCTGCCACCATCCCGAGAAGTGGAACGGGATGAACACCGTGTTCGCTGCCACGCGTTCGGTCACCATTGCCTTCACCTTGATCTTCACGCGGGCGGGCGTGCTCACCCAGACGTACTCGCCATTCCGTACGCCGCGGTCGGCGGCGGTCTTGGGGTTGATCTCGACAAAGTTGTCCTGCTGCAATTCGGCCAGCCACGGGTTGGAACGCGTTTCCTCGCCCCCCCCTTCGTATTCCGTCAGGCGTCCACTCGTCAGGATGAGCGGGTATTTCTCGCTGTCCTTGTCGGCGATCGACTTGTCCTGGACGGATTTGAACAGCGCCGGCAACCGGTACAGGGTCTTCTTGTCCGGATGGGTCGGCCACTTGGCCACGAGGTCGGGACGCGGGCTGTACAAAGGCTCGCGATGCAGCGGGATGGCGTCCGGGAAGCTCCAAACCACGGCGCGCGCCTTGGCATTGCCGAAAGGAACGCAACCATGCTTGAGCGCGACGCGCTGTATCCCGCCCGACAGGTCGGTTTTCCAGTTCTTGCCTTCGGCTTCCTTGCGCTCGTCGTCGGTGAGGTCTTCCCACCAGCCGAGTTTCTTGAGAAAGACGTGATCGAACTCGGGATAACCGGTGGTAATCTCGCTGCCCACGGAATGCGAGCCGTCTTCCGCCAATATGTTCACACCATCGTGCTCGACGCCGTAGCGCGCGCGGAAGGTGCAGCCGCCGTCCATGACGGCTTTGGAGGTGTCGTAAAGATTGGGCGTGCCGGGATGCTTGACCTTGCCATCCCCCCAGCAGGGCCACGGCAATCCAAAGTAGTCGCCCGTCAGGTCATAGCCCGTTTCCTTGTCCTTGCCGCCGACCGCGCGCAGCGTCTTGACGTCGAACACGTGCATATTGCGCATGTGCGCCTTGATGCGCTCGGGCGTCTGGCCGGTGTAGCCGATGGTCCAGGTGCCGCTGTTGACCTCGCGCAGCGTGTCCTCCATCTCGGGCTCGTCCATCCCGCCCTTGCCCTTGACCAGCTTGATGTTCTGCTTGCCGTCTTTCTTTCCGACCAACTGGTCGGCGAAGCCGAGCTTCTGCGCCATCTGGTACATGATCATGTGGTCGGTACGCGACTCGAACAGAGGATCGATCACCTTCTCGCGCCACTGGAGCGAGCGGTTCGACGCGGTAACGCTGCCCGAGGTCTCGAACTGCGTCGCCGCCGGCAGCAAGTAAGCGCCGTCCTTACGCACCATCGCGAACATCGCCGCGCTCGCCGAGGGATAGGGGTCGATGACAACCATCAGGTCGAGCTTCTTCATGGCCTCGAGCTGCTCCGGTCCGCGGGTTTGAGAATTCGGCGCGTGACCCCAGAACACGACGGCGCGCAAATTCGAATCCTGATCGATGTGTTCGTTGTTCTCCGTCACGGCATCCGCCCAGCGCGAAACCGTGAAGCCGAACTTGCCCATCATCGCGGGGCTGGCAAATCGCTTGTTCAGCCAATCCAGATCGACGTTCCAGACGCGGGCCCAGTGTTTCCACGCCCCCGGTGCGAGTCCGTAGTATCCGGGAAGCGACTGCGCGTTCGGGCCGATGTCGGTCGCGCCCTGCACGTTGTCGTGGCCGCGATAGATATTGCAGCCGCCGCCGGTGCGGCCTGCGTTGCCTAGCGCGAGCATGAGTACCGCACTCGCCCGGGTGATTGCATTGCCGTTGGTGTGCTGCGTTTGCCCCATGGCCCAGATGATGAATCCCGGCCGATTGTCCGACAGCATTTTCGCGGTATCGTACATGTCCTTCTCGGACACCCCGGTCACTTCTTCGACGGCGGCCGGTGTGTATTTGGCCATCACCTCTTCTTTCACCTTGTCCATGCCGTAGACGCGGTCGTGGATGTACTGCTTGTCCTCCCAGCCGTTTTTGAAGATGTGATAGAGCAGGCCGAACTGGAACGCGACGTCGGAACCGGAGCGGATGCGGACGAACTTGTCGGCATGCGCCGCCGTGCGCGTGAAGCGCGGATCGGCGACGATCACCTTGGCGCCGTTTTCCTTGGCGTGCAGCGTGTGCAGCATCGACACCGGGTGCGCCTCGGCCGCATTCGAGCCGAGGAAAAACAGGCACTTCGAGTTTTGCTCGTCGTTGTACGAGTTGGTCATCGCACCGTAGCCCCAGGTGTTCGCAATGCCGGCGACCGTGGTCGAGTGGCAGATGCGCGCCTGGTGATCGATGTTGTTCGAACCCCACAGCGCGATCCACTTGCGAATCAGGTAGGACTGCTCGTTATTGTGCTTGGACGAGCCGAGAACGAACAAGGCATCCGGACCGCTTTCCTTTCTGATCGCGAGCAGTTTATCGGTGATCTCCTGGTAAGCCTGATCCCAGGAAACCTTCTTCCACTTGCCGCCTTCGAGCTTCATCGGATACTTCAGGCGATGGGAGTTCTCGGTCACGCCGTGTTCGCGCACCGACGCGCCCTTGGCGCAGTGTCCCCCGAGGTTCAGCGGAGAATCGAACACGGGCTCGTGTCCCGTCCATACGCCGTTCTCCACCACGGCGTCGATGGCGCAGCCGACCGAGCAGTGCGTGCAGACGGTGCGCTTGATTTCGACTTTGCCCCCCGCCTTGGCGTCGCTTGCGGCCTCCGCCTTGCTTATCATTTTGAAGGGCAACTGGCTCGCGAACGCGCCGGCGCCGGCGGCCACGCCTGAGCGCTTGAGAAAGCTGCGTCGGTCTATGGTTTTCGCCAGCATGCCGGCGAGGCCTCTGGAGAGGCGGCTTTGCGCCGAGGGCGCGCTTGAGGTTTTCCGTGTGAGCATCATGGCGCCTCCTCAGACCTTGGCGGTTCGATAGTAATTGCGCACATGCGCGGTGGCCTCGTAACCTTTGGAGCGCCTTTTGTCGCCTGCGACGACGACCGGCTGTGCCCGCGGCACCGCGCTCGCCACCACGGCAGCCGCGCCCGCAGCGCTGCTGGCGCCGACTGTGAGCAGGAAATTCCTGCGGCTCAGTTTCGCTTTATTTTCACTCATGGTTGGCTCCTCCAAGAAACAACGCTATTGGGCTAGCTCGAAAGATTCCGTTTCCACATCCAGGAACGCCCTGGTAAATCGCGCCACATGTTTATAAAAATTGGTATTCGGTGACGTCATGGCAGCATCGCAAAACTTTGCATAGCCAGGAGCAAGATACCTCAAAAAGAATGATTTTTGTTTCTGCACCGCACCATTTTCCGCAAACGAAATGAGATGGCGCATGACGTCGCACAGGCCTGCGAAATGGTCCTCGTATTCGGTCACATCCGCGTTGCGCGCCAGGCCTAGTTCGGCAAGTTCGGCACGCAGCCGTACCAGCGTATTTTCTTTTTTTGATTCAGAAATATAGCCGGCCATATACAGCGAGACTTCGGCCTTGCCAGTACCGACGAATACGCTGTCGTACTCGTCCCTGGCGGCCTCCGCATCCATCGCTGCGGCGGCGTCAATCAGCGCCTTCCAGGTCGGAGCCAGGGAAATCGTTTCGCCCTCCGCGACGATTTCGTCGGCGCCCGCGATCGCTGCCAGCAGACCCGCCTCCGGCCCGGCATAAAACAAGCTCGCGATCAAAGCGTAGAAATCGGCGCGCGCCTGATCTTCCGGCGATAGCGCCGCGTCCGCGTCAGCCTGCATCGGGTCGGCTCCGGCACTCACGGCTTGGCTCCGAAAATGGACTGCTCGCCCTTGTTTTCCATCATGTCGACGACACGGCAGTCGGCGCACATTTTCAGCCGCTTCGCGCCATCGCCGGCGAACATCGGGTGCGTCGCCAGCTTGCCCACCATGTTGTCGACCATCTGTTTGTTGCCGAAAGGCTTGCCGCAGCTTACGCAGTTGAACGGAACCGCCTCGTGCAGTACCCGCTCGGTTCTCGCCCGGGCACCGAGCAGCAAGCGCGGCGCAAGCGTGATCGCCTTCTCCGGACAGGTGTTCATGCACAGGCCGCATTGCACGCAGTTGCGCTCGATGAACTTGAGCAGCGGCTGGTCGCGGCCGTCGACCAGGGCAGAGACCGGGCAGGCACCGACGCAGGACATGCACAGCGTGCAGGTGCTGCGATTGACCATGACCTCGCCCCAGGGCGCGCCCGGCTCCAGCGCGATCTCCTCGCGCGGCGCAGGTGCCAGGCGCGCGAGATGCTCGATAGCAAATTCAAGCGTGCCGCGCTTTTCCTGGCTGAAGTTGAAGCCTGCCGCATCGGCAACCGTACTGGCCGGTGCCAGCGCGCCGATTTCGCGCTCCAGCGCCGCCGGGTCTTCAGCGGCAAGCCATTTGAGGTGCGTGCCCGCGTAGCCGAGCGCGCCGACGATGGTCTGCGCGTGGCGCATCTGCCGCTCGACGGCCACGCCGTACTCGTCGGCCTCAGACCGGTTCGCAAGCAGTACGACCTGGCTCGCGCCGTAGGCGAGCGCGCCCAACCATGTGTCCATGCCGATCGCGGAGACGCTGTGCACTTCCAGCGGAATCACCCGCGCCGGCAGGCCGCCGCCCATGCCCGCCTGCGCGCGCCGGCCCAGCCTCGCAATCAGCTCCTGGCTGCTGCCTGTGTTGTGAAATAGTATGCACGCATCCTTTCCGCCGGCACCGCGATAGGTGGCAAGCACGGTCTTGAGACGCCGCCCGAGTTCGGACACGCTCGGATAGACGTGGGTCATCGCGCCCGACGGGCACACGGTCGCGCAACCGCCGCACCCCATGCAGAGGTGGGGCTCGACCTTTATCCTGTCGCCGTCGTCCGATATCGCCCCCGTGGAGCAGGTATCGATGCAATTATTGCAGCCAGCCTTGGCCGATCTGCTGTGCGCGCAAATCTTCTCGTTATAGGCAAAGTACTTCGGCTTCTCGAATTCTCCGACCATTTGCGCGAGCTGTCCGGCCGCGAGCGACTGCGCAAGCGGGTCGCGCCCCGGCGCCAGATAGCCCTGCGGCACCTGCGCCAGCTTGATGGATGGCGAGGCCCCGAGGTCGAGGACCAGATCGAAGCGCTCGCTGCGCGCGCGTTCGACGCGCTCGAAATCGATAGCGCCGATATCGCCGCAAGCCTTTACGCAGTCGCGATGCGACTTGCACTTGGCAAGATCGATCTGATAAGTGAAGTCGATGGCCTGCTCCGGGCAGGCGCGCACGCAGGCATTGCAGCGCGTGCAGGCTTCCAGGTCGATCGGATTGTCCTGTTCCCAGGCGATCTCGAACGCGCCGAGATAACCGCTGACCGACTTTAGCTTTCCCGACCAGACCGGATAAGCGCGCACCGCGCCCAGCTCCGCGCCCGAAGTGTCGGTGAGCAGCACGCTCACTTCGAGCTGGTCTTTCAGGCGCTCCGCCCACTGCACGGCGACCGCCGCCGGCCCGAGAATCAACAGCTGCCCATCCGAGCGGTAATTGACGCTGGCCACAGGATCCGGTTCGGGCAACATTGCCGCGGCCAGCAGTGCCGCAATTTTGGGTGTGGCGTGTTTTGATTCCCTGGACCAGCCAGCGGTCTCGCGAATATTGACGAACTTTAGATCGCGCTTTGCCCCGGCTTGATCCGCAAGCTCGGCAAATAGCGGGGCTTCCTGCGTGCAGGCCACAAGGCAGTCGCCAGCCTGGAGTGCATCGTTAAAAGCACCGACCTCGCGCCGGCACAATTCGGTATGGATGGAGACGGGCACATCGAGCTTCAGTGCCTTCGCCAAAGCCTTGGCGTCCAGCGCCATGGTCTGGTTGCAATTGCACAGCTTGATTGTCCTGTCTGTCGACATTGATTTTTATAATAATTTGTCTTTGCGCGACCCGTCGAACGCGGGTTCCTCCAGCGCGTGCACACCCATAGTACAGGCTAACAAAAACCCCGGTCTAGCTGTTTCTTCTGCCTTGCGTCGACGCACAGTCTTGCTCTTCCGGCGACGCGGCGCCCGCCAGCAGTTCCTGCTGTTCCGGCTGCGCCGGCTGCTCAAGCTGCTCCTCGGCAAGCTGCGTTGGTTCCCGCTGTTCCTGTGCGGGGTGCTCGGGTTGCTCCTGCGCAATCTGCGTGTCGGGCGTTTCGCTGTCCTCCGGGTCCGGGCCGCGCAAGGTACGCCGCGCATGCTGCAGCTTATCGACGATGGCCGCCGGCAGGTCTTCGAGCGCCGCGTAGTCCTCGGCATAGTCGTCAAGACCATCGGTAATATTGAACCGCGGGTCGCTGAATAACTTCTTCAACGCGATGCGGCGCACGGCCTCGTCCACCCTGGTATCCATGAAGCCCGTGAAGTCGGACTCGAAGCCGAGTTTGTCTATCGGCGGCAATTCCGGCATCGGCTTCGCCTCCGCCGGCTCAGGCGTCACCTTTAGCGGTTTTTCACGCGCCTCCTGCTTGCGCCGCGACCAGCGCGACACGAAAGCTTCCTTCTGTTCTTTCTCCCGGGTCGACATTTCACGAATCCCGCCAAGTGGTCAAACGATTGTTCAACGCCGGGACGCGACGCCCTTGTCCTTGCTGCTCGCGTAGCGCGGTTCCTTCTTCGGTTCGGGGCGGTAATGCGCGGTAACGAATTCCGCGATATGCGGCAGCAGATCTTCGGGAAGCTCGACGCTGTCGACATTTTCGCCGCTGTCCACCCAGCCCACGCCTTCAAGGTAGCTGGCCGTCACGTACTCCGGCCGTGCGATCTCGCCGTCCATCCGCCACATCACAAACACTTTGGGTCGCGTGGACGTAATGTTCACGTAGTAGCCTTCCGCTTCTCTGGGCTCGAGCCGCAATGCCAGTCCCGGAAACAGAATCTGCTCGCTGCGGTCGTCGGCATAAATAGCGCGCTGCGCGGTTTCCCCCGCGGGCAGGTCACGCAGTATCCCCGTGGCTTGCCACCTTTCTGTCGCCCAGCGGTCGCCCCCGGTCGTCCGCTCCATTATTACCGCTATTAAGAAAACAGGATGGTTCATATGCGCCGACTATACTAGTGTCGCGGGTGCTCTGCTATCATGTTTTCCTTCAACACGGCTGGAAACACCATATGACAGACAGGGTTATCGCGCTGGTTGACGCGGGGCGGCACAAGCCCCTGCCGCCGCCGGCCGGGCAGGCCGCAGGCCCGGCGCGGGACCGGCTCGGCCGCGTTTTGCGCGACCTGCGCATTTCGGTCACGGACCGCTGCAATTTCCGCTGCGTCTATTGCATGCCGAAAGAAGTGTTCGGCAAGGACTACCCTTACCTCGCGCACGACCAGTTGCTGAGCTTCGAGGAAATCGCGCGCATGGCGCGCATATTCGTCGAGCACGGCATAGAGAAAATCCGCCTCACCGGCGGCGAACCGCTGCTGCGCCGCAAAGTCGAGCGCCTGATCGAAATGCTCGCCGCGATCAAGCTGCCCAACGGCAAAAGCGTCGAGCTCACGCTCACGACCAACGGCTCTTTGCTCGGAAAAAAAGCGCGCGCGCTCAAGGACGCAGGCCTGCACCGCGTGACCGTGAGTCTGGATGCCCTGGACGATCCGACCTTCATGGCCATGAACGACGCCGATTTTCCGGTGGCCAAGGTGCTCGAGGGCATAGCCGCCGCCGACGCGATCGGTCTCGCGCCGGTAAAAATCAACATGGTGGTGAAGCGCGGCGTGAACGAACATTCGATCCTGCCGATGGCGCGCCGCTTCAAGGGCTCGGGCCACGTGCTGCGCTTCATCGAATTCATGGATGTGGGCGCAACCAACGGCTGGCGCATGGACGACGTGATCGCGTCGCGCGAGATCATCCGCATGATCGATGCGGAAATGCCGCTGGAACCCATCGATCCGAATTATCCGGGCGAAGTCGCGGAGCGCTGGCGTTACCGCGACGGTTCAGGCGAGATCGGTGTCATTTCCTCGGTGACACGGGCCTTCTGCAGCTCCTGTACCCGCGCCCGCATCTCCACGGAAGGCATGCTCTACACCTGCCTGTTTGCCACGGCCGGCTATGATTTTCGCGCCTTGCTGCGCGGGGGAAAATCGGATGCGGAACTCCACTCGGCCATCGCCGCCGTATGGGCCGCGCGCGACGACCGCTACTCGGAGATCCGCACGGCACAGACGCCGCAGGAGCGCAAGATCGAAATGTCCTACATCGGCGGCTGAGATGCCGCCGCGCCTGAGTTGTGACGCTGCGGCGGCGCTCCCGTGAAACCGCACTATCGCCCCGTAATCACCCGTGCCAGCCG
The DNA here is from genome assembly GCA_014860445.1 of Burkholderiales bacterium. Taxonomy (GTDB): domain Bacteria; phylum Pseudomonadota; class Gammaproteobacteria; order Burkholderiales; family SG8-39; genus 2-12-FULL-64-23. The sequence goes on from JACZJT010000017.1 coordinate 157,678, forward strand.
CCCGCTCACTTTCGAAGTCGAGGCGGTCAACGAGCGCGGCGAAATGGTGCCCACCGCCATCGCCGGAGAAAATCCGCTGACCTTGTATGTCGACAAGCGTGAGATCGTCACGCTGATGACCCTGGGGCAGGCGCCCGAAGCGCTCGCCATAGGCTATTTGCGCAATCAGCGCCTGGTGGAATCGATCGAGGAAATCGCTGCAGTGCAGGTGGATTGGGAAACCGATTCGGTGGTGGTGAGCACGCGCAAGAGCACAGGCGTCGAGGCACGCGCGCGCGCCAAGGGCATGACCGACAGAATGAAAAAACGCACCGTGACCACCGGCTGCGGCCAGGGCACGGTGTTCGGCGATCTGATGGAGGAAATCGACGCGGTGAAATTGCGCGAGGACGTGCGTCTGTCCGAGCAGACGCTCTACGCGCTGATGGAACAGGTGCGCCACCACGAAACCATCTACAAGAATGCCGGCGCGGTGCATGGCTGCGCACTCGCGACCAACGAGGACGGCGCCAGCCGCATCCTGAGCTTCGTCGAAGACGTGGGACGCCACAATGCAGTGGACGCGATTGCGGGCCAGATGTGGCTGGACGGCGTCGATGGCTCGGACAAGATTTTCTACACCACCGGCCGCCTCACCTCCGAAATGGTGATCAAGGCGGCGCAGATGTCCATCCCGTTCCTGCTGTCGCGCTCAGGTCTGACGCAGATGGGACATTTGATCGCGGAAAAGATCGGCATCACCATGATCGGCCGCGCGAGCGGCAAACACTACCTGCTGTTCACCGGCAAGCAGCGCTTCGTCAAAACGGTGAGCCCGACCTTGCTTGCCTGAATCCGCGCGCGGGCCGCGTCGACAGATAGATCCCCGGCAGGATCATCGCCGCGCCCATCCAATGGAAGTCGCGCACCGGCTCACCCAGCACCAGCCATGCGGCGGCGGCCGCGTAGATCGGCCCGAGGTACAGCACCACCCCGACGCGCGCCGCGCCGAGTTCGCGCTGCATGTACGAATAGGCGAGGTAGGCGCCCAGGCCCGGAAACAGCGCGACGGCCAGGATATAAGCGAAGCTCATCCAGGAGACCTGCGTGGGCATGAACCACAGCGCCTCGATGAGCGTGAGCGGTGCGAGCACCACCAGTCCGCCGCCCATGATAAGGGTGAGGCGCGCCGCGGGCCCGAAGGGGCTGGGCCATGCCTTGAGCAACAGCGAATATGCCGTCCAGGAAAGCGTCGCCGCCAGTATCCATGCATCCCCGACGCTGAACTGCACTTCGGCCAGATCGCGCCACTGGCCTTTGAGCACGATGTGCAGTACGCCCGCGAATGCCAGCCCGACCCCGGTCATCTGCACCGCACCCATGCGCTCTTTGAGCACGAAGCGGGACATCAGCGCGATCATCACCGGTGAAGTCGAATAGATCAGCGCGATATTGGTGGCCACCGTCGTGCGCGCACCCACGTAGACGAACGCGCCGCAGATCCACATGCCGAGCGCGCCCAGCACAAGGAACTGCTTCCATCCGCGGCGGATCGCGATCGGATGCGCGGCGATTTCGCGCCAGGACAGCGCGGCGAGCAGCAAAAATGCGATCAACCAGCGGCCGAAGGCCAGCGCGTGGGGCGCGACGGTGTTCACAGCACTGCGGCCGACCAGGTAGTTGACGCTCCACAGGGCCGGGGCGATGAATAGGAGGGCGTATGCCCACTGCTTGCGATGTTTTGGGTTCAATGGCGGGCCGATAGAACGGGTACGGGGCGCGCCGCGCCCCGTTTGCGCGATTATATAGCGGAAGCCGCGGGCGCATTCCCGTCTGAGATGCAAACGCTGCGAAACGCGCACACTGAAACCGCACCGTTCGCCCGTCTACCGATAGAATGTCGGCATGTCAGAAAACAAAGCGATCACGGGACTGATCCTCGCCGGCGGCCAGGGACGGCGCATGGGCGGCGTGGACAAGGGCCTGCAGGAATTCCGCGGCAAGCGCCTGGTGGACCATGTCTACGAACGCCTCGCACCGCAGGTCGCCGGCATTATCGTCAACGCCAACCAGAACCACGACGCCTACCGAACGTTCGGCGTGCGCGTGATCAGCGACGCGATCGGAAAATTCGCCGGCCCCCTGGCGGGACTGCACGCAGGACTGTGCGTTTCACGCCGACCTTACCTCGTATCGGTGCCCTGCGACTCACCGTTTCTGCCCGATGATCTGGTCGCGCGTCTCTATGCGGGGCTGGAGGACGCCGGCGCCGAAATCGCTGTACCCAAGACCGGCCAGTGGCAGCAGCCGGTATTCTGCCTGGTGCGCTGCGGCGTCCTCGATCACCTCACCGACTATCTCAAGAGCGGCGGGCGCAAAGTCGACGCCTGGTACGCGACCCTGCGTCTCGTCGAGGTCGCGTTCGACGACGAGGTCGAGGCCTTTTCCAATATCAACACCAGCGATGAACTCAAGACCTTTGAAGCTGGAACATAGGGACTAGCATGACAACACTGCAGCAGATCACCAGTTGCATGGACGCCTACGATCCGGATGCACTGTCCGTGGACCAGGCGCGCGCGGTCGTGCGCGCCTTCCTCACGCCCGTATCCACAAATGAACGCGTCGCGGTGCGCAGCGCGCTCGGGCGCGTTCTGGGCGAGGACATCGTATCCACACTCGATGTGCCGGCGCACGACAACTCGGCCATGGACGGCTATGCCATGAACCACGCCGATCTCGCGCCGGAGGGTGAGACCGTGCTGCGCCTGGCCGGAAGCGCTTTTGCCGGTCGCCAGTTCGACGGCAGCGTGGCCAGCGGCGAGTGTGTGCGCATCATGACCGGTGCGGTCATGCCCAAGGGCACCGACACCGTGGTGATTCAGGAAATCGTCCAGGCGGAGGGCGAGAAGGTGCGTATTCCCGCCGGCCAGAAACGCGGCCAGAACCGGCGCCTTGCGGGCGAGGACCTGAGCGTGGGCAAGGCGGTACTGCGCGCCGGCACGCCTGTCGGCCCGGCGCAGCTCGGGTTGATGGCCTCGCTGGGGCTGGCCGAAGTCGCGGTGCGCCGGCGCTTGCGCGTGGCCTTCTTTTCCACCGGCGACGAACTGTGCTCGGTCGGCACGCAACTCGCAGCAGGCGAGGTCTACGACAGCAATCGCTATACCCTCTACGGCATGCTCGCGCGGCTGGGCTGCGACATCGTCGACATGGGCGTGGTACGCGATGACCCGACGAGTCTCGAGCAGGCGCTCAAGAGCGCGGCAGCGGACGCCGACGCGGTCATCACCTCGGGCGGCGTGTCCGTGGGCGAAGCGGATTTCATCCGCGAACTGCTGAGCAGGCTCGGCGAAGTGGCGTTCTGGAAAATCGCCATGAAACCGGGCCGGCCCATGGCCTTCGGCAAGATCGCGCACGCCGGAAACACGGCGCATTTCTTCGGCCTGCCCGGCAATCCGGTTGCGGTGATGGTGACGTTCTATCAGTTCGTGCGCGAGGCGCTGCTCGCCCTCTCCGGCCGCAGCGGCGACTGCACGCTGCCGCTGCTGCGTGTGCCCAGCACAGCCGCGATCAAGAAGAACCCGGGGCGCACCGAATTCCAGCGCGGCACCCTTGTACGCGACGACCAGGGACTGTGGAGCGTGAGCCCGACCGGTGCACAGGGTTCGGGCGTATTGCGCTCCATGTCCGAGGCCAATTGCTTCATCGTGCTCGAGCACGAACGCGGGTCGGTCAAACCGGGCGAGCCGGTGCAGGTGCAGTTGTTCGAAGGCTTGATTTAGGGTTCGTTTCAATATGAGGGGACACCTCCCCTCATACTCCCCTAAGTCGGCGGCCATTTCGGTAATTCTGAAATGGCCTCTTGGGATCCGCCGCGGCGGCCGTGCGCCGCTGCCCCTGTTCCCCGGTGGTATCATCTGCGCATGCGTCAGGCATCCTCACTGCATCACCATGTGCTTCGCGCCCCCGGCGAGGCCGCATCGGCGTTCACGGGGTGGAGTATCAGCTGGTGGCGCGTATTTCACTTCGGCGCGCTCGCGCTGGTGATGGCGCTCTCGCCCAGGACCTACGACCGGGAAAATCGCGCCGTCACGGCGAAACAGATTTACTTCACCGCCTGGCAGGTCCTGCCCTGGTTCACGCTGCTCGCCGCACTGCTCAGCACGGTGCTGATCCGCATCGTCGTGGCGACCGCGGCCGGCTACGGTCTGTTGCAGTACGCGCCGGAGTTGGTGGTGCGCGTGCTGGTGCTGGAACTCATTCCGCTGTTCGCCGCCCTTTTTGTCGCACTGCGCTCGGGGGCGGCGATCAATACCGAGGTCGCGCTGATGCATATCCGCGGCGACTTCGACGCAATGCAGCGCGCGGGCGGGGACCCGCTGCGCCGCGAACTGGTGCCGCGCGTGATCGGCAGCGCGGTGTCGGTGCTGGCGCTGGCCACGGTCAGCGGGATGATCGCGCTCGTGATCGGATATATCGGCGTCTACGGGTTCTCACCCTGGGGATTCGACGCATACACGCGCACGGTCGGTCTCGTGTTCGACCTCGAAGCAAGCCTCGGTCTTGCACTGAAGATGCTGCTGTTCGGCGCCGCAGTGGCGGTGATTCCGATTGCCGCCAGTCTGGAAATGCCGCGCGAAATGCGTCTCGCGCCGGTGGCGGTGCTGCGCGGCATGGTGCGACTGTTCCTGGTGCTGGTGCTGCTCGAAGGCGCGTCGCTGGCCTTGACCTACCAAATATAGAAGCGCCATGCCCCCGGAAATCCAGCCACCACCATTGATTCCGCACGTCGAATTCAAGGCGACGCTGCTGCTGGTGCTGACCCTCGCCCTGATCGCGGGCTTTATTACCTATGTCATGTATGCGCGCGGCGCGTTCGAGAAAACACAGCGCCTGGTGTTGGTCGCCGAGGACTCCGAGGGCGCAAAGGTAGGCATGGATCTGACCTTCTCCGGATTTCCGATCGGGCGCGTGCAGCGCATCGAGCTTGCCGAAGATGGAAAAGCGCGCATCCTGGTCGACGTGCCGGAGAAGGCCGCCCGCTGGCTGCGCATCTCCACCGTCTTCACCATGGAACGCGGAATCGTCGGTGACACCCGCATTCGCGCATTCACCGGGGTACTGGATGATCCGCCGCTGCCCGACGGGGCGATACGGCCGGTGCTGCGCGGAGACGCGAGTGCGGAGATTCCGCGCCTGATCGCGACCATGCGCACGCTGCTAGAAAACCTGGAGCGCATGACGGGAGCGGACTCCAGCCTCAGCAACAGCCTCGCCAACGTGAAAACCGTCACCGAGCGCATGAAAAGCCGCTACGGCGCGCTTGCGGCCATGCTCGGCAGCGAGGCCAACGCGCAAAAGGTGATCGGTTCGATCGATCGCGCCAACGCGCTGCTCGCATCCGTAAGCGGGCTGTCGCTCAAGGTAGACAATCTGCTCTCCAAAACGGACGCGCGCGTGTTCGGCTCCGCCGGCGTCATGGACGAAACGCAAAAGGCGATGGCGCAGTTGAACGCGGTGCTGGGCGATGCGCGCGAAAGCCTGAAAAAGGCCGATGCCGTGCTCGCCGAGGCGCAGGCGATCGGCGCCAACACGCGCACGGCCACCGCGGATCTCGCCGCGCTGCGCGCGGAGGTGGAAGCGAGCCTGCGCAAGGTTGCGCACCTGGTGGAAGAGGTGAACCGCAAGTGGCCGTTCGCGCGCGACACGAAGTTGAAGCTGCCATGAAGGCCTTGCTGCCGGCGGCGCTGCTGCTCCTCGCCGCGTGCGCCAGCACACCGGTGCCGCCGGACTGGCAGGTGAACGCGCAGTCATCGCTGGAAAATTTTTCGGCCGCCTACTACGCCGGCAACACGCGGCTCGCGGCGCAGGAATTCGCCCGCGCACGCGCCGAAATCGCCGCCACAGGCCGGCCCGACCTGCTCGCGCGTGCCGAACTGGTGCGCTGCGCCGCACGCGTGGCGAGCCTGGAATTCGAGGCTTGCGCCGGCTTCGACGCGCTCGCCGTGGACGCAGGCAAGGAAGAGCGCGCCTACGCGGCCTTCCTCGCCGGACGCTGGCAGGGCCTGGATGCGGCGCTGCTGCCAGTGCAGCATCGCGCGCTGCTCGCGGGCGCCGCCGACGCCGGCGCGCTGGAAGCAATCAAGGAACCCATATCGCGTCTGGTGGCTGCGGGCGTGCTGTTCCGCATGAACCGCCTGACGCCGGCGGGCATGGCCGCCGCCACTGAAACCGCTTCAGCCCAGGGCTGGCGCCGCCCGCTGCTCGCCTGGCTGGGTGTGCAGGCCGCGCGTGCCGAGGCGGCCGGCGACGCGGACGAAGCTGCGCGCATCCGCCGGCGCATCCAGATCGTGTCCAGCGACGCTTCGCGGAAATAGCTGAGAATGCCGCTGCTCGGACAAGCCGCAATGCTGCTCTCCTTCGACGTCGTTCAGGAGGCGATTCCCGAACACGACGAATGGCATACACACGAGCATTTTCCGGAGAGGCTCTCCATTCCGGGCTTCCTGCGCGCAAGCCGCTGGGTTGCGTCGCTGGGACAGCCGCGATACTTCGTGATGTACGAGGTCGAGCAACTCGCCACCCTGACTTCCGATGCCTATCTCCAGCGATTGAACAATCCGAGCCCATGGACTTCGAAAATAATGCCCCATTACCGGCACATGACCAGGGGCTTCTGTTCCGTGACGGGCAGTTTTGGCTATGGCATGGGTCACGCCTGCGTACTGATACGCTTCAAGCCGACTGCGGAAAAAGCGTCTTCGCTGCGCGCGTGGTTGCTACGCGACGCTCTTCCTCAGCTTCCATCAAAACCCGGCATTGGCAGTGTTCATCTGTTCGAGGGGGCGGTGACGCCGCCGATGACGAACGAACAGCGCATTCGGGGCGTTGACTCAGGTGTCGACTGGGCATTGCTGCTCACCGGATACGCTCAAGACGCCCTGGCCAATCTGGCGCAATCCGAGCTCGGCAACGCACAACTTGAATTGCGCGGCGCCAAGGAAAGTCTGAGCGCGATGTACCGTATGGAATACTCGACGATCCAAGGAGAGTTCGAGCAAACGGGTCGATGACACGCTTGAAATGGAACCTCGCTTCCGCTGCAAAATGGATAAGAGGAAAAACGCGAGAACAAAAGGAGACACGACAATGAAACTCTATATGCACCCGGTATCGACCGCTTCCCGTCCCGTAAGGCTATTCATCGCCGAAAACGGGATTGAATGCGATGAGGAACTGGTCGACATCCTCAAAGGCGCACATCATCAGGAACCGTATGCGTCGGCCAATCCCAACCGTCTGGTGCCGATGCTCGAGGACGGCGATTTTCGTCTGACCGAAGGCTCGGCGATCCTGAAGTACCTTGCCGATAAATACGAGTTGCCGTCCTACCCGAAGGACCTGAAGAAGCGCGCCAAGGTCAACGAGGCGATGGATTGGATCAACACCCAGCTCTATCTGAACCTGGGTTACGGCCTGGTCTATCCACAGATCTTTCCGCACCACAAGCGCCGCAGTGACGAGGCGCATGCCGGCACCATCGCCTGGGGACAACAAGGCGCCAAAAGATGGCTGGAGGTTCTCGACAAGCACTGGATTGGACCAAAGAACCAGTATCTCTGCGGCAACGATCTGACCATTGCCGATTATTTCGGCGCAGCAATTGTGTCGATCGGCGAGCTTATCGACTGCGATTTCTCCGCCTACCCCAACGTCAAGCGCTGGCTCGACAATATGAAAAAGCTGAAGTCGTGGGACCAGATCAACGGAGCGTTCAATGGCTTCGTAGCCGGCAACAAGGGCAAGTCGTTCGTAGGCGTGTGAATACTGTTTTCAGTATAAAACCGCACTTTTCAGAACGCGGCTCCTGGCCGGGAAGCGATCACCTCATCCGTTCGGACTATAGACAATACTCGAGGAATTTGCGATAAATTAAGCGTACGCCCTCGTTTTTCCCTTTTTTCGATACGGGAAAAAGCCCAACCGGGGGGGAGGAGCTCAAGATGAAGAATGCGCCAAAAATCGGCCTGCCACCGCCGCTGGATGAAACACGTCCGAGCATGGCGGATGCGCTCAGAACGGGCTTTCCACTGTTTCTGAATGAAGAGAATCTGAGATCGGCGATCGAATCGGTTTGCGCAGATTTCGGGATGCTGACGTATCTGCACATACTCCCCGCGATGCGAGGGACCAGTTTCCATTGCGCCTGTTCTATAAAGCTGGACTCCGAGGCGGCCCATGCCGCGCTGAAATCAAAGTTCCAGGTAATGGAACACGCCGGCGAACTCCATTTCATGGCGGAGGTGGATGAACGATGGACCGGCCGGACCCTGTAGTCCCGCCACCTGCCCGTCGTTGCCTTTGACGTCAGCCGCCTACCCGGCTGGCTTAGGCGCCGCGCCTCCGCTAGCGAGTGCCGCGCGCAAGGCCGCTGCAAACTCGTCTCCGGTCTGGTAACGCTCGTCCGCCTCCTTGGCCATCGCCTTGTCGAGGAAAGCCACCAAGGGAGGTGGTATCCCGCGCCGGACCAGAAATATTTCAATCGCCGGCTCGTTGGCGATCTTGAACATCAGCTGCGCCATGGAATCGCCCACGAAAGGCAGGGCGCCGCATAGCATCTGGTACAGCGTCACCGCCAGCGAAAACAAATCGCTGCGTCCGTCCACTTTCTTACCCGATAGTTGCTCCGGCGACATATAGGACGGCGTGCCCAGCACCATCCCCGTCTTGGTCTTGGAGGAGTCGGTGATGCGCGCAATGCCGAAGTCGGTGATTTTGAGGGTATCGCTATCCGGTTCGTACATGAGGTTGCCGGGTTTGATGTCCCGGTGAACGATATGCTGCTTGTGCGCAAAGGCCAGCCCATCCGCGACCCGCGCGATGATCGACACGACCTTGTCTATGGGTAGCAGGTTGTCCTTCTTGGTAAAGGGGATCAGGTCTTTGCCGCCCAGCAGTTCCATTGCGATATAGCACAGATCGTGCTCTTCGCCGGCGTCGTAGATGGTGACGATATTGGGGTGCGACAAACGCCCGGCGGTCTCGGCCTCGCGGAAAAAGCGCTCTTTCACTTCGACCAGTTCGTCCGCCTCGAACTCCTGCGACAGGGCCATGGTCTTGATCGCGACAACGCGGCCGATCTTCGGGTCCTTGCCCTGGTAGACCACGCCCATCGCGCCCTTGCCCAGTTCTTTCTCCACCTGGTAGCGGCCGAGCATGGGCTTTTCCGCGCCGGCGCCCAGGGACATGGAGCCGCCCGGATGGCCCGCTGCGCCCCCGAGGACGATCGTCTCCGACATCGTCTTCGCGCGGCTCAACCGTGTCTCCAGATCGCGGAATTTGGGATTGTGATTGGCCATGTACTGGAATACGTTTTCCGCCTTGTTGAACTGGCGTTTGCGCTCGAAATCGAGCGCCAGGTTATACAGGTTATCCATCAAGCCATCGCCCAGCGGCACCTTGCGGAATTTGTCCCAGGCCATGTCGAGTTGACCCTGCCCCTGAAACGCAAGGCCGAGCATGCGATTGGACTCGGCGGAATCGGCATCGGATTTCACCTTGCCCGCCTCCGTGAGGACAAATCGCTTGGTCACGAGCAGAACGTGGCCGACCACCAGCAGTACCAGCGGCAGCATCAGCTGCAGCCACATCGCCGCCGACATCATCAGCGCGAAGTGGACAATCAGCAGCAGCGCAAGCAGTGCTGCCGTTACCGCCGCACCCATACTCGCCTTGAGCCGCGGCAGCAGTCCGATAAGATAAGCGGCGATGAGCAGGAACACCGCCATTTCGACCCAACGGCCCCAGGGCGGCGCCACGAAAAAATGCTCCGACAGGATCGAGGAAACCGAATGCGCCAGCACCAGCACCGGCGGCATAGTCGGTGACACCGGTGTGACGGCGAAACTGCCCAGGCCGGCGGCCGTGGGTCCGATCAGAACGATCTTGTCCCGGTATTTGCCCACCGGGATCTTTCCGCTGACGACGTCAAAAAAGGAATCGACAGGGAATGCGGAATGCCCGTCGCGGTCCTTGTAGAAATACGTGTACATCCGCGTGAACGGATCGGTGACGATGTTGAGTCTGCCCAGCGAAACCATTTCGCCGGGATTGACCTTCACATCTGACGCGTTCAGGTTGAGGCTTTTCGCGGCAATCATCAGTGCTAGCGACGGATAGACCTGGCCGAAGTAGCCCACTGCCAGCGGCTCGGCACGCGTGCCGCCGTCGACATCCGGCGTGGAGTTGAGATATCCAAGCGCGGTCGAGGCCTTTCCCAGGATCTCAATTGGATATTCGACTTTGCGTGTGGGCAATATCGCGTCGTCCAGAATTACGCCGATCTTGGACAGGCTGTTTTTCGTCACGTATTCCGGCAGCGGTTTGTCCGGCTTTCCGAAAGCCGTGGCAATGTCGAACAGCGTCATCGGCACCACGTTGCCGGCACGCGCAAAGCTTTCCGCAAGCCTGCGATCGGTATTGAGCGCCTGCTCGGCTTCCTTAAGCAATGTGCGGATCGGCACGAGTTCGTCGCCTGCCGGCGCCGCCAAGGACACGCTCGAACCCGGCGCAGCTGCCGGACCGGCGGGTGCGGTCGGAGCCGGCGCAGTGGCGCCCGTCAGATCGAGCAGTTTGCTGATGTAGACATATCCCGGATCCGTCTGCGGCTCCGAAAACAGCACCGTATACGCTATGACTTTTGCCTTCGCTGCCGCCAGGCTATCGGTCATTCTTGCCAGAACCTCGCGCGACCACGGCCAGCGGCCGATATTTGCCAGGCTCTGTTCGTCGATGGCAATGACCGCAATCTTGTCCAGCGGCGTGCGCGCAGTTGCGATGACACCGAGGTCATAGGCCTTGCGCTCGAGACTCGGAATGATGTCGCTGGTGCGGTTGAACAGAACGATACCGACAACGACGGCAAGTCCAAGAAACCAGTCGGTTTTCCAAAACCCTGTTTTTGTCATGCCCGGCCCCCTGCGCACCTGATCTTTTTCAGTTAACGCCCAGCAATCCGCCCGATGGCATTCTATGACAATAGCCGTGCATTCGCACTAGTTCCGCCCGGCCACAATCGACAGCGCGTGCCTCACGCCTGGCGGCCCTGTGCCGCATTGCGGTGCTTCGCATCGATGCCTCTCGCACACCCCTACTCGAGAACTTCAATGGCGCCGTTTGCGGTTACGGTCACCACACTGACTCCAGCTTCAAGATTGGGCGCGGCCACTTCCTGTGCAGAAGCCATCATGCGCACCGCGGCGTAGCGCGGCTGCGGCATATTGCGGTTGCTGGCGACATTCAGGTGCAGCAGTTTGTAGCCACGCCCGGCGAGCGCGGCCTTGACGATATCGGCGCGCGCTTTGAATGCGCCGATGGCCTCGGCGATCAATTCGTTCTCCACGGCGCGGCGAGCCTCGGTCGAGACGGAAAAATTCATGTTGCCCAACTGCATCGCCGCCTGCAGCTGGCCGATCAGCGCGGAGGCTGCGTCGAAGTCCCTGCTCTCGATACGAATCTCGGCACGGCCGCGCCAGCCCTGCAAAACGCCACCCTTGGTGTAGACAGGATAGGTCTGGTTATTGCCCGATCTCGCCCGTACCCCCTTGGCGTCCTTGGCGATGCGCAGTGCTTCGTTGACCCGCTTATTGATCGCATTGGCGAGCGATGCCGGACTGGGATCGTTGAGTTCCACGAACAGGCTCGCATCGACCAGATCGTTCTGCACCTCGCGCTGCGCCTCGGCCTGCAGTTCGACCGCGTTGTAGCGCGGCGACGGCTCGACCGCGGCGGCGGACACTGTCGCAAGAAGGAAACATCCGGCCATTGCGCAAGTCATGATTCGTTTCAGCATGGTAATTAACCTCATGGTCGTTTTAATCGGAGCGGCGCTGCGGCGAGTCGCCGCCGAACCTTGCACATGAACGCCGCCGGCTTGGGGATAATCGCTTCCGTTCGCAGGTTAAACTATCTGATATGACTATCCTGTTGATCGGCATCGGCCTGCTCAGCGCGGTACTCGGCCTGTACTATCTGAAGGACCGGCTGGAAAACCGCACGCTGGCGCGCATCGCCTATAGCGATTTGATCATGCGGTTTACCGTCATTGCGACGGCGTTGATCGTGGTCGGCCTGCTGCTCGTGCTCGGCAAACTTATTTCCTGATCCGTCCGGGCCATCGGTCCGCTCTGCACGAAAACACGGAGAATGGCTCTGGTATTGATTCTCCGGCCATCCACCAGCGCGAACGACGACCGCCTGACGATGCACCTCAGTCTTTCAGCGAGTCGATCAAATCCACATACTGCCGCATGGCCTCCTCCCGGGATGTGCCCGCAATCGCGGACCACGCGTCGTATTTAGCGCGTGCGACAAAGTCAGTCATGCCCGGACGCTCGCCGCCCGCGTCGCCGCTCGAACCCTGCTTGTACAGTGCGTAAAGTTTCAGCAACGTGTTGTTGTCCGGACGCTCCGCGAGATTCTTGGATTCCGCGACCGCGGTCTCGAATTGTTCTTTCAGATCTGACATAAACCCTCCTTGTCTCGCCGGCGCTAGCTGTCCTGCGCCTTCGATGTGTCGACCAACCGCACCACCTTGTCCGCGGCGGGCTTGTCTTCGATTTCCGCCGACTCGATGCGCTGAAACTGCTGACTGATCTTGCCCCCGGTGACCTGGATTTTTTCCACGTCGTCGTTCGCCTGGCGTATGTGGTCGGCAAGTTTTTTCATGCGCTCGTCGAAGCGACCGAATTCGACCGCAAGCCGCGCCAGCGAATCCTTGATGACATGAATCTGCTCGCGCGTCTCCACGTCCTTCAACACCGCCCTGGCCGTGTTGAGCACGGCCATCAGCGTGGTCGGCGACACGATCCAGACGCGGCGCGTATTGGCGTATTCCACCACCTCGGCATGATAGGCGTGAATCTCGGCGAACACCGCCTCTGCCGGCACGAACATCACCGCACCGTCGGAGGTCTCATTGGCGATGATGTACTTCGATGCGATCGCATCGACATGTTTCTTGATATCGGAGCGGAACGCCTTTTGCGCAAGATTGCGATCCGCCTCGTTGGCGCCGGCCTCGAACATGCGATGGTAATTCTCCAGGGGGAACTTCGAGTCGACCGCCACCATGCCCGTGGGGTCGGGAAGCTTCAGCACGCAATCGGCACGCGTGCCGTTGGAAAGCGTGTACTGCAGTTCAAACGCGCCCGTAGGCATGACATTTCGCACCAGCGCTTCGAGCTGCACTTCGCCGAACGCGCCGCGCGATTTCTTGTCGCCGAGCAGCTCCTGCAGGCTGATCACGCTGCCGGTGAGTCCGTCGATCTTCTTCTGCGCCTCGTCGATGGTCGCGAGGCGCTGCATCACGTTGACGAAAGTCTCGTTGGTCTTCTTGAAACCCTCGTCCAGGCGCTCGCTCACCTTGCCGGATATCTGTTCCAGGCGCTGATCGATCTTGGCGTTGAGCTGGTCGGTCGTCGCAGCCAGCTGCTTGATCATGGCCTCGCGGCTCTGCCCCATGCTCTCCGACAGACTCAGCTTGAGTGCGTGCAGCGTGTCGCGCGTTTGCGTGAGCTCTTCTGCCAGGGTGCCGCGCAGCCGCTCCGAGGATTCGCTGAAGTTCGTGCCCAGGCGGTCGCCTTGCTGCGTCAGTCCGCCATGCAGATCGGTGAGCATCGCGCGGTGTTTTTCCTCCAGGCCCTGCGCCATACCGGCGGGCAGCTCGTCCACCCTGCGGCTCACCGAGGCCAGGCGCCAGGCGAGCCAGCCCAAAAGCAGCAACAGCAATAGCGACAGGGCGAGCAGGATTTCAAGCATGGGCAAAGTATAGCCCAAGCGGCAAGCGGCGAAGCGCGCGGTAAAATGCGCCATGCCGTCCACACCATCGCAAGCCGCGCAGCGACTTGAGCACGCGCCGCAACTCCGCCGCGAAGCGCATTTCGGTCGCGTGTTCAAGTGCTACGCAGAACGTCCGGCGAATCTGAACGCGATGTTCGCGCAGACGCTTGCGCGCCATGCCGCCGACGAGGCGCTGGTGTGTGACGAGCGGCGCGTCAGCTATGCCGAACTCGATGACATCACGACACGCGTTGCCGCCGGCTTCGCGCGCGACGGCCTGCGCGCCGGCGATCGCCTCGCCCTCCTTTGCGCCAACGAACCCGAATTCGTCTATGCACTGCTGGCGGCGTTTCGCATCGGCGCAATTGCGGTGCCGATCAACGTGCGCGAGCAAACGCCCGAGCTCGCCTACGTGCTCGGCCAGTGCAAGGCGCGCGCGCTGGTGTTCGATGCCGTGCTCGCCGAGCGCATTCCATCGCACGACGCGCTGCCCGGGCTCGCGCTGCGCTATGCCGTGGGCGGCGGCGACGCGGCGGACGCGCGGCCGTTCGCGCAATTGCTCGCATCCGATGCCGAAGCCATTGCCACCGCCGCGCCGGAGGAAGACGACACCGCGGTGATCCTCTACACCTCCGGCACTACCGGGCATCCCAAGGGCGCAATGCTCACCCAGCTGAATCTCATCCACTCCGCGCTCCATTACCAGTATTGCCTGCAGCTCGGCGCGGGCGAACGCGCCCTGCTCGCCGTGCCCGCGAGCCACGTCACCGGCCTGGTGGCCATCATCCTCGCCATGCTGCGCGTCGGCGGATGCGTGCTGATGCTGCGCGATTTCAAGGCCAAGGCCTTTCTCGAACTGGCGAGCCGCGAGCGCATGACGTTCACATTGGTCGTGCCCGCCATTTACAACCTGTGCCTGCGTGAACCCGATTTCGAGCGCTACGATCTGAGCCGCTGGCGCATAGGCGGCTTTGGCGGCGCGCCGATGCCGGAAGGCACCATCCGCGCGCTGGCGCACAAGCTGCCGCAGCTGCTGCTCGTCAATGCCTACGGCGCCACGGAGACCTGCTCGCCCACCACCATCATGCCGCCGGGCGAGCAAGCCGCGCATCTGGACAGCGTGGGCGCGGTCCTGCCCTGCGCCGAACTGCGCGTGATGGACGACGAGGGCCGCGAAGTCGCGCCCGGCGCGGAGGGCGAGATCTGGATCGCCGGCCCGATGGTGGTGCCGGGCTATTGGGACGACGCCGCCGCGACGCAGCGCGAATTCTGCGGCGGCTACTGGAAATCGGGCGATATCGGGTCGATCGACACCGACGGCTATGTGCGCATCTTCGACCGCAAGAAGGACCTGATCAACCGCGGCGGCTACAAGGTATTCTGCGCCGAAGTCGAGAACGTGCTGTCGCTGCACCCGGCGGTCATCGAGTCGGCGCTGATCGCGCGTCCGGACCCGGTGCTCGGCGAAAAATCCCACGCCTTCGTGCTGCGCTCCGACCCGGCCTGCACCGCCGAAGACCTGCGCGCACACTGCGCACGGCAGCTTGCGGACTACAAGCTGCCGGACTTCATCACCTTCATCGAGCAGCCGCTGCCGCGCAACGCCAACGGCAAGCTGATGAAGCGCGCGCTCCGACAGCGCTAGCGCTAGCGGCAGCACGCCATGCGACGGGCACGATCTTGATGTACCCTTTTCCGCCATGGACCTGAACAGCGATTTCGCGCAGCGCGTGGTGCAGGGCGCGCATGAGGCGGCGTGGACCGCGTCGCCGCTGCCCGGCGTGGAACGGCGCATGCTCGACCGCATCGGCGCGGAAGTGGCGCGCGCCACCAGCATCGTCCGCTACGCCGCGAACTCGCACTTCGACCGCCATGTGCATGGCGGCGGCGAGGAAATCCTGGTGATGGAAGGCGTGTTCTCGGACGAGCGCGGCGACTACCCCGCCGGCAGCTATTTGCGCAATCCGCCCGGCAGCAGCCACGCGCCGTTCTCGCGCGCTGGCTGCACGCTGTTCGTCAAGCTGTGGCAGTTCGCGCCGGACGACATGCAGCCGGTGCGCATCGATACCGCGAGCGCCGCCTGGCATGCGGGGCTGGTCGCCGGGCTGACGGTCATGCCGCTGCATGAGCACGACGGCGTGAGCACGGCGCTGGTGCGCTGGGCGCCGCACACGCGCTTCAGCGCGCACACCCATCCAGGCGGCGAGGAAATCCTGGTGCTGGAGGGCGTGTTCCGCGACGAAGACGGCGACTATCCCGCCGGCACCTGGCTGCGCAGTCCGCGCGGCAGCCGCCACACGCCCTACACCGGCGCCGAGGGCGCGCTGATCTACGTCAAGGTCGGCGCGATCGGCGCGAACTTCATGCGCCTGCCGGCGCAGACGGCAGCGCCGAAGTCTGCGTCGCAGGCGCCATGAGCACCCCCTCTGACAAGGACGCATCGATGCTGGAGCAGAAGCTTGAAGACATGGAGCTGGTGCATACGCGCCAGATCGTCTGCCGCGGCTACCGCCGGCGCGACGGCCTGTGGCAGATCGAAGCCAGCGTTGCCGACGAGAAAGGCCAGGCGGTGCCGTTCAATTCGCGCCCGGCGGTGCCGGCGGGCGAGATGATCCATCATCTTGCGCTGCGCGTGCTCATCGACGACGACTATACGATCCGCGATGCGGCGGCCACCACGATGGCGGCGCCCTGGCCTGTGTGCAGCGACATCGCGGCCGATTACCGCAAGCTGATCGGCCTGCGCATCGGTCCCGGTTTCACGCGCGCCGTCAGGGAGCTGCTCGGCGGCACGCTGGGCTGCACCCACCTGACGGATTTGCTGGGCCAAGTCGGCAACACCTATATGCAGGCTTCTTTTCCGGACCGCCTCGAGCGGCAGCAACAGAGCGGCGGCGACCCGCGCCGCTGGCCGGACGCAGGCACACTGGCCTTCGTCGACGGCTGCCATGCCTGGCGCAAGGACGGTTCCGTGCTCGCCGGCGAGTATCCGCAGCTGGCGGAGAAGGACCAAGACTAAGCCGTCGCCCCGCCCGGGCAAATGCCCGGAGAAGCCCGTCCCTATTGATTCTCCGGGGGTTGTCCACGATGGCTGCGTATCGGCGCGCAGGCGCGCCGATACGCCTTTGTTCAGAATGGATTGTAGGTTTTCGTCTTGGTGTAGTGCATGTAACCGATGCTAGCGCCTGCGCGCAGGCCGACGCCCAGCCGTATCGGGGCAAGGATGATATTGCCGCGCTGCTGATAGTTGATGCCGGCCCCGCCGACGTAATAAAGGCTGCCGTCCACGGCGGGAAAGCGCTGGAAGATCTTCGACGCGTTCGGCAGGTGATACACGAGGACGAATACCTTGGATAGGTTCCCGCCCCAGTCGAATCCCACCGACGGGCCCTGCCAGTAGACCTTACGCGAGCCGCCCGACTTGAGCTTCAGCGTTCCATTGCCGTAGCGCAGGCCGATGGCGATCGCGCCGCTGGCTTCCTCGCCGGCGATATAGCCGTTCGGCCGGCCATGTTCCTTGAACGCCTTCTCGATCACTGCGCCCAGGCCTTCCGTGCCCTTGCCAAAGAAGCGCTCCGCATCTTTCAGAACGGTGTCCTGATCGTAGGTATTCTTGTCTGCCTCCTTCGACTTGTCCTGCGCGAACGCCGCGCCGGCCGGCAGGACGAGCAAGGCCAGAAACAGGAATCGCCCGAGTGCGAGCAAGGCGCGTTGGCTTGATGTCATGGAAACCTCCGTTAAGGTGCCGCGTGCGATCTTGGCTGAACACCAGCAGATCCAGCGGCAGGTCAAAGCTTAAACCGCAGTGCGCGCCGATGTTCGAAAAATAGAAGCGTCGAGCGTGAAATAATTGACACGCGACGTGCCACGATGGCGCATGTCACGACGCCAAATCGCCCATGCTGGATAATGCCGGCTTCTTCGAGCGCCAGCCTGAACCATCCGCAATGCAAAAAGCCGCAGGCGGCACGCTCTCGGACCGCATCGGCCGGCGACCGATGATCTGGATTTCGATCCTCGGCGCGCTGCCGTTTACGCTGATGCTGCGCTATGCCAGCCTGTTCTGCACTGCGGTGCCGACGATCGTCATCGGCATGCTGGTCTGGTTCCTGCCGAACCTGGAGAAAGGCCGCGCGCCTCGCTCCGCTTGATTCAGCCCTCCCGGTTGCGCATGTGATCTGCGGTTTTGGAAAACGCGTCGGCGAGCGCGGCGGCGAAGCCCGCCTCCACGCCGCAATCGCGCATCGCCTGGGCCATGCACGCGAGCCACAGATCGCGCTCGGCGACGCCGATGGAAAACGGCAAGTGGCGCGCACGCAGAAATGGCTGGCCGAACTTCTGCTGGTACAGGGGTGGGCCGCCCAGCCAGCCGGAGAGAAACAGGTAGAGCTTTTCCGCTGAACCCGCCAAGTCCTGCGGATGCAGCTTGCGAATGGCGTAATACTCGGGCTGCGCGTCCATGAGTTGGTAGAAGCGATCGACCAGGGCACGCAGCTTGTCCGCGCCGCCCAAAGCCTCGAAAGGCGTCGGTTCGCCGGCCATCAGGATTCGCGCAGCGCCAGCATAGGCGGATGATTCAGCGCGGCGCGCCCGCCCAGCCAGGCATTGAAAGCAACGCAGGCAAGACCCGCGAGCGGTCCGACGATCCAGATAACGGCGTTGAACTGCCATGGAAACTGGAACACGCGCTCTGCGAGCACGTAGCCGATCGCGGTGGCGCCCGCCGAGGCAAGCAGCCCCGCCACCAGACCCAGAGCGAAAAACTCGGCACGCTGCGCACCGGCCACCTGTGCGCGCCGCGCGCCCAGGGCGCGCATCAGCGCCGCCTCCTGCAGCCGCTCATCCTGGGTGGAGAGCAACGCCGCGTACAAGACCAGCACGCCGGCGACCAGCGCGAACAGGAATACGAATTCCACTGCGCGTATCACCTGGTCGAGCACGCCGTTGACCTGGCGCATGATGGCGCTGACGTCGATGACCGTGAGGTTCGGAAACGCCTGCGTGAGCCGGGTGGTAAACAGGGGATCCGTCGCGGACAGACGGAAGGTACTCATATAACTTGCCGGAAAACGCGCCA
Organism: Burkholderiales bacterium; assembly: GCA_014860445.1. GTDB lineage: Bacteria > Pseudomonadota > Gammaproteobacteria > Burkholderiales > SG8-39 > 2-12-FULL-64-23. Next base: position 176,573 of record JACZJT010000017.1, read on the forward strand.
GCGCTTCGGGCGTGGTCACAAAAAAGAAATTCGGACGCATCGAATCCCAATCGAGTTTGCGCACGCTGGTCACGGGCACGGTGACGTCCGCACCACCGCCGCTGAAGCTCAGTCGGTCGCCGAGCTTGATCCCCAATCGCTCGGCGATCCAGACTTCGACCGACACCGCGCCCTGCGCGTAGTCGTCAGCTGTGAACCAGCGCCCGTCGGTCACCTGGTTTCCGGCCGGGAGCGTCTGCATGAAACTCAGGTTGAACTCGCGATCGATCTGGCGCTTGGCGCGCTCGTCTGTGTAGTCGGACGAACTGACCGCGCGCCCGTTGATCGCGTTCAGCCGCGCGCGCACCATCGGAAAACTGGTGGGTGCGTCTATGCCGCTCTTCGCGAGGAATTGCGCCAGCGGCCGCACCTGATCCGGCTGGATATTGACCACGAATCGATTGGGCGCATCCTGCGGCAGTTTGGTGCGCCAGGCCTCGAGCAGGTCGCCGCGTATGAAGGTCAGCAGCAACAGCACCGTCAGTCCCAAGGCAAGCGCGACGATCTGCACCGCATTGGCGCGGCTGCGCCGGCGCAGGTTCGCCAAGCCATAGCGCCAGGACACGCCGCCGGCGCGCCCCAGCAGCGCGAACAATCGCAGCGCGCCCAGACTTACCAGCCAGAACACGAGAAATGCCGCGCTGAAACCGCCGAACACGGTGGCGCCGAGTTTGAATTCGCCCGCCTGCCAAAGCAACAACGCGGCCAGCGCGGACAAACCCAGCGCATAGCCCGCCAGTGCGTTTTGCCGGGGTGCGCCGACCTCGCGTCGGATGACGCGTATCGCCGGCACGTTTTTCAGTTGCAGCAGCGGCGGCAGCGCGAAGCCGAGCAACAACAACAGGCCTGCGGCGTATCCCTGCAACACCGGATAAAAGCCCGGTTGCGGCAGGGACGCAGCGACGAAGTCGGTGAGCCAGACCGCAATCACCGCCTGTCCCGCGTAGCCGAGCACGCAGCCCAACGTACAGGCGAACAGACCGAGGAGTACGAACTCCCAGCTGAACAAGGCAAACAAGCGGCCCTGCAGGGCGCCAAAACAGCGCATCACTGCATAGCCGTCCAGATGGCGCTGCGTATAGCGGCGCGTCGAAAGCGCGATGGCGACGGCGGCGAGTATCACCGCGAGCATGGACGAGAGCCCGAGGAATTGCTGCGCACGGTCCAGCCCCGCGCGCACCTCGGGACGCGCATTGCCCAGACTTTCGATGCGCTGCCCTGCAACCAATCTGGGTTTGGCCCAGGTCGCGTAATTTTCAGTAGCGGCGCGCGCGCCGGCGATGTAGAGCTGATAGCGCGCGCGGCTGCCGGTCTGGATCAGCCCGGTGGCGGGCAGGTCTTCGACGCGCATCAGCAGTCGCGGCGCGATATTGAAAAAACTCAGCCCGCGATCCGGTTCCAGCGTCAATACCGCGCCCACTGTGAAACGCGCATCGCCGAGTTCAATCTGGGCACCCGCTGCTGCGCCCAGCGCGGCGCTCAGGCGCTCGTCCAGCCAGACACTGCCCGGCGGCGGAAGCGTATCGGTTTCGGCATCCTGCGCGTTCAGCCGCGGCGCGATGCGCAGCTTGCCGCGCAAGGGATAGCCCGCACTCACGGCCTTGACTCCGGCGAGTTGCGTAGCCTCCCCGGCCCGCGCCATGCTCACGAAACTCACACCGTCGACACGCGCCAGGCCGCGCCTGGCCGCATCCGCGCTCAATTCCGGCGCGAACGGATGGTCGGACAGAAGCAGCACATCGGCGCCCAGCATCTGGTTGGCCTCCTGCGTCAGCGCCTGCCAAACGCGATCGGCAAAGAACGCGACGCTGGTGACACTGGCCACGGCGATGACCAGGGCCAGCGCCAGCACACGCAGTTCGCCTGCGCGCCAGTCGCGCAGGAGCATGGTCAGCGACAGGGAAAATGTACGCATGGCACGTCGGGCGCGAATCAGTCTTTCATGCGAGGATGCGCCCGCCCACCAGCCGGATCTGGCGCTGGCAGCGGTGCGCAATCGCATCGTCGTGGGTCACGAGCACCAGCGTCGTGCCGGCCGCGGCGTTGAGGGAAAACATCAGATCGATGATGGCCGCGCCGGTTTCCGCGTCTAGATTGCCGGTGGGCTCGTCGGCCAGCAGCAGCTTGGGTTGCATCACGAAGGCGCGCGCCAGTGCGACGCGCTGCTGCTCCCCGCCGGAGAGGTATTTCGGATAATGCCCGAGTCGCTCGCCCAGGCCGACGCGCTCCATCATGGCGGTGGCGCGACGCGCCGCGTCGGCAGCGCCGGCCAGTTCCAGAGGCAGCATCACGTTCTCGAGCGCGTTCAGGGCCGGCAGCAACTGAAAGGACTGGAACACGAAACCGAGCAGGCGCGCGCGCAGCGCCGCACGACCGTCTTCGTCCAGCGCGAACAGGTCGGCGCCGTCCAGATGCACGCTGCCGGCGCTGGGGGTATCCAGTCCGGCGAGCAGGCCCAGCAGCGTCGATTTGCCCGAACCCGAAGCGCCGACGATGGCCACGGCTTCGCCCGCCATGACCTCGAACTCGATCTCATGCAGAATGACGAGCTGGCTCGTTCCGTTCGGCACCACCTTGGACAGTCCGGCTGCTTTGATCATCGGTGAATTAGAGGCTAGTGTCATGCTGCGAAGATTGTTGTTGCTTACCTGGTTCGGGTTGTCGATGTGCTTGCCGCTCGCGGCCCGGGCGGACGGCACCATTCTGATTTACGGCGACAGCCTGTCAGCCGCCTATGGACTCTCCCAGGATGCGGGCTGGCCCGCCCTGTTGCAAGCGCGGCTGAAGCGGGAAGGCATGGATTATACCGTGACCAACGCGAGCATCAGCGGTGAAACCACCAGTGGCGGCGCCGCGCGCATCGCCGAGGTGCTCAAGACGCACAAACCGCGGGTGATTGTGGTCGAACTGGGCGCAAATGACGGTCTGCGAGGCCTGCCGCCCGGGCAGATGCGCGCCAATCTGGCGAAAATCATTACGCGCAGCCTGCGCGCCAGGGCGCGCGTATTGCTGGTAGGCATGCGCATGCCGCCCAATTACGGCCCGTCCTATACCCGGGAATTCGCGCAGGTCTACATCAGTCTCGCCAGCGAGTACAAAACCGCACTGGCGCCGTTTCTGTTTGAGGGCATGGAGCAGCGCCGTGAATTGTTCCAGGCGGACAATCTGCATCCGACCGCCGCGGCTCAGCCGATACTGATGGAGAATATATGGAAAGCCCTCGTACCCCTGTTGAAATGAGCAGCCGCATATGACGCAGAGAAAATTTCCCGCAGTGTTCATGCGCGGCGGCACCAGCAAGGCCATCATGTTTCATGCGCGCGACCTGCCGCCGGCACGAGCCGATTGGGATGCGATTTTTCTCTCCGCCATGGGCAGCCCGGACCCCCACGGCAGGCAATTGGACGGCATGGGCGGCGGCGTTTCCTCCTTGTCCAAAGTGTGCGTGATAGCGCCTTCCTCACGCGATGACGCGGACATCGACTACACCTTCGCGCAAGTGCAGGTAAAGGCGGCGCGCGTCGATTACGGCGCCAACTGCGGCAACATGTCCTCGGCGGTCGGCCCGTTTGCGCTCGAGGAAGGGCTGGTCTCCGCGGCCGGCGGCGAGGCCATGGTGCGCATATACAACACCAATACGCGCAAAATCATCCATTCCACCTTTGCCGCGCAAGCAGGCCGCGCGGCGGCCGAAGGTTCACTCGCAATTCCGGGCGTGACCGGCACCGGCGCGCCGATCCGGCTCGACTTCGTCGACCCCGGCGGCGCGACGACAGGCAGGCTGCTGCCCAGCGGAAACGTGTCGGACATGCTCGACATACCCGGTCTGGGCCGAATCGAGGTCTCGATGGTCGATGCCGCCAACGCCTGCGTGTTCGTCGCCGCTGCGGCCCTGGGATTGAAGGGCACCGAAATGCCGGACGAACTCGAAAGCGATGCGGCTGTGATGGAAAAACTCGCCGCCATTCGTCTGCACGCTTCCGTGGCGATGGGCATCACGCGCACACTGGATGAGGCGCGCGCGCGTAGCGCGGTTCCCTTCATCGGCTTCGCCTCACCGGCACAGGCTGCCTGCACCCTGTCCGGCGAGCGGCTGCCCGCTTCGGCTGCCGACCTGACGCTGCGTGTGATTTCGAACGGGCAGCCGCATCGCGCACTGCCGCTGACCGCATCGCTATGCGCCGCGGTCGCAGCACGCATCGAACACAGCGTAGTCTGGCGCGCGGCCCGGCGCGATGGCGGCGACACGCTGAGGCTGGCGATGCCTTCGGGCGTGCTGACCGTAGGTGCGCAAGTCCAGCGCGGAAGCGCCGGATGGCAGGCGACGCGCGGCTCTTTTTACCGCACTGCGCGACGCTTGTTCGAAGGCTGCGTCTACGCCTGAGCTTTGCAGGATCGATCGGGATTCAGAACCCCACCCGGGGCTGTTCACCGTGCGATAATCTGCCATCTCTCCCCGATGAGGTTTCGTCCGTGATCAAATTCGGATTCAAGATCAAAACCCGCGGCGGCACGGTTGTCGACAACCTGATTTTTGCCGCACGCGAACGCGCCGAGGCCGAGCGCAAGGTCATGCAGATCTACCATCACTGCGAAATTCTCGACTGCCACGAGGTGCAGCCTTCGATAAACGAGGAGACCCTCGATCTGGAACACGCGATCGGTCTGATCGGCAAGGAGTTGGATGCGGAGCCGCCCGCAACAGACCAGCCGGATTACGTGACGAACCCCGCCGCCAGCAGTTCGTCGAACAAAGCCGAATAATCCAGCGCCCCGCGGCTTTCGGGCGCGTGGGTAAACACGTCGAGATTGTGCGCCGGGCTCTCGGCAAGACTGACACTTTCGGCAATGCGCGTCTCGCACATTTCCGCGCCGAAGCGCTCGCGCAATTTCTGGTCGATGTCCCAGGACATCCGCCGGCGCGCGTCGAATCGCGTGATCACGAAACGGCGCATCGGCGGTTTACCCAGAACGCGTTCCAGCGCGCGCAAAGTGCGGTCGATCTGCAGGGCACCGTTCACCGCCAGATAGTCGGCGGAAATCGGAATCAGCACCCGGTCGCAGGCAAAAATACCGTTCAGCGACAAAACACCCAGCAGCGGACAGGCGTCCATCAGAATCGGGCGGTCGGTATTGAGTTTTTCCCTGACGATGCCCGCGTTGAGCCGCTGCAGGGCCCGCGGCCCTTTGCCGAACTGCGTATCGACTTTCGACAAATCCAAATGGGCCGGAATGATGGACCAGCCCTTGTTGCTGGTGCGGACCAGTTGCCCGAGTTGCTTCACTTCCTGATAGAACGCGTAGAGGCTGTCGCGGCCCTCGCTCGCGGCAACGCCGCTGAGCGAAGACAAATGCGCTTGCGGATCCAGATCGATTACCAGGGGTGAACTGCCGCGACGCTCGAGCAGGGCGGCCAAATTCAGCGTCGTGGTGGTCTTACCCACTCCGCCTTTTTGATTGAACACCACGATTCTCGCCATCGGTCCCCTCTTCGCTAGCAGTCTGGTGACGGCCACGCATCGACCACGGCAGCTTCCGGTATCACAATATTCTCTCAAAAACAATGTCTTGGCAATGATTTTTCGCTAATCTTTTGACTTCGGCGTGAAACCCCATAAACGGCTTGGGAAAATTCAGACTCGCGTGCAGTACAATCGCGGCGACCCATCCGCCTCCAATCCATCCTTTCATCGCAAGGACCCGTTCATGGATCCCTTTGGCGCACGCCGGCTGCAACTCCGAAATCTCCTCGACAGCGGAACCACAACGCCGGCGCTGGGGGCGAGCGACGCATTGAGCGCCAGGCTGATCGAAGCTGCGGGCTTTCCCTGCGTCTACATCGGCAGCTACGCCACCGCAGCCAGCCGCTTCGGTCTGCCGGACACGGGACTGCTCAGCCTGCCGGACATGGTGGAACAGGCGCGGACCATCGCGGACGCGGTCGGCATCCCGGTGATCGCGGATGCCGAGGGCGGTTTCAACGACGCAGCCAATCTGTGGCGCACGGTGCGCGACTTCGAGCGCGCCGGCGTGTGTGCAATCCATATCGAAGACCACGCTTTCGGCAAGCACGCCGACGTGCCGCAGCGGCTGCACGCCAAGGAAGCGGTTGCGAACCGCATCCGCGCCGCGGTCGATGCACGCACCGACCCGAATTTTCTGATCATCGCGCGCAGCGACGCTGCCTGGGCGCTGGGCGACCTGGACCAGACCATTTCCCGGCTGAACGCCTACGCCGAAGCCGGTGCGGACATGGTGTTTCCGACGATGCTCCCGCCGCCGAAACTGAAGGAAATCCGCGCGTCACTGAGCCGGCCGGTGATGGTGGTGGACACACCGGGATACGCCCTGGCCGACGAAGCCGCGGCCGGCGCCGCCATCGTTCTTTACTACGGGTTTTCGCTATTGGCGCAATACCGCGCGGTACGCGACGCCGCTGAGCGGTTTCGCCAGACTGAAAATGCCGATGCCATCGACGGGCTGCGCGCCGAGGCGGCAAAATTCGAAGACTTCATCGGCTACGCAGCGTTCGCGGAGCGCTCGCGCAAGTACGGCCCGCACTAGGGCGAATCATCGCGCGCGTCCGGCCGTTTGACATCCGGGTCGATCGCCTTAACTGCGCATTCAACCGGCTCGCTCGGACCCCTTCGCGTCACCGCTCGAGCCGCCTAAGCGTGAGACCAAGCATCACGCCGAGCAGCGCCGCGCTCCCCGTAACAATCAGCGCATCGCGCCACAGCCCGCTCGCGGCAACCAGCATGGCAATCAGCGGCGGACCCGCAAACGTGCCGAGGTTGCCGAACTGATTGAACAGGCCCTGCAGCGTGCCGATCTGCTTCGGCGTGCGCGCAAGGCTGGCCGAAGCGGACAACACCGAGGCCGGGATCACCCCCCCGGTGAATGAAAGCAGCAGGCACAAGCCATAACGGATCAGATCCGGAAGCAGATCGAGAAAGATGCCGACGCCGCATAGGCCGGTAATCAGGCTGGCGCAAGCGATCAAACTTCCGCGGCGGAAATTGCGTTGCAGCAGGCTGCCACCGAGCAGATTGCCCGGCACGTTGACCAACACCATCAAGCAGGACAGCAGCGATACCGCCAAGGGTGAGAGCGCGCGCTGCTCCTGGAGGAAGGTGGGCATCCAGATGATCAGGGCGAAATGTTGAACGGTCCAGGTGCTCATGGCCAGAGCCAGCAGCCAGGGCTTGAGTTGCACCAACACGGCTTTTGCCGCGGCGAACGGGTGGGCTTGCGCTTCGGCCGACCGGGGCAGGTGGTAGGCAGGGCGCGAGCGGATAACGGCCAGCAATGCCGTCAGCAATGCCGCCAGGCTCAGCACCCACATTCCACGCCAGCCGCCCATGGGCAGCACCGCCGGCGCCAACAGCATGGAAAGTCCGACTCCCGCCGGCAGATAGGCGCCCCAGATGCCGAGCGCGAAAGGCCGGTCCAGCGGCGTACTGGCGGAACTGAGCAAGGCCGGCGCGGAGACCGCGACGGCAACAACACCGGCGCCTTCGGCAAAGCGCGAAATCAACAAGGCCGATTCGTTGCCCGCAACGAGGCCACCCAGTCCGCCCGCGATTCCTGCGCCCAGGCCGATGATGCACATGCGCAAGGCGCCGATGCGATCGCCCAGCACCCCGAACAGCAAGGCTGTCGTCACCGCCATGGTATTGATCATGGACGCCACCCAGCCCGCGGCCACGAGCGAAAGGCCGAATTCGGTGCGCAACTGCGGCATGGCGATCGGCACCTTGCCCACGTTCATGGCTACGGCGACCCCGCACAGCACGGCGGCAAACACGGCGCGCCAATCGGTTTCGCTTCGCGTCGGTGCAGTGAATTTCATGGTGCCTGAAGCGAAGCGCCGCAGGGAAACGCCGGCTAGACCCTGCGTTCCGGTCGAAAGCCCTTATTCAACGCCTATACCCTGCCCCGCGACCATCCGCCCGATACGGCATGCCGCATCGAAACCGTGCTTCCTGAATTCAGCCAGCACCGCAGCCTCGCAATCTGGCGCACAGGCGACGAGCAAGCCGCCGCTGGTCTGCGGATCGGTAATCAGCGCACGCTGCCAGTCGGGCATGCTCCGGGGCAGATGCATTTCCTTGCCGTAAGCCGACCAATTGCGCTCGCTCGCGCCAGTGACCGTGCCCTGTTTCGCCCAGTTCATCGCCTCGTCGATGAACGGCAGGTCGGCGAAGCGCACACTCGCGCCGAGACCGGAGCCACGGCAGATTTCCAGCAAATGCCCGGCGAGGCCGAAGCCGGTGACGTCGGTCATCGCATGCACGCCGGCGAGTTCGGCCAGCGCCGTGCCCGGGGTATTGAGTTTGGTCGTGGCTGCGATCATCTGCGCGTAGCCCGCGTCCGAAAGTGCGCCTTTTTTCAGCGCGGCCGAGAGGATGCCGACACCCAAGGGTTTGCCCAGGATCAGCACGTCGTCCTCTTTCGCGCGATCATTGCGCTTGACGCGCTCCGGATGCACCAGCCCCAGCGCGACCAGGCCGTAAATCGGTTCGAGCACGTCGATCGAGTGCCCGCCGGCTATGGGTATGCCGGCCTCGGCGCACACCGACTCTCCGCCGGCGAGGATTTTCTGAATAATCTCCAGTGGTAGTTTGTCCAGCGGCATGCCGACGACGGCCAGCGCCATGAACGGCCGCCCGCCCATGGCATAAATGTCGGACAGGGCATTGGTCGCGGCGATGCGTCCGAAATCGTAGGGATCGTCCACGATCGGCGTGAAGAAATCGGTGGTCGCGATCAGCGCCTGCGTGTCGTTCAAGCGGTACACCGCAGCATCGTCGCTGGACTCGGTGCCCACCAGCAAATCCTTGGGCAGACTGCGGATGGGCGCGGCAGCGAGCAATTCGGTGAGCACCCCGGGCGCGATCTTGCAGCCGCAACCGCCACCATGGGAAAACTGGGTGAGTCTGAATGGTGCAGCGGCCGGTGCGTTCATGGCGACAAGTCTCGGTTCGAGGTTCGGGTGTGCTTCGGGTTTGGTAGAGGCCGGGTATTTGCGTGTAAACTCGGGGGCTCGTTTCTTGAGCATCGGAGCCACGTTCTGATTCGGTGCATTCCGTTTGGAAAATCCGTGAAATTTCCCAATGTCGTTACCGTAGCACAGCTGGCCGCCTTTGACGAGGTCATCGATGTGCGCTCGCCCTCGGAATATGCCGAGGATCATGTGCCGGGCGCGATCAACTGCCCTGTGCTCGACGATGCCGAGCGCGCCGCGATCGGCACGATGTACAAACACGTTTCCGCATTCGATGCGAAAAAGCGCGGCGCGGCGCTGGTGGCGAAAAACATTGCGCGCCACATCGAGGAAAAATTCGCCGCGCACGGCAAAAACTGGCGGCCGCTGGTGTACTGCTGGCGCGGCGGCAAACGCAGCGGCGCCATGGCACACATCCTGTCGGAAATCGGCTGGCATGCAGCGCAACTCGATGGCGGCTATCGTGCCTACCGGCGCGAAATTCTGGCGCAACTGGCCGAATTGCCGCGGAGCTTGCAATATCGCGTGGTATGCGGCGCCACCGGCAGCGCCAAGAGCCGCCTGCTGCAGGCACTGGCCGCGGCGGGCGCCCAGGTGCTCGACCTCGAGGAAATCGCCTGCCACCGCGGCTCGGTACTGGGGGATATTCCGGAACACGCGCAGCCGGCACAGAAAATGTTCGACAGCCGGGTGTGGGATAGGCTGCGCAAGTTCGACCCAATGCAGCCCGTGTACGTGGAAGCCGAAAGCAAGAAGATCGGACAGCTGCAGGTTCCGGATGCCCTGCTTGCATCCATGCGCGAAAGCCCCTGCGTGCTGATCGAGGCGCCACTGGACGAACGCGTCGCGTTTCTCGTCGACGAATACATACACTTCCTCGGCAAACCCAGCGAGTTGAAAACCAAGCTCGGCTGCCTCGTGGGCCTGCAAAGCAAGGAGACGATCGAGCGTTGGACCGAGCAGATCGAGAACCAGCGCTGGCACGAGCTGGTTGCCGACCTGCTCGCCAATCACTACGATCCGGCCTACCTCCGCGCGACGAAAAAGAACTTTGCGCGACTGGCCGATGCGCGGCTGCTGCGGCCGTCGAAGCTTGATTCCAAATCGCTCAAGCGCCTGGCGACGCAAATGATCGAAGAGGCACAGACATGAACGATCCGGAAATGAAATCCCGGCTGCTGCAACTGTTCCCGGTATTTCAGAAACTGCCGGCCGCGGCAGTGGAAGAGATCATGCGCGGCGCAGCGACCCGGCAGGCGCCGGCGGGGACAATACTGTTCGAAGCCTCGAGTCCCTGCACCGGCTTTCCGATGCTGTTCGATGGCAGCGTGCGCGTGGTCAAGTCCGCACCCAACGGCCGCGAAGTGCAGCTCTATCGCATCACGCCGGGTGAAAGTTGCCTGCTCTCCTCAAGCTGCCTGCTCGGCGGAACCGCCTACGCCGCAACCGGCATCGCGGAAACCGATGTAACGCTGGTCGCGCTGCCGCCCGCCTTGTTCCATCGACTGCTGGCCGAACACAAACCATTTCGCGACTACGTGTTCAGTCTGTTCTCGGAGCGCCTGTCCGACCTCATGGCACTGGTCGAAGCCGTCACCTTTCAGAAACTGGATCAGCGGCTGGCGGCGCTGCTGCTGGGCAAGGGGGAACTGGTGCGCAGCACCCACCAGGGGCTGGCCGACGAACTGGGGAGCGTGCGCGAAATGGTGAGCCGGCTGCTCAGCAACTTCCAGGACCGCGGCTGGGTCGAACTCGGCCGCGAACAGATCCGCATTGCCGACGCCGCCGCGCTGCGCAGGCTGGCCCAGCCCTAGTCGATCAATAAGCCGTCAACAACCCATTGGGCGCGAAGTGCATCGGTCGGTGAAACGGCGATGACGCGCATCGGAGGCGCGAGCCCTAAAGCGCTGGCTTCACGCGCTGGCGGTCCTGAATTCGCGGGCGGTCTTTACTTTACAAACTGCCCAGCACCTTGATGTGCGCGACCACGCCGCGCGCAAGCGCGGACAGGTTGTAACCGCCTTCGAGCACCGAGACGATGCGCCCTTCCGCGTATTTGTCCGCCACCGCCTTGATCTGCGTTGTCACCCAGGCGTAATCTGCATCCACCAGCCGCAGCATGGCCATGTCGTCTTCCACATGGGCATCGAAACCCGCCGAGAAAAAAATCATCTGCGGCTTGAACGCTTCCAGCGCAGGCAGCCACTGCATGCTCACCGCATCGCGAAACGGCTGACTGCCCGCACCTGCGGGCAGCGGCACATTGACCATGTTGGGCGCGGGTTCATCGGTGCCGCTATACGGATAAAACGGATGCTGGAAGGTGCTCACCATGAGCACGCGCGGGTCATCGCTGAATATGTCCTCGGTCCCGTTGCCGTGGTGCACGTCGAAATCGACAATCGCTACGCGCTCCAGGCCGTACTGCTCCAGCGCGTGCCTGGCGGCGACGGCGACGTTGTTGAACAGGCAAAAACCCATGGCGCGGCTGCGCATCGCATGATGACCCGGCGGGCGCACGCTGCAAAAGGCATTTTCCGCCTGCCGGTTCAATACCAGGTCGGTGGCCAGCACCGCCGCCCCGGCCGCATGCAGCGCAGCCTCCCAGGTATGCGGATTCATCGCGGTGTCGGGATCCAGATGGACCGTTCCGCTTTCCGGCGAACTGGAGCGGATGTGGCTGATGTATTCCATCGGGTGCACCCGCGCCAGGCTGCTTACGCTTGCCTGCGGCGCCTCATGATGGGTCAGATGCTGCCCGATTCCGGATGCAATCAGCTGATCGTCGATGGAACTCAGACGCTCCGGACATTCGGGGTGATAGGCGCCCATGTCGTGTTTGCCACATTGCGGATGGGAGATAAACGCGGTGGTCATCGTTGCCTGCGCTTTGATCGGATTTCCTGAATATTAGCCGAAATCCACGTAAAATGACGTTTGGCCCGAGATTGAACGCGCCACGCCCCTGGTGCTTTACGCGCCGCCGCCCCCCGCGCACGAGCGCCCGGCACTGCCGAAGACACGATGGAGAACCCGATTGCTGCTACATGCTGAAACGAAATTCGTCATGCGCGATACGCCCATACATCGTGTCATCGCCAACGCCGGCAAGATCATCCTGGGAAAGGAAAGGCAGATACGGCTTTCAGTGGCCTGTCTGCTGGCGCGCGGCCATCTGTTGATCGAGGACCTGCCCGGCGTGGGCAAGACTACGCTCGCACACACCCTGGCGAAGCTTCTGGGTCTGGGCTTTCAGCGCATCTCGTTCACCAGCGACCTGCTGCCCGCGGACATCATCGGCGTATCCGTGTTCGACCGCGACAGCGCTTCCTTCAAATTTCATCCGGGGCCGATTTTTTCGCAGCTGATCCTGGCGGACGAAGTCAATCGCGCCACGCCCAAGGCGCAAAGCGCGCTGCTGGAGGCGATGGAAGAGCATCAAGTCACGGCGGAAGGCGAAACGCACCAGCTGCCGGAGCCCTTTTTCGTGATTGCCACGCAGAATCCTTCGCACCAGGTCGGCACCTTCCCCCTGCCGGAATCACAGCTCGACCGCTTTCTCATGCGCATCGAGCTCGGCTATCCGGACCGCGACGCCGAGCGCGCCCTGCTGCAAGGCGCGAACCGGCGCAATTTGGTGGCGACACTCGAACCCTGTCTCGCTCCCGGTGAACTGATGGAAATGCAGGCGAACGCGGACCAGGTGCACGCATCGGCGGCCCTGGTCGATTACATTCAGGCGATCATCGAGCATACGCGGCGCGCCCCCGAGTTCACCAACGGCCTGTCGCCGCGCGCCGCCCTGGGCATGCTGCATGCAGCCAGGGCCTGGGCCATGCTCGAAGGGCGCGACCAGGTGCTGCCCGAAGACGTCCAGGCGATCCTGCCAGGCGTCGCCGGCCACCGCCTCGCCCCGGCGCATGAAGGCGCGCGCAAGCGCGCTTCGGAGGTCACGGCTGCGCTGATCGAGGCCGTGCCGATTCCCTGAGCGGCCTCAGGCAACCGGAGCGCATAGGCGCGATGTTCCAAAAACTCCTGAACCGCTCGCAGCTTTACCTGGCGTTCTTCGGCCCGCGCACGCCCGAGCCGGGTACTATTTTCCTGCGGCAGAATCGCGTCTATATCCTGCCCACCCGACCCGGCCTCGCGTTCGGCCTCGCCCTGGGCGTGATGCTGATCGGCTCGATCAATTACACCCTTTCGCTGGGATACATACTTACTTTCCTGCTTGCGAGCATGGGGCTGGTGGCGATCCTGCACACGTTCCGCAACCTGGTGCATCTGCACATCAGCGCGGGCCGCGTGGAACCGGTGTTCGCCGGCGAGACCGCATGGTTCGAACTGTTCATCGAAAACCGATCGCGCTACGAGCGCAGTGCCCTCGTCCTCTGGCATCAGGGCAAGCCGACGCAATGCGATGTCGCGTCGGGGCGCGGCACCACGGTGAGCATACCGATCACGGCCGGGCACCGCGGCTGGCTTGCGCCGGAACGCATTACCGTCGACACGCGCTTTCCGGTGGGACTGCTGCGCGCCTGGAGCTATATTCGGCCGGACATGCGCTGCCTCGTCTATCCCAGGCCCGACGATGGCCGGCTGCCGCTGCCCGAGCCCAGCGGCAACGCGGGCGAAAAACGCGTCGCCGGCGGAGGCAGCGATGATTTCGCGGGCCTGCGCGCCTATCAGTCCAGCGATTCACCCAGGCATATTCACTGGAAAGCCGCCGCGAGGGAACAGGGGCTGCAAACCAAGGTGTTCAGCGGCCGCGCGGCCGCGGAATTGTGGCTGGACTGGAACGCACTCCCCGCCGATCTGAACCTCGAGGACAGGCTGTCGCGCATGACGCGCTGGGTGCTTGCAGCCGATCAGGACGGCCTGCGTTACGGCTTGCGCCTGCCCGGAATGGAAATTGCGCCCGATGCCGGCGAACCACACCGCCTCGCCTGCCTGCGTGAGCTTGCCCTGTATGGCCTCTGAGAAACAATCGAATCCGCCGATTCAGTTGCGCCACCTCTTGTGGCTGCTCGCCGGCCTGTCGCTGGTGGTGGCCCCGCATGCCCTGCGCCTGCCCTGGTGGTTGAACTTGATTGCGCTGATCCTGTTCGTCTGGCGCGTCTACCTCGCGTGGGGCGAACGTCCGCTGCCGCAGAAATGGCTGCTGGCCCTGTTCGTGATCGGCGGCGTATTCGGTGTCTATCTGACCTACCGCACTATTTTCGGACGCGATTCCGGCGTCGCCATGCTGGTGCTGTTCCTGTCGCTCAAACTGCTGGAACTTCACCGTCAGCGCGACGCCATCGTGTTGATCCTGCTCTCCTACTTTCTCGCACTCACCAATTTCTTCTATTCGCAGACGCTGCCGACCGCGGGACTGATGCTGGTCTCGGCGCTGATCAATACCGCCAGCCTGGTGAATTTCGCCGCGCCGCTGCGCACGCTGCAGGCAAACCTGCGAACCGCCGGCGTGCTGCTTGCTCAGGCGGCGCCGGTGATGCTGCTTTTGTTCTTCCTGTTTCCGCGGGTGCAGGGTCCGCTCTGGGGATTGCCGCAAGACGCCTACAGCGGCGTCACCGGCTTATCCGACTCGATGTCGCCCGGCGCCATCAGCCGGCTGTCGCAGTCCGACGCGATCGCGTTTCGCGTCAGATTCCAGGGAGACGCGCCGCCGCGGCCGCAGTTGTATTGGCGCGGGCCGGTATTCTGGGAATTCGACGGCCGCACCTGGCGTCCCGGCGATGTGCGCACCTTTAACCAGATCAAATTCGAAGCCACCGGCAAACCCTACGACTACGAGGTCACGCTGGAGCCGCACAATCATAACTGGCTGTTCGCCCTGGAACTGGCCGCGATCATTCCGCCCAACGCGAGAGTCACACCGGAATACATGCTGCTGTCGCGCACGCCGGTGCGCAACCGGGTGCGCTACGCCATGCGCTCCTATACCAATTTCACCGAAGGCGGCGCGGACGATACCGACGAACTGCGCCCGGGACTGCTGCTGCCCGAAGGCTACAACCCGCGCGCGCGCCGTCTGGCGCAGCAATGGGCGGCGCAAAGCACGACCGACGCCGCCGTCGCGCAGAAGGCGATCGACTATTTCCGCGTGGAAGGCTTTGTCTATACCCTGGAGCCGCCGCTGCTCGGCCGCGACTCGGTCGACGAATTCCTGTTCGGCAGCAAGCGCGGCTTTTGCGAGCACTACGCTTCGAGCTTCGTGTTTCTGATGCGCGCAGCAGGCTTGCCGGCCCGCGTGGTCACCGGTTATCAGGGCGGCGAAATCAATCCGGTGGATCAGTACATGATCGTACGCCAGTCGGACGCGCACGCCTGGGCGGAGGTGTGGCTCAAAGACCGCGGCTGGGTGCGCTTCGATCCCACCGCCGCGGCTTCTCCGGTGCGCGTCGAATCCGGCGTTGCCGCCGCCGTGCCGGCCACCGACCCGCTGCCGCTGATGGCGCGCACCACTCTCTATTGGCTGCGCGGACTGCGCTACAACTGGGACGCACTCGCCAACAAGTGGAACCAGCTGGTGCTGGGTTACAACCCGGAACGCCAGCGCCAGTTTCTGAGCAGGATAGGCATGAAGGAGCCCAGTTGGGAAGACATGGCGCTGACGCTGTTCTGGGCAGTGGGCGCCTTGCTTGCGTTGCTCCTGGCCTGGCTGTTGCGGCGCATGAAAACCGCCGACCCGGTGCAACGCCTGTGGCTCAGGTTCTGCGCCAAGCTCGGCAGGAAGGGTTGCGTGCGTGCGCCGCACGAGGGTCCGGCAGATTTCATCGAACGCACGGCGGGCCGCTATCCCGCCCATGCCGAGCGCATCCGCGCCATCGGCGCACTGTATATCGCAATGCGCTACGGCTCGCGGGCGGATGCGCAGGTGCTTGCCAAGTTGCGCCTGCTGGTGCGGGAGTTCAGCGTTTGAAGCGCGCGCTCGGTTTGCTGCTTTGCGCCTTGCTGGCGCTCGCGCTCGGCGCCGCCTCCCTGAGTTTCGCGGCCGGCACCACCAAACGCTACACGGCGCGCAAGGACGTGCACGAGTTCATCTCGCAGATGGTGGACCGGCACGGCTTTGTCAAGGAAGAGCTGAGGCAGGTGTTCAAGCGCGCGCGCTTCAAACCGGAGATCATCACGGCGATCACGCCGCCCAGCACACCGCGCGCGAAATCCTGGTCAGCGTATAGGGCGCTGTTTCTCACGCCGGAGCGCATCGAAGCGGGGGTCGAATTCCGCGAGCAACAGCGCGAGGCCCTTGCGCACGCGGCCGAACTGTACGGCGTGCCCGAAGAAATCATCGTCGGCATCATCGGCGTTGAAACGGTTTACGGCCGCAACACCGGCAGCTATCGCATCATCGACGCGCTCACCACGCTCGCCTTCGACTATCCGCCGCGCGCGGAATTCTTTCGCGGCGAACTGGAAAATTATCTGATTTACGCGCGCAGCGCAGACATCGACATCCTCGCCATGAAAGGATCCTATGCCGGTGCCATCGGCATTCCCCAGTTCATGCCGAGCAGCTATCTGCGCTACGCGGTGGATCTCGACGGCGATGGCAAACAGGATCTCTCGAATAGTTTTCCAGACGCAATAGGCAGCGTGGCCAATTATCTGAAGGAGCACGGCTGGAAGACCGGTCAGCCCGTCGCCTTCCCGGCGCAGGTGCGGGGCCAGCGTTATCGCGAGCTCGTCGAGGCGGGCATCAAGCCGGCAACCCGATACGGCGACCTCGCTGGCCTGGGTGTCAGCGCCAATGGCAATACCGGCGCGGAGGCGCTATGCGCCTTGATCGAACTCGCGACACCGGACGAGGCGAGCGAGTACCTGGTCGCATTCAACAACTTCTACGTGCTGACACGCTACAACCGTTCGAGCATGTACGCTACCGCCGTGCTGGAACTCGCGCAGGCGGTAAAAGCAGCGGCGCAGGCGAAGTAGACCGTGCCAGAACCTAAATTCTGGAATTGTCATTCCGAATTCGCCCTTTGATTTAATCGCGACAGAAGGTTCAGGTTGGGCGAGTCAATATGCGCAGCCCGTCCAAGGCCAGGGGCATGACTGGATTGTCGAGCTCCTTCGGGTAGACCACGTAAGCGGGAAGTGCGTAGCGGGGCGCGTCGGCAACTACATGCAGCCGGCCACCGGCAATCAGCGGCTCCGCCATACGCGCCGGCAAGTAACAAGCGCCGCCGTTGCTTAGCATAAGCTGCACGCCCAGCCAGCCGATGCTGACGACCTGCGGCGGGGGCTCGAGATCCGGGTAGCTTTGGGTGTGCTGGAGGTCGAATGCCGGCCCCCAGTCCACATAGATGTAATCGTCACCTGGCTGGGAATCGCCCGGACGGCTGCTCACCAACACCAAGGTTTCGTCGAACAGGTGCTCGACAACGAGTCCCGAGCTATGATTCGGGCTGTACATCAGGCCGACGTCGAGCGTGCCTTCGATCAGGCGGCGCATCAGGCCCTCCTCGAATCCGATTTCGGCGCGTATTGCCACATCCGTCGCCTGCTGACGGATCCAGTGCACCCAATCCGGCAGCAGACTTTCCCAGAGTGCAATGCGACCACCTATGCGCAGGGTCGCGCGATAGCGGCTAGGCAGGCCCACGTGATGGCGGGCCTGCTCTGCCGTTAGCACCAGTCGTTTGGCGTATTCTGCGTAACGTCGCCCACCTATGGTAAGCGTGGCTCCGGCGCGATTGCGAACGAATAGGCGCACGCCGAGTTCGCCCTCCAGACGCTGGATGCGCGCACTCACGGTGGATTGCGTCAAATGCAGACGCCCTGCGGCTTCGAGAAAGCTGCCACAAGCGGCAATCGCCAGAAAAGTGCGTGCTTGGTCGATATCCATGGCAATCCTTACCTTACAAATCGAAGATTTCGATATTATCTACAAAATAATATCATTTGACCGCGATTTATCTCAGCGGATAGTCTTGACCTGCGATATTTACAAGCCACAGGAGTGTCAGCATGCGAGGGGAAATTCAGGCAGAACGTGACATGGAGGGTTATCTCGTAGACCCGGAGGCTTGGAACGACGAAATCGCGCACGAGTTGGCTGCGGAAGAACGTCTGGAACTCTCGGACGGCTATTGGCCGATCCTCCACTTCATGCGCGATTATTGGCACGAAAATCAGGTGACACCGGACGTTCGCCACGTGGTCGCGTTCCTCGCAGACAATCAAGGCATGGACAAAAAGGTGGCGAAAGACCAGCTGTTCGAATTGTTCCCTTACGGATACGTGCAACAGGCTTGCAAGATTGCCGGCATGATAAAACCACGCGCCTGGAGCACGGGCTAATGCATTTCCCGCATTAGGCAACACCAAATCGTTTGTCCGTCACCAGACTGCGCGAAGCGGCCCACGACATACTGATGCGGTAGTGCGAAACTTCCCCGGCGTCGGCTATCGACCTTACCCACCAATGGTGGACAGTCCGATCAGGCGCGAAATTCGGATGACCACACCCGGCCGCTGGAATTGCCCGACACGTTCCTGAATCTGCCGGTCCGCGACGGTCATGCGTGAGCGCAAGCGCACGTATTCGGCCCACGATGTGATGATAAAACGCTCGACGAAGCGCCCATCCTCGCCAAGATCACGGAATACCCGCCAGTTGCTTGCACCGTTGCGGCGCCGCGTGGGTTCGATCATCTGTATGGCGCTCAGGAAAGCTTCCCGGTTCTCCGGATCGATCTGATATTCGACCTGAATCAACACCGGCCCATCGTCGGGCAGAGGCTCGACCGCGATCACAAGGTCAGGCAGCTGCAGCCCCGGCGTGACATCCGCCTCGTCGCCCATCCTGACCCGTACGCGGTAGCCGAGCGCGAGCAGCACGAGCATCGCACCCGCCGACGCCGTCAGCGCGACGCGCGTGCCTTCGGCGCTGGCGAGCCAGCCCCAGAGTACGCTCCCGACAGCGAGGCTTGCCTGCATGGCGACAAGGCTCATCGCTACGGCGCGCGCGCGCACCCAGGCCGGCGCAGTGCTCTGGGTTCCGGCCGACAGGCTGGCGAGCACGGACACCCAGGCCGCGCCCGCCGCGCACGCGCCCGCCAGCGCAATGCCGATAGTATGCGTCGCGGCGACGAGCAGCGTGGCAAGCGCCCACAGGACCACTCCCGCACTGACCACCGTATTCAGCGACACGCGGTGCAGTTGGCGCGGTACGTACATGGCACCGATGATCGCGCCGATGCCGAAGCTCGCCGACAACAGGCCGAAGCCGCCGGCCCCGAGTCCGAGCTGATCGCGCGCGATTACCGGCAGCAGCGCCCAAAACGCGCTTGCGCAAACGCTGAAGCTCAGGTTGCGGACTATGAGCGCGCGCATCGGCGCTGAGTGCCGGGCGTAGCGCAGCCCGCTCTGGATGCCGGACAACAGCGTTTCCGGCACGCCGGGTATGGAGCGCGGCGGGCGCTGCCAACCGCGTACGGCAACGATCATCACCACGAAAAACAATGCACTGGCAAGCAGGGCGCTGCCCGAGCCTACCCAGGCTGCCAGCGCGCCGGCGAGCGCGGGGCCGACGGCACGGGCGAGGTTGAACGCAACGGCGCCCAGCCCAAGCGCGCGCGGCAGGTCGGTGCGCGTCACCAGGTCGTTGATGCTCGCCTGTTGCGCAGGCAGGTAGAGCGTGAAGCCGGCGCCGATCAGAAAGGTGCCCGCGAGCAGGGCCATGGGTCCGAGCATCCCCAGCAGGGCAGCGACGCCGAGCGCCGCGGTCGCAACCAGCAAGATAAGCTGCGTCGCCAGAATTATCCTGCGCCGGTCGACGATGTCGGCGAGCGAGCCGGCGAGCAGACCTAGCAAAAGGGACGGCGCAGTGCTTGCAGTCTGCACCAGCGCAACCATGAGCGCCGACGTCGTCAGCGTCGCCATCAGCCATGCCGCCACGGTTGCCTGCATCGTATAGCCCAGCGCCACGGCCACCGATCCGATGTAGAAATGCCTGAACGGGACCAGCCGCAGAGGCGAAGTCTCGAACATTCGTGTGAACAGTCGTGTGGCGCGATTAGTCAAGGAATCGGCAAATCAGTTTGAAGCGCTACGGCAACCCATTCGATATTTTGGCGGCTCGTGCGGAGCATCTGCTCTTAAACCGAATAAAAGCAGATTGCTCGCACTTCGCCTCCGGAATGGCGGGTCAAGCGGGTTGCTGCAACTGTGCCAACGCCCGCTTGATATCGTCCACCGCCTCCGGTTTTAGCGCCTGCTGCGGTGCAATCGCGTCGCCCACATCGAAGCCCTGCAGTTGCAGCGCAGTCTTGATGCAGGCCGCGAGCGCGTATCGGGTGAACACTTCGTTGATCGCCCATTGCCGGCGCTGCTCTGCCATCGCGTCCTCCCATTTGCCCGCTCTGGACAACTCGTACAGGCGCACGCATTCGCGCGGCATCACACATCCCGGGCCTGCCATCCAGCCCACGCCGCCCAGTTTCAACACCAGCAGCGGTATGTGCGCGGAAGCGCTGAACACCTTGATCCGCTCGCCCATGCGATTGAGCATGGTGAGGATGCGCCCGGTATTTCCCGACGCGTCCTTGACGTACTCGATATTGGGAATATGAGACAAGGCGTCGAGTACATCCATGGGAATATCGCCGCCAAGCAGGCCGGGGTTGGTGTACAGCGTCATCGAGCTTTGCGGCAATGCGCGCGCGATGGCGCTGAAATAGTCCTCGATGCCGCGCGGCGGCACCGGAAACATCTGCTGCAGGATCAGAATCATGCCGTCCGCCCCCAGGCTCGCGTGCGCCTCGGCCTGGCGGATCGCGTCGCTGGTGGCGAACGCCGCCACACCTGCGAGCACAGGTACGCGGCCGGCGGCGGCGTCAACGACGATGCGCACGATCTCCTTGCGCTGCTCGAAGGAGAGATAGGCGAACTCGCCGGTGCTGCCCAGCGGCGAAAGGCCGTGCACGCCGCTGCTGATCAGATGTTCGACCAGGTCGCGCAGCACGCGCTCGCGCACGCGTCCGGTGGATTCGTCGATCGGTGATACCAGGTAGGGAAAAATTCCGTGAAAATCGCTCATCGCTTCGGGTAATCCGATCGTGCAGGCAGAACAATGGCAATCATAGCGCGCTTTATGCAGCGCGTTGTACTGCATAAACACTTGCAAGTTGCGTCCGACAACGCAACAATGCGCACTTTGCGCGAAAGAGCCTCATACCATGACGAGCGGCAAACCGAAGAAAAAGAGAGCGCGCATCGCGGTGCGCAGTTCCGGCATCCACGGGCGCGGCGTATTCGCCCAGCGCCTGTTACGCGAGGACGAAACGGTGTGCGAATACAAGGGCGAGATAATCAGCGAAACTGAAGTCGCACGCCGCTACCCGGAGAACATGGACGGACTCAACCACACCTTCATATTCGGCGTCGCGCACAACCACAATATCGACGGCGGTTCCAAGGGAAATATTGCGCGCTGGATCAACCACTCCTGCGACCCGAATTGCGATACCTACGAGAAGGACAGGCGCATGTTCGTGCGCGCCGCGCGCGACATCCGGCCTGGCGAAGAGCTTTCCTACGACTACTGCATCGAAGCCGGAGAGCGGCTCACCAAGGCGGTGAAAGCGCGCTGGCCCTGCTGGTGCGGGGCGAAGAAATGCCGTGGAACCGTGCTGGTCCCGACGCCAAAGCCGAAGAAGACGACGAAGAAAAAGGCGAGGAAGAAAGCCAAACCCAAAGCAGCATAAGCCTGCGGCGGTCTACGCCTTCCTGTACAACCATGGTCGAAGCATGCGGTCGCGCTCCTGGTATTTGTCGATTTCGGCCGAGTAGGCGAGAGTCAGGCTGATGGCGTCCAGGCCCTTGAGCAGGGTTTCGCGCTGTCCGGGCTCGATGTCGAAAGCCAACAGCCGGCCGGATGCGGTGCGCACCTGCTGCGCGGCCAAGTCCACGGAAATTTCCCCGCCGACATTTTTCGCCTCGGCAGCGAGCGACTCTACTTGCTCAGCAGCGAGACGCAGGGGCAGCATGCCGTTTTGGATGCAGTTGTTGTAAAAAATATCGCCGAATGACGGTGCGATAACGCAGCGCACGCCCAGGTCCCACAAAGCCCACACCGCCCCCTCCCGCGAACTGCCGCAGCCGAAATTCTCCGCCGCCAGCAGGATCCTGGCACCGCGCCAAGGCGGCTGATTGAGCAAAAACTGCGGATTTTCGCGGTCGTCGGACAGATAGCGCAGCGATTCGAATGCCCACGCGCCCAGCTCGCCCCGGTCCAGGCGGTACAGGCGCTCGATGCGAATGATCAGGTCGGTGTCCACGTTCGCCAGCATCAGCGGCGCGGCGACGCTGTTGAGTACGGTAAACTTCTCCATGCTAAAACTCCCGCGCGTCGGCGATTTCGCCGGCCAGCGCGGCCGCCGCGGCCATCACCGGACTGGCCAGATGGGTGCGCGCCTGCGGTCCCTGGCGGCCGACAAAATTTCGATTGGAGGTCGAAACGCAGCGCTCGCCCGGTGCGATCAATTCGCCGTTCGCGCCTACGCACAGCGCGCACCCCGGCTCGCGCCACTCGAAACCGGCGTCGAGGAAGATGCGGTCCAATCCTTCGGCCTCCGCCTCGCGCTTGACGCTCTGAGAACCCGGCACCACCCATGCGCGCACGTGCGGCGCCACACGCCGCCCGGCACGCTGCACCAGCATGGCGGCACGGCGCAGATCGACCAGGCGGCTGTTGGTACAGGAACCGATGAACACCCGGTCGATGCGCGTGCCGGCGATCGCCTGCCCTGGGACCAGGCCCATGTATTCGAGCGCCTTGTGCATCGCGGCGCGTCGCGCTATATCGTTTGTGGCGGACGGATCGGGCACGCGCGCGCTTACCGCGATCGTGTCCTGCGGGCTGGTGCCCCAGGTGATTTGCGGTTCGACCTTGCAAGCGTCGACCTCGATTTCGCGATCGAAGCGCGCGCCCGCGTCGCTGCGTAATGCGCGCCAGGCTGTCGTTGCCGCATCCCAGTCGCGTTCCCGGGGCGCATGGGGCCGCCCCTTCAACCAGTCGCAGGTTCGCGCATCCGGCGCCACCATGCCGATTTTCGCGCCCCACTCTATCGACAGATTGCACAGCGTCATGCGCCCTTCCATGTCGAGCTCGCTTATTGCCTCCCCCGCATATTCGACGGCATAGCCGGTGCCGGCGGCCGCGCCCTCGCGTCCGATCAGATACAGAATCAGATCCTTGGCTTCGACTCCGGGCGCAAGCCGGCCGCTGAAATGTACGCGCAGGCGCCGCGGCCGTTTCTGCACGATGGTCTGCGTCGCAAGCACGTGCACCAGTTCGGAAGAGCCGATGCCCCAGGCGAGCGCGCCGAGCGCGCCGTGGGTGCTGGTATGGCTGTCACCGCAGACGATCAGCAATCCGGGCTGGGTAAGCCCGAGCTCCGGGCCGATCACATGCACGATGCCCTGTTCTGCGTCATTGACGTCGAACAAGCGTATGCCCCATTTATCGCAGCTCGAGCGCAGCCCGTTGATCTGCAGATTGCTCCACTCGGCATTGCCGCCGCTGCGTCCCGGCGCGGACGATACAAGATGGTCGGGCACCGCGTAGGCGCGTTCCGGATTCCTCACTTGAAGTCCGCGCCGTTGCAGTTCGCGCAGCGCGCGGTAACCCGAAAGATCATGCAGCAGTTGCCGGTCTACATGCAGCAGCGCCACATCATCGCCGAGATCGGCAACGACATGCGCGTCCCAAAGTTTGTCGAACAGGGTTCTCGCTGCCATGGAATGCATGGTACCTGCGTCCGGCACCCGCCTCAATCGAGGGTCGCAGGTGTTGCCGCCGGCGATTTGACCGCCACCGCCGGTGCAAGGTCTAATGGCGTACCGCCTGACGAGAGTGCTCATGAAACACGCTGATCCGCAGACGCGCCAGTACCGCTACTACGAGCTGGTCATGGCCGCGTTCGTCACGGTGCTCATCTGCTCCAACCTGATCGGCCCGGCAAAAATCGCGCAAATCGACCTGCCCTATTTCGGTGCAGTCAGTTTCGGAGCGGGCGTGCTGTTCTTCCCCATTTCCTATGTTTTTGGCGACATCCTCACCGAGGTCTACGGCTACGCACGCGCGCGCAAGGTCATCTGGGCCGGCTTCGCCGGCCTCGCCTTTGCGTCCTTCATGGCGGCGGTGGTGGTAGCCCTGCCGCCCGCACCGTTCTGGAACAACCAGGCGGCCTATGAGATTGCCTTCGGTTCGACCTGGCGCATTGTCCTCGCCTCGATGGTCGCCTACTTTTGCGGCGAATTCGTCAACTCCTACGTGCTGGCGAAGATGAAAATCCTGACCGCCGGCAAATGGCTCTGGACCCGTACCATCGGCTCCACCATTTTCGGCGAGGCGGTGGACTCGTCGCTGTTCTATCCCCTCGCCTTCTACGGCAGCGGCATCATCCCCAATGACAAACTGCCGCTGGTGATGCTGTCGCAGTTCGTGATCAAGGTCGGTGTCGAAGTCGTCTTCACGCCGCTCACCTACAAAATTGTCAGCGCGCTCAAACGGGCCGAACGCGAGGATTACTACGACCGCGGTACCGACTTCACACCGTTTTCGCTCAAAACCTGATTACTTGTTTCCTTACCCACTTGAGCGGTAAGGTATTCCAAAGCGATGCGGAGATTGTAAAATTTTGTGACAAACTGACGAAAACCGGTCCGGATTTTCGCAATACTGGATAATGGCTACGCGCCAAATTAAGCACAAATCGATTTACCAGTTATCGATTTACCAGTTTGACTGACCAAGCAATAAGCATATTCGGAGACATGAATGGATTTTCGGGGCAATGATTTCGACGTCACCGCGCAGTTCAACACGACCGATCCGCAGGTGGTCAACGACGAAGTCGATCGCATCTACCTCGAACTCTACCCCACTGCACCGACCAAGCTGCTCGATCATGCGTTCCGCGACCTGACACGGCTCTACCGCGGCGAATACCCCGGATTTCATCCCTGCGACACGGCCTACCACGATGTCCAGCACGTGCTGGATGTGACGCTGGCCATGGCGCGCCTGATCGACGGCTATGAGCGCTCGCAGATCGGCACCCGGCGCTTCGGCGATACGCTGTTCCGCCTGGGCGTGATCACGGCCTTGTTCCACGACATGGGCTATGTGCGCGAACTCGACGACCATGAACACAAAAATGGCGCCGAGTTCACCCTTACCCACGTCTCGCGCGGATCGGTATTTCTCAAAGACTACCTGCCGAAAATCGGCATGCCGGAAATGGCCGACATTGCCGCCGAATTGATTCACTTCACCGGCTACGAGACCCCGGTGGGAAACATCAAAGTGCCCTCACCGATCTACCGGCTGCTGGGCAGCATGCTCGGTTCCGCCGACATCATCGCGCAGATGTCAGACCGCTGCTACCTGGAGAAATGCCGCGACCGCCTGTATCCGGAGTTTGTCGCCGGCGGCCTCGCGACCAAGCGCACCAGCGAAGGCAAGGAGCAGGTGGTGTTCGCGTCGGGCGAGGACCTGGTCCTCAAGACGCCGCAGTTTTTCAAAGGCGCCAGCAAGCGGCTGGATCTCGAATTGGGTGGTTGCTACTCCTACGCGCAGCAGCACTTCGGCGGGCAGAATCTGTACCTGGAGGAAGTGAACAAGAACATCCAGTTTGCACAGGGAATCGCCCAGGAATCCGACCAGTCGATACTGAAACGCGTCCCGCCCGAGACGCTCAAGTCCTGACAGGCTGTTGAAAAATGTTTCCTTAACACGAAAGTGCGCTTCAGCGTGACGCTCTTCCAGCGGGAAGCATTTTTCAATAGACCTGAATGGGGGATTTACGCCCCGAAGGAAGTCCCCTTGGGGGAAAAGGGGGCGTCGCCCCCTTTTTCAATATTCTGCTAACGCTGACCGCGCTACAGCAGCACGTCCCGCGATAAGCCGCGGCGCCGCAGAATACGGCGCAACTGCCCGAGCGCTTCCAGTTGAATCTGTCTGACGCGCTCACGCGTCAGACCCAACTGGCTGGCAAGATCCTCCAGCGTGCAGACTTCCTGGTTATTGAGGCCGAAACGGCGTTCGATCACCACGCGCTGTTTTTCGGTCAACTGCTCCAGCCACTGCTTCACCAGCGATTCGATCTCCTGGCTCTGCAGTCCG
This sequence comes from Burkholderiales bacterium, assembly GCA_014860445.1. GTDB lineage: Bacteria > Pseudomonadota > Gammaproteobacteria > Burkholderiales > SG8-39 > 2-12-FULL-64-23. The sequence continues at coordinate 202,753 of JACZJT010000017.1, forward strand.
GCCTCCGGTGCGGCGCTGTACTCGTCCGAGATGGATTCGCCGATCGACAGCATCGGATCGATATCCAGCGGCGCGTCGAGCGAAGCCATATGCTCGTTGTGCGCAAGGACGCCGCGCACCTCGTCGGCCGACCTGCCGAGCAGGTGTGCAATATCCTCGATGCCGGCCTCGCGGTCCGCGTTCGCCTCGAGGTGGCGCTTGGCCCGCAGCACCAGGTTGAGTTCCTTGATCACGTGCACCGGCAGCCGTATCGTTCGCGACTGGTTCATGATGGCGCGTTCGATGTTCTGGCGTATCCACCAGGTGGCATAGGTGGAAAAGCGGAAACCGCGCTCGGGGTCGTATTTGTCGAGCGCATGCATGAGTCCGAGATTGCCTTCTTCCACCAGGTCAAGCAGGGGCACACCGCGGTTGACGTAGTGCTTCGCGATGTTCACCACCAGGCGCAGGTTGCGCTCGATCATTTTTTGCCGCGCTGCGAATTCTCCGCTCGCCGCGCGGCGTGCATAGTGCAATTCCTCCTCCGGCGACAACAACGGATTGAGGCCGATCTCGTGCAGGTATATCTGGGTGACGTCGGACAGGAATTCGGTCTCGGGCTCGGCCGGTTGCGGCTGCGCCGCGGCCCGGGGATCGGCCTCGCCGTCGGTTGCGGCCGCCGCCTCGCCCTCGAAATCCTCGTTCGGGGAAGAGGGGTTGGAACTCACGTCGGCGGCAGATACTTGGCCGGGTCGACCGGTTTGCCGAGTTTGCGTATCTCGAAATGCAACTTGGGCTTGTCGCTGTCGGTGTTGCCGACTTCTGCGATTTTCTGCCCCTTGACCACGCTCTGCCCCTCTTTGACGAGGATGTCCTTGTTATGGGCATAAGCCGACAGATAGGTCTTGTTGTGCTTGATGATGACGAGCTTGCCGTAGCCGCGCAAACCACTGCCGCTATAGACTACGCGCCCCGGCGCCGACGCGATCACCGGATCGCCCATCTTGCCGGCAATATCGAGGCCCTTGTTGCTCGCTTCGGAAAAACCGGCGACGACCTTGCCCTGTGCCGGCCATCCCCAGTCGACCTTGTCCTCTTCGTCTCCTGCCGCGGCGGGTTTGTCCGCCGGCTCCGGCTTGGGTGCGGCCACCGGCGCCGCAGGCGCCGCTGCCGGCGCACTCGCGGGTGCCGGCGTCCCCCGTGCTTCACCGCGCTGCAGGAGCGCCAGATTCTCAGGCGTATAGGGCAGCTTGCGCGCCAAAGGTCCGGATTTGATTTTTTCAGACTCGGCGCCCGCGGTCGACTCCCCTCCTGTCACCGGCCGTGATCCCAGCGGTCTTGTCTCGACGCGCCCGGAACCGACGACCGGGCGCACCGTAACCGGCGCTTCCCCTGCCCCTGCCGGCGGCTTTATCCGCAGTTGCTGGCCGGGACGTATGCGGCCCGGGTCGCCCACGTTGTTCCAGGCGGCGAGTTCCTTGTAGTCGAGACCGTGATCGAGCGCAATGCTGAACATGGTGTCGCCGCGGCGCACGGTGTAGAGGTCCTGGCTCGAAGTCGCCGGCGGCAACGATTGCGCCTGCGTGCCTGCGGGCGGTGCGCGATCGAGCACCGGTGCCTGCACCGGACGATTGGCACAGCCGGCGAACGTCACGGCCGCAAACGCTGCACAGCACGACAAAATCGAAACCCGGTTCATTCCACCCCCGTCAGCATGGGCACGAAACGCACCGCATCCAGATTCGTTTCGTTGTAGCCCGAGCGCGTGCGCTCCACCAGCCGCAATACCTGTACCGAGGTACCGAGCGGCAATATCATTCTGCCTCCCAAGGCCATCTGCTGCAACAGCGACTGCGGCACCTGTCGCGTCGCTGCAGCGATAATGATTGAATCGAAGGGCGCTGCATCGGACAGACCGAGATTACCGTCGCCATGCTTCAGTCGCAGGTTGCCCAGCCGCAGTCCGCGCAAATTGGCGCGCGCCTTCACCAACAGGGGCGCAATGCGCTCGATCGAATACACTTCGGTCGCCAGATGGGCAAGCACCGCCGCCTGATAACCGCAGCCTGTGCCGATCTCGAGCACTTTGCCCAGTTCGCGCCCGTCGTGCAGCGCCTCGATCATGCGTGCGACGATATACGGCTGGGAGATCGTCTGCGAAAAACCAATCGGCAGCGCGTCGTCGTCGTAGGCGCGGCTCGCCAACGCCTCCTCCAGGAATACGTGGCGTGGTACGGCGCCCATGGCCGAGAGCACCGCTTCGTCCGCTATGCCGTCCCTGCGCAGGCGCTCGACCATGCGCGCACGCGTGCGCTGCGAGGTCATGCCGATGCCCTGCGGCTTCGGTTGATTGAGACGGTTCATAGCTTCAACCAATCCCGCAATAGCGGGATCTGGCTGACGTGCGTCAGATCAATCTGCAGCGGCGTGACCGACACGCGCTGCGCCGCCACGGCGTAGAAATCGGTGCCGTCGCCGGCGTCCTGCGCACCACCGGGCGGACCGACCCAATAGACCGTTTCCTTGCGCGGATTGACTTCCTTGATCACCGGCTCGGCCTTGTGGCGTTTTCCCAGTCGCGTGGTCTCTACGCCTTTCAGCCGGCTGTAGTCGACATCGGGAATATTGAGGTTGAGCAGCACGGGGCCCGACATCGGCGCGCGGCGCAGGCGCTCGACCATTTCCAGGGTCACACGCGCAGCCGTATCGAAATGCTTGCCGGTCTTGCTTGCCAGCGATACCGCAAGCGCGGGAACGCCGAGCAGATAACCTTCGGTCGCCGCCGCGACCGTGCCGGAATAGATGGTGTCGTCGCCCATGTTGGCGCCGAGGTTGATGCCGGACACCACCATATCGGGCAGATGATCGAGCAACCCCGTCACTGCGAGATGGACACAATCGGTAGGCGTGCCGTTGACGAACAGAAATCCATTCGCCGCTTTTCTGACCGAGAGCGGCCGGTCCAGCGTGAGCGAGTTCGATGCCCCGCTGCGGTCGCGCTCGGGCGCCACCACTGTGACTTCGGCGACCTTGGAGAGGACTTTTGCGAGAAGGGTGATTCCGGGCGAAAAATAGCCGTCATCATTGCTGAGTAGGATGCGCATGTGCCACGGATTATAAAGGACGGCGCCCTATCTTGTACGGCGCGTGCGGCGCGCGGCGCAAGCAGCCGGATACCCGTTCCAGACGTGACTCCCGTGGGTTATGACCGGGACCGTATCACGCCGGCGGTACGCGCGACGCAATTCCCGTCCGGACCTCGCTCAATAGGTACCCGGCACCAGAATCTTGCTGTCCACCTGCTTCACGTCGCAGAGGCCGCAGAAAGCCATGGTGACGTCGAGTTCCTTCTTGATGATCTCCAGACAGGCGGTCACACCCGCCTCACCCATGGCCCCTACTCCGTAGACGAAGGCGCGGCCGATAAACACGCCTTTCGCGCCCAGTGCAAGCGCCTTGATCACATCCTGGCCGGAACGTATGCCGCCATCCATCAGCACCTCGATTTTGTCGCCGACTGCCCGCGCAATCGGCGCCAGCGCGGCGATCGAAGACGGCGCGCCGTCGAGTTGTCGTCCACCGTGATTGGAAACGATGATCGCGTCTGCGCCCGAGCGCGCTGCGATCTCGGCATCTTCTGCGTCCATGATGCCCTTCAGGATCAGCTTGCCGCCCCAGCGCTCCTTGATCCACTGCACATCGTCCCAGTTCAATGTTGGATCGAGCTGGCTTGCGCTCCACGCCGAGAGAGAACTCAAATCGGCGGCGGTTTCCGCGTGCCCCACGACATTACGGAATGTGCGCTTATTGGTGGCGAGCATGCCCAGGCCCCAGCGCGGCTTGGTGCTCATGTTCAGCATATTGCGCAAGGTGATCTTCGGCGGCGCCGACAGGCCGTTGATGATGTCTTTGTGCCTCTGGCCCATGATTTGCAGATCAAGCGTCAGCACCAGCGCGGAGCAACCCGCCGCCTTGGCGCGGTCGATCAGGCGCTTGATGAATTCGCGGTCGCGCATCACGTAAAGCTGGAACCAGAACGGCTTGCTGACGCTGTCGGCAACGTCTTCGATGGAGCAGATGCTCATGGTGGATAGGGTAAACGGAACACCGAACTTCTCGGCCGCACGTGCGGCGAGGATTTCGCCGTCGGCGTGCTGCATGCCCACCAAGCCCACCGGCGCCAGAGCCACGGGCATGGAGATTTTCTGGCCCGCCATCGTGGTTTTCAGGCTGCGGTGTTCCATGTTGACTGCCACCCGCTGGCGCAACTTGATCGCTGCAAAGTCGCTTTCGTTTGCGCGATAGGTGTTTTCCGTCCAGGATCCGGAATCGGCATAATCGTAGAACATGCGCGGCACGCGCTTTTTCGCCAATAGGCGCAGGTCTTCGACGCAGGTGATGGCGGGGGGCATGGGGACTCCGGACGCGGAAATTGAACTGCGCCCATCCTAAGGCAAAGTACTGTCGATTGCCAGACCGGCCGGGAACTGCGGAATTTGTGCCGCGCAGATGCGCTGGGTCGCGTCAATCGGCGGGGGCCAGATCCTCGAGCAGCTTGGTGTTCGCGGAGCGGTCTGCGAGCAAGCCCCAGCGAGGCAGGCCCAGAGTCCCGAAATACCCGCCGCGCGACAGGTTCTCTTCCATGTGCCAGTGCGCAAGTTCTTCCGAACTCGGTTCCGCCAGTTCCCGCGCCGCGTAGGATTCGCCGTCGACGGTATCGACAGACAGACCCGCCCGGCTCGCCATTTTTCGCATGGGCGTGTTGTCCGAGAGAAACTGCACGAACACTTTGGCGACGCTGCACATCTGCGCACGCTGAACCAGTTTTTGCAGGAGCTTGGTGCCGATCTTTTGGCCGCGCATGTCCGGCCGCACCGAGAACGCCATCTCGCTTGCTCCTGGGCCGTGAACGAGTTCAGCGATCCCCACCAGCAGCATGCGCTCGTCAAACGCGCCCAGCACCGTATCCCGGTTGAAATTCATCCGGTCCGCGTACTTGGAAATGGTGTCGTCGGATACGGTTGAGCAAAAACGCTTGCGTCTATCGTCCGGCGAAAGGGAGAGATAGAAGCTTCTGACGGCCTCCCGCTCATAGTGTGTCAGCGGCCTGATTATCATCAATTCAAATTTCCGCAGAAGCTCCCCCTGCAGCGGCTTTATATCACATTGGTGCGGTGCGTCATAACGTATTATGTGATCGCTCGGATCAGAAAATCCGATGAGGAAACTGTGACAATTTCACGCAAATTCCCGCTCGCGCTGTTGCGTCGCAACATTTCCTGCTGTACTATTCAAGTGCGGGGTTTCTCCTCCTCCTCCTTTGGAATCCCGTCTTTAAGCCGGTGGCGTTTTAACAACGCCACCGGCTTTTTTTCGCGTGAACAGCAGCGCCAAAGGAATTGCAGGCCGGCTCCAATTCATAGCGGGACATGCCGCGCCACACTGGCGGCAGGGACGTCCGGATAGAGTAAAATCAAGCCTTTACGCACCATCACGAGCGCCGGAGCCGCGCTGAAAGGCGCCCATGAAAACTCCGAAAAGAATCCTGCCCCTGGTCGAAGAAGGCCTCATCGACGAGGTGACGCGCCAACTCATGAGCGGCAAAGAGGCGGAAGTCTACGTAGTCCGCTGCGGGAAAGAAACGCGCTGCGCCAAAGTCTACAAGGAAGCGGAAAAGCGCAGCTTCCGGCAAAACGTTCAATATACCGAAGGCCGCAAGGTCAAGAACAGCAGGCGCGCCCGCGCCATGGAGAAGGGCTCGCGCTACGGACGCAAGGAGCAGGAGCAGGCCTGGCAAAGCGCCGAAGTGGATGCCCTGCACCGTCTCGCGGCCGCCGGTGTCCGTGTACCGCAGCCCTACAATTTCCTCGAGGGCGTATTACTGATGGAATTGGTGACCGACGCGTCCGGCAACGCGGCCCCTAGGCTCAACGATCTTGAACTGAGCGCCGCGCAAGCACGCGATTACCATCGCACACTGATCATGCAGGTCGTGCGCATGCTTTGCGCCGGCATCGTCCATGGGGATTTGTCCGAATACAACGTGCTTGTCGGCGAGGACGGGCCGGTCATCATCGATCTCCCCCAGGCCGTCAACGCGGCAGGCAACAACAGCGCCGCCGCCATGCTCGAGCGTGACGTCGACAACCTGACCGCCTACTTCGGCCGCTACGCCCCGGAATTGCGCACCACCGACTACGGCCGCGAAATCTGGGCGATCTACGAAAGCGGCAAGCTGCACCCCGAAGTAGTGCTGACCGGCTGCTTCGCGCGCAATGAAACGCCGGCCGACGTGGGCAGCGTGATTCGCGAAATCGACGACGTGATCAAGGAGGAAGCTGCGCGCCGGCGCTACAAGGAGATGCTGGAAAGATAAGCGGCCGCCAGATACGGCGCCATCTGACCGCGGAGTCGCGCGCAGCACCCCCCCCCGAATGAAGTCTCCAAACGTGGCCCTTGGTACAGAGGCGCCCGTGTAATGGGTGCTGCGCGGGTCCTAGACCATAAGCGGCTTTTCAGGCGAGCGCCGCGTCCTACCGAGTTGTGCCGATGGCTCGCTGTACGGCCGTCCGTATGTGCACAGCACTATTGTCAAATTTGAGGTTTGCTTGTAGTCTGCCAAAAAAATCGGATGCCAGAATGCGGCGCCCGCGGTACGACGCGCCCGCGGCACAACGTCATAGTCCCGCTCCAGCGGCACTGCCACGTATGTATTATGGTGGGCCAGTTGCGGTGGGGCTGTTCCTACAGAAGGGGAACGATGAGCAAACCCGCGCTTCAACTGCTACTCGCACTTGTTGTCCTCTCCCCTGCGTCCTGCGGCTTCCTCAGCGGGTCGAATTCCTCCCCGCCACCAACCACGCCAACCACCGAAATCCTGCAGTTCCAGAGCAGCGGCGAGCGGCTGACCTTGCCCTGGCTGCAGGTTGGCGACAAGGTCTACCCCAAAGTCGTGCTGCAACTGCGAAACAACGACAGCTGGAGCATCGCGTCCGTGGGCGCCCCACGCACCCTTGGGCGCGACGACGCCATCCAGGCGGTACTGACCAGTCCTGCGGAGGCGACCATCAGCACGGACTGGCGCCCCGCTGATGCAAGCATCACGATTTCCAGATTACACATCGACGCAAAGGTATATACCAACGCCGTGTTGCGGCTTTCGGGCGACACCTGGGCCTGGGGGAGGAATCTTCGAGAGCTTTCCGCAGTCAACATGGCGGATTTCGCAGCCAATGCGAGCCTCGTAGCGACGGAGAGCCACCATGTCGTGCTGCAGTCGGCGCCGGAAAACGCCACGCAAAGCTTCCCGCTGAAGCTCGAGGCAAAGTCGTACAAGTTCTGCATGGACACGCAGGACGACGGCGCCGACACCCTGCGCCTGATCGACTCGACTGGCGCCGAAGTATTCAGCCTTAAGGCCGGAGACCCCTGCGCCGAAATCCAGCCGGCCGCGGGCGTGTACACGGTGCAGCACACCTACGGAGGAACGGGCACGCGGCGTGTAGTCTTTGTGCATCCCGCGGCGGCCGCAGCCGCAACGCCTGCGGCGCTCGCATCGGCACGCGTAGTCACCCCAATCGCGCTTGCCGCTCAGGACCCGAGCTATCCCGAATACTGGGCCGTGCACGACAACAATGATGCTTCGAGCCGATATATGAGCGTAGCGAGCGGGTGCGCCGGAAACGAAATCCTGGCGATTGCCGGAACGTCTCCGTACGTGTTGCCGGGGGACACGACGACGCGCACGCGCTACCTGTTCGATGCCGCCAACTTCTTCGGCTTTGCGACCGGCGCAGACGGCCTGCCAAATGCCCTTGGTATGCCGCTGTCTTGCGGCGCAGGGGCGAGCGCAGGCACCGGCAGCGGCAGCGGCCTGGACACGCTTTATTTTTCGATCGATGCAGGTGCGCTGGACATCGCGTCGATCTTCGGGCCGGTAGTGGAATGCGCCGCCCCGGATCCATCGAGCCCGGTGGTCGGCGGACCGGGCGGGACCGCGCCAGACTCCTCGTTCGGTCCGAGATTCGGCCCCGCGATCCTCGCATCTTGTCGAAGCGGCAGCGGCCGGACCGTGGTGCACATCGACGGCTTCGCGAGCAATGCATTCGATCTGGTCTCGGACGCAGGCCGTCTCGGAACAATCGCGCAAGGACAGACGTTCTATGACTTGCGAACGGTGCTGGGTGTAAGCACAACCCCACAACGCTTCAATGTGGGCTTTCGCTATTTTCCCAATGGGCTGCCGCCATCCATGACCCTGGCAACGGGCGAATTGGCGATGTTCGCCGGCAGCAATTGCAGCGGCGCGGCGATGATCTCCGAAGGGGTGGGACTGCCCTACCCGCAACCGGCAGGCCCCATCGATCAGCTTTCCATACTCGGCAGTTTCACCGGCTCGCAGCAGCTCGGCCCGCTCACCACGGCGACAGTCTATTCCGGCTATCAATACAAGGGCCAATCTCATGTGTTTAACCAGACGGGCTGCCTGGATTTCAACAGCGCGGGCTTTACGCCGCAGTCCGTAGCGATCGGTACCAACTCGGTCACGATCGCGATCCAGACCGACAGCTGCGAATACTGCAACCTCGCCGGCGTCGACCTGCAGAATCTCGATCTGTCCAGGAGCATCAAGCTGCAGCACGCGAATCTCACCGATGCGAAGATTTCGAATAGCAACCTGAGCAACGCCGATCTGCGTTTCGCGACGCTGCAGGGCGCGCAGCTGAATTACGCCAACCTCGAGGCGGCCAACCTGTGCCAGGCGACGCTCAATGCGGCCAAGTCCGGCGCTGCCGCAAGCCTCTCGGGCGCGCACTTGAAGAACGCGAACCTCTCGGGCGCCGACCTCGACGGCGCGATCTTCAGCTATGCGAGCTTCTACAGCGACGCGCCGCAGTCCTGCCAAAGCGCCTGCGATACCTATGCGAAGCCCGTTTGCGCCAGCGCCTACGGCGCGAGCATGGACAGCGCCAACTTCAGCAACGCCTATCTCGCCGGCACCGACATGGGCAATACCAGGGCCAACGGCGCGATCTTCTCCGGTGCAATGCTTTTCGGCACTTCGTTCAAGAATGCGAACCTGAATCGCAACGCGGCGACCGGTGCCGCGACCGATTTCAGCTTCGCATTTCTCCAAGGAGCCGATTTCACCAATAGCCAGGTGCAAAGCGCGAATTTCACCAGCGCCTATGTCGAAGGCGACGACAGCGCAAACTGCATCCAGACCGACCTTAACAACGAATACACGGGCTTTCCGGGGCTGCTGGTTGCGAACTCGGCCGGCGCGTGCGTCGCAGGCACGCAGCGCGCGCCGACCTGCATCCAGTACGTCTATGGAACCGCGCACCGTCCCATGACCGACGCCAGCAACAGCTGCCCGAACGGCGCTGCTGGACCGTGCGATGCGACCTGGACTGCGCCGGTCACACCGATCGCGAATTCAAGCCATCCGAATTCGAGCTGCACCATCAATCCAATTTGCGATGGATTCGCCGTGCCACTCAACACCTGCTGGTAAGCCCGCGGCGCTGAGCAAAATCGACAGCCACGCAAACGCTGAGCGTTTGGGGAGGAAAACATGAAACAAAACCGGAACCGTCTTTACTTTCCGCAGCGCCGACGCTTCCTCAAGCAAGCCGCAAGCACCGGCCTGGTCGCCGGCGTCGGCCCCTGGCTGGCAAGCTGCGGCATCATCGGCAGCGATTCCCCCGCTGCGAGCAAGACCGAGCGGCGCAGCTATTACTTCGACCTATCGAACGCAGATTCGAACGCGGACCATTATCTGGTGGCAGGCACCAAGCATCATCCGGTGTCGGCGATCACCGCGGCGCAGCTCGCATCGCTGCGCTCGGCCGAGCCCGGGCTTGCACAGGTCGACGACGCGAGCATCACTCACGGCGTGGAGGACATCGCACTGCCAGCGAACGGCCCGCAACTGCTCTACGTGAAGAGCATCTCGAAGAGCGCCGACACAACGCCCGCCTGGTCGATGCACAGCATGTTTTACCATGTGCCCTCGACAGCCGCATCCAATGTGAGTCATGCGTTGGCGGTATCCTGCACCGACGCCGCGACGAGTTCGGCGAACGGCGGCTTCAGCACCTGCGTCGGACCGACCGCCCTTGCGGCGCAACCGCGCGCGCTCGCGGCGACACCGGCCGGCTATTGCGCGGGCGGCATCTACCAGCGCTACAAGAGCTATTTCGATCACGCGGTGACGCTGGTCTGCAACCATCCGGAAATCTGCTCATTCGATGCGGCAACCCTGGCCTACGTGCAACAGGTCATCGTCTGCGCCGATGCCAACATCCTCACGCTGGCGCAGTCGCTCCACCGTCAGGGCCCCGCTTCGGAAACCGGGGGCTGGGCAACACAGGTCGAATGCGTCGATCCGGATACCGGCCAGCCCAAGCTCGCGTCCAACGGCCACAAGCTCTATTTCACGCAGCACTCCGAGGAGACCTTGCGACTCACGGGCGCCGCCATCAGGAGCGTACTGCCGAAAATAAAGAATGATCCCGTGCTGGGCGGGAACATTGCGGGCATGCGGACCAACACCCAGGACAACTTGGCGCTGAAAGGGAAGCTGTGGGCCGTCAACAGCGCCGCGCCCGCCCAGGCGCCTGCCCCGACCAGTTTGCGCGCCTCGATTCTTGCCGCCTTGACGCCCACTGCAAGCTGGACGTCGCGCGATTTGTCCTCCGGAAACGGATACAGCATCAAGGATATAAAAGGGGACACCAAAGTCGACGACGTGACCAAGGCGACTCTGCGCACCGTCACATTCACCGTTTCCAACACCTGGCTGCGCTATCTTGGGCTGTACGTGCGCTATCTCGACGGCAACGGTAAGCCGATCGCCATCGCGGACTTGCCCCTGGAAATTCAGGGGCAGTTTGAAACCCGACTGAACGGAACTCACGACGGCTTCATCAGCATACTGAACCAGCCGTTCGCCGTCTTGGGAATACCGCTGCCGGAGATACCGGTGGTGGCGGAGAACCACTGGTCATTCACCGTCAAGGTGCCCGAAAGCGCGGCCTCGATTCAGATTCTTTCTGGAGGAATCGGAACCGGAACCAACAGCTACCCGGAGACAACGCACGCCGGCGCGGTGATGACCTCGGTTGTCGATCTCGGACTTCCGGGCCTGTTCCTCGCCATGGCCGCCACAGCGGCTTTTGCCCCGTTCATGGCCAATCTGAGCACGGCGACCAAACTCGTCATCAGCACCGCACAGATATTCATGCAGGCCATAGCCGATACCGCGCTGGCCGGTTTCTATAATGATCCGGCCGTATTCAAGACCCTGGGTGCACCGGTCTTCTTCACACTGATCAAGAGCGCGATCGCGTTCTGGGCAGAAGTGCAGGCAAGCCTCGCAGCGGGCGAGGCCGTAGGCGTCGCGGAGGACGCGGCGCCCTTCGGCATAGGCGTGGCTCTGCAGGCCGTTGCGGCACTCGGTCTGGTTGCCACCATCGCGGAGACCAGCGCCGAGGTTGCGCAGTCCCCATGGACCTATGCGACGGAAGTGAGCGCCACGCACGACCTGACGGTGACGATCAAGCACGATCCGCTGGATGTGGCGGGGTTTCCGGCGACAGCGACGCATTACCGGCTCTATGCGGTATGCGACGGCAGCTCGCCGCGCGACTCCGGCGCGATTGCGATGCCGGGAACGACTACAACCGCGCCGCTCGCCTACACCTTCAAGGAACTGCCTCTTGGCGGAAAGGTCAACGTGTCGGTCGCTTTCTATTCAAGCGACGGCTGGCTTGCCGGAGCGGGCGCTACGGGATCGATCGACAACACCGTGGACACGGCCTCGATCACCATCAAGGAATCGCTGGTCCCTCTGACCGGCACGACCACCTACGGCCACAAGCAGAAGATCGTGCTCGACGGCTCGGGCAAGCACGTGTGGCAGGCTACGACGACCGCGCCCGTGGTGGAGCCACCAAACTGCGCGAATGCGGAAGGCAACCTGTGCGAACTGGTCGGCATCACGCTGAGCGAGCCCTTCGGCGCCGTCGGCTATGCCTGGAAGGCTTCGAGCTCGGGCGTGAAGGATTTCGCCTCGGGCGCGGGCGGCCAGCTGTATCAGTTCGCGAACCTCGCGTTTACTTCGACGCCGGAGGCAGGCTACAAATCCCCGGGTGGAGGCTTTCTCACGCCCGCGCGCATTGCCTACAGCCGCGCGAGCCCCACAAGCCGGAACTTCTACATCGATACCTCGGGCGGCAGCAACATCGTCCGGCGCATCACGCTGAGCGCCGTGGATACGCCGCCGAGCATCGATCTGCCCAGCTCGAATCTTGCGGTAGGCAAATTCAACTTCGCGTCCGACGCATTCCTGATCCACCCTACCGGCAAACTCATCAGCATCAATACGGCGCTCGCGAAATTCGAAGTGCTGGTACCGGAGACGACACCGGTAGCCGATGCTTCGGCCCCGATCGCCCAGGCGTATTCCGGTCCAGGAACGCGCGAGGGCCTGTTGAGCGGCCCGGCCTGCGCGGCAATCACACCGGCCGGCAATATTCTGGTACTTGAGCAGACGAACAATCGCATACAGGCGTTCGACACCGGAGCCAATCCGGTGCGCATATTCTCGAACAACAGCTCCTCGATCATGCCTTTGCGCGCGGCCAGCGCCGGCGGGACGTTCCTCGACGTGCAAATGGAGTTCGTCGGCTACCTCTACGTGCTCTGGGTCGATTCGTCCAACGTTTACACGCTGGACATCTACGATCCGCATGGCAGCTACGTAAGCAGCACCAGCGGCGTGAACGCAGGCAAGCTCACCGTGGATCTGTTCAGGAATGTCTACAGCCTGAATTTCGAGAAGCTGACGCCGGTCGGTGCCGTTACCGAGCCTTCGATCAGCGAATGGATACCAAGCACACCGTGAGCGACGGCATGGTGCCGCGCGCCGCCACGGATTGAAGCGTCACATTGCCCGCGCGCCGCTGCGCGAACAGCGTGCGCATGCAGTCGGCCGTCACCTGCTCGGCACGCAGCGGAAACACGACAAATTCGCCGAGATCAGCCATCAGAGCCATTCTCCGGCCTGTTTCACACTCACGCGCGGATCCATGCTTGTTCGCGGGATCAGGCACGATGGCGCGGATGCAGTGCGTAGCGCGCCGGCGTCGGACACCTCCAGTCGCACGCTGATGTCCGTCGGCTCGGGTTCGAAATGCGTATCTTAAATTGTCGGCACAGTGCCAAAAAAAGAAAAGGGCTACATTGCTGTAACCCTTTGATGTTTTTTGGTCGGGGCGAGAGGATTTGAACCTCCGACCACCTGCACCCCATGCAGCTTAGTCACACATAACACATTGTTTATTTTACATTAACTGCACGACGCTCGCTGCAAACCGTGCATCACCGTGCAGGACGATGCATAACGGATTCCCGCAAAACTCCCGCAAGGATTTTTGCGGCGATTCGTTCCTGATCCTGCCCCGGGTGCTGAAGTACATCCGACCAGGACCAGTGGCCGCTACCGCCACCCTGAGGAGACATTCGGCATCGCACTTGCCGACCGTCTGCTTAGGTTAGCGGCAAACCTTCACTCAGCCTCGTTCCCCGAGCACCAAATCGGCCCCTTTTTCTCCAATTGCGACTGCAACCGCATTGGTGTTGCCCGAAATAAGCGTCGGCATAATCGACGCATCAATCACGCGCAGGCGCTCAACGCCGCGTACGCGCAACTCATGGTCGACTACGGCGTCGTCGCTCCCACCCATCGCGCACGTACCAACTGGATGGAAAATGGTGACTGCCTTGCTGCGCACAAAAGCATCCAGTGCGGCATCGTCGTTTCCCACCGTTCCGGGCAAGAACTCCGCGGCGATCATGTCTGCCAACGGCGTTGTGCCAGCGATTTGCCGCGCCAAGCGTACTGCCTCCCGTAGTACCTGGCGATCACCGGGGGCGGACAGGTAATTTGCGTAAATGCGTGGTGGAAGTCTAGGATCGGCGCCGGCCAGTTCGATGTGCCCGCGGCTTGCTGGGCGTAGTTGGCATACCGACGCGGTGAAACCGGGAAATTTGTGCAGCCCCTCGCCCGGCCGATCCGTACTGAGGGTGCTGAGGTGGAACTGCACATCCGGACGCCGTGCCTCCGGCATGACGCGCACGAATGCGCCGGCCTGTCCGGCGCTAACCGTCAACGGACCCCGCCGCAGCAACAACCACTGAAGACCCGCCTGTAGTGTTCGCAACGGGCTGTTGAACACGTCGTTGTAGGTAATTGCACGTTTCGCCTTGAACACGACCCGCGCCTGGAGATGGTCTTGCAAATTGCGGCCCACGCCCGGCAACTGCATGACGGGCGCAATGCCAAAGGCAGCGAGCCGGGAGGCATCGCCGACGCCCGAGAGCATCAGCAACTGCGGAGAATTGATCGCGCCGCCGGAGATCAGCACTTCGCAACGTGCGCGCGCCATCTGGATTTCACCGTGTCTCTCGAATTCGACCCCGACTGCGCGTCTGCCCTGAAACAGCACTCGGCGCGCGAGTGCGCGCGTGGTCACGCTAAGGTTCCTCCGGGCGCGGGCCGGACGCAGGTAGGCAGTCGCTGAGCTGGAGCGCATCCCCTTTCGCGTGGTCAATTGAAAGTACCCTGCGCCTTGTTGGTGCTCCGCGTTAAAATCGGGGTTATGCGCAATGCCCAGCCGGCCAGCGCTAGCGATGAAGGCGTCGCACAGCGGATGGTGCTCGGAGATGTCCGACACCCATAATGGCCCACCGTTTCCATGAAAGGCATTGGCGCCCCGCACCTGGTGCTCGGACCTGCAAAAGTAGGGAAGCAATTCGTCGTATCCCCAGCCCGAATTACCCTGTGCAGCCCAGCCGTCAAAATCTTCGCGCTGCCCGCGGATGTACACCAGGCCATTAACCGAGCCGGATCCGCCCAATACCTTGCCGCGTGGCCAATAGATCCGCCGTCCCCCTAGTTCGGGTTCGGGCTCAGTTTCGTAGCCCCAGTTGATGCGCCTGTCGAAAATAGTTTTTCCGTATCCGATGGGAATGTGTATCCACGGACTGGTATCCGGCCCACCCGCTTCCAACAGCAACACTGAGTGGCGGGCATTCGCACTCAATCGATTAGCGAGCACGCAGCCGCTGGAACCTGCGCCAACCACGATGTAATCGAATTCCCGGACGGCGCGGCTCATGTGTTGGATAGCATCCCGCCCGCTTCCAGAATGGGCAATCGCAGATTACGCATGAAGCCGCACTTACCAGAGGTCTGCGCAGACAACATAGACCGGTCGGCGTGCGACGAGCGAATGAGGCGAGGGATCATCGGCGTGCTCTATAGGACATGGATTAAAATAGATCAGAATGGGGGTCCAGATTACCGGATTACGCCCGTCGGATACCGCTCGCCGTCTTCGCCACCCACTGCATCCGAACCGTCTACACGCCGGGGGAAATTACGAAACGTTAAGAAAGAGCTTAGCTATTTACAATTCCGCCATCAACATTGAGCATTTGGCCCGTCATATAACTAGAGTCGTCTGTGCACAAAAACCGAATAACGCGCGCAACCTCTTCGGGCTCCCCCCACCTGCCAAGTGGAATCTCTGATTGAAGGCGTTCCCCACGGTCTTTGATAATTGAACGTGGCATTGACGTATTAATAATACCCGGTGCGACGCCATTGACGAGCACGCGTGGAGCTAGGCGCTTCGATAGGGCACGTACGAGCGCGGCAATGCCTCCCTTTGAAGCAGAATACGCAAGGTGATCAAATGAGCCCCGCCGATATGCGATTGAGCTCGTCAGGATTACGCGCCCCCCGACCGCTAAATCAAAACGCGCGGCGCAAGCCGTAACCATATCAAACGCGGTAGTAAGATTAGTCGCGAGCGCACGATCCCACACAGCCCGATACGAAGGATCGAGGTCATCCGACTCGAAGACACCGGCTAGATGTACAAGCCCGTACACAGGAGCGGAGAGTGACTCCAATGACCTCGCACACAACTCTGGCGACCCGAGATCCGTGGCAGTCGCACTAAATGCACCGCTCTCCTTATACTGACTTTCGAGATCGTCAATGGCCGACTCGTTAACATCCAGCACGTGTACGCGCGCTCCTGCGCGCAAGAACTCACCCACGCAGGCGCGTCCGATACCTCCCGCACCACCGCTGATTACTATTACGCGATGCCGCAACCCATATATCGAACCGCTAGCCTCCGGCGATGCAGTCACAAGCCTCCCACAAATGATCCTGAATTTAGGTGCGCATTTACACTTTCCATGCTAGTAATCTTTTCTCTAAACGACCTGTAAGCCAATAGATTCCGCCAGAAGTTATTCCCATCCAAATGAGGACGCCGTACACGGCCCCCATGTCAAATTGAGCGGAATAGAACATGATCAGTTGCCCCAAGCCCGCTCGCGAAGCAACGATTTCAGAACTCACAACGCCGAGGAGCGCGTATGTAAATCCGAGCCGTAAGCCAGAGAACATCGCCGGCCACGCCGTCGGAATGAGTAACTTAAAAAACAATTGCGTTGAACTGAAATCCAAAGCGTGCGCGAGCATACGCAGGTCATCGTCCACAGATTTAACGCCCGCTCGACAGTTGTAAAATAAAATAAAAAAGACCAGCGAGAATCCAACTGCTACCTTACTAAGCAGCCCCAGCCCAAGAAACGCGATAAACACAGGAGCCAAAGCAATGCGCGGCAAGCTATTTAGAAACGCAGCATATGGCTCTATCGCCTCATCTAAGCGTGGCATAAGCGGTACGGCTATACCCGCGGCTATACCTGTGAAACTTCCGATCACGAAGCTAATGAGCGTCGCATACATGGTAGAGAGATAGTTCGACCAGAAGTTTTCAGATGAAATACTAGAACTGAGGAAACTCGCCACGTTTTGCGGCGTGCTTAAATAGAAAATTAGATTTTCATTCTTCCGAACAGCAATCCACCATGCGGCCAGAAACAGCGCCCCCGGAGCGATCCTTAGCAGCACTCTCCTTGCTATTGCGTTCTTTGGCATAGTTACGCTGTACTCGAGCGAATCTCTCGAGAATGCAACGCGTCACGAAGTCTTTTGAACAGTGCCGGGAACCGCGTGTCGGTCATGATACTTTCTGGATCCCGAGGTCGTTCAAAGGGCACTTTCTGCTCAAGCGTGATAGCACCCTCTGAAAGCACCAGTACTCTGTCCGCCATCGCAAGGGCCTCGGCGAGATCGTGAGTAACCAGAAGTACGGTAGATTTTCGCTCACTCACGAGTCCAAGAAATTCGCGCTCTAAGTCTAAGCGCGTCAGGGCGTCAAGCGCCGCAAAGGGCTCGTCCATCAACAAGATATCCGGGTTAAGCGCCCAAGTCCTGGCTAGTGCGACCCTCTGACGCATCCCATGGGACAATTGCCGTGGAAAGAGTTCAAGACATTGTCCAAGCGCCACTTTCTCCAGCGCTTTTCTTGCGAGTTCATTCCGTTCGGTTGAATTGACTCCACGGACCTCGAGCGGCAAGGTTACATTTTGCAAAACTCGCCGCCAGGGGAATAAGCAATCGCGTGCGACCATGTACCCGACGTGATGTCTCGATTCGATTGCAACCTTACCATTAATCTTGACGGCGCCAGATGTCGGCGTGAGCAGACCTACAAGCAAGTTTAAGATTGTAGTTTTTCCGCATCCGCTCTTGCCCACGATCGCTATGAACTCCCCTCTTGGTACGCGAAGGTTGATTCCATTTAGTACTTGCCGTCGATTTGCACCTGCAAAGCAAACGGAAACATCCTCAAGTTCGAAGGCTGGCGGGCTTTCGGCAATTGAGGATAGGCCTTGTATTTCACTAATATTCGTTTCCATTGCGCCCCTCAGCATCACACTGATATGTGCAGTGCGACGGCCCAAGTACTAGATGTGCGAGATGCTCCCTGTCTTAGAACCTCATGAATAGGGTACAAGAACGTCCCTACCGAGGTAGGGACACCCAGACGCGGGCGCCCTTACCCCAACGGCGGGAGAAAAGTCACTGAAACAGCCTCCCTCTACGCAGCCGATAGAGCAACTATCGCGCGGCCTTGATGGCTTGTCGACCCAACTCCATGCAATCCTTGTTTACATACTTCTCGTAGTCCGGTACATAACCCGCGATACTGGTCCCCACCAGATAGCGGCTCTGTGCATCCCACCGGGCTTTGCTCAAGTAGTTAGCCTGACTGGGCGCCCACTCCCATCTCCACTTCCCGTATTCGTACTCAGCCTCATCCTGCGTGATCCCCTGGTATTTCTTCATTATTGCCAGCACTGCATCCTTGTTCATCGGATTCGCAATAAAGGTAGAGGCCTCAATTGCTGCGCGACAGAGCCCCAATGCCGCTTTTGGATGTGTGCGAACAAATTCACCGTTTGCCATCCAAGTATTGTTAATGAGATTTTCAAATTGGTTCTCCTCACTTGTCGCGGAATTGACTACCGTTTTGTACGCGGCTTTCCTGCTAGCCAGAATTCCATCCTCTGGGGGCCAAGTCACAAGAAAATCAATCTGCTTATTCAAAAATGACGCTATGGCAGTGCTCGCTCCCCCGGTAGGTATGAACGTAATTTTGTGCCAATCTAGCCCTGCCTTCGTAGCTAGTAGCTGGGCCGTAACCTGAGTTTGAGCACCCAACGCAGTTACGCCAACTTGATGCCCGAGCAGGAGTTTCAGGTTCGCCTTAGCTTCCTCGGTTAGTCCTATTCCAGGATTCTTAATATCGAATGATGCCTGCGCGATGATGTTGTAAAAACCTGGCTGCACGAACGGACTAGCCACGATCAAATCGCGGTTTTGCTTTAGTGCCGGCAGATACAAGGCGGGATAGCCGGGTGCGAACTGAACACTACCGCTCGCAAGGGCAGACGTAATGGCCGGACCGCTCGTGGCCTTCGCAAACGAAGGCATCAACCCATTCTTCTCAAAGAAATGTTGTTCGGTCATCACGTTGACCAGAAAACCTTCGCTCGAACCTGTGAAATAGATGACCGTTATCGGAGTCAAGGAGCTGCCAGACTCGCCAGCAGCGCGTGCCCCAACAAAAGGTAGGCACAACAACATTGATGCGACAACTTTACGAGCAACCTTCCACCTAATGTCACTTAGTGTGATGTGTTTCATTTCGTATCCTCCTTAGGGTAATTTGCGGTTGTGACAGCACGGTAGACTTCTATCCGCGCGTATTTTTCAAAGCAAGTTCCTCAATACGGTCGTGGAATGTCTACTCGCCTATTATTAAGTCTCAATTTTGCATACTACTCCGCCAACTGCGACTATGTCGTCGGCTTTCGCCAAAATCGCAACCAGGCGGCCGTCGCAGGGCGCCTCGACCTCTGTCGTTACTTTCTCGGTCTCGATATCGTAGAGCGGTTCGCCGACCTTGAAGGCATCCCCCGGCTGCAAGTGCCACTTCGCGATGGTAGCTTCTTCCATGTTGGTTCCGTATCTCGGCAGCTTTAGGGAAACGATCACAGCTGCGCCGTTTTCCTAAATGTTCTCCTAACCGCGTCGGCAATCCGCGCCTCATCCGGAATTACTACCTTCTCGAGCGGAGGCGAATACGGAATCGCGATGTTCGGTACGTTGACGCGCGCCACCGGTGCCTTGAGAAAATCGAAACAGCGTTCAGACACAATTGCCGCAATCTCGCTGGCGGCGCTACAGTATTGGCGGGCTTCGTCTATCACCACCAGCCGCCCGGTTTTGCGCACCGAGGCGACGATTGCGTCCTCGTCGAGGGGAACAAGCGTGCGTGGATCCAAGACCTCGACTGAAATACCCTCTTTCTCGAGATCGGCCGCCACGCGTAAGCCGGGCCTGACCATGCTGCCGATCGTCACCAGGGTTACGTCTGAACCTGGGCGCTTGATATCCGCCACCCCGAGTGGCAGTGCGTACTCTCCGTCTGGTACCTCGCCGCTTTCGCCGCCACGGCCGGCTGCCTGCAGAAATAC
Source organism: Burkholderiales bacterium (assembly GCA_014860445.1). GTDB lineage: Bacteria > Pseudomonadota > Gammaproteobacteria > Burkholderiales > SG8-39 > 2-12-FULL-64-23. The sequence goes on from JACZJT010000017.1 coordinate 222,709, forward strand.
GACCGGATTGTCGTCGCGAATCGCTGTTGTGAGAAGCCCTTTGGCGTCTGCTGGCGAGCCCGGCATGACAACTTTGATACCACCGAGATTCATAATCAGCGGGTGGATGCTATCGGAGTGCTGAGCAGCGGCGGACCTGCCGCCACCAATCACGGCCATGTAGACTATCGGCAGTTTCACCTGCCCATTCGTCATGTAGCGCAGCTTCGCCGCTTGATTCGCGATCGCATCAAAGCCGGTGTAAATGAAGTTCCCGTACATCATGTGGCAGATCACACGATAACCTGCGGCCGCCGCACCGACCGCGGCCCCTGTCATTATCTGCTCGGAAATAGGCGTGTTCCTTACGCGTCCCGGACCGAACTTGTTGAAGAGTCCTTTTGTATCGCCGAAAAGGCTTATTTCGACATCCTCGCCAAAAAGGATCAGGCGCGGATCGCGCTCCATCTCTTGCGAAAGGGTTTCGTTGATTGCCTGAATTGTACGTTTACGTGCCATCTTCGTTACCTTAGGCAAACATGTGTTGGTAGGCGGTTTCTATTTCGGGCCAGGGGGCTGCTGCGGCTGTCACGTACGCAATCTCGACCTGCTTGGCGATGTCCCGCTCAAGCGCGTTGATTTCCGCCGCGGTGACGCCATCCGCCTCGAGTTTTGCGGCGTATGCTTTGATTGGATCGCGCGCCTTCCACGCCTCAACCTCATTTTCATCACGGTATTTGGTCGACAGGAATGTGTTCTCGGTCTCCACGTGACCGCGAGTCCGATAAGTGCGCGCCTCAATTAGCGTGGGCCCCTCGCCGCGGCGGGCTCGATCCACAGCCTCACCGGCAGTGCGCCAGACTTCCAGGACATCGTTTCCGTCTACGACCACGCCGCAGACACCAAAAGGCCGGGCGCGCTCTGCAATCTGCCCTGCGGTCACCGTCGGCGTATGCGAGAACTCAGAGAATCCATTGTTCTCGCATACGAGCAGGAGCGGCAGCTTCCATATGGCGCCCAGATTCAACGCCTCAGCCAGCACACCCTGGTTTGCCCCCCCGTCGCCGAAAAATGCGACGGCCACCTTACCCAGTCCGTCGAGCTGGGCGGCGAGCGCTGCGCCGGTTGCGAGACCGATCCCACCGCCGACGATGCCATTTGCCCCTAGAATTCCGCGGCTGAAATCGGCGACGTGCATTGAGCCGCCTTTGCCGCCACAGATACCTGTTGCGCGTCCGAAGATCTCGGCCACCATGGCTGTTGGATCGCCCCCCTTGGCGAGAAAATGCCCGTGTCCGCGGTGTGTGCTCGCGATCCAATCTCGATCGCCGAGATGTGCGCAGACACCAACCGCGATAGCCTCCTGCCCAATATAGAGATGAACAGGACCGGGTAGATCCCCGGCTTTCTGGACCTCCCCGAGCCGCTCCTCCATGCCACGGATGAGTACCATCCTCCGGTACATATCAAGTTGTACCTGCCGATTAGGCGTCCTTTGACTTTCGCGGGTGTTCAGAACTATTGCATCTGTCATGGTTGCCTCACAGCTTTTCTCCAATCGATTCATTCGGATCCCCGCGAACCGAAAATCCGCCATCAACAGGAATCGTTGTGCCAGTGATGTAGGCGGACGCAGGTTCGGACAGAAATGCGACCACGCGCGCGATCTCTTCCGGTTCACCCCAGCGACCAACCGGTGTGCGTTCCGCGAATCGGTTATGATCCAGCATGCCTGTGTCAATACGGCTGCGAAGCGTCTCTGTCAGGATATAGCCCGGCGCGATGGCATTCACCGTGATCCCGTATCGCGCGGTCTCTATCGCCAAACTGCGGGTGAAGCCAACGATTGCCGCTTTCGCTGTCGCATAAGCTGCACGATATGGCAACCCTACCAATCCGAGAACCGAGGAAAGATTGATAATCCGGCCAAAATGCCGAGATTTCATTGTTGGCAGGACGCCGCTTGACATTAGGAAAGTGCCGCGAACGTGCACCGCGAACATCCGATCAAAGTCCTCGACCGGTATCTTCTCGATCGGCTCGAGACGAGGCGCCATGATGCCTGCATTGTTGACGAGGATCGTCGGAGAACCAAGCGTCTTTCGAGTTGTTTCTATTGCACGTGCTGCATGCTCGGGCTCGGAAACGTCACCGGCAATGGCCGTGGTACCTACAGCGAACTCCCGGGCAATTGCATGGGCGGCATGCTGGGCCGCATCCAAACTAATGTCCATCACGCCGAGGTCCGCGCCAGCCTGCGCAAGTGTGCGTGCGATCGATAGACCGATACCTGCGCCAGCACCGGTAACGAGCGCGACCTGATCTTTTAGCCGCTTCACGTGTTTTCGCTCTAGGCGGCGACTTGGACAACCGGTGCGCTACTCGAAAAGATGGGCATATCCAGATAACGGAGCATTTGAGTCTCCTTCCTTTGTGGATGCCTATCGGACGCTCTTCGCGGCGCTAATCAACACCTAAACATACGCTAGCTTCAGCTTCCGGCTTCTACGCGTACTGGAGCGGTTAGAAATGGTAGCGCTGTCATTATTAGACTCCACAAGCATAATGTTTGTCAAATTGAAAATGGTCGACTCTGTCTGTGTACGATCTTGGCAGTGGTTACCAAGAGACAATCAGGCACTTCCGCGTTCGATAATCTCAAATCCGAGGTCAACCACCTGCCTGCCAGAACGGTCACCATTAATTCGGTTTAGCATACGCTCAGCGACGGTACACCCGATCTCGTAGCGCGGCACCCTTACGGTAGTAAGGGGCGGAACAATCCGGCTGGAGATCTTCGCATCGTCGAACCCCGCGACTGCTAGGCGCTCGGGCACTTTCCGTCTTTGACGGATGCACTCCAGAAGGACCCCGACAGCAATGATGTCGGCGGCTGCGAACACTGCATCGATGTCCGGTCCGCGGCGCAGAAGTTCTCCGAGCGCGTCCGCGCCAGCCTCGTACTCGAAGGGAACGTTTAGCATTAGCTTCGGTTCAAAACTTAGCCGAAGCTCGTGAAGCGCTGCACGGTAACCCGCCTCCCGCTGCTGAGTACGATCATTATCGTGAGTCAAACCGCCAATGTAACCGATCTTGCGGTAACCTTTGTGACCAAGGTACAGCGTCATCGCGCGGGCTGCCTCGAAGTTCGAAAATCCAATAATCGTGTCAAGCGGTCTCTTAGTAAGATTCCACATTTCGATGACCGGAATCCGTGCTTCGCGGATCAATTGCACCGCGCGTGATGTATGAGTATAGCCGGTGAGAACGATGCCGTCAGGGCGGCGCGCAAGGAGCGTCGTGACCAGCGATTCTTCCTCGGCGAGCGAATACCCGCTGTTGCCAATCAGCAGGTGGTAATCAGCTTTTCTTAGCACATCGGACATGCCTTGAAGCGTCTCGGCAAAAACCGAGTTGGACATGTTCGGCACGATCACCGTGATGATGCGGCTACGACGAGACGCAAGTGTTCCTGCCGCGAGGTTCGGGACGTAGCGTAGACGCTTAATTGCCGATTCGACACGACGACGCGTATCTGACGCGACTTTGTCCGGATAGAGAAGTGTTCGAGAAACCGTAATTGCCGAAACGCCTGCGGCGCGAGCGACATCACCCATCTGAACTTGATGCCCGCCACGCGCACTCTTTTTGACGACTTTCTTCACAGGCGTATTCTTAACCTAGTGACGCCAGCATGGCAACCAGTTTGTTGCTTTACTTGGTCATCAAGGAATCGGGGGTAAAGGGAGCGAACTATTTAGGTATTTGTGAAAGCTGCATGATTACATCTGCTCCCAGTATTCCGAGGGATCGATCTGCGCGTCGATCACGGGGAGACGCCGGCTCATCACCTGTGTTCCGCCAATATTCGCGACGCGCCAATTTCGACTGATATTCCATATTCGATCAACCGATGTTTGGCGCTAACGAATATTCATGATACAACTCCATGAGTACTGATCTTGAGGGCACAACGACGCCATGGCCTGCCCTACCGCATCCGTTCAGACAATGGCGTGCCATTCGCCAGCGCGCACGCCCTGTACGGCTTGAGTCGCCTGGCAGTGTGGTGGCTGATCGAACGCATCAAGCCCGGCCATCCCGAGCAAAACGGCGGGCATGAGCGCATGCATCTGACCCTCAAGCAGGCCACTACCAAGCCCCCAGGCCAGAACCTTCTCCAGCAGCAGGCCATGTTCGACGACTTCATGCAGGAGTACAAGTACGTTTCATACTACCCCATCTCGCTATGTAATTGATGCGTCGTACAAGTCGCATTGTGGGATTGGTAATCCGGGGTGGCGCTGATTTGAGCGGGCTCGCCCGACAAGGTCTGACGCGGCCTGGCTTCGCAGCACTTCGCGGTTGAAGATCCACGGTCCGTCTTGCAGTGGATGCTCGGCGGCGAGATCTCCGCGCTCGGTGGCCAAACGCAGCGTCTTCGGGCTCAATTTCAAGCACCGGGCGGCATGCGTCAGATTCATCCAGCCTTCTTGACCACAGCGATCGGCATCGTAGCAAGGTAGCAAGGTATTGTGTGGTCGTGAGTGATGGGCCTGACACGCTTCCTAGGCCCCCTGTGCGCTGCCTCACGCGGGAACAGGCGGCTGAGTATCTCGGCATTGGTGTCACGCTCCTTCGCTCACGTGAGCAGGCTGCGCGCGAGGAGGCTCGCACCGCCGATGATCAGGATCAGCCACATTCCCTGCATCACCTTCTTCGCGGCCAGGCGCTGATGCAGGCGGTTGCCGAGCCATAGCCCGGCCAGCATGAACGGGAACAGGCCCGCGGCCGCGGGCAACATGTGCTGTTGCGAAAAAAGGCCGGCGATCGCGAAGACGCCGAGCCGCGACACCGCGGAGAGGGAGATCACCGTGGCGATCGTGGCGCGCAGTTCCGACTTGTCGCGCAGACGCCGGGCCAGGTAAATCGCATAGACAGGGCCACCAGTGCCGAACAGCGCGCTGAAGACGCCCCCCATCATGCCCAACGGGACCGCCCATGCCCGGCCGATCGGCCCAGCGTCGGCCTTCGCCAGCATGCTATAGGCGGCGTAACAGAGCACGAAGACGCCCAGGGTGAACATCAGCCATTGCGCTGGCGCTTGGACCAGAACGGTCGCGCCTAGCGCAATGCCAAGGAACATGAAAGGCACGATCAGCCTCAATTCCGGGCGGGCGATGGCGGCGCGGTTTCTCGTGCCGATGATCAGGCTGGCTGAGAAGTCGAGCAGCAGCAGCATGGGGACGGCGAAGCGCAGCGGCAACAGATGCGCGAGCAGGGGTATGGCGGTGATCGAGGCGCCAAAGCCCGTGATCCCTAGGATGGTATAGGCGAGCAGGACGATCAGCGGCGCACAGGCGAGAGTCGCCGGCGAAAAGGCGGACAGGGCATCGATCATACTGCCGGATTTCTAGCCGCGCTCGCATTTCGCAAGCTCGCTGAACTAGTCGTATCGACGGAAACGAGTGTTTCCAAGCATTCCTATCTGCGCACCACTGGCGCCGGCGAACCGTCGATCAACACATTTATACAGGCCGGTTTGACGCTGGCGATGGCGCGTTCGACGGCTGCGGGCAGTTCGTCGATACGGGTCACAAATTCACCATGGCCGCCCAGGGCAACGGCGGCCAGGTCATAGCGTGTTGCCGGGCGCAGTGTGCAGCCATGCGCGCGCGCTTCGCCATAGGCGCGCACTTGAATCTGGTATTCGGCATTCCAGCGCGCATCATTGCCGACCACCGCAATAAGGGGCAGGTTTTCACGCACGGCAGTATCAAATTCGGCCATATGGAAACCAAAGCTGCCATCACCCATGACCGCAATCACCGGGCTGCCCGGGTAGACCGCTTGTGCGGCCAGGGCAAACGGCAGCGCCGGACCAATCGCACCACAGACTCCATTGATCACCCGGTGCGGCGCGCGCAAACAGGCTTGTGCCCATTGTCCGATTTCGCCGCCATCGCTTACAAAGACGGCGTCGGCATGCCCATCGAGCACAGGCTGCAATGCACGGCACATCTCCACCGCATGCATGGGCGCATCGGCATTGCTCATGGCGCGTTGCCATTGCGCGGGTCGGTAGCTGATCGCGGCTTGCACTTCGGCAAGCCATGCCGCATGGCAAGCGGGTTTTGCCTCGCTCCCGGCGGCGGCGGTCAAGGCCAGCACCGCATTGCCTGCATCGGCAAGCGCCGAGAGCACCAGTCGCTCGCCCCGGCCGCGAGCGGCGCGCGCGATCAGGGCGGTATCAGGATCAATCACAATCCAGTTGCAGCTTGCAGCGACAACCGGAGCATCACCGAAGCGCAGCGTGAAATCCAAAGGTTTGCCGAGCAGTACAATCAGATCTGCCTGCGCGAGCACTTCGGCAAATACGCCCAGGCTGGGGTCGTTGATGCCGCGCGGACTTTCCATGCCAATCACAGGAGCGCCAAGCGCGGCCTGCAATTGCGCGGCCAGTGCGCGACCGCGCGTGGTGCAAAGTCCGGGCGAAGCAAGCAGCAAGGGCCGCCTCGCCTTGTGCACTTCAGCCACAACCTTGCCAGCGGTTGCGCTGGGCAAATTCATGGGCGCGGGCAGATAGTCAAGCGCGGCGGGCGGCGCGTTCAGATCGCTTTCGGCCACCACCTGCTCAAGCAGATCGGAGGGCAGGCTGATATGCACGGGACCCGGACGCCCCGAGCGTGCAAGCCGGAAAGCGCGGGCCAAATCTTCACCCAGTCCGGCAGCCGAGTGCGCGGTCCATGAGTCTTTGCAGACGGGTGCGGCAATCGTGGCCTGCGGAAATTCCTGAAAGGCGCCCCGCCCAAGCTCGTTGAGCGGCGCGTGACCGGAGAGCAAAATCACCGGGGTCTCGGACGCCAGCGCGGTGCACAGCGCGCCGATGGCATTGGCATGGCCGGGGCCGCCGGTCACCATGGCAATGCCGACTTCGCCCGTTAGCCGGGCCCACGACTCGGCCATATGCACCGCTGCACCTTCATGGCGCACATGGATAAGCTGGATGCCGCGACCCAAGGCCGCATCGTAGACGGGCATGATGTGATTGCCCGACAGCGAGAAAATTTTGCGGACGCCAGCCAGCTTGAGCGCGTCGATTAAAACATCGGCGCCGCATCTCTTATGTACTGATTGATTCATGTTGCAAATGTGAGCTGACCGCTTTTTGTGCCAAGTGAATTGAGACTTTACTGCAATTCTTGTGGTTGCTCCAGTATGAGCAATTGCGGTCTATAAGTAGCTGGTGCAATGATCCGGCAAGGCATCAAGCCAGTGCGAATTTCCATGCCACCCGCATCGATAGGCGCGGAGCCGATCCGCGCCTACGAATCAGCATGAGTCACGCTCAAGGAGCGCAGGCCGCTTGTGCTCATGGTGCGTGAGACGCCTTTGCACAAGTGACACCTCGGTCTCATGGCGCGGGCAGCCGACTACGGCGCGGCGATCCTGCCGCCGATGCGGGCTCTCTATCACAAGCCCGAATCGATCATGGATATCATCCATCAGAGCATCGGCAACGCCCTCGATCAGGCTGGGATCGAGCGCAACTTGTCCAAACGCCGGACCGGATACGGCCGCAATGAGCAAGGCAAGGAGTCGCTGCACGTCGCCAAATAAGCCGGCATTCGATTGACCGCCAGTCGTCCGCGCCGGTTGCACGCGCGAAAATCACTCTGTCCCGAGTTGCAGGCGGTGCGGCTGCCGCTTTTCGATCGCCCATTTGAGCAGCGCCGCCGAACGGTAGATGCCGTGCGCGAACTTGCCGTAGGGCAGCGTCAGGAACAAAGCCATCACGACGCCGAGGTGCAGCGCGAGCAGCAGCGCCATCGCGCCGGTGTCGCGCCAGGCGAGCAAGGCGATGCCGCTTGCGCTGGCGAGGAGCAGCAGGGCGATGAAGCCGCGATCCATCGTCTTCTGCGCCGCGTCGCCATGCAGCGGGTGACGACGCAGATTCAGCCACAGCAGACCGGCCGGCCCGATCAGCAAGCCAATGCCGCCCGCCGTGCCCAGCAGCACCGGTAGGCTCGTCAGCGCATAGGGCGCGTGCCAGCCGAACAGATAATGGTATAGCGTGGCCACCGAAGTCGACGCGAAGCACAGCAGGAAACCGTAGAAAGTGAAGTGGTGGAAACGCCGCCGCCACAGCGTGAACCGGTCGTCGGCCTCGTTGCAGCCCTCGCCATGGCCGCCGTCGAGATACTTCAGGCGCAGCGCGTCGCACGTCGCCTCGGCTGCCGCGGCGCCCGGCGCATCCTGCGCGCGCTCGCCCGGCGAGATCTCCTTCCAGAATCCGCGCACGCCCAGCGCCAGCGCCAGCAGCGCAAACACGAAGATCGGAGCGAACATGGATACGATGAGGTTGTGCGGAAATACGCGATAGAAATTTCCGGCGAGCGGTTGGTGCCACAGTTTGCCCATGAGCGCGAGCGCCAGCAGCAGGAACAGCGCCAGGCCTGCTACCAGGGCGAGCACCAGCACCAGGCCGTTTTGTCGGTACAGGCGTCCCAGCCCCGCCGGCCAGGCATAGTCCGAATAGGTCTGGACGCGCACCTTCGCCATCACCTGCGGAATGTTGACCGCGAATTCATGCGGCGGCGCGTACTGGCACGCATGCAGGCAGGCGCCGCAGTTGTGGCACAGGTTTGCCAGGTAACCGACGTCGGCTTTGCCGAATTCGAGCCGGCGCGTCATTGCCGGGAATACCGCGCAAAAACCTTCGCAATAGCGGCAGGCATTGCAGATCTGCAACTGCCGCGCCGCCTCAACGGCGGCGTCAATACCGGCTTCGGTTGCGGGGTCGCCTAGTGCGGCAGCGTTTGACCACGAAGCGGCGGCGTCGCGGGCAAGCGTGTCAAGCGGCTGCACGCGTAGCTCCTCCTTGCGCTGCCGCGGCCGCCTGGGCGCCGGCGATACGCCCGAAGGCGGTGCCTATGGTCATGCCGACGCCCCCCGCATAGCCCTTGCCGAGCACGTTACCCGCCATGATTTCGCCGGCAGCGAAGAGATTCGAACTGGGTTTGCCCGCGAAATGTACCGCGGCCTGCTCGTTCACTTTCACGCCAAGATAGGTGAAGGTGATGCCGGGTCTGAGTGCATAGGCGTAGAACGGAGGTGTATCAATCGGGCGCGCCCAATGCGTCTTGGGCACGGCGAGGCCCTCGGTATGGCAGTCATCTAGGACCGCGTGATCGAAACTGCCGACGCGACAAGCCGAATTATAGTCCTCGAGCGTTCGCACGAAGGCGCTTTCGTCCAGGCCAAGCTGGCGCGCAAGCTCGGGCAGCGACTGCGCTTTCTCGCCCGGGAACACCGGCGGCATGAAGCGCCCGATCGCCTTGGCGTCGATCACCGAGTAGGCGATCTGCCCCGGCTGCTGCGCCACCAGCCGGCCCCAGATGGCATAGCGTTTGGGCCAGAAGTCCTCGCCTTCGTCGTAAAAGCGCTGCGCATGCCTGTTCACGACGATGCCGAGCGACACGCTGTCCACGCGGGTGCAAATGCCGCCGTCGTACAGCGGTGCGCGCGCGTCGATGGCCACGCAATGGCTCTGTGTCGGATCGCCGATGGCATCGGCGCCGTTCTCGATCAGGAATTTCAGCAGCACGCCCATGTTAAAGCGCGTGCCGCGGATCAGGAAATTATCAGCGACCCATTCGCCATTGATCTGGCCCCAGGCTTCGCGCATCCATTCAAGGTTCGATTCGAAGCCGCCGCTCGCGACCACGCATGCCCTCCCCTCAATTCGCTCTTCGCCAATGCAGGCGGCTTTAAACCGGCCGTTATCCAGCTCCAACCGGTCAACCGGGGCCTGGTAGCGGATTTCCGCTCCCATCTGTTCAGCGCTGCGGTAGTAGGCGTTGACTAAGGCTTTTCCGCCACCCATGAAAAACGCGTTGGTGCGGGAGAGGTGCATGGTACCGGAGAGCGCTGGCTGGAAGTGCACGCCGTGTTTGCGCATCCAATTGCGGCAGTGCGACGAGTAGCGGATCGCCATGCGCGCAAGTGCTTCGTTGGTGATGCCGCCGGTGACTTTCTTCAGGTCTTGCCAATACTCCTCTTCCGGATAGGCGTCGGTGAGGACATCCTGCGGGGCTTCGTGCATGCAGCGCAGATTGCGCGTGTGCTGCGAGTTGCCGCCGCGCCATTCGCGGGGCGCCGATTCAAGCAGCAGCACGCTGGCGCCGGCTTCGCGCGCGGTGAGGGCTGCACACAGCGCGGCATTGCCGCCGCCGATTACGAGTACGTCGTGCTTTGTGGCTGTCATGAGGAAACGGTCCCGGTTGGGCATCGATAGTTTTATTCAAATAGCGTCGGGCTCAGCAGTATCTGGTTAAGTAGCTAACAGATTCAACTGTCGCGTTGCACCGCAACCAGTATTTTCATTTCTGATCCACGATCTCGATATGACTTAACCCAGCAACACCAGCTGGCATCAATGCACTTCGCGTTCCCTTAGCACGGCATTGTCGACTTCAACCGACAGAGTGTCGGTGATGCGCGGAATATGCACTGCCAGCGCCGGATCGGCGGCGTAGCGGGGTTGGGACATATGGATCACGTCGTCTAGCACGATGCCGGATGGCCGGTTGCCACCCGCTCGCTTTGCAACGCGGGTTCCAGCACCGGTACCCGCGCGCCGCGTTCATGCGCAGAGGGTGCTGCGGACATCGCGGCGTTGCCGGCGCCGACGACATCATTCCTCGCTTCTTGATTCACGATACGTCTCCTACCTTATTTTAATTTCATCTGGATCGGATCAATGTGCTTCCTTTGGCGGGCGTTCGCTGTCCCTTCTTAAGCGTCCTCTTCAGCATCGCTATCTGATCATTGGGCAAATATTGCTGGCGCAGCGAGAGCAGCGCCGGGCCAAATGTTTTGTCGAGTTCCTCGCCGAAATGGCCAAATATTTCAGCGACATAAATTTCATGTCGTATCAGGCTTTCCGCTATATTCACGACTGGCCGACTGCGGGTGAACACGCCATAGCCATCGGTCCCCATCGTGGCAGTCATTGCTTCTTCGAAATCGGTAGTCAGTGTCAGCAGTCGGTCGCTCATGCCGACCATCATGCCAGTGCTTTCATGTAGATAGATTTTGACGGTGGGACTGAACTCATAAAACGAGACTTGTGCCGGTTCGCCGAACAGAATAATCAGTACTTTGATGCCGCGCTCAGCAGCCACTTTCAGGTCCCTGATGTGGGGGCTGAGCAAGTGATGTGCGGCCTTAACCCAGATATGCTTTCTGGACTTGTCTATCATGTCGGTCATCTTGGCGTGGATATTGTCGTCGCCGGTCAGGGTCCAGACAAACTCTGTGGTTTCCACCGCTTTGGTCGCGCTCAGCTTATCCACCAGATCACTGCAGCGGCTGGTAGTTATGTGGGCGATCCGGTCGAGCAATAATTTTGGATCAACTGGCACATATCTCCCCGGATTCTCATTGACGGGTTGAACCGCCAATTTCATGGCTAACCTTTCCAGTGCGTTGTAGACATTCGCGCGAGCCAAGCCGGTCTGCTTGCTGACTTCATAGGCAGTCGCCGGGTTATACCGTAGCAACGCCATGTAGACGCGCGCTTCGTAGCTGGTGAAACCCAGACTCTGTAAGTCCTCGACACAGCCACCATCTGGGCCGATATCGATTACTGCTCGTCGCCGCAACTTATTTCTCCTTTACCTCAACAAAGAATAATCCACCGCGCGCCCTATTCCTCGGCGCAAACCTTCGAGTCTCAGACATTGGCCGGCGGTGATATTTGCCAGATTTATTTCAGACCCGAACTCCTTCAGCAATTGCGCATGCTGTTGTGGAAAGCGATACGGATCAGCCTCCACTATCACATGGGAAAACCAGGGCTGGTTTGGCAGGGCAGCCAACGCATCGGGAGAAGATTTTGCGATCATGTCGATTTCGCTTTGTTCGATGATCACATGCTCGACGTTGAGTTCATTCATTTCGTGCACCAGTTGCGAAAGATTGTCTAGGCTAAAGGCACTGGTCGGATTTTTTCGGCCAAACTCATAGATAACATGAAAGCCGTGATCCTGGGCCATGCCAATGTAATCTCGGCGCTGGGCCGGTTCCAGCGTGCGGTAATTTTCCGAGATTTCCATTGCGCCTATTCCCAGACCCTTCAAATGGCGCAACATGTCCCGTACCGAATGGGTGTGGCAGGCATACTCAAAAAGTATGCCACCTGAGTAGCATTTTACGCCCGCATCCTGATACAAACCAATCACGCGCTTGATCGTTGGTTCGGGCACCAACAACGCATTCATTGCGTAAATTTTTGCGAAATCGAAATACGGAGCGGCATAGTCGAGCAAATCGCGCACGCCGCTTTCACCGGTCCAGCCGAAGGTATCCGGACCGAAATCGATCACCGAAGTCAAGCCGCAGGTTCGCGGTTTAGCGGAACGCTTAGGAAGTTGGAAAGCCAATTCTTCTGCCTCCTTCATATTGTTACTATTTTGCGCAGCGCCGCGATGCGACTTGTGGACAGGTATAGCTGGCCCGCCATGATCAGGCGCGCAGTGCGCTCGATCTGCGCTTCCAGAATCCGATATTCGCCGGCCTTGTCGCGCGTCACCTGTGCGGCGACTTGCAGTACGCCGCTTGGATGACCGAGCCGTGCGCGCCCTGTACCCGGCCGCCTGCATTCAGCCACGACGCTACCTTCGATCGCCGATGCGACTGCGGTACAAACGCTGCCGACCACCGCCAGCGCCTTATGCGGCCGCTGCATCGCCAGCTGACGCACAGTCAGATCGACATCCTCCGCCGAAACTGAACGGCCATCAATTGCGCGATATTCGGCCGGCGGCGCGACCATGATTACTCTCGGTATATTGGGCGTCTTCTCTGCGGCCTCCCTCGGATCGCTGACGCGCCCCATGAACTGGGCGGCCCATCCGCGCACTTGCTCCAGCCGGGCCATCAATGCCGGATCTGCCGAAATTTGCGCCGGCGATTCGGTGCCGGTTGCGCCCACATCGGCGGCACGCACGAACACAAAGGGCGTGGCGGCATCGACAAAAGACACTTCCACTCGACGTTCGTCTATTGTCAATACGTCGCGTGGCGATCCGGTGGGCAGCAGTTTTCCGGTCATGGTACCGCTGCAGTTTCCGAAATCGAGCATGATACGAGCCCCCGACCCGGGCACGCCGGCGATCACACAATCGCCTTCGACTGCTGGAAATTTTCCATCCATCGGCACATATGCGGTGACTATCTGTTTAGTATTGGTCGTGTAAATCCGTACCACAGTCTGGTTTGGCTGCGGCTCGATCAGTCCGCGATAGATCGCGAACGGACCCACCCCAGACAGCATGTTGCCGCAATTGCCACCGGTGGACACCTGCGCCCGCTCAATGCCGACCTGGCAAAAGGTGTAATCGACATCCGCGCCGGGGTGGCCGGATTTATTGACTATGGCGGACTTGCTGGTGAGCGCATCGGCGCCGCCGATGCCATCGATTTGCCGCGCGTCAGGTGAACCATAAGCGGCCAGCAGCCAGGCTGCACGGTCCAGCGGATCGCTGGGCAAGTCTTCAGCCAGAAAGAACCCGCCGCGGCTGGACCCGCCCCGCATGAAAT
>JACZJT010000018.1 GCA_014860445.1 Burkholderiales bacterium
GCCTGCGCCGGACTATGCTGCTGTATTGGGGGGCACGACGACCCGGGGACCTCTACATGATGGAACTCGCCCAGCGCTGGCAGCAAGAACACGACAACTTCAAGTTCATACCGGTGCTGTCGGAGTCCAGGCCGGAAGACCAATGGCGGGGCCGCAGTGGCCTGGTGCACGAAGCCATTCTGGGTGATTTTCCGCACCTCGAGGGTTACGAGATCTACGTCTGCGGCTCGGCGAAAATGGTGGACAGCGCGTTCCCCGCCTTTCTCGAACAGGGCTTGTCCGAAGAGTATTGCTTCTCCGACGCCTTCCTGCCCTCGAGCAGCTAATCGATGCAATTCACGGTAATTACACTCGGCACGCCATGATAAACCGCTCTGCGGAGATTCCGTTCCAATGAAACCCGGGCCCATGCGCTGGTTGGTACTGGCGGCGCTGCTGCTGGTGTTGGTCATCACCACCACCAGCGCCTATATCCGCTTGTCGCAGGCCGGATTCGGCTGTGCCGACTGGCCCGCCTGCTACGGCCACAGCGTCTCCGCCTACACGGCAGGACAGCTGATACCGGAACAGTCTGCGTTGTTCTGGGCGCGCGCCTTGCACCGCCTTGCTGCGAGTTCGACGGGCATACTGTTGCTGCTGATCGTGTTTCTGGGCTGGCGACGTCTGCAAGACCGCGCGGCGCGCCTGGCCGCAGTCGCGACCGTCGTATTCGCCGGATTCCTTGCCTGGCTCGGCCTGCTTACGCCTTCGAAGCTCCCGGCGGTGACCCTGGGCAATTTGCTCGGTGGCATGAGCCTGCTCGCACTGCTTTGGTGGCTGCACCAGCGTGAACGCGGCGCTGACCGCAAGCTGCAGTGGCTCGCATTGGCGGCGCTGGCCCTGCAAATCGCGCTGGGCGGGATGATAGGCGCACGCCACGCCGCGCTCTCCTGTATCACACTGCCTGTCTGCGCAAGCGGCTGGTGGCCCGATGCGGTCGACTGGCACCTGTTCAATCCTTTCTTCACCATGTCCGAATCGGACCTGGAATCCGTGGCGCGCGAGGCGCTGATCCTAAGCCACCGCTACGGCGCGGTACTGGTGACGGGGATTCTGTGTGTGCTGGGCGTCAAAGCGGTCCGGCGCGGCGCAGGCGTCGCTGCCAAGGGATGGTTGCTGCTCGGCCTGCTGGTAATGCAACTGCTGCTGGGCGCGGGCATGGTGCTGGCGAATTTTCCGCTGCCCCTGGCGCTGTTGCACAACCTGGGCGCTGCGCTCCTGCTCGGCGCGACCGTCGGACTGACTTTGCGAAATTCCGAAAATCAGGAGGCAACATAAAAACCATCGATGCCCGCGGATTGCCGCACCCCGAGCCGTTCGAACGTGTGGTGGAAGCCTTGACTGAGCTCGCTCTGGGCGACCAGCTGAAATTGATCATTCACCAGGAGCCGCGTCCGCTGTACCGTTTTCTCGAACGCAATCGCTACGGGTACAAGGCGGAGGGCTTTGCCGACGGGCGCTTCGAAATCACGATCTGGGAACTGGCCGCAGACTAATTAGACCAGGCGCGCAGCTTGGCAACATCCGGGATGTAGATCGAGCGCCCATGCACTTCAATCAGACCGCGCACGGAAAGCTCGCGGAGAATGCGCGAGAAATGCTCCTGAGTCAGGCTTAGCCGCGATGCGATCACGCCTTTATTGGCGGGCAAAACCACTTCAAGGGCGCTATTTGACTCCGGATTGTCCTCGCTGTCGCGCAGAAGATAACCAATGATGCGCTGCGTCCCCGAATGCAGGGAATCGCTCTCCAGATCGCTCATCAGCCGGTGCAGGCGCCCCGACAATCCGGCGATCATGTGGCGCACGAAGCGCGGGTCGCGCTCCAGTTCCTGAAACACGATTTCCCGTGGAATATACAGCAGCAGCGAATCGCACAGCGCCTGCGCGGTCACCACATGCGGGCGCTCCATGAACATGACCGCCTCGCCGAAACTTTGCCCCGGGCCGATCAGGTCCACCACTTTTTCATCGCCGCGGGGCGAGGAAAAGGCGAGCTTCACCTACCCGTAGACGATGATATGAATGCCCAGCGCGGCATCGCCGCGATGAAACAGGACCTCCGACCGCTCCGCGCGCACCTCCTGTGTGCTGACCGCAATGCGCTCGAGTTCTTCGCTCGCCAGTTCCTTGAACAAGGGTACGTTGGCGAGGAAGGTGATTACCTTGATCGGCACGTTGAGCAATTCCCCCCCTTTTTGCGGGATATTGTAATTGTCGCGATTTCCCGGCACGCTGCAATTCTGTCCCTAATCCGCAGCGCCCGCAAATCCAGGAGTGCTAGAGGCCCGCGTCCACGGACGCGGGAGCGGCGCCGCGGCGCGTCGCGGCTTTCAGCGCAAGCAAGGCGATCAGCGTCCAGAGCACGAAGCCGATCACTTTGCCTGCCGCCGCCGCACCATCACCAAACAGTACCGCGCCACCGGACCGGACCGTTGCGAGACCGAAAGCCACTGCCACCACAGCCGCCGTCCGCGCCGGCAAGTTCCAATTGCGATTCGACCTCATGATGTCCGTGATCTTTCAGAATCTCCGCGGCCCGGCCTTGGCCGCGAGTCCGCGCAGTACCGCTGCAATCGTGCCGAGCACGAACGCAATCAAAGCCACACCGTTTAGAGCACCGCCCCAGGCGCGCCATGGCCCCGCCACGTACCAGTCGCCGGCGACGCGCAGCAGCAGCGACAGGTGCAGCAGCGCAAGCGGCACGTAGAAATAGGCCGCATAGGGAACCGCCACGCGCAACACCGCCGGCAGGATGATCGGTGCATGGCCGAATACCATGGAGAACACGAATCCAAGCAGCACGGCATGGAGCGCAGCGTCGTAGCCGGGACCCGAGTACGCCAGCCCGCCGCTGGCGACGATCACGACGCCGGACAGCGCCAGCCAGCCATATCCCGTGAGCAGGCAGATGGCGATGAAACGCGGCAAGCCCCTGCCCTTGACCGTGCGCCGCGCCACGTCCTGGCGCATCAGCCACAGCGCCAGCAGCAGCATTCCCGCGCCGAGCAGCAGTGTTCCCGCGCCCCAGGCCAGCGTGGACCAGGCGATCGCTCCGAGCAAGATTGCCAAGGCCGCGACGAACACCCGTCGAGCGGCGGCCGAAGGCGGCAGCACGCGCGACAGTTCCAGGCGCTCGCCGGCGATCGTGAGCACCAGAAAGCCGATCCAGAACGGAACCGCGGTATGGATCGGACGCCCCGCCAGCCACTGCAGATTTCCCAACAGCCAGCACAGCGCCCCGAGCGCGAGCGTAAGCGTAAACAATTCACGCTGGCGGCGATAGAACACGACGGACGAAGCCAGCAGCACCGCGCTGCCCAGCGCGACAAGCAGTGCAGCGGCCTGTGCCGGCAAGCCGGCTATTGCTGCAGCCGCGCCTGCGCTGCTCAGCAGCGGTGCGAGATAGCCCCAGCGCCGAGACAGCGCCACGGCGCGCTCCAGTCCGATCACGGTGCCGAAGAAACCGCAGGCCATCAGCGGACCGTGCAGCAAGGCCATTTCCACGATGGGCTTCGGAAACGGCCAGCCCAGGCGCACCAGTCCCGCCGCCATGCCCGCGAACAAGGACGCAAACGCGAGCACCAGCAAGGGCACCCGCCAAGCGACGCTGAAGCCGGCGCTCACGCCGCTACGCTCCCGGAACTCAGGCCGATTTGGCGATGCGCACTTTCCATACTTCCGGGCCGTTTTCAAGATAGTCCCAGGCAAATGCCTCGCCGCGTTCGGCCTGAAAGTGGTAGTAAAGCGGCTTCGGGTCGTGGTCGTTGACCAGAACGAAGGCACCGCCGGGCGCGAGCTGGTCGAAGGTATTGAAAATAAGCGGATGGCGTTCGCGCGGAATGATGTTGCGCACGTCAATGGTGATGGTCGCGTCTGTGCTCATGCTGTCTGTCTCCTCTGGTAAATGAAAAACCGGCCCGGTCCGCACCTCAGCCGGGCCATCCGAAAGTCTGCCTTGCACTCTCCGACATCATGTCTGGCGTCCATGGCGGATCCCATACGAGCGCGACATCGACTACCGTGTCCTGCGGCAAGGCGGCACCCAGCGCGCGCAACGCATTGGCTGTAATGAGATCCCCCATGGGACAGGCCGGCGTGGTCATGGTGAGTTCGACGTGCACCTTTCCGGGCGCGATGTCGATGCGGTAGACCAGCCCGAGATCGACGATGTTCATGCCGACCTCGGGATCGTCGACCTGGCGTAGCGCATCGCGCAGTTGCTCTTCCGTCGGCAATTCGGCGTTGGACTCCATTTCTGCCCTCATTTAACATGCATCGCGGATACGGCTTTACTATATCCTAAGTTTTTGCCATAATCAACAGAAGATATACATCTTTTAATCGCGCCACGGGATACCTTCATGCGCTTGACCACGTTTTCCGATTACAGCCTGCGTGTGCTCATCTATCTCGGCGTCCATGACGAGGAGATCGCCACGGTCGGGCAGATCGCCGACGCCTACGGCATTTCCGCCAACCATCTGACGAAAGTAGTGCATTACCTGGCGCAGGGCGGATACATAGAAACAGCACGCGGCAAGGGCGGCGGCATGCGCCTCGGCCTGGCGCCGGAAAAAATAAACATCGGCGAGCTAATGCGCGGCACCGAGGACAACCGCAAGCTGGTCGAGTGCTTCGATCGCGATAATTCCGACTGCCGCATTGAAGCCGCCTGCGTGCTGCGCGGCATGCTCGGCCGCGCGCTCGATGCCTTCTTCGCTTCACTCGATACCTATACGCTGGCCGACTTGATCGCGCCCAAGCCGCGGCTTGCCAATATGCTGGTGCTGCCGCGCAGGCGCGCCGGCTGAGATGCGGCGCCGACGCTGATGAGTAAAGCCAAGACCGCGTTTCCCGGCTTCAGCGCGCCGGCCGTCGGCTTCGAAGCGCCGCTGGAGATGCTTGCGGCCTGCCACGGCCGCGTCGAGAGCCAGTGCGAGACGCTGCTGCGGCTGTTGCCGCACGTGGCGGCGAACGGGCCGGATGCCGCAGCACGCGAAGCGTCGCAGAACGTAATGCGCTATTTCGACACCTCGGCGCGGCACCACCACGCTGACGAAGAGGAAGACCTGTTCCCGACGCTGCTGCAGGCGGCGCCCGCAGCGGAGCTCGCGGCACTGCGCGAACTCGTCGCCGCACTACAGGCGCAGCACCGCGAATTGGAGCAAGCCTGGGGCAAAGTGCGCCGGATGCTCGACGGCATCCGCCTCGGAACCCGGCGCGAACTCGATGCAGCAGCGGTCGAATCCCTGGTCGGACTCTACCGCAGCCACATCGCGCGCGAAGAGGCCGAGTTGCTGCCGCTGGCGGCGCGCATCCTCGGCCTGGCGCAACTCGACCGCGTCGGTGGCGCAATGCGCGCGCGCCGCGGAATCAAGGAAATCTAGGTATGCCCGAAGTCATCGATTTCACTACCGACAAGCGCTTCGTGCGCCGCGCTCGTGAATTGACCATCATCAGGGCGATGGTGCGCCTGTATTGCCGCGGGCATGACCATCCAGGCCGGTCGCCGCTGTGCGAGGATTGCGCCGAGTTGCTCGACTACGCCACGCGCAGGCTCGAACGCTGCGTGTTCGGCGACGCCAAGCCGACCTGCACCAACTGTACCGTGCATTGCTACAGCGCGGAAAAGCGCGAGCAGATCCGGCAGGTGATGAAATGGGCCGGACCGCGCATGCCTTTGCGCCACCCCATACTGAGCATCTACCATATGTTCGACGGCAAGCGTCCGGCGCCGATGCTGCCGGCGAAGCCGTCAAGACCTAAGGAATAACTTCGCGCTCAGCCGGCTTTGCGATGGAAGTGCGGATACAGCTTCGCAACGACCTCCCCGTCCGAGGACCAGGCCTTGCAGCCATCGACAAAATGCGGGCGCTCAGTCTCGAAATTCGGGTCCGGCGTGGGCACCGGCTGCCCTTCCTCGGGCCAGCTGCCTAGCGTTTGAAATGCAACCGTTGCGGCAGGCAGCAGCAATTCGCGCATATGCGTGCAGCCCTTTACGCCGCCCACGCACTCCTGCACCGCACGCCGCCAGCCCGCGCCGATTTTCCTGCCGATCAGGCCCTTGAATGCCGGAAGCGCGCTGGTGCAAGGTGCATAGGGAACCGACAGCATGGCAACCTGTATGTCGCGCACCAGCATGTCGTCGTCTATGGTCAGCCGGACCGCCATGTCATGCACCGGCTCGCCCGTTGCGCGCAGACCGCGGAACGGTTCTCGGTATGCAAACGTCTTGGTATCGACGATGCGCGCCTCGATGTCCCACAAGCCGTCCTCGCGCTGATAGCCTTCGCAACTGATCGTTCGGGTGTGCCTGTGCTTGCGCGGTGCCGGTGTCGGCAGGTTCATGGTCTTGTTCCCTTGGTTAAATAGCATGCACGTCGAGCATGCCTAGGTGTGTTCCGCTCATCCGACCTTGCGGATGTCCCCTTCGGGCGTCACCACGCCGAATACGGATTTGCGCAGTTCGCCGAGCTGGTCTCGTGTCTGGGCGGCTTTTTCGAATTCGAGGTTGCGCGCATGGTCGAGCATCTGCTTTTCCAGACGCTTGATCTCGCGCGCCAGCTGCTTTTCGCTCATGGCTTCGTAGCGTGCCTGGTCCTGCGCCGCCTTCAGGTCGAACTGCGCCTGGTCCCGGTCGTAGAAGCCCTCGATGATGTCCTTGATGCGCTTGGTGATGCCCACGGGCGTGATGCCGAGCTTTTCGTTGTGTGCAAGCTGCTTCACGCGGCGGCGCTCGGTTTCGCCGATCGCGCGCTTCATGGAATCGGTGATGCGGTCCGCATAAAGGATGGCCGCGCCGTTGATGTGGCGCGCCGCGCGGCCGATGGTCTGTATCAGCGAGCGCTCGGAGCGCAGAAAGCCCTCCTTGTCCGCGTCGAGTATCGCCACCAGCGACACCTCGGGCAGGTCCAGGCCCTCGCGCAACAGGTTGATCCCCACGAGCACGTCGAACTTGCCCAGGCGCAGGTCGCGGATGATTTCCACCCGCTCCACCGTTTCCACCTCAGAGTGCAGGTAGCGCACCTTGATGCCGTGCTCGGCCAGGTACTCGGTCAGGTCTTCGGCCATTTTCTTGGTGAGCGTGGTCACCAGCACGCGCTCTTTCTGGGTCACGCGCAGGCTGATTTCCGAGAGCAGATCATCCACCTGGGTGGTGGCCGGGCGCACCTCGATCGAGGGATCGACCAGGCCGGTCGGACGCACCACCTGCTCGACCACCTGTCCGGCGTGCGTGCGCTCGTATTCCGCCGGTGTGGCCGAGACAAAAAACGTCTGCTTCATCATGCGCTCGAACTCGTCGAAGCGCAGCGGCCGGTTGTCCAGCGCCGAAGGCAGGCGAAAGCCGTAGTCGACCAGGTTCTCCTTGCGCGAGCGGTCACCCTTGTACATGCCGCCGATCTGGCCGATGGTGACATGGCTCTCATCGATGATCATCAGGGCGTCGTGCGGCAGGTAGTCGATCAGGGTCGGCGGCGGCTCGCCCGGCTTGCGCCCCGACAGGTGGCGCGAATAGTTCTCTATGCCCTTGCAGAACCCCATTTCATTGAGCATTTCCAAATCGAAGCGGGTGCGCTGCTCGATGCGCTGCGCCTCGACCAGTTTGTTCGTCTTGACGTAAAAATCGATGCGCTCGCGCAGCTCCAGCTTGATCGCCTCTACTGCACGCAAGGTGGTCTCCCGCGGCGTGACGTAGTGGCTGGAAGGATAAACGGTGAAACGCGGCACGCGCTGGTGCACGCGGCCGGTGAGCGGGTCGAACACGGACAGGGTCTCGACCTCGTCGTCGTTGAGGCTGATGCGGATTGCGGTCTCGGAATGCTCCGCCGGAAACACGTCGAGCACGTCGCCGCGCACGCGGAAAGTGCCGCGCGCGAACTCGAACTCGTTGCGCTGGTACTGCATCGCCGTCAGGCGCGAAATGATGTCGCGCTGCGAGAGCTTCTCGCGCTCGCGCAGATGCAGGATCATGCCGTGGTAATCGACCGGATCGCCGATGCCGTAAATGCAGGACACGGTTGCGACGATGATGGTGTCCTTGCGCTCCAGCAGCGACTTGGTCGCCGACAGGCGCATCTGTTCGATGTGCTCGTTGATGCTCGAGTCCTTTTCGATGAACAGATCGCGCGAGGGCACATAGGCCTCCGGCTGGTAGTAATCGTAGTAGGAGACGAAATACTCGACCGCGTTCTCGGGGAAGAATTCGCGCATTTCCGAGTACAACTGGGCGGCCAGCGTCTTGTTCGGCGCGATGACGAGCGCAGGCCTGCCCTGGCGCGCGATCACCTGCGCCATGGTGTAGGTTTTGCCCGAACCGGTGACACCCAACAGCGTCTGGTAGGCGAGCCCGTTTTCGACGCCTTCGACCAGTTTGGCGATGGCCTCGGGCTGGTCGCCGGCAGGCTCGAAATGCTGGTGCAGTTTGAATGGGCTGTTGGGAAAAGTGACGATCAAAGGCGTACAATTGTGGTTTCGATTAACCATGAAAGTCTAGCACGATGAACGCCCCGCACTCCCCCTCCCTGCTCTCTAACGTCGAAATGGCGCCGCGCGATCCGATCCTGGGCCTGACCGAGGCCTATAACGCGGACAAGAACCCGAAAAAGGTCAATCTCGGCGTTGGTGTCTATACCGGCGACGACGGCAAAGTGCCGCTGCTCGAATGCGTCAGCCGCGCCGAGGCCAAGCTGATCGAGCAGCCCGCGCCACGCAACTATCTTCCGATCGACGGCCTGGCCGTCTATGACAAGGCGGTGCAATCCCTGGTGTTCGGTGCCGACAGTCCGGCGCTCAAGGAAGCCCGGATTCTCACCGTACAGACGCTGGGCGGCACCGGCGGACTCAGGGTGGGCGCCGATTTCCTGCGCCGCACCGCCCCCAATGCGACGCTGTGGATCAGCGACCCGAGCTGGGAAAACCATCGCGCGGTGTTCGAGAGCGCCGGATTCAAGGTCAATACCTACCCCTACTACGATGCCAAGACCCGGGGCGTCAACTTCGATGGCATGCTGGCGGCGCTCAAGGCCATGCCGGCAGGCGATATCGTGCTGCTGCACGCCTGCTGCCACAATCCGACGGGCGTAGACCTCAGCGAAGCGCAATGGAAGAGCGTGGCGGAGACCATGATCGCACGCGGACTGGTGCCGTTTCTCGACATCGCCTACCAGGGCTTTGGCGACAGCATCGAGTCGGACGGCAGCGCCGTACGGCTGTTCGCCGGCAGCGGCCTGCCGCTGTTCGTAGCGACCTCGTTTTCCAAGTCGTTCTCGCTCTATGGCGAGCGCGTCGGCAGCCTGAATGTCGTCGCCGCAAGCAGCGAAGAAGGTGCGCGCGTCCTGTCGCAGATCAAGCGCCTGGTGCGCAGCAACTACTCGAATCCGCCGACCCACGGCAGCAAAATCGTCTCGACTGTGCTGGCCGATGCAGAACTGCGCACGCTATGGGAGAAAGAACTGGGGCAGATGCGCGACCGCATCAAGTCGATGCGCAAGCTGCTGGTCGAGAAGATCCATGCGCGCGTGCCGGGCGCCGACTTCAGCTTCGTCACGCGTCAGCGCGGCATGTTTTCCTATTCCGGGCTGACCAAGGAGCAGGTCGTTCGCATGCGCGAGGAATTCGCGGTGTACGCGATTGAAAGCGGACGCATTTGCGTGGCGGCGCTCAATACCCGGAACGTAGACTACGCAGCCGATGCGATCGCCAAAGTCATTGCTTGATTGATCGCCGCACCGAGGTGGGCTGGGCCGGTTCTGCGCGACGCGTGAACTCTTGCCTGTACAGCAGGTGCAATACAAATTGACCCAGGCTCCCCCAGCCATTAAAATATGCGGCTTCTCGAACCCGGCTCGGCCGGGTTCACTTTTCCCCGATAGCTCAGCTGGTAGAGCGACGGACTGTTAATCCGCAGGTCCCAGGTTCGAGCCCTGGTCGGGGAGCCAATACCAGAGCCAATCGCCAAATGATTGGCTCTTTTTGCTTCTGGTTTTGGGGTTACGCAGGGGTTACATTTCCCGGCATTCAAGGCCCCTCCGCGGCTCTCGTTTTTCCGATCTTCACTCCCTCCCCCGCAGCGATGTAGATCCCTCTCGGTATCTGTTCCGTCTGCATCCTACAAATCGTCAAATTGCACAATCCATTGGGCACTATGGTTTTTGGCCTTCCTCAGACACAGTATCCAAGAACGATTTCAACCACTAAACTCTCAATAAGGCTGGCACTAAAATTTGAGGAAGGTCAACTTTCCCGTCGCCAGCAATCGAGCCACGGTCTGAAATGCCGTGCTGATCAACATTTTTTCCAAAAGGACGATGCCATGATCGCTGTAATCTTCGAGGTCGAGCCCAGTGAAGAGGGCAAGGCGACTTATCTTGAACACGCTGCAAGGCTGCGCCCAATGCTCGAGCATATCGAAGGTTTTATTTCAATTGAGCGGTTCCAGAGTCTTAGCGACCCAAAGAAGCTGGTGTCCCTGTCCTTCTGGCAAGACGAGGCATCGGTGCGCGCTTGGCGCGAGCACCCTGAGCATCGCGCGATCCAAGCTGCAGGACGCGCTGGCATTTTTGATGACTACCGGATACGGGTAGCGACGGTAGTACGTGACTACGGACTTTACGAGAGAGATAACGCGCCACCGTATCACGCGCCAGTCTTGCGCCGTACCGAGACCCGCCCGGCGCAGCCACCGGAAGATCTCTAATGACCATAGTGATGTAACAACGGCCGTTGGAGATCGAACGCGAGTACGCATTTTTTCACTGGGAAAGCCTCATAATCTTCCTGGATTTCGGGCCGGTGGTTGCGTAGGAAGGACGGCATGTGAAAGCGCGCCTGCGCCGGCGCATACCGGTAGTCCTGACCTACCGGACAGGCGTGGCGCGCGAGGCAACCGTTACCCGTGCATGTCAGAACACGTATGGA
Source organism: Burkholderiales bacterium (assembly GCA_014860445.1). Lineage (GTDB taxonomy): Bacteria > Pseudomonadota > Gammaproteobacteria > Burkholderiales > SG8-39 > 2-12-FULL-64-23. The sequence continues at coordinate 10,959 of JACZJT010000018.1, forward strand.
CCACTCGTCCAAAGTCGCCCGGGAATTGCCGCGCGGGACGAGGCCGACAGCGACCGCGATATATCGTACGATCCGCGCGTCCCCACTGCGGGGGTTCATTTGTCCATGGTGCCCGGCAGCCAGAGTGCGATCTGCGGAAATGCGGTCAGCAGTCCGAGCGCTATGAACTGCAGAATCAGGTACGGCCAGATCGAAGCGAAGATTTCATTCAGCGTGACGTGCCCGGGAACTACACCCTTCAAATAGAAAGCGGCAGGGCCAAAGGGCGGCGAGATATAGGATATCTGCATGTTCATGCAGAACAGGACGCCCAGCCAGACCAGGTCGAATCCAAGCGCAGAGGCGACCGGCACGAAAATCGGCGCGGTCAGGAGCAGAATGCCGATCCAGTCAATGAAGCAGCCGAGCACGATCCAGATCACCTGGATGATAATGATCACGCCTAGCGGGCCCACCGGCAGCCCGGTCATCGTTTCCTGGATCAAGCGCGTGCCGCCGGCAAGGGTGTAGACCCCGATCAGCGCGGAAGAACCGAAAAACAGCCAGTAGAGCATCGCCGTGACCTTGGTGGTATCGGCGATCGCGATTTTCATGTTCGCCCAGCTCAGGCGTCCGTTGACCCACGCGGCCAGCATCGCGCCGAGCACGCCCACCCCGGCGGCTTCGGTGGGCGTGGCCCAGCCCAGATAGAGCGAACCGAGCACGCCGAACGCGACTGCGGACGGCAGCAGCAGATCCTTCAGCAACGCGAGTTTTTCCGACAGCGGGACCGCCAGATCTTCCGCGCTTGCCGGCGGCGCCAGCTCAGGCTGCAACCGGCAGCGGATGATGATATAGCTGATATACATCGCCGCGAGCATCAGACCGGGCACTACGCCCGCCATGTATAGCTGCCCGATCGACACCCCGGCGGTCAACCCCCACATGATCAACACCACGCTGGGCGGAATCAGGGTCGCGAGCCCTCCGCCTGCGCAGATGCAGCCCAGCGCGAGATCCTTCTTGTAACCACGGTTGAGCATGGCCGGCAGCGCAACCACGCCCATGGTCACGATTTCTGCGCCGATTACACCGACCATCGCCGCCATCAGCGCACAGGAGATGATCACCGCCACCGCGAGTCCGCCGCGCATCTGCCCGGCCCATACGTGCACCGTGTGGAAGATCGCCTCCGCCACTCCGGCGCGCTCCAGAATGCAGGCCATGAAAATGAACAGCGGCACCGATACCAGCACGTAATTGCCCATCAGGGTAAACACGCGGCTGACGACCAGTGTCAATCCGGGCGCACCGAAAAGGAAATACGTGAACACCACTGCAATAGCGCCGGTCGCGAAGGCAAGCGGGAGTCCGGCCAGTAGTAAAACGAGGAATGCGGCTACGAACAGGAAGGACAGCAGCGTGATGCTCAAAGCTTCTTCTCCACCAAGCCGATTTCGCGCAGCAGGTTGGCGACCCCCTGCAGCAGCAGCAACAGGCCCGCGAGGGGGATGGCGAGTTTCACCGGCCAGATCAGTGGATTCCAGGGCGTGCCGGTCGTCTCACTCTGACTGAACGAATCCCACGCCATCTGCCCGCCTACCCAGGTCAGGGTGCCGACATAGAGCAGAAAAAACACGAAAGTCACCAGATCGAGCCGGGCGCGCGCCTTGGGACTGAAGCGTTCATGAACCAGGTCGATGCGCACGTGGCGGTGATACAGAAGTGCGTAGCCGCCGCTCAGCAGGTAGGCCACCGCGGAAACGTAAATGACGGATTCGTTGCTCCAGGTGGTCGGCAGATTGAACAAGCTGCGCGCCACGACCTCGTACAAAACCGCGAACGTCACCAGCAGGATGGTATATCCCCAGAACAGGCCCATCCATTCGTTAAGACGATCGATGGCGCCGCAATAGCCCTGCGCCACGGGATGGCGCAGAAGCATCCGCGCGGGTTCTGCGGATGGCTTCTGCGCCTGCGTCACGCGATCAAGCCGAGGTCGCGCAGCCAGGCCGTTTGCGAGTCGAAGGCCTTTTTCGCCAGCGGCGATTTTTTCGACCAGTCGGTCCAGGTGTGCTGGGCGAGATCGCGCACTTTGCGCAATTCCTCCGGGCTCCAGGTGATCTGGTTGATACCCTTTTTCTTGAGCTCGGCAGTGACGCGCACGTCATCGACGGCGACGCGCTCGATCTGGTCCCAGCTCCATTCGCGCGTCGCGCTCGACAGAATCTGCCTGATATCCTCGGGCAATGCGCGCCAGGCGGCCATGTTGACGGTGAAGTCCTGGTTCGGCATCGAATGGGTGAACATGGTCGGGAATTTCGCGACCTCATGGAACCCCATGCGCTGGTTCATCGACATCGTGGCCCAGTCGGCGGCGTCGACCACGCCCTTGTCCAGCGCCGAATACACCTCTCCGCCCGGAATCACCACGACGGACGCCCCCATCTTGGTAAGGATTTCGGCGTTCAGGCCTTGCGCTGAGCGGATCTTGATGCCTTTGAAGTCCGCCATGCTATTTATCGGCTTTTTCGACACGATCGACTCCACTCCCCACCAGGAGACGCCGACGCAATATGCGTTATAACGGGCGTAGGCTTCGCGCAGCAGGTCCAGCCCACCCTTGTAATGGAACCAGGCGTCCGCCTGCCATGGGTGCTGGTAGGCGAACGCCAAATCGCCGATCACCGCGAATCCGGGGTCCTTGCCGGTGAAATAGACCGGCGCCGTCGACTGCGCCTGCAGCACGCCGGCCTGCACCGCGTCCAGCGTCTCGAATGCGCCCACGACCGCACCAGAGGCAAACGGCTGTATCTCCAGCCGCCCGTTGGTGAGCTTGCCGATGCGGGTACAGAAATCCTGGAATACCTTGTAGGTGAGCTCGGCCGAGCTCCACATCGATTGCGCTTTCCATTTGATCGTTTGTTGCGACTTGACGATTGCCGGGAAACCCAAGGTGGCGGCACCGACTGTGGCTGCCGCGCCGGTCAGAAATTTTCGACGCTGTACGCTCATAATCCCTTCTCCCTTAGTGGTTGCTACGTTATAGCGTAGTCACTGCTGCAGGACAGTAAGATGTTGACAGCGCCCCGCCGCGCACCTACGATGATATATCAGTCGTATTCGCGCAACATATCACTAGAGTTTCTTGAAAGCAAGCCGGCGTGAAGCAGCCGGCCATAAGGAGGAAGCGATGCCAATATTGCTCTCGGACGAAGCGGTGCAGCAGTATCACCGCGACGGTTATTGTTTTCCCGTGCCGGTGCTCAGCCGGGACGAAGCGGCGCATTACCGCCACAGCCTGGAGCAGCACGAAGCCAAGACCGGCACCCCGCTGCAAGGCAATTGGCGCCACAAAACGCACCTGCTCTTTACCTGGGCCGACGAACTCGCACATCATCCGAAAATTCTGGACGCGGTCGAGGACGCAATCGGCCCCGACATCCTGTGCTGGACCACCAACTTTTTCATCAAGGAAGCAAGCAATCCGGGGTTTGTTTCCTGGCACCAGGACTCGACCTACTGGGGACTGGACCCGGACGACGTCATCACCGCCTGGGTCGCGTTCACCGATGTCACCCCCGAGAACGGCTGCATGCAGGTGATTCCCGGCAGCCACAAAGTCAATCAGCTGCCGCACACGGACACCTTCCATAAGGACAATCTGCTGTCGCGCGGTCAGGAGATCGCTGTGGACGTCGACAAGTCCAAGGCCGTCAGCATGGTGCTGAAGGCGGGAGAAATGTCGCTGCACCATATCAAACTCGTGCACGGATCCGACCCCAATCGCAGCAAGGATCGGCGCATCGGTCTTGCGATCAGATATATCCCCACTCATGTGCGCCAGACCAAGGTGCGCGATTCGGCCATGCTGGTGCGCGGCACCGACAAATACCACAACTTCGACTACGAGCCGCGCCCGCAAGCGGACCTGGACGAAGCCGCACTACGCGCCCATGCCGACGCGGTTGAGCGGCAGGTGAAAGCGCTGTACCAAGGCACAAGCAAGCAGGAATTCCGTGCCTGAGCGCACAAGGTAACAAAGGAGTGAAGATGGCTGAAGAACGCAAGAAACTGACTGTTCCGGATCTCAAAGAGGCGAAGAAATCAGGACGCAAGCTCGCGATGGCTTCGATTCCAGACTATCCATCCGCAGTATGGGCCGAGCGCGCCGGGCTGGATATTCTGGGTGTCGGCGACAGCCTGGGTATGGTGAGCTACGGATTTTCCAATACCCTGCCGGTAACCGTGGACATGATGATCCAGCACTGTCAGGCGGTACGCCGGGGCGCACCGAACACTTTTAACCTGGTTGCCATGCCCTACGGCAGTTATCCCAACCCGGACATTGCGGTGATGAACGCGCTGCGTTTCATGAAGGAAGGCGGCGTCGACTGCGTGAAAATACAAGGCGGACGCGATAAGTTTCCCATCCTGAAAGCCTTGGTCGACTCGGGCGTGCCGATGATGAGCCACGTCGGCATGTGCCCTCATTTCGTGCACCAGTACGGCGGCTTCAAGCTGCAGGGCAAGACCGCGGATGAAGCGCTGAAAATCATCGACGACGCGATCGCCATCCAGGAAGCAGGCTGCATCGGCTTTGAAATCGAAGCGGTGCCTGCGCCGGTAGCGCAGGCGGTGGACGCGGCGGTGGACATATTCACTTTCGGCATCGGTGCGGGCAGCGCCAGCTGCGGCCAGCTGCTGCTTGCTTTCGATCTGCTCGGCGTGTTCGATCAGTTCAAACCGAAATTCACCAAGCGCTATGCCAACATCTCGCAGATCGCGGTGGATGCGCTGAAGACCTATGCCGCCGAGGTGCGCAGCGGCCAGTTTCCCGACGCCGATCACAGCTACGCGATGAAGCCCGAAGAACTCGCGCGACTGGAGCAGGCCATCGGCAGGAAACTGCAATAAAAAACGGCGCGGAATCCGCGCCGTTTGATGCACCAGACGAGGGAAATCAGCCGTAATAGCGTTTGGCGCGCTTTTCGGCTTCGGCCGCCGCCTCTTTCGCGCTCTTCTGTCCCAGACAGGCGGATGCAAACATGTCGACTACGATCCAGTCGGCCATGCAGGCTGCAGATGCATAGCCCAGGCTGCCGGCATAGCTATGCGGCTGCATACGCTCGACCACGCCCTTGAACGGCAGATATTTCGGGTCATCGTTCCAGAACTTGTTGTTGTCATAGGCCTTGAGCGGGTGGCTGACATAGCCGAGAGACGCGGCCTGCCAGGGCTCGTATTGTTCGCGTTCCCACATGAAGCGCAGGTACTCCTTGGCCGCATTCGGATACTTGCTGTACTTGAACACCATCGCCTGCGAGAGCAAGTGCAGTTCGGTCGGCCGGCCCACCGGTCCCACCATCATCGGCGCGTGGTTCGTGTCAGCGGCAACCGCCTTTTTGGCTGCATCAGTGGAATTCTTCCCCGCGTAATAGATCGAAATTCCATTCGAGGTCAGGCTGATCTTGCCTTCAAGGAAGGCGTTGTTGTTGGATACCCCGCTCCACCCCCCCGTGCCCTCGATGAAGGTCTTGGACAACTCTTGCAGGTACTCGATGGCCTTGATGGTTTCCGGGCTGTTGATCGCGACCTGATTCTTATCGTCCACCATCTTGCCGCCGAATCCCCAGAGTATGTTGTGCATCCAGGTTTCCGAGTCGCCGGTCGCGTGCGACAAGGCGAAACCCGGGGGGTGGCCGTTCTTTTTCAGTGCTTGGCAGAGCTTGAGGTAATCATCGAAGTTGGTCGGAAATTTGCTGAACCCGGCCTCTTTCACCCAGGACTCGCGATAAGTGAGCAGTGCGCCGGACGCGCCCAGCGGCAGGCCGATCCAGCGGCCTTTCTTGGTCGTACCATAGGTGCGCGCCGTGGGAAACCAGCCGCCGTATTTCTTGCCCAGGTAATCGGCGAGGTCGGTCAGGTCGACCAGTTTTTCCGGGTAAAGATGGGGATCGTCGAGCCAGCCAACAATGACGTCGGGGCCCGCGCCGACGTTTGCGGCCACCGCCGCTTTCGGCCGCACGTCTTCCCAGTTCTCGTTGTCCGTGCGCACGGGAATGCCGTATTTTTCACTGAACTTCTTCGTATTGGCCAGCCACATGTCTTCGTCAGGCTGCACAAATCGCTTCCAGCGCAGCACGCGCAGCTTGGCGCCCTTCTCCGGTTTGAAGCTGGTCTGCGCCTGCGCGCTCTTGATCCAGAACATCGGTCCCATTGTGGCCAATGCACTCATGCCACCGACGATTCTCCGCCTGGTCTGATTTGTCATTCCAATCTCCTTTGGTTGAAAAGCAGTCTATTTGGCGACTTTGCTCACTTCAAAAAACCGCTTCGCCGAAGCGGTTTGGTTCTCGTAAATCGACCCCGGATTCAGCGCCGGCGGCAGGGGCATGCGCACCGGGCAATCGACCATGCGCGGAACGATGCTCTCCTTGCCGCACAGCAGACGTCCTTTGAATTCATCGTAATCGGGAATCCCCATCAGCGGAAACGCGTCAGCCGCTGACGCTTCATACAACAACAGTCCTCGCGACCGGTCCGAGGTGTTCTGCGCCGACCCATGCACGACGCGCACATGGTGAAATGAGCAGGATCCGGCCGACCCCACGCAAGGGACCGCGTCCGCGAAGCGCAGGCCGGCGGCCTCGAAGTCCATGGCGCCGCAAAAGCGCCCATCGTCGCCATGATGGTCGTAGGTGGGCCCTTTGTGCGTTCCGGGAAGGATGTACAGCGCTCCGTTTTCGACCGTCGTATCGTCGAGCATGACGCCGACGGCAAGCAGGTCGTCGTTGGTGTGCGGGTAAAACGCCCAGTCCTGATGCCATTCCACCGGAGAGCCGAAATGGGGCGCTTTCAGGTTGAGCTTGGAGCCGTGCAGGCGCACGCCGTCACCAAGCAGATCCCGAAGAATTCCGATCAGTTTGGGCGAACGCAGGAAATCGGCGAAAACCGGATTGACCAGATGCGGCGTCTTGATGCGGCGCACGCGCGGTTCCTCGCTGCTGTGCCCTGGCTCCAGATCGTATACCTTGTCATGGGTCCGGACGGCGCGCGAGCGCTCCACCAGGTCCGCAAGCACCTTTTTCATTTGTGCCCGCACCGCTTCGTCGAGCACGCTTTCTACAACGATTGCACCCACTTCCTTGTATTCATCGATTTGTTTCTTCGACAGCATGATTTTCAACACCTCCAATAACGGCGACTACGGGACAACACGCAAACGCAGGAGCGAATTCCTGCTTACTCCTTCACCGCGCCGGTCATGCCGGCAACGTAGTATTCAACGAAAAACGAGTACAGCAGCGCGACCGGGAGCGACCCAAAGAGCGCGCCCGCCATGAGCGAGCCCCAGTGATAGACGTCGCCGTCCACAAGCTCGGTGAGGACTCCGACGGGAACCGTCTTGTTTTCCGACGATGAAATGAAGGTCAGCGCATAGATGAATTCATTCCACGACAGGGTGAAGGCAAAAATACCCGCAGAGATCAGCCCGGGAACCGCCAGCGGCAGCACGATTTTCCACAGAATCTGCACGCGCGTCGCACCGTCGATCAGGGCGCACTCCTCCAGTTCGAAGGGGATGGATTTGAAATATCCCATCAACAACCAGGTACAGAACGGGATCAGGAATGTGGGGTAAGTGAGAATCAGCGCCCAGCGCGAGTCGAACAGCCCCAGTTTGTACACCATGGTCGCCAGGGGAATGAAAAGGATCGAAGGCGGCACAAGATAGGCGCCGTAGATGCTCAATCCTATCCAGCGGCTGCCTTTGAAGCGCAGGCGCTCGATCGCGTACGCGGCGAGCACGCTGGCAAAAAGCGAGATGGCCGTGGCGACCACGGACACCAGAAAAGTGTTCCACAACCAATCCGGATAGGAAGTCTCGAACAGCAGCTTCTTGATATTGTGCAGCGTGGGATTGAACACCCAGAACGGGCTGTTCTTTTCGTAGTTGTAGATATCGTCGTTGCTCTTGAAGGTTGTGATGGTCATCCAATAGAACGGGAACAGCAGGATGAAGGTGAACACTGCGAGCGGCAGGTAGACGGTCACGAATTTGCGTTGCCGCGTCAGAAGGAAATCCATGCCTCCCTCTGAATACACTTTTTCCTCGACACTCTGGACGACGGGTTTCTTGCTCATGGGCTCAGTCCTTGCTTCCCTGCTGCCAGGCGCGACGCTGCAGCCCGAAAAAGCTGATCAGAATGGCGGCGATCAAAAACGGCACCATCGCCATCGCGATTGCGGCGCCCTCTGCGAGCTGTCCGCCCGGTATGGCGCGCTGGAACGACAGCGTCGCCATCAGGTGCGTGGCGTTCACCGGACCACCGCGCGTGATTACATAGATGAGCTGGAAATCGGTAAACGTGAACAGCACCGAGAACGTCATCACGATCGCGATGATCGGGGTAAGCAGTGGATAAGTGATAAACCGGAAACGCTGCCATGGCGTCGCGCCGTCTATAGTCGCGGCTTCATATAGTGAGGGCGAAATCGTCTGCAGGCCGGCAAGCAGGGAGATCGCGACGAAGGGTATGCCGCGCCAGATGTTCGCGACCACGACCGAAATGCGCGCATTCCAGCGGTCACCGAGAAAGTCGATATAGTGGTCGATCAACCCGGCCTTGACCAGCACCCAGGAGATGATGGAAAACTGGCTGTCGTACATCCACCAGAACGCGATCGCGGATAACGTCGTAGGCACGATCCATGGAAGCAGAATGATCGCGCGCATGAAGGACTTCAGCGCAATGTTCTGGTTGAGCAGCAGCGCAAGAATCAATCCCAGGACAAACTTGAAGACGCTTGCAACGGCTGTGTAGCCGATGGTGTTGAATACCGACAACCAGAAGACGCTGTCGTTGAACAGCGATCGGTAGTTTTCAAGACCAATGAATACGCCGGGACGCCCGATCTTGGTATCGGTAAGCCCGAGCCACAGACCCAGGCCGAGCGGATAAGTCAGAAATACAAGCAGAATCGCCGCGGCCGGCAACATGAAAACGAGCCCCAGCGCGTTGGCGCTGTTGTTGAAGCGGTCTAGCAGACTTTGGCTGGAGGATTTGGCCAAGATTTACCCCGGGCGCGGCGCCTACACGCTGCCGCAGGAATCGCGGCAACTCATGCGAGCAGCCGTTTGCCGCTGGCGGCATCAAACAGAAAGGCGCGATTCGCGTCCGGTCTTAGGCGAATTACCAGTCCGGGCTTGAATTCGTGGCGTTGCTGGAACACCGCCGTCACCTCGATTCCGGCGATCTTGGAAAATACCTCCGTGTCTGCGCCGGTAGGCTCGACCACCACGACTTCGGCGGGCACACCGTCGCTGCCGTCCACCAGATCGATGTGCTCCGGACGCGTTCCATAGATCACCTTTTGGCCGTCTTCTCCAGTCGCAGCGCGGGGAACGGGCAATGTCACACCCTCGCCGAATTCGACCTGCGCAACCCCACTTTGGCGCCGCAAGATGCCCGGCAGGAAGTTCATCGACGGAGAACCGATAAAACCGGCGACAAACTGATTGGCGGGGTTGTCGTATATCTCCAAGGGAGCGCCGATTTGTTCAACCACGCCGTCGCGCATGACCACGATCTTGTCGGCCATGGTCATGGCCTCGATCTGGTCATGGGTGACATAAATGGAGGTCGTCTTGAGACGCTGGTGCAGCTCCTTGATCTCGGTGCGCATCTGCACGCGCAGATTCGCGTCGAGATTGGACAAAGGCTCGTCGAATAAAAACACCCGGGGATCGCGCACGATTGCCCGTCCCATCGCCACGCGCTGGCGCTGCCCGCCGGAAAGCTGTCGCGGATAGCGCTGCAGCAGGTCGTTCAGGCCGAGGATGTCGGCGGCCTTGCTTACGCGCTCTTCGATGAACTGTCTGTCACGCTTCGCCAGTTCCAGCGAAAAAGCCATGTTGTCACGCACTGTCATGTGCGGATACAGGGCGTAGTTCTGGAAAACCATGGCGATGTCGCGCAGCTTGGGCGGCATGTCGTTTACGACGTCGCCGCCGATCCTGATCTGCCCCCCCGAAATCTCTTCCAAGCCAGCTATCATCCGCAACAGGGTCGATTTGCCGCAGCCGGAAGGACCGACGAGAACGCAGAACTCGCCGTCGTCTATCGAAATCGAAACGCCGCGGATGACCTGCGTCCGGCCGAATGATTTCTGCGCCTGCTCTATGCTGACGGATGCCATGCGAGTCCCCTAATACAGCTTGCGGCTTTATGTCTGGCTAGCGGCCGAAGCAGCCACGAGTTGCTTCACCAACGCGACCGTTTCAGGAGCGCTCGGCGCGAAGCCGTCGGCACCGATCTGGGCGGCAAACTCTTCGGTTATCGCCGCCCCTCCTACCATGATCTTACAACGACCGCGCAAATTGCGTGCATCCAGCGCCTTGATGACTTCGCGCATCTCGACCATGGTCGTGGTCAGCAACGCGGAGAGACCGAGGACATCAGGCTGGAAATCAGCTACTGCGTCACAAAACGCTTCGCGCGAGACGTTGATGCCCAGATCGCGCACCTCGAAGCCGACGCCTCGCAACAGGGTCACCACGAGATTCTTGCCGATGTCGTGCATGTCGCCCTTTACCGTGCCGATCAGCACTTTGCCGCCCTGGGTTTCACCGCCCACGGCAAGCAGCGGTTCGAGCACCTCCACGGCCGCCGTCATGGCACGCGCCGCTAGCAGCACCTCGGGAATGAATGCCTCGCCCGTGGCCATGCGTCTGCCGACTGCACTGATGGCAAAGATCAGGCCCTGGTCCAGGATCGCCTCGGCTTTGACGCCGCGATCGATCAGTGCTTGCACGTGCGCCTTGATGTCCTTGTGCTTCCCCTTGGTCACGTCCAGGCGCACCTGCGCGTAGATCTCATCCGCAGGGGTTTCGGCAGGCTTCGCCGCAGCCGTGGCGTGCGCGCTTGCCGCCGGGGCCGTGGCCGGTCGAGCCGCGCCTGTCGCGAGCGGCAAGCGACCTTCGCGTTCGACGCGCTCGCCGATCCGCTGCAGGCGGGAGAACAGCGCATCGGGAGGGACTTGGTCGGCGATGCCGACGAGCATGCGCTTGCCAGGCGCGACTGCCTTGAACAACTGGTCCATGTAGGCCTCGAAATCCGCCTCGCTGGTCTGCGGCAGCAGGATGGTCGAGGGAATGCCGCCGCATAAGGTCAGATGTCCGCTCCAGCGACGATAGTATTCCTCAAGTGTAATCTTGGTCATCGGCGCGGGGCAGATGGACTCCGCAATGTGCATGCCGGAATCGCGAATCAGATCCATCAGTCCCTCGTTCTCGCCGTCGGTATGACACATGACGAGTTTTCCCACGGCGCCCAGCTGGCGCGACGCCTTGCGGACCCAGGGTGTGATCTCTTTTTCGAAATAGGGCGGATACGTCAGCATATCGTCGTAATTGGCACCCCACCAGATCACCTCCGCCGGCGATGCGCACAGTATCTGCAGCATCTTGTCGAACAGGTGCTCCATTTTTCCCGCCAACTCGAGCATCTTCGCGTTGTGGTCGGTGTAATGGAAATAGAACTGTGTCGGATCGAGCAGGTCGCGCTGGATCTGGTGCACCGGCGAAGCGCCCATGAAACCTTGCGCCACCGCCACGCCGTCGTCGCGCATTTCCTCGCTAACCCAGCGATTGAAGCGCTCGAAGTTGGGTACGATGTCCATGTGCTCGTAAAGATAACCGATGGGGGCGTAATCCTCCGGCGCCTTGATCACGTGATCGACGATCATCGGGCTGGTAATGCCCAGCTTCTGCGATGATTCGTCGTAGTACATGGTGGAACTCACCATGCCGACCGGGGTGTGATATTCGACGCGGATATTGCCTTCAGTGCGCTTTAGTTTCACTTCGACGTCGCTGGGCAGCACGAAATCGTAAAGCGTGTCCCGCGTGCTGAACAGGCCGATGCCGCGGTGCAGGTACATTTTCTGCACCTCGGGGTCCAGGATATTGTCGGCGAAGCGGAAATAAACGGTCCAGCCCTCGGCGCGGGCGATATCGTTCTGCGCGCGGCCGGCATGCTGCTTCGGCAGGGTCCCGGACACCGAATTGGCGAGATACCACAAGTCCAGCCGCGGCACGTAAGGCAGGCGATCGACATCTTCCCCGCGGAACGCGGCGAGCATGCGGCTCTTGTGGGTATACATCTGTGTTTTCTCCTAAGTTTGGTGCACCGGGGTTACATCGTCGCGCCGGCGCCGCGCGCTGCAGCCGCGTCTTCTTTCTGCTGCAGGGAAAAGATCGAAGTGTAGCCGCCCGACCAATCGGGCGGGATCAGGCAGGGACGCGGGTCGTGGTGCGCGAACGCGGCGCGCTTGCCGCGCAAAATCGCCTGGTCGTGCTTGGGCTTGATCGGATTTGCGGTGTACGGGAAAGCGTCGGCCGAAGTCAGCGTGTACAGCAGCAGCGGCCGGCCCAGGTCCGAATCGTTGCGCGGTGAACCATGTATGGTGCGGCAGTTGTGCAAGGTCAGCGATCCGGCAGGGCCTGTCAAATACTTGGCCTTGGACAATTCGACCTTTTCGATATCCCGCTCGCTGAGGCAGCCGACCCAATTGCCCCGGTCGTCGTACTGGGTGAGCATGGGCTCGATTAGATGGCTTTTCGGAATCACGCCCAGCGGTCCCTGGTCCATGCCGCAGTCGTAAATGTAGGTACCCACCGTAAGCGGTGAATAGTTAGTATGCGGCCAGAAGGAAATGTCGTAATGCCATTTCACTTCCTCCCCGCCTTTTTTCCATTTGAAGTTGAGCTTGGAGTGGTGAAACTTGACGTCAGGCCCGACCAGGTCGGCTACTGCATCGGGCATGACCGACTTGGTGCAGTAATCCCAGAACACCGGATGATGCTCGGCCGGGTTCGACACCCGGCGCAGGCGCGGCGCGTCGGGGCGGTGGTCTGGCTCCAGGTCGAAAATGACATCCGACTTCGCCACCTTGCGGCTGCGCTCGATCATTTCCTCGGTGGCGTCGCGCAGTTTCCTGATCCACTCGTCGCCGATGATCTTTTCCAGCAGGATATAGCCGTCCGCGAAATAGGACTCGCGCTGGGACTGGGTCAGCACGCGCGGCGGGATCGCGAGAATTTGTTCAGGTGTCATGATTCGCCTCCATAGTTAAACGGCGTCCGTTCGAACTGCCAAGCCAACCCGTCCATCACTGCTATCTGAAATTGAGCATCACACTCGGCAGATAGGTGACGACCACGGGGAATGTCATCACGATAATCAGCGTAAGGCACTGCAGGCCGATAAACGGCGCCACACCCCGGTACATATCACGAATGCTTATTTCTTCCGGCGCCACCGCGCGCAAGTAAAAAATCGCCGGCGCCATCGGTGGCGTCAGGTACGAAGTCTGAATCATGATCAGGAACAGGATCAGGAACCATACCGAATCGAAACCTGCCGCGACGATCAGGGGGGTGAACAGCGGCACGAAAATCAGCACGATCGAAATCCAGTCAAGGAAAAAACCCGCGAGGAAAATGATGAACATCATCAGCGACAGCAGCATCCATGGCGAGAGATGCGCCTTGCTGATCAGGATATTCGCTGTGTTGATGCCGCCGCCGCCGATGAATACCCCGGTGAACAATGTCCCGGCGAGCAGCACTGTCATGATCATGGCTGTGATCTTGAGCGTCTTGATCAGCGCCTCGTAGGTGCCGGACAGGGTGAAACGGCCATAGAGCGCGGTCAAGAGTACGGACGAAAGGGCTCCGATCGCCGCAGCCTCGGTCGGCGAAGCCCAGCCGAGCAGGATGGAGCCAAGTACGGCGAAAATCATGAACAGGGGCGGCAGCAGGTTCCGTGTGGTGATCCACAGCTTTTCCCGGAGGGTGTAGTCCCCGGGCTCGGGCGGAATGCGCGGTCCCATCGCTGGTTTAACTACGCACAGGGTAAAGATGTAAATCAGGTAGAGCCCGGCCATGATCAATCCGGGAAACACCATGCCGTAGAGCAGCTCACCCACCGAAACATTGGCAAGCGGCCCGATGACCACCGCGACCACCGAGGGCGGGATGATGGTGCCCAGCGATCCCCCGGCACAAATGCTGCCCGAGATCAGCGCCTTGTCGTACTTGTAACGCAGCATAACCGGAATCGTGAGCATACCCACCACCGACTCGGTCGCGCCGATGACACCGCTGGATGCGGCAAAAATGATGCACATGAGGATAGTGGCAATCGCCAGGCCGCCGGGCAGGCGCCGCGTCCAGATGTGGATGGCCTCGAACAGTTTGTCCGCGATCCCCGATTTTTCCAGCATGGCGCCCATGAAGACGAACAGCGGCACCGCGGCAAATACGAAATTCGATGAAATGTCCTCGATCTTGTCGATGAACTGGTAAATGACGTTGTCGCCGAAAATCAGCAGGCCGAACAACACGGCCGTGATCATCATCGAAAAAGCGACCTGGATGCCCAGGAATATCAGGGCAAACGCCAGCGGCAGCATCAGAAACGGCAGAAAACTCATCAGGCGTGTCCGTACTTGAGTCTGCGCACGCTTTTGATCGCCTCGGCAACTATCTGCAGCGAAAGCAGCACGAATGCGACCAGGAATACGATGCGATACGGCCACACCGGCAGGTTCAGCGCCGACGATCCGCTGTGTTCATTGCTCTGGTAACCCGCCACCAGATAAAGATACAACTCGAAAGTAAGCCAGAGCATCAATGGCAGGGTGACTGTGTAGCCGAGGAGATCGATGACCGCGCGGGTGCGCAACGAGAACTTGCCGCTGAACACGTCGATGCGTATGTGTTCGCCCTCGCGCAGCGTGTAGGCCATGCCGAGCAGGAAATGCGAGCCTGTGAGGAGGTAGCCGACCTCGTACGCCCAGACGGTCGGCGCGTTCATCGCGTAGCGGGAGAACACTTCATAGCAGGTCGCCAGCACCAGCGGAATCAATGCAAAGGCCGCCAATATGCCGACACCGCAGGTGATGCGTTCCAGGTTCTTGATGAGCGCATCCATTGCGCGGTTCCCCCTACGCGTAACAGCCAACGCCCGGCGTGGCGATGCCCGTTCGGACTGAGGCAATCGCGGCGCGCATCGGGCAATAGTGATTCACGGACCAACCCAAAAAAAGATGGGGTGCCCGCGCACCCCATCGATGAGGCACAAGCCGGTCAGTTCCTAACCTTGACCGTGCGCCAGGCAGATGCGCCTTTCCACAGCGCGTCCATTTCCCGCTGGCTCTTCAATACCTTGGCAAACCAGGGGAACTTACCTTCCTTGGAGATCTTGTCCGCCCATTTCTCGCCGATCTCGCGCCCTGCGTACTGCACTTCGGGCGAAAGCTCGATAAGCGTGTTGCCGGCTTTTTTGTAAAAGTCCAGCGCCTTGGCATCTTCCACCCCGACCTTCATCCAGAAGTCGAGCGTGACCAGTCTGGCCGTGGTTTCTACCAACTTCTTGTCCGCGTCCGACAGTTTCGCCCAGGCTTCCTTGTTGATCACCAGTTCGAACGGCGCGGTAGGCTGGTGCACACCCGGATAGATGATGTACTTGGCGATCTTATGAAAGCCCATGGAGATATTCTCGTACATCGTGCCCCATTCCGTGGCGTCGATGGCGCCGCGCTCGAGCATCGGATAGACCTCGCCGCCCGGAGTCGTCACCGGCGCAGCGCCAAGGTCCTTTGCCATTTCCAGCCAAGCCCCGGCAGTACGCATTTTCAGGCCCTTCAGATCGGCCAGCGTCTTGACCGGCTTTCTCGAATGCAGGAAGGCTTCGGCCGTGCGCGCGCCCAGGGGGAACGATATTACGCCCGCGGTTTCCTCGCGGAACTGGCGCTGCATTTCGACACCGCCATCCTCGTACAACCAGTGCAGCATGCGCTCGGTGTCGAACGATCCCGCATAGCCACCGAACAGCACCGTGGTCGGGTCCTTGCCCCAGTCGTAACCCATCCAGGTATGCCCCATTTCGGCGATACCGTTCTTGACTGTTTCCGGCACTTTCAGCGCGTTGCCCAGCGCGCCACCCGGGAACACCTGAATCTTGAAGCGCCCGCCCGAGAGTTCGCCCATTTTTTGGGCAAAGGCTTTGGCGCCGAGGTCCATCAACGGACCGCCGCCCCAGCCGGTGGCCATTTTCCAATTGTAGGTCGCGCCCTGCGCGCTTACGCCGGTCGATATCGCCAGCGCCACTGCTGCAGCGCCGATTTTAAAGAAATCACGTTTTTTCATTTCTCTCCTCCTAGTGGATTGATACTGCACAATCTGGCTGCTTTGCTGCTAGTTTATTGCACTACCCATTCGCCCGCAGTGATTCTGTGATATATCATCCATATGTCTGACGCATCGTACGCGCCCATTGCCGGATTTTCAAGCCGCGCCGGAAAATTTCATTGAATACCCGAACGCGATCGAACGCGTCCCTGCGTGGCCACTATCAGATCGCTGCTGCTAGCATCAGGCGCTTTGCCAGTTCTACCGCCTCGCCCGCATCGCCCGCATAACCGTCCGCGCCGATGTCGTGCGCAAATTTTTCATTTACTGCCGCGCCGCCTACGATGATCTTTACCCCGTCTCGCAGACCGCTTGCCGCAAGCGCCTGGATCACTTTCTGCATTTCTGTCATGGTCGTCGTCAGCAATGCGGATAAACCCACGATGTCCGGTTTGTATTCCGCCACCGCCTTGACGAACGCCTCGGCCGGAAGATTGATCCCCAGATCCTTCACCTCGAAGCCCACGCCGCGCAACATGGTAACCACCATGTTCTTGCCGATGTCGTGAAAATCGCCCCTCACCGTGCCGACCAGGGCCTTGCCGCTGATCTCGCGCTTGCCTGCAGCCAGATGCGGCTCCAGAACCTTTAGTCCCTCGTTCATCGCCCTGGCCGAGAGCAGCACCTGCGGAATGAACAATTCGCCGCTGCCGAATTTGACGCCTATGGCCTGCATCGTATCCAGCATCCCGTGATCGAGTATCTGTTTCGCGCTGAGGTTCCGGTCCAGCAGGGTCTGGACGTGGGCACCGATTTCCCTGTGCTTGCCTTTGACCACGGCATCGCGCACCAGGCTGTAGTCCGCGTCCGGCGCGCCCTGCGGCTTCACCCTGGCCGCGGCTTCTTCCACCTGTGCTGACGACAGCGGACGCGCCGCCCCAGCTTCGAGCGGCAGCCGCGCCTCTTTTTCGACGCGCTCGCCTATGCGGATGAGCCGCTCGAATACCGCGTTCGGCGGCGTGGTGTCGGCTATACCGAGGACAAAGCGCTTGCCCGGTGCGATCACCTTGAACAGGTGGTCCAGATACGCTTCGAACTCTGCATCCGTGGCCGATTCGGCCAGGATCATATTGGAGGGAATGCCGCCGAAGATCGTTAGCTTGTCGCCCCAGCGCTGGTAATATTCTTCGATCTTCACCTTCGTCATCGGATAGGGACAGATTGCCTCGGCCACGTGCATGCCCGAGTCGCGGATCAGGTCCATCAGCCCGAAGTTCTCGCCGTCGCAGTGCACCAGGGCGACTTTGCCTTTTTCGCCCAGGGCTGCCGAGGCCTTGCGCACCCAAGGGGTGATCTCTTTCTCGAAATATTCCGGGTAGGTGATCATGTCATCGACGTTGGCGCCCCACAAAACCAGTTCCGCGGGCGAATCGGCGATGATCTTTAGGCCTTGCTCGAAGAAATTCGCGACGCTGCCAGCCAGCGCGCGCATTTCCTTCTGGCAGTCGTTGTAATGGAAGTAGAAATCGGTCGCGTCCAGGAACTCCTTCTGGATGTGATGCATGGGCGAACACGCCAGCCCGATCATGGTACCCGGCACACCGTCGTCGCCGACATATTTCTGCCACGCCTGAAAGCGCTCGTAGCTCGGGAAAAGCTCGATGTTCTCGAACAGGTAGCCCACGACCTTGTAGTCTTCGGGCCGCTTGATCACGTGCTCCTCGATCCAGGTGATCGAAGCGCCGGCCCGCCGCATTTCGTCGGAGTACATGGTCTTGGTACTGACGCTGCCCACCGGCGTATGGTAGAGCACGGTCGTGTAGTCACCTTCGCGGCGCACCTCGATGTCGATGGTGGGCGCGAATTTGAAATCGAACGCCATTTCTTTCAAGCGGTACAGCCCGAGGGCGCGGTGCAGGGTGTCCTCCGGGTTGTCGACCTTGAGAAACTCGGGCACGATCTTGTGCAGTGCCCAACCCTGCGCGCGCGAGATCTCGTCCTGGGTCCGGCCCTTGTGCTGCGCCGGCAGGGTGTCGAAGGCGACGTTGGCGTTGTACCAGAGATCGATACGCGGCACATAGGGGAGCGTGTCCGGCATCTCCCCTTTCAGCGCCATCAGAATTCTTTGCTTGTGGCTAGGCATGTGCATTCCTCGATTTTCGTCGCTGGCTGCTCAATCGGCAGTCATGTAACCCTGCCCGGGACTGCTTCCGCGCCGCGTAACATACCAGTAATACGCACGATGCCGATTTGATGTGCATCAAAGTGCCTCGAGGAAGTCGGCCGGGCTCAGACCGCTTGCTGCGATAGGGGTTTCAGCGTGTGTCTGGCGATCGCCTGCTTGAGTTCGGGCTTGATGTGCGATTCGTCGTAGCCGTTAAATACGTGCCCTATCAGCCCGCGCTTCAGGTCGCTCGTGCCCATCAGCCAGTCGGCAATGGGAAAAGTCAGGTTCATATTGATGTCCATCATTATGCCCTGGTTGTGGTGCGCGGTATGGTGGCGGCGGATGGTGTTGACGAACGGCATGTTGCGCACGAACCAGTTTTCGTGGACATGGCAGCAGTAGTGGAAAGTCTCGTAGATCAGGTACTGGCCGACCATGGTGATGAGCAGGATGTAGCCGGCGTTGGCGTTGACCAGCCAGCCAAGCGCAAACGCGAACGGCGTACCAAGCGCGATGAACGTAAACAGGGCGCGCCAGGGGAAGAAAATGATGCGAAACTCGCGCGTCGAATCCACCGTCATCACCCCGTCGGTGAAGTATTGATGGTGCTGCCGCGTATGTCGGTCGTAGATCGCCCGCAACGCCCACACGTCGATCAGCCGGTGCATGACGTACTTGTGGATCCACCATTCGAACAGGTTGGAGAAAGCGAACACCGGCACCACCAGCAGCCATTCCCAGGCGGCGCCCTGCAGGCGCGACACGCAAAAGGCGATGACGGCGAGACCGACCGTGTACATCACCCCGATGTGCACGATGCCGCTATACAGAGGATGGATCTCGGCGATGTATTGCTCGCGAAATTGCTTCTGGCGTTCTGACATCATGATGTGCCTCCTCTTCTGTGCGCCCCCGATCTATGCCGGAAGCGTGTGCTGAACGACTGATATATCAGCTATATATTTGCCGATATTACCCGCGACGCAGGGATATTTCAAGCTGTTCGGACACGCCTTATGCAATGACCCGGACGCGGGCAGGGGCGACGCCCAGCCCGGCGCCGTCGCGATTCAGCAGGTCGCGCACTGCCGCGCCGTCAATTTGCCGCGGTGCGAGCTTTTCCCGGAGCGCCAGCGCCGCTGCGTGGCCGATGGCGTGGCCGTAGGAAAAACACTGCGCGGTGACCCGCGCAGAGGCCATCGCCTCATGCTCGGCGGACAGGCAGCGGCCCGCCGCGAGCAGCGATTCGCCACGCGCGGGCACGAAGCATTCGTAAGGAATTTCGTAGTAATCGTCGATCAGCCATGAAAGGCGCGGCCTCGCCCCTGCGTGCAACTCGATCGGCCAGGCGGAGCGTGCAATGCCGGTGGCGAACTTTGTGCCGTGCATTACGTCGTGGTTTGCCAGCACCGCCGTTCCCGCGATCTGGCGCGACTGGCGCACGCCTACCTGCACACCGGTGTCGTTCACCCAGCTGCGTTCGCAACCTTGAAGGTGGTCGCGGAAAAAACGCGCATATTCGGATACCTGCTTGCGACCCTCGATTTCCGCCTCGGTAAAGTCGCGTACCAAAATACTATTCAGTTCGCGCCCGTCTGCACCGGTGATGCGCGTGCAGTTGCACAGCAGTTCGCCCTCGCGCGGCGACGGGAACAGGAAGATCTTGGCGCGAGGCAACCGGTAGCGGCCCGCGGCATTCAAATCGACGATCTGCTTCGACACGGCCTCGCCTAGGATGGTGTCCGGCCCGTAGGCGGCGGTAAAGCGCGCTACATCCACGCCCTGGATGCGAAAAATCATGGTTGGATTCTGCACGGTGCCGTCGTGGCCGATGCGCGTCGCAAACCCGGCCATCGCGGCGAGGTCGGCGTCGCCGCTCGCATCCACTGTGAGCCCGGCTTCGATCTGGAATTTTCCTTGTTTGGTGAACGCCTGCACCCCGGCGACGCGCTCTCCGCCCTCGAGCAGCACTTCCGTAGCAAGCGTATGGAACAGTACCGTCACCCCGGCGTCGGCGAGCATGGCATCGGCAACGTTGCGCCATGCAAGCGGGTCGTGTACCAGACTGTAGGTCTTGCCGTAGCGCACCGGGGGAGTAAGGCCGCCGCAGGCGCTCATGCGTTGCGCAAATTCGGCCGCAAAGCCATGCACCAGCTGATCGGGGTTCGCGCCGGGGATATCACTTGCCATATACATTCCGCAAATGGTTCCTGACATACCGGCGACGGCGCCGCCACCGCAGAACCCGTAGCGTTCGAGCAACGTGACCTTGACGCCCTGGCGCGCCGCGGTGATTGCCGCGGCCACCCCTGCAGCGCCACCGCCCACGACGAGCACGTCCGTGCCGATGCGCTCCCGCGGGCGCAGGTCGGTGATGGTGCTGTTCGAATTCATTTAGCCTCCTGCTGCACTCAGGGCGCACCTACCGGATTCTGGGCAAGGCGGTACATTGGTTCGACATCCGCGATGTCGTTCGTCGCTTGGCGGTTTCAAGTCAAAGCGATTCATGCGGGAACGAACGGGTCGCGCGCATTTCTCTGCTTTCACGCCACTTAGAAATCCGCCATCACCGTATCGCGGGTGAATTTCGCGACGGTATCGATCAGTTTGTCCATCGCCTTGCCCGCCCCCGCCGGGTCGCCGGCGCCGATGGCGCGCGCGATGTCCGCGTGTAACTTGGCGGTGAGCGGCAGGTCCGCCGCCTGTTTGTAATGGATGTACCAGAAGCGCCGCGACAGCGAGTGCATCAAACTCATGGCACCAGCGGCGAATTCGTTTCGCGCCGCCTTGACCGAGAACTCGTTGAACTCGCGATCGACGCGCATGAACGCAACATCATCGTTGGTCTTGGCGCTCTTTTCGAATTCGCGCGCAAGTTCGAGGAAGCGCGTGCGCTCCTCGGCGTTTGCGCGGCGGGCAGCGCTTCTCGCCACCAAGCGCTCCACCTCGCGCCGGACTTCCAGCAGACGCAACTGGCTCTTGATGTTGATCTCCGAAACGATGATGCCGCGCCGCGGCAGAATGGTGACCAGGCGCTCGCGCGCGAGGCGCTGCAAAGCCTCGCGTATGGGCGTGCGCCCGATTCCGAGGCTCTGCGACAGCGCAGTCTCGGACACCGCGCTGCCCGGCAGCAGCGTCAGGGTGACGATCATCTCCTCCAGATCGCGGTAGGCGCGATCAGTGAGCGAAAGGCCGGCGCCCTTCGTTGTGCGCGCGGGCTTCGTTGCGGTTTTTTTACGCGCGCTCACTGGTGCTTGCGCTTTTCGATCAGGTCGAGGAATTTTTCATACTCCTTTTGGTCCACACCGTAGCTGTGGTCATCGTCCGGGAATGTGCCACCTTTGACGTCTGCAATATAGGCCTTGATGCCGTTGACCGCCACTTCGGTCAGATTGGCGTAACGCTTGGTGAACTTCGGCTTGAAATCGGTGAACACGCCCAGCAGATCGTGGCACAGCAATATCTGGCCGTCGGTGCCGACGCCGGCGCCTATGCCTATGGTGGGAATTTCAAGCTGCTGCGAGATCGCCGCCGCGATCTTGGCCGGCACCGCCTCGAACTCGAGCATGAAACAGCCCGCGTCTTGGATCGCAAGCGCATCGCCGAGGATTTTCATCGCCGCCTCTGCGCTGCGCCCCTGGATCCTGAAGCCGCCGAACATGGCTATGGTATGCGGTGTGAGGCCGATATGCGAGGCGGTGGGAATGCCCGCGTCCACCAGCGCTTTGAGTATGTGCGCCTGGGACTTTCCGCCCTGCGGTTTGACCGCGTCGCTACCGGCCTCCTGCATGAAGCGCGTCGCGTTGGTAAGCGCCCGGTCCACAGTATTGTAGCTCTGGTAGGGCATGCATCCGAGCACGAAGGTCGCGGGCGCACCGCGGCGGATGGCGGCGGCGTGCATGACCATCATGTCCATGGTCGCCGGGATCGTGTTGGGGTGGCCGTGCGCGATCATCGCAAGGCTGTCGCCGACCACGGCAACGTCGACCCCCGCCGTTTCGGCCCACTTGGCGGCGGTGTAGTCGGGCACCGACATGTACACCATCTTCTCGCCGCTGGTCTTGGAATCGCGGATTTCCTGGATTGTGCGCTTTTTCCGCTCTGCGCTTGCCGCTGCCTGTGCCAATTTGACCTCCTAGGCTGAGTCTGATATGCAGACAGTATATCAATTGTCTGTCCAGCCGGGCGGCCGCTCGCCTCGTTATAGGCAGTTTCCGCTGCTCCTGCGCGCCGCGCTTGTTTTGTGTGATTTGATCCAGATCAAATGCATGCCTCATATATCACTGATATATTATGTGCTTGTCCAAAGATTCAGACGGGCGAAAACCAGGGAGACACGACGATGGCGGACATACTCGAGACGATCAAGGAGAAATGCATCAGGGGCAAGCGCGTAGAGCTGATCGAAGAGGTGAAACGCGCGCTGGCGGACGGGATCGATGCCAAGACGGTGATGAACGATGCGCTGATCCCGGCGATGTCGGTGGTGGGCGAAAAATACTCCTCGGGCGAATTCTTCCTGCCGCAGATGATGCTCGGGGCGCGCGCGATGAGCGAGGCGCTGCTGATGCTCAAACCCTACTTGGCGCAGGGCACTTACGAGAAGAAGGGAAAAGCGGTGGTCGGTACGGTCGCGGGCGATTTCCACGACATCGGCAAGAACATTGTGAAAATCATGCTCGAGGGCGGAGGCTACGAGGTCGTCGACCTGGGGGTGGACGTGAGCCCCGAAGCTTTCGTCGAGGCGGTGAAGAAGGAGGCGCCACGCTTCATCCTGATGAGTGCGCTCATCACCCTCACCATGGACAGCATGCGCAAGACCATCCAGGCGCTGGAAAGCGCGGGGGTGCGCAAACAGGTGATGATCGGCATCGGCGGTGCCCCGGTGACGCAGAAGTTCGCCGACGAGATCGGCGCAGACTTTTACGGTTCGGACGCGCACGGCGCCGTCGAGAAGTGCAATCAGTTGATGCACTGAGCAACCAGAAAGGAGATACGCAAATGACGCCCAAGGAAAGAGTGATGACAGCCCTGCACCGCGGCCAGCCCGATCAAGTGCCGTGGGTAGAAAACGAAATCGAGGAAGTGCTGCAGATCCAGGTCATGGGCGGGCGCACCGACTACACCCCCGGCGAACTGTGCCGCGCATTGGGAATGGACGGATTCGGCTACCATTTCCCCACCGGTCGAGCGGGTGCCGCCAGCCAGGCGTTGCAGACCTCCACTTCGATGAAGGAATCGTATTATTTTCCGAAGAAAATCACCTTCGACTTCGTACCACCATGGATCGCCGACATGGGGGTGGAGCCGAGCGGGCGCACTTTCGTCAAGAAAGGCCTGCTCACCGACCGTGATTCGCTCAAACTGTTCGACGAGTTTCTGCCAGACCCGAATCATCCCGCTCGCTACGAGCAGATAGCGAAATGGATCGAGCAGTACCGCGAGGACTATGCGGTGTACGCGCGCATCCGCCTCGGCACCGCGAGCGCGATCGAGAGCATGGGGCTGGACGTGTTCTCGCTCATGCTGTACGACGACCCGGACCTGGTGAAAGAGATCCATCTGCGTTTTTCGGAATGGTCAGTTAAGGTAGTCGAGAACCTGAACAAACTGGACCTCGATTTCTACTGGGCCAACGACGACCATGCCGATACCAAGATGCCCTGGGTCAACATGGAAATGTACGAGGAATTCTTCTTCCCATACCAGAAAATGGTCGCCGACGCGATGAAGAAACCCTGGGCCTTCCATAGCGACGGCAATTTGTTTCCGATACTCCCCGGACTGATCAAACTGGGCATGAACGCCATTCATCCGATCCAGCCGGCCGCGATGGACATCGGCAAAATGAAGGCGGAGTACGGATCCCGTGTGTGCCTGATCGGCAATATCGACCTCGATTACACCCTGACCCTCGGCACGCCAGAGGAAGTGGACCAGGAGGTGAAGGAACGCATCGCGGCTGCCGGCAAGGGCGGCGGCTACATGATCAGCAGCGCCAACAGCCTGACCGACTACTGCAAGATCGACAATGTCTGGGCGATGTCCAAGGCGTTGAAGAAATACGGCAAATACTGAGGCCACCATGCTAATTGTTGCTGAACGCGTCAACGCCTCTCGCAAGGCGATCCGTGCTGCGCTGGAAACACTCGACGCCGCCGCGATCGCAAACGAGGTGCGCATCCAGGCCGCTGCCGGTGCGCACTACATCGACGTGAACGGCGGCACTTTCCCCGGCCGCGAAGCCGAACTGCTTTGCTGGCTGGTGGACATCGCGCAAGCGGAAACGCAACTGCCGCTGTGTCTCGACAGCCCGGACCCCCAGGCGCTGGTCGCCGCGCTGCCGCGCATCAAGGGCGAGCGGCCGATGATCAATTCGATCAACCTGGAACCCGAGCGCTTCGAAAAAATCCTTCCGCTTGCCCGCCAATACAATGCAAAACTCATTGCGCTGGCTCAGGGAGAGGGCGTGCCCGCCTCCACCACCGTGGAAAAAGTCGAGCTCGCCACGCGCCTGGTCGAGCAGTTGCTCAAGGGCGGCATGGTGCTTGACGACATTTACGTCGATCCGCTGGTATTTCCGGTGGGCACCGACTCCACTTCGGCCCTTGCCACGGTGACGGCCATGCGCGAAATCATGGCGCGATTTCCCGGCGTGCACACGATCTGCGGGCTGACCAATGTTTCCCACGGCCTGCCGGCGCGCAAACTCATCAACCGCAGCTTCCTCGCCGGCGCGATCGCCAATGGAATGGACGCGGCCATTATCGATCCCACCGATCCCCTGCTGATGGCCACGCTGCTGGGCGCGGAGGCGGTTTTCGGCCGTGACGAATACTGCATGAATTTGATCGAAGCGTTCCAGGACGGCAAGCTCGCCTGAGCCGGCCGGCTCGCGCTGAGCTCACCCGTCTACAGCCATGACGAAGCCTGAGCCCAAGGCCGGCGGAATCGGCGTCTCCTTTCTGCCCGATTCGCGCCAGACACAGGTGGCCGAAGGCGACCATCTTTTGCTGGCCGCATTGAAAGCCGGCGTAGGCATCAAGTCGGTGTGCGGCGGGCGCGGCAAATGCGGTTCCTGCCTGGTAGAGCTTGAACCGGCGGACGCAGCGGCGCTCTCCCCCGCCGGCGACGAAGAAATCGCGCTGCTGCCCCCCGCGCGCGAGGGAAAATATTATCGCCTGGCCTGCATGGCCAAAGTGCGCGGCGCGCTGCGCGTGGCCATCCCGCCCGAGAGCCAGGCGCTGAAAAGCCCGCCGCGCAAGCCCTACACCGTGACCCGCATCGCACTCGCGCCTGCGGTGAAACGCGTGGCGCTGGATGTCGAAGGGGCCTACGTCGAGCCGCTGCGGCCGCTTGCCACGCGCATCACCGCTGCGCTCGCGCGCGCCGGGCAAGGCAAGGTCGAACTGCCGCTCGCTGCGCTCGCCGAATTTTCCCACGAGCCTGATTTCGATTCGAGCAAGGACGTCAGCGCCACGATTCAGAACCGGCGGGTGCTGCAACTCAGCCGCGGCAAGCCGCGGACGCTGTACGGCCTCGCGCTGGACATCGGCACCACCTCGATCGTTGTATTCCTGTGCAATCTCGAGCGCGGCGACATCGCCGCCGTGCGCACGGCAAGCAACCCGCAGGCCGCCTACGGCGAGGACGTGATATCGCGCATGACGCATATCTACAGCGACGTGGCGATGCTCGCCACGCTGCAAAAGCTGCTGGTCGACGAAATCAACCGCATGGTCGCGGATGCGGCGCAGGAAGCGGGCGTTGCACTGGCGGACATCGCCGATGCAGTGGTGGTGGGCAACCCGACCATGCAGCATATCCTGCTCGGCATTAATCCAGCGCCGCTGGGCCGTGGCCCCTATCTGCCTGTGCTGTGCGATGGCGTGGAGGTGGAAGCAGCGAGCATGGGACTGGCAATGATGCCGCGGGCACCGGTGTTCGTGCTTCCCATGCCTGCCGGATACATCGGCGGCGATACGGTTTCGGCAGTCCTCACGCGTGGGCCGGAGTTCTATCGCGGCAACAACCTGCTGGTGGATATCGGCACCAACGGCGAAGTGGTGCTGGCAAAGGACGGGGTCCTGACGGCGACCTCCTGCGCCACCGGGCCGGTGTACGAGGGCGCGCACATCGCCTGCGGCGTGCGCGCGGCCCCGGGCGCGATCGAGCGGGTCTGGGTCGAAGACGGCCGCAATCTGCGCTGGGCGGCGATACCGCCGGACGGCGAGCGCGACAAGCGTCCGGTGGGCCTGTGCGGCTCGGGGGTCATTTCCACCGTCACCGCACTAGCCGGCGCCGGCCTGATCGGCAGCGACGGCGCCTTCGCCGCCGCCGGATCGCATCCGCGCATTCGCGCATCGGCGAAAACGCGCCAGCTCGAAGCACTACTGGTGCCGGGAATGGGCAGCCGCACCGGACGCGACATCGTGTTCACCCAGCAGGACGTGCGCGCGGTGCAGCTGGGCAAGGCCGCCCTGCGCGCCGGCATCGAGATACTCCTGCGCGAAGAAGGCGTGACGCAACTCGATCACATCTATCTTGCCGGCACCTTCGGCAATCATCTCGAACCGCGCGACATCGTCGCCATCGGCCTGGTGCCGCCGCTGCCGGTCGAGCGCATCGAATCCATAGGCAATGCCGCCGGCGATGGTGCGCGCATGGCGCTGTTCAACCGACGCGAGCGGCGCCGCGCGCACAAACTGGCGCACTCCATGCGGGTGGTGGAGCTGTCGAACCGTGCCGATTTCCAGGACATGTTCGTCGCGGCCACAGAACTGTCCGACGCAACCATCGACCTCGAGGGAGCATAGAACATGCTGGCATTGCGGCGCTGGTCGGTACGGCACTCGGGAACGCTGGAGTATTTCTACAAGCGCTTCAGTTCGTTCATGGCCTATTGCGCACCCGCATTTCGCAAACTGGGTTTCGCCCGCGTCGAACGCGTCGTGATCCCGTTCGAGCGCAGCGTAAAGCGCCTGATGTTCGATTGCCACATGTGCGGTGTGTGCCTGCTATCCAAGAACGGCATGTCCTGCCCGATGAATTGCCCCAAGTCCGTGCGCAATGGGCCCTGCGGCGGCGTGCGCGAAGACGGCAGCTGCGAGGTCGATCCGGAAATGCAATGTGTCTGGGTCGAAGGCTGGCTGGGCACGCAGGGCATGAGCGAGGGCGCCTTGTCGCCGCTGCCCAATGCGCCTGCGAATGCGCGCTTCGCCGGCAGTTCGAGCTGGATGCGCCTCGCGCGCGGCGAGCATGGGCCGGCGCCGCTGTCCGGGGCGCCGACGACGGCGACCGACAGTGGTTTTGAGCGCCTCCTCGAGAGCGGGGGCTTCGCCGTTACCGCCGAATTTTCCCCGCCGGATTCGGCCGACCCGGCGGAGGTATTCGCCCACCTGGATCACTTCCGCGGCAACGTGGACGCGATCAACGTCACCGACGGCAGCGGCGCCAATTGCCACATGTCCAGCCTCGGCGTATCCGCGCTGTTGATGCAGGCGGGCTTCGAGCCGGTGATGCAGATTACCTGCCGCGACCGAAACCGCATCGCCATCCAGGGAGACATACTCGGCGCGGCGGCTCTGGGTATACGCAATCTGCTTTGCCTCACCGGCGACAGCACGCTGGTGGGCGATCATCCCGATGCCAAGCCGGTGTGCGATCTGGACAGCATGTCACTGCTGCAGACGGCGCGCGTCATGCGCGACGAAAGCCGCTTTCTTTCCGGCAGAAAACTGAACTCGGTGCCGCGGCTGTTCCTTGGCGGGGCCGACAATCCGTTTGCGCCGCCCCACGGCATGCGACCGATGCGGCTTGCACGCAAGATTGCAGCCGGTGCGCAGTTCATCCAGACGCAATACTGCTTCGACCTGGCGCTGCTTGAGTCCTATATGCGGCGGGTGCGCGACGAAGGCCTGCACGAGCGCTGCCATATCATCATCGGCGTCGGCCCCATCGGCTCGGCGAAAACCGCCCGCTGGCTGCGCAGCAAGGTGCCGGGGGTTCATATTCCCGACGACGTCATCAGGCGGCTGGAACATGCGGCCGATCCGCGCTTGGAGGGCCGCAATATCTGCATCGAGATGATCCAGGCGATACGCGCGATACCGGGCATCGCCGGCGTGCATATCATGGCCACGCGCCAGGAACACCAGATTCCCGATATCGTGCGCGAGTCGGGCGTGCGCGAAGGGCGCAAACTTGCGCAACCCGCGGCGGACGCAGATCGCGCCACTGCACCAATACACTGAACGCCGGCCATGGCCAACCAACCCACCGTAATCATCGCCTGCCGCGTGATGCAGGAACATCTGCAGAAGCTGCTGCCGTCGGACTCTCCGGTGACCTACATGGACATCACCCTGCACAACACGCCCAAGAAGCTCGCCGCGGCGCTGCAGGCGGAGATCGACGCGATCGCGCAACCGAGCACCATCATCGTCGGCTACGGCCTGTGCGGCAACGGGCTGCTGGGCGTAAAGTCCGGCCCGCATACGCTGGTCATCCCGCGCACACACGACTGCGTCGCCATCTTCCTCGGTTCGCACCAACGCTACGTCCAGCGCTTTTTCGCCAATCCGAACACCTATTACCTGACCCGCGGCTGGCTGGACGCAAAAGACGAACCGCTGCAGGACTATCTGGATTACGTGCGCGACTACGACGAGGAGACGGCGGACTATTTGGTGGAAATGAAATACCGGCACTATCGAAAGCTCACCATGGTCGGTTTCTCGCAGCAGGAACTGGACGAGTGCCGGCCGATGGCGATGCGCGTGGCCGAGTTCTGCGCCAAGCGCTGGAATATGGAATACGAAGAAATCGTCGGCTCCACCGTACTTCTGGAAGCGCTGCTGAAGATGCCGGACCAACTCGATTCGAGCAATGCCGAATTCGTGGTGCTGAAACCGGGTGAAGAGATCCAGGTAGAGATGTTCCTGCAGGAAGGCGATCCCGTTCCTGTGCAGACCCCGGGCAGGGACAATTAGGCTGGGGCGCGGTTGCTATACCACCGCATCGACCTCGCGCGCGGCCCGGATTATTCGCATGATCTCGACACAATTGCCGCGGGTGCGATAGTAGATCACATAGCGCTGAAACAGCAAACTGCGGATTCCATCCTGCAATTCTTGGCGCGGCGGGCCCATTTCCGGATGCAGGGTCAGCATTTGACACACCTGCTCGAACTGATCGACGAAATTGCCGGCCGCAATCAGATGCTCTGTATTCGTCGAGCCAAACCGGTCGTCTGGCATCGCGATCGTCTCCCAAATGCCATTGAGATCCGCGCAAGCTTGAAACGTGAATTGCAGTCTGCTCAATGCCGTCATTCGATGCGCTCGGCGGCTTTTCTGCGAAGGGTGCGAAAAACCTCCAAGGCGTCGATCAACTGGCGGGTGTTCGCCTGGTCGATGCCGTTCGCAATTTCCTTCAACAGTCTGTTTGTCCGAAGTGCCCGCGTCTGATCGCGTTCTTCCAGCAGGATAAGCGCTTCCTGAATCACTTGGGCGTAAGACTCATACAGGCCGGATTCGAATTTCTCACGGACGATAGCGACAGCGTCGGGCGGCAACCAAATATTCATGGCTAATCGGATCTTGTATCAGGAACGGTGGTGATCTTTACCGGTCCGAGTATCTTCTGGATATCGTCGTAGCTCGGGGCAGGTTCCTTGGGTCGGCTCGCAAGCGCATCGCTCATGCTCCTGATGTGCTGCGCCGTGGTACCGCAGCAGCCACCGATGATTCTCGCGCCGGCGTCGCGGGCCATGCATGCGTAGATGCCCATGATTTCGGGATTGCCGTTGTAGCTGACGCGCATTTCGCTATCGAGCACCGGAATGCCGCAGTTGCTCTTGGCAACGACGATGGCATCGCTTTCCGCACCGCGGACCAGGCCGATGACCGAATCCATGAGCTGCGCCGGGCCGACGCCGCAATTGGCGCCGAAGGCGATGGGCTTGAACGCCGAATTCCTGATGCGGCGCATTGCGCCCTCTGGGGTTTCGCCCATCATGGTGCGCCCACCGCTATCGAATGTCATGGTTGCAACGTACGCAAGGCCCGCGCGGTGCACACCCCGGATCGCGGCGTCCAATTCGTTGTCCGCTATCATGGTTTCGATCCAGGCGATGTCGACACCGCCTTCCTTCAAGGCCTGCGCCTGCTCGAAAAACGCGTCCTCCGCCTCTACGACGGTGCGCGTGCCGAACGGTTCCAGGATGTCGCCGATCGGCCCCATGTCGCCGGCGATGACGATGGGCCGTCCCGCTTTGTCGGCGACCGCTCGCGCAATCTTTGCCGCGGCCACGTTGAACTCGCGCGCGCGCTCGGCCAATTTGTGCAATCCGAGGCGATAGCGATTCGCGCCAAAGGTGTTGGTTAGCAGTATATCGGAGCCGGCATCGACGAAACCCCTGTGCACATTCGCAACCAGGTCCGGATACTCGACATTCCAGAGTTCGCCGGAGGACCGATTGTCCATTCCAAGCTGCATAAGGCTGGTCCCCATTGCGCCATCCGCAAGCACCACATCCTTCTGCTCAAGCAGACGGGAGAGCACGTTACTCATTGCCGGTTCCTAGGTGAAAATGCATCGAGTAACATTATGCCTTTTTTTGGCAATAGCGTGGATTCAGTGACCGGTTTTTGGCCGCGAACGCCGAAGCGTCCATTGACGGAACAGCGTTCTACTCTTTCTTCGCGAGAAATACGACAGCGCCCTGCGACCCGGCGCGCTCCGCATGCATGACATTTGCGGCAAGGTTGCAACACTCGCCGGTCTGAAATACATCCTTTCGGTCTTCAAATTGCAGAGCAAATTCTCCTTCAGTAACCAGCAGCGTTACTGCGAAGTTATGTGTGTGCAATGGGCCGTCAAGATCAGAGGCGTAGTGTTTGGTTTGAAAATCGGCGAATCCGTTCGCAATCGCCTGTGCACGAAATTCTGACTCAGTCATTATTTGACCTTTAGGTTAAGTAGCCGAGATTACTTGTATTTGTCAGTTTGTTTTGTTGGGTGGATTTGGCGCTCGAATTTCAACCCACCCGGCTTTCGGCGGACTATGGTAGTGCCCGAAGCTGGCAGTGACGCTCAACAAGACCCCTAACTGGGGCCGTATAAGACCGTAAATGTGGCGTCGTGCACGATCATATTACGTCCAAACCGTTGTTTCCTCAACCATACGCCTATCAAGATAGGCACCTGCACACTCAAACAATCTAGGTGCCTCTTGCATGTCTATCAATTATTTCCGGCCCTACCCGTTTCGCTTTTCGTCATGCTCGGCGATGATCCGAGCCAACTCCGGTTCCACTCCGTTCCTGCCAAACTCACCTGGGAACATTTTCCTGAACACCGCGAATCTTTCCGCCGGCAAACTCAATTCGGCAGACTCCAACACCCGCCGCTTGTGGGTGTTCAAAGCTTCGCAGATGGCGTACAGCACCATCATTGCCCCGGCTCGATCAGTTTCATGCGCTTCTCCATCTCGGTCTGCCACCTGAACGGATCATGCAGTCCGTCAGACTATTGGTGGAGCCGCCTCAACGCACCAGCCTTGGAGATCGCCGCTTGCCCGAGGCTGTGTTTCCAGGCTCTTAAGCCAGCCATATCCTTCGGAAGCGCACTCTGGTACAATGCTCGCTCCCTGCACGGCGCAAATTTGTATAAGGCAATGTTTTCGTGGAAAAATTTCGATAAGCTCGTTTTTTCTGCGTATTCCTACCGAAATCGATTAACGGAAATATGCGGTTTTGAAACCGGTCGAATATCCATCCGACCATAAATTTTTTAACTTTGTATTTCAATATATTACAACAAATATTTAACCTAAATTATAGGTTTGTGAGGTCGCTGCGCTGGAGTAAGCGCAGGTAGATTTCGTCCTTCGCCGGCATACCTTCATATTCGCAAGGAGTACTACAGATGTACGCAGCCCCGATCCTGCAATACCTCAAAAAGAACGGCCAGCAACTCGATCTGGAGATCGCAGCCGCAACGGGAATTCCACTTCCCAAGGTGCGCATTTCCCTCTCGGACCTGTCGGCTCGCGGCGAAATATCACGGTGCAGCGTTACGCGGTACAACAACGGCAAGGCGGTTGAGGGCATGCTCTGCCGGATTGCGGGGACTATTCCGCCCAAGACACCGGGCAGAAAACCCGGCAGCTGAACTTCGTTTGTCGCTGGACCGAAGCAGAAGGCGCCGCGCCTTCTGCGCCCCCCTCTGCGACGCGGCGCTAGGGTCGCCGCGCATAACAGGAATCTCCGCCGTTTCTACGGCTGGAATATCAAACTCATCGATCGCCCCGGCATATGCAGCGAGAATCTGCCCGCCTTGCCTGCGTTCGGATGCGACAGGCTGACCGTTAGAAACTACCCTACCCGCACCGGCCTCCGGCACGGACAGCCAGTGCACCACTTGTGATCAATAGGAGGATTAGATGTTCGAGTGGCTAAGCAGCCCGGAGGCATGGATAGCCCTGGGCACATTGACCGCGCTGGAAATCGTGCTCGGTATCGACAATATCATTTTCATATCGATCCTGGTCGGGCGCCTGCCCGCTCACCAGCGCGCCTTCGCCAGAAAACTCGGTCTGGGTCTGGCCATGATCGCCCGCCTCGCCTTGCTGTTTTCCATATCCTGGGTCATGGGGCTGACCGAACCGTGGTTCACGATCTTTAGCCAGGGAATCTCGGGACGCGACGTCGTCCTCATCGTCGGCGGCCTGTTTCTACTGGCCAAGGCAACCCACGAAATACATAACAGCCTGGAGGGCGTGGAAGACGAAGGCCCCGCTGTCGCCGCTGCCGGACTCGGAATGGTACTGACACAGATTGCAGTTCTAGATATCGTCTTTTCGCTGGATTCGGTGATCACCGCCGTCGGCCTGGTCGATCATGTTTCCATCATGGCGATCGCTATCATTCTTGCGGTCGCGGTCATGCTGGGCGCAGCGAAATCCATCGGGGATTTTGTCGACGAGCATCCGACGATCAAGATGCTCGCGCTTTCATTTCTGCTCCTCGTCGGCGTCACTCTCATGGCGGAGGGCTTCGATGTGCACGTACCGAAGGGTTATATCTATTTCGCCATGGCATTCTCCGTGGCGGTGGAGATGCTCAATATCCGGATGCGCAAGCTTCGTTCGAAACCGATCAGACTGCACAAGCAGATACGCGACCGTGACGAAACATAAGCGGGATGATCATCCGGGCTTTGGGAACCCGTTCAACAACCGATGCCGTCCAATCAACGCAGGCAGGCGCCCGGGAGCATGAACTGAGCGCCTGAGGCCAGCCCAACCGAGACCCGGTTCGATGCATACACTTTGATCGGCCCGGTGATTGCCGCGGAAAGCGCGCATCGGCCGGTTTCGACCAACACGCCGTTCTTGAGCGCGATCACGCGCAGCTTGCGCCGCGTCGCGTCCGGCACCAGCAGGCGCATGCGCCCCTCGATGGACAGTGGCGTCGACAAAGCCAATTCAGTCGTGCCGTAGACATGATTTGAAAAGCCCTCAAGCGCCGCGAGTTCGACCAACTCTGCGCCCTTTCGGCCATACACCTTCAGCATGCCGCCGATGTGCGGCGTGATGACTGCGGCGATTTCCGCGCGACCATCGCCGTCCAGATCCGCCACGCCCACCGGATTCAGCCAGCGCTTCGGCGTTCCGATCGGCGCGGATTGCGCGGCGATCTCCAGTCCGTCGCCACCCAGGCCGATGAGCGCGAGACGCGCACCGCTGTCGATTCGGCTGATGATGGCAAGAAGATGGGACGGCCCGCTTGCAGTCAGCTTGACCAGCCGCGGCGCGAGATCCTCGAAGACATCGTGTTCCGGC
This sequence comes from Burkholderiales bacterium, assembly GCA_014860445.1. Taxonomy (GTDB): domain Bacteria; phylum Pseudomonadota; class Gammaproteobacteria; order Burkholderiales; family SG8-39; genus 2-12-FULL-64-23. Next base: position 45,153 of record JACZJT010000018.1, read on the forward strand.
AGGTCCAGCGTAAGGATGCGTCCACTGCTCGTGTTTGCGCTCAGGCGCGCGTATTCGTGCGGCCGACCAAGCGCGAAATGTCCATAGCGTTCGACAGGCGCGGTGTAGCGCGCGTCAAGGATAGTTTCTGCGCCGGCGGCGGATCCCGTCAGCGCAAACAGGAGGATGGCGCGTTCTAAAACGCGGAAAATTTGCGCCATGTGGCGGCCGATCACTTTGCACGTTTTTCGCGACGGGCGCGCTGCAGCAGAATGACAATGGCTAGCAGCAGGAGCGCTGGAAGGAACACCCACTCCTTGTCGGGGCGATCTGCTTCGAGTTCGATCGTGGTGATTTTGAATCCGGGTTCCAGGCCGAGCTTTTCGGACTGGCTGCCGAATCCTACCTGCCCGACGCTCACGTCCGTGCCCAGTGTTACCAGCGTGAGGCCGATTTTCTTCAAGCGCTCGCGTGCCGGCGCCTTCGGTCCGAGCGGCAACAGCACACCTTTCTTGACTTCCCTGCCTTCCATTGTCAGGCCCTCGACCCACATGCGCAAGCGATCGTCGGCGGGTTTGGCCTCGATCACTTTCATGATCTCGGTCGCCGGGGCCTGAACGTGGGGGGGATAAACCGTATCCCACCAATAACCGGGCCGGAACAGGGTGAAGGCGATCAGGAACAGCGCAATGGTTTCGAACCAGCGCGTGCGCACCAAAAAATGGCCCTGCGTCGCTGCAGCAAATACCAGCATGCCCACGGTCGCGCTGACGACGGTAATGATCAGGTGCGGGACGCTATCAATGCCGATCATCAGCAGTTGCGTATTAAAAATGAACAGGAAGGGCAGTACCGCGGTGCGCAGGCTGTAAAAGAACGCGGTAATCCCGACCTTGATCGGGTCGGTCCGTGCGATCGCCGCCGCGGCGAACGAGGCGAGGCCGACCGGTGGCGTGACGTCGGCCATCAGGCCAAAATAGAACACGAACATGTGCACCGCGATCAACGGCACCAGCAAGCCGCTCTGCGCACCGAGTTCTACCACAACGGGCGCCATCAAGGTCGAGACGACAATGTAGTTGGCTGTGGTCGGCAGGCCCATGCCGAGGATCAGACTGATCACCGCGACCAGAAACAGCATCACCATCAGATTGCCGCCCGAGATGAGTTCTACGATCTCGGTCATCACCAGGCCGATGCCGGTAAGTGACACCGTGCCGACGATGATGCCGGCGGCCGCAGTCGCGACACCGATGCCGATCATGTTGCGCGCACCGGCGACCATGCCGTCGAGCAGGTCGAGAAAACCTTGTTTCACCGAGGCGGTCATATCACCCTCGCCGCGAAACTGGACCATCAGCGGACGCTGCGTAATCATCACCACGATCATGAACAGCGTCGCCCAGAATGCCGAAAGTCCGGGCGAGAGTTCCTCGACCATCAGGCACCAAATCAGCACCACTACAGACAACAGGTAGTGCAAACCGGATTTCAGGGTCGGTGCGGTCTCGGGTAGCTCAAACACCGGCGCGTCCGGGTCATCGAGTTCGAGCACCGGTTGACGCGAACCAAACCACACCAGGCCGATGTAGGCGGCGACCAGGCCGACGCCGATGACATACGTCGACCCGGCGGGAAACACGCCCTTGATCCAGCCGATTCCCCAGTAGACGATTCCGGAGAGGACGACGAGGCCGCTGACGGTCATCAGGTACGCGGTAGTGCGCTGCACAAACGTCGACTGGCCGCGGCGCGGCAAGCCAGTGAGGTTCGCCTTCAGTGCTTCCAGATGCACAATATAGAACAGCGCGATATAGGAGATGATCGCCGGGAGGAACGCGTGCTTTATCACCTGGGTATAGGGAATGCCGACGTACTCGACCATCAGAAACGCCGCTGCACCCATCACCGGCGGCATCAACTGTCCGTTGACCGAACTCGACACTTCGACCGCTGCTGCCTGATCGGGCCGATAGCCAACCCGCTTCATGAGCGGAATCGTAAAGGTGCCGGTCGTCACCACGTTGGCAATCGAGGATCCGGAGATAATGCCGGTAGCCGCAGAGGACACTACCGCCGCCTTGGCCGGGCCGCCGCGCATATGGCCAAGCAGTGCGAAAGCGGATTTGATGAAGTAGTTGCCCGCGCCCGCTCGATCGAGCAGCGAGCCGAACAGGACGAAAAGAAATATGAAGCTCGTGGATACTCCGAGCGCGATGCCGAACACACCCTCTGTGGTGATCCACATGTGCGACATGCCCTTGGAGAGCGACGCGCCCTGGTGCGCGATCATGTCCGGCATGTACTGCCCTGCAAAGACATAGACGAGAAACACGATCGCGACGATCGCCATCGCCGGTCCCAGCGCGCGCCGCGCGGCCTCGAGCAGCAGCACTATACCGACGACAGCGACGACAAGATCCGTGGTCGTCGGCAGGCCGGGCCGTGTCGATAACTGCGTATAAAACAGAAAGATGTACCCGGCACATAGCGCGCCTGCGGCGGCGAATATCCAGTCGAGGGCGGGAATGTATGCGCGCGGCGAACGCGTGAACGCCGGATACGATGTGAAAGTCAGGAAGATTGCGAAGGCGAGGTGAATCGAGCGCGCCTCCGTGGCGTTGAAGACAAGTATGCCGAAAGTATAGGGTAGAGGCGATGCGTACCAGAGTTGGAATACGGACCACGCGAGCGCGATGCCCATCATGGCCTTGGCAACCGCGCCGCTGGGCGCGCGACCTCCCATATCGACTTCGGCCACCAACTCCTTCACGTCGACATGGTCGCGTGCGGTGCTGTCTTTATTCTGGTTGGCCATACACCCTCCTGGGTAGCCTATAGCGCAGGAATCCAAGGACGCGACGGGCCGGCGCGACGCGCATATCGGACAAAAAACAGGCCGGGTGCAGCGCGCCCGGCCTGGATCCGCCAAGCGGGCTTAGCTTACATCCAACCTTTTTCTTTATAGTATTTTATCGCACCGTCATGCAGCGGCGCGGACAGGCCGTCCTTGATCATGTGTTTCGGGTCGAGATGCGCAAACGCCGGGTGCAGCTTTTTGAAATCCTCGAAGTTTTCGAACACCGCCTTTACGACCTGGTACACGGATTCCGCCGGCACCTTGCTTGACGAAACGAAAGTCGCCAGCACGCCGTAGGTCTCGGTCGGGTTCGGATTGTTCGCATACAGGCCGCCCGGGATCGTCGCCTTCGCATAGTAGGGGCTGCCTTTCAGGAGCTTGTCTACCGCCGGACCGGTCACGGGAACGAGTTTCGCACCGCAGGTAGTGGTCGGGTCCTGGATGTTGGCCGAGGGGTGGCCGACACCGTAGAAGAAGCCATCGATCTTGTTGTCGCACAGCGCGGCGCCGTGCTCGTCAGCCTTCAGTTCGGAGGCGAGCGAAAAATCGCTGGTTTTCCATCCCATCGCGCCGAGCAACTCTTCCATGGAGGCGCGCGTGCCCGAACCCGGGTTGCCGATGTTGAAACGCTTTCCCTTCAGGTCGGCAAAAGTCTTGACGCCCGCTTCCTTGCGCACCAGCACGGTGAACGGTTCCGGGTGGATGGAGAACACCGCGCGCAGCTCTTTGAAGGGTCCCTGGGCCTTGAAGACGCTGTCGCCCTTCTCCGCGTGATACTGCCAGTCGGACTGCGCCACGCCCATGTCGAGCTCGCCGGCCCGAATGGTGTTGATGTTGTAGACCGAGCCGCCCGTGCTCTCTACCGAACAACGGATGCCGTGGCTCTTGCGGTCCTTGTTCACGAGACGGCAGATCGCGCCGCCCGCAGCGTAGTACACGCCTGTGACGCCGCCTGTGCCGATGGTGATGAATTTTTGCTGTGCAAGCGCCGCCGGGGCCGGTAGCATCAAAGCGACCGCCAGTGCCAGTCCTAGGGATTGAAAAGGAATACGCATGCTTATTCTCCTTACGTGCAAGGTTTTGGAAGCCGGCTCCAATGGCTGAAAGAGCGCTGCCGGTGGGCTTGGATTACCGGATTGGATCCATACTGGAAACGTAACTTACATTCAGACAATACAAGGTATTAAGCGAGCATGTCAACCGCGCATTCGACGCCAATTTGCTTACGCCAAACCGCGGAGTTCGCGCAAAACCACTGAATGCATGGCGATATCCGGCGCCGTGGCGGTTCGAATTTCCGCCATCAGTTGCTGGTATCGATCGAAATGGAAGACGCGGCGCCCTTTCCAAGCCTCCAGAAGTTGCGCTCTGTCTTCCTGGTCCGGACCTTCGCGCAGCACCTGGGCGGTCAGTTCGCGTGCCTGATTGGACAGATCGTCGCGTAGTGCTGTCTTGGCCAGGCCCTGCCAGTGCGTTCTTACGTTCAGATCGTCGATCTGATTGCCCAGCCAATGCAGATTCAGCAGGCCGCCCAGGGCGAAATAGACCTGCGCGACCAATTCGACAGGCCGCTTGAGCCCCGTGGCGACTTCGACGATGTCCAGTGCGGAATACAGTTCTTCCAGTACTGCGATTCGCTCTGCCAGCGGCATGGGAACACCGAGTTCCGAGTAATGCCGGATATCATCGTCGAGCTGCGTCCGGAAATCCGCTGCGACGACCTGGTAAAGATTGCCCGCAAGTTGTTCGACGCTGGCGCGAAAATGCTCACGGGTCTTGGCGAGATCTTGCAGGTGATCGCGGCGGCGCAGGAACCACAGCGTGCCCCGGTGAACCAGGCGCAGGCACTCGAGCACCATCTCGGTTTGCGTCGCATCGGCAATCCGGTTGTCCAGCGCCTCGATGGTCTGCCACAACGGGACCAGTCCGAACACTTCTCTTGTGGCGATATAGGCCCGAACGATGTCCGGTATCGCCGCACCGGTTTCCTGCTGCAATCGATGGACAAAACTGGGACCCACCCGGTTGACCATGCTGTTGACCACATGGGTGGCGATGATCTCTCGTCGCAGAGGATGGCGCTGAATGTGATCCGGGAAGCGCGTCCGCAGCGGCTGCGGAAAGTGACGCTCCAGCGCTGTGCGGATGTAGGGATCTTCGGGAACGTCTGAGATCAGCAAGGTATCGAACAACTCCATTTTGCTATAGGCAAGGAGCACCGCTACCTCGGGCGTGGTAAGCCCGATACCCGCCGTTTTGCGCTCGCTTATCGCCTCCTCGAACGGCAGGTATTCGACGCGCCGGTTGAGCCGGCCGAGCTTGGCGAGATATTGCATATAACGCCCCTGCGCATCCAGCAGCTCCTTGGCACGCGCGCTGCTCACCGACAAGATCTGGGTCTGAAAATAATTGTCCCGCAATACCAGTGCCGCCACGTCGTCCGTCATTTCGACCAGCAGCTGGTTGCGCTGACTTTCCGTCAGCAGGCCGTCTTCGATGACGAGATTGAGCAGGATCTTGATGTTCACTTCGTGGTCCGAACAATCGACACCGGCCGAGTTGTCGATCGCGTCGGTGTTGATGCTCCCGCCCTTCAAGGCAAATTCGATCCGACCCAGTTGCGTCAGGCCGAGGTTGCCGCCTTCGGCGACGACGCGGCAGCGCAAGTCCGCGCCGTTGACCCGAACGGCGTCGTTGGCCTTGTCGCCGACATCGGCATTGGACTCGCCGCTGCCCTTGACGTATGTACCGATCCCGCCGTTGTAGAGCAGGTCCGCGGGTGCGAGCAGCAGCGCCCGTATCAATTCCTGCGGCGCCAGGACCTCGGCCTCGATCCCCAGCGCCGCGCGCGCCTGAGCGGAAAGCCTGATCGACTTGGCGCTGCGCGCGTAGATACCGCCGCCGGGCGAAAGTAGTTTGCTGTTGTAGTCTGCCCAGGACGAGCGCGGCATTTTGAACAGGCGTTCGCGTTCTGCAAAGCTGGAAGCCGGATCGGGATCGGGATCGATGAAAATATGGCGGTGATCGGCTGCAGCGATCAACTTGATGTGCCTGGACAGCAGCATGCCGTTGCCGAACACGTCGCCCGACATGTCGCCTATGCCCACCACGGTGAAATCCTGTTCCTGGGTATCGAGCTTGAGTACGCGGAAGTGCCGCTTTACCGACTCCCATGCGCCTCGCGCGGTAATCGCCATCTTCTTGTGGTCGTATCCGACCGATCCGCCCGAAGCGAACGCGTCGTCGAGCCAGAAACCGTATTCCTTGGACACCGCATTGGCGTAGTCGGAAAAAGTCGCAGTTCCCTTGTCTGCGGCCACTACCAGGTAGGGGTCGTCTTCGTCCCGGCGCACAACGTTCACAGGCGGCACCACTTTGCCGGCAAGCAGGTTGTCTGTGATGTCCAGCAGGCCGCGCAGGAACAAGTGGTAACACGCGATCCCCTCCTTCAAAATCGCCTCGCGCTCGCCGGATGCGGGGGGATTCTTCACCACAAACCCCCCTTTCGATCCGACCGGCACGATCACCACGTTCTTCACCATCTGGGCCTTCATCAGGCCAAGTACCTCGGTACGAAAATCTTCCATCCGATCCGACCAGCGCAAGCCTCCGCGTGCCACTTTTCCGCCGCGCAGATGGATGCCCTCTACGCGCGGCGAGTAGACAAATATCTCGAACAGCGGCTTCGGCTCGGGCAAGCCGGGGACCAGGCTGGAATTGAGCTTGAAGGACAAGCAGGGCTTCGCAACCCCGCCGGCGAGTTGAAAGTAGTTGGTTCGAACCGTGGCCTGGATTACCGCCAGATACTGGCGCAGGATGCGGTCTTCATCCAGATTGGCGACCGTCTCGAGCGCCGCCTGGATGTTTGCAACGAGTTCCGCGGCGCGCTCCGGCCTCCCGGCGTCCCGGGCCGGATCGAAAAGCGCTTCGAACAGTCCCAGCAGACTGCGGGCGACATTCGCGTGCGTCGTCAGCGTCTGCGCCATATAGATCTGGCTGAAAGTAAACCCCGCCTGCTTCAGGTATTTGGCATACGCGCGCAACAGGGCAACTTCGCGCCAGTTCATCCTGGCGGCCAGAACCAGCCGGTTGAAGTCGTCGTTCTCCGCCTCGCCGCGCCAGGCGCGCAAGAAGCATTCTTCGAACATTTTTCCGACACTGCCGAAATCCAGGTCGGACACGCCGGGATAATTCAGACCGATGTCGTGCAGCCAGACCGTCGCCCCGTTCTCGCGCTTGATCTCGTATGGCCGCTCTTCGAGCACTCGCACGCCCATGTGTTCGAGCATCGGGAGAGAGGTCGACAGGGGTACCGGCTCAGAATTGCGCAGTATTTTGAGCCGCAGATTGCCCGTACGCGCGTCGTCCGGTTGATACAGATTCAGCGCAAGGCCGTCGGGGTCGCTCAGGGATTCCATCAGTTCGATGTCGTCGATGGCGTCTCGTACCGCGTAGTCCTCACGGTACGCCGCGGGGAAGGCCGACTTGTAGCTGGCGTGGAGCATGTTCCCGCGCTCCTCGCCCCAGTGCGCGAGCAAAGCCTCGTCCAGTTCGTCGTCCCAGCGGCGCGCGACCTGCGCCAGGCGCTTCTCGAGATCGAGCGCGTCGAAACCCGGCGTGGTCTCCGGCCGGACGTGGACGATGATCAGGATGCGCGCCAGCGCGGACTCAGACAGTTGCACGAAGAATTCCGCCGCGGTTCCATTCAGCGCTTCGACCAGGACGTCCCGCATGCGCTGCCGCATCGCCGAATCGAAATGTTCCCTCGGCGTATAAATCAGACAGGAAAAGAAACGACAGAATGCATCGCGCCGCATGAACAAGCGCGTTCTCTGGCGCTCGCCCAAGCCGAGTATCCCCATCACGATGGGATAAAGCTCGTTAACATCGACTTGCAGCAACTCGTCACGCGGATATTGCTCGAGTATGGTCAGCAGCGCCTTGTCGGAGTTGCTCTTGGGCCGAAACCCTGCACGCCTGACCACGTTTGTCACCTTCTTGCGCAGCAGCGGGATGTCGGCCGGATTGGCGTTATACGCAGTGGAGGTAAATAAACCCAGAAAACGGAGCTCGCCTATCACCTCCCCGTCCCGGCCATAGCGTTTTATCCCGAGATAGTCGAGGTAGCCAGGCCGGTGCACCGTCGAGCGCGCATTGGTCTTGGTGAGTATCAGCAGACGCTTTTGTCGTGCAATCGCCCGCACCTCCGGAAGCAGAGAAGCGAAGGAAACCACCCGCTCCCTGCCGGTTTCGCGCAGAATGCCGATGCCCGATCCGGGCGCGATACGTATCGACTCTTCGCCGCTTTCGCGCACGAACTGATATTCGCGATAACCCAGCAGCGTAAAGTTGTCGGCGGCGATCCATCGCAGGAATGCGCAGTCCTCGGCAGTATCGTCGGGGTCCTGCGGTGGCGGATCGCGTTCGATGTCTGCGATGATCTCCGCCAGGCGCTGTTTCATCCTGGGCCAGTCTTCGACGGCCGCGCGCACATCGGCCAGAATACGATCCAACCCCTGGTGCAGCGCTTCCAGATCACCAGCATTGCTGCGCCGGTCCACCTCCACATGGATAATGGACTCGTAGTTTCCGGGCGTGTCGTCGCGATCTTCGGAAATTCCGGTTGCAATTCCGCCGGCATCGCGCACGATCTTCATGATCGGATGAATGATCAGATGCGGAGTCAGGCCCTGGCGATTCACCTCCATGGTGATCGAGTCCACCAGGAACGGCATGTCTTCGCTGACGATTTCGACCACCGTGTGCGTGGACTGCCAACCCTCTTCATCGACCCGCGGGTTGTATATGCGTATCGATGGTTTGCCCCGCACAAATTGACGCGCATGGCTCCAGTGCGACAACGCCGCTCCGCACAGGTCGCGCACGCTTCGGCCGGCCAGGTCCTCCGAGGCAACCTGCGCGTAAAAGCGCTGCGCGAAGGCTTCGGCCACGGGGGCATCTTCGGCGGAGACGCGAGCCCTGATCAGTTCGGACAACGCAGACAGGAGGTCTGCCCTGGATTGCTCATTGAATGTCGGCATGCTGGTTTCCCCACGATGAGTCGGAACCGCCGGGCAGCTACAGTCGGTTTGGCAGAGAATCGACGGGCTCAAGCCGATTACGGCCGGACGCACCCGGTGTTGAAGGGCTTATCTTAACAAGGTCGGCGCGATGACGCAGACCAATCTGCATGCCGCAGCGCGTGATTGGCTGCACGCGACCGGCGCGCGATGCCAGGGGTAAAATGGCACGCGTCCGCACCTGAATCTTCCACGTTCAATCGACGATGCCGCTGAATCAGGAACACGTATCCGCCGCGCCGGATCCGCATAATGCGTCTACCGTGCATACCGACATTCCGGCCCGTCTGGACCGGCTGCCCTGGAGCCGCTTCCATTGGCTGCTTGTATTCGCCTTGGGCGCGAGTTGGGCCATCGACGGCCTCGAGGTAACACTCAAAGGTGCAATCAGCGGCGTTCTGCAGGACCCGGCCACGCTTTATCTGAGCAGTGTCGAAATCGGTGCACTGGCATCGTTTTATCTGCTGGGCGCCGTCATCGGCGCGCTGGTCTGCGGCTGGCTGACGGATCGCCACGGCCGAGCCAGGCTGTTTTTCATCACGCTCGCCATTTATCTCACCGGCACATTGCTGACCGCGTTTTCCTGGGATTTCATCAGCATCGCCGCCTTCCGTTGTATTACCGGATTCGGCATAGGCGGTGAGTACGCCGCAATCAACTCTGCCATCGACGAACTGATTCCAGCGCGCCTGCGTGGCCGCGTCAGCCTGATCATCAATGGCAGCTTCTGGCTGGGCGCCATGCTCGGTTCAGGGGCCACGCTGGTCCTGCTCGATCCTTCCGTATTCGCCGTCGACACCGGCTGGAGGATCGGATTCGGCGCAGGCGCCCTGCTCGGTTTCCTGGTGCTGTTCGCACGCGCCTTCATACCGGAGAGCCCGCGCTGGCTCAGCATTCACGGTCGCCATAGGCACGCCGAGCGCGCCATGGCCGATATCGAAACACGGGTAGCACGGCAGACCGGTGTTGCGTTGACGCCCGTAACCGAGAAACTGACGATCCATCCACGCAGCCGCTTTGGCTTTCGCATCATTTTCTCGACCTTGTTCACGAAATACCGCAGCCGGGCAGTCCTGTGCTTTGTGCTGATTTCCTCCCAGGCCTTCCTCTACAACGCCATCTTCTTCACCTATGCGCTCGTCCTGACGCGCTTTTACGCGGTGCCGGCACAGACCACCGGGCTCTACCTTTTGCCCTTCGCGATCGGAAATTTTCTCGGCCCGCTGTTCCTGGGGCATCTGTTTGACAGCATCGGGCGGCGCACCATGATCTCCGCAACCTACGCCGTCGCAGCCACCCTGCTGCTTGTGACCGGCGCGCTGTTTGTGAACGAGACGCTGACGGCGCTCGGGCAGACTGCCGCCTGGGCGGTGATTTTCTTTTTCGCGTCGGCCGCGGCCAGTTCCGCCTATCTGACAATCAGCGAAGTGTTTCCGCTGGAATTACGCGCCCTGTCCATCGCAGTGTTCTATGCCATCGGCACTGCCGCCGGCGGCATCGCCGCGCCTCTGCTGTTCGGCGCCCTGATCGGCACAGGGGAACGGATCAACGTCTTCTACGGTTATGCACTTGGCGCAACGCTCATGTACGTCGCGGCGGCCTTCGAGCTGCGCTATGGGGTCCGCGCCGAGCGCGTTTCCCTGGAAACGATAGCTCCGCCGCTGTCTTCGCAGAGCGATTAGTCTGCTGCCGGGCTCTCCGACTCGGGCAGCGGGACAACGCCGGCACCGCGCACGGCACGTCCCATCATGATCATCCCCGCGTGCGGCGCATCCAGCCCGGCGCTGAAATAGAGAAAATTGAATACGTCATCCGCGCGCGCAGCTTCGACCATCACAGTGAGAATCTGCTTTTCGTCGGAATAGACGCGATTGCGCAGGCTGTGCGTGCCGACGCCGCGCGCGTGATGGGCATAGGTGCTGATAACGCCGGTCTCGCGCCGCAGGGCCTCGATAACTTCGCTGCCATTGCCCGCCGGCATGATGCAGATGAGCACGCGATATTCGCCGCGAGCGGGCAGCGCTGTCTTATCCATGATGACTCTGGTGCGAGCCAAAGCGCGCCGCGACTTCCGGAGGGACGTAAGTTGCCATTTTTTCCAGCGGCATCATGTAGATCATCCCCATTCCCGGCGTGTCGAGCTGGGCGGCGACATAGACGCGCTCGAATATGTGGTCCGCATGATCCCCCGGGGCCACAATGTAGAGCACTTCCTTTTCCGCGTTGATCGTAATCCCGAGCACTCCCAGGTGCTTTTGGCGCACGCCGGTTCCGCGCGCATAGAAAATAGTCGCACCCTGTGCCCCTGCTTCGGTGGCGGCGTCGACCACTACATCGGCCAAGCCGCGCTGCACGATGCAGGTGATCAACACTGCGTCGGTCAGTACCACGATCTCGTCGCGTCGTTTCATTCCGTCTTCCTCCATCACGCCAACTTCAGGTTTCGCGGCTACGTCGGCGTCGGATCCACAAGCCCACCGCCAGCACGCTGATAATCGGCCCTGCCGATGCCATCGCCAGAATGCCGAATCCCTCCGCAGCGCCGACCGCCCTGCTCAGCCCGATTCCAAGCGCCAGAACCAGCGGCACCGTCACCGGGCCGGTAGTAACCCCTGCGCTATCCCAGGCCAGGCTCACGTACTCTTCGAGCGACAGCACGGTGCAAACCAATGCCAGGGTGTAGGCGCCAAGCAACAGCGGCAGCATCGGCCACTGGAATATGATCTTGGCCACGCCCAGCGCGGTGCCTGCCGCCACGCCGACTGCGACGGACCGGATTAACAGTCGCCGCGGAAACGCCCCATCGGTCAGATTTTCCACGGTCACACCCATGGCGTTGAGCGCGGGTTCGGCGGCGGTGGCACCGTATCCGATCGCGGCGGCGAACAACAGGGTGAGGCATACGCCGAAGATATAGGGATAGAGCGGCTTGGCACCATTGATGCCATGAAACGCGGAGGGGATGATGTTCCCCGCCTGCTCTCCCAGCGGAATCAGGCCCACTGTCAGCCCGAGATTGAACAAGGTCATGCCAAGCACGGCCACAACCACACCGTAGATAACGATCTGACGATGAGCCAGTTTTTCTCCCAGCACGTAGCGCTGGGCCAGCCACAAGAGCAGGATGAGCGGGGCAATGGACCGCAATGACGCCAGCAATTCCGCCAGCGGCGTCATGTCCCACCACGCCAATGTATCGCCGGCGCTGACGAGTGCGGGCAGTGCTGACGGATCGGGTACGTCGGCCACGAGACCTGACGCGACCAGAATGACCGCCATCGCCGGAAACAGCGAAGCCAGCGTCACGATGCCGAAGCCGGAGAGCGGATTGTCCCGCCGGCCTGCAGCGGCCGAGACACCGATTCCCAGTGCAAGCACCAGGGGCACGGTTACCGGACCGGTGGTGATGGCCCCGCAGTCCCAGGCAAGCCCGAGTATGGGCGCCAGACGCGGATCAAGCCCCGCGTAGATGGAAGCGGCTAGGCAGGGAAGCAGCACCGCAATCACCAGGGTCTTCATGCGCCACGCGAAAATGAAGCGCAGCATGCCCAGAACCACCGCGGCGCCTACGCCGGCGCCTACGGCGAAGACCAGGCGGTCCGGATAGCGCGTGAGCAACAGGTGCAGCCAGGGGGTGCGCGCAGGATCCAGCCCGGCGCCCGCAGCCCGCAGCGCACCGATCGCAGGTTCGGCAAAGGTAGCGATGCCGCCGAGCAGGAATGCAAATGCGAGCACCACCGAGGTCGGCGTGCGGCTGGGCAGCTTGAATCCGATATTTTCGGAAAACGGCATCAATCCATACTTGACGCCGTCCATGAAGAACATCAACCCGAGCATGACCGCGAGCATGCCGAACGCGATCTCGTCGCCCTCGATCAACGAGGAGCGCAATGCCACGATCTGGAACAAGGCCAGAAACAGTGCCAACGGCACTACGGCTCGCGCCTGCTCCAGAAAACGCACACTGACATAAGGTGTAAGCAGGCGGTGCAGGTCGATGAGGCGCAGCTTCGGCGCATTGTCCTTGTCACGGCGCGGCGCTTCGGCATACACCTGGTTGTAGCTGACCGGCCGTTGCTTGACGCGCACCGCACTCAGGAATTCGCCGTAACGTATCCTTGGGCCGGGACGTTCCGGGTTTTCAGCAGATTCGGCGTCAGAGTGCGACACGATGCCTGCGGACCTGAATCAAGGACTGCGCATTTGATCCGGTGCTATTTTTTCGTGGGTTCCGCCTGCTTGGGCTCCGCTGTTGCTGCGGGAGCCATCCCGGCAGCAACTTCGATCTTTGCCTTGGCTTTCAGTTCATCGAAGTACTTCCGCAGATTCTGACCCTGCAGCTGCTGCATCAAGTTGTCCTTGACCTGCTCCAGCGCCGGCGCGGGTTTCATCCGGGAGTCATCCAGCATGATCACGTGATAGCCAAATTGCGTCTTGACCGGTTCTTCGCTGAATTTGCCTTTCGCCAACGCCGCTACCGCCGCGCCGAATTCCGGAACCATGCCGTGCGGATCGAACCAACCCAGGTCGCCGCCATTGGCTTTCGAACCCCGGTCTTTTGATTTTTCCTTCGCCAGCGCTTCAAATGCTTGCGGATTCTTCTTCAGCTTGGCGATGATTTCCTTGGCCTCTGCTTCCGTTTCAACCAGAATGTGCCGCGCTTTGTACTCCTGGCCGCTCGCTTCTGCCTTGAGTTTTTCGTAGCCTGCGTTCAGTTCGGCATCGCTGATCGTGTGATTCTTGACGTAGTCCTGTATGAACGCATCGACCAGGACGGACTGTCGGCCCAGTTCCAGACGGTTCGCTACTTCGGGCGTCTTATCCAATCCACTCTTGATCGCCTCTTGCGTGATGATGAGTTGCATCGCCAGCCGGTCGATGAACGCCTTGCGCGCTTCGGCGCCGGCCTCACGCCCGAGATCGCCGCGCTGCTTCATCATCATTTCAACGAGGCTTTCGCTGATGGGCGATCCATTGACCGTCGCGGCGACGGCGCCTTTGGACGTTCCCGCAGCGGGGACGGAATCGTTAAAACCGCATGCGCTCAAGGCCAGCAGCGTAGCCGCGCCAACCAGGAGAATCCTGGACTTGATAGACATTTTTTTGAAATTCCTATTCAGGGAGTGGGCTCATTCGAGCAGCAGGTGCATCAAGCCGGTTATTTTACCAGTTTGAGACCGAGTTCCACGAGGGAATATCCATGTGCGGTTCCACGCCCGGGTCCGCCCTTCCGTCGCCCCCGCCGGCGTTACTACGCGCGCCTGTCCAGCACCATCATGGCGCCCCGCTCGGCAATCATCAGGGTCGGCGAATTCGTATTGCCGGAGGTGATCGCCGGCATGACCGAGGCGTCGATAACGCGCAAGCCGTCAATACCGCGCACCCGCAACTGCGGATCGACCACCGCCGACGGATCGTCCGCGCGCCCCATGCGGCAGGTGCCCACCGGGTGAAAAATGGTAGTGCCGACGTTTCCGGCCGCGATTGCGAGTTCCTCGTCGGTCTGAAAGCCCGGTCCCGGCAGGAATTCCTCGGGTGCGTACTTCTGCATCGTCCGCGTGCCAAGCACGATGCGCCGCGCCATGCGCAAGGACGCGGCCGCTATGCGCCGGTCTTCCGGCGCGCTCAGGTAATTGAGCATGATCGCCGGATGCGCGCGAGCGTCGTTTGATTTGATGCGGACATGGCCGCGCGAGGCCGGCCGCAGATTGCATACGCTTGCGGTAAACGCCGGGAACGGGTGCAGTGGATCGCCGAACTTGTCAAGCGACAGCGGCTGTACGTGGAACTCCAGATTGGGCGTGGCTTGCGCCGGATCGCTCTTAAAAAATGCGCCCAGCTGCGACGGCGCCATGGTCAGAGGACCGGTGCGATGCAGCGCGTATTCAAGCGCCATCTTCGCCTTTCCCCACCAGGAATTGGCCATGGTATTCAAAGTCAGCACGTTCTGCACTTTGAACGCCATGCGCAGCTGCAGGTGGTCCTGCAGGTTCTCGCCCACGGCCAGATCCTGCACCACCGCTATGCCCTGCTGCTGCAGCAGCGCGCCCGGCCCGATGCCAGACAGCTGCAGTATCTGCGGGCTTCCGATTGCGCCTGCGGCGAGCAGGGTATCGCGCGTGGCAGCGGCGAACGCCTCCTCGCCGCCGCATACGTATTCGACGCCCAGCACTCGCCTGCCGTCCATCCTCAGCTTGTTCACCTGGGCTCCGGTGATGACGCTGAGGTTGGACCGGCCGGCGGCCGGTCGCAGGAAGGCTTTCGAACTGTTCACACGCACGCCGCGGCGCTGGTTGACTTCGAATTTGGAACTGCCCGCGTTGTCACCGCGATTGAAGTCTTCGATCTTGGCTATGCCGGCTTCCAGGGCGGCGTCGCGAAAGGCATCCAGGATCTCCCAGGACAGTCGCTGGCGCTCCACCCGCCATTCATGCCCTTCAGCGTCGTCCAGTGTTCTTCCTCCATGGAATTCATTGGCGCCGCCCCAGTGGTCTTCGGATTTCTTGAATATCGGCAGCACGTTCTGCCACGACCAGCCGGGATCGCCGGTCTGGCGCGCCCACTCGTCGTAGTCGCGCTCCTGACCGCGCAAATAGAGCATCGCGTTGATCGATGAACTGCCCCCGAGCACGCGGCCGCGCGCGTAGAGTATCGAGCGCCCATTGAGCCCGGGATCGGCTTCGGTCCGGTAGCACCAGTCGGTGCGCGGATTGCCGATGCAGTAAAGGTAACCCACGGGGATGTGTATCCAGATCCAGTCGTCTTTTCCCCCTGCCTCCAGCAACAGCACCTTGTTGCCTTGATCGGCTGACAGTCGATTGGCGAGCAGGCAGCCGGCGGTGCCGCCTCCGACGATGACGTAATCGAAAATGCCCGCAGATTTCATAGCCATGTCGGATATCCTTTCGCTGCAAAAAGGCCGGTGCCGCCTGCGCTCGGGCAGCGGCCGCCCGTCTGGTTACCGGCTAGTCGTGGCAGCAACGCGGCCGCCGCCGGCTGTGTTTTGTTTGTCCGGCCTCCAGCCATCCCGCCAGGTCTGCAGCGGCAGTACGAACGGCGGCTCGCCATTGTCGAGGAACCAGGCGTCCACCGCCCATCGTAACTGACTGCTGCGCTCCTCGATCACAGCAGTCGTATGGGGCCAGGTCAGCGGCGTCCAGCGTGTGACGCGGTCCCCGGCCTGATGCCAGCGCAGCAGGCCGTCACCTTGCAGCAGGCGCAAATAGATTGTGGTATTCGTCGATTCGTCGATGCAGTCCATTTGTCCGGGTTTTCCCCATCCGGCCAAATTGCCGCCCTTGTCGGTGGCGGTGCCGGTCATCGCACCGACCATGTCTTCGAGCAAAGCCACGGCGATTCTGATCTGTTCGCGCTCCCCCGCCGCGGTATCGGCTGGCGGACTGAACACCGCTCGCACCCGCTGCCATTGCTCCGTGCTCAATGTCACCCATGCGAGACTCGCACAGCCGTGGTCGTAGCAGATGTTGAACCGTTCGGGAACCGGCTCCGTGATGATGTCTTCGCGCACGAAGACGTCGGCCTGGCAGCCGAGCGCGGCACCTGCGCCGATAGCGAAAGCCGCCAATTTCAGTGCTTTGATCACGTGCATGGCAGACAGAGTCGTAGTTGTATTCAATTTACCACCAAACGCGGCAATTCTCCCGCGTGTTCACACCGTCTCAGCCTCGACACGCTGTGCCAGTTTCGCATTGCCAATTCCGCCGCGGCCGTTCTAGACTGAGCCATGGCTGTATTGGATATCCGCGCAAACCTTCTACCGACCGCCGGCAAACGCCAAACTCGCGCGTGCCCGGGCGAAGCTGATGGCTGAATTGCGCCTCGGCATCGATCTTGGCGGCACCAAGATCGAGATCGCCGCCCTGGCCGCCGATGGATCGCAGCTGCTGCGCCGCCGCATAGCTACGCCACGCGGCGACTACCCAGGCACGCTGGCGGCCATCGCCAGCCTGGTCCAGCTGGCCGAAAACGAGTTAGGTCGTCGCGGTTCGGTCGGCATCGGCATACCCGGTGCGGAATCACGCGTCAGTGGACTGGTCAAGAACGCGAATTCGACCTGGCTGATCGGCCGGCCGCTCAAACACGACCTGCAAGAGCTGCTGCAGCGCGAGGTTCGCCTCGCCAACGATGCCAACTGCTTCGCACTTTCCGAAGCCAGCGATGGCGCCGCCGCAGGCTGCGACGTGGTATTCGGCGTGATCCTCGGTACGGGTGTGGGCGGAGGCATCGTCGCACACGGCAAGGTTCTGGCTGGCGCCAACGCGATCGCGGGAGAATGGGGACACAATCGTCTGCCAGGTGACGAAGCGGAGTGGCCGCCCTGTTATTGCGGGCGAAACGGCTGCGTTGAGACTTTCCTCTCCGGTCCCGCCATGTGCCGCGACCACCTGCTGTCCTGTGGCGAAAACCTGCATCCGGCAGAAATCGCGGCGCAGGCTGCGGCCGGTAACGCGGCCTGCGAAGCCACGCTGCGCCGCTACGAGGCCAGACTCGCGCGCGCCCTGGCGGTGGTCATCAACATCCTGGACCCCGGGGCGATCGTGCTCGGCGGAGGATTGTCAAACCTCGACAGGCTGTACGCCAACGTGCCGAAACTCTGGTCGCCGCAGATATTTTCCGATAATGTCGCCACGCGTTTTCTGAAAAGCCGGCACGGCGACGCTTCCGGCGTCCGCGGCGCGGCCTGGCTGTGGGAATGAAGCATGCGCGCGGCAAGTCGCGCCCTGGGGTTTGCTCAAATCGAGACTGGAATTGCATAGCCGCATTGACTTTGTATCGCCGTCAGACTACATTTTTGGCGAACGCATAGTCGTATTTTCCAGAGAAGCGGGAACCAAATGCCGGACCTAAGCGCAATCCGTATTCTGATCATTGACGATGATCAGGAATTCGCGGGCGTTCTGCGCCTGCATCTCACCGCGGCCGGCTATACAGCCGAGGTGGCGGAGGATGCCGTTGAAGGCGGCAAGGCAATGCTTGAACGCGCACCGAATCTGGTCCTGTGCGACATCGGCATGCCATTTTTGAACGGCCTAGAACTGGTCGCGCTGATGCAGGACGACGCGAAATCCGCGTCGATACCGGTGGTGTTCATTTCCGGCCGCAGCGACAGCAGCGTAATGGCAAAGGCGGTGGAACTCGGCGCCGCAGATTTTCTGATCAAGCCGATCACGCGCGAACAACTGCTGCAGACGGTCGCAGCATGTTTGAAGGAGGGCGGGCGCAAAGCAGTGCCTCCGAATTACGGCTTTCCACCGGTCGTTTAAGCATCGTGTTCAATAATATTCTGGCACCGACCGACGGATCCGGATTTTCCAACAAGGCAGTAGCCACGGCAGCGCGCCTCGCCAAATCGCTGGGCGCGAATCTTCTTCTGCTCCATGTCAGGTCGCCGATCGAGACACCGCACCACGTGGAGGGCGGCGCGATGAGCAATCTCGGCGGACAAGCCGTGATGCGCGAGATCGAAGACGAGGAACGCCAGCTGCTCGACGCCGCCCAGGACCTCGCCGCTTCCGAAGGCGTCAAAGCCGGGACGGCATTCGTTGCAGGCTACTCGACCTACGAAACCATAATCCGCATCGCCGGTGAGCAGCATTGCGACCTGATCGTGATGGCCTCGCACGGCCGCCGCGGAATCTCCGGTCTACTCATGGGCAGCGAAACGCAAAAAGTCCTGACCCACACGACGATTCCGGTACTGATCGTACGCTGAGGCCGCGGTCGGCGTTGTCCGGGCCGTCGCCGGAATCACGGCGGTCCGGCTAGCGTTTTCGCGCCACCAAACCCATCAGGGCCGACATACCCGCGTGCCCCTTGCCTTCATCGACATGTTCGTCGTAGCAGCGCAGTTCGATGATATCCATGTCGGCCAAGGCTTCGCGGATCATCGGCTCGGTGTAGAGGTGGTCCGCTTCCGGCGGGCCGCCGGTGCCGTTTAGCAATTGCTCCGTGCGATAGCCCTGGAGTATCAGCAGTCCGCCCGGCTTCAGAGTTTGTTTGATCAGCGGAAACAGCCTCGCGCGTACTGCCGGCGACGCGAACTGTATGAATATGGCGGCGACGAGATCGTAGGTGGACGGTTCCCAACTCCACGCGAACGTTTCAGATACATTGAAGCGGACGTGCGTACCGCGTTTCAAGGCCAGCCGCTCGGCTTTTGCAACAGCCGTAGGCGAGAAATCGAAGGCGTCGACACGCAGACCCTGCTCGGCCAGCCAGACACTGTTGCGGCCCTCGCCGTCGGCAATCGAAAGCGCACGGCTGCCCTTGGCGAGCAAGGATGCTTTGGACGCCAGGTAAGCGTTGGGCTTTTCGCCGAACAAATACTCCCCTACGCTGAAGCGCGCCTCCCAGCGCACCAGCGCATTTTCCTGTTCCGCCATGGCTACATCTCCTGAATGCGGGTATAAGGCACGGGCCTCGACGAGGCCGCCGGACCATCCCGGGGCATTGTATGGGATATCGACGCTCAGCCCAAACCGCGATGGGCCTTGCGAACGCTAATCAATAAGGCGATGATGCCGGCGTCAATTCTCAAATCCGCCAGCCGATCGCGGGCGTTTCTACGGACCATCCGAGTCTGCCGACTCATCCGAAGTGCATGGTCCGAATGGATCAGTTCGGTTTTTGCCAATTTGGAGTGCTCAAATTTTGTCCGCCGCCGATATTTCCTGTCTTGCCAAGAACCATGCGGAATGTTTCGCCGGATTTCACCCACAGGCTTATCCACAGAATCTGTGGGTAATTTTCCGCTCCGCAAACGGCGATATGATTGCCTGACCGATTTGCCCGCAGCCCCTTCATCGTCGAAAATAGGAAACATGATGAATCTCTCCGAAGCACTGCTGCATGCGCTCAAGGCGCACGGCGCGCGCGAAATTTTCGGCATTCCCGGAGACTACGCACTGCCATTTTTCAAGGTCATCGAAGAATCCGGCATCCTTCCGCTCTACACGCTGAGCCACGAACCGGCGGTCGGATTCGCCGCAGATGCGGCTGCGCGCATTCACTCCGGGCTGGGCGTGGCTGCCGTAACCTACGGCGCCGGTGCGCTCAATATGGTCAATCCCATCGCCGCGGCGTTCGCCGAAAAATCCCCGGTTGTCGTCATCTCCGGTGCGCCAGGCAAGGGCGAGGCGCAGCGCGGCCTGCTGTTGCATCATCAGGCCAAGTCGCTCGATTCGCAATTGCGCATTTACGAGGAAATCACCTGCGCCCAGGCGTGCCTCACCGATGCGCGCACGGCTCCTGCCGAGATCGCGCGTGTGCTGCGCGCCTGCATGGATTGCTCGCAGCCGGTCTATCTGGAACTGCCGCGCGATATGGTGGGCGCGCCGTGTGAACCCGTATTGCCCGCCGCGGAGCCGGCATTCGATGCCGAAGCGCTGGCCGCATGTGCCGACGAAATACTTGCGCGCCTGCGCACGGCTGCTTCGCCGGTGCTGATGATCGGAGTCGAAGTGCGCCGCTTCGGACTGGAGGACAAAGTTGCCGAACTTGCGCGCCGCCTGGGTTTGCCGGTGGTCACGAGCCTGCTCGGGCGCGGCCTGCTGTCGAACACGGACGCCCCGCTGCTCGGCACCTATATCGGGGTGGCCGGATTGCCTGCAATCACCCATCTGGTCGAGCACTCCGATGCGCTGTTCCTGTTGGGCGTGATCGTCTCCGACACCAATCTGGGCGTCTCCGCCAAGCATATCGATTTGCGCATGTCGATACAGGCGCTAGACCGGCAGGTAATCATCGGGCATCACGTCTATCCTGAGATTCCACTGGGGCCGCTGGTGGGCGCCCTGCTCGAACGGCTGCCCGCGCGAAAAGCGCATGCTCCGCAGCATGAGGCGGCAGTGTATCCCCGCGGGCTCCCGTCCGATGCGGCGCCGATCACCCCGTTCGGCATTGCGACCGCAATCAACGATTTGATGGACGCGCACGGCAAGATGCCGATCGCAACCGATATCGGCGACTGCATGTTCCTCGCGATGGACGTCGAGCATACCGCGCTGGTGGCGCCGGGCTATTACGCAACGATGGGATTCGGCGTTCCCGCCGGCCTCGGGCTGCAGGCTGCAACCGGACAGCGGCCGCTGATCATCGTCGGCGACGGCGCGTTCCAGATGACCGGATGGGAACTGGGCAATTGCCTGCGTTACGGCTGGGATCCGATCGTGCTGCTGATCAACAACGCCAGCTGGGAGATGCTGCGCGCATTCCAGCCCGAGTCGGACTTCAACAATCTAGACGAGTGGCGTTTCGCCGAGGCGGCTGCCGCCCTTGGAGGAGAAGGCGTACGCGTGCGCACCGGCGGTGAACTCGCGCAAGCGCTGTCCGTCGCGCAAAGCCGGCGCGGACGATTTCAATTGATCGAAGCCATGGTTGCACGCGGCGCGATGTCACCGACGCTCTCGCGCTTCGTCGAAGGCGTCAAGAGCAAGCGCGTATAACGGGCGATCGCTCCGCATCGCGCAGTAGCGCCGCTGCGATCACTGCTTTGCGTGCGCCTTGAGCCATTCCTCCGCGCCCTGTCTGGCCTGCGCAATCTGCTCGGGCGTCATCAGACGTTCCAGCAGGATGCGGCTGCGCCGCGCGCGGTCCTCGCCGTTGGACTCGGCAATGTTCCCCCACTTGTGCGCCTCGACATAATCCAATGGAACGCCTTCCTTCCCGGATTCGTAAATCCGCCCGAGATCGAACTGCGCCCTCGAATCCCCTGCGGCGGCCGCCTTGCCGTACCACTCCACCGCCTGCTTGTAGTCGCGCGCAACGCCCTGCCCCGTTTCGTACATGAGAGCCAGCGTGGCTTGCGCGCCCACGTGTCCCTTTTCACCCGCCTTGCGAAACCAGGATGCGGCCTGTGCATGATCCTGCGCCACGCCCTGCCCGGTCTGATACATGCGGCCCAGATTGAACTGCGCTTCCACGGTCCCTTGGTCTGCGGCCCGCTGATACCAGTTCACCGCCTGCTTGTTGTCCTGCAGGACGCCCTGCCCCCGTTCGTAGAGCGATCCCAGATTGGTTTGTGCAGGCGCATTACCGCGCTCTGCCGCCCGCCTGTACCAATCCGCCGCCTGCCTGTAATCCACGGCCGTGCCCTCGCCTTTTTCGTATAAAAACCCCAGACTGAATTGCGCCATCACGCTGCCCTGCGCCGCTGCCTTTTGCCAGGATTCTTTCGCCTTCACGAAATTCCTGCTCCGATACGCGTTCACACCGTCCTCAAAGTTCCCGGCCAGCGCGGGCGCGACCGACAAGCTCAACGCAATCATGATTACTGTCACCAACCGCATTTCACACTCCATACGCCCCGGTCAATTCGAAGGAATCCGTCCGCCAACCGGCGCTGCGGATCGCGGCACGATCGGCCTCGTTTCGGATGCGGCGCACTGAATGGTCCCATATTAGTGCGCTCCCGTCGCGTTGCGCCAGTCGGCGGGCATGCCTGCGGCGGCACTCAACATACCCAGCGATCCGGCCTCGTAGCCATCCACTGCGAAATCGATGGTTTCTCCTTCCTGCTGCAATCCTGCGACATACAGCAGCGGCAGATAGTGCTCTGGGGTCGGCACCGACAGTCGCGCATCCTCGCCCCGTTGTTCAAAATCGACGAGCGTCTGATGCCGGCCCGAGGCGAGCGCGGCGCGCACCTGCTCGTTGAACCGCCGCGCCCATGCGTAGGCCGGCGCATCCTCGCGACCTTGCATCAGCGTCAGGTTGTGCACCACGTTTCCGCTTCCGATGATGAGCACGCCCTCTGCGCGCAAGGGCGCGAGCCGCCGGCCGAGTTCGTAGTGGAACGCAGCCGGCTTGCCGGCATCCATGCTGAGTTGCACCACAGGGGTGTCCGCCTCGGGAAAAGCATGCACCAGCACCGACCAGGTACCGTGGTCCAGACCCCAGCTTTCATCCATCGCCACCGGCAGCGGAGCGAGGAGTCCGCGCACGCGCTCTGCCAGCGCGGGATCACCGGGCGCGGGATACTGTATGTCGAACAGTGCCTGCGGAAAACCGCCGAAATCGTGGATGGTCCTTGGTTTCGCCATCGCAGTCACAGCCGTGCCCTTGGTAAACCAATGCGCGGATATCGCGAGTATCGCCTTGGGTTTCGGCACCGCAGCGCCGAGTTTGCGCCAGGCCTCGGTATACTGGTTGCGGGCAAGCGTATTCATCGGGCTGCCGTGCCCGAAGAAAATGACCGGCATGCGCGCCTCGCCGTCCATGCTCATCGATGCACCCTAGGCCGCATATTTTCTTACCGCCTTCTCATTCCAACGTATTCCTGCACCGGGTGTCTCGGGAATGAGTACATGACTGTCTTTTACCACGAGCGGTTCCGCCAGCACCGGATCAGCCCAGTCTACATATTCCAGCCAATGGCAGGTCGGAGTGACCGCAAGCAGATGACAACTGAACTCGGGAAACAGATGCGAGGACATTTCCACTCCCGCAGCCTGCGCGAGCGCGGCAGCGCGCATCCAACCGGTGACGCCTCCGATGCGCTGCGCGTCCGGCATGACGTAGTCGCAGGCGCCCGCCGCCAGCGCCTGCGCCATCTGCTCCGGCCCCATGAAGTTTTCGCCTATCTGCACCGGCGTATCAAGTGCGTCAGCGATGCGGCCGTTGCCCTCGAAGTCGTCCGCACGCGTCGGCTCTTCGATCCAGTACAGCCCGCCTTCCTCGTCGAGCATGCGGCCGCGCCGGATCGCCTCGCTTACGCTGAGCGCCTGATTGTAGTCGCACATCAGCGTGATGCCTGGCCCGATAGCCTTCTTCACCGCGCGCAGCGCGGCAATGTCTTCCTTCGGGTCGTCTCGCCCCAGGCGCAGCTTGACCGCGGAAAAGCCCTCTTTCACCAACTGATCGGCTTCGCGCGCAAGCGACTTCACCGGCATGATGCCCAGCCCCTTGGAGTTATAGGCACGCACCGGACGCGGTGCTCCGCCCAGCAGCGTGCACAGTGGCTGTGCCAGCGACTGCGCATAGGCATCCCAGGCTGCCATGTCTATACCGGAGAGCGCGAACAGCACGATGTTGTGCACGCCGAGCAAAGTGTACTTCTGGCGCAGCTTGCGCTCCATGGCGAAAGGCGCCACGCTGTCCCCCACCAGCATCTCCCTCATTGCTTCGACCAGCGCGACGATGGGCTGCAGGTGCGCTCGGCTGATGGCGAACAAATAGCTGCGCCCGGTGATGCCTGCCGTGGTCTCCAGATCGATCAGCACCAGCGGCGCAACGCTCACCGCGCCGGTGCTCGTTTGCAGCGGCAGGCGCATCGGCACGATCACCGGCCGCACCTGCAGCCGGCGCAGTTTGAGCTTGCTGATTTTCATCCCAGTACCCTCCAAAACGAATGCGCCGAAAGCCGGCCGGCGCTTGCATGCATGCCGACGGACTCCGTCCAGCGCTTGCGCGCGTGGATGCCGCCGGTTGCCGGCGCGATTTCACGCAGAAAACTCAGCAAGCCGGTAATCAAGGATAGCATCGCAGCGATGAACATCCGCGCAAATGAGCGCTCAAACCGACGCCCGAGCGGCAAGGGCCCGGCGCTCCTGGGCGCGTCCGAGCGCAAGCGCAAGCATCAACCAGCCGCCCGCCAGTGGCACCGTGGCAAACGAAATCGTCGACAACTCGAGTCCGGCCGCGCGCAGAAATGAAAACAGCCAGCCGCTGACCGCGTCCGCACCGCGGAATACGACGACGTCGATAAGGTTCTTCGCCTTGTACTTCTCCTCTCGATCCAGCACCGTGAAAAGCACTTCACGGGCGGGATTCGAAATCGCGAAATTTGCGGTTCTCTGAATCGCCTGGAACGCGATCACGACGAGCAGCATGGGGGAGAACGCCAGTGCGAGAAATCCCAGCGCAAAAACAAGAGGCAGGACGGCCGCCGCGCTACCCGCACCGAAACGCGCCATAAAGCGCCCTGTGGCAAAGAACTGAACCAGGATGGTCAGTATTCCGATCGCCAGATCGATGCTCGCAAAAATGCGCGTGCGCACAGCGGGGTCATCGGAGCTTGCGGCAACAATGTGCGCCTGCTGCAAATAAAGAAATGTTCCTGCCAGCGACAGCAGGCTCACCCAAAGGGCAATCCCCGCGAGATAGCGCGAGCGCAGCACCAGGGCGATGCCGGCAAGCCAGCCGCCACCTAAACCGCTGGGGCGCGCCATGGCAATCGTTTCCGGCGCACTCGCGGCCACCGGCGCTGTATCCGCGCCCGGCGCTGCGATCGACTCCAGCCGGCGTGCGCACAGTATCGCCAGTTCCAGGAACAGCGCCGCGACCAGCAGCAGATTGACCGGGCCCAGAGGCAGCGCCAGCCCTACGGTCAGCGCCGGACCGAGCAGCGCGCCTGCGGAACCGCCCGCGGCGATGAAGCCGAACAGGCGCTTCGCCTGCCCGCTGGTGTACAAATCCGCCATGAACGACCAGAACACGGACACCGCGAACAGATTGAATACGCTGATCCAGACAAAGAAGACGCGTGCGACCTGCACTTTGCCTGCGTCGAAACTGAGCAACAGCCAGAACACCACAATGTTGGCGACAAAGAAATGATAGACCAGTGGAACAAAGCGCCGCCGCGGCAGGCGCGCGACCGTGGCGCCGAATACGGGAACCGCGGCCAGCATCACGAAAAATGTCGCGGTAAACAACCATTGCAGATTGCGCACGCCGCCCGCTATTCCCATTTCATCGCGCAGCGGCCGCAACACGTAATAACCGCACAGGAGGCAGAAGAAATACGCAAATGACCAGGCCAGCGCCGGCCCCTCGCCCGGGCGCAACACGACGACGCGGCGGAAAACCTCAATCGCTTTCATCGGACATCTACAGAGCGGGTGGTGTTCATGTTATAAATCACCGGGTACCGACCGACGCAATTGTAGGGGTAAACACGGTTCTTTCCCGGTTCCTTCTCATTTGCACCGGCATTTAATTCAAGCCCCCACTCCTGGCGAAACCATGCATCCCTCCAACAACACCATGTCTGCCATGGAAATCGTCCGCGCGATCTCCCGGGAAGAGATGGCCGCCCTGCCGATCCGGCGCTATGAAGGCGAAGTGTCACTGATACGGACGCCGTCCGATCTGGAGCGCGCGCGGACGGACTTGCTGCAGGAGCCGGTGGTCGGGTTCGATACCGAGACACGTCCGGCGTTCAGGAAGGGCGAAACGCACCTGCCCTGCCTGGTACAGGCGGCCAGCGCGCGCCGCGTCTATCTGTTCCAGTTGCGCGAACCGCTGGCGTTTCCGGTTCTCGCGGCATTGCTGACGCAGGCGGAAGTGATGAAGGTTGGTGTCGCACTCGCGAACGATTTGCGCGCACTCAATCAATTGTTCCCTTTTGAGGAGCGAAATATCGTCGATCTGGGCAGTCTTGCCAGGCGTTCCCGCATGGAGCAGACCGGGGTGCGCAATCTCGCCGGAATTCTACTCGGCGTACGGATTCCCAAGGGCGCGCGCACTTCGAACTGGGCCAGCCCGCAGTTGTCGGCTGCACAGATTACCTACGCCGCAACGGACGCCTGGATATGCCGCGAATTGTTTCTGGAATTCCAGCGGCGAGGTCTCGCGCAGAGGAGCGCCTGAGCGGATCCGTCTGCGCCGGCCGCGGTCGAATTCAAGCTGATTCCTGTTATAATTCAACGCACTTGCCCGGCGCCACGACGATCTAGTGCGGCGTACGCGCAAAGCGTGGCTGAGGAAACTTCGATTTGGTCAGCGACAAAATCAAAGCTTCCTCCGACCCGTGTGCAACCCTTGCCTGCACCGCTCAGGCTTAACCGGGGAGGAAACGATATATGCATGTCATTTGGCGCTTTTACATCGACGACGGTCAGCGATGGAATTGGCAGCAGATCGGTGCCGGCCAGGCCGTGGTGGCGGAATCGTCCAAGGGATACACCAATTACGAGGCCTGTCTGGCCAACGCGAAAGCCAGGGGCTATGTATATCTGCCGCCTCAGGCCAAGCAAGCGCCGGGGCGCTGATCCGGCGATGAACTGAGGGGCGCGCCCCGCATGTCGCGGGACAACGATATCCCGCCGGCACGAAAAATGGGGTGGCTGATGGGGCTCGAACCCACGACAACCGGAATCACAATCCGGGACTCTACCAACTGAGCTACAGCCACCACTGAATAATTCTGGCGTGCCCGGCGGGGATCGAACCCACAACCCCCAGCTTAGAAGGCTGGTGCTCTATCCGATTGAGCTACGGGCACTCCCATCGGCGGGCCACGCGTGACGCACCCGCACCTGGTGTAGCAGCGGGCTATTAGCTGGTCGGGGTGGAGAGATTTGAACTCCCGACATCCTGGTCCCAAACCAGGCGCGCTACCAGGCTGCGCTACACCCCGAGCGGAGTCGCATGATACTCTGCCACCCCGTGATGGTCAACGCAGACGACTGTGGCGCTGCACCGGAAAAGATAATAAACTTGCCCACCAACTGAATATCTGATATTAAAGCGCCTTCGTTTTTCGAACTGAGAGTGGTCTGATATGCCCGCACAACAACAATTGCGCAACAAAACGGTCCCGCCCTACGCCCCGAAAAAAGGCGAAGAGTACATGAACAAGAAGCAGCTCGCGCATTTCCGCAGCATCCTGGAAGCACTCAAGCTCGAGTTGGGGCAGGATATCGATCGCACCGTTCACACGATGCAGGACGAGGCCACGGTATTTGCGGATCCCAACGACCGCGCCAGCCAGGAATCAGACATGGCGCTGGAATTGCGCAATCGAGACCGGGAGCGCAAGCTGATCAAGAAGATCGACGAAACCATCGCCAAGATCGACAGCAAGGACTACGGATATTGCGAGAGCTGCGGCGTTGAGATCGGCCTGAAGCGCCTGGAAGCGCGACCGACGGCGACGCTGTGCATAGACTGCAAGACCCTGGACGAATTGAGGGAAAAGCAACTCGCCAAGTAGGCGAGTTGCTTTCAGTGAAGACTAACCTGGCGCGCAGCGCCAGGTTATGTCGAAACTAAAAACAAAAAACGGCGGCTCGATGCCGCCGTTTTTTATGGTTGAGCCCTTCCAATAACGAACGAAGGACAAAAAAAAGGACGCTCAAGCGTCCTTTTTTACCTACGGCAGGCCCTTATCAGCTTGGCTGTGTCGCACCCGGTTGCTGCGCCTCGGCCTCGACCGCCTTCATCGACAAGCGCAGGCGGCCCTTGTCGTCGGCTTCCAGCACTTTGACCTTGACCAGCTGGCCTTCCTTCAGGTGATCCGCCACGCTGGCGACGCGCTGCTGGCTGATCTGCGAAATGTGCAGCAAGCCGTCCTTGCCCGGCAGCACGCTGACGATCGCACCGAAATCGAGCAACTTCAGGACCGTGCCGTCATACACCTTGCCCACCTCCACGTCTGCCGTGATCGCCTCGATACGCTTCCTCGCCAGTTCCCCGCCCTCGGAACTGATGCAGGCGATGCTGACCGTACCGTCGTCCTCGATGTCGATGGTGGTGCCGGTCTCTTCGGTCAGCGCACGAATGACCGCCCCGCCCTTGCCGATCACGTCGCGGATCTTGTCCGGATTGATCTTGATTTTGATGATGCGCGGAGCAAAAGTCGAAATATCCGAGCGCGACGACGGCAGCACCTCCGTCATCTTCTCCAAAATCACCATGCGTCCTTCGCGCGCCTGCGATAGCGCAACCTGCATGATTTCCTTGGTGATGCCCTCGATCTTGATGTCCATCTGCAGCGCGGTGACGCCGTTGTCGGTGCCCGCAACCTTGAAATCCATGTCGCCGAGGTGATCCTCGTCGCCGAGAATGTCGGTGAGCACGGCGAAACGGTTGCCTTCCTTGATCAGCCCCATGGCGATACCGGCCACGTGCGACTTCATCGGCACACCGGCATCCATCAAGGCCAGGCTACCGCCGCACACCGAGGCCATCGAACTCGAGCCGTTGGACTCGGTGATTTCCGACACCACGCGCATGCTGTAGCCGAATTCCTCAACCGAGGGTAGTGTCGCCAGCAACGCACGCTTGGCGAGGCGCCCGTGACCGATCTCGCGGCGCTTGGGCGTACCGACACGGCCGGTTTCGCCGGTGGCGTACGGAGGGAAGTTGTAATGCAGCATGAAGCGGTCTTTATACTCGCCCATCAAGGCATCAATGATCTGCGAGTCGCGTGCCGTGCCCAGCGTCGCGACTACGATCGCCTGGGTTTCGCCGCGTGTGAACAGCGCCGAGCCGTGGGTGCGCGGCAGCACGCCCAGACGGATGGTGATCGGGCGCACGGTGCGCGTGTCGCGGCCGTCTATGCGCGGCTCGCCGTCGAGAATCTGGTTGCGCACGATCTTCGATTCCAGCGCGAAGCAGATCTCCTTTGCAGCATTCGCGTCGGGCCCGCCCTCGGTTCCGACACCGATATCGGCAAACACGCGCTTCCAGATGGCGTCGATGGCCGCGGTGCGCGCCTGTTTCTCCTTGACCTGAAATGCCGCGCGCAGATCGGCTTCGGCGAGCGAGGCGACACGCGTGATCAGCGTTTCGTCCTTGGCGGGCGGCTGCCAGTCCCACATCGGTTTGGCGGCGGTGTCTGCGAGTTCGTTGATCGCCTTGATCGCTGCCTGCATTTGTTCGTGCCCGAACATCACCGAGCCCAGCATCACTTCTTCCGACAATTCGTGCGCTTCCGATTCCACCATCAGCACGGCGTGCTCGGTGCCGGCAACCACCAGGTTGAGCTTTGAATCCTTCAACTGGGTCGCAGTCGGATTGAGTATGTACTGGCCGTTTGCATAACCGACGCGGGCGGCGCCGATCGGGCCGTTGAACGGAATCCCGGACAGGGTCAGGGCGGCCGAAACGCCTATCAACGCGGCGATGTCAGGATCGACTTCCGGATCAACCGACATGACCGTCGCCACGACCTGAACTTCATTGTAGAAGCCATCAGGAAACAGCGGGCGGATGGGACGGTCGATCAGGCGTGAAGTAAGAACCTCTTTTTCCGAAGGCCTGCCCTCGCGCTTGAAAAAACCACCCGGGATTTTGCCCGCGGCATAGGTCTTCTCGATGTAATCCACTGTGAGCGGGAAAAAATCCTGCCCCGATCTGGCCTGTTTGGAGCCGACCACCGAGCACAGCACGACGGTATCGTCCATGCTCACCATGACTGCTCCGCCGGCCTGGCGCGCGATCTCGCCCGTTTCCAGGGTCACTTGATGGGCACCGTAGGTAAAAGTTTTTTTGACTGGATTCAAGGTATTGTCCTTTGCAATGGGCGCTCAGGGCGCCTGCGATCAGAAACGGGAAGGGGCTGCTTCTGGAACATCGAAATAGCCCGCTGAAAAAGCAAAACGCCCGTCGCGATGCGACGGGCGTCTGGGTTTTACTTGCGCAGGCCCAAGCGCTCGATCAGGCCGCGGTAGCCGTCCGCGTTCTTGCGC
This sequence comes from Burkholderiales bacterium, assembly GCA_014860445.1. Classification (GTDB taxonomy): domain Bacteria; phylum Pseudomonadota; class Gammaproteobacteria; order Burkholderiales; family SG8-39; genus 2-12-FULL-64-23. The sequence continues at coordinate 75,506 of JACZJT010000018.1, forward strand.
TTGAGATAGTCGAGCAGCTTGCGCCGCTGGCTGACCATTCGCAACAGGCCGCGGCGGGAGTGGTGGTCTTTGACGTTAGTCTTGAAATGGCCGGTCAGTTCGTTGATTCGCGTTGTCAGCAACGCAACCTGCACTTCCGGGGAACCGGTGTCGCCTTTGGCGCGCTGGAAATCGTTGATAACTTGCGCTTTATGCGCCGTGGTAAATGGCATACTCATGCTCTCCTGGGTCGGTTCTTCGTCGCTGCAGCAAAGGCGCGGATTTTACACCGAAAACGAGTGGTTTTTCAAGGGTTTTCCGCTATTTTTTGGATTGCGTCCGCCCCAAGTGCGCATTGCTGAGCGGCGGCGATTACACGCTTGGGCGAGATCGCACCATCGATGCCCAGTTCGCCTACGCCCAGCAGCGTCCCATCGCTGCCATAAACGCGCACACGCGGCTGCGGCGGCCCGGCCCAGGGCACGACCTGTCCCTGCAGGAATCGCGCCTGCTGTGCGGGCTCCAGGCAAACCTCAGGCAGTTCCTGCAACAATGTGTCCGCCGGCAGCAGACATCGATCGCGTTCGGCTTCGGACATCGCCTCCAGGTCTTGCAGGGTATGCGCACTGTCAAGCCCGAACCTGCCGGCTGCGCTTCGGCGTAGCGCGGCGAGATGCGCTCCGCAACCGAGCAATTCGCCGAGGTCATGGGCGATCGAACGGATGTACGTGCCTTTGCTGCAAGTGATTGACAAAGCGAGCCGGTCGCCTTCGAACCATTGCAGTACCAGCGCGTGGATCGTAACGCGGCGCGGGGCGCGCGCTATGTCGATGCCGGCTCGCGCATAGGCGTAAAGCGGCTTGCCTGCGTGCTTGAGCGCCGAATACAGCGGCGGAGTCTGCTGGATCTCGCCGCGAAACGCATTCAACGCTGCGACAAGCTGCTCCGCGGTGACCTTGACCGCTCGCGTTGCGAGTACTTCGCCCTCCGCGTCGGCGGTGGCGGTACTCACGCCCAGTTTGATCTGCGCGAGATAGCTCTTGTCGGCGTCGAGCAGGTCGGACGAAAATTTTGTTGCCTCGCCGAAAAGCACCGGCAATAATCCGGTCGCGAGCGGGTCCAGCGTGCCGGCGTGTCCGGCTTTCGCAGCCTGATACAGTCGCTTGGCCTGCTGCAAAGCCGCATTCGAACTCGCCCCCAGCGCCTTGTCCAGCATCAGCACGCCGTTCAAAGGACGTTTGATACGAGGCGCTTGCACTAGTCGCGCGGTTCCTTGCTGTCGGCGACCGCCTCGTCGATCAGGCGCGACAACTCGAAGCCGCGCTCGACCGATGCGTCGTACACAAAATGCAACTGGGGTATGGAATGCAGCTTGATCCTGCGCGCAATCTGGCTGCGCAAAAATCCGTTGGCCTTGTTCAGACCGATCTCGGTTTCGGCGCGCTGTTCGGCATCGCCCATCAGCGTATAGAACACCTTGGCGTGCGAATAATCGTTCGTCACTTCCACGCCGGTAAGCGTGATCATCGCGACGCGCGGGTCTTTCAGCTCGGTACGTATGATCTCGGCCAGTTCGCGCTGAATCTGGTCGGCTACGCGCAAGCTGCGGGCGGGGCCTTTGGGCATGCAAATACCTCTGGTGCGTGGAGGGCAAATTTGCCTGCCGGCGAACCCTACAGCGTCCTGGCGACTTCCAGCACTTCGTACGCTTCGAGCTGGTCGCCTTCCTTGATGTCGTTATAGTTCTTCAGCGACAGTCCGCACTCGAATCCCGCCTTTACTTCGCGAACGTCGTCCTTGAAGCGCTTGAGTGAATCGAGTTCACCGTCATGGACGACGATGTTGTCGCGCAGCAGGCGCACGCGCGCGCCGCGTTTGATCACGCCGTCCTGCACCATGCAACCCGCGACCGTGCCGATCTTGGAAATCTTGTAGATATTGCGGATTTGCACCGTGCCGGTGACGCTTTCCTTCTTCTCGGGGGTGAGCATGCCCGAGAGCGCCGCCTTCACCTCGTCAACCGCGTCGTAAATGATGTTGTAGTAGCGAATATCCACGCCCTGCGATTCGGCCAGTCGTCTGGCGGCGACATCGGCGCGGGTGTTGAAACCGATGACCACGGACTTCGAAGCAAGCGCAAGGTTGATATCGGATTCGGTGATTGCACCGACGCCACTGTGCACTACAGTCACTTTGACTTCTTCGTTGGACAGGCGCGACAGCGCGTGCGCCAACGCCTCGCGCGAGCCCTGCACGTCGGCTTTGATCAGCAACGCGAGGGTCTTGACCCCGCCTTCGCCCATCTGTTCGAACATGTTTTCGAGCTTTGCCGCCTGCTGCTTCGCAAGTTTCACTTCGCGGAACTTGCCCTGGCGGAACAGCGCGATCTCGCGCGCCTTGCGCTCGTCGGCCAGCGCCACCGCCTCTTCACCGGCAAGCGGCACATCCGAAAGCCCCTGGATCTCTACGGGAATGGAGGGCCCGGCCTGCTCCACCGCCTGACCGGTCTCGTCCAGCATCGCCCGCACCCGGCCGAACACCGAACCGGCGAGCAGGATATCGCCGCGATGCAAAGTACCCGACTGCACCAGAATGGTCGCGACCGGACCCTTGCCCTTGTCGAGGCGCGCTTCGATCACCAGGCCCTTTGCCGGCGCCTCGACCGGCGCCTTGAGTTCCAGCACCTCGGCCTGCAACAGCACCTGCTCGAGCAGGCTGTCGATGCCCACGCCGGTCTTCGCCGACACCTGCACGAACGGCGACTCTCCGCCGTATTCCTCCGGCACCACGCCTTGCGCGACCAGTTCCTGCTTCACGCGCTCAAGGTTGGCATCCGGTTTGTCTATCTTGTTGATCGCCACCACCAGCGGCACATTGGCCGCTTTGGCGTGCGCAATCGCCTCTATGGTCTGCGGCATGACGCCGTCGTCCGCGGCAACGACAATAATGACGATGTCGGTGGCTTTCGCACCACGCGCCCGCATCGCGGTAAACGCCTCGTGGCCCGGGGTATCGAGAAACGTCACCATGCCGCGCGGGGTCTGCACGTGATATGCGCCGATATGCTGGGTGATGCCGCCTGCTTCTCCCGATGCGACGCGGGTTCGGCGGATGTAGTCCAGCAGCGAGGTCTTGCCGTGATCAACGTGGCCCATCACGGTCACCACCGGAGCGCGCGCGAACAACTCGTGCGCGGACTCGTGCGCCTCAGGCTGCTCGTTGAGAAAGGTGTCGGGTTCGTCCAGTTTGGCCGGCTTGGCGATGTGCCCCATGTCCTCGACCACGATCATGGCGGTTTCCTGGTCGAGCACCTGGTTGATGGTGACCATGCTGCCCAGCTTGATCAGCGTCTTGATGACTGCGGCTGCTTTGACCGACATCTTGTGCGCCAGGTCGGCGACGGTGATCGTTTCGGGCACCATGACTTCGCGCACCACCGGCTCGGTCGGCGCAGCGAACGTCTGCGCGGATTCCGCCTGGGCCGCGGGTTTGTGGCGTGCGCTCTTGGGCGTATGCCAGCCCGATGCGCCGCCGACGTCGCCGCGGGTCTTGATCGTGCGCCGCTTCGCCGACTCGTCCTTCCAGATGGTGGTCGTTTTCTTCTTGGGGCTCTTCTTGTCGCCCTTGGCGGCTTCGTCGACTTTGGGCTTGTGCAGCGTGCCGTCCGTGGCCGGCGCCGTCGCCGTCGCCGTCGCCGGCTCCGCGCTCGCCTTGGCTGGCGCCTCCTGCGCACGCTTCTCTTCTACCTCGCGAACCTCGGCGAGTTTCTTCTCGCGTTCCTGCTTCTCGCGCAATTCCTCGGACTGGCGGGCCATCAGCTCCGCCTGGCGCTTTTGCTCCTGCTCGCGCAATTCGAGCTGCTTTGCGTCGACAGCCGGCGCGCGCGCCGCGGCCGGAGCTTTCTTTTTCTCTTCGACCACCGCCACCGGCGCTTCAGGCGGCATTTCGACTGTGGCATCGCGTTTGACGAACACGCGCTTTTTCTTGACCTCGACCTGGATGGTGCGCGATTTTCCCGTCGAATCCGATTTCTTGATCTCGGAAGTCTGCTTGCGCGTAAGCGTGATCTTGCTCTTCGCCTCGGTGGCCCCGTGCACCTTGCGCAGGTACTCGAGCAGCCGTGTTTTGTCCTGCTCGCTCAGCGTGTCCTCAGCCTGCTGCTTGTGCACGCCAGCGGCTTTGAGTTGCTCGAGCAGCACCGAAGGCTGGACTTTGAGCTCCCCGGCAAATTGTGTAACGCTAGTTTGCGCCATACCGGCCCCCTACTTCCCTTCCTCTTCTGCGAACCAATGTTCGCGCGCTTTCATTATCAACGCCTTGGCACGCTCGGAATCCATGGCGCAGATCTCGATCAGATCGTCCGTGGCCAGATCTGCCAGGTCATCGCGCGTATTGATTCCGGCCTCGGCGAGTTTCGCCGCTATCTGGGTGTCCATGCCTTCCAGACCCAACAACTCCGGATCGACGCCCTCTACTTTCTCCTCGCTTGCGATTTCCTGCACCAGCAGGGCATTGCGCGCTCGGCTTCTGAGCTCGTTGACCGTGTTCTCGTCGAATGATTCGATTTCCATCATTTCATTGATCGGGACATAGGCGACTTCTTCCAGCGAGGAGAAACCCTCCTGGATCAGGATGTCCGCCACTTCCTCGTCCACGTCGAGCTTTTCTATGAACGTGGTACGGATGCCGGCACTCTCTTCCTGGTGCTTCTTGGCCGACTCCTCCTCGCTCATCAGATTGATGGTCCAGCCGGTGAGTTCGGAAGCAAGGCGCACGTTCTGACCGCTCCTGCCGATGGCGATCGCAAGATTGGCCTCGTCCACCACCACGTCCATGCTGTGCTTCTCTTCGTCGACCAGGATGCTGGACACATCGGCCGGCGCCAGTGCGCCGATGACAAATTGCGCCGGATCTGCCGACCAGAGCACGATGTCGACGCGCTCGCCGCCCAGTTCACCGGTGACCGCCTGCACGCGTGATCCGCGCATGCCTACGCAGGTGCCGATCGGATCGATGCGCTTGTCGTTGGTGAATACCGCGATTTTGGCGCGCACGCCGGGATCGCGGGCCGCCGACTTGATTTCCAGCAGGTTTTCCTCGATTTCCGGCACTTCCAATCGGAACAATTCGATGATGAACTCCGGCGCCGTGCGCGACAGAACCAGTTGCGGACCGCGCACATTGCGATCGATGCGCAGCAGCAGGGCGCGCACGCGGTCACCCACGCGCAGGTTCTCTTTCGGAATCATCTGGTCGCGCGGCAGCACCGCCTCGATGCGGCCGGACTCGATCACGGCATTGCCGCGCTCGATGCGCTTCACCGTGCCGGTCACCAGCTTGTCGCCGCGGCCGAGGAAATCCTGCAGGATCTGTTCGCGCTCTGCGTCGCGGATCTTCTGCAAAATCACCTGCTTGGCGGCCTGCGCGCCGATCCGGCCGAATTCGATCGGCTCGAGCGGCTCCTCGATAAACTCCTCGAGTTGTATATCAGCGTGTTGTTTGATCGCCTCCGACAGCGGGATCTGCTGCGGCGGATTTTCCACGGCTTCATCGGCCACGACCTGCCAGCGGCGGAAGGACTCGAATTCCCCGGTTTCGCGGTCGACAGCCACGCGCACATCCGCGTCGTCGCTGAAGCGCTTTTTGGTGGCCGAAGCGAGCGCCATTTCCAGCGCGACAAAGACCACGTCTTTATTGACGTTCTTTTCGCGCGACAGGGCGTCCACCAACAGCAGAATCTCACGGCTCATTTACTGCACCTCCAACTTCAAAATTCAACTTTGGGTACCAGGCGCGCCTTGTCGATATTGGCGAGATCGATGCTCACCAACCCGCCCTCGGTCTCCAACTCGAGCCTGCCCCGTTCCACCGCGCGCATCACGCCGGTAAAATTGCGCCGGCCGCCCTCGGGTATTCTCAACGTCAAACGCGCCTGTTCGCCGACAAAGCGCACAAAATCCGTCTCTTTCTTCAAGGGCCGATCCAAACCGGGCGAGGACACCTCCAACCGGTCGTAATCGACGTCTTCCACTTCCAGCACCCGCGCCAGCTGATTGCTGACCCTGGCGCAATCATCCACCGTGATTCCGCTCACGCCGGCGTCCTGCGGTCCTGCCGGCGGCTTGTCTATGAAAAGCCGCAGCATTTTGCCCCGATTGGACAGTTCGACGTCGACGAGCTCGTAACCGAGCCCGTCCACCGTTCTTTCGAGCAAGCCGCGCAGTTCGATAGCCACAAATAAAAAATGGGCTGACCGCCCATCCCGCTGACCACATTCAACAGATTGAAAATTATATCAGAAAATTACCCCACGAACAATCCGTTTTGTCTTTGGCGATGTGATGCTTAGGGGTGAAACTTTAGATATGTTCTACTGTCGCCGCGCCGGATCAGGGGCGCCGGCGGCCGGTCTTGGCCGGCCCCGTCCGGGACCGGCGCACGCCAGCCGATTTACGCCTGGGCGCCGGTTTAAGCACCACCGCCTGTGGCTGGAATTCCAGCGCGGCGAGCAGGCGCGCAATTTCCGCTTCGTCCAATTCGCGCATCTGCCCGCGTTTGAGGTGGGACGGCAGTGTAATCGGGCCGAAGCGCACCCGCATCAGGCGGCTCACCATCACATTCAGTGCCTCGAACAGGCGCCGCACCTCCCGATTTCGCCCTTCACTCAGCACCACGTTATACCAGTGGTTGCTGCCCTGCCCGCCTGCGTCCATGATGCTGTCCAGGTGCGCCGGCCCGTCATCCAGCGGCACCCCGGTGCGCAAAGCCTGCATCTGTTCTTCGCTCAATTCCCCCAGCACGCGCACCGCATATTCGCGCTCGATTCTGTGACTCGGGTGCATCAGGCGGTTGGCAAGTTCACCCGAAGTGGTAAAGATCAACAGACCACTGGTATTGAAATCCAGCCGGCCGACCGCGACCCACTTCGCGCCGCGCAGCCGCGGCAGTTGATCAAACACCGCCGGACGCCCTTCCGGGTCGTCCCGGCTGACGATTTCACCGGTGGGCTTGTGATAGATCAACACGCGCGCCGCGTCGTTGCGGCGCAATCGCACCGGCCGCCCGTCGACCAGCACGCGGTCCTCCGCACTCACGCGCGTCCCGACGCCTGCCGGCACGCCATTGACGCTGACTCTGCCCGCCGCGATCCACAGTTCCATTTCTCGGCGCGAACCCAGGCCGGCGCCGGCGAGCACCTTTTGCAACTTGTCCGAACTGGCGGGTTCGCTAGTCGGCTGCGGCGGCCGGCGCGGCAGTCTCTGCGGCTGCGCTCGGCTCTTCGCTGGGCTGTGTTTGCGGGGCAAGGTCAAGGGTGCTGCTTATCTGTTCAAGCGGTGGCAATTCCTGCAAGGAGCGCAGGCCCAGGTCGTCGAGGAAATTCTTGGTCGTTGCATACAGCGCGGGGCGTCCCGGAACGTCACGATAGCCTACCGTATCGATCCAGCCGCGCACCTCCAGGCTCTTGATCACGTTGGTGGAGACGGTCACGCCGCGAATGTCTTCAATGTCGCCGCGCGTCACCGGCTGACGGTAGGCAATGATCGCGAGCGTTTCCATCACCGCGCGCGAGTAGCGCGGCGGCTTGTCATGGGACAGGCGCTCCAGGTACTGCTGGAACTCCGGTCGCGTCTGGAAGCGCCAGCCGCTCGCCAGATTGACCAGTTCCACGCCGCGGTCCTGCCAGTCTTCACGCAATTCGTCGAGCAGGCGCCGCAGCGTGTCCGTGCCGATCTCCTCCTCGAACAAGCGCTTGAGTTCGGTCAGCGTGAGCGGTTCCTGTGCCGCCAGCAGGGCGGTCTCCAGGACGGTCTTGGCTTCATTCGGATTCAGCATGTGCAAGCTTCACGTAAATCGGAGCATAGGGCTCCGACTGGGTCACTTCGATCAAACTCTCGCGCACCAGTTCCAGCAGCGCGAGAAAACTCACCACGACCACCGCCACCCCTTTGCCCACCTCGAACAGCGAGGTGAAATTGACAAACTGGCCGCCGTGCAACCGGCGCAGCATTCCGGACATGAATTCGCGCACGGACAACTCCTCGCGCGTCACCTTGTGATGCTGCGTCATCCGCGCGTGCATCAGCAGCGACTGCCACGCTCCGATCAGGTCCTCGGTGCGCACCTGCGGCAGGCGCTGCACCGCCACCTGCTCGATCCATACTTCGACCGTGAGGAAATCGCGCCCCAGCACGGGCAGCGCATCGAGCTTGTGCGCGGCAAGCTTGATGTTCTCGTATTCCATCAACCGGCGCACCAACTCGGCGCGCGGATCCTCTTCGTCCTCGCGCAGGGCGCGCGGACGCGGCAGCAGCATCCTGGACTTGATTTCCATGAGCAACGCGGCCATCAGCAGATATTCCGCGGCCAGTTCCAGATTCCGGCGGCGCATCAGTTCCACGTACTCCAGATACTGCTCGGTCAGCCGCGCCATCGGAATATCGAGAATATCGATGTTCGCCTTGCGGATCAGATAGAGCAGCAGATCGAGCGGGCCTTCGAAGGTATCGAGGAAGACCTCGAGCGCGTCCGGCGGGATATACAAATCCGCGGGCATCTCCAGCATCGCCTCGCCGCGCACCGTGGCAACGCGTGCATCCGGCGCCGCCGCAGGCGCGAGAAGCACCGCACCCTCGATCGGTTCCAGCGGTGCGTCGTTGGCTGCTGCCGGTTCGATCACGAGTAGTTCAATCCCATTGCTTCGCGCACATCGCGCATGGTTTCGGTCGCCAGCGTGCGCGCCTTTTCGCAGCCGTCGGCAAGTATGCTTCTTACCAGGCTCGGGTCATCCAGATAGCGCTGCGCGCGCTCGCGCATCGGCGCCTGTTCCGCCAGTATCGACTGAATCAGCGGCTGCTTGCAGTCGAGGCAGCCGAATGCCGCGCTCCTGCAGCCTTTCTGCACCCAATCGCGGGTATCGTCATCCGAGTAGACCAGATGCAATTGCCATACCGGGCATTTGTCGGGATCGCCCGGGTCGTTGCGTTTTACCCGCGCCGGATCGGTGGGCATGGTGCGCAATTTCTTGGTCACCGCGGCGGCATCCTCGCGCAGAGTGATGGTGTTGTTGTAAGACTTGGACATTTTTTGCCCATCCAGGCCCGGCAATTTGGAGGAATCGGTCAGCAGCGCCTGCGGTTCGGCCAGGATCATGCGCCCGCCCCCCTCCAGATAGCCGAACAGGCGCTCGCGGTCGCCCATCGACAGGTTTTGCTGCTCATTGAGCAGCGCACGCCCGGCCTGCAGGGCGGCGTCGTCTCCCTGCTCCTGATAGCGGGTGCGCAACTCGTTGTACAACTTTCCCTTCTTGCTGCCGAGCTTTTTCACCGCAGCCCTGGCCTTGTCCTCGAAACCGGATTCACGTCCGAACAGATGATTGAAGCGGCGCGCCACCTCGCGCGTCAGTTCGACGTGCGGCACCTGATCTTCGCCCACCGGCACGAAGGCGGCGCGATACATGAGTATGTCGGCGCTTTGCAGCAAGGGGTAGCCCAGAAAACCGTAGGTAGCCAGGTCGCGGTCGGCAAGTTTCTCCTGCTGGTCCTTGAAACTGGGTACGCGCTCCAGCCAACCCAGCGGCGTAATCATCGACAGCAGCGTATGCAGTTCCGCGTGTTCGGGCACGCGCGATTGGATGAACAGCGTCGCCCGCGACGGGTCGATCCCGGCGGCAAGCCAGTCGATCACCATGTCCCATACGCTCTCCTCGATCACTTCGGGCGTGTCGTAATGGGTCGTCAGCGCGTGCCAGTCCGCGACGAAAAACAGGCATGGGTACTCGCTTTGCAGTTTGACCCAGTTCTTCAGGGCCCCGTGAAAATGCCCCAGATGCAGGCTACCGGTGGGGCGCATGCCCGAGACGACGCGTTGCTCGTACATGTAATTTGATTCCTAGAGTTGAAAAATGGTTGCGATCACATGTATCGACGCATTCACCATGGGATTGAGGATTGCACCGAGTATATTGGTGAACAGCAATACCAGCAAAATCGGGAAACCGTACGGTTCCAGGCGTGAAAAGCCGTAGGCCATTCGGTTGGGCAGCAGGCTGACCGCAATGCGACCGCCGTCCAGGGGCAATATGGGCAGCAGATTGAGCAGCATCAGCACCAGGTTCACGGTGATGCCCGCTTTCGCCATCAGACTGAGCGGCAGCGTGAACGCGGTGGACGGAGCAAGCACCGCGAGTTTGAATGCGAACGCCCACAGCAGAGCCATGCACAGGTTCGCAAACGGCCCCGCCGCGGCCACCCAAAGCATGTCGCGCTTGGGATGGCGCAAGCCGCCGAAATCCACCGGCACCGGCTTCGCCCAGCCGAACAGAATGCCGCCGGCGCCCATCAGACTGCTCGTGGTGAGGATCAGCAGCGGCACCAGCACGGTCCCGACCGGGTCGATATGGCGCAGGGGATTCAGGCTCACACGCCCAAGCACGTAGGCGGTGTTGTCGCCGAACATCCTCGCCACGTAGCCATGCGCCGCTTCATGCAGGGTGATCGCGAAGATCACGGGGAGTGCATAAATGGCGATAGTCTGGACGAGATTGAATTCCATGGCCCCAGCGGTAGAAAAACGTTGATTTTATCAGACTCGGTCCTGTGGACCGAAGCTTAAAGACTGCTAAAAGCCGAACGGCTCCAGACTGCCCTTGCCTTCACGCAGCAATTCCGGCGCGGTTCCGGTCAGGTCGACCATAGTGGTCGGATCGACGCCGCAGGATCCCGCGTCCAGCACCAGGTCGAGCGCGTGTTCGAGTCGCGTGCGGATTTCCTCTCCATCGTTGAGCGGCAAATCGTCCCCCGGCAAACTCAGCGTGGCCGACAGCAAGGGCTCGCCCAGCGCTGACAGGAGCGCATTTGCGACGGGATGCTCGGGCACGCGCACGCCGATGGTCTTGCGCCGCGGGTGCAGCAGCCGCCGCGGTACCTCCTTGCTCGCCAGAAGAATGAAGGTATAGCTTCCGGGCGTGAGCTTGCGCAACAAGCGGTATTGCACATTGTCGACCTGCGCGTAAGTCGCGATCTCCGACAGGTCGCGGCACATCAGCGTGAGATGGTGCTTGTCGTCAATCTTGCGGATGCTGCGCAGCCGCTGCATGGCCTCCTTGTCGCCGATGTGGCAACCGATCGCATAACAGGAATCGGTCGGATAGGCGACCACGCCGCCCGCGCGAATGATGGCCGCGGCCTGGCTGATCAGCCGCGGCTGCGGATGGGTAGGATGAACGGAGAAGTACTGCGACATTTGAAATCAGTGAGGAAGGAAAGCGCGGAGGAACGGCTAATGCGGGGCCGGCGCCTCACCAATCGTGCCAGACAGGCTTGAGATCGGCATTCAGGTTGGGCAGCTTGCCCAGATCGATGCGGGATTCCCCCGGACCGTGGAAATCCGAACCGCGCGACGCCAGGAAACCGAATTCCTTCGCCAGAATCGCATACTCGAGGAATTGCTCTGCCGTATGGCTGCTGGTCACCACCTCGACACCGCTGCCACCGCCGTCCTTGAATTCGCCGAAGAACTTGCGCATCTCGGTACGCGTGAGTTTGTAGCGGCCGGGGTGCGCGACGACCGCGACGCCGCCGCCGGCCTTGATGTAGCCCAGTCCTTCCTCCAGGGTTGCCCACTGATGCGGCACATAGCCGGGCTTGCCGCTGACCAGGTAGTGCTGAAAAGCACTCTTGACGTCGTTGACATAGCGTTTTTCAACCAGGAAGCGCGCAAAATGCGTGCGGCCGATCAGATTCGGGTTGTCGACGTAGGCGTAGGCCCCCTCGAGGCTGCCGGGGATGCCGACGCGCGCGAGATCCTCCGCCATTTTTTTCGCGCGTTCGGTGCGACCCTCGCGTATCGCATGCAGGCCCTGCTGCAATTGCGGATTGTCCGGATCGATGTTGAGTCCGACGATGTGGATGGTGATGCCGCCCCAACTGACCGACACCTCCACGCCGTTCACGAAGCGCAGACCGATGTCGGCGGCTTCGGCACGCGCTTCGGCCAGACCGCAGATCTCGTCGTGGTCGGTAAGCGCGAGGACATCGACGCCGTTGCCGGCCGCCCGCCGCACCAGATCGACGGGCGCAAGCAGGCCGTCGGAAGCGGTCGAATGGCAATGCAGGTCATAGTTCGGCACGGTTTGCATATGCGATTGATTTTAACATGCAGATGGCTGCCCCTCGCCCGCGCGCGCTTGGGCGGCGTCTAAGCGCGTTGCAAGAACGCCTCGATCAGCCCGGCCAGTCGCTCCGGCTGGTCGTGATGCAGCATGTGTCCGGCTTCCGCGATGGTATGTGCGCTCAATTCGCGAAAACACGCCATGCGCGCTTCATGGTCGCCTGCGTTGATGCGCATGCGCTCCATGGTTTTCGACTCCGCGCCGTCTATCCACAATACCGGCGCTGCGACATTGCGCCAGCAGGCCATGGCTTCCTCGAGTTGGTAGGCCACCGGATTGATCAGCTTGTGCGCCGGATCGCTGCGCAATTCGACCGGGCCCGCATCCGTCTGCCTGCCCCAGTGCCGCGCCAGAAACAGCGACCGCTCTTCGGACAGGCGCGGGTTGCCCGTGCGCATGCGGGCGGCGAGTTCGGAAAAATCGGCGTAACTGCGAAACCCCGGCTTGTCGGCGAGCTGCGCCAGCCACTTGGCGTAGCGGCCCGGCGCCTTGGCCGGATCGGTGCGGCTCATGCCGAAACCTTCCAGGTTGATCAAGCGCGCCACGCGTTCCGGACGCACGCCTGCGTACATGCTGGCGATATTGCCGCCCATGCTGTGGCCGATCAGCGTGGCCGCGCGCTGCGGCTCGAAATGCGTCAACAGCGCGTCCAGATCGCCCATGTAGTCGGGAAACCAGTAGCTGTCGGCCGGACCCCAGTCGGACAGGCCATAACCGCGCCAGTCCGGCGCGATCACCTGCCAGTCCGCGCGCAGGGCGTCGACCAGAAACTGAAACGAAGCGGAGACGTCCATCCAGCCGTGAAGCATGAACAGCTTCGGCTGATCTGAATTACCCCAAACGCGGCAGTGATAGCGCAGTCCGCGTATATCGACAAAAATGGATTGGTCGGGTTTCATTTTCGGCCGCCATCATAACAGGCGGCGGCATCTGCTATTATTTCCGCGCGATCATTTTCAAGGAAAACGCATGGCTGTCTATTCGCTCGGCGATCGCCGGGTGCAGGTAAAAGGTACGGACTGGTATATCGCCGAAAACGCGACGGTCGTCGGATCGGTGTTGATCGAGGACCGGGCCAGCATCTGGTTCAATGTGGTCATCCGCGGCGACAACGACCAGATCACCATCGGCGAAGGCAGCAACGTGCAGGACAGTTCCATGCTGCACACGGACGCGGGCATCAAGCTCAGCCTCGGGCGCAACGTATCGATCGGTCATCTGGTCATGCTGCACGGATGCAGCGTCGGCGACGGCAGCCTGATCGGCATCAACAGCGTGATTCTCAACCACGCGGTCATCGGCAAGCACAGTCTGATCGGCGCGGGATCCTTGATACCCGAAGGCAAGACCATACCGGACGGGGTGCTCGCACTGGGCTCGCCCGCAAAGGTCGTGCGCGACCTGTCGCAGGCGGAGATAGCGAATCTGCAGAACATCGCCGACGGCTATGTGCGCCGGGCGAAAATTTTCCGAAAACAACTGCAGCCGCAGCAGCTTTGAACCGCTGCGGCGCCGGACAGACCGTCTGGAATTACTTCGGCGTCAGGCGAATGGCGCCATCCAGCCGGATGGTTTCGCCGTTCAGCATTTCATTCTCGATGATGTGCTTCGCGAGTGCCGCATACTCCGATGGCTTACCGAGTCGGGACGGGAACGGCACCAGCTTGCCCAGCGCGTCCTGCACGTCCTTGGGCATCCCGAGCAGCATGGGCGTCTCGAAAATTCCCGGTGCGATCGTCACCACGCGTATGCCCGAGCGCGACAGATCGCGCGCGATCGGCAGGGTCATGCCCACGATGCCGCCCTTGGACGCCGAATAGGCCGCCTGGCCGATCTGGCCGTCGTAAGCCGCCACCGACGCGGTGTTGATAATCACGCCGCGTTCGCCGGCGGCATTGGGCGCCGCCTTGCTCATGGCATCGGCTGCGAGGCGAATCATATTGAAGGTGCCGATCAGGTTGATGCCGATAACGCGGCTGAAACTCGCGAGCGCATGCGGACCGTCCTTGCCCACGGTTTTCTCGCCGATGGCGATGCCTGCGCAATTGACGAGACCCTGCAAGCCGCCGAAATCCTTCAGCGCCAGCGCCACCGCAGCCTTGCCGTCTGCTTCAGCGGTGACATCGGTCTTGATAAATCGCGCCTGAACCAGTTCCTTCGCCAGGGCGGAGCCCGCATCGGCATTGACGTCGGCGATGACGACCTTGCCGCCCGCTGCCACTATGGTGCGCGCGGTGGCCGCACCGAGACCGGAGGCGCCTCCGGTGACGATAAATACACTGTTCTTCAGTTCCATTTGTGCCTTTCCAGTTTGTCGAGAAAAATCGGTATCGGCTCTGGCCCGCAGCCGACGCAATGCATGAGCAATGAAATTCGCGCGGAATGACGCGCGCCGCCGCCTCGAGGCGCCGGAGCGACTGCCGCCAGACTAATGATCTTCGATACGGGGCCTGAACTCTTCGGCCAGTTCGCCTGTGTCCGGATCCACCCATTCGGCGATTCCGATTTCGTCCTCCGCCTGTTCAACGCTCTCGCCCGGTTCGTAGTCCGAGTCGGCCCTGTATTGCATGTCTTCGACCGCTTCGAGCAAAGTTGCAAACGGGCCTGACTCCCTGCCGCCTTCCTTCGCTTGCCAGTAAAACCCGTCGGGGCGCTCGATGACTTGCGCACGGTCAAAATCGGGGGGCGTTTCCGGAATCAGCTTTTTTTTCATATCAAACCCATACAAATAATATTGACCTTGGAAAAATGCGCCGCGCTGGGCTATTCCATGCTTACCGCGAATCTATATGCTCCAGCAACCGCGCCGTTTGATCAAGATCAATCATACGCCTGGCGCAGGGCGTCTGCCATTGCATCCTGCGACACTTGCGTCATGCCGCTTGACCGGCGGCCTGCGCGCTCGCCCAGGCCCACTGAAAATTGAAGCCGCCAAGGTGACCGGTCACATCCACCACTTCGCCGATAAAATACAGGCCCGGCACCGATTTCGCCTCCATGGTTTTCGAAGAAAGGCCATCCGTGTCGACGCCACCCAGTGTGACTTCGGCCTTGTTGTAGCCCAGCGTGCCCGATGGCTTCACCTTCCAGCAATGCAGTTCCTGCGCCAGCGTGTGCAGCGTGCCTTGAGACAACTGGTTGAGCGGCTTCAGCGCATCGTGTGCCTCGCACCACTGCTGCGCAAAGCGTTTTGGCAATTGTTGCGCGAGCAGACTGCTCAGCTGCAGTCTGTTTGAGTGCTCCGACATCAACCAGGCGAGGGCATCGCGATCCGGCAACAGATCGATCTCGATCGCATCTCCCGGACGCCAGTAGGAGGAAACCTGCAGGATGACCGGACCGGAAAGTCCGCGGTGCGTCAGAAGCAGATTTTCGCGGAAACTCCCGCCATTGCAGGAGACTTCCGCGTCTATGGAAATCCCGGACAGGTCGCCGAAGCGCTCCAGGGTTTCGGGACCGAAGCTGAGCGGAACCAGCCCGGGGCGCGGCGCAACGATTTTCATCCCGAACTGCTCGGCAATGCGGTAGCCGAATGGCCCCGCGCCGATTTTCGGCACCGACAGACCGCCGCTCGCCACCACCAGGGAGTGCGAACCGTACGTGCCCTGGTCCGTATCCACGACGAACGCCCCGCCCTCACGACGCACGGCACGCACTTCGCAGGGCATGCGCCAGTGCACGCTACCACGTTCGCATTCGCATTTCAGCATGTCGATGATCTGCTGTGCGCTGTCGATACAAAACAGCTGGCCGAGACTTCGTTCCTCGTACTTGATGCGGTAGCGCTCGATCAGCGCGATGAAATGCTGCGGGGTGTAGCGCGCCAGCGCCGAGCGGCAGAAATGCGGGTTCTGCGAGAGATAGTTCTCCGGCGCGCAGTGCAGGTTGGTGAAATTGCAGCGTCCGCCCCCCGAGATGCGGATTTTCTCGGCCAGTTTGCGTGCATGCTCGATCAGCAAAACCCTGCGGCCGCGCTGGCCGATCTTCGCCGCGCACATCATCCCGGCCGCGCCCGCGCCGATGACGATGGCGTCCCAGTGGCCGGTGCCCTGCGCCAAGGCGGCCTCCAAGCTAATGCTTGCGGCCGATCAGACGGCTTATCACCGGAAAATAAAGATCGCCGTCGCCGGCCTCGACCGCCTTGCGCAACCAGCTATCCGCGTTGCGCGCGCCGCTGGCATCGACGGCACTCTCCTGCGCGAGCCGCAGCGCATAGGACAAGTCCTTTCTCGCGTATTCCGTCGAAAACGCGCGCTCGGGAAAAATGCCGGGAAGGATCGCCTTCATGCCGTGATTGCGCAGCGCAAAACTGTCGGCCGATCCTTTCGCCAGCGTTTCGAACAGCAGTTTCGGATCGACACCGGAGCGCGTGCCGATGGCATGCGCTTCGGACAAGGCCACCACGGTTTCGAACAGCACCATGTTGTTGAGTATTTTTACTACCTGTCCGCAACCCACCGGGCCGCAATGCGTCACGTCGCTCGCGAACATGTCAAGCAGGGGGCGCAGCCTATCGTAGGTCTTGACGTCCGCGCCGACCATCACTGACAGGGTACCGGCCTCTGCGGCCGCGCGCGTGCGCGCCACGGGCGCATCGACGAAACTTGCGCCGCGGCTTGCGAATTCCTGCGCAAGCTGGCGTGTCAATTCCACAGGCGAGGTGCCGAGGTCCACCACCACCAGCCCGCGACGCGCTGCTGCCAGCAACCCGTCGGTGGCGCGTGCGAGTTCCGCGACGATCTCGCCCGAGGGCAGGGAAAGAAACACGATGTCGGCCTGCTCGGCCACCGCGCTTGCCGAGGACGCGGCGAGCACGCCTTGCGTGGCCAGGCGCGCCAGCGGCGCCGGATCGCGATCGCAAGCGTAGACGCGTGCGCCGGACTTGAGCGCGAGGTTGCGGCAGATGGGTTCGCCCATCACCCCCAGTCCGATAAAGCCCAGTGCCTGGGCCGCGGTGCTCATGCGCGCCTCGCCGCGCCTGCGCCGTGGGTGCCGCCGCAATCAGCGGCAAAGCTGTGACCGGTATGCATTCTTGAACTTTCCTTTTCTGAGATGAAGGACAAATCTATTGTTCAGACCGACTTACTTGTCAATTCTGGCAATTTAATCCAGGCCGGCGTCAGAATTGATAACGCCGCAGTCCGCCGTCCACCGGTATCACCGTGCCGGTAATGTAGCGCGCCAGCGGCGAGGCCAGGAAGCAGACCAGTTGCGCGATGTCCTCGGGCTCTCCGTAGGCGCCTACCGGTATCTCATGCTCCGACTGCCACTGGCGGTATTCGGGCGTGTAGTTGCGCAAAATCTGTTCGCTCATTATCCGCCCGGGCGGAATCGAATTCACGGTGATGCCGTGCTTGCCGACCTCGCGCGACAGGCCTTTGGCCCAGGAGTGCATCGCCGCCTTTGCGCAGAAAGCGCCGTTGATGCCTTCCGGCTCGGACTTTCCGGTGATGTTGACTATGCGCCCCCAGTTGCCCGCCATCATCTGCTGCAGCAGCTGGTGCGTCAGCTGTCGCTGACGCGTGAAGTTGAGCGTGATCGCTTCGTCCCACTGCTCTTCCGATGCGTCCAGTTCGAAGCGCCGGCTGCCGCCGGCGTTGTTTACCAGAATGTCGACCGAGCCCAGATCGCGCAGTGCGCGATCCGCAATTGCGCTCGCCGCGTCCGGTTGCATGAAATCACATTCGATGACCGCCGGTTGCGCGCCGCCGCCGGCGACGATCTCGGCCGCGAGTTCCTCCAGCAGATTTTTGCGCCGCGCGACGATGGCCAGGCGCACGCCTTCCGCAGCAAGGGCCAGCGCAATAGCGCGGCCGATGCCGCTGCTCGCGCCGGTGACCAGGCCTGTCTTGCCGGCAATTTGCAGATCCACGCCCTTCCTCCTTCGCCTCAGGCTGCTGCGCGCCCGGCGACCTTGGCAAACAATGCTTCCATTTCACGCCGCACCTTGTATGCAGGCAGGTTTTCGTCCATCGCCACATCCGCCCAGGTGAGCGACTGGCCTTTTTTCACCGCGCGCACGAGCTTGACCTGGTGCGCGAGCCCCAGCGGCAGTCCGCCATACGCAAGTGATTTGCCGGCCTGAAACAGTTTGCCCCACACTGTATAGCCGCCTTCGCCGTCGAGCATCTCGCCCGGCTTGAGGTCGCGCTTGGCGGTCGCGATCACATCCGCATTGAAGCAGCTTGCGGCGCCGGTCGCCTCGCCGCGCAGTCCGACCGCCGCGACCGAAATGCCCAGTTCCAAGCCGATCAGATGCCAGCGCTTGTACAGACAGGCGTAGCGGCCGCTGGGATCGGTGCGCACCATATACTCCTTGAAACAGTTGCGGATGTACTCGGTTTCGCCCTCGAACACGACGAATACGCCCATGCGGATATCGTAGGGAATGACGCGCCCGTCCGTTTCCAGCGAGGAAATCACCTCGACCTGGCCTTTCTGGTGCAGCACGCCGCCTTCAGCAATCGGCCGGCATACGAATGGGATGTCGTCCACCGATGCGGGGGGAAACGTCAGGCCATCGGGCGGCGCCAGCAGTCCGGTCGCGTTGCAAACGGCCGTGCTTTCGATCGAAGGCTTGGAGCCGTCGAGGAAGGAATTGAACATCTTCGGATTGAGGCCGCCGATCTTCGCCTGTTCCGGCGTGAGGCCCCAGTTGTCCCACACGGTATCCGGCGTGGACTCGGAAAAATGCGGCAGCCATTTGTGTCCGCGCCCTGCCGCGACGACCGGGAAACCCGCAGCGCGTGCCCAGTCGACCAGTTCGCAAATCAGCGCAGGCTGATCGCCGTAAGCCAGGCTGTAGACCACGCCGGCTGCCTGCGCCTTCCTCGCGAGCAGCGGCCCGCAGAAAGCGTCTGCCTCCACGGTCACATTGACGACGTGTTTGCCGTGCGCGAACGCAGCCAGGCAATGCTCTACAGCCGCGGGCGGATTGCCGGTGCATTCGACGATGATGTCGATCTTCGGATGCGCGACCAATGCCTCCCAATCGTCTCCGAGATGGGTATTGCCCTTTGCGAACGCATCATCCAGCGTAGCGGCGCCGAACTGCTCCGCCTTCCAGCCCACCCGCTCGAGGTTGGCCCGCGCACCTGCCGGCGAAAGATCGGCGATCCCGGCCAGATGCACGCCCGGTGTCCGGGTCACCTGAGCCAGATACATGGCGGCGAATTTTCCGGCGCCGATCAGCCCGACGCGCAAAGGATTGCCTTCGGCCTGGCGTTGCCGTAATTTGGTGTATAGGTTCATCGTGGTTCCATCAAAGTGAAAAACAGAACTTGCGTCGCCCCGGCCGGCCTAGGGTCTGTTGACATTCACCGCATGAGACGCGTTGCCTCCAAATGCGGATGACTGCAAGGCGCGCGACGAAGCCAAGGGTGGTTCCCTTGGCGAGGAGCGCAACGCCGCAGGCGCCGCATTTGGAGACAACCCGAAGGGACGGGGGATAATTTTGGCGCAGCACGGCGTTGCTCGTCGCTTGTTTGGAACGACCAAACGGCACTCCTCGCGCCTTGTGCTGCATCCAAAATTACCCCCGTCGCGCTCATGTGCTGAATGTCAAAAGACCCTAGTGCTTGGGCACGGGCGCGGAGGCCGGGGGTTTTTCCAGAAGCTGAAAGAAAATTTCATCCTGCCGGATCATGCCCAGCTCGAAGCGGGCTCTTTCCTCGATCGCGTCGTAGCCCTGCTTCAAATCGCGCACCTCGGCGTCCATCGCGTCGTTGCGCACTCGCAGCCTGGCATTGTCGTTCTTTTGCGCACTGACCTGGCGATCGATCTCCCACACGCGCAACCAACCGCCCTTGCCCAGCCACAGCGGGTACTGCAGCAATACGATCAACGCGGCAAGGACGATGGATAGCAGGCGCATCAGCGCAATTGGTAAAAGGCGTCCCTGCCGGGATAACCCGCCATATCGCCCAGATCTTCCTCGATGCGCAGCAGCTGGTTGTATTTTGCGACGCGGTCCGAGCGGCTGAGCGAGCCGGTCTTGATCTGCAGCGTATTGGCGCCCACGGCGATGTCGGCGATGATGGTGTCCTCGGTTTCGCCGGAACGGTGCGAGATCACCGCGGTATAGCCGGCGCGCTTGGCCATTTCGATGGCCGCGAACGTCTCGGTGAGCGTGCCGATCT
Source organism: Burkholderiales bacterium (assembly GCA_014860445.1). Classification (GTDB taxonomy): domain Bacteria; phylum Pseudomonadota; class Gammaproteobacteria; order Burkholderiales; family SG8-39; genus 2-12-FULL-64-23. The sequence continues at coordinate 95,792 of JACZJT010000018.1, forward strand.
GGTTGACCTTGATCAGGATTGAATTGGCCACGCCCATGGCAATGCCTTCGCGCAGAATGCCGGTATTGGTCACGAAAACATCGTCGCCGACCAGTTGGGTCTTCTTGCCCAGGCGCTCGGTAAGGATTTTCCATCCATCCCAGTCGTTTTCGGCCATACCGTCCTCGATGCTGATGATCGGGTACTTGTCGGCCAGGGTCGCGAGGTAGTCGGCGAACTGGCCCGAGGACAACTGCAGTTTTTCGGACTCCAGGTTGTAGCGTCCGTCTTTGTAGAATTCGGAACTGGCGCAATCCAGGGCGAGCAGCACATCCACGCCGGCTTGGTAACCGGCCTTGTCGATGGCATCCATGCACAACTGCAGCGCTGCCTCATGATTCGGCAGATTCGGCGCAAAGCCGCCTTCGTCCCCCACGGTGGTCGGCATGCCGCGCTGCTGCAACAGGCTTTTCAAGGCGTGGAATACCTCGGCGCCGCAGCGCAGCGCATCGCGAAAATTCTGCGCCCCCACCGGGACGATCATGAATTCCTGCATATCCAGGCTGTTGTTGGCATGCGCGCCGCCGTTGATGATATTCATCATCGGCACCGGCATCTGCATGGCGCCGGCGCCGCCGAAATAGCGGTACAGGGGAAGGCCGCACTCGTCCGCCGCCGCCTTGGACACCGCCATGGACACGGCCAGCATTGCATTCGCGCCCAGGCGCGATTTATTTTCGGTGCCGTCCAGATCGATCAGGGTCTTGTCGATGAAACTTTGTTCGGTCGCGTCCAGCCCCATGATGGCTTCGGAAATTTCGGTGTTCACATGTTCCACCGCCTGCAACACACCCTTGCCGAGATAGCGCTGCTTGTCGCCATCGCGCAGTTCGTTGGCTTCGCGCGTGCCGGTCGAGGCGCCAGAGGGCACCGCCGCACGTCCCATCACCCCGGACTCCAGCAATACGTCGGCTTCCACCGTCGGGTTCCCGCGCGAGTCCAGTATTTCCCTCGCTACCACATCGACTATCGAGCTCATATTCTTGTCCTTGTTACAGGTTCCATCATTGCATTCTACCGCCGCTCACGGCCCGTGTCGTTACAGCCTCTGCTCGGCGAAACCGCGCTTTTTTACTACTTCGTCCAGGGCCTTCAGCGTCGCCAGCAGGTCTTTCATACGTCCCAAAGGCCAGGCGTTGGGTCCGTCCGACAGGGCTTTATCCGGATCGGGATGCGTTTCCATGAACAGCCCCGATACGCCGCTCGCCACCGCGGCGCGCGCCAGCACCGGCACGAATTCGCGCTGCCCGCCGCTGGACGTACCCTGCCCGCCGGGCAGTTGCACCGAATGCGTGGCGTCGAACACCACCGGACAAGCGGTCTCGCGCATGATCGCAAGCGCGCGCATGTCCGAAACCAGGTTGTTGTAGCCGAAGCTCACCCCGCGCTCGCACACGAGAATATTGTCGCTGTGCCCGCTGGCCAACGCCGCTGCCCGCGCCTTGGCGACGACGTTATTCATGTCCCCCGGCGCCAGAAACTGGCCTTTTTTGATGTTGACGGGCTTGCCCGCACTGGCCACGGCATTGATGAAATCCGTTTGGCGGCACAGGAAAGCCGGCGTCTGCAGCACATCCACCACCGCGGCGGCCGCTGCGATCTGGCCGATGTCATGCACGTCCGTCAGCACCGGCACGCCGACGGTCTGGCGCACTTCGGCGAGAATTTTCAGCCCGGCGTCTTCTCCCGGACCACGAAACGAGGTCCCCGAACTGCGGTTGGCCTTGTCGTACGAGGATTTGAAAATGAACGGCACGCCCAGTTCAGCGCAAATTTCCTTCAGCGCTCCGGCGGTGTCGATTGCGAGCTGTTTCGACTCGATGACGCAGGGACCGGCAATCAGAAAAATCGGCTGATCGAGGCCGACCTCGAAGCCGCACAGTTTCATGCCGCCGCTGCCGAAGCCGCTTGGGCGCCCTGTGCGCTGCCGGATGTTCTCGACTGGTAGGCAAGCGCGGCTTCTACGAATGCCTTGAACAAAGGATGTCCGGTACGCGGCGCGGAATTGAATTCGGGGTGAAACTGACAGCCGATAAACCAGGGGTGCGCGTGCGGGCCTTCGGTCGGCAGTTCGATCAATTCGCACAGCGATTCGACCTTGGTGCGCGCCGAGACTTTCAGGCCCGCGGCTTCGAGCCGGGGCAGGTAGAAATTATTGACCTCGTAGCGGTGGCGGTGGCGTTCGTTGACCACGTCGCTCTGGTAGATACGCTGCACCAGGGTGCCGGCGATGATGTCCGCAGCCTGCGCACCGAGGCGCATGGTTCCGCCCAGATCCGAACTTTCATCGCGGCGCTCCACCCTGCCTTCACGGTCCAGCCACTCGGTAATCAGCGCCACCACCGGATGCGGCGTTTCCGCGTCGAATTCGGTGCTGTTGGCGTTGGTCAGACCCGCCTTGTGCCGCGCGTACTCGATCACCGCCAGCTGCATCCCCAGGCAGATTCCGAGGTAGGGCACTTTGTTCACGCGCGCATACTCGATCGCCTTGATCTTGCCCTCGACCCCGCGCGCGCCGAAACCGCCCGGCACCAGTATCGCGTCCACGCCGACCAGACACGCGGTGCCCCTGGTCTCGATCGTCTCGGAATCGACGTACTGGATCTTGACCCTGGACCGGGTGTGCATGCCCGCGTGCAGCAGGGCTTCGTTGAGCGATTTGTAGGAATCGGTGAGTTCGACGTACTTGCCCACCATGGCGATGGTGACCTCGTGCAGCGGGTGTTCCAAAGCCTCGATGAGGCGTTTCCATGCCTTCAGGTCGGCCGGACGCGCCAGCAGGTGCAGCTTGTGGCAGACGATTTCGTCGAGCATCTGCTGGTGCAGCATGTAGGGAATCTTGTAGATCGAATCGGCATCCCAGACAGAAATCACCGCGTTGGCGGGCACGTTGGTAAACAGCGCAATCTTCCTGCGTTCCTCGTCGGGGATGGGCCGGTCCGATCGGCACAACAGCGCGTCGGCCTGAATACCGATTTCGCGCAGCTCCTTCACCGAGTGCTGGGTGGGCTTGGTTTTGATTTCGCCCGCCGACGCAATATAGGGCACGAGGGTCAGATGGACGTAGCAGATGTTGTCGCGCCCGAGTTCAAGGCCCATCTGCCTGATGGCCTCGAGAAACGGCAGCGACTCGATGTCGCCCACCGTGCCGCCGATTTCGACGATGGCCACTTCGGCGCCCTGTGCGCCGCGCGCGATGAAGGCCTTGATTTCGTCGGTGATATGCGGGATCACCTGTACCGTGCGGCCGAGGTACTCGCCGCGGCGCTCCTTCTTGATCACCGACTCGTAGATCTGGCCGGTGGTGAAGTTATTGCTCTTGCGCATGCGCGTCGAGCTGAAGCGCTCGTAATGCCCCAGGTCCAGATCGGTTTCCGCGCCGTCCTCGGTGACGTATACCTCGCCATGCTGGAACGGGCTCATCGTCCCCGGATCGACGTTGATATACGGATCCAGCTTGATGTTGGTGACTTTGATGCCGCGGGATTCAAGAATGGCGGCGAGAGAGGCGGCGGCGATCCCCTTCCCTAAAGAGGAAACTACACCGCCGGTAACGAAGACATATTTGGTCATCTCAAAATCGAGAACTGGGATAACCGATGTTACAGCAAAACGAGGACCCGCTCAACGCAATGTTCGCACGCCGACGGCGCGCGGCAGGAAGAACTCAGTCTGTTCCGCGCAGGTCCTTGCGCAGAATCTTGCCCACGCCGGTTTTTGGCAGGTTATCGACGAAACGCACGAATTTCGGCACCTTGTAGGCGGTCATTTCCTTGCGGCAATGCGCGATGACATCCTCGTCGGTGATCGTGGCACCCGGGGCCTTGACCACGAACAGGCGTACCGCCTCGCCGGTTTTTTCGTCCGGCGCGCCCACGCAGGCACACTCGGCAACGCCCTCGAGCGCAGTGGCCACCGCCTCCACTTCATTCGGGTAGACGTTGAAGCCGGACACGATGATCATGTCCTTTTTGCGGTCGACGATCTTGAGGAATCCTTTTTCGTCGAACATGCCGATGTCGCCGGTGCGGAAATAGCCATCCGCGGTAAACGCGGCTTTGTTCGCCTCGGGCTGCTGCCAGTAGCCGTTCATCACCTGCGGGCCCTTCACGCAGACCTCACCGGATTCTCCTATGCCCACGAGCCGGTCCTCCGCGTCGAGCAGGATGATGTCGGTCGAAGGCAGCGGCAGGCCGGTGGTGCCGGAAAAATCCTGCACCGAAGCCGGATTGAAGGACACGACCGGTGAGGTTTCAGAAAGGCCGTAGCCCTCCTTGATGTGTGCCCCGGTGATCGCCTTCCACTTGTCCGAAACCGCCGCCACCACCGCGGTACCACCCCCCGCGCCCAGGTGCAGGCGCGAAAAGTCGATTTCCTTGGTTCGCGGGTGCATGGTGAGTCCGGCGAACAAGGTGTTCACCCCGGTGAAGACCGTGGGTCGCGCCGCCTTCATGACATCGATGAACTTGTCGAACTCGCGCGGATTGGGCACCAGCCAGTTTTCTGCGCCGACCGAAAAATACGTCAGAAAATTCACCATCAGGGCGAAGATATGATAAAGCGGCAAGGCTGTGACGACGACTTCCTGCCCTTCGCGCAGGAAGTCCGGCACGAACGCCCTGAATTGCTCGACATTCGCCACCAGGTTGCGGTGATTCAGCGCCGCGCCCTTGGACAGACCGGTCGTGCCACCTGTGTATTGCAGAAACAGCAGATCCTGCCCGCTCATGCTTACCGGCGCATAGGGCAGCTTCGCGCCTGCCTCCAGCGCATCGGCGAACTTCGTAGTGCCGCTGAGTCTCGCATCGACGGCAGGCGACGGAATTGCCAATGCACTGCCGTCGCCCAGATCGACGGTGACGACGTTCTTCACCTTGGTCCTGGCGATGATTTCCGCAAGCGTCGCCGTCACCCCGCTGAAGATCACGATGGTTTCGCAGCCGCTGTCCTTCAACTGGTGCTCCAGTTCACGCGGCGTATAAAGCGGGTTGACGTTTGCCTGCGCGGCGCCCGCTCGGATGATGCCGAGGAATGCAATCGGGAATGCCAGAAGGTTCGGCATCATCACCGCGATACGGTCGCCTTTTTTCACGCCTTTCCCTTGCAGCCAGGCGGCAAAATTGCGTGACAGGCGGTCGACGTCGGCATAACGCAACGACTGGCCGAAACAGTTAAACGCGGGCTTGTCGGCAAATTTCTTCATCGCCGCGTCCAGCATGTGGTTCACCGACGGATAGACGTCGGGATTGATCTCGGCTGGAATATTGTTCGCGGCGTAGGTGGCGAGCCAGGGCTTGGCGGCGGATATATTCATGCGCGTGTTTCTCCGTATTGCAGATTGAGTGTGCAGGCGGATGCATTGATCCGGATCGAATCGCACTAGGCGCGCATTCGTTCGTGGCGAGCCTGCGTTGATAGAAGCTATCATAGCATCCGGACTACGGGATCCCGCGCATGAGTCAGACTGAAACCGAAGTGACAGCCGACGCCGGTGCGCTCATCGCCGTGGTCGAGCAAATGGTGCGCGACACGCGCCACGGCCAGTCGATTCACGTCGATCTGGACAGTTCCGTAGAACGTGACCTTGGCCTCGACAGCCTGGCGCGGGTCGAACTCATCCTCAGGGTAGAACGCGCGTTCGACATCAGCCTGCCCGAACATGCGCTGTATGCGGCGGAAACACCGCGCGATCTGTTGCGTCTCGTGCACGGCAGCCTGGGCGTGCATCGAGCCGAACCTGAAAAGAGTGTGCGCAGTCTGGTGCAGGCCGAAACCGGCTCGATCCTATGCGAGGCGCAAACCCTGAGCGACGCGCTCATCTGGCATGCAGACCGGCATCCGGACCGGCTGCAGGTCCACCTTTACGGCGACGAGGGCGAACAGGAACTGAGCTACGCCGCCGTCCGCGACGGCGCCGCCGCCTGCGCAAGCCGCCTTGCGGCGCACGGTCTGCAGCCCGGGCAAACCGTGGCCATCATGCTGCCCACCGGACGCGATTACCTGTTCAGCTTCTTCGGCGTCCTGATGGCGGGCGGCATTCCTGTACCCCTCTATCCGCCGGCACGACCGGCGCAAATCGAAGAGCACCTGCGACGCCATGCCGGCATCCTGGGCAACTGCCGCGCAAGCATGCTGATCACCATTCCGGAGGCGAAAACCGTTGCGCTGCTGCTGCGCGCCCAGGTCGAATCGCTGCAGCGCGTATTGATGCCTGACGAGCTCGCCGGCGGAGATGCGGCATTCCAGCAGATGCCGGCAAAGCCCGGTGATATCGCTTTTCTTCAGTACACCTCCGGCAGCACCGGCAATCCCAAGGGCGTGGCGCTCACGCACGCCAACCTGGTCGCCAATATCCGCGGCATGGGCGAGGCGGTGCAGGCGGGCGCGAACGATGTATTCGTAAGCTGGCTGCCTCTTTATCACGACATGGGTCTGATCGGCGCCTGGTTTGCCGCGCTCTACCTCGGCTTTCCCACGGTGCTCATGTCGCCGCTCGCCTTCCTGTCGCATCCCAGCCGTTGGCTGTGGGCGATCCACCGCCACCGAGGCACGCTGTCGGGCGGTCCCAATTTTGCCTATGAACTGTGCATGAAGCGCATCGAAGAGCGGGATCTCGACGGCCTGGATCTGTCCTGCTGGCGCTATGCTTTCAACGGCGCCGAGCCGGTGAGTCCTGCCACGCTCAGCGCGTTCGGAGCGCGATTCGCGCGCTTCGGGCTGCCCGCGCACGCGCTGAAGCCGGTCTACGGGCTGGCAGAGGCTTCGGTGGGGCTCACCTTTCCGGCACCCGGCGCACCCAATCGCATAGACCGCATCGAGCGCACTGCGTATCAAAACCAGGGGGTAGCGCGCCCGGACGCGGACGCGACCGGCGCGCTCGAAGTGCCCTGTTGCGGCCGCGTGATTGCGGGGCATTACCTGCGCGTGGTCGACTCCGCGGGGGTGGAACTCGCGGACCGCCGCGAAGGCCGCCTGCAGTTCATGGGACCGTCAGCGACCCGCGGCTACTATCGCAATCCCGAGCAGACGAAAAAGCTGTTCGACGGAGATTGGCTGGACACCGGCGATCTCGCCTACCTCGCCGACGGTGAACTCTATCTCAGCGGTCGCGCCAAGGATGTGATCATCCGCGGCGGGCGCAATCTCTATCCCTACGAGCTGGAGCAGGCCGTCGGCGCCCTGGCCGGCGTGCGCAAAGGCTGTGTCGCCGTGTTTGGCAGCACTGATCCGGACAGCGGCACCGAGCGCGTCATCGTACTGGTCGAAACGCGCGAGGCCGGCGCCGATGCGCAGGAAGCCCTGCGCCGCGCCATCAACGATTGCGCCATCGGCCTGATCGGCCTGCCGGCGGACGAGATCGTGCTCGCGCCGCCGCATACGGTTCTGAAAACCTCCAGCGGGAAAATCCGCCGTGCGGCGAGTCGTGAATATTATGAAAGCGGCGGCCTCAGCGCGCGGCCGGCGCCCGTGTGGCTGCAACTCGCGCGCCTTGCGCGTGCGAGCCTGCTCCCCGAACTGCGCCGGCAACTGCGCACACTATGGGGACTGGCCTACGCCGCCTGGACCTGGCTCTGTTTCCTGCTGCTCGCCGTGCCGACGCTGGCAGCGGTTGCGCTGCTGCGCAATCCGACCCGGGGCTGGCGTATCAGCCGCGTCGTGGCCAGAGCTTTCTTGCGCCTGTGCCGCCTGCCTTTGACGGTGCGCGGGCTGGAACACATCCCCGCGTCCGGTCCGTTCGTGATGACGGCCAACCACGCCAGCTATCTCGATGGCCTGATTCTGCTCGCTGCTTTGCGCGAGCGCGGCTACAGCTTCGCTGCAAAACGCGAACTGAGCCGGGCCTGGCTGCCGCGGCTGTTCCTGCGCGCCATCGGCACCGACTTCGTCGAGCGCAGCGATGTGAAACAAGGCGCGGCGGACGCCTCACGGCTGGCCGGCGCGGTCAAGTCCGGGCGCTCTCCGATTTTTTTCGCCGAGGGAACGTTCACCCGGACTGCGGGCCTGTTGCCGTTTCGCATGGGCGCATTCGTGGTCGCGGCGCAAACCGGCGTACCTCTGGTGCCGGTGACAATACGCGGTACGCGTTCGGCATTGCGCGACGGCAGCTGGTTTGCGCGCCGCGGTGCGATCTCGGTCACGATCGCCGCGCCGCTCACACCGCAGGGAAACGACTGGAACGCAGCAGTGGCGCTACGCGATGCAGCGCGCGCAGAAATCCTGCGTCACTGCGGCGAGCCCGACCTGGCACCGCGCAACGGCAACACAGCTACGCCGGCGAGCGCATCCGAAGACGCCGCGTAATCAGTTCTGCAGTTCGACCCGATTCGCGTAATGCGCCAGCGCTTCGGGATTCGCCAGCGCCTCGGCGTTCTTGACCGCTTCGCCATGCACCACATTGCGCACCGCCAACTCGACGATCTTGCCGCTCTTGGTGCGCGGGATGTCCTCCACCTGCAGCACCTTGGCCGGCACATGGCGCGGCGTGGTATTGGCGCGGATCCGATTCTTGATCTTGTCGATCAGGGCATCGTTCAACGTCGCGCCGTCGCGCAGTTTCACGAACAACACCACTCTCACATCCCTGTTCCACTCCTGGCCGATGACCAGGGATTCCAGCACTTCATCCAGCTGCTCCACCTGCCGGTAGATTTCCGCCGTGCCGATGCGTACGCCACCCGGATTGAGCACCGCGTCCGAGCGGCCGTAAATGATCATGCCGCCGCGTTCGGTCAGTTCGACGTAGTCGCCGTGACACCATACGTTTGGATACTTGGCGAAGTATGCGTCGTGATAACGCTTGCCGTCGGGGTCGTTCCAGAATCCGATCGGCATCGAGGGAAAAGGCCGGGTGCAGACGAGTTCACCTTTCTTTCCGGAGACCGCCCTGCCCGCCTCGTCGTAGACCTCGACCTTCATGCCCAGGCCGCGGCACTGGATTTCGCCCCGGTACACCGGAAGTACCGGACTGCCGAGAACGAAACAGGAAACGATGTCGGTGCCCCCGGAAATGGACGAGAGGCACACGTCGGCCTTGATATCGCGATACACATAGTCGAAGCTCTCCGGCGCCAATGGCGAGCCGGTGGACAGGATCGTGCGCAGTTTGACCAGATTGTGCGTCGCGCGCGGCTTGAGGCTGATCTTGCAGATGGCGTCGATGAACTTGGCCGAGGTCCCCAGGTGGGTCATCCCCTCGGCTTCGGCAAAGTCGAACAGGACCGCGCCGCGCCTGATGAACGGCGATCCGTCGTACAGCAGCAGGGTCGCGCCCGAGGCCAGGCCTGAGGCGAGCCAGTTCCACATCATCCAGCCGCAGGTGGTGAAGTAGAAAAGCCGGTCGCCCGGCTTGACGTCGGAATGCAGCTGGTGTTCCTTGAGATGCTGCAACAATGTGCCGCCCGCTCCATGGACGATGCACTTGGGCACGCCGGTGGTGCCGGAGGAATACATGATGTAGAGCGGATGGTCGAATGGCAATTGCGCGAAATCGATATCGCGCGCTGCGTAGGGCGCAACGAATTCTGCCATCGACTGCGCATGCGGCACGGCGGAAAGATCGGCGGCTCTCGCGACATAGGGCACCACCACGACGCGCTCCAGCGTAGGCAGCCGCTGCGCGATCTCCGCCACCCGGGCGAGCGCGTCGATGTTCTTGCCGTTGTACCAGTAGCCGTCGACCGCGAACAAGACCTTGGGTTCGATCTGGCCGAAGCGATCGAGCACACCCTGCACGCCGAAATCGGGCGAGCAAGACGACCAGACCGCGCCGATGCTAGCGGCCGCCAGCATCGCCATCATCGTCTCCGGCAGGTTGGGCAGGTAGCCGGCAACGCGGTCGCCCGGCTGTACGCCGGCCGCGCGCAAGGCCTGCGCGAGGCGCGATACATTGGCGTAGAGCTGAGCGTGCGACAGTCGCTGTTCGACCTTGTCCTCACCCCAGAAGACCATCGCATCCGCGCGATCGCGCCTGCGCAGCAGGTTCTCGGCGAAATTGAGCCGCGCGTCCGGAAACCACTGCGCGCCCGGCATCCGTTCGCCGTGCACCAGCACGCGCTCGCCGCGCGTCGCAGCTTTGACGCCCGCGTATTGCCACAGCGACTGCCAGAACTGCTCGGGTTCGTCCACCGTCCAGCGGTAGAACTCCGGGTAGGTATTGAATTGCAGCCCCCATTCCCGGATTGCGGCGCGCGCGAAAGCGGTCACGTTGGCGCCTGCGATGCGCGCCTGGCTGGGTTCCCACAGGGCTTTGTCCGATGACATGTTTCAGGGTCCGATAAGTTTGCGTATGGTATCGGGCAGCGGCACCGACTTTTCTTTGGCGTAATCCACCCAGACCACCTTGGCGCCGCCCTCGGCGTAGACTCGCCGCGGATCGTAGCTCGGGCGCAGTTCCAGGTAAGTCTGCAGGCTGCTGCGCCCGATCTCGCCCACATAGGTTTTGATCTCGACATCGCCCGGATACACGAGCTGCTTGATGAAGGTGCAATGGGCATTGACGATCACCGGTCCCTGCCCCTTGACCACCGAGCGCGCGCCGATCGCTTCAAACCAGGAAATGCGCGCCTGTTCCATGTAGCGGAAATAGATCGTGTTATTGACGTGACCCATCGCATCCATGTCACCCCAGCGGATGGGCATGAGTTCGGTATGCACGAGCTTGCGCTTGATCGCGGTCATCGTATCGGTGTCGCGGAACGGGGAGTCGCATTATAATTCCGCTGAGCTCGAATAGGCACCGTCCAATGCGCCTGTTGCAGCGGATGCGGCCGCGCCGCGCCGCTGAACACGCGTATCCGCGATCAAATCAAACGGGGGTACACATGCAACGCGAAGCGATGGAATACGATGTGGTGATCGTGGGCGGCGGACCATCTGGACTGGCCTGCGCCATACGGTTGAAGCAGCTCGCTACCGAAAAAGGCCGCGAGATCAATGTCTGCCTGATCGAAAAGGGCTCGGAGATCGGCGCACACATTCTTTCCGGCGCGGTGCTCGAGCCGCGCGCGCTCGACGAGCTCCTGCCTGACTGGAAAGCGCTGGGCGCGCCGCTGAATACCCCCGCCGGGGAAGACCGCTTCCTGTTCCTCACCGAGAAGCGCGCGATCAAGCTGCCTACGCCGCCGACCATGAACAACCACGGCAATTACATCATCAGCCTGGGCAACCTGTGCCGCTGGCTGGGGCAGCAGGCAGAGGGCCTCGGCGTCGAAATCTACCCGGGTTTCGCGGCCGCCGAAGTGCTCTACCACGAGGACGGCTCGGTCAAAGGCGTGGCTACAGGGGATCTGGGCATAGGCAAGGACGGCCAGCATACCGAGAACTATCAGGTCGGCATGGAACTGCACGCAAAACAGACGATATTCGCCGAGGGCTGCCGCGGGTCCCTGACCAAGACGCTGATGCAGAAATTCAATCTGCGCGAGGGCGTCGACCCGCAGGCCTACGGCATCGGCATCAAGGAACTGTGGGAAGTGAAGCCCGAGCGCCACCAGGCGGGCTTGATCGTCCATACCACCGGCTGGCCGGTGGACAGCAAGACCTACGGGGGGTCGTTTCTTTATCACCTGGAAAACAATCAGGTCGCGGTGGGTTTTGTCGTCGGCCTGGATTACCAGAATCCCTGGATGAGCCCCTATGACGAGTTCCAGCGCTTCAAGACCCACCCGGCGATCCGCGGTTTTTTCGAGGACGGACGGCGCATCGCCTACGGCGCGCGCGCAATCAGCGAAGGCGGCTTCCAGTCGCTGCCGAAGCTCACTTTCCCCGGCGGTGTGCTGGTCGGCGATACCGCGGGCTTCCTGAACAACGCCAAGATCAAGGGCATACACACGGCGATGAAATCGGGCATGGCCGCGGCCGAAGCCGTGTACGACGCGCTGGCGCAGGACGGAACACGGGAGGTCGTCAGCTATCCGGAAAAAATCCGCGGCACCTGGATCTGGGATGAACTGTACCGCGTGCGCAATATCCGCCCGTCGTTTCGCTGGGGCTTGTGGGGCGGGCTCGCGTACTCGGCGGTCGACACCTTCGTGTTCCAGGGCAAAGCGCCGTGGACGCTGCACAATCACGACGATCACAGCCAGTTGAAACGCGCTGCCGACTGCCAGCCCATAAACTATCCCAAACCGGACGGCAAGCTCACGTTCGACAAGCTCGGTTCCTTGTTCATTTCCAACGTCAATCACGAGGAAAACCAGCTCTGCCACCTCACGCTCAAGGACGGCGCGGTTCCGGTCAAAGTCAACCTCGCGCTCTACGCCGGACCGGAGCAGCGTTATTGCCCTGCAGGCGTATACGAGTTCATCAAGGCCGACGACGGCAGCGACAAGCTGCAGATCAACGCGGCAAACTGTGTGCACTGCAAGACCTGCGATATCAAAGACCCGACGCAGAATATCAACTGGGTTGTGCCTGAAGGCGGCGGCGGACCGAATTACCCGAATATGTGAGTCCCACGAACCGCCGCGTGGCCTTGTTGATGATGCTGATATAGCGCATGAGGTATGTTCAGTAATAGTCTGTTTTATCTACATATTTATATTTTAATAGCGTTCCATTTGGCTTGATATCCGTAACCGACGGGTTCCAGAGGGTTAAACAAATCTAGGCCTCCCATTTTTCTTGCATAATCGAACGTTCGTGCTATTATTCGTTTATGCGAAAAGGACAAAAAACCCGCACGGCAATTTTGGACGATGCACTCGCCCTGGCTAGCCAGATCGGCTTGTCCGGCTTGACCATTGGCACCCTTGCCGAGCGCAGCGGTCTGTCCAAGAGCGGCCTGTTCGCCCACTTCGGTTCCAAAGAAGGCCTGCAGCTCGCCGTCATTCAGGGCGTGCGGCAGCTCTATTCCGATCTGGTATTTCTGCCCGCCCTGCAGCGGCAGCCGGGCCTGCCGCGGCTGCGCGCCATCGTGGAGAACTGGCTCGAATGGACGGGCAGCGCCAAGCTTCCCGGGGGCTGCATCATGACCGCGGCGGCGTACGAATTCGATGATTGCCCCGGACCGGTCAGGGAACTGGTCTCCCAAAGCCTGCGCGAGCTGCGCAAGACCCTGGTTCGCTCGGTACGCATGGCGGTCGACGCCGGCCAATTGTCCACGGATGCCGATCCCGAGCAGCTTGCGTTCGAGATATGCGCCATCTACGCAGGAGCGCAACTCGACGCCCGCCTTTTCGACGATCCCGACGCACGCCGGCGCGCCCTGCTCGCTTTCGAGAATTTGCTCGACCGCTCCGCCTGCGCAGCGCCCCCTGCAATCGGAAGGGATGCATCCGCATCCTTCGCGGAAAAACACTGACTGGATTGCATGAACACGAAACCGACATCCGATTTCATGGCGAAGCTGCGGTCTTCGTATTCGCCGATCTATGGCCAGGCGATCAGCATCAGGCCGATGCAACCCGACGATCTCGACATCGAAACCGAGTTCGTGCAGGCCTGGTCCCCCCAGACGCGTTACAACCGCTTGTTCAGCGCGGGGGCTTACACCTCGCCCGAGCGTCTGAAGGCGATCACGCGCGTCGATTTTACGCGCGACATGGCGCTGATTGCCACGTTGATGCTCGACGACCGGGAAGTGCAGATCGGCGTCGCCCGCTACGTGCTGCGCAACGATGACAGGACCTGTGAATTCGCTCTTGCAGTGGCGGACGCCTGGCAGCACCGCGGCATCGGCCGCGCGCTGATGCTGAATTTGATCGACAACGCCGCTGCCGCAGGAATTGAGACCATGGTGGGTGATGTCCTTTCCACCAATGCGCCGATGCTGCATTTCATGCGCGCGCTCGGCTTCGCGGTCGATGCCTCTCCGGAGGGTCCGGAAATTCGCCGCGTCAGCAAGCGGCTGGCGCGGGAGGCTGCGGCATCAAACCCGGAAGAAATCCCTTCAAAGGAAAACCGCTAGCAGCAGACCTCTGCAACGCGGAAGCGCATCTTCAGTACGCCCACTCGAGCACCAGGCGGCCGAATTTGTCGCTGCGCGGATTCCATAAACGCAAAACATCGGTGTAATTGCGCCGCACCAGACTGAAGCTCACGGAGAAACCTCCGTAATGCAGGGCCGCCCCGCTTTCCCCCTCGACGATGAACGGCCGTGGCTGCCCGATGTAGGGGCTGGACCGGTTGAACATGCCGCCCTGCTGCAGCGCGTTGTACGCTACCGCGTCACCGTGCAGACGCGCGAACCAGTACAGATCGAAATCCTCCTTGCGCTTCCACAGTTGCCAGCCGGCGTCGGATTTGACGCCGTCGGCCGCTGCGAGTGCCTCCAACGGGTGATTGCTATGCCATTGGGTGATGTAATTGCTGCGGAACCTGCCCAGGCGCATCGTGACGCCGGTGCCGGCATAGGCCTGGAGATTGCCCAGGCCGAACTGAAAATGCGGTGTCAAGTCGAGATAAGGCAGGGGTTGCCATGAACCGGGCACGTATTCGTAGCGGAACACCACCCCCGGTTCATTATGTATCTGCGCGGCCCAACCCTGCGGAATGGGGGAATGCGTAATGTTGCGGTGGATGAAGGTCTGCAAATGCTCGCCCTGCGCGCACGGACCGATGCAACCCAGGTCCAGGCCGTAGCGCCAGTAGCGGCCGTCGCTCGCGAAGAGCTCTCGGTAAAAGCCGAAGTACAGCCAGGCCGCGTACGGCCGGTCGCCAGACGGAATCTGATCCGGCGCCAGCGTGATGTCGCTGGGCGTATACATGCTGTGCCCGAAGTAGAAAGTGTAGCTTTTGTGATAGCACAGCTTCCCGTTCGCGCACTCGGCCGTACTCACCGGATCGAGATTGAAGCCGGGCAGAAACCCCTCGTCCGCATCCGGCGGTTTTCGGTATTGCCTGAGCCCCAGATACTTGTAACCGTAGCGCACGCCATCGGTATAGTTTCGATCGGTCTTGAAGAAGACGTCGTTCTCGTATTCGAAGCGCTGTTTGCGCTGGCTCAGGGCTTTTACTTCGTTGAAGTCGTCGAGCAGTCTGCCCAGATAGCCTTCGGCAGCGGCTGCGCCGCTGAAACCCAGGGCGATAAACGCCGCCAGCAGACGCATGCACGCCCGTTTCACAGTGCGCCGAAGGCCTGCAAATCGCGCCGCAACTTCGCCGCATCCACGAACTGCTCCGCCGGCAGGCCGCAGGCGCGCGCCGCCGCGGCATACTCGGGAATATCATCGAAGTAAATCATTCGCGCGCCGGCGGTGTTCAGGTTCAGCGCATGGTCGAAAATCTCCCGCTCCGGCTTGGCGTGGCCGAGTTCGTAGGAAAGCACCAGTCGCCCGAACTTTCCCAGAAACCCGTAGTGGCTGCGCACATGCCCGAAATGCAGGGGATCGGTATTGGACAGCAGCATGAGGTCGGCTTTGCACGCGATTTCATCCAGCAGGCCGGTCACCTCGTGCTGTTCGGCAAATATGTCGCACCAGATATCCGCAAACTCCGTGTATGCGAGCTGCACGCCGATCGAAGCGCAAAAGCGCTCGGCGAACTCACGAGGGTCGAGACGACCGGTGTCAAAGCCGAGTTTGTCCTCGCCGCTGGCGATGGCTTCTTGAATGATTGCTGCAGGCGCGCTGCCGGCAGCCTCCAGACGCCTGCAGGCGCGCGTGAAATCGACGCTGACCAGCACGCCGCCCAGATCGAAAACTACCGTTGGACGCGAGTCCGGCTTATTCATGATCCTTCATGCATTGAGTGTGCAGCAGGACGGGCCAGTCGAATATCGGCAAGCACCTCGGCGGCATTCGCGGCGACACGCGCCGTCGCGGACCACGCCCACGGCGTCGAGCGCATCGTCCAAATCGCCGTTGGTTGTCATTTTAGCAGAGTCGCTACCGCGCGGAGTCGCCCGCCTGGATCGAATCCGCGCTAGCATGGCGGCAATTCCGCCTCAAAAACCATTCATTCCACTGGAGATCACCATGAGCGCAGCAGCCGATATCAACATGGCCCTGTTCTGCGACTTTGAAAACGTCGCACTCGGCGTACGCGAATCAAAGTACGACAAATTCGACATCAACAAGGTACTGGAGCGGCTCCTGCTCAAGGGCAGTATCGTAGTCAAGAAGGCCTACTGCGACTGGGAGCGTTACCGCGAGTTCAAGGCGCCGATGCACGAGGCGGCGTTCGAACTGATCGAAATTCCACATGTGCGCCAGTCGGGGAAGAACTCGGCGGATATCCGCATGGTCGTTGATGCACTGGACCTGTGCTATACGAAGTCGCACGTTGATACCTTTGTCATCATCAGCGGCGACTCCGATTTCTCGCCGCTCGTGTCCAAACTGCGCGAGAACAACAAGACCGTCATCGGGGTGGGCGTCAAGAACTCCACCTCCGATCTGTTGATCGCCAATTGCGACGAATTCATTTATTACGACGATCTGGCTCGCGAAAAAGCCAAAAAGCAGTCACGCAGGAAGCCCGCGGCCAAGGCGGGCGCCGGAGCGCAGTCCAAGTCCGCGCCGCAGGAGGAAAGCGACAAAAAGCAGGAAGCGCTGGACATCGTAATGGAAACCGTGGAGGCGCTCATCGCAGAGCGCGGCGAGGAGGAGAAGATCTGGGGGTCGATGGTGAAACAGGCGCTCAAGCGGCGCAACCCCGGCTTCAACGAGACCTTTTACGGCTTTCGTTCATTCGGCAGACTGCTCGACGAGGCCGAAGCGAGAAAGCTGATCAAACTCGATCACGACGAAAAGTCCGGCGGCGTCACCATACGCAGTGTCAACACCGACGACTAGCGTTTCCCGATTGGGCGTGCATCGCCGCCCGCGTTGATTTTTATCAAGATTGCGCACTGCCGGCGACCTAAGCTGGTAGAGGAAGCGGATCGCCCGGAAACCGGGAATTCGGCCACGTATAGCGCGGGTAATCCTCGACCGATGCGAAAGGAGGCGGTATGTACAAACATATTCTTGTCCCGACGGACGGCTCCAGGCTTTCGATCAAAGCGGCCAGGCAGGCGGTCCAACTTGCCAAGGCGCTGGGTGCGAAAATTACGGGCTTTCATGCCGCCCCGGATTTCAGCGCGACTTACTATGGCGACGGATACGTCCTGCGTCCGCCATCGTCCAAGAAGCAGGTCGAACTCGCGCGAAAACAGGCGCTCAGATACCTGTCCCTGGTCGAGGTCGAGGCCGAAGTGGAAAAAGTGCCCTGCAAGGTACTGCACACAATCAGCGACCGGCCCTATGAAGCGATCATCGACGCCGCAAAAAGAAGGAAATGCGATTTGATCGTGATGGCCTCGCACGGCCGGCGCGGCCTGTCTGCGTTGGTGCTGGGCAGCGAGACGCAGAAAGTGCTGACCCACAGCACGATCCCGGTGCTGGTGTGTCGCTGACTATTTGCCCTGAAATTTGGGTTTGCGCTTTTCCATGAATGCGCGTCTGCCCTCGCGATAGTCTTCGCTGTCGAAGCAGATTTCGATCATGCGCGCGGTGTGCGCCAGATCACGTGCAGCCGGATCCAGTCCCGTCTGACGAATTGCAAATTTTGCCGCGGCAAGGGTAAGCGGCGCATTTTCCGCGACCAACGCACAGTACGCCGCAACCTCGCGATCGAGATCGCCCGCCGGCAGCACGCGATTGAGGAAGCCCATTCTGAGCGCATCGGCCGCGTCGAATTTTCGCGCGGAGAAGAATATATCGGCGGTGCCCGCCGCCCCGATGATCTGCGTAAAACGATTGATGCCCGTGTAGTTGTAGCCCAGTCCCAGGCGGCCTGCGGGCATGCGGAAAACTGAATCCGCGGAGGCAAACCGCACATCGCAGGCGGCGGCCAGCCCGAGCCCGCCGCCCATGCAAATGCCGCGAATCTTGGCCACCACCGGTTTGCTGCACCGTACCGGTGCCTCATAGGCATCCACCACCGCCTGGTTGTATATCGCCTGCGCGTCAGCGCTGCCGCGCGCTTTTTCGAATTGCGATATGTCGGCGCCGGATATAAAAGCCTTCTCGCCAGCGCCGGTGATCACGATCAGGCGCACCTCGGGATCCGCGTCGAACCCGGCGATCGCCTTGGGCAGCGCCATCCACATATCTTGCGAGACTGCATTGAATTTCGTCGGATTGGAGAAAATCACCCAACCGACAGCGTTTTCCTTGCGCGCGATCAATTCACCCATGACGCTCCTCTAGGAGTCTGTAACGAAAAACGAGGGGAAGTCTCCCCTCGTCCTCACCAAACCGGTCCGCAGCAAAACGGACTGTTGCCGGATCCAACTGCCTCAGATGGCTTTGCAGTTTCGCAGTGCGGCGATTTCCGCCGCGCTGTAGCCCGCCTCGCCCAATACCTCGTCGGTATGCTCGCCGATCTCGGGCGTCGCGCTGACCATCGTGGCCGGCGTGCGCGACAGTCCCACTGCCTGATTCACCACGCGAATGTCGCCCAACTTCGGGTGCTTGACCTTCGCCGCCGCCCGCAGATGCTGCACCTGCGGGTCCGCAAACACCTGATCCATGGTGTAGATCGGCCCGCAAGGCACGCCGGCCGCGTTCAGTTCGGATATCCACTCCTCACTCTTCCTTGCGCTCAAGGCTTCGTTCAACTCCTCGTTCAGTGCCTTGCGGTTCTTCGCGCGATTGTCACCGCCTTTGAATTCGGCGCGCTCGAGGATCTCCGGCCGTCCGATGGCCTTGCACAGGCGTATCCACATGCCTTCGCCCGACGCGGCGACATTGATGTAGCCGTCCGCGGTGGTGTAAGCCGAAGTCGGTATGCTGGTCGGATGGTCATTGCCGACCTGCGGCGGTACCTCGCCGTCCATCAGATAGCGTGCCGCCTGAAAATCCAGCAATGCAATTCCGGACATCAAGAGCGATGACTGCACCCACTGCCCCTGTCCGGACACTTCGCGCTCGAGCAAGGCTGTCAGAATGCCGAGCGCGGCGTACAGGCCGGCGCTCACGTCCGCGATCGCCGCGCCCGTGCGCATCGGCCCCTCGCCCGGGCGGCCGGTGACCGACATCAGGCCGCTCATGCCCTGCGCGATCTGATCGAACCCCGGTCTTGCGACATAGGGGCCGTCCTGCCCGAATCCGGAGATGCTGGCCAGGACTATGCGCGGGTTGATCGCCTTGAGGGATTCGTAGTCGACGCCGAGACGATACTTGACATCGGGACGGTAATTCTCGACTACGACGTCGGCCGTGCGCACCAGCCTCGCGAACACGTCGCGCCCCTCCGGTAGTTTGAGGTTGAGCGTCATCGAGCGCTTGTTGCGGTGCAGATTTTGAAAATCCGGCCCGTTGCGCGGCCCGCCCATGCTTTCATTCGCGTCCAGACCCGGCGGCGATTCGATTTTGATGACATCGGCGCCGAAATCCGCCAATTGTTTGACGCAGGTCGGGCCGGCGCGAACGCGCGACAAATCAAGAACGCGAAAGCGCGAAAGTGCGCTTGAAGCTGGAGTATGGGTCATGGTGAGGCCGTGGCGGTTTCAGAGTGAGGCGGGTTTCGGAGTGAGGCGCTGCGCGTGCAATTATCGCGTCAGCGCCGGCGCACCGCAAGTATTTCCGCGTATTTGTTTCCGCGTGTTGCCTTTCATCTCGACCGGGGTATTGTCGGTACGAATCAGGCAATCCATTCACTCACAGGCGCACTTGCCTGCTCCAGAGGCTGGCACAGAACATCCACGAGAACGGGCTCGTTCGACTCGATCGCCAGCCTCAAGGTCGCCGCCAGTTTTGCGGGGTCTTCCACACGGTAACTCTTGACGCCGAACGCACTCGCCACCGCTGCGTGGTCGGTGCGCGAAAAATCCACGGAAAAATATCGCTCGCCGAAGCCTGTTTTCTGCCCGGCCTTGATCCAGCCGTAGGACGCGTTGGAGATGACGATCATCGCGAGCGGAACCCTCAAGCGGCAGATGGTCTCAAGCTCTCCCACGGTGAATCCGAAACTGCCATCTCCCATGACTGAAACGATTTTCGCGCCCGGCCGGCCGAAATGGGCGCCGACCGCGGCAGCCATGGAATAGCCCAGCGCGCCATGCGCGCGGTTGCTGATGAATTGTCGTCCGGTGCGCGCGTTTTCGTAGTACGCGGAAAAATACGGGCAAGGCGTGCCCGGGTCGGCGACGACGACTGCATCCCCAGGGAGCACGCGATTGAGTTCGGCCACCACGCGCTCCGGCCGGATCGGGGATTCGCCCGATTCGGCGAGTTTGCGGAACGCGGCGAACTTTTCCTGCTTTGCCGCCGCTACCGCATCGCGCCCCCAAGTGCGCGCATGCGCACCGGCGGCTTCCAGTTCGTTGTTCAGAATCGCGAGCGTCAGCTTCGCGTCGCCCACCATGCCCACCGCAACCGGATAGTTTGTGCCGATTGCGGCGGCATCGATGTCCAGCTGCATCACCGTAACCTTGCCCGGCGCCGGATAGCGCCAGCGCTCTGTCGTCACCGATCCCGCGCGGCAACTCACGAACACGACCAGATCCGCCGCCTGCACCACGCTGCGCGTGGGCAAAGTGCCGCCGTTGGAGCCAACCACGCCCAGCGCGAGCGGATGCGTATCGCCTATGCTGCCCTGCCCGCTGATGGTCGTAGCGACCGGCGCACCCAGGCGCTCGGCGCAGGCGATCAATTCCTGTTCCGCCCCCGATATCACCACCCCGCCGCCGACGATAAACAAGGGCCGCTCCGCCTGTGCAAGCAACCTGGCCGCTTCCTTGACCGCCGCCGGATCGGCGCCGGAGCGGCGCGACGGAAACTGATTCAGGCTCGCGTCGCCCCAGATATCGGCCGCGTCGACCAACTGCTTTTGTACGTCATAGGGAAGACCGATATGCACCGCGCCCGGCCTGCCGGTAGTCATCTGTTTGAACGCGGTACGCAGCACGCGCGGTATGTCTGCACCGGAATCAAGCACTGTGTTCCACTTGGTCAGCGGCTTGAACAGGGCCTTCTGATCGAGTTCCGTGAGCGCGTACCGGCCGCGCGCCGACACCGAAATATCGGAGGTAAAGCACAGCACCGGGATCGACGACTCGTTGGCCTCGACGATGCCGGGAAGGATGTAAGTCGCGCCGCCACCGCTGGGCCCTTCGCATACGCCGACGCGGCCGGACACGCGCGCATAACCGTCAGCCATGTAGGCGGCGGAACGCTCATCCCGGGTGAGGATGTGCTGCATTCCGTGATCGAGCCGGCACATCGCATCGTAGAACGGCAGCGAAGTATCGCCGCACAGACCGAAAATATGCTTCACGCCATGCAGCTGCAGCATGCGCACGAAGGCTTCGCCGCCAGTAACCTGATCCATGTGTACCTCGATGTTGAATTGAAGCGGGCGAATTTTCGCTTTTCTTTGCGCTGCCGTCCACCGCCGGGACGGGCACCGCAGATTGCGAACCTCGCGACCTTCAGCCGGTGAGCGGTGCCTTATTGCCTTTGCACAGACCCTGCGGGCAGGGAAAATGATAAAAACGCTGGTTCAGATAGAGCGTGATATCGTCGATATCTCCCGCATTCCAGACGCCGCCGGACTCCCTGCTCCAGCGCTGTACCTGCGCGCGCAAACTTGCAAAAGATGCGGCCTTGCGCGCACTGCGGCCGTGCACGCTGCTGTTGTGGCATGCTCCGCAGCGCGTTTCGTAAAGGAGTTTGCCGCGCTCCACGTCGCCGGCTGCGTATGCCGACGACAGTCCCGTAAAGACCGCAATTGCCAATGCGATACATGCAGCCGGTATCGAGTCCCGCGGGATCATGGACTGGCCCTGGTAGAACGCAGCGCACGCAGGCAGCGCATCTAGCGCATCCCGAGCACCGACCGGATGCCGGTAAGCAGCACATCGCGATCGAAGGGTTTGGTGATGTAGCCGTCGGCCCCGCCGGCGAGTCCGCGCATGACGTCCTCGCGCTGCGCCTTTCCGGTCAGCATGATCACCGGTATGGATTTCAGTTGCGGATGCGAGCGCATGCGCGCCAGAACGTCGAAACCATTGGTGTCCGGCAGGCCGACGTCGAGCAGGGCCATGTCCGGCAACGGCGGTGCGCGCAGCGCTTCCAGTATCTGCTCACGGTTGGCAGCCATCCGCGGCACAAATTTTTCCATGGTCAACAAGAACTTGAGGGCACGCTGCAATTCGGGATCGTCTTCGACAACCAGCACGTGATAGCTGGTTCCGTTTGCCGGTTCAATCTTTGTTGCCGCTTTGCGAGCGATGCTCACGTAATAGCCGTTGAGCTTCAGCGCTGTGGTGCCGTTTTCCGCTTCCTCGTGCGCCTGCCCGGCGGCTTCCGCTGTGGGCTCGGCCGGCGCCTGGTCGGCAAAGAAATAGCTGAAGTCGATATTCAGTTCCTGTTCCGGGGTTGCGGGCTTGATGTATTCGCCCTGCGCCAGCAACTGCGCGGTCCGCCGGATTTCCTCGGAACTCAGCGCCTTGGTGCGTTGCTCGATTTCCTGAATACTCGACTTCCCGTCGAGCAGAACCAGCAGTTCCAGCTCGGCGTTGGAGAGTTCGGTAGACCCGCTCTTGAGTTCTTCGTCGCCCTTCTCCGTAAGCGCGAATACGTCGTCGCCGCGAATCTGTATGCGTTCTTCCATAGTCATGAAATCACCTCACGCGACCGCTCTTCGATTGATGCCTCGGCATCAGGCAACGGACGACCGTATTTGAGCATTTAGCCCGTTGCTTGGCCAGCGCTTTTGATCTGCGTCAAGCTGACGCAGATCTTTTCGATTCGAACCGTGCACCAATTTCAATGCCCGCTGTAAAGGACTCCGGCCCATCAGCTGCTCCGCTGGTCCACCTTAACTCAATCGATGACCTTTCCGCGCATCAGCTTGACCGCGCCGCGTCGGGTTTTGTGGTCCAGGCGTTTTCTTTGCGAACTCCGGGTCGGCTTGGTCGGTTTGCGCTTTTTCCGGGACACGGCGACGCTTCGGACGAGTTCCTGCAGCCGTTGCAAGGCCTCTTCCCGGTTCTTGTCCTGACTGCGGTACTGCTGCGACTTGATCACGACCACGCCGTCCTTGGTTATGCGCTGATCGCGCAGTCCCAGCAGGCGTTCCTTGTACACATCCGGAAGCGACGAAGCATTGATGTCAAAGCGCAGGTGAATTGCGCTGGACACCTTGTTGACGTTCTGCCCCCCTGCCCCCTGGGCGCGAATTGCACTGATCTCGATCTCGCGCGCCGGGATGGCGACGCCTATGGAAATTTGCAGCACTGTCGCGTCTGCCTTATCCGTCGCCGTATCGGCAGGCGAGCTTGCGCTTTTCGCTCGGAGGCATTTGTTTGATTTGGTATTCCGCTCTGGAGGCCGCCGACCGATCGGCATATTCGATCGCCGCAAGCAAACGCAGCGGTGGATGGGAACGCGTATAGCGCGCGCCCTTCCCGCTCAAATGCACGGCGTAGCGCGCCGCCACGTCCACTGCGATTCCGGTATAAATGCTTCCGCCCCTGCACTCGATCAGGTAGACGAACCAGGCCATGCGCCGAATGGGCCCCGGCGCCTATTTCAGGCCTACATAGCTCCCCTCGAGCAGCTTTGCCTGCGCCGCCGCCAGGCGCGCTATCGGCACGCGCGGCCCCGAGCAGGACACGTAGTCGATAGCGATACTGTGACAGAAATGGATCGACGCCGGATCGCCGCCATGTTCGCCGCAAATGCCCACTTTCAAGTCCGGTCGTGTCTGGCGCCCGCTCTCGACCGCCATTTTCATCAACTGCCCCACGCCCTTGACGTCCAGCACCTCGAAGGGATTGTCCTCAAGGATGCCGGTTTCGTTGTAGGCAGGCAGAAACTTGTTCTCCGCGTCCTCGCGGCTGAACGAGAACGTGGCCTGGGTCAGGTCGTTGGTGCCGAATGAAAAGAACTCGGCATCCTGGGCCATGCGCCCGGCGCGCAGACAGCCGCGCACCACCTCCAGCATGGACCCGAATTTGAATTTGACGCTGATGCCGTGCGTGAGTTCGACCACCTTGTGGATACGCTGCACCTTGGTGTGTATGCGCAGGAGTTCCTCCACGGTTGCCACCTGCGGCACCATGATCTCCGGATAAATCACGGTTCCTTCGCGCGCGCATAGCGCGGCGGCTTCCAGGATCGCCTGAATCTGCATCGTATAGATTTCCGGGTAGGTGATACCCAGGCGCACACCGCGGTGCCCCAGCATTGGATTGACTTCGGCCAGCGCACGGACTTTCTTGAGGATCGCCTCCTTCTTGTGGATCACGTCTTCTTCCAGATGCGATTCCTTGAAGACATGCAGGCCGCCCATCAGTTTGGTCAAACCGTCGGCATACTGCTGGTAGAGCTTGGGATTGAGCAGTTTCATCGTATCGGGCAACTCCTCCAGGCCCTTTATCGTGTCGCTCAAATGATGCAGATTCGCGATTTCAAGCTCGAGTTGTGCCGCGGTCGGAAGGAATTCGTGCATGGGCGGATCAAGCAGGCGGATGGTCACCGGCAGGCCCTTCATCGCCTTGAAGATGCCCTTGAAATCCGAACGCTGTATCGGCAGCAGACGGTCCAGCGCCGCCTGGCGCTGTTCCACCGTCTCGGCCAGGATCATTTCCTGCATGATCGGCAGCCGGTCGGTGCTGTTGAACATGCGCTCGGTGCGCACCAAACCGATTCCTTTTGCGCCGAATTCGCGCGCGCGGACCGCGTCTTCCGGCGTGTCCGCATTGGCCATCACCTTGAGGGTCGCGGTCTCGTCCGCCCAGGCGAGCAGCGTTGCCATTTCCTCGGAAAATTCCGCCTCCACCGTCGGCACCTCGCCGGCGTAGACATGGCCGGTGCCCCCGTCTATGGTGATCACATCACCCTCGTGCAGCGTGGTTTCTCCGATGACGGCGCTGCGCGCCTTGTCGTCGATCACGATCTGCTCGCAGCCGGAAACGCAGGGTTTGCCCATGCCGCGCGCGACCACCGCCGCGTGCGAAGTCTTGCCGCCGCGGCTGGTGAGAATGCCCTGTGCACGGAAAAACCCATGAATATCCTCCGGCTTGGTTTCCTCGCGCACCAGAATGACTTTTTCTCCCGCATTACCGCGCGCTTCGGCGGTATTCGCGTCGAACACGATCTTTCCCGAGGCCGCTCCCGGAGAAGCCGGCAGCCCTTGCGCCAGCGATCTACCATGGAAATTCGGCGCCAGCTGCGGCACCAGCAGCTGTTCGAGCATGGGCGGTTCGACGCGCAGCAGTGCGCGCTCCTTGGTAATCAGCCCCTCCTTGAACATCTCCACCGAACTGCGCACCATGCCGCGGGCGTTCATCTTGCCGTTGCGGGCCTGCAGGCAGTAAAGCGTGCCTTTTTCGATGGTGAACTCGAAATCCTGCACTTCGTGGTAGTGGGATTCCAGCCGGTTGTGCAGTTCCAGCAGCTGTAGGTAGATTTCGGGCATCTCCTGTTCCATTTCCGCGATAGGCTTGGGCGTGCGTATCCCCGCAACCACATCCTCGCCCTGGGCATTGGTCAGGTATTCGCCGTAGATCACGTTCTCCCCGGTGCCGGGATTGCGCGTGAAGCCGACACCAGTACCGGAATCGTTGCCCATGTTGCCGAACACCATGGTGCAGACGCTGACTGCGGTGCCGTTGGCTTTGTCCTTGGTGATCTTGAACTGCTTGCGATAATCCACCGCGCGCTTGCCCATCCATGACCGGAATACCGCCCCCACCGAAATCTCGAGCTGCTCGAACGGGTCCTGCGGGAAAGGCTTGCCGGTGTGGCGCTTGACGATATCGAGAAATTCCCCGACCAGCTCCTTCAGCTGTTCGGCGGAAAGGTCCAGATCCAGGCGTGCCCCGTGTTTGCGCTTGAGCACTTCCATCTTTTCCTTGAACTGCTTGTCCTCGATACCCAGCGCGATGTTGCCGAACAGCTGGATGAAGCGTCGGTAGGCGTCGTAGGCAAAGCGCTGATCGTTGGTCTGCTTGATCAGCCCCTGGAGCGACACGTCATTGAGGCCGAGATTGAGTATGGTGTCCATCATCCCCGGCATGGAGATTGCGGAACCGGAGCGCACCGAAATCAGCAGCGGGTTCTTTGCGCCGCCGAAACTCTTGCCGGTTTTCTTCTCCAGCGCCGCCATGTGGGTCTTGATACCGTCCATCAGCCCGTCGGGCAGCCTGTTTGACTCCAGGTAGGCAAGACAGGCTTCGGTGGTCACGGTGAAGCCCGGCGGCACGTTCAGGCCGATCTGCGTCATCTCGCACAGGCCTGCACCCTTCCCGCCCAGCAGAATCTTGTTCTTGCCGTCGCCCTCTTCGAACGCGTAGATGTACTTTTTGGTGGTCATGATGACGCCTCTGGAAATTAGCGGAATTTCGAATGTCATTGAAACAGGCAAGCAGCCGGTTGGGCCCCGCTGAACGCACGATCCCGCAATTTTCTCACAGGATGACGCCGTCGCGATAGGTTGCTATTGCGCCAATGGACACCCGAACCTTGTGCAGGCGCGGCGTGCCCCGCAATTTCCGGCCCGCGCCCGTGAATGGCGGAATGGACCGGACGCGCCCCCGCCCTTAGTGGGACATCAGAATCGGCGCCGTCATCGATTCGAGTATGGTGCGCGTGGCGCCGCCGAGTATCCATTCCTTCAGGCGCGAATGTCCATAGCAGCCCATGACGATGAGATCGGCGTCCAGGTCCGCGGCACGCGACAGCAGTTCGTTGCCCACATCGATTTCAGCGCCGCGATCGGTCTTGATCTCCACGCGTACGCCGTGTCGAACAAGGAACAAGCCGATGTCCGCACCGGGAACCTTGCCGTGCTCGCCGTTCTTCGGGCTTACCGCCATGACATGGACGCTTTTCGCCAGGCGCAGCATCGGTATCGCGTCAGTAACCGCCCGCGTCGCTTCCCGGCTCGCATCCCAGGCGACCAGAATTCGAGTGCCTATGCTGGGGAAAAGGCCTGCGCTGGGCAGAATAAGCGCCGGCCGCCCGGCTGCCATCACCAAACGCTCGGGAAAATCAGTTCCGTTGCCCGCCTCGTCCGTCATGTCGGTCTGGCCAATCACCACCAGATCGGCATAGCGCGCGTGCAGGGTCATTGCCTCGACCGGATCTTCAATCGCGCGGCGCCATTCGATCTTGTCGAAACCGGCTGCTGATGCTTTTTCAGTGAATTCATTCTCTGCGCGGGCCATCGCTGCGGCGACAGTGTGCTTTTGCGAATCGAGAATCGCGGCTCCCATCTCGGCCATGACATATCCGGGCGGCTCGAACGGCGCAATCGCATGCAGCGCGACCAGGTGCGCATCGTGCTGGCGCGCCAGCCTGAGGGCGACGTCGATGCGCACTGCGCAGCGTTTGCCGGAGTCGATGTGAACAAGTATGGTTTTGTAGCTCATCTGGATTCCTTCCATTTGCACGACCAGCGCCTGGCCCGGTTTCGTCACCGGAGCGTCGCCCCTTAACTTCGATTCGAGCGACCAGCCCGGGCGTCAGCGTGGTCACGGCGCGCTCTGCCTGACACTCTCAGAACCGCGCCACACATTCACCATAGCGTGGAGTCGGGTCGGGAATGTTGATGAAAATCAAGCACCCATCGGCTGCGGCGGCGGCCTGAAGTCAGGCTCGCCACAAAAGAAAACGGACACTCGAAGTTAGATAGTCGAGTGCCCGCAAGATCCCTTCTGCCCAGAAGGATGGGAGGAAATCAGCAAAAGGGTGAGCTAATGTTATGCCCAGAATCGGACAGGGATTTGATTAAGGTCAAATGGACTGCGGATTTCGGAAAAGAATGACAGTTCGTAGCGGTACGCTCAGGGCCTGCCTAGCGCGGTGTTTCCGAGGGAGCTTCGGGCTTTGCGCGGCTGGTTTGCTCCGGCTCGCTCACTTCAGCCGAGCAGGCGCATAATCCGCACATTTAACCGACACAGGTGTCCCATGAAATCCCGATTTCTCGCTGCGGCCGTAGCCGCGGTTCTCCCCCTGCCCCTGCTCGCTCAGACACAACAGATAAAACCGCCTATCGCATCGTACTGGATGAACGTGGAGACCGCGGGCGGGATGGGGATGGATATACCAGCGGGAATGGCCAGCATGCTCCCGCCCGGAATGCAGGGCGGGAAAAGAATGAAACTGGACCTCGGATCCTCCAGGCAGGCCGGCGGCGAGCCGCACGCGGCGCATGCCATTCCGCCGGGGCTGTCGATGGGGCCCAGTTTGCCGCTACTCACCCCCCCCATCGGGCACGCCACGGCGCGTGAGCGCGACGAAGAGCCCGCATACGAGCGGCCCAAGGGCAGGATGCTGATCTACTGGGGCTGCGGCGAAACGGTACGCCCCGGCCAACCGGTGATCATCGACTTTGCGAGTCTCAACACGCAGGACGCGGCGCGCGCCTTCCGCGGCAGTTCCATTACGCGGCCGCGCGGCCCGGCTTCCGGCCGAAGCCGCGGCTACGGCACCTGGCCGAACAAGGAGGACTCACGCGCCATACCGCAAGCTGGATCGCTGCAGGGCGAGCACATCATATCCGGCAACTACGCGCCAGAAATCCGTTTCGCGGTCGGCGAGCGCTATGATTTCATGGACGCCGTCGTATTCGACCCCGTGCGCAAGACACAGGGCGGCGCATACGCGGTCAAATGGAAGTCGATTCCCAATGCGACCGGTTACTTCGCCACTGCGATGGGCCAGGGTGAAAACCAGAACGACGTGGTGACCTGGTCTTCCAGCGAAATACAGGAGATGGGCCAGGCCCTGATGGATTACATCCCGCCCCGGGAAGTCGAACGGCTGATTCGCGAAAAAATCGTGATGCCGCCGCAGATGACCGGTTGCACGGTTCCCGCGGGCATGTTCAAAAGCGAGGCTTCGATGTTGAATTTCATCGCCTACGGCAACGAACTGAATTTGGTGCACCCGCCCCGCCCGAAAGACATCAAACAGGTATGGGAACAGGAGTGGGCGGTAAAACTGCGCCTGAAGTCGACTGCGACGACCATGCTTGCCGAACAGGAAGGAGACGAACGCCGGGCCAGGGCGTCCGGCGCGCAGCGCGAAGCCGGCCCCGCCATGACGCCTGCACCGCAACCGGACGCGCCACCTGCACAGGCCGACAAGCCGGGGGGCCCGACGCCAGCGGACGCGGTCCAGGAAGGCGTGAAAGCGCTACGCGGGATTCTGCGCTTCTGATTTTCAGCCCTGCCGGCGCTCCGGCAGGGTGACCGTCAGACTGGTCTTTATTTCGATGAACGAGGGTTCGCCTGCGTCGAGACCGCTGGCGATCGCTCCAGCGACGTCTTCCTCCCTAACCACGCGCTGTGAACGCATGCCGAAAGCACTCGCAATCCGTTCGAAATCCGGATTGAACAAGCTGGTACCAAGCACCCGGCCGGGGTAGTGCAGTTCCTGCTGGATTCGAATCGAGGCATAGCTGCCGTTATTGGCCAGGATAAAGAGGATCGGCAGCTTGCGCTCGACCGCCGCGATCATCTCGTTACCCGTCATCATGAAGCCCCCATCGCCCACCATGCAGATCACCTGTCGCTCCGGGAAACGCAGTTGCGCTGCGATCGCTGCGGGCGTGCCGTAACCCATGGTGCCCGACAAGGGCGACATGAGTCGCTGCGGCGGCACGAAGCCGAAATGGCGGTAAACCGGGGCGGCAAAGGTTCCTGCGTCCACGCACACGATGGCGTCCGCGTCCGCCTGCTCGCGCACCGCCCTTGCTACCCGTGAGAAATCAATACCGTCCGCGGCCTGGCGCTGCGGCCAGGCCGCGTGCGCATCGTGAATTGCCTTGAGGCGCCGGTTCCAGTCGGCACGGGCCGGCCTTGACCCCGCCTTTGGTTCCCGCGTGAGGACGCGTGCAAGTTCGATCGGGTCGCACACCAGGCCGAAATCCGGCGCGAAATGCAGTCCGACGATATGCGCGTCGGCATAGGCATGGACGAAGGTCTGTGCCGGAGACGGCAGATCGGGAAAACGGTAGCCCTGGCTGGTGATGTCCCCAAACCGGGTGCCCAGCGCAAGGATGAGATCGCTTTGGCGGAACGCGTCGATTTGGCGCTGCGGATTGGCCAGTCCCAGTTCACCGACGTAGAGCGGATGCAGATTGGAAAAAATATCGTGGCGCCTGAACGACAGCGCGACGGGGATCTGCCAGGCTTCTGCCAGCGCCACGAGCGCCTCGCGCCCGCCCGGTGCCTCGAAGGCGCCGCCCGCCACGATCAGCGGTCGCTCGGCCGCTTCGATGCGGCGTACCAATTCGCGCAGTGTGGAAGCATCTGGCTGCGTGTGGGATTCCAGCTGTGCGCGCCAGCGCGCTAATGCCACCTCCTGCTGCTGCAAATCCTCAGGTATTACCAACACCACCGGTCCCGGCGTGCCCGAAGTCGCCAAGCGGATCGCTTTGTATGCGGCCTCGGCAATCTGGTCCGGGTCGGTCGCCTCAAACACCCATTTCGCGATCGTTCCGTACATGCGCCGGTAGTCGATCTCCTGGAACGCCTCGCGCCGCAGGTCTGCGCGCGGCACCTGTCCGACAATCAGAATCATGGGAATCGCGTCTTGCTGCGCAGTGTGCACCGCGATGGCGGCATTGGTCGCCCCGGGCCCCCTGCTTACCAGCGCTATCCCTGGTCGCCCGGAGAGCCTCGCATCGGCCACTGCCATGAACCCCGCACCTGACTCGTGGCGGCAGGTTACGGGATCAATACCGGGAAAATCGTACAAGGCATCCAGAATACCGAGGTAGCTCTCGCCTGGAACCAGAAAGACACGGTCGATGCCGTGCTGCTCAAAGACCGACAGCAGCGCGTGTGAGGAACTCACCATTTTCCCGACCCTATCCAGTTCGTACATTGACAATCGCGCCGGTACAATAGCAAAAACAACCGCTATTCGCTGCGCAAGGCTTCGAGTGGATCCAAATGCGCCGCGCGGCGCGCCGGCAGAACGCCTGCCGCCAGCCCCACCGCCAGCGCCACCAATTCCGCCAGCAGCGCATAGCTCCATGGTGTATGCACCGGCAGGGCCGGCAACACCAGATGAAGCGCAAGCGCAGCCCCCCAGCCCAGCAGCAGACCGGCCGTGCCGCCCAGTACCGCGAGCAATGCGGCCTCGCCCAGAAACAGCAGCAGAATACTCCGGCGCGTCGCGCCCACCGCGCGCAGCAGGCCGATCTCCGACGTGCGTTCGGCCACTGCGATGGTCAGGATGGTGAGTATGCCGACGCCGCCGACCACCAGAGATATGCCTCCGATCGCGACCACGGCAAAGGTAATCGCGTTTAGCACGGTTCCGAAGACCTCGAGCATTTTCTGTTGCGGCGTAACGGTGTAGTCCTCGGAGCCATGGCGCGCGCTGAGTATGCGTTTGATGCCCTCCTCCACCTCCGCGAGCGGTGCAGTGGGCTCATAGGTGATGTCGATTTCCATCAGGCTTTCACGGTTGAACATTTCCAGCGCCCGACCGACCGGGATGAACACCGTGTCATCCAGGTCGAAGCCGAGCACCTGGCCTTTGGACTGCATCACACCGACTACGCGATAGCGCTCGCCGCCTATGCGGATACGGTCGCCCAGGGGATTGGCGCCGCCAAACAGTTCTGTCGCGGCCTTGGAGCCCAGCACCGCGAATGCGCGCGCCGTGCGCGGATCGTCTTCCGGCAAAAAATTGCCGACCGCGACACGCATGCGAAATGCGGCCGCAAAATCGGCGCCTACGCCATACAGGGTGACACGGCGGCTTTTGCCGAAATGGGTGACTTCCGCGTTTCCCTGAATCACCGGCACCGCGGCTTGCGCATAGGGTGTGCGGCGCAAGGCCAGCGCGTCGTCGATGGTAAGCGGCCGTACCGTATTCACCGCACCCAGCGGCGCCCCATGCGTCTGGATGCGCCCCGGGGCCACCGCGATGATATTGGTGCCAAACTGGGTAAATTCGTCGATGACGAAGCGATGCAAGCCTTCGCCTATGGATGTAAGCAAAATCACCGCAGCGATACCGACAGCGATGCCCAGGGCGGTAAGCGCCGTTCGCAGGCGCTGCGCCCCGAGGGAGATGTAGGTAAAACTGATGAAATCGGCGTAGCGCATCCGGATTCCGATGTTTACCTGCGCGACAGCGCTTGAACCGGATCGAGCTGCGCCGCACGCCGCGCCGGTGCCAGAGTAAACAAGACGGCCGTGAACATCGCGATCGCGGGTGCCGCAATCAGCGCCCACCATGGCGCCTGGAACGGTATCGTCGGGTACATCTGCACCGCGACGTTGCTTCCCAGCTGGCCCACTGCAAGCCCCGCCGCGGCGCCGCCAAGCGCGAGCAGCATGGCTTCCGTGAAAAACAACAGTCGAATTTGCGGCCCGGTGGCGCCGAGTGCCTTGAGCAAACCGATCTCGCGCCGCCGTTGCGTCACCGCGATCAGCATCACGTTCATGATCAAAATACCCGCCACTGCCAGACTGATGGCGGCGATGCTTGCCACGGTCAGCGTCAACGCACGCAGGATGCGGTCGAATGTCGCCAGCACGGCATCCTGGGTGATCACGGTGACATCACGCTCACCCTCGTGGCGCAGCCGCATGATATCTTCGACATCGGATTGGGCTGCGGAAATCTGTTCGCGGCTTTTTGCTTCGACCAGAATGCGAAACAGCGCCTCGGTATTGAACAGCGCCTGCGCGGCAGCCAGCGGCACGATGACGATTTCGTCCGTATTGAATCCCAGCGACTGGCCCTGCGCCGAGAGAATTCCGATTACGCGAAAACGGCGGTCGCCGATGCGCACCCATTCGCCCAGGGCCGAACGGGATCCGAACAATTCATTCGCCACTTTTGCGCCGACCACGCAAACCGGCTGGCTGTGACGCGGATCGACTCGCGGCAGAAAACTGCCCTGTGCGACTTCCATGTGCCGGATATCCATCAGGTCCGCGGTGGAGCCGAGAACCGGTGTTTCACGACTGCGACCGCCTGCGCGCACGTCGCCCGCGCCGACGATCAGCGGCGCAAACCGCCGTATGGCGTGACTGCGCTTGAGCGCCAGCGCGTCCTCCAGCGTCATATCGCGCGGCGTCTTGCCGATCAACACCCCGGGCATCGCGCCTGCGGTTTCGCTGCGCCCGGGCAGGACGATGATCAGGTTGCTGCCGAGCGAACCGAACTGATTGGCGACATACAGGCGCGCCCCCTCTCCGAGCGCCGTCACCACCACCACGGCGGCGACGCCGATGCCCATCGCAAGCAGAATCAGCAGGGTGCGCGAAACCGAGCCGCGCAGCACCTGCCAGGCAAACTGGAGTACGTCGGCCACGCGCACTTCAGCCCCTCTCGTCGCCGACGATCGCGCCGTCGAGCATGCGCAATCTCCGGTGCGAACGTGCGCCGATCTCCGGGTCGTGGGTCACGATGATCACGGTTCCGCCGTTTTGATGCACGCGTTCCAGCACGCTGAGCACTTCCTGACCGGTGTGGCGGTCAAGATTGCCGGTAGGTTCGTCCGCGAGTATCACCGTCGGACCCATCGACATCGCCCGCGCTATCGCGACGCGCTGGCATTGGCCGCCGGAAAGCTGATCGGGACGATGACCGGCTCTTGCTTCCAATCCGTATTCGGCGAGCAGGCGATCCAATCTGCGCCTGCGCTCGGCCGGGTCGATTCCGGCCAGCACCATCGGCAATTCGATGTTCTGCACCGCTGTCAGGCGGGGAACCAGATGAAAGAACTGGAACACAAAGCCGATCTTTTCGCGGCGTACCCGGGCCAGTTCGTCGTCGTTCAGTGCGGTGACCTTGCGCCCGTCCAACTCATAACTGCCCGCATCCGGCCTGTCGAGCAGGCCGACTATATTGAGCAAGGTCGATTTGCCCGACCCGGACGGCCCCATGATGGATAGATATTCGCCGTGCGTGATTTCGAGATCCACGTCACGCAAGGCATGAACTTCTTCGCCCCCGACGAGAAACGTGCGTGCGATGCCGTTGAGGCGGATCATTGCGCCTGGACCGCGGCGGCGTCCTTTTTGCCTGTCGACGAATTCCCGGTCGTCGCACGTGCACCGGCTTTGACGCCCTCGCGCTCGAGCGAGGTGACCACCCGGTCGCCCTTGCTCAAGCCGGTTTTGGCTTCGGTGAAATCCCAGTTCGACAGGCCTGTCTGGATCTTGCGCTCCTCGAGCACGCCGCCGGCGCCGAGCACCAGCACGCGGTTGCCCGGCATCAGTGCCGGGGTCGGCACCCGCACCACGCCATCGTGGCCATTCAAAACGATTTCAATATCCGCGCTGTAACCGATCAGCAGGTGTTTTGCCTCGCCGGGCCGGTCGAATTCGACCTCCACTTCCACGGTGCGCGCCTGTTTCTCCACGGCCAGCACGTAGGGGGCGATGCGGCGCACCGTGCCGGGAAAGTGCCGCCCGCGATAGGCGTCCAGGGTGACGCGCCCGGTCATGCCGACCTTGAGCTGCGCCGCATCCACCTCGTCGATCGGCGCGGACACGTAGAGGCATGAATCGTCGATCAGATCGACCGCCGGCAGCGTCGGAATACCCGGAGGCGATGGCGTCAGATACTCGCCCACTTCGCCGTTGACTTCGGCGACGATACCGGCGAACGGCGCGCGCAGCACCGTACGATCGACGTCCGCACGCGATGCCTGGATGCGCGCCTGGGCCTCCGCCACCTGTGCGCCGGCCGAATCGCAGCCGGCCTGTTTTGCCGCCGCATCCGTGCGGGCGCGCTCCACTGCCTCCTGCGATATGAAATTGCGTGTCCGGAGTTCATCGGCACGCTTCGCGTCGCGCGCGGAGGCCTTGGACAGTTCGCATACCTCGCGCAGGCGCGCCTTCGCGGTCTGCAACTGCTGGCGCGACATGCGCTCGCGCGCCGCAACGTCGTCGCTCCACAGACTCAGCAGCACCTGCCCCGGGTGCACCCTGTCGCCTTCTTTCACATTGAGCTTTTCGATGCGACCGCCTGCCGGCGGCGCGAGCTTGGCCCGCCTGCATGCCATCACCGAGCCCGCGCGCGTGTTCGCCACCGTATTTTCCACGCGGCCGGCATCGACCGGCGAAACCGTCACGACCACCGGCTTCGGGCGCGT
The DNA here is from genome assembly GCA_014860445.1 of Burkholderiales bacterium. Taxonomy (GTDB): domain Bacteria; phylum Pseudomonadota; class Gammaproteobacteria; order Burkholderiales; family SG8-39; genus 2-12-FULL-64-23. The sequence continues at coordinate 130,838 of JACZJT010000018.1, forward strand.
GAGGTACCAGGCCGTCCCCGCAATCAGGGCGATGACGACAAGCGCTAGCGCAAGACCGATTAAAAAGCCGCCGGATTGCGCCGGCAGGCCATGGCCATTTTTCGTTTTCTTCATAGCATGTAATTATGAGGTGCAGAACGCAGGACTGGATGAATTAATCGCTTCGTCGCCAGCGCGCAACAATCCGCCGCATCGATACTTTGACAACATGCCCGCTTACACGGGGAAGCACATTCAGGCTACGCGCTGCGCATGCGCCTGATTTGATCCTGGTCAAGAGAAGCACGATGGAACCGGCGACGAACCGCCCCTTCGACCTTGTCGCGCAGCCCCGACCCGCCGGACGGCGCTAGCTGGCGAAGCGGGTAATGAAATCTTCCGGGCTGACGGGCGGCCCCCTGAAATCCGCCTGCATAAAATCGCAGCCGAGTTCAAGAATCCGGGCCGCCTCCGCCTCATCCGTAACGCCGATCGCGACGACATCGAATTTTAGCTTGTGGACCAATTCCACCAGGGACCGAAACACGCCTTCGGACTGCGGATGCGCGGCCCAGTCGTGCGCAATGCGCACGTCGATTTTCAACTCCTGGAACGGCAGGGTCGCAAGCCAGAACAGCGACGAAAGCGGTGCGTCCGAATCGTCCATCGAAAGCTTCACGCCGATTTCATTCAGCCGCTTGATCTGTGCCCGCGCCGGCTCATGCGTTTCCAGTATTGCGAGATCCCCGATTTCGAGCATCAGCCTGCCGGGACGCAAGGACCAGGTGCGCAGCGCGCGCTCGACGAGTTCGGCAATTTCGGGATTCAACAAAGTACGCGCCGGCAGATTGACAGCGACGCGCAAGTCGAGTCCGGCGCGCTGGCGCAGTTCCGAGCAGTTGCGCAGCGCCCGGTTCAACAGCGAAGAGATCAGCTTGGTGACCATCCCTCCCGCGTCCGCCGCGGCAATGGCTTCGCGCATCGGTACCAGCGCGCGTTCGCCGTCGTGCCAGCGCAACATGGCTTCAACGCCCATTATCTGCCCGTAACGCAAGTCGAACTGGGGCTGAAACACCAGTTCCAGCAAGTCGTCTGCAATCGCCGAGCGCAGGCGGCCTTCCTCCACCAGCCGTGAATTTTCCGAATCCTGTGCATGGTCGTAAAAAGCGATATGACCATCCTTCCCGGCGGCCGCCGTGCAAGCGCTCTTGGCATGTTGAAGCAGCGGCTCAACACCGTCTGCAGGTGCGGGAAAGATCGCGATCCCGACCGACGGAGACGCATAGACTTCCGCTTCGCCCAGCCACAGGGGTGCGCTCATTGTGCGCAACAATTTTTCCGCCGCGAGCTGGGCGAGTTGCGCACTCTCGACCACTGGAAGCACGCAGGCCAGTTCATCCCGCCCGAGGTCGCCGGTGAAATCGCCCGGTCGCAGCACTTCCGCGCCTATGCCGGCCACCATCCGGGAACGAACGGCGTCACCGGTCTGATAGCCCCACAGCGCATCGATCCGTCCGATCACTCCGAAATCGGCGAGCAGCAACGCCAGGCTGTGTCCGTCCGCGCGACGTTGTTCGACGCAGCCGCGCAGGCGGTCGAGAAATGTAACTTCTTCTCCGCTGACCGGCTCGGTCGAAACCGCACCCGCTTCCGCGGATTTTTCAGCATTCAAAGGAAGAGTTCCCTCGGATCGACCTTGACTGCGTCGTATTCCAGCGTGCGGCGTATCCGATAAACCTCATCGGGCGTCGCCTTGGGCTCTTTTGCCAGGTCGAGCATCTTATACGGCCGGGTTTCATTACCCTTCGCATCCCTGACCACCATGACACGGGGTTGGAGGCGACGCAGCGGGTTTTGCGCAATCACGATTCCGACTTCCCCGCTATTCAGCTCGACCGCGCTGCCGACCGGGTAAACCCCGACGCATTGGATGAACTGCTCCACCAGGGCGGGCTGAAACAACTTGCCCCGTCCCTTGTAGATAACGTTCAGCGCATTCGACGGTGACATGTGCTTGCCCTGCGGCGCTGGCGCAACCAATGTGTCGAACGCGTCCACAATCGCGGCAATCATCCCCGGCAATGCAATTGCCACACCACGCAGGCCCCGCGGGTATCCGGTGCCGTCGAAATGCTCATGGTGCAACGATGCGAGCCCGGGAAGGTCGTTCGGCAGGCCTTGCGTCTTGTTCAGGATCTCGACGGAGTGATCGACATGAGACTGATACAAGACGGTTTCCTCCGGCGTGAGGTTCCCCAGCTTTTCGAGCAGTGCGGTCGGGAGCTTTAGTTTGCCTGCGTCCTGAAGCAGGCCGAGCAGGCTGAGCTGTTCTATGCTCTCGCGCGACAACTGCAGAAAACGGCCGAAGATACTCATCATTACCGACACGTGGATCGAGCGATTGAAAGCCTCCCCGCTCTTTTCCTGCAACTGCACCAGCAGGGTAGCCGCGTCCGGATTTCGTACCACGCTTTCGGTGATATCCGTCGCCGCCTGCTTGACTTTGACGCCGTCGACCGCGTGCCCGACCCGCACATCGCGGCTGATCTGTCGCAAAACCGTCGCGGTTTCCGTTATGGCGCTGCGGGCCCTCGGCAGTTCCATATCGAGGCTCGCGCTTTCCTTGTACACCGTGGATCCGCGTATGCTGGCCGCAGTGCCGCCCGCGTGTCCCTCGACTTCGGACAAATCCTCCTTCTCGGGGTCGACGAAGACATGGCCGCAATATTTCTTCATTGCGTCGATCTGCTTCTGGCTTTTCAGCACAAATCCCTGAAATACGAACGGGGTTTCCGTCCACGGCCGGTCAAGCTTCGACACGTACATGCCGAGTTGGAGCTCGTCAACCGAAATCTGCTTTAGTTCCATATCAATATTTGCTCTGTACCGACCACACGCCGTCCCAATCCCGCGACGGCGGCGCGCCGCGAAAGATTTCGCAGCGGTCCAAATATATCCGCGACGGACCATCCTGCGGATTGGCTGCGAGCGCATCGCGGAAACAGCGGGCCGCAGACATCCAGTCGCGCCCGCGATAACGGCTCAGCCCCTCGTTGAATGCCTCTATCACGGTTTCGCGATGAGGGAAGGATTCTTCCGTGTGGTGCCCGATCACTTCGTAAATTGCCACTGGTTCTTCCATGCCGCGCACCCGGATCAGATCAATTTCACGCACGTCCGACTGAACTTTGATCCGCTTGTAGGTGTTGTTGCAGATTAGCACCGAAGTGCCGTAATACTTGTTCGCGTCCTCAAGCCGGTGGGCGATGTTCACGCGATTGCCAATCACCGTATATTCTAACCGTTTGGGCGAACCGATGTTTCCCGCCACCACGTCGCCGGTGCTGATGCCGACACCGATCCGGATCTCATCCCGCCCCCGCGCCGCAAGCCTGTCATTCAACACGCGCAGACCCGCCATCATGTTGCTGCCGACCTTGACCGCATTGTCGGCGTCGTCCGAGTCCTGCAGCACAGAACCGAATACCGCCATGATCATGTCGCCCATGTACTTGTCGAGCACCCCGCGGTGGGCGAAAACGATGTCGACCATGTCGGTGAAATACTCGTTGAGCAATGCCACCGTTTCCTGCGCGCCCAGCCGCTCCGAAATCGAGGTAAAGCCGCGGATGTCCGAAAACAACACGCTCACCTCGCGATTGATTCCGCCGAGTACGGTTTCTCCCCTCTCGAGCAGCTGGTCCATCACGCTCTTGCTCATATAGCGCGACAAGGTATTGCGCATGCGCTTCTCGCGGGTGATGTCCTCCATCATCAACATGTAACCGATTCGTTCGTCGCTCATGCTCACGAGCGGAACCGTCGTAAGATCGACAGAAACCGCGTTGGCGTCCTCCACGTAAAGGTCCGTATCCACGGTGATGTCGGTCTTTCCCGCGGAACGCACCTTTTCCAGACTGCTCGCCACCCAGGCATTGCGCCCGACGAAAAGTTCGGCGAGCGAGCGCCCGACGAGTTCGACCTCGTCCCGGCGCAGTATGCGAACGGCGGCATCATTGACTTTTCGCAGAACGCCGTCCGCATCGAGCGTGAGCACGCCGTTGCTCATGCTGCGCAAAATCGATTCGTTGTAATTTCGCTCTGCGTTGATTTCCTCGAACAGCTGCGCATTGTGAATCGCTATGGCGGCTTCGGCGCAAAATGCGTGCAGCCGCCGCTCGTCGGCCGCGTTGAACGTGCCCGCCTTGCGGTTTAGTATCTCCATCACTCCGATGGGACGCGCACCCTTGGCCAGAATGGGCATGCACAGGATGCTGCTGGTTCGATACCCGGTGCGCCGGTCGATCTCCGGATTGAAACGCGCATCCTGATACGCGTCCAATATGTTGATCACCCTGCCGGAGGTGAAGCATTCACCGGCAATTCCGGCATTGGACGGAAAGCGGATTTCCGTGCTGTGGATGCCACCCGCGGAGTGTGAATACAGTTCGTTTCGCTTCGGGTCGTGCAGGAACAGCGCTCCGCGTTCGGAATCCAGAAGCTGGGTCGCCGCAGACAGGATTTTCTCGAGCAAGGGCCCGAGGCGGATTTCGGAGACGATCGAACTGATGACTTCGAGCAGCATTGCCTCCTCCTGCTGCTGGCGTTCGACTTTTTCGAAGAGGCGCGCATTTTCGAGCGCCGCTGCGGCCTGTTGTGACAGGCCTTCCAGCACGCGCTGGTCTTCGAGGTCGAAATCCCCGGTGTGCTTGTTCAGCACCTGGGTGACGCCGATCACCTCCTGATTCTTGTTGCGGATGGGGACGCAAAGGATGTTCCTGGTGCGATAGCCGGTACGACGGTCGACTTCCTGGTTGAAACGTCTGTTGTCGTAAGCATCCGCAGTGATGATCTCGGCTTCCCCCTTGGTGAAAACGGAACCGGCAATTCCAAGATTGCTCGGGAAGCGGACTTCACCCATCACGTTGCCCTGCATCACCCGTGAGTACAGTTCGCTGGTTTCCGGATCGTACAAAAACATGGAACTGCGATCTGCGTTCAGCGTCTGCGTGACCACGCCCATCAACCGTGGAAACAGCACATCGAGCGAGAGACTGTCGGAGACGCGGTTGGCGATGTCGGTAATAGCGGAAGTGCGCCTCAGCAGTTCCGCCATCTGGTAGAAAAGCTGCGTCGTTTCGGCTTCGCTGCGGCCGTGCAGCAAGCCTTCTATTTCCCGCATGCTCAGCGGGCGCTCAACCAGGGAGCGTGCGGTCTCAAGATCGAATTGCATGTGGATACGTAGGCCTCATAAGAATAGCCACCGGCAGTTTCCCCGTGTCTCGATCACGATTGACCGCCGCGATCGGCAAGTCGGCAAGCCAACACACCCGCCCAACGGGGGCGCGACCTCCCGACCCGCGCCTCGCACAACCAGCTTATGCTCGAAACTGTACCGCAATCTCGATGAACCGAACAAGTACGGTCGTTTTTCCCGCATGCCCGGGCTTTCGGCGCATCATCCCCATGCGAATCGGGACGATTGCCGTCGGGTTACCAAACCCGCAGTTTGACCTGAATAGCCAGAGCGCCATCGAAACGATCGGCAACGGTCGGAATGAGGCTGATATTGGCGCCCAGCATCCTGCCTTCGATCGATAGCATGGGCAATGGGGCGACGAACCAGGCGCCGTTCCGATAATTCGGATAGCCGTCAAACGCACCAAGGGCGATGCCCACGCCAACGTCGACACCGCGTACCTTCCAGTGCAGGGGCCGCCACTCGTAACCTGCGTAGTGCGTTCTCGTGCGGTTGCTGTTTATGAAGCTGCCTGCCATCAATGCGTGCTTGTTGGACAGCATGACTTCCGCACCGAAGCCGATATTATTGTTGCGCAATCCCTTGCCGGAGTCGAAGTGATGCGAGTAGATGCCGGGATTGAGCCAAACCTGCGGCCACGACTCCTCATTTGATTCGATCGCCTGCGCACCGGCGGAATACGCTGCAGCGCACAGCAAAGCCATCGCACCAAAGCACTTGCGACCGGTCCCTGAGCGCGATGTTCTAGCCGCGCTTCGAACGCCAAGTTCAAACCTCATCAACGAGTCCTTTCCCCGGATTCGCCCGGGCGTCAGTCATCCTGCATCGATTTTACCCATATTCTCGCGGCACCCTTTCGGAAATTCGCAGCCGGTGTATTCATTTCGCCGTTTCCCGCATGGTCACGAACTCCTCGGCCATGGTCGGGTGAATACCGATGGTGGCATCGAACTCGCGCTTGGTCGCACCGCACTTGAGCGCGACGGCGAAGCCCTGGATGATCTCGCCGGCATCCGCGCCCACCATGTGCACGCCGAGCACGCGATCGGTCTCTTTGTCCACGACAAGCTTCATCAGCACCTTCTCCCCGCTCCCCGTCAACTGGTGGCGCAGCGGGACGAATGTACTGCGGTACACGTCAATCGCACCGCCGCGTTCGCGCGCCGTTGCCTCCGAGAGGCCGACAGTGCCAATATTGGGATTGCTGAAAATAGCGGTCGGTATGCCTTCGTAGGCCATACTGCGGGCACCGGATCCGAACAGGTGATCCGCCACGACCATGCCTTCCGCGAGCGCGACCGGCGTGAGCAGCAGGCGGTCGATCACATCCCCCACGGCATAGATCGAGGGCGCGCTGGATTGAAATGTTTCGTCAACCACGACTGCGCCGTTTTCCGTCAGATCGACACCGGCATTCTCCAATCCCAGGCCGCGCGTATTGGGCGCGCGCCCTGTCGCGTACATCACGCACTCCGCCGTCAGTTCGCTAGCGTCCGCGAACGTCGCGCACAGCGCACCGCTGTGGGTGTCGCGCGTGATCCGCTCGATGTTGCTCCGGAATCGAATCTTCATACCTTTGTTTATCATTTCCCCGGCGAGAAAACTGCCAAGATCGGAATCGAATTCCTTCAGCAGTCGTTCACCGCGATAGACCAGCGTCGTATCCACGCCGAGCCCGTTGAAAATGGAAGCGAATTCAACCGCGATGTAACCGCCTCCCACGACCAGGGCTCGCCTGGGCAGTTCGGGCAGATGGAAGGCTTCGTTCGAACTGATGGCGAATTCCGCGCCGGGAATGGGCGGCGCCACCGGCCACCCGCCGGTGGCGACAAGGATGTAACGAGCGCTGATTCTCCGCCCCTCGATTTCCACGGCATGCGCATCCACGAGCGTTGCGCGCCCGCGCATCAGTTCGACCCCTGCGCCGGAAAGCAGTTTTTCATACACACCGTTCAAGCGCGTAATTTCGCGGTCCTTGTTGGCGATCAGCGTCGGCCAGTCGAACGAAGGAGACGCCGCGCGCCAGCCGTAGCCGGCTGCGTGTTCGAAATCTTCGCCGTAATGAGCGGCATAGGAAAACAGTTTCTTGGGTATGCAGCCCACATTGACGCAGGTGCCGCCGAGATAGCGCTCCTCGGCGACGGCAACCCTCGCCCCAAGACCTGCGGCGTACCGGCTCGCGCGCACCCCGCCCGATCCCGCGCCTATGGTGAAGAGGTCATAATCGTATTTCGCCATGTACTTGATCCCCGCTTTTTTGGTATTGCATCGCCTGGGGTTCCCGCCGTCGACAGTCGTCAGGCTGACAGCCTTGCTGTGCGCCCCGCATAGCGAAACTGCATGGTAACTTAAAGATGGGTACCGGACCGTAGACAGTGACACGCTTCTGCTACCCTACGGGTATTGAAACCACGGAAACAGGTATGAATCGCATTACCCAATTGCTGCGCGAGCTCCGGCCGGACGTGCTGAACGGCATCCGGCGCGGCGTCGAGAAGGAAAGCCTGCGTGTCAGGCCGGATGGCATGCTTGCGAAAACGCCGCATCCTGCCGGACTCGGCTCCGCGTTGACCCACCCGCACATCACCACCGATTTCAGCGAATCCCAACTGGAACTCATCACCGGCGTGCACACGGACGTTGACGCATGCGTCGCCGAGCTCACTGAAATCCACCAGATCGTCTACCAGCACGTCGGCGATGAATTGTTGTGGAGCCCCAGCATGCCCTGCGGCCTCCCGGCGGACGACGATATTCCGATTGGCCAGTACGGAAGTTCCAATCTGGGCCGCGCAAAGACGGTATACCGGCAGGGTCTTGCGCATCGCTACGGCAGGCGGATGCAAACGATCTCGGGCGTGCACTACAATTTCTCGGTGCCGGAGTCGGCGTGGCCGATACTGCAGCGGGCCGATGCCGCAAGCGGTCCGGAAATCCGCTACAAGGCCGACGCATATTTCCACCTGATTCGCAACTTCAGACGCCATTCCTGGCTGCTGCTCTACCTGTTCGGCGCCTCGCCCACAGTCTGCCGCAGCTTCGTCGCCGGCCGCACGCACGGGCTGCAGGAATTTACCGCCGGCACCCTGTATCTGCCTGGTGCAACCTCGCTGCGCATGGGGCCGCTCGGGTATCAGAGCGACGCGCAGGCCTCGCTGGCTGTGAGCTACAACAGCCTGAGGAGCTACGCGGAATCTCTGAATGCGGCCCTGACCCAGCCTTATCCGCCCTACGAGGCCATGGGGCTGCGCAAAGGCGATGACTACCTCCAACTGGGCACATCGCTGTTACAGATCGAAAACGAGTTCTACGGCACCATCAGGCCGAAGCCGCGCTTTCGTTCCGGGGAGCGCCCCCTGTACGCGCTGGGCGAGCGCGGCGTCGAATACATCGAAGTGCGCTGCATGGACAACGACCCGTTCTCGCCAGTCGGCATCACTGCGAGCACCATGCGTTTCCTCGACATCTTTCTGCTGCACTGCCTGCTCCATACAAGCCCCCCGGATACGCCGGCGGAAATCGCCGCGATGTCGCGCAACCAGCACAACGTGGCTTTGCGCGGCCGTGATCCGAACCTGCGTCTGATCAGGCTCGGCGAGGAACTGGGTCTGGCTGATTGGAGCCGCAGACTGTTAGTGGAGTGCAAGCCGATCGCAGCGGCACTGGATCATGCGCATAGCGGCAACGCCTACCGGGATGCCCTTGCCACCGCCGATGCGGCCTGCGCCGATTCCTCGAAAACGCATTCGGCAAAGGTCCTCGCTGAAATCCATCGAAGCAAAGACGTATCCTACGTCGCTTTCGCGCTGGCACAGTCCGCCCGCCACCGAAGCGTGCTTCGGGAACGGAAACCGTCTCCTGAAATTGAAGCGCGCTATGCGCAGATGGCCGAGGAATCGCTTGCTGCCCAGCAAGGTATCGAAGCCACCGACACCGTGCCTTTTGAAACCTACAGGCGGCAATACCTGTCGAAAGACCTCATGAGCGGGTCCCTGCTTCAATCATCGTGTAAAAGTACCTGAGCCAGGTATGCAGCGCGAAACTAACGAGGAATTGAGGCGCGGCGCCCCGCATAGCCTAACAGGTGCTTATTGAATCATCGCGTTGGCGTCTTTTCCGCTTGTGCGCTTCAGGAAACCGCCGACCCTGCCGCAAATGGCCTGCACCGTCGAAAGAAACTGGGCGTGCGGCTCGCTGATCGCACGACTGTTGAAGGCGAATACGCCGATCGTCTTGCCTTCGACTTTCACGGGAAACGCAAACGCGCCGCGCACCTGGGACTGGTCCTTCAAAATCGCCGACATCGCCCGGGCGTCCTTGGTGACATCAGAGATCCACAAGGGCTGACCTGACTGCCACACCTTCCCGGACATGCCCACGCCGGGGCCGTAAGTGAAATCCCTGGCTGCGGCGAGAAATCCCTGGGCCGCCGCATCCTGCGTTCCCCAGGACTCGACCAGACGCAATACGCCCGCGGCATCGTCCACGCGCAGGTAGCGGCCGCAATCCCATTTCTGCGTTTCACAGATGTTGCGTATCACAGATCTCAACGCCTCGGAAACTCCGTTCGCACGATTGATGCCGTTCGCCACTTCATACTCAAGCGCGTTCATTTGTTCCGTGCGCTTGCGCTCGGTGATATCCCGGAAAATACAGATCGCGTGCCATTTCTTGTCCACGTACACGCCGGAAACCGAAACCTCCGTAACGATCTCCACACCATCCTTGCGCAATCCGGGAAGCTCCAGTGTCCTGCCTGCGACAGGCCCCTGACCGGCTCTTCTAAGGTCGATAAAATTCTTTTCGAATTCCGCGCGATCTGCCGCGGGTATGATCAATTCATGAAGTTTTTTTCCCTGCGCTTCCTGCCGGCTGTAGCCGAAAATCCGCTGTCCTGCCTCGTTCCAGAACGCGATCCTGCCGGCGTTATCCATCATGACAACGGCATCCTGCGCGGCGGCGCTGACGACGCGCACCCGCTCCTGCGCGAGACTGTGGCTGGCGAGGACTTCCCGCATCATGTACATCGAGGCCACGATCAGCAGGGAAAACCCCAGCCCCATCCACTCGTCGGCAACCTGGTAGATTTCCGCGCCGGCGCTGCCGCGCTCCATGCTGTAACTCAGCACGCTGCGAAACCATTGCACCAGCAGCGCACCCGAAAGAAGAATCCAGCCCACGACCCAGCCGGACAATCGTATGTCGGAAAAAGCCAGCCCGATGCCTATGAGCAGCAGGAACAGCGACGCCAATTCGATGGGTGCCGGGATGCCGATCATCTGGCGCAACCCTGGAATGTCGAACGAAAATACTTAGTTGCCAAAATTATCCCTGCCTGTCAATTTGTCTGTTTCTTCGGCGGCAGCCAAATTACACGCTACAGGGCGCCCCGCCGTCAAGCGTGGCGGCATCACCGCAAGGATTAGTTGCCGGCCGGGCGGCCGCCGGGTAGCCTAGGCACGTGATCTCGGGATTTTCCTGCGAGCGCCGGAAACGCGAAATCACAAACTGCCTACTCCGGAGACAAGATAGATGAAACGACGATTTCTGACACTGCTGGCACTGCTGAGTGTTGCGGTGGCCCATGCCGCGAATGATGAGCCCGTAAAGCCCGCTTACCAGACCGCGATAAACGCGGCAGATCAGCGCTACGGCGAAGATCGGAAACTCTGCGCGGACGAAGCAACGGCAGCGCTGCGCATGCAATGCCTGCGCGATGCCAAGGAAGAGCACACAAGGGCCTTGAACGCCGCCGGAAAAAAGCCGACAGCGCCGCCCCCCGCGGTGCGGAGATCCACGATCTGTAACGATTGCGGCAAAGTCACCGCTGTCCGCGTTAGCGAAAAGGAAGGGGATGCCGGGCCGGTGGGCGTGATCGCCGGCGGCCTTGCAGGTGCGTTGCTGGGCCGCCAGGTCGGCAAGGGATCGGGCAAGGATCTGGCGACCATTGCGGGCGCCGCGGGTGGTGCCTATGCGGGGCACAAGATCGAAGGAAAAATGAACAAAGTTAAGACCTGGTCGGTGTCCGTACGCTTCGATAACGGCGACGAGCGCGTATACAACTTCGATCATGACCCTGCAATGCTGGCGGGCGATCTGGTCAAGGCGTCCGGTGCCGGCATCGTCCGGCGCTGAAGCCGCGCAGGAATTCTACGTCTGAGCCCAGGGAAGACGAAACCGTATGGACGGCAAGGCCAATACAGACGCCGGGGGAACAACTGCGCAAGACGCCACCGGCGCGGGTGAAGTGCAGCATGATGCCCAGGCCATGCTCCAGATGTTTTTGGACTACCTCCCCAGCGGGGTGACGCTGGTCGGCCCGGATCTGACCCTGATCGCGTGCAATGCGAAGTTCAAGGAATTGCTCGATTTCCCGGACGAACTTTTCGACGGCGGCAAGCCTACCCTGGAGCGGTTTATCCGTTTCAATGCTCTGCGCGGCGACTACGGCCCGGGCGATCCGGACGCAATTACCGCGTCCGCCGTCGAACGCGCCAGAAAGATGGAAGCGCATGTGTTCGAGCGCACGCGCCCGGACGGAACGGTTCTGGAAATTCGCGGCACTCCGTTGTCGGGCGGCGGCTTTCTGTCTGTCTATTCCGAGGTCACCGAACGCAAGCGCGCGGAAAAAGCCTTACGCGACAGTGAAGCCGAACTGCGCCTGCTTACCGACAACGTGCCGGCGATGATTCTGTATGTCGACAGCAGCATGCATTGCGTTTTTGCCAACAAACGCTATGCCGACTTTTTCGGGTTTACCGTCACCGACATTATCGGCAAACCATTGCGCGCAATTGTGGGGGAAGCGGCTTACGGAATTCTGGAAGAGCATTTCAATCGGGCGTTCAAAGGCCAGCCGATTGCATATCGGCGCCTGGCCGAGCTCAAAAGCGGGGAACGGCGCTGGCTCGAGGTCAAGCTTGTGCCAAGACCGGCTGAACATGGAGAAATTTCCGGATGCTACTCGATGGCGACCGACATAACGGAACAGCAGCAGGCGGCAGAGCGCATCAGCCATCTCGCACATCACGACAACTTGACCGGACTTCCGAATCGACTGCTGTTCAACGACCGCCTTGGCCAGGCAATCAGTATTGCCAAGCGCGACTCCAGCCGCTTTGCCTTGCTCTACCTCGATCTGGACAAGTTCAAGCCGGTAAACGACACGCTCGGGCACAATGCCGGCGACGAGTTGTTGCGCGGCGCCAGCCAGCGAATACGCCAGCAGGTGCGCGAATCAGATACGGTCGCACGTGTCGGCGGCGACGAATTCTCGGTGATCCTGCGTGACATGCTCAATCGTGAAAGCGTCGCCGCCGTCGCAGACAAAATCATCACCGCGCTTGTCGAACCGTTTTACCTGGAGCGACAGAGGCAGAGCGTCAACATCGGCGCCAGCATCGGGATCGCCATTTACCCGGATGACGCACAGGACCATGAAACCCTGATCAAACTCGCGGACGCAGCAATGTACAGCGCAAAGGCGCACCAATCCTGCTTCCGCTTTTTCGAAGCCTAGGCGCGAAGGACGCAAGCATGGAAATGGCAGGAATCCCGTTCGGCACGACCGATTGGTCGAAGATCGAAGCAAGCGAACACAAGGGTGAACGCGGAGTCGCCTACTGGCGCACTTGCCAGTTCGGCTCCATACGCGTGCGCCTGGTCGAGTACACCCCGGACTACCTCGCCGACCATTGGTGTTCGAAGGGACACATATTGCTCTGTCTCGAAGGAGAATTGCATACCGAACTTCGCGACGGGCGGCATTATGTACTGCAACCCGGCATGAGCTATCAGGTCGCCGACGGCGCCGAAGCCCATCGTTCTTCCACTTCAGTTGGCGCAAAACTCTTCGTGGTCGACTGAGCGTTCAACTCCATGCCCAGACCGGCTGCTCCAGGTGCGCCACGCGCGTGGATCGTCCGTGCACCGCGACCTCGATAAACTGATACATCACGGCCGCGGTCGGCGCGTGTATCAATGTGTCCAGCAAGGGGTAGCGGATCACCGGTTGCTCGCTTTCCGGAATCGAAACGAATTCGGGCGATCCCGCGCGCTCGAACTCGATCAGGCGCACACGGTAAATCACTTCGACCTCCGCCGGATTCGCGCGCATGCGCGCATTTTCCGGCGCCCACACCACGATCGGCGTGATCAGATAACCCGAACGCGTCGGGTAGTCGTCCAGCGTTCCAAGAACGGCGTCGCGCGCGAGTTCCAGGCCAATCTCCTCGCGCGCTTCGCGCAGCGCGGCGTCAATGGCGGACTCGTCCGCCTCGACCCGCCCGCCCGGCAGCGCAAACTGCCCGGAATGCGCACTCAGGCGCTTTGCGCGTAGCGTCAGCACCAGCGCTGCGCCGCCCTCCCCGTCATCCGCCAGAATTGCGCACACGGCAGCACGTTTGAGGCGGCCCAATGGCAGGACCGCTGCAGGATGCAGCGCGAGATTGCGGGATACCCGCGCGCGCAGCGCCGCATCAAACCGCGGGTTCTTCACGAGCGCTGCGCGTCAGCCCGGGACAGGAACTTCAATATCCGCGGTTCCGGTCAACCAGCGCGTTAAGCGCTTCGCCCGACAAATCGCGCCGCATATTGTCGGCGAACATGGCGGCGACGATTTCATCCCGGTGCGCATCCAGTCCGCCGATATGCGGCAGCACCGTGATGCCTTCGGTCCCCCAGAACACATGCTCGGCGGGCAGCGGCTCCGTGCGATAGACGTCTAGTACCGCTCCCGCGATGATCTTCGACTGCACGGCCTGCACCAGGTCCTTGTCCACGATGAGCGCGCCGCGGCCGAAGTTGAGCAGATAGGCGCTGGCGCGCATCCCCTTGAAACGCGCGGCATTCATGAACCCGTCGGTCTGCGGGGTAAGCGGCAGCAGGAGCAGCACGAAATCCGACCGGGACAGCACTTCGTCGGTGGCTTCGGGCGCATAGACTTTGTCGACGTTCGCAACAGGTTCCGTCGCGCGCCGCGTGCCGATTACGCGCAACTCAAGGGCGCTCGCCTTTTTTGCAAGCTCGCGTCCAATTTCGCCCAATCCGAGTATGCCTAGCGTTTTTCCAGCCAGCGTATCGGACACCCGCCTCACCCAGCGCCTGTCGCGCTGGTCCAGCGTCGCCTGCGCATAAGGCTTGGTCAGGTGAAATAATGCGCCGAGGATGTTCTCCGGCATTTGCACTCGGTGCGTACCGCGAGCGCAGCTCAGCGCGATGCCGGGGTGCAAGTCTGCGCGCGAGACCCAGTGGTCAACGCCGACTGTGATCGCCTGGATCCAGCGCAGTTTGGGCATTTTTGCCAGCAGCCCCGGCGGGGGCTGGCGCGCGAGCAGTATCTCCGTGCACGCCAGTTGCGCTTCGCTAGGTTCCTGGTCGGGTCGAAGCAGTTGAAGGTCCAGACGGTCTGCGCATCCGGCGCGCGCCAGCGCCTCCGCGTAGACATCTGCTTTGTCGATCCACAGCAGTGTCGGTATCAAATTGGCGTCTCCAGGGCATGGGTCGTCTTCCCACGCTGCGTATGTTGCAGGCGTTCAATTATATGATTAATTTGTGTAATTCCCGCCACTCAGGGAAGTGAATGGCGTCCCCAGGGGGATGCGTCGCAAACCCCGGTATACAAATGTGGCGCACGCTCAAGGCCGCGTGACGATGTAAGTGCCTATGCTATCAATGTTTCTCAGAAAATCAAGCTTAAAGCGCCGCTCGGTCACTGACCACCCCCAAGCCGGCTACCTTCTAGTTAAGTCAACAGGTTCGGCGCGCAGTCTTCGATTCAGGGATGCCAACAGGCACAAATATTGGAGAGGCATGCGCCTGTCTTAAATCTTGCCGATCTTGTCACGCTGATCCGCGGTCAGATTTTACGCATTCATGCCACCCACACCAAAACCCGGATCGTATCCGCCCATCATTCCCGGCCCTATGCCGCAGGCAGGACCCGCTTAGCGGGCGAAACGCCTTACCAGGTTCATGAGTTCATCCACCGCCGCGTCCCCGTCGCCAGATTTGATCGCCGAGCGGACACAGCCGTTGGTATGGCTCTCGAGCAACTGCATGGCAAGTGCATCGATCGCAGACTGGATCGCCGCGATCTGAGTCAATACGTCGACGCAGTAGCGGTCCTCCTCGACCATCTTAGCGATGCCGCGCGCCTGCCCCTCGATCCGATTCAGGCGTTTGATCAGGGCCGATTTATTTGGCTGCACCACCGCGTGTTCCGAGTGGTACTCACACTTCTCCACCTCAGCTTGCGACTTCAAATCCCGCCTCCACCACGCTGCGCTTGAGTTGATCGAGTTCCACCTTCGCAGGGTCATAGTCCACGACCGCATTGCGCTTATCCAAAGACACCTCGGCTTTCGCCACTCCGTCCAGTGCCTTCAACACATTGCTAACGCTGCGCACGCAACCGCCGCAGGTCATCCCCGTAATTTCCAGTGTCACCGTTTGCATCAAAGCCTCCTATCGTCGTCAACATTATAAAAAACAACCAATCAACCGCGCCGCCACCGCTTTAGTAGCAGCGAGTTGCTCACCACCGATACCGAAGACAAGGCCATTGCCGCCCCGGCGATCACCGGATTGAGCATCCCCGCTGCGGCCAACGGGATGCCGAGCACGTTGTAAATAAAGGCGAAGAACAGGTTCTGCCGGATCTTTTTCAGCGTTGCGCGCGACAGGCTGATCGCGTCTGCGACCGAGAGCAAGTCATTGCGCATCAGCGCGATGTCCGCCGCCTCGATGGCGACATCCGAGCCCGCGCCGATGGCGAAGCTCACGTCGGCCGCGGCGAGCGCCGGCGCGTCGTTGACCCCGTCGCCGACCATGCCGACCACCTGGCCGGCGGACTTGAATTCGGCGACCGCTGCGGCCTTGTCCCCGGGAAGCACTTGCGCCTTGTAGTTGGCGACACCGGCGGCCTCGGCGATCGCTTTCGCCGTCTCGGCGTTATCGCCCGTCAGCATCACCACGTCTATTCCCATGCCGCGCAGCTTGTCCACGGCTTCCCTGGAGCTTGCGCGCAGCTTGTCGGCAATCGCGAGATAGCCGAGTACGCGCCCCGCCCCGCCGACTGCGATGACGGTCTTGCCCTGCCCGACGAGCGGTGCGATCGCGGCGGCGTCGATCGCCATGCCTTCTTTCGTCAGAAACGCGGGTGCGCCCAGCAGCAGCGTCTGTTCGCCGCCGAGCGCGGGTACGTCGATCAATGCCTGCACGCCCTTGCCGGTGACGGAACTGAAATCGCGTATCGGCGCCGCCGCGATGCCCTGCTGTTTCGCGTACTCGAGCACGGCGTGCGCCAGCGGATGCGCCGAGCCCGACTCCAGGCCCGCCGCCGCGGCGATCAGGTCGCGCTCGGATATTCCTTCGGCCGTAACCACGTCGGTCACCACCGGCTTGCCCTCGGTCAGCGTGCCGGTCTTGTCGACGATCAGCGTGCGGATTTTCTCTGCCTGCTCCAGCGCAACGGCGTTCTTGACCAGTACGCCCACCTGCGCACCGCGACCAGTGCCCACCATGATGGCGGTCGGCGTCGCCAGGCCGAGCGCGCAGGGGCAGGCGATCACCAGCACCGCGACCGCGTTCACCAAGGCCGGCGCAAGCTCGCCGCCTATGCCCCACCACAGCGCGAAGGTGGCCGCGCTGATCGCAACCACCACCGGAACGAACACGCCCGCGACCCGGTCGGCAAGACGCTGGATCGGCGCCTTCGAGCCCTGCGCCTCGCGCACCAGCCGGATGATGCCGGCCAGCATGGTCGCAGCGCCCACGCCTTCGGCCGTGCAGCGCAGCAGGCCCTGTTGGTTGATGGTACCGGCGTAGACCTTGTCGCCCGGCTGCTTGCCGACCGGCAGGCTCTCGCCGGTGAGCATGCTCTCGTCTACGCCGGATTCACCGCTCGCGACCAGACCGTCGACGGGTATGCTCTCGCCCGAACGCACCACGAAGATGTCGCCCTTCTGCATGCTCGCGACCGGCACCTCGACGAGCACGCCGTCGCGCTCCACGCGCGCGGTCTTGGGCTGCAGGCGGATCAAGGCCTCGATCGCTGCCGAAGTGCCGAGTTTGGCGCGCGCTTCAAGCAGCTTGCCCATTAGCACCAGCGTAATGATCACCGCGCTCGCCTCGAAGTAGACGTGCTGTTCCTGCAGACCAAACAGCGTCACGATGGCGGAGAGGCCGTAGGCCATGGTGGTGCCCAGTGCGATCAGCACGTCCATATTGGCGCCGCCACCGCGCAAGGCCTTGTAGCCGCCGATGTAAAAGCGCCGACCGATCCAGAACTGCACCGGTGTGGCTAGGGCCAACTGCAACCAGCGCGGCAGCCACTCGTGGCCCGCGCTGTCGAAAGTCGCGAACATCTGCAGCACCAGCGGCAGGCTGAGCGCGGCCGATACCCACAGCAGCCGCAGATCGGCCCGGTACGCCTCGGCCCGGCGCGCTTTCTCCTCTTCCGCGCTGGCCTCGACACGCTCGCTCGCGTCGTATCCGGCTTTCTGGATTGCCGTAGTGAGTTGCTCCACGCTGGCCAGCCCCGGCATATAACGTACCCGCGCGGTCTCGCTGGCGAAATTGACTTCGGCGCGTACACCCTCGAGTTTGTTCAGCGTCTTTTCGATGCGCACGGCGCAGGCAGCGCAGGTCATGCCGTAAATCGTGAGTTCGGCCAGGCGATCGGGCACCGAGTAGCCGGTCTTGCGGATGGTCTCGATTACCCCGGCAGGCGAGATCGCACCGGGTTGCACCGTCACCAGCGCCGATTCCGCCGCAAAATTTACGCTCGCGATCACCCCGGGGAGCTTGTTCAGGCTTTTCTCGATGCGCGCCGCGCAGGCGGCGCAGGTCATGCCCGCTAGAGGCAAGTCCAGGCGAAGTGCTAATGACGATTCCATAGGTCTCATGTCCAAAGCTGGGTTGTGAAGTGATCGCATATTATACCCATTGGGGGTATCTGTCAAATACCCATCCGGGGTATAATAATTACCTGTTCGAGCGATGAACAGAAATCTACGAATGTAGGAGAAGAACAATGGCGAATGGGGTCAACGGAAACGTAATCGGAGCCCGCAGGGCGCGAGCGTTCTTCGGATCGAGCATTTTGCTCTTGATCTTGGCAATCATGTTTGCGCCCGCGTTCGCAGCCGCACCGACTGCGCGCGCGGCGCCTAAGGGAGGCCCGCATCTCGCCAACCTGCAGATTGAGATCTGGCCGGAATTCGATCGCCCGGCGGCGGCGCTGGTGTTTGTCAAAGGCGAGATTGCGTCAGACGTTCGGCTTCCGGTTGCATTAACGCTTCGCATCGCGGCCAGGTCCGGTGGACCGACCGCGGTTGCCTACTCGGCTGAATCAGGCGGCGAACTTTTCAATTTAGAGTATGAGCGCGAGGATGCCGACGACTTTATCACGCTGAAATTCAATGTGCCGGGCCGTTTTTTTCACATTGAGTATTACGACCCGCTCGCTGCGAGAACACCCGGCCGTAGCTACACCTATCTCTGGGCCGGTGATTTGGGGACGGATCGATTGCGCCTAGTTCTCCAGGAG
>JACZJT010000019.1 GCA_014860445.1 Burkholderiales bacterium
GCCGTGACGCTGCCCGCGCCCGCCGCCGGCGGCACGACCGCGCGCGCCTGCGGCGCAAGCGCCTCGCCGCTGCCCGCGAACATTTTTTCCACATGGCGGTTGAGATAAAAACGCAGCAGCCGGTCCGGGATGCTCGTGCCCTTGCCGGCGGCTTCGGCGTACCACTGGCGTATGCTCGCTTCGCCGTAAAGCAGATCTACCGGACATTCAATGCACACCGGACCCGGCACGCCGGAACGCGCCACGGCGAAGGCTTCTTCCACCGCCGGCCCCAGTTCGCGCACGCGGCGAATCTTGATGAATCGTTTGACGTGCGGCGCTATCAGCGGGCGCTGGTCGATGTCCTGCAGCGCGCCGCGCCCCTGCAGCGCCGTGGGCGCCGCCCCGCCGAACAGCACGATGGGCGATTGCGCAAGCTGCGCGTTCTTGAGCGCGGTAATGGTATTGCTCAAACCCGGGCCGGCCGTCACCGCGGCTACGCCCGGAACCCCGGTCAGGCGCGCCACGGCGTCGGCGGCAAACACCGCCGTTGCTTCGTCGCGCACGTCGATGATGCGGATGCCGCGCGCCTTGGACGCGGTGAGTATGGGCGAGATGTGACCGCCGCAGAGCGTAAACACGAAGCGCACCCCATGCGCCGCAAGCGCGGCGCCGACCCGGTCGCCTCCGTGCATGGCAATCGGTTCCGTCATCTAGCTTTTCCCCTGTTCACCTTGTTTGGCCGTGTATTCCTGCACCAGAACCTTATAGTCGATCTTGCCCACGCGCGTCTTCGGCAGTTCGGCGCAAAACTCGATTTCGCGCGGGCACGACCATTTGATCAACTGTGCGCGGCAGTGCTCGATGAGCGCGCGTTCGGTATCCGCATTGGCCAGCGCCGCGTTCTTCAACACGACGAAGGCCTGCACGCGCTCCACCTGCGACACATCGGGCACGCCGGCCACGCAGGCCTCCGCCACCAGCGGATGCTGGTAGAGCACGGCTTCAACCTGCGCCGGGTAGACGTTGAATCCCGATGACTTGATCATGCGTTTCAGGCGCACGGTGAAATAGAAAAATCCATCCGCATCCATTTTGCCGAGATCGCCGGTGTGCAGCCAGGTGCGGCCGTCGGCGTGCGTCCGCAACGTTTCGCGCGTTGCTTCGGCATCGTCTAGGTATCCGATCATGACCGCCGGTCCGGCGACGCAGATCTCGCCTTCCTCACCCGGCACAAGCGGCTCCTCGGTTCCAACGCGGCAAATCTTGGCGACCATGTCCGGGAAGGGAATGCCGATCGAGCCCTCGCGGTACTCATCGAGCGGCGTCGCCATGATCGCGGTGACCGCTTCGGTGAGGCCGTAACCTTCGAGCAATTTGACGCGACCGCCGCGCGCCGTCACCAGTTTCTCGAAACGCTCCTTCACCGGACGCGGCAGCGTATCGGCGCCGGAAAAAGTGGCGCTCAAACACGACAGATCGGCTTTTGCTAGCGAGGGATCGCGGGAAAGCGCGTCGTACAGCGTGGGCACGCCCACGAGCAGATTGGGTCGCTTGGTGCGCAGCAGCTTCGCCACCACTTCGGCGCTGAACATCGGCACCAGGATGGATTTGCCGCCGGCCATGAACGCAGCGTTCACACACACACCCAGACCGAAGCCGTGAAAAATCGGCAGGATCGCGAGTATCGAATGGCCCTGCGCCATTTCACCCCAGGCTGCCGCCTGCATGCCCTCGGCGATGAAATTACGGTTCGACAGCACGATGCCCTTGGGCACGCCGGTGGTGCCGCCGGAAAACAGAATCGCTGCGGGGTCGTGCGTGGTCGCGCCGCTGCGCGGCACCGACGGATGCGCTGCCGCCATCAGATCGGACCACCAACGCACGCGCGCATCGGCCGGAACGCCGGGAATCTTGCGTCCCTTGGTCAGCCAGAAGCCGAATTTCTTGAGCGGCGAAAGATAGTCGGGAATGCGCGCCAGAATCAGCGTTTGCAGCGGCCGCCTGGGCTTGACCGCGGCGAAACGCGCGTAGAACGCATCCAGCGTCAAAGCAATGCGCGCGCCGCTGGCGTTGAGGTAGTGCTCGATTTCCGGCGCAGTCGACAGCGGATGGATCAAGGCGGGCAGCGCGCCGAGTTTGTTGGCCGCGTAGAACGCGATCACGCCCTGCGGTGACGTCGGCATCGAAATCAGGATGCGCTCGCCCGCCGAGAGGCCGAGCGCGGCCAGCGCGTTCGCACAAGCGTCTATCGATGCAAGGAACGTGCGATAGGTCGAAGTCGTGTCGAGGAAATCCCAGGCGATCTCATCGGGCACGCGCGCAGCGGTGGCCGCCACTGCCTGGTACAAGGTGATCTCGGGATAGCTCAAGCTGTGCGGCACCTTGCCGTAGTAGCGCAGCCAGGGACGAGTTTCGGTCATCGAAGTCTCAAGCGCAGATTGAAATCGGGCGTGCGGTCGGCGCCGTCGGTTACGAAGCATTGCCGCGACCCAATCCTACACCCGGCACGGCGCCCGGGATAGCCGACGCGCTCGCGCCGATTTCGCTGCAATCGAGCGCGGCCTGATCTATGATCGTGGTGTTTCGGCAAGAAGGGTTGATGTTAATCAAAGCACCCGACTTGATTCCGTTCGAGACTGTTTTCTCAATTCGACAGGCACGTCCACCGTGAACGTAGCGAAATCCGAAAACCTGGCAGGTGACCTGTGGGGCGGCCTCGCGGCGATGCTGGTCGCGCTGCCTTCGGCGATCGCATTCGGCGTCACCATTTATGCTTCCCTGGGCGGATCCTTCGCGGCGTACGGCGCATTGGCCGGCATCCTTGGCACCACCGCCCTCGGCCTCGTCGCTTCACTCGCCGGCGGCACCAAGCGGCTGATCACCGCGCCCTGCGCGCCGGCGGCGGCCGTGCTCTCGGCCTTTGTCATCCGGCAGGTCGCGCAGGGAACTCCGGATACGACAGTCCTTCTGCTACTCGTCGTCCTGGCACTGATGACCGGTGTGCTGCAGATGATATTCGGCTTCGTCGGACTGGGGGGGCTGATCAAGTACATGCCTTACCCGGTGGTCAGCGGCTATCTTTCAGGCGTCGGCCTGATCATCATCGGCAGCCAGGTACCCAAGTTCCTCGGCGCGACGACCGGCGCGACGATCTGGCACGCGCTTGCGACACCGGCGACGTGGCTTTGGCAAAGCATCGTCATCGGCATCGTCACCATCGCCGTGATGTTGCTGGCACCGCGGGTGACCAAGGCCGTGCCGGCCGCCATCCTGGCACTGTTGGCGGGGACCGCTGCCTATTTCGGCTTGTCGCTCGTCAACCCCGCGATGCTCGTGCTGGACAATAATCCGCTGGTGATCGGCGCGATGGGCGGCAGCGGCGGCGGCTTCACCGAGGGGATGACCGCGCGCTGGCTGGGCGTGCAAGGCATGAGCCTGGGCGACATCAGGAATCTGCTGGTGCCGGCCCTGACACTGGCAGTGTTGCTGTCCATCGATACGCTGAAGACCTGCGTCGTACTGGACGCGCTGACGCGTTCGCGCCACGACTCGAACCGCGAACTGATCGGCCAGGGTTTGGGAAACATCACTGCCGGCCTGATCGGCGGCATGCCCGGCGCCGGCCAGATGGGCGCCACCATGGTCAATATGTCCAGCGGCGCCGTCAGCCGCATGTCCGGCGTGATAGAAGGCGTACTGGCGCTGATCGCCTTCCTCCTGCTCGGCAATCTGATCGCCTGGGTTCCGGTTGCGTCGCTGGCGGCCATTCTGATCGTCGTCGGTGCACGCATGATCGACCGCCACAGTTTCCAGTTCCTCAAGTCCAGGACCACGATCTTCGATTTCCTCGTCATTCTCGCCGTGGTCACGGTCGCGCTCACGGTCGGCCTGATCCCGGCATCCGGAACCGGCGTGCTGCTGGCGATCGTCCTGTTCATCCGCGAACAGATCGGCGGCAAGATCGTGCGGCGCAAAGTCTACGGCAACCAGTCGTTTTCCAAGCAGATCCGCCTGCAGGAAGACATGACGATACTCGAGCAGCGCGGTGACCAGGCGGTAATCTTCGAATTGCAGGGCAGCCTGTTTTTCGGCACCGCCAACCAGCTGTACACGAGCCTCGAGCCCGAGATCAAGACGCGCAAGTACATCCTGCTAGACATGGGGCGCGTGCAGACCATCGATCTGACCGCGGCGCATATGCTGGAACAGATTCGCGACATGATGGCCGAAAAGAACGGCTTTCTCGTGTTCGCAAAGTTACCGCACAACCTGCCTTCCGGACGCGACATGCAGCAATACATCGACCAGATGGGCCTCGCGCCGTACAAGAGCGCGGCAAGAATCTTCGACGACCTCGACGCCGCACAGGAGTGGGTCGAGAATCGAATCATCAAGGACGCAGCGCTCGAGCGCGCCGAAGAAAAGCTGCTCGATCTGAACGAACTCGGGCTGTTCAAGGGGCGCAAGGAGGAAACTCTCGCGGCACTCGAACTGCGCCTGGAAAAGCGCGCCTTCAAGGCCGGCGAAAAAGTATTCACCCGCGGCGATGCGGGCGATGAGTTGTTCCTGATCCGCAAGGGATTCGTGCGCATCATGCTCACGCTTGCCGGCGGCAAGACCCACCATGTCAGCAGCTTCGGCCGCGGCGACTTTTTCGGTGAAATGGCCTTCCTTGACGGCGAAACCCGCTCCGCCGATGCCATCGCCTTCACCGACGTCGAGCTTTATGTTCTTTCGCGCAAGACCTTCGATGCGTTCGCCGACGAGCATAAGAAAGCCTCCCTGAAACTGATGGAAGGCCTCGCCAGCATGCTGGCGAGCCGCCTGCGCTACGCCAATACGGAGTTGCGCGCGCTGCAGTCCTAGCAATACGCCGGCGCTACCCGGCGCGAACCCGTCTGGCGGGAATCCTGTCGCGATGCAGCAACAGTTTCAGCGGGGGTGCCGATAAAAATGTTTCATGACACCCGCGTAAGCAGCAGGTACCATGGCTCCAGCAATCAGCAGGACATTGCGAAAAAGCACTGCGCGCAGACGCAGATACTTCAAACCACTGAAGGAGGCTACCCATGCAGTCTACTATCCAAGCTCGTCCCGTTAACGGCGTCCAACGCTACGCCGCCGCCCTGACCCTGGGCCTCGCCCTGGCGATTTCCGTGTCCGGTTGTGCGACGAGCGGCGGAAAAGCAATGTCCGGTGACTCCACGGCGAACATGAAGGAAAAAGTGGTATTTCAGGTAAGCGATGCCAGTCCGAAAAGCTGGAACCTCGCACTGAACAATATCAAGAACGTGCAGCAAGCCCTGGGCAAAGACAAGGTCGACGTCGAACTCGTTGTCTATGGTCCGGGAATCGGCATGCTCAAGGCCGAGTCCACCGCAGGCAACCGGGTCAACGACGCCGTTGCCGCAGGCGTGAAAGTCGTCGCTTGCGAAAACACCATGCACAACATGAAACTGACCAAAGCGGACATGTTATCCAGCGTAGGCTACGTTCCGGGCGGCGTAATCGAACTGATGCAAAAGCAGAAAGAAGGCTACGCCTACATCAAGCCGTAGTCCTGCCTGGCGCCGGGCGATGATCGATCCGCCCGGCCCGCTCTCCATTGCGCGTATTGTGCCGCAGCCGCGAGGAGCCGCGGCGCGCCGATGCGTGCTTGCTTTACACGGCGCACGAGCCTACGCTTTCTGCGTTGCCCCATCACTGGAGATCGTCATGATGCGTCTTTTCGCTGGCTTGTTCGGATTGTTGCTGGCGCTGTCCGCCGTAGCGGACGATGGAGTGATCGTCGTCACAGCGAACGGCAAATTCGCCGACGTAAGGGGCGACCTCGTCGTGGCGATCGAACAGCGCGGCCTCGTGATCAACACCACCGCGCATGTCGGCGACATGCTCGAGCGAACCGGCCGCGACCTGGGAAACGCGAAGCGCATCTACGATCAGGCGGAAGTCATCGAATTCTGCAGCGCGACGGTTTCGCGCGCGATGATGGAAGCCGATCCGCTGAACCTGGTGTACTGCCCGTACACCATTGCCGTCTACACACTGCCCGGGAAGCCCGGCGTAGTGTATCTCGCCCACCGGAAATATCCATCGACTGATGCCTTGAAACCGGTAGACAAGCTCATATCGGGCATTATTGCAGACGCCAAATGAGGGCGCGTACCAAGTGAAGGTGTAAGCCCCGCACACGATGCTTTCCCGTGACGACACGATTCTTGCCCGGCCGTCACCGCAGAGATAACATCGCAATCCGGATGCCTCGTCCGTTCTCAGAACGCCACACACGCGGGAATGTGACAATAGTCAAAGCTTGTAGCGCGTCAAGGGCGTAAGATGCTTAACGCGCGAAAACGCGTTTTCAATTCAACATTGCCCGCGCAGATATCGGGACACCGCAAACCCCTGCGGCACAGGCCGCAGGAAATTTCGCAATTGGAAGAACAAGGGACGCCGCAATCGTGCAAGACGGATCGACAAACGCAGCATTGCAAGCGCTGCGCCGCCGCGTTACGACCCACGGACCCCGCCCGCAGGGCATGAGGTCGCGATGAGCACAGCGGCGCGCCGAAATGCCACGGCAGAAACAGGGTTCCCTTGGCCGGCTCCACCGTATTTTGAGTTCGCACCGCTAAAGGGCGGCGCAGGATGGTCCGATTGCGCGCTGACTTTCAGGGACGGCGGTATTTTGAGCGGTCGGCTGCACCGGTTCCTCACGAATGAGGCGACACTTACGTTTCAGTCGAGCGACGGTAGCGTACCGCTCACCATCCCGTTTTCCAAACTACTCAAGCTGCAGTTGCCACAAGCCGTCGAACTGAGACGCGAAATCCTGCCTGCGGCCGCGACGGGTGAAGAAACCGAAGATCTCCGCCGCTCGGAACGCTACGCGTTCCGTCTTGAACTGACAAATGGCGAGCAATTGCTGGGCATCACACTGGGCTACGTCAGCGCGCTGTGTGGGCTGTTCCTGTATCTTCCCGATGCGAAAGGCGACGTCGTCCGCTACTTCGTGCCGGCGCAGGCGGTAAAATCCTGCAGCATCGACGCGCCGCTCGGGAAGGTGCTGATCGAACAGAAGGCCGTCTCGCCCGAGGCGGTGGCTGCCGCGCTGAAACTGCAGGCGATGATGCGCACGCAAAAGCTCGGTCATTACCTTACGCAGAACAAGCTCGTGTCACCTGAACAGCTTGCTGCAGCGCTGGATCGCAAACGCGAGCGCCCCGAGCAGAGACTGGGCGAAGCATTGATCGAATTAGGCCATATCAGCAAGTCGGACCTGGATTTGGCGCTGCAGGGAGATCTCCAGGAGCGCTACATGCCGATCGGACAAATTCTGCGCAAGAAGATGGGCATCGTAGACGAGCAGGCGATCATCGGCGCCATCGCGAACAGGAGCGGCATTCCCACGGTCGATCTCAAGACCAAGATTCCGCTCGACATACTCGCCAAGATTCCGGCTGCCATCGCGCATCGTCGCCGTGTCCTGCCCTTATGCGAAACGGAAGGTTCGCTCGTCGTGGCGACGGGGAATCCGCTGGACAACGCTGTTTTGGACGAGTTGCGTGCTCTGACCCGGATGAAGATTCTGCCGGTATCTGCCAGCGCCGAGGACATTGCGCGTTCTCTCAAGCGCCATTACGGTGCAGAGCCTACGGAACAAACTACGGCGCAACGCATCATCGATCGCAGAGCAAGCAGCAGGTCGGCGCGACAGTCGATCGAGCCGATGCTGCGCACCGAAACCGGCGTGGAGGGATTCATTTCCCGGCTGACCGCGGAAAGCGGCAACCAGGATATCGCCGAGCATAACGCGGTCAGCAGCGACAGCGCGCTGGTGGGCCTGGTCAACCGGATCGTTATCGATGCGGTCGAGCAAAAAGCGTCCGACATTCATATCGAGGCGAACCTGGGACCCAAGACCACGCGCGTTCGCTTTCGCAAGGACGGGATTCTGGAGAACTATCTCGAACTCCCCGCCCAGTTCCGCAACGCTGTGGTTTCCAGAATCAAGATCATGAGCCAGCTCGACATTACGGAACGCCGCAAACCCCAGGACGGCAAAATCGATTTCAGCCGCTTCGGCCCCGCTGCGGTCGAACTGCGGGTCGCGACCATTCCTACGACGGCCGGTCTGGAAGATGTCGTCATGCGCGTGCTTTCGGCCGCATTGCCGGTGCCCATCGATGAACTGGGCCTGGAAGCGGAGGCGCTGACCGCCATCAAGAGGCTTATTTCAAAACCGCACGGACTGTTTCTGGTCTGCGGCCCGACCGGCTCCGGAAAAACCACCACGCTGCACTCCTTGCTGGCATTTCTCAATACGCTCGAGCGCAAGATCTGGACCGCCGAGGATCCGATCGAGATCACGCAGCCGGGTTTGCGCCAGGTTCAGGTCAACGCCAAGATCGGCTGGACTTTTGCCGCGGCGATGCGCAGTTTCATGCGCGCCGATCCCGATGTCATCATGGTCGGGGAGATGCGCGATGCGGAAACCGCCAAGATCGGCATCGAGGCATCGCTGACCGGCCACCTGGTGTTGTCGACTCTGCACACCAACAGCGCGCCGGAAAGCGTCGTGCGGCTGCTCGATCTGGGCATGGATCCGTTCAACTTCGCCGACGCACTGATCGGCGTCCTGGGCGAGCGCCTGGCGCGGCGGCTGTGCCCCGAGTGCAGGTCCGGATACGCGCCGACCCGGACCGAGCTCGAAGAACTGTTGATGCAGTACTGCGGCGAAACCGAGCTCGACGCGCGCCAGCAAATGAAAACCTGGGTCAAGCGATACGGCGACGCCAGCGGAAATATCACACTGTTCCGCCCGCATGGCTGCGAGCGCTGCCATCACACCGGATACCGCGGTCGGGTCGGACTATACGAACTGCTGGTGTCGGATGCAGCGATCAAACGATTGTTGCAGTCCAAGAGCCAGGTTGCCGAAGTAAAAACCGCGGCGATCGCAGGCGGCATGCGCACGCTCAGGCAGGATGGCATCGAGAAAGTCCTGCAGGGCATTACCGATATGCAGCAGGTCGGCGCGGTGTGCAGCTGAAAACCGACTGAATCCGCCCGGCGACACCTGCCGAGCGCCCCGATTCCAGCTAGCGCGCACGCCCCTTTTTCTTTTTCGGCGCGGCGTTTGCAATTCCGGTCTTCGAAAAATACCAGTCGGTATATTCGTAGCCGGCCTGCGCCCGGGCATCGGCGTCCTTGGCCGTAGCCGGGGGCGGAACCATCACCTTCTCGCCCGGACACCAGCCCTCCGGGGTCGCGACACCGTGCCGGTCGCTGGTTTGCATTGCTTCAAGCAGGCGCAGAAACTCCTCGATCGAACGACCGTTGGTCATCGGGTAATAGACCATTGCCCGCACCTTGCCTTCCGGATCGATGAAAAAGGTGGCGCGTACGGTCGAAGTATCGCTCGCTCCGGGCTGGATCATGCCGTAATCGTGCGCGATCCGCATCGACAGATCGTCGATGATGGGAAACGGAATGTCCACGCCGAACTTATCCTTGATGTTGCGGATCCAGGCGAGGTGCGAATAGGTGCTGTCAATCGACAGGCCGAGCAGTTCGCAGCCGAGTTTGCGGAAGCGCTCGTAATTCGCCGCAAACGCCATGAACTCGGTCGTGCACACCGGAGTGAAATCGGCAGGGTGCGAGAACAGGATCAGCCACTTCCCGCGGTAATCCTTCAGCGCGCGCGGACCGTGGGTGGTCCTTGCGGTGAAATCGGGCGCGGGTTCGTTGATGCGCGGAATCCTGGCGTTCCAGACGTTTTCCATGGTTCTCTCCTATATCGCGGAGCATGCCCCCGCGAGCTGTCCTGTTTCAGTCCTTAAACCGGTCGATGATCTCCGCGGGGATGACACCCGCTTTCATCCCTTCCGGATCGTTCGGATCGCGCAAACCCCAGACCCGCACTTCGCGCCCTTCGACGACGATATTACCGTTGTTGTGTATCCGGTGCTCGACCACGAACACCTTGCTGCGCCATTCTCCGACCCAGGTCTCCAGCGTAATCTTGTCTCCGAAGCGAGACGGGCCGCGAAAGCTCGCGCTGGCATCGACCAGCGCCACCCCGGCCATGCGGTATTGCGGGAACAGTTCCGCCCAGGGCATGCCGCGCGAGCGGAACATCCGTTCCGTGGCACGATCGAACCATTCGAAATAGCGCGGATAAAAAACGATCCTGGCCGGATCGCAATCGGCGAAGTCCACGATGATTTCCATGCGCGAAGGCGTCATTCAGGCCCCTATGAATTCGCGAATCAGCAGGTTCAGCCGCTCGGGCTCTTCGTGCGTGACCCAGTGCGAGGTCTGCGGCAGGCGCTCGATACGCAGATCCGGCACGCACGCATCCAGCCCGTCCAGATTCGACGGCAACAACGCCTGGTCGCGCATGCCCCAGACCACCAGCGTCGGCACGCGTACCATGAAATCCGCGGGATTCAGCTTGACGGCCTTCGCGCCCGGATCGTCGCCGGTCGGCGGATACAGCGGCGAAGCGCGATAGTAGTTGAGGCTGCCGGTGAGCGCGCCCGGCTGCGACCAGGCCTCGACATAGACGGCGCGCTCGGCCGGGTCGACCGTGCCCGCGCCCCAGCCTTCCAGGGTCATTTTCGCGAGGCGTTCGTAATTGTTCTCGGAGAGCACGCGCTCGGCCTTGTCGCTGCGCAGCAGGTTCATGTACTGGCTCGCGTCCTGCTGCGCGGGGTTGTGTGCGAGTTCGCGGGCGAATGTAACCGGATGCGGTGAATTGACAATGACGAGCCTGCTCAGGGTCTGCGGATGCGCCATGGCGTACGCCCATGCGACGGCCCCGCCCCAGTCGTGCGCGACCAGCACGAATTTCTCATGTCCCAGGTGCTCGGCCAGCTGGCGCACGTCCTCGATCAGGATGCGCACCTTGTACTGCTTTACATCGGCCGGGCGATCGGAAAGATTGAAGCCGCGCAGGTCGGGTGCCACCGCGTGATGGTCGCGTCCCAGATCCTCCAGCTGCTGCTTCCAGCAATACCAGAATTCCGGAAAGCCATGCAGGAACAGGATCAGCGGGCCCGTGCCCGCATGCGCGTAGTGCAGGCGAATGCCGTTGATGCTCGCGTAATCGTGGCGAATCCCGGTCAAGACAGACCCATCAATTGAACTGACCGAAATCCGGTTTGCGCTTCTCCAGGAAGGCGCTGAACGCTTCCTTCGCTTCAGGCGAGCCCAGACGCTCGCCGAAGTGGCTGGACTCAAGTTTGATCTGCCTCGCCACCGCCTCGGTCTGCGCCTGTTTCATCAGCCGCTTGGTCAGGCGCAGCGACGCAGCCGGCTTGCCCGCCAGCTTTTTCGCCTGTGCCATGGCGGTTTCAAGCAACTGGTCTTCGGGCACCACCTCCGTGACCAGGCCTATTTCCCTGGCCTTCTGTGCGCTGAACGGCTCGCCCAGCAGCAGCAGCTCGGCCGCGCGCTGATAACCGATGAGCGCCGGCAGCAGCAGACTGGACCCGGCCTCGGGCACCAGTCCGAGATTGACGAAGGGCAACTGCAGCCGCGCGTTGGGCGCCGCGTACACGAGGTCGCAGTGCAACAGCATGGTGGTGCCGATGCCCACCGCCGCCCCCGCCACGGCCGCGACGATCGGTTTTTGCGCCTGGCTGATGCCGTACAGGAACTGGAATACGGGCCGGTTGTCGTCACGCGGCGGATTGTCGAGAAAGTCCTGCAGGTCGTTGCCCGCCGTGAACAGGTCGGCCTTGCCGTGGATCAGCACCACGCGCACCCGCGCATCGGCCTCGGCCGATTTGATCGCATCGGCCAGCGCCTGGTACATGGCGGCGGTCAGCGCATTTTTCTTGTCCGGACGGTTGATCTCGATGCGCGCGACGCCGTCACGGCTTTCCGTAATGATGTGTTCCATGTGTTTCCCGAAAAGAGTAGCGGCTGCGGGGGACGGGCGTCCCCCGCAGTGAACATTCGCCTCAGGCCGTCGGCAGCTTGTGGTTCTTGAAGTCCTCGCGCAGCTTGGTTTTCAGCAGCTTGCCCGTGGCGGTGTGCGGCAATTGTTCGACGAAGGCCACGTCGTCGGGCAGCCACCACTTGGCAACCTTGCCTTCGTAGAATTTGAGCAGTTCCTCGCGCGTGACCTCGGCGCCGGGCTTCTTCACCACGATCAGGAGGGGCCGCTCGTCCCATTTCGGATGGAAGCAGCCGATCACCGCCGCCTCCGCGACCGCCGGATGCCCGACGGCGATGTTCTCCAGGTCGATGGTGCTGATCCATTCGCCACCGGTCTTGATCACGTCCTTGGAGCGGTCGGTGATCTGCATGTAACCATCTGGGTCGATCGTGGCCACATCACCGGTCGGGAACCAGCCGTCGCGCAAGGGGTCCCCGCCCTCTCCCTTGAAATAGCTGCTGGTGATCCAGGGGCCGCGCACCAGCAGGTCGCCGAACACCTTGCCGTCCCAGGGCAGTTCCTTGCCTTCTCCATCGACGATTTTCATGTCGGCGCCGAAAATATTGTGCCCCTGCTTGGACTGCAGCGCGAGCTGTTGTTCCTTCGACAGCTTCAGGTGCTTGGCCTTGAAGGTGCACACCGTTCCGAGCGGGCTCATTTCCGTCATGCCCCAGGCGTGCAGCACCTGCACGCCATACTCTTCCTGGAAGGTCTTGATCATGGCCGCGGGCGCGGCCGAACCGCCGATCACGGTGCGGTTCATGGTGCTGAACTTGAGCTTGTTCTGCCCGGTGTGCATCAGCAGCGCCAGCCAGACCGTCGGCACGCCCGCGGACACCGTAACCTTTTCACCTTCGAACAGTTCGTACAGGCTCTTGCCGTCCAGCCCGGCGCCGGGGAACACCAGCTTCGCGCCGACCATGGCGCAGCCATAGGGCAGGCTCCAGGCATTGGCATGGAACATCGGCACAACCGGCAGCATCACGTCGCGCGCGGAAATGTTCAGCGCATCGGGCAAGGCGGCTGCGAACGCGTGAATCACCGTGGAGCGGTGCGAGTAGAGCACG
Source organism: Burkholderiales bacterium (assembly GCA_014860445.1). Lineage (GTDB taxonomy): Bacteria > Pseudomonadota > Gammaproteobacteria > Burkholderiales > SG8-39 > 2-12-FULL-64-23. The sequence continues at coordinate 12,997 of JACZJT010000019.1, forward strand.
CCCTTCGGGTTGCCGGTGGTGCCCGAGGTGTAACACAGTGAAGACGCGGTGTATTCGTCCAACGCAGGCCACTCAAAATTGCCATCCTCGGCGGCGACCAAGTCCTCGTAGCAAAGCAGATTGGGAACGCTGATCTTGGGCATGTGCGCGCGGTCGGTCATCGCGATCCACCCCTTTACCGCCTTGCAGGCCGGCGCGAGCTTCTCCACCAGTGGCGCGAAGGTGAGGTCGAACAGCATGTAGCCGTCTTCGGCGTGGTTGATGATGTAGACCAGTTGTTCGGGGAACAGGCGCGGATTCACCGTGTGCATCACCGCCCCCATGCCCGAGATGCCGTAGAAGGCTTCGAAATGGCGGTAACCGTTCCAGGCCAGGGTACCGACGCGGTCGCCGTCTTTCACACCCAATCGCGCCAGCGCCTGCGCCAGCTGGCGGGCGCGCTTGTGCGCATCCCGGTAGGTATAGCGGTGCAGGGCGCCCGTGCCGTCCGCGGCCGGACCCTCGACCCTGCGTGAGACGATCTCGGTGTCGCCGTGATGCCTGCTGGCATGAACGATCAGCGAAGAAATAAGCAGAGGAACATCCTGGATCAGACCGCGCAACATGATTTTTCTCCGGTATGAATTGAGATTCTCGACGGACGATGAACTTACCTCGCCACCGAATCGGTGTCAATCGAGCGCGTACACGATTGATCTTGCCTGAAACATCAGGTAATCTGCATCGGAACACTTGCCAGTTGCCTCTACTAGCGTGTCGGTTTTGCGGAATGAGAATGCGCGGCGGCGCCTGGCGGGCGGACGAAAAGATCCGGCAGCAAGTTTTCGCTTCAGCAATCAGGGCCCTCTCCCGGGGGCTTCATCAAAGGAGGATGTATGTTCCATCTAAAACGTGCCCTTGCGGCTCTGTTTGTCACTTCGACCTTGTTTGCGGGCTCGGCCTATGCCGAAACGCTCAAAATCGCTTATATCGACCCGCTGTCGGGCGCATTCGCCAACGTGGGTGAGGCCGGCCTGAAGCAGTTTCAGTTCGTTATCGACGACATCAACAAGCGCAACCTGACCGGCGGACCGAAGCTGGAAATCGTGGGCTTCGACAACAAGGTGAGCCCGAAGGAAAGCCTCAACGTACTGAAAAACGTGATCGACCAGGGCATACGCGTGATCACTCAGGGCAATAGCTCCGGCGTCGCGGGCGTGCTCATCGATGCCGTGAACAAGCACAACGAGCGCAATCCGGACAAATCCATCCTGTACCTGAACTACGCCGCGGTGGATCCGGACTTTACCAACTCCAAGTGCAGCTTCTGGCACTTCCGCTTCGACGCCAACAGCGACATGAAAATGGAAGCGATGACCAACTTCATGGCGAAGGATCCGAAGATCAAGAAGGTGTACCTGATCAACCAAAATTATTCCTTCGGCCAAGCCGTCTCCCGGGCCGCAAAGGCAGACCTCAAGCGCAAGCGGCCTGACATTCAAATCGTGGGCGACGACCTGCACCCGATCGGCCAGGTGAAGGACTTCGCGCCCTACGTTGCCAAGATCAAGGCGTCGGGCGCGGACGTGGTCATCACCGGCAACTGGGGAAATGATATCTCGTTGCTGATCAAGGCCGCCAAGGATGCCGGTCTGGATACGCCGTTCTACACCTACTACGGTGGCGGCCTGGGCGCAATGACCGCGATGGGCGACGCCGGTGTTGGCAAGGTGAAGCAGATCACCGAGTGGCATTCCAACGTGCATCCGAACAAGACGGAGAAATTTGCCAACGCCTTTAACGCAAAATACGGCGGCCCGCCCCAGCACTTGACGTTCTATTACCTGCGGGTCAACAACCAAATGTACATGCTGGCCAAAGCGATCAAAGAGACCAAGTCGATTGATCCCAAGAAGCTCGCATACAAACTCGAAGGCATGAAGTTCGCTGGAGACGAGGGCGAGGTTGAAATGCGCGCCACCGATCACCAGCTGATCCAGCCGCTGTATATTTCCACCGTGGCCGAGGCATACCACGATCCGAAGAACCCGAAAACGGCCAAATTCAAGGGTAAGGACAAGGAAGTCAAGTACGACGTCGAGGACAGCGGGCTGGGTTTCAAGACCGACGCCCGTATCGACGCCTACGTCACAGCGCAGCCGACATCCTGCCAGATGAAACGGCCCTGAGCGGTATTGATCTTGCAAATCAGTCGTTGAACCAGCGGCCGGGCAGATTGCCCGGCCGTTCTTTGTGTAACGCGTCTTCCCGAAACTCGAATCTCGGAATCCATCCATGGAATTCTTCCTGATTTCGATGTTGAACAGCGTCTCCTACGGGCTGCTGCTGTTCATGCTTTCCTCAGGGCTCACCATCATATTCAGCATGATGGGGGTACTCAATTTCGCGCATGCGAGCTTCTACATGATCGGCGCCTACTTTGCCTATCAGCTCAGCGGATGGCTCGGCTTCTGGCCGGCGCTGGTTTGCGCGCCCCTGCTGGTCGGCATCGTAGGCATGGCGGTCGAACGCTATGGCCTGCGCACCGTGCACAAATACGGCCACGTGGCCGAACTGCTGTTCACCTTCGGACTTGCCTACCTGATCGAAGAGGCCGTGCACCTGATTTGGGGGCGCTCCTCGGTTCCATATGTGATACCGCCTTCCCTCGAGGGCGCGGCATTTACGCTATTTTCGACCGACTATCCGCTCTATCGCGTCTTCATGATGGTGGTGTCCGTGAGCATGCTGATCGGTATCTACCTTACGCTGACGCGCAGCCGCATCGGGCTGGTGATCCAGGCGGCGCTAACGCACCCGCAAACGGTGGAGACCCTGGGCCACAATGTGCCGCGCGTGTTCATGCTGGTGTTCGGCGGCGGCTCCGCGCTCGCCGGGCTGGCGGGCGTAATCGGCGGCAATGCCTTCATCACCGAACCGGGCATGGCGGCGGCGGTCGGGCCTATCGTATTCGTAGTGGTGGTGGTGGGCGGCATGGGCTCGCTTGCCGGCGCCTTCCTCGCTTCGCTGCTGATTGGCACGCTGCAGACTTTCTCGGTAGCGCTCGATTACTCCTTCGCCGACCTGCTTGCAAAACTCGGCATTAGCATTGGTCCGGACACGCCGCTGGCCGCCTTGTGGGATCTGACCATCGCACAGACCGGGCCGGTGCTGCCCTACTTGCTGATGGTGCTGATGCTCATCTTCCGGCCCAAGGGCATCCTGGGAACACGGGAAGGCTAGGCGCACTCTAGATGGCTAAGCTCAAATACCGACCGATCAATCTGGGACGCTGGCTCGTCTGGGGCGGCACAGCCTTGGTGATGATCATACTGCCGCTAATCCTCACCGCAGGCTTCACGCTTACCCTGCTGAGCCAGATCGGCGTGGGCATCATATTCGCACTGTCCTACAACATGCTGCTCGGGCAGGGAGGCATGCTCTCTTTCGGCCACGCCGTGTATTCCGGCCTCGGCGCCTATTTCACCGTGCATGCGCTGAACCTGATCAGCCAGGGCGCGTTCCATTTTCCGGTCACGCTGGCGCCGATCATTGGTGGCCTGGCAGGTGCTACTTTCGGCGTCATTTTCGGCTACGTCACCACCAAGAAAGCCGGCACCACCTTCGCGATGATATCGCTTGGAATAGGCGAGATGGTGTTCGCCTGCTCGCTCATGTTCGCCGGATTCTTCGGCGGGGAGGCGGGCGTTTCCACCAACCGGGTCATGGGCCAATCCTTCCTCGGCATTACCTACGGGCCGTCGATCCAGGTGTATTACCTGATCGTGGGCTGGGCGCTGGTGTGCATGGCGGCCATGTACGCATGGACCCAGACACCGCTCGGGCGCATGGCCAATGCCGTGCGCGACAATCCCGAGCGCGCCGAATTCGTCGGCTACGACACCCATATGGTGCGCTTTCTCACCCTGGTACTGTCGGGATTTTTCGCCGGCATAGCCGGCGGTCTGAGCTGCATCAATTACGAGATCGTCACGGCAGAGAACGTAGGGGCGGCGGCCTCAGGCGGCGTTCTGATCGCGACTTTCATAGGCGGTGCCGGATTCTTCTTCGGCCCCATCATCGGCACCATCGTGTTTTTCACCATGGTGACCGCCGTCGGCGCGATGACCAAGGCCTGGCTGTTTTATCTCGGTCTTCTGTTCCTGATCATGGTGCTGTACGCCCCGGGCGGTTTCGCCAGCCTGATCCTGATGCACGTACCGGTGATCAAGGCGCGGCTGATGCGCAGATTGCTGCTGCCCTATGCGGCGGCGCTGGTCACCGGCGCGGTATTGATGGCCGGACTCGTCAGCGTGGTCGAAATGACTTATCACTTTTCTCTCGAAGCCGGCACTGCGCCCGGCATGAAACTGTTCGGATTTGCATTCAACGTCACCAGCGCCACTCCCTGGACCGTGGCTGTCGGACTGCTCATCGGCGGCTTCGTCATTTCGCGCTTCGCCTGGGCTGCCGTGGGACGCGCCTGGGCCGACATCGTGCATATCCTGCAGGACAGGGCGGTGGTATGAGCACTGCAATCGAACTCAGGGGCGTAACCAAGCGTTTCGGCAATACCGAGATCATTCGCGGCGTCGATCTGGCTGTTCCGCGCGGCGAGCGCCACGCCATAATCGGCCCGAACGGGGCGGGCAAGTCCACCCTGTTCAACCTGATCAGCGGTCGTTATCCGCTGTCGCACGGGGATATCCTGCTCAACGGCGAGAGCGTCTCGGGCCTGAAGCCCTTCCAGATCAACCGCAAGGGCCTGTCGCGCAGTTTCCAGGTGACCAATATTTTCCAGCGCATGTCGGTGTTCGAGAACATTCGCTGCGCGGTTCTATGGACCCTGGGCTACAAGTATTCCTTCTGGCACCGGCTCGGCGGCTTGAAAGACGCCAACCTCCACGCCGAGGAAGTGATGGAATCGATCGGACTGAAAGCACGCCGCGACACCCCGGCCGGCGTGCTCTCCTATGCGGAACAGCGGGCGCTGGAAATCGGCGTGACCATCGCCGGCGGCGCCGAGGTGATCCTGCTCGACGAGCCGACCGCCGGCATGAGCCGCACAGAAACGTCCGATGCGGTCGAACTGATCCGCAAGGTGAGCCAGGGCAAGACGCTGATCATGGTGGAGCACGACATGGGTGTTGTGTTCGATCTTGCCGATAAGATATCCGTACTGGTCTATGGCGAAGTCATCGCGAGCGACGTGCCCGACAATATCCGAGGCAACAAAGCCGTGCAGGAAGCCTATCTCGGAACCGAGGCGCACTAAGATGCTGGAAGTCAAAGACCTGCAAGCGTTCTACGGCAAGAGCCACATTCTGCACGGCGTGCATCTGCAGGTGGGGCACGGCGAAATCGTCAGCCTGCTGGGCCGGAACGGCGTCGGCCGTTCCACCACCATCAAGGCGATCATGGGCCAGGTCGAGGCCGAGGGTTCCGTGATTTTCAAGAACGAGCAAATGCTGGGGCTCAAGGCTTTTCAGATCGCGCACAAGGGCTTGGGCTACGTGCCGGAGATGCGCGACATATTTCCCACGCTCACGGTTGAGCAGAACCTTATTCTCGGAATGAAGGGCGCGAAGCCGGACAAGTCGGCGCGCTGGAACCTCGCCGACATGTACCGCCTGTTTCCGCGCCTTGAAGAACGCGCCAAAGTCGAGGCCGGCATGATCTCAGGCGGCGAGCAGCAGATGCTGACGCTGTGCCGCACGCTCATGGGCGATCCCGACCTGATCATGATCGACGAACCCACCGAGGGTTTGGCGCCGAAAATCGTCGAATTGGTGGCCGAACTGTTCAACGAAATTGCAAGACGCGGCGTGTCCATCCTGCTGGTGGAGCAGAAACTCGCGATCGCGCTCAATATTTCGCAGCGCCTGTACGTGATGGGCCACGGCCGCATCGTGTTCGAAGGCACGCCGCAGGAGCTGCGCGAAAATAGTACAATCCGCAAGGAGTGGCTCGAGGTATGACCTCCGAGTCCTGATCCAGCCGATACACCGCAGAGGACTGGGCGCGGGGAATGTGCCCCGGTTTCCGCCGCGTCTTCCACGCCCTCCGCAGTTCCAGTTTTTTCTCAGGAGTCCCCATGAGCGCAAACTATGAAGTCAAAGGCAATATCGCCGTCATTACCCTGAACAACCCGCCGGTGAACGGCCTCGGCTACGCCACCCGGCTGGGCATATTCGAAGGCTTGAAAAAAGCCATGAGCGCGAGAGCGGTCAAGGCGGTGGTCATTACAGGCGCAGGCAGGGCATTCTCCGGCGGCGCCGACATCAAGGAATTCAACACGCCCAAGAGCGCGGCTGAACCGAACCTGCATTCGGTGATCGCGGCGATCGAAGCGGCCGACAAACCGGTGATCGCCGCGGTCCACTCGGTGGCGATGGGCGGAGGCCTTGAACTCGCGCTCGGCTGCCACTACCGCGTCGCCTCTCCCGGCGCGCAGATCGCGCTTCCCGAAGTCAAGCTCGGCCTGCTCCCAGGCGCGGGCGGCACCCAGCGCCTGCCGCGGGTGGTCGGTGTGGAAACCGCCCTCAACATGATCGTTTCCGGCAACCCGGTGCCCTCGGAGAAGCTCGCGGACACCAAACTGTTCGACCAGATGATAGACGGCGACCTGATGACGGGCGCCATCGCATTCGCTGAAAAAGTGGCCGCCGTCCGGCCTCTTCCCAAGGTGCGCGACATCAAGATCGATTATCCGAACCACGAGGCCTTCTTCCAGTTCGCGCGCAACACGGTGGGCGCACTGGCGAAAAACTTTCCCGCACCGAAAAAATGCGTCGATTGCGTGGCCGCCGCCGCAAGCATGAAGTTTGAAGACGGCTTGAAGGTGGAACGGGAGAATTTCCTCGCCCTGATGCAAACGACGGAGAGCAAGGCGCTGCGCCACTTCTTCTTCGGCGAGCGCGCGGCATCCAAGATCCCCGACGTGCCGGAGGACACGCCCAAGCGCCCGATCAAGTCGGCCGCGATCATCGGCGCCGGCACCATGGGCGGCGGCATCGCGATGAATTTCGCCAATGCAGGCATACCGGTCACGGTGCTCGAGACCAAGCAGGAAGCGCTCGACAAAGGCCTGGCCACGGTGCGCAAGAACTACGAAAACACCATGAAGAAGGGCAAGCTCACGCAGGAGAAATTCGACCAGCGCGTTGGACTGATCAAGGGCACGCTGTCCTATGATGCCATCAAGGACGCCGATATCGTGATCGAGGCGGTGTTCGAGGAAATGGGCGTGAAGGAGCAGGTGTTCAAGAAGCTGGACGAGGTGATGAAACCCGGCGCGATCCTCGCCTCCAACACCTCCACTCTGGACCTCAACAAGATCGCAGCGTTCACCAAGCGCCCGCAGGACGTGATCGGCACGCATTTCTTCAGCCCCGCGAACGTAATGAAGCTCCTGGAAATCGTGCGCGGCGAAAAAACCGGCAAAGACGTGCTTGCCACCACCATGGCGCTGGCCAAGAAGATCAAAAAGACCGGCGTGGTCTCGGGGGTGTGCGACGGCTTCATCGGCAACCGCATGATCGAGCAGTACGGGCGCCAGGCAGGATTCCTGCTCGAGGAAGGCGCCCTGCCTGAGCAGGTGGACAAGGCGATTGAAAAACTCGGCTTCGCCATGGGCCCGTTCCGCATGGGCGACCTGGCCGGCAACGATATCGGCTGGGCCATACGCAAGCGCCGCTATGTCGAGCGTCCGGAAATGAAATATTCCAAGACCGGCGATCTGCTCTGCGAGATGGGCCGCTACGGCCAGAAAACCGGCGCCGGCTGGTACGACTACAAACCGGGCGACCGCAAGCCCTATCCGTCGCAACTGGTGAACGACATGATCGTCCAGCACTCCAAGGACATCAAGGTGAAGCGGCGCAAGATCAGCGATCAAGAGATCGTCGAGCGCCTCGTGTACTCGATGGTGAATGAAGCAGCCCGCATCCTCGAGGAAGGCATCGCCCAACGGGCCTCGGACATCGACATGGTGTATCTCACCGGCTACGGCTTTCCGCTGCACCGCGGCGGCCCCATGTTCTACGCCGACACCGTGGGCCTGCCCAACGTGGTCGCGGCGATGAAGAAATACTCCAAGGGCCGCCACGGCGAATTCTGGAAGCCCGCGCCGCTGCTGGCCAAGCTCGCCAAGAAAGGCAAGACGTTCAATTAGAGAGGTTTCGGCATAGGGAATTTGCGAGGGGGCGCCGCCCCCTTGTTCGAACCCTTCTTAATCCCGGATAAAAGCACTTTCAGGAGATCAGCATGACAGACGCCGTAATCGTTTCCACCGCACGCACCGGCCTCGCCAAGTCCTGGCGCGGCGCCCTCAATATGACTCACGGCGCCAGCATGGGCGGCCACGTGGTCAAGCACGCGATGGAGCGTGCCAAGATCGACCCCGCCGAAGTCGAGGACGTGCTCATGGGCTGCGCCACCCCCGAAGGCGCGACCGGCTCCAACATCGCGCGCCAGATCGCGTTGCGTGCGGGCTGCCCGGTCACCACCGCGGGCGCCACCGTAAACCGCTTCTGCTCCTCCGGACTGCAGACCATCGCCATGGCGGCGCAGCGCATCATCGCCGGCGAGGGGGACATTTTCGTGGCAGGCGGGCTGGAGGCAATCTCCTGCGTACAGAACGAAGCCAACCGGCACATGATCCAGGAGGTCTGGCTGAAAGAGAACAAGCCCGAAATCTACTGGAACATGCTGCAGACCGCCGAGCAGGTGGCCAAGCGCTACAAGATTCCGCGCGAAGTGCAGGACCAGTACGGCGCACGCAGCCAGCAGCGCGCGTCCAAGGCGCAGGGCGAAGGCAAGTTCGATGACGAGATCGTACCCTTCACCACCGTCATGGGCGTGGGCGACAAGGCCACCGGCATGCTGATGACGCGCGAAGTGACCCTGACGAAGGACGAAGGCATACGCGCCGACACCACGTTCGAGGGTGTGTCCAAGATCAAACCGGTGTTCCCGGACGGCGTGATCTCGGCAGGCAACGCCAGCCAGTTCTCCGATGGCGCATCGGCGGCGGTGATCATGAACGCCAAAGTGGCCGAGCAGAAAGGGCTCAAGCCCCTGGGCATTTTCCGCGGCTTCGCGGTGGCCGGCTGCGAACCCGACGAAATGGGCATCGGGCCGGTATTCGCGATCCCGAAGCTGTTGAAGCGTACCGGCGTCAAGCTGGAAGACATCGATCTGTGGGAACTGAACGAGGCGTTCGCGGTGCAGGTAATCTACTGCCGCGACAAGCTGGGCATCCCCGATGACCGGCTGAACGTCAACGGCGGCGCCATTGCTGTCGGCCATCCCTACGGCATGTCCGGCTCGCGGCTGACCGGCCATGCGCTGATCGAAGGCAAGCGCCGCGGCGCCAAGCTCGTCGTCGTGACCATGTGCATCGGCGGCGGCCAGGGCGCAGCCGGATTGTTCGAAGTCGTATAAAGGCAATCATGCCCGGCACGAAAGTCGTCAGCGACATTGCCGGCAAGGTCTGGAAAATCGAAGCCGCTGCCGGCGCCAAAGTGGCGCGGGACGATACCGTGCTCATCCTCGAATCGATGAAAATGGAAATCCCGGTCTCCGCGCCATGCGCGGGCACCGTGATTGAAATCTATTTCAGGGAAGGCGAGGTGGTGGGCGAAGGCGACGTCGTCGCGATCATCGAATAGGCAGCCCCCGGGCGCAAACCCATGCAATCCAAAATCCTTTCCCGACGCGACCTCGAGTTCATCCTCTACGAACTGCTCGATGTCTGTGCGCTGACCAGCCGCCCGCGCTACGCCGACCACACGCGCGAGACCTTCGAGGCGGCGCTCGATACCTGCGAGCGCATGGCGACCGAACTGTTCGAGCCGCACTACCGCAAGAACGATCTGAACGAGCCGCACTTCGATGGCGATAAGGTGCACATCATTCCCGAGGTGAAGCAGGCGCTGGATGCCTTTTGCCAGGCCGGGCTGATGGCAGCCGGACAGGATTACGATCTGGGCGGCATGCAACTGCCGGTGACGGTGAATTCCGCCTGCTTTGCCTGGTTCAAGGGCGCCAATGTCTCCTCGGCCGGTTACCCCTTCCTCACGATCGGCAACGCCAATCTGCTGCTCGCGCACGGCTCGAAGCAGCAAATCGACACCTACGTCCGGCCGATGATGGAAGGGCGTTTCTTCGGCACCATGTGCCTGTCCGAGCCGCAGGCCGGCTCCTCGCTCGCCGATATCAAGACCCGCGCCGAGCCGCAAGCGGACGGCAGCTACCGCCTGTTCGGCAACAAGATGTGGATATCGGCCGGCGAGCACGAATTGTCCGAAAACATCGTCCACCTGGTGCTGGCGAAAATCCCGGGCGCGCCGCCCGGCGTCAAGGGCATATCGCTGTTCATCGTGCCGAAGAGACTCGTCAACGAAGACGGGTCGCTGGGCGAGCGCAACGACGTGGTGCTCGCCGGCCTGAATCACAAAATGGGCTATCGCGGCATCACCAACACGCTGCTCAATTTCGGTGAAGGCAAGTTCACGCCGGGCAACGCACCCGGCGCCGTCGGCTATCTGGTGGGCGAACCCAACCACGGGCTCGCCTGCATGTTCCACATGATGAACGAGGCGCGCATCGGCGTCGGCATGGGCGCGGTGCTGCTCGGCTACACCGGCTATCTGCATGCGCTGGACTATGCGCGCAACCGGCCGCAGGGGCGTCATCCGGGCGCGAAGAATCCGGGCACGCCGCAGGTGCCGATCGTCGAGCACGCGGACGTGCGCCGCATGCTGCTGGCGCAGAAATCCTACGTCGAGGGCGGGCTCGCCCTGTGCCTGTACTGCGCGCGGCTGGTGGACGAACAGAAAACCGCCGGGAGCAAGGAGGCGCGACAAGAGGCGGGGCTGCTGCTGGACATGCTCACGCCCATAGCGAAAAGCTGGCCCTCGCAATGGTGTCTGGAGGCGAACAGCCTCGCGATCCAGGTGCACGGCGGCTACGGCTACACGCGCGACTACAAGGTGGAGCTACTCTACCGCGACAACCGCCTCAACCCCATCCACGAAGGCACGCACGGCATCCAGGGCCTGGACCTGCTCGGGCGCAAGGCGGTCATGCAGGGCGGCGCCGCGTTCAAGGCGCTCGCCGGCGCAATCGACAAGACGGTGCAGCTTGGCCTGCAGCACGAGGATGCGCAAACGCGACGCTACGCCGCCGACCTGGCGAACATCAGCAAGCGCATCGCCGAGACCACGCGCAAGCTGTACGCACCGAACGACCTGGACAAGACGCTCGCGAATTCCTCCGTGTACCTGGAGGCCTTCGGCCACATGGTGGTGGCGTGGATCTGGCTCGAGCAATCGCTCGCTGCATCGCGCAACTACACGGAAGCAGACAGCGATTTCTACCACGGCAAGTGGCAGGCCTGCCGCTACTTCTTCCTTTGGGAACTGCCGAAGGTCGGGCCGATGCTCGACCTGCTGGAGAGCATCGACACCACGACGCTGGATATGCGCGACGCGTGGTTCTAGTTTGAATTCTTTTAGGAGACCGCCGCAATGAGCGTGAAAAAGCTTTTCGACTTGACCGGCAAAGTGGCGCTGATCACCGGCGGCTCGCGCGGCCTGGGGCTGCAGATCGCTGAGGCGCTGGGCGAAATGGGCGCCAAGCTCGCCCTGACCGCGCGCAAAAGCGAGGAATTGGCGCAGGCCAAGGAGCATCTGGAGCGGATGCATCTGGAAGTGTTCACCCAGCCCTGCGATCACAGCAAGGCGGCCAGCATCCAGCCGGTGATCGAGAGCATCGTCAAGCACTATGGGCAGATCGACATCCTGGTCAACAATGCCGGCGCGACCTGGGGCGCGCCCGCCGAGGATCATCCGCTGGAGGCCTGGGAAAAAGTCATGAACCTCAACGTCACCGGACTGTTCCTGACCACGCAACTGGTGGGAAAACTGTCGATGATTCCGCGGCGTTACGGGCGCATCGTCAACATCGCATCCATCGCCGGACTGCTCGGCAACGACATGCGCATGCAGCGCTCGCTCGCCTATAACACCAGCAAGGGCGCCGTGGTCAACATGACGCGCGCCCTCGCCGCCGAATGGGGGCAGTTCAACATCACGGTGAATGCTATCGCGCCTGGCTTCTTCCCGTCGAAAATGACGCAGTGGATCCTGGGACAGATCGGCGAGGCCACCATCGCCCAGACCCCGCTCGCCCGCCTCGGCGGCGACGAGGACCTGAAAGGGCTGGCGACGCTGTTTGCCTCCGACGCCGCGGCGCACATCACCGGCCAGATCGTCGCCGTCGACGGCGGCGCCTCCATCATCTAGAACGCGGAACCGCGTTCCCATCCTCCACTAGCCCGGCAGGGGGAAACGCCGGGGCACCGCCCTCGACGCCCCCTGGTTTCGCCCGCGACCCCCGGGCGTGGGCGACCTTTGATATAGGTCAACTGAGCCTACCGAAACCTCGGTAGCATCACTTTCAGGGGGGAGTACAAGAAAGCCAGGGCGAGCAGGCCGGGTTCGGTCGTCACCGTATCGGTGAGACAGACCTGTCCGCGCTGCGCACAGGCTTCGACACCATATTGGGATAGCAGATGTTCAGTCAGCGAATCAGAAGCGTGATGGAGCGGAAGAAGCTCCTTACCGCCGCACCGGAAACCACCGTCAGCGAGGCCGCCAAGCTGATGGCGAAGAAAAACGTCGGCGCGGTGATGGTCGTCAAGGACGACTTGCTGATCGGGATTTTTACCGAGCGCGACGCGCTGATTCGCGTCATCGCCAAGGGGCTCGATACGCTGACCACCCGGCTCGCCGATGTCATGACCGCCGATCCGCAGGCACTGGATCCGGACAAGACCTTCGGCTACGCGCTGCTGATGATGCACGAAAACGGATTTCGCCACGTTCCCGTAGTCGAGAACGGCAGACCCATCGGCATCGTGTCCTCGCGCAACGCGCTGGATCCCGATCTGGAAGAATTCGTCTCCGAAGCGCAAAGGCGCAAGCACATCCGCTAGCAGCGCTGCCCGGCGCCCCTAAGAAAGGAAGCGCAGCGCCTCCGGGGTAAACGGCAGCAGATCCTGCATCCGGTTTTCGCGCACCTTGGTCGCCCACGCCGGGTCGACCAGCACCGCCCGCCCCACGGCGACCAGATCGACCTCCTCGCGGGCGATCATTTCGATCAGCTTGTCGATGCTGGTGATCGCCGCCGCCTTGCCGCGAAACGCCGCGACCATATCGTTGTCCAGGCTCACCGAACCGACCGTGATGACCGGTTTGCCGGTGAGTTTCCTGGTCCAGCCCGCAAGATTGAGCGGCGAGCCTTCAAACTCGGGCTCCCAGAAGCGCCGCGTCGAGCAATGAAATATATCGACTCCGGCGTCCGAAAGCGGCGCGAGAAATTTTTCGAGCAATTCCGGCGTGGCCGCCAGGCGCGCTGCATAGTCCTGCTGTTTCCACTGGGAATAGCGCAGCACAATGGGAAAATCGGGGCCGACTGCGCGGCGGCAGGCCTGGATCACTTCGACGGCAAAGCGGGTGCGCGCCACCATGTCGCCGCCATAGCGGTCGCTGCGCTGGTTGGTGCCCTCCCAGAAAAACTGGTCGATGAGATAGCCATGCGCCCCATGCAATTCCACGCCGTCAAAACCCAGACGCCGGGCATCGGCCGCGGCGCGGGCATAGGCATCGATCACTGCGGCGATCTCGGCTTCACTCATGGGTTCCACCACCTTGATCCCCGGCTTGTACAAGCCCGACGGTCCGATCGGCGGCGCTTCCGGATTCGGCCGGTCACCGGCCCGCCTCACGGTGCCGATATGCCAGATCTGCGGCATGATCCGCCCTCCCGCCGCATGCACTTCGTTTGCCACCTGCGCCCAACCCGCCAGGGCGGCTACACCGTAAAAGCGCGGCACCCGCGTATCGTTGGTCGAGGCGGGATGATCGATGACCGTGCCTTCGGTAATGATCAATCCGACCTGGTTCTCGGCGCGGCGGCGGTAATAGGCGGCGACGTCCGCTCCGGGCACGCCCTCCGGAGATTGACTCCGGGTCATGGGTGCCATGACGATACGGTTGGGCAGCGTCAGCCTGCCGGAGGCAAACGGCTTGAACAGCGGATCGGGTGAGATGGACATGCTGGACGACTCAATGATATTGCGCCGGCCCGGGTGCCGCGCCGGCGTTGCAGTTGGGCAGCGCCCAATCAGCGGTGAAAATCAGCGGTGAATATAGTGCTCGAGCTGCTTGATGATGAATTGCTGTTCGGAGATGGCGTCTTTGACCAGATCGCCGATGGAGAGCACGCCGATGACCTTGTCGTCCTCGATCACGGGCAGGTGCCGCAGGTGCTTGCCCGTCATGAGCGCCATGCAATCCTCGTTGGTCTGGCCGGGCGTGACGAATATGACCTCCTTGGTCATGATTTCACTCACCAGCGTAGAACTGGAAGCCTTGCCCTTCAGTTCGACCTTCCGCGCATAATCCCGCTCCGAGAGTATCCCCACCAGAGCGGGTCCGTCCATGACCAGCACGGCGCCCATGCCCTTGTCCGCGAGCAACTTCAGCGCGTCGAGCACCGGCGCATCGGGCCGGATCGAAATCACCCCATCCGGTTTCAGCTTCAATAACTGTGCCACTGTTTTCATCGGCCATCTCCCATTGGATTTGCGCTGTTCGAACGTCCCCTCGCCGAATGGCGCTTGCGATCCCGGCGCACCGTCTTGTGCGCTGCGTCCGGCATCGCAATTTTACGCCTATCGCCGGAGCCGAGGCTAGCGAATCCTTCGCGGCAGGCGCCTGCGCAGACGTCGGAACTAACTTATTGGACAGTCGTTTGACACGTTAGTTGAAAGCGGTTAATCTTCACCCCGGATCGCGCGCGACACCGCAACGGGCGGCGCGAACCTTCCGAACCATCGAAATCAAATCTTGGATGCAGGAGCCGCACACATGGCCGAAGCCGTAAGCCTTTCCATCAGCGACAACATCGCCGTCGTTACCATAGACAGCCCGCCGGTCAACGCCATGGCGCAGAATGTGCGCGCCGGACTGAAGCAGGCCTTTACCGACCTGAAGGGACGCAAGGACGTGAAAGCCGTGGTAATCGGCTGCAAGGGACGCACCTTTGTCGCCGGCGCCGACATCGGCGAATTCGACACCGGCATCGCAGCGCCCGGATACCATGAGGTGCTCGGCCTGATTGAAGACTGCGCCTTCCCGGTGGTCGCGGCCGTGCACGGCACCGCGCTCGGCGGCGGCATGGAAATCACGCTCGCCAGCCATTACCGCGTTGCCCACGAAGCGGCACGCTTCGGGCTGCCCGAACTGACGCTGGGCATCATTCCCGGCGCCGGCGGGACGCAGCGCCTGCCGCGCCTGATTCCGCTGGAAGCGGCGATCGACCTGATGCTGTCCTCCAAGCCCATGCCCGCGGCAAAGGCGCAGGAACTGGGCCTGGTCGACGCAGTAGTCACCGGCGACATCATCGAAGGCGGCATTGCGTTTGCGCGCGAACTCGCCGCCCGCGGCGCAGCACCGCGGCGCACACGCGATCAGGCGGTACGCGGTGCGGAGAACGCCGCCGAACTCTTCGCGGCGAAACGCGCCCAGGTGGCCAAGACCATGCGCAACCGGCAGTCGCCGCTGGCCCTGCTCGATGCCGTCGAGGGCGCCGTGAAGCTGCCCTTCGACGAAGGCCTCAAAGCGGAGTCGGCGATATCGGACAAACTGGTCCCGGCAACGGAAGCGCGCGCGCTGCGGCATCTGTTTTTCGCGGATCGCGAAGTGCGCAGGATTCCCGGCCTTGCCGCGAACGTCAAAGCGCGGCCCGTCACTCGCGTGGGCATCGTCGGCGCGGGCACCATGGGCGGCGGCATCTCCATGTGCTACGCCAACGCAGGCGTGCCAGTGACATTGCTCGACGCCAAGCAGGAGGCGCTGGACCGCGGCATGGCGACGATACGCAAGAATTACGAACGCTCGGTCTCGCGCGGCAGCCTGAAGCAGGAGCAGCTCGAACAGCGCATGCAGCTGATCACGCCGACGCTGGACTACGCGGCGCTCGGCAGCGCCGATCTGGTGATCGAAGCCGTGTTCGAAAACATGGCGCTGAAAAAGGAGATATTCGCCAAGCTCGACAAAGTCGTGCGCAAGGGCGCCATCATCGGCACCAACACCTCGACGCTCGACATCGACGAGATCGCCGCCGTCACCGGACGTCCCGAAGACGTGGTCGGCCTGCACTTTTTCAGCCCGGCCAATGTCATGCAGCTGCTCGAAATCGTCCACGCCAAACGCACGAGCCCGGATGTGCTGGTCACCGCCCTCGAGACCGCCAAACAGATCAAGAAAACCGGTGTCGTCGCCAAGGTCTGCTACGGCTTCATCGGCAACCGCATGATGGACCCCTACGCGCGCGAAGCCGAACACTGCCTGCTGGAAGGCGCGACGCCCGAGCAGGTCGACGGCGCGCTGCAGAACTTCGGCATGGCCATGGGCATCCTCGCCGTGTTCGACATGGCGGGCGTGGACATCGGCTACCTGACCCGTCTGGAACGCAAGCATCTTCTGCCCGATGATCCGTCTTTCTACCGTCCGGACACCATGCTGAACGAGCGCGGCTGGCTCGGGCAGAAAGCCGGCCGCGGCTATTACCGCTACGACAGCGCGCGCAAGCGCACACCCGACCCCGAGGTCATCGAACTGCTCTGGGAAGAAGGCAAGCGGCTGGGAATCGAACGCCGCCAACCCGGCGAACAGGAAATCCTCGAGCGCTGCCTGTATTCCATGATCAACGAAGGCGCGCGCCTGCTCGAAGAAGGTATCGCGCTGCGCGCAAGCGACATCGACGTCGTGTACACCTCGGGCTACGGCTTCCCCAGGTACCGCGGCGGCCCGATGTTCTACGCCGACAGCGTCGGTCTGAAGAAGATCTACGATCGCATACTCGAATTCCGCAGCACGCTGGATCCGCAATACTGGACGCCCGCGCCGCTGCTGGAAAAACTGGCCCTGGCCGGTTCGAGCTTCGCCGCATGGCAGGCCGGCCGCAAGAATTGAAGCTAAGAACACATTGCAGAACGACAGTCTCAAGAATTGTCATTCCGAGCGAAGCGAGGAATCTGCTTCTTATTGCATCAAACAAGAAGCAGATTCCTCGGACCTTCGCCCGGAGGAAGTCCCCTTGGGGGACGGCCTCGGAATGACGTCCTTTTTTCAAATAGTCACCACAGCGAGGACGCACAATGGCTAACGCATTCATCCCCTACGGCATCTACTGGTCCACTCCCTTTGCAAAATGGCAGGGTTCGCTCGCACACCTGCACAGCCTGAAGCTCGCAGCCAACGTGGGCAGAAAATTCCTGGCGTCGAAGAAATTCCCGATCGACAAGGTCGACTTGGGCGTGCTCGGACTCACCAATCCGCAACCAAGCAGCTTCTACGGCCTGCCCTGGGTGACGGGCATGATGGGGCTGGAAGGCGTCACCGGCCCGACCGTGACCCAGGCCTGCGCCACCAGCGCACGCGCGCTGCAAATGGCGTCGCAGGAAATCGCCGAAGGCTCGGCCTCGGTCGCGCTGGTCGTCACGGCCGACCGCATGTCCAACGGCCCAGTGGTCTACTACCCGGACAACACCGCGCCCGGTGGCCGCGGCATCACCGAGTCCTGGACGCTGGACAATTTCAACAAGGACCCGCACGCGAAGAACGCCATGATCGAAACCGGCGAAAACGTCGCGCGCCGCTTCAACATCAGCACCCAGCAACAGCACGACGTGGTGCTGCAGCGCTATGCGCAGTACCAGAAGTCGCTGGCCGATGATCGCGCCTTCCAGCGCCGCTACATGGTGGATATCGACATCACCGACGCCGGCTTTCGCAAGCAGACCGGCACGCTCGCCGCCGACGAAGGCATCTTCAACACCACGCCCGAGTCGCTGGCAAAACTGAAACCGGTCAAGCCCGATGGCACCGTGACCTTCGGCGGCCAGACGCATCCGGCCGACGGCAACGCCGGTGCGATCCTGACCACGCGCGAGCGTGCCCGGGAATTCGCCGTCGACCCCAATATCGAAGTGGAACTGCTGGGCTTCGGCATGGCACGCGTGGAAAAAGGTTTCATGCCGATGGCGCCGGTGCCGGCCGCGCGCGCGGCGCTGAAAGCGGCCGGACTGGAGTTCAAGGACATCGATGCGGTCACCACGCACAATCCCTTCGCCGTCAACGACATCGTGTTCAACAGCGAAACCGGTTTCCCGCTCGAGAAAATGAACGGCTACGGCTGTTCGCTGATCTGGGGACACCCGCAGGGCCCCACCGGCATGCGCAGCGTCATCGAACTCATCGAGGAGCTGGTGTTGCGCGGCGGCGGTACCGGCGTGTTCACCGGCTGCGCTGCAGGCGACTCGGCCATGGCGGTCGCGCTGCGCGTGAGCGACAAGCGCAAAGCCTGACCCCGCCGGGCACGACAGAGATTCGCCGCGGAGCGTCGTGAGCAAACGAACCACGCTCGAAGCCGCCGTCCTGCGTCAGGCACGCGAGCATCCGCAGCGCGGCCAGGCGAAAGCGGCGGCGGAATTGCAGCGGCTCGACTACACCATTTCCACCTCCGGGGTGCGCTATATCTGGCGCAAACACGGGCTGGAAACGGCATACAAGCGGCTGAAGGCGCTGGAAAAAGAAATGGCCGGAACCGGCCGCGAGTTGAGCGCGGGACAGAGGGCGCTGCTGCAGCGCGGCGACGTGACGCGCAAGCTCGCGCGCGCATCGGGCCAGCGCGCAGGCGGAACCGAGGGCTTTGCGCCGGACGAGCGCCGCAGACAGATACTCGCCGGTGCCGCCGAGCTTTTCGTCAAGCACGGCTACAGCAATACCTCGATCCGCGATATCGCGCAGCGCACGGGTCTGCTGCCCGGCTCGGTGTATCACTATTTTCCGGCGAAGGAAGACCTGTTCACCGAAGTCCACCGGGAGGGTTTCCGGCAACTCATCGAGCGCGCGGAGGAGATTGCGCGCAGCGAAGCGGACCCCTGGCAGCGGATGGAACTGGCCTGCGCCGCGCACATCGAAGCGGCGGTGGGCGACAATTCGATACAGAGGATCACCGGTACCGGCCTGTTCTCGATCCACGAGGAGCAACTGCAGCGGCGCCTGAAAGTGGATCGCGAAAACTACGAGCAGATATTCCGCCGGCTGGTCGGCGACCTCGGTCTTCCGCGCAGCATCGACCGCTCGCTGTTTCGACTGGTGCTGCTGGGCGCGCTAAACTGGGCGCACCTGTGGTACCGCAAGGGCAAGAAAACTCCCAGGGACATCGCCAGAGGCATCATCAGAATGCTGCGCGGCAACTGGGCGCTGTAGCGCGCAGCCGGCGAAGCACAAGATCGCGCCGGAAGGAGACAAAGCGAATGAGCAAAGCAGAAACACTGAGCACCGGCCAGTCCATGGCACGCTCACTGGTCGAAAACGGCGTAGACACGATTTTCGGCATTCCCGGCGCGCACACCTACGATTTCATCGATGCGCTGTACGAGCGTCGCGACCAGATTCGCTTCATCGTCAACCGGCACGAGCAGGGTTCGGGCTACATGGCCTACGGCTATGCCAAATCGACCGGCCGCATCGGTGCATTCACCGTGGTGCCGGGGCCGGGGGTGCTCAACGCCGGCGCCGCACTGTGCACGGCCTACGGCGCCAACGCCCCGGTGCTCTGCCTCACCGGCAACATCCAGTCCTACAACATCGGCCGCGGCCGCGGCATTCTCCACGAACTGCCCGACCAGCTCGCGACCCTGCGCGGACTGACCAAGTGGTCCGAGCGCATCAATCATCCGACCGAAGCGCCCGCCGTGATGGGCGAAGCGTTCAAGCAGCTGCGCAGCGGCCGTGTGCGTCCGGTCGCGGTGGAAGTACCCTGGGACGTGTTCGGCGCCAAGGCCATGGTCGACCACGCTGCCCCCGTGCAAGGCCTGCCGCCGCCGCAGCCGGATCCGGATGCGATCGCGCGCGCAGTCGCCCTGTTGCAGAACGCGAAGAATCCGATGATCACCGTGGGGGGCGGCGCGGTCGACGCGGGCGCCGAAGTGCGGGAACTCGCGCGACTGCTGCAGGCGCCGGTGACCTCGCATCGCAGCGGGCGCGGCATTGTCGGCGAGGATACGCCCTATGGTTTTTCCTGCGGCGCCGGCATCAAACCCTGGCAGGCTACCGACGTGCTCGTCGGAATCGGCACCCGTCTGGAGTTGCAGTACTTGCGTTGGATAAAGATTCCCCCCGGCCTGAAGGTGATACGCATCGATATCGACCCGACCGAGATGGTGCGCCTCAGGCCCGACGTCGGCATCGTGAGCGACGCGAAGCTGGGTGCACGCGCGTTGCTCGAGGCCTTGTCCGCGACCCTGTCCAGGCGCGCGTCGCGGGAAGAGGAATTCAAGACGCTCAAGCTGCAGTTCCGGCAGGAAATCCAGAAAGTGCAGCCGCAGATGGGGTATCTGGATGTGATCCGCGAAGTGCTGCCGCGTGACGGATTTTTCGTCGAGGAGATTTCCCAAGTCGGATTCACCTCGCGCTTCGGCTTTCCCGTGTACGAACCGCGCACATTCGTCACCGGCGGTTATCAGGACAACGTCGGCTTCGGCTTCATGACGGCGCTGGGCGTAAAGATTGCCAACCCGGACAAGCCGGTGGTGTCGGTCACCGGCGACGGCGGCTTCATGTTCGGCGTGCAGGAACTGGCGACGGCGGTGAAGTACGACATCGGGCTCGTCACCATCGTGTTCAACAACGCGAGCTATGGCAACGTATTGCGCGACCAGCGCAATGTCTACAAAGGACGCGAGATCGGTTCCACGCTGACCAATCCGGACTTCGTCAAACTCGCCGAGAGTTTCGGCGCGGCAGCGCGTCTGGCAAAGACACCGGCCGAACTGAAAACAGCGCTGGAATGGGCCTTCGCGCAATCCGGTCCGGTACTGATCGAAGTGCCGGTCGAGCAGGGGTCGGAGGTGTCGCCCTGGCCGTTCCTGCATCCGAACTTGTAGCGGGCAGCGTTGCGCGGGCTTACCGGACTGCGGCGACTGCGGACGCGCTCGACTGCAGAGGCAAAGCGGCGGCCGCCGGGGGATGTGGAACATTCACATTGCCGGGACAAATCCCGAAGCCGCGCTGCCTGCCTCGGCAATAAATGTTTGAATTATATTTTTCTAGATGCACAATATTAGCCATGCTACAGCCGCTTTCTATATCGTTACTGATATAGCTGTTTCAAGCCGCCGGAACAGCAAACTTCGCCCCGAAATTCGGCAGACGGCGGGAGTCAGGGGCGCAAACCGGCCAGTGGACCCTCAATCCAGTTGAAACCAAGTTGCGGTGCGAATGGCGGCCGGGCAATTCGCTATTCACGAAAGACCGGCATTTCTTCCGGTTTCGGTTGCTGCGCAAACACGACATCCGTATCCGAAAACTTGACCCATGGCTGCGCGCTCTCAGTCCACATGTGACAGCCCGGCTTGTACCAGCTTCGGTCGTCGAAGGTTCCAGGTTTTAGGTTGACCTGAGGCAGATCGCCCTGCTCCGTGAAGATCTGATGCCAGATTCGCGTGCCACAGCTCGGGCAAAAGTAGCAACGAAAACCTCTGTTCCGCCCGGCACGAACGAAGTGCTCCATGCTGCCCTTCGTGACAGTGAAACTACCTGGCGGAAACACGGCAGACAAGCCGAACGCACTTCCAGACTGTTTCTGGCAAATCGTGCAGTGACACGCATACGTGCGC
>JACZJT010000020.1 GCA_014860445.1 Burkholderiales bacterium
GGTGGGGAGGCGCTTGGCCAGTCTGGTTTCCGTTTCTGGTTTTTGCTCCGTTCTTCCTCGATGCGACGGTGACGCTATTTCGTAGGATGATTAACGGCGAGCCGTTCTGGCAAGCGCATAATGAACACTATTACCAACGTCTGATCCGCTCCGGATGGAGTCACCCTCGTACGGCAGTGCGCGAGTATGTCGTCATGGCAGCATCGGCAAGTCTGGCGACGGCGATGCTTACCTGGTCGGTTTCAGCTCAATACGCTGGCTTGGTGACCGCCGCCATTGTGTTCATAGGCCTGGCGATCTTTGTGGATCGCCGTTGGCTTCAATTCCAGCAACAGGCCGGCAAGTCGTCAGCGCGTTGGTCGAAGTTGCAATATGTGCTGGTCCCGGCGATTCTCGCGGGCGCAGCGGTGATTGCCATTATTCCTTTGCGCGACGCGTCGCTTTACCCTTATATCATCATCGAAGCGCCGGACGGATTACGCGTAACTTTTTTGCATCGCGGCCGACCGAAAGTGGCGCAATGCGAAGCGGATGTCACCAGATTCGCGCAGACCATTCAGACGAAGTGCGCCGCCTGCAAGATCGTGGAGAAGAACTGCCTTGACGGACTTGCACCTAGCCAGAGTCAGTTGCTGGCCGATGCGCCGCTGAATGTGCCCTCGGCGCGCATGGCAGACGGAATCGTGACGTTTAAGAGTACCGATCCCGGTGCCGCGCTTGCCGTCTGTCGGGAAAGCGAACGCCGGGCGGCGATGGGCCCCAGGGAGAGTTTTGTCGAATGCTATTCGCCCGGCCAAGC
Organism: Burkholderiales bacterium; assembly: GCA_014860445.1. Taxonomy (GTDB): domain Bacteria; phylum Pseudomonadota; class Gammaproteobacteria; order Burkholderiales; family SG8-39; genus 2-12-FULL-64-23. Next base: position 800 of record JACZJT010000020.1, read on the forward strand.
GCGAAAAATTCTGTGATGCCGACAAGGACTTAGAGTTGAACTGTGATGCTGTCGTTCTCAAAACTTGAAACCCTGCCTCGCTCTGCCAAGTTTGCCATTCTGGCGATCGGCGATTCGTTCATGGCGGTTGTCGCGGTATGGCTTGCCGTGCTTCTACGCGCTGGAGGTGTGCCGGTATTGCCAGGGTTGTATTTCGCGATAGTTACCGTGCTGGTCATGTTGCTGGTACCGACTGTCGCGATAGTTTTCGGCTACTACCGCCTGGTTTTGCGATTCGGTACCCCGACCTTGGTTACTCGATCCGCTTTGGTGAGCGGAATCTCCGGGCTGATATTAGGTGGCGTCGGGCGATATGGGGGGACAAACCTCATTAGCGCACTGGGCTTGGGTGCCGTGTTTGCGCTGATACTGTTTTCGGAGTTCGTGCTGAGCCGGTCCTTCGCTCGCTTTTTGTTGACCCGTAACGGTGTTCATGGGCAGGGCACGGTCGTAGCGGTTTATGGGGCTGGCGCCGCAGGGCAACAGCTAGTGGCGATGCTGCGCAGGTCAGCAGAGTATCGCACGGTTCTATTTCTGGATGACGCCCCGGGTCTCCAAGGCCGGATGGTTGAGGGCCTGCCGGTACTAGCGCCAAGCGATGCCAATCTGGTTGACCGATTGCAATCGAAAGGTGTGCAGCAAATCTACCTTGCAATTCCTTCGCTGAAGGCAACCCAGCGGCGCAAGATACTGGAGTCGCTGGGAACAATGCCATTTCACGTGCGCTCGGTACCAGGTCTGCCGGAGTTGATGGAGGGCGCCAAGCTCGACCAGTTGACCGAAATCAGTATCGAAGATTTACTCGGGCGAGATCCCGTCGCACCGGTTTCGGGCTTACTGGAAAAGTGCATTCGAGGCAAGGGAGTATTGATTACCGGGGGCGGAGGGTCGATCGGTTCCGAATTGTGCCGGCAGGCGCTCGCGCTACAGCCGAGGGAACTACTGGTGCTGGAGCGGAGCGAAATCGCGCTCTATCATATCGAGCAGGAGTTGTTGAAGCTGGCTGGCGAGTCGGGCGGGGCGACGAGGCTAAACTTTCAACTAGGGTCAGTGACGGACGCACCACGCCTTCAGGGTCTTTTTGCCGAGTTCGATATCGATACCGTCTACCATGCCGCTGCGTACAAGCATGTACCCATCGTGGAGCACAACCCTGTGGAAGGCTTGCGAAACAATACGCTGGGAACCTGGAAGGTGGCGCGAGCGGCGGCTGAGGCAGGGGTGGGGCATTTCGTGCTGATTTCGACTGACAAGGCGGTGCGGCCGACCAATGTGATGGGCGCCACCAAGCGCGTTGCTGAGTTGGTAGTGCAGGCGATGGCGGAGGAGTACCCGGCGAGTGTTTTTTCAATGGTGCGGTTTGGCAATGTGCTTGGTTCCTCCGGTTCGGTCGTCCCCCTTTTTCGCAAGCAGATCGAATATGGCGGTCCGATTACACTAACTCACCCGGAGGTGACGCGGTTTTTTATGACCATTTCGGAGGCGGTTCAGTTAGTGATCCAGGCGGGTGCCATGGCGCGCGGCGGCGAGGTCTTTGTGCTCGACATGGGCGAGCCGGTGAAGATCATGGATCTGGCGATGAAGATGGTGCGACTGAGCGGTCTTACGGTCCGGGACGGCGCTAATCCGAACGGCGATATCGACATAGAAGTGACTGGGCTGCGGTCAGGCGAAAAACTGTACGAGGAATTGTTGATTGGCGAGGATGTTTCAGGAACGGAGCATCCGCGCATAATGCACGCCCGCGAGGAAAAAGCGGATTGGGAGCTTCTGAAACAAGAGTTGGAATCGTTGGACGAGAAGATGCTGGAGATTCCTGCCACAAGCTTAGACGTTCGGGAGATGCTGGCGCGATGGGTGACAGGGTACTTAGAGCCCCCGCCATCATCGAATTCGCTGCATACCCTCAGCCAAGCTGGTAATCCGTTGCACTAGCTCGTGCCGTTCTTGTTCGGGTCCAAGGCTGCCCTGCTGAAGCCACACAACAAGTCCCTGCATCCAAGTAGCATCGAGTGCCGGCGGCGAAGTGGCGATTCGTAGCTTTGCGTGGCCGGTAGTCAAGGTGCTCGTACTTGAGGTAAATTGTTCCTCGTGAAGATTTTCGCCAGGCCCCAGACCAGTAAATTCGATACGGATTTCCTGATCTCGGTGCCCGGATAGCCAAATGTATTCGCGCGCGAGGTCGACGATTTTCACCGGCTCGCCCATATCCAGCACATAAGTTTCCCCTCCTGATCCCATGAGGCCGGCCTGCAGTATCAATTGTGCGGCTTCAGGGACTGATCTGAAATAGCGCGTCATCTCTGGATGATCGATAGTGATCGGGCCGCCGCGCGCGATCTGCATGCGGAATCGCTGAATAATGTTGCTGGTGTTGCCAAGCGCATTGCCGAAACGAACGGTGACGAATCGGGTAGATTTCTCGGACTGTAGTCCCAGGCAGACGATTTCCGCCATGCGCGTGCTTGCCCCCATCGCGTCGGTCAGATCGACTCCTTTGTCGGTAGACACCATGACAAACTTCTCGACCCCATGCGCTAGGGCGGCCTCGGCTGTGAACAAGGTTCCAAGCACATTTCCCTGGATCGCATCAGAGGCAGCGTGCTGGTCTGTCAGCGGTACGTGTTTGCTGGCTGCCGCGTGGAACACGATCTTCGGGAGGTGCGTACTAAACGCATCTGCGATGCGAGCGGCGTTCTTGAAATCGCCAGCGATGCAATGAAACTCGATTCTTGGGTGCTGATCTGCGAACTCCTGTTCCATGCGATATAGAACAAATTCGTTGTCGTCATACAGCACAAGCCGTGCCGGTTCAAAACGCGCAATTTGTCTGCAAAGTTCCGAACTTATCGATCCGCCATCGCCGGTGACCAGGATGCTTAGTCCGCGCATCCACTCCTTAAGCCGTCTATTGTCTACCAGTACGGGGTCGCGACCGAGCAGGTCGTCGAGTTCGAGGTTGCGCACCTGCGAAACCATTGCTTTGCCACTCACCAGATCTTGATAGGAAGGAACGGTCATCGCTTGTATGCCGGCACGGTGGCAGATTTCGATTGCGCGTCGCCGCGACTGGTGCGAGGCCGAGGGTATGGCAATGATTGCACGCTCGGGTGCGAGGCCGGGGGCGAGTTTGACCAATTGCTCCAGAGGGCCTAGGACCTTGACCCCGTAGATCTGACGGCCATGCTTGCTTGGGTCGTCGTCAAGAAGTCCCAACACGCGCCAATCGCCCGCGCGTGCCAGGTTCTTCACCAGTTCGGCGGCAGCGTCCCCGGCGCCCAGGATCAACACCGGCCGTCCGGGAGAACTTAGGGGAATACGCACTTGACGCTCTTTCCATATGCGATAGCCTAACCGGCTGCCGCCCAGAAACATGATTAGCAGGATCGGGTCGAGGATGATCACGGAGCGCGGTACAGGCGGTTCCTCGTGCGGCAGCATTACCAGCAATAGCGCAATCAGGAGTATCGACAAACCCACCGCAACGGCGATGCGCTGCAAGTCCACCAGACTGGCATAGCGCCACATACCGCGATACATCCCGGCGATGACGAAAATGAGCGCCTGCAGCGGCACCACCCATAGCATCGTCCCCAGCAGGTTGGGGATGTTGAAATCTGGTATTTCGGTATTGAAGCGCAGCCAGTAGGCGAGATACCAGGCAATTGCCGCGGCAACAAAGTCATGGCCAAGCGCAATCCAGTTGCGGTAATGCATGGTCAGTCGGTCGTTGAATAAATGGGCGCGTCCGCCCGCGAGGCCGCTAGTTCCGGCGAACCAAAAGCTATCGAGTTCGCCTGCAGCTTAGCGCCCAATTTTTCTGTAGTTCCGCTCGGCAACGCAAACGGATGTTTGTTACATGGGCGGTTGCGCAAGCGGCGACCGGCTACACACGCTGTTTCGGACCAAGGGTTGCAAGGGAGCATGAGCTAATGATAGCGCAAGTCCTCACGCCGGAGCGACGGTCGTCTGTCACTGCTTGTGCGCGGTTCTGCCAAAAGAAAGAGCAAGCGCTGGGCGACACACGAAACAATGAGTGATGCGGGAAAAGGGGGCGGGAAATGGGCCACACGCCCCTGCGTGTATGTTGCCCAAGCACAACAAATGTCAACTATGCCCAAAAATAGTGGGGCGATGATATTGCAGTTCCCGGACTTTCTGAGGATAATTGCGCCAGAAGGGGTAAAGATGGGATTCATGGACATCTTGCAACTTTCTGATTTTTGTGGATAATGGAACCCCCGTCATTCGGATTTAACTGAATTTCGTTCTTTGCATCGGTTTGATACAGGAGAGAAAAATGAAGAAAGCGTTTGCGATATTGGTGGCGTCCATGTTTGTTGCTGGCAGTGCATTTGCGCAGCAGGCTGGTCAGGGTGGTGCTGGTGGTGCTGGTGGTGCTGGTGCTGCAGCGGCCGGCGGGATTACTGCCGGCATGGTTGCGGCAGCTGTAGCGGTTGCCGCAGTGGCGGTTGCTGCCTCTTCGTCCGATGACAATCCGGCACAAGCAGCGGCGACCACGACAACGACCACAACACAGTAATTCGACTGTTCTCCAAAAAATCCTTGGCTAGTTGCCAAGGATTTTTTGTTTTTGTAGTTCAAAAATCGATATCTTGCCGAATTCGAGGTAAGCCAACATACGGTAGGTGGTTCCGGATTGCGCTATGGCTGAGGTGAAGTGAGATGAAGATTCGAGCCTTGGCCGCTGCTCTCTTTCTGGTCACCGTGCTGGCTGGCTGTTCCTCATCCGGCAGCGCGATCCTGCAGACCTTGCCCTATGCGTATGGGCGAAACCCTGGTGTAGACAATGCCAGGCTGAATCCGAATTTCCGTTACCTCAGGGTCACAGTACGCGGCCGCGTCGCGCTGCTTGCGCTGGGCTACATAGACAACCATCCTCAGGGACCCATAGAAGTATGGTACAGCGCCGAGCGCGAGGTGTTGCGCTTGCAGAATGGACGCCTCGTAGGTGCGGTGGGACTTACGACGGAATGGCGCAATGTTACCTTGCCGGAATTGCCATCCTGGTCTACGGTTGCGCGCGAAAATCAGGTATCTCGATGGACTCGCTCTCGCGATGTCATGCCCGGGTATCGGTTCGGGGTAAAGGACAAACTCGACCTGCGTGCTATTGAGGCGCCGAGGCGGAGTGCATTGCAGGGGATGGATGCACAGGGGCTGACTTGGTTTGAGGAGCGGGTTGCGTCTGAGGCGGCCGCTGGGCTGTCGGCGGTATTTGGCAATAGCGTCGATGCTCAATTGCCGCCGGCACGGTATGCGGTAGATATTAGGAATGGTCACGAAACGGTTGTCTATGGGGAGCAGTGCCTTGCTGCGGACCTGTGCTTTACCTGGCAGCGGTGGCCGGTGCAGACGCACAGCACGGTTGGGCAGAAGTGATGAAGCTAGGGGCATTTCGAGCAAAAGCTTCCCCCTCACCCCGGCCCTCTCCCCGCTTGCGGGGAGAGGGGGAAGACTATCTCTCATGCTCTCGTTGTCCCTCGGCGGACGGACGGTTCGTTCCAACAACGGTAGAACAGATTGCACGTGTCGCTTGGAATGATGGGATCGGGATTATTGGAAGCGTGCATCGGCTGATCATCGCGCTGATTGCGGCGCTGGTTCTGGCTCCTTCAGCGTCGCACGGTCAAGTCACTGCCGGGCAAGTTTTGCAGGCGCAGGGTGTGATTGGTGCGACGAATACCATTGCGACCCCTATGCGGCTGAGTGATTGGTTGCTGGATCAAGCTATCGACCCGAATGCGTATCCGCTGGGTTTGAGTTGGCGGGTGCCGGGTGAGGTCCCAGCTCAGGCCGAGTTGCGGCTCGAACTTCTAAGAAGCCTGTCCGGGCTAGATCGGGAGGTGAAGGCCAATTCCGAGGTGTTGCAGAGGCTGCGCGACTGGGTGAGCGGTTTGCCAGTCACGGGCCGTGTTCGGGTTGCTGTTGCGGACGCGCGCTGGCTGCAGGGGAGTGTTGCTCGCGACCCGATGCTGCAACCGGGACATAGTGTGGTTTTGCCCAGACGGCCGAGTACTGTCACTGTGATTACCGCGCGCGGTACGCGCTGCGCGGTGACGCATGCCGCGGGTAACGAGGCGATGGCGTACGTGCAGTCCTGTGCCTCGCCTGATTCCGGGCGCACGGACTGGTTCTGGGCGTCGCGACCGGACTGGGTGTGGGTAGCGCAACCGGATGGAAGAGTGCAGCGCTTTGGAGCGGCAGCCTGGAATAGCGAAGATCAGGATGAGCCTGCGCCGGGCGCCTGGATCTGGGCGCCTCCTTGGAATGGTGGTTTTTCGGAGCAGTTTTCGCAGCAATTGGTTACTTTTCTTGCTACGCAGGGGTCGGCTGTCGATCCTGTCGGGGGTACTGCTCCAACAGTAAAGCAGATTCCGCGCGTCGCCACTCGGAACGACAGTACTGTAGTGGCGGGACGCACCTCATTGGGCGATCCATTCTCCGCTAAAGGCACGAATCCCAGCGAGGGCGCCGCACCCACAAGTCTAGGGGGCTCGTCGCAGGCTTGGACGACCTCCGGTCTTCCCGAGCTTGGCGCAGCTGAAGCAACTGCTCTGGATGCTTCCCGAGAGGCCGTTCTGCCCCCGCCAATCCCTATGACCCGCTCACGCGGTATAGCGACCACGGCAAGCGACTGGGGTGGCGTGGGTTTGCTGCAAACGCCCACGGCGCGCATGAGGGAGGCTGGAAATCTCTCGGTCAATTTCAGTCGCATCTATCCTTACTCTCAGACCAATATCATGGTGCAGCCCCTGGACTGGCTTGAGGCGGGATTTCGTTATACCAATGTAAGCAATCGGCTTTATAGCCCGTACGCCAGTTTTAGTGGTGATCAGGCTTACAAAGATAAGAGCTTCGACGCTAAATTCCGGCTTTGGACTGAGTCGGCCTATGTGCCTCAAGTTGCGATTGGTTTTCGTGACTTCGCAGGAACCGGGCTTTTCTCAGGTGAATATCTGGTTGCGAGCAAGCGTACTGGTCCGTTGGACTGGAGCCTAGGCATGGGTTGGGGCAACGTGGGCGCGAGAGGCAATTTGCGCAACCCCTTGGGCCGGCTTATCCCGTCCTTCGATACAAGGAAAACCGATACCGGCCAAGGCGGCAGTTTCGCTTTCGGAAGCTATTTTAACGGCCCAGCTGCCTTGTTCGGAGGTGTGCAATATCAGACGCCTTGGGAGCCGTTGATCCTAAAACTGGAATACGACGGCAACGATTATCAGCACGAGGGCCTGAACAATGTTCTGCGGAAAAGTTCTCCGTGGAACTTCGGCGCAGTCTACCGGGCAGGACGTGCGGTGGATGTCACACTCGGCGTCGAGCGAGGCAACACGGCGATGCTTGGCATTACCTTGCATACCCAACTCGACGGGCTTTCCGTTCCCAAGCCGAACGATCCCCCACGGGTACCTGTGGCGCTGATCCGTCCGCAACGGGCTCCCGACTGGTCCGCAACCGGCCGCGACATTGCTACGCAGACAGATTGGCACGTGCGCAGGATCGAGCAGCGCGGTCGCGAGCTCAGGGTGACGCTGGACGACGCCCAATCCATTTATTGGCGCGAGCGTGCCGACCGGGCTGCAGCGGTGCTCAATCGCGATGCGCCGGCGAGCGTGGACCGCTTCGCGCTCACCTATCGCCAGCGAGGGGTGGACGTGGCCGAACACGTCATAGAGCGCGACGCCTGGGTCGCCGCGCAGACGCAGCCTTTGCCGCCGCGCGAGGAACGCGCAACGCTGATTGCGCGCGCGCCCGAAACTTTACCGCCCGGAAATCCTCTGTACGATGACGCGCGGCCGAGGTTCGAAACCAGCCTGGGACCGAACTACCAGCAGACGTTGGGCGGACCCGATTCCTTCCTACTGTTTCAGGTAGGGGTAGTGGGCAATGCCAAGATGCGATTGCGCGACGACACCTGGCTGCAGGGGACTGTGCAAGTTGGACTGTACGACAACTATGACAAATTTAACGTAACCGGCCCCAGCAACCTGCCTCGAGTACGTACCTACCTGCGCGAATACGTGACGACCTCGCAGATAACGATTCCGAACCTGCAGGCGACACACGTCGGCAGGCTGTCCGGCAACCAGTACTACAGCGTGTACGCAGGTTATTTAGAGCCCTACTTCGGGGGCATAGGCGCGGAGTGGTTGTACAGGCCATTCGCCAGCCGCATCGCCTTGGGCGTGGATGCAAATCTGGTGAAACAGCGAAGTTTTGAACAGGACCTGAGTTTCGACAAAGCCGGCGATCAGACCGGCTATCGCGTCGCCACCGGCCACGCGACCCTGTACTGGGATACTGGCTGGAACGGTGTGCAGGCGAATCTGAGCGTCGGCCGCTATCTGGCGAAGGATTTGGGTGTGACGGTCGATTTGTCCCGCACCTTCGACAATGGTGTCAAGTTCGGCGCGTTTTTCTCCAAGACAAACGTGTCGGCGGAGCAGTTCGGCGAAGGCAGTTTCGACAAGGGCGTGTATCTCAGCGTCCCCTTCGACGCCTTTCTCACCCGATCGAGCAACGGCACTGCCGCTGCAGTATGGAAGCCGCTCACGCGCGATGGCGGCGCCAAACTCGCCCGCTTTGTTCCATTGTACGACATCACGCGAGCGCGCGATGATAGGGCTCTGCGCTTCAAGGCGGCGCCGCCGCGGAACGAGGAGTCGATTCCCGCTGATCGGCGCGATAGCTGGAGCCCGCCGTCCAAGGGGGCTGAGCCCTATACGCGCGTGGTTCCGCAGCCGGAGACCGGGCAATGGACAGCAGATGCCCAAGGATACGAACAGCGGCTGGTCGAGGCTTTGTACCGACAGCGGTTTCGCAACATTCGGGTTGCTTACGACGCCTCGCGTCAATTGACCGTCGAGGCGTCAAATGACGCTATACACCCCGCCAGCCGAGCGGTCGGGCGTGCAGCGCGCACGGCGCTGCATCTTGGTCCGCTGGACATGCGCGAAATCCGAATAGAGTTTGCGCAAGGCGCCGATCCGGCCGTGACCTACGATTTTGCCGATCTGAAGCGTTTGCAGCGTTATTTCGATGGCGAAATCAACGCTGCCCAGCTGGCGGATTCGGTCGCGGTCGACTACCGTGACCCGGCGGCGCGTGAAGCGGACCCGCTTGCGCGCCTGGACGATACGGAGACCAGGGTGGAAGAGCCACGTCTCGCTGACGTGCTGCGGCCGGTAACGCGGCCGTTCCAGCGCGTAGCGCGTGATTTTGCTACTGCCGGGCGTACGGCCGCCGATATGGACTGGCTGCGCATGGGGGCCATCGGGGGAGGGCTGTTCTTGACCAGCAGCGCGCTAGACCGCCGCGCCGATCAGTTTGCACAGGATCATGGGCAGAACCGCTATGTGAAGGCGGGGAACAGCTTTGGCAACGCGCTGCCCTGGCTTGCGATCGCCGGGGCCGGTGCGGCAGCCCTGGACGGTAGCGACCCGGTGCGTTCCCGCACCGGATACGCGGCGCTGGAGGCGGGTGGTACGGCATTCCTGGCGGTAACTGGCCTGAAAACCGTGTTCGGCCGTGCACGCCCCGGGAATGAGCTTGGAAACCACGCATTCAAGCCCTTTTCCACGGCCTCTGGCTACGATTCGCTGCCTTCCGGGCATACCATCATCACCTGGGCGGTCGCGACGCCCTTTGCCGAGGAATACGACGCGCCTTGGCTCTACGGCTTCGCTGCGGTCACAAACCTCGCCCGCGTAGGCAGCCGCAACCACTGGTTGTCCGACACGGTGGCTGGCAGCGCGCTCGGCTACGCCATCGGCCGGGTCTTCTGGGAATCCTCGCGCAAGCCCCAGAAAGGCACACCGCGCGTGTTGGTCCACCCCTCAGGCGTCAATCTGGCGTGGACGTTCAATTGAATTCCCTGGCCGAGAGCTTCGCGAGGGGTTTTTTCGGTGGGCACAAGTTTTTTGTTGGCGCCGCGCTAGTAGCGTGTTTCTCCGCCCTGGCGGTTTACTCACTGGACTTAAAGGCGCAGCCCGCCTGCCGCGTGCTCGATCCAGAACTCATCGGGATCTACCAGGGTGGATGCAAGGACGGCTTGGCCGAGGGCATGGGCCTAGCCAAAGGTACGGCCGAATACAGGGGTGAATTTCATGCGGGGCGCAAGCATGGCAAGGGCGCCAAGATCTGGCCGTCAGGGGATCGCTACGAAGGCGAGTTCGTGGCGGACCGCAAGGAAGGTAGCGGTACGTACACCTGGAGCCCGCGCGGACGGTCTGCTGGCGAGCGCTACAGCGGTGCCTACCTGAACGACCGGCGACATGGCTATGGCGTGTACGTATGGCCCTCGGGCGATCGTTATGAAGGCGAGTGGGCGAACGACGCGATCACGGGTATGCCGACGAAGGCAATGATCGCGCGCGCGCGCGCGAAGACTGAAACTCTGGTCGCCGCGGCGAAACCCGGCATCAAAGTCTGCCGCGCGCTTCCGGTCGGCATTGCAGTGCGCGACTGGATCAGTGGCAAGGTGACCGCGGTGGATGCTGAGCGCATTGAGGTGCGCATCGACGACCCGGGTCAGCAGCCGCATGTGATCGACGGCCGGCCGCTGGCCAAAGGCATGCGTTTCTGGTCAGAAGCGCAAGAGTGGCGGCCGTGTATTTGAGGGGGCGTGCCCGGATTATTGGTAAGTAGAGTTATCGTCCACCGTCACCTAAGGCCGATATATTGTCGATTGAAAAATCATTTCGTTGCGTATTGCGCCGCCTGCGTTCGATCGCGTTGGCTTTGCTCTGTTTTATCCCGGCACTCGCGACGGCGGATGCTGTTCCAGACATCGACGTAGGCGTGCGCATGCAGGGCGAGGAGGTGTTCGTCGACGTCAGTTTTCACCTTCCGGTCACGCCGCAGGAAGCCTGGGCGGTAATGACGGACTATGACCACGCGACGGAATTTATTTCCAAGCTGGAAAAGAGCGTGATCCTGACACGCACGAATGAGATGCTACTGGTGTCGCAGAAGGGCGCCATGGGTTTCGGTCCGTTTTCGGTGCCGATCGAGACAGTGACGGAAGTGCGATTGACCCCGTACGAAAAGCTGCAGGGGCGCATGGTCAGCGGCAATATGAAAAAGAACCAGTCAACGACCCGGCTGATCGCCGACGCAGGCGGCACACGCGTGGTGTATCACCTGGAGTCGATCCCGGACGTCTGGATCCCGCCACTGGTCGGCCGCGCCATCGTCGAATTCGAAACGCGCGCGCGCTTTCGCCAGCTAATCGAGGAAATCCTGCGGCGAAAGGCGTTGGCGGAAGCAAAGCGCTGAAGACTAAGAAGACGATCTACGATTTGGCGATGATCGTCCCCCTCTCCACTCGCACGGGGAGAGCAGTGGCGATAATTTCCCCCTCTCCCCGCCAGCGGGGAGAGGGCCGGGGTGAGGGGAGCAAGCAGTGGAAAGACTAGCGCGAAAGCTCCGAAAGTCGTCGACCGATGCGGAATTACGGCTCTGGTTGCATCTGAAGAACCGCAAGCTCGATGGGTTCAAATTTCGCCGACAGCATCCGATTCCACCGTACATTGTCGAATTTGTCTCGTAAGCTTCCCCGTCAAGTAGACAACTCGGAAGTAGAGTTTGTCGTTGATTCAATTGATACTCGGAAGCGTGCCGGAGGCAGGCTTCCGAGCGAGTCATGCGGCCGCTCCTCGTTGTAGTCCCGGATCCAATCGGCACTA
>JACZJT010000002.1 GCA_014860445.1 Burkholderiales bacterium
GGAGAGGGCTGGGGTGAGGGTAGGGCTGTAACGCAATTATGTAATTCTCAATAGTGTGTGCCAACGAACATACCGCCCCACAAAACTGGCAGATACTCGCAGGATCGGGAATATTAGGCGGGCTTGCGCCAATCAAGCCGCCTCGAAGGCAGAGCCCGCGTGCGCACAGTAGCGAAAAAGTAGCGAAAGCCCTGCAATCCAATGACATCTGACAAAATCATGCCATCGACCATTCACCCGAAAGAGCCTGGGCGGGAAACCGACGCAGTCGACCCTGCCGGCGCCAAGCCGCACGGCCACGAACGCGCCATCGATATCCGGCGCCATGAAATACTCCTCAAGACCGGCGCCTTGCAGGACGCCATTTTCAACAGCGCCAATTTCTCAAGCATCGCGACCGACGAAACCGGCGTGATTCAGATTTTCAACGTCGGCGCCGAACGCATGCTCGGCTACGCCGCCGACGACGTGATGAACAAAATCACGCCGGCGGACATTTCCGATCCGCGCGAAATGATCGCGCGCGCCAAGGAGTTAAGCGCCGAACTCGGCACGCCGATCACGCCCGGCTTCGAGGCATTGGTGTTCAAGGCCTCGCGCGGCATCGAGGACATCTACGAACTCACCTATATCCGCAAGGACGGCAGCCGCTTCCCGGCCGTGGTATCGGTCACCGCATTGCGCGACGAGCAAGAGGTGATTATCGGTTACCTGCTGATCGGCACCGACAATACCGCGCGCAAACAGGCGGAAGAAGCGCTGCTCAAGGCGGGTGCCCTGCAAAGCGCGATATTCAATAGCGCCAACTTTTCCTGTATCGCCACCGATGCGAAAGGTGTCATCCAGATTTTCAACGTCGGCGCCGAGCGCATGCTCGGCTACGCAGCCGACGACGTCATGAACAAGATCACGCCGGCCGACATTTCCGATCCGCAAGAGGTAGTAGCACGCGCCAAGGCGCTCAGCGCCGAACTCAGCACGTCGATCACGCCCGGCTTCGAGGCGCTGGTGTTCAAGGCCTCGCGCGGCATCGAAGACATCTACGAACTGACCTACATTCGCAAGGACGGCAGCCGCTTCCCGGCCGTGGTATCGATCACGGCACTGCGCGACGAGCATGGGGTCATCATCGGTTACCTGCTGATCGGCACCGACAATACTGCGCGCAAACAGGCGGAAGCGGCGCTGCTCAAGGCGGGGGCCCTGCAGAGCGCGATTTTCTACAGCGCCAACTTCTCCAGCATCGCAACCGACGCGAAGGGCGTGATCCAGATTTTCAACGTCGGCGCCGAGCGCATGCTCGGCTACGCGGCCGCCGATGTCATGAACAAGATCACGCCGGCCGACATTTCCGATCCGCAGGAGGTAGTCGCACGCGCCAAGGCGCTCAGCGCCGAACTCGGCACGCCGATCACCCCCGGCTTCGAGGCCTTGGTGTTCAAGGCCTCGCGCGGGATCGAAGATATTTACGAGCTGACCTACATCCGCAAGGACGGCAGCCGCTTCCCGGCGGTGGTGTCGGTGACGGCGCTGCGCGACGCGGAAAACACGATCATCGGCTACCTGCTGATCGGCACCGACAATACCGCGCGCAAACAGATCGAAGCCGAACAGAAAGTGCTCGCCCAACGCCTGCGCGACTACCAGTTCTACACCCGCTCCCTGTTCGAATCCAATATAGACGCACTGATAACTACCGATCCCTCCGGCATCATCACCGATATCAACAAGCAGATGGAAGCGCTTACCGGTTGTACGCGCGACGAGCTGATTGGCGCGCCGTTCAAGGGCTATTTCACCGATCCGGAGCGCGCCGAAGCCGGCATCAAACTTGTGCTGAGTGAAAAGAAGGTAACCGACTACGAACTCACCGCGCGCGCCAGGGACGGCAAGGAAACCGTGGTTTCCTACAATGCAACCACGTTCTACGACCGGGACAGAAAACTGCAGGGCGTTTTCGCCGCTTCGCGCGACGTCACCGAAAGAAAACGCCTGGATCAGGTGTTGCAGGAGAAGAACATCGAACTCGAGGGCGTCACGGCTGCGGCGGAAAAGGCCAACCTCGCAAAGTCGGATTTCCTTTCCAGCATGAGCCACGAGCTGCGCAGTCCGCTCAATGCCATTCTCGGATTCTCGCAGTTGATGGAGTCGGACACCCCGCCGCCGACGCCTGCCCAAAAGGAAAGTATCACCCAGATACTTCGGGCGGGATGGCATCTGCTGACGCTGATCAACGAAATTCTCGATCTGGCGAAAGTCGAGTCCGGGCAAATGCCGCTGTCGCGCGAGCCGGTATCGCTGGCCGAAGTTCTGCACGAGTGCCACGGCATGATCCATCCGCAGGCGCAGCAGCGCGATATCCAGATGGTGTTTCCGCGCCTCAACTCGCCGCATTTTGTCAACGCCGACCGGACTCGCCTGAAGCAGGTACTGATCAACCTGCTTTCCAACGCCATCAAATACAACGTCAAGGAAGGAAAGGTGGAAGTGACATGCGCCGAATCTGCTCCGGGGCACACCCGCGTAAGCGTCAGGGACACCGGCGCGGGACTTGATCCCGAGCAGCTGGCACAGTTGTTTCAGCCTTTCAAACGCCTGGGCCAGGAGGGCGGCGGCGAGGAAGGAACGGGCATCGGACTGGTGGTCGCCAAGCGCCTGGTCGAGCTGATGGGCGGCACGATAGGCGTGGACAGCACCCTCGGTGAGGGCAGCGTGTTCTGGTTCGACCTCGTCAACGCCATGGAGCAGCGGCTTGCCAGCGGCACGGACGAGGCAGCGGTGATTGCGGCGACGCCCGCGCTGCGGACGGCTCGCCTGCGCACCCTGCTCTATGTCGAAGACAACCCCGCCAACCTGAAATTGGTCGAACAGATCATCGCGCGCCGCTCGGATATCTGCCTGCTTACTGCAGTGAATGGCAATCTCGGCCTGCAGCTTGCGCGCGACAACAAGCCGGAGGTGATCCTGATGGACATCAACCTGCCCGGCATGAGCGGATTCGACGCCCTGCAAGTACTTCGTTCCGACCCCGCCACGGCGCACATCCCGGTGATCGCCGTCAGCGCCAATGCAATGCAACGCGATATCGAGCGCGGCATGAAGGCCGGATTTTTCCGCTATATAACCAAGCCGATCAAAGTCGGCCCGTTCCTCGAAGCTGTGGACATGGCGCTGCAATTGGCAGGACACGCGCCCGCCGAGAGCACATGATCAAGGACGACGTGAAGGACCCCCACGCAGCGCGGCTGCACACCTTGCTCTACGTCGAGGACGACACGGCGAATCTGAAACTGGTCGCGCAGATCATCGCCCGCCACCCCGATATGCGCCTGCTGAGCGCGGTGAATGGGAATAGCGGCATCGAGATTGCGCGCGCGTCCCTGCCGGAAGCGATCGTGATGGACATCAATCTGCCCGACATCAACGGATTCAAAGCCCTGGCAATCCTGCGCGCAGACCCGGCCACGGCGCACATCCCGGTCATCGCCCTCAGCGCCAACGCCGATCCACTGAACATCGAGAGCGGCCTGGAGGCGGGATTCTTCCGCTATCTCACCAAGCCGATCGGCGTCGACGAACTCGTGGACGCGCTGGAAATGGCGCTGGCAGTCGCAGGAAAGCGTTTCGGCAGGAACAAATAGCGAAGCACGATTCTCATGCTCAGCGCGTCCGAGTTTCGTCAGGGCAGGATTCTGATAGTCGACGATTGGCCGGCCAATATCCTGCCGCTCGAAGGCATGCTGTCCCGCGCCGGCGACGTCCTGCCTTACGTCTACCATGGACCCGCGTGCTGTACTCGTGCTCCACCGCGACTAGCGCTGCACCCTGATCCTGCGCGACCTGCGGATGCCGGGGTGATGCCGCCTTCCAAACGCTGATCCGAACGGCGCGGCGTATGTGTGCCAGCGCACAGACCACCGAAAATAAACGGCATAAACGTAGCAGATTACGGACATAAAAAGTCACTGTCCTGAGCGGCTTGTTGGTGCTCTTCCCTCGATAGCTGTCGCGCGATCTGTCTCCAGAGCCGCCCCACCTTGAATTGGGGGGATGCGGAACGTGTTTCCGAGAAAGCAAAGATTCAAAAGCCTGACAAAAGCCAAGACCGGCGTCGTCGGTTTTGATGCGATCACCGGTGGCGGCCTGCCGCAAGGCCGCACAACCCTGCTCCTGGGCGGACCGGGCTCGGGCAAGACCGTCTTCGCCCTGCAATTTCTGGCCCACGGGGCGAACGCGCACAAGGAGGCGGGCATTTTCGTTGCATTCGAAGAGGCCTCCACGCGCATCATGAACAACGCCGCAAGTTTCGGCTGGAAACTCCCGGAGTTGCAGCGCAGGAAGAAGTTGTATTTCATGGATGCGCAACCGCTGCCCAACCTGGTCCAGTCGGGCGATTTCGATCTCGGCGGCATGCTGTCGGCGCTGGAGGTCAAGATCAAGGAAACGGGCGCGCGACGGATCGTGTTCGACGCCCTGGATGTATTGTTGGCGCTGCTGCCCGACCTGGCGGCGGAAAGGCGCGAAATCTACCGGCTGCATGCGTGGTTGCTGGCGCACGATCTGACCGCCATCGTCACCCTGAAGTCCGGGGCGGACGATTCCTACTCGATCAGCCAGCAGCCCTTCGGCTTCATGCAATTCATGGTGGACTGCGCGGTCATCCTCAATCACGGCGTGGTGACCGGTGTATCGCAACGCAGCCTGCGCGTGCAGAAGTATCGCGGTTCGAGCTTCGATGAAAATGAATCGGCGTTCCTTATCGGCGCGAGCGGATTCGAAGTCGCCGTCGCGCACGCCCTGACCCGCGCCGACAGCAAGGTGAGCAGCGAGCGCGTTTCCAGCGGCGTGCAGCGGCTCGATACCATGCTCGGCGGCGGTTACTACCGCGGCGCCAGCGTGCTGGTTACCGGCTTCTCCGGCACCGCCAAGACGACCTTGTGCGGGGCATTCGCTGAGGCGGCGTGCAAGCGCGGCGAGCGCACCCTGTTCGTCTGTTTCGACACCAACAGCACCGAGGTGGTCCGCAACCTGTCCTCGGTCGGCATCCGGCTGGATCGCTACGTCAAGAACGGTTCCTTGCGCATGATTTCGGCGCGCGTCATCACCGGCAGCGCCGAAACCTACCTGGTGCGCATCAAGGCGCTGGCGAAGGAACATCGCGCCCGCTGCGTGGTGATCGATCCGGTGTCCGCGTGGTCCAAATCCGGCAGCGACCTGAGCGCACAAAGCGTGGCGGACCGCTTGATCGACTGGTCCAAGGGCGACGGCACCACGCTGGTCTGCACCAGCCTGCTCGACGAGATGTCCGGCCAGGGCGAGGGCGGCTCGCAGCTGCAGATCTCGGCGCTGGTGGACACCTGGATCCATCTGAATTACCTGATGCAGGCCGGCGAGCGCAACCGCGGCCTGTCCATCGTCAAATCGCGCGGCACCTCGCACTCGAACCAGGTGCGCGAGCTGATCCTGAGCGAAGCGGGCGTCAATCTGGCCGACACCTACACCGCGGGCGGCGAGGTGCTGATGGGCACGCTGCGCTGGGAAAAGGAGCGCGCCGAGCGGGCTGCGCACGAGGTCGCCGAGGTCGCCGAAAAACTGAAAACCGTCAGACTCGACGCCGAGGAGGCCGAACTCGAGGTGCGCCTGAAGTCGCTGCAGACCGAACTCGTGGCAAAACAGGTGGAGAAGGACTTGCTGGTTCGCACCACGCAAAGCGAGAAGGGCGAAGCGTCGCGCGGTCGCACCCAGATGAAAGAGCTGCGCGGCGCCGATGCAGCGACCGAGCGGCGCAAGGGGCACCGTCATGGCTAGGCGCGCCCGGTTCAAATTCCGGATATACGTCGCAGGCGAAGCGCTGAACTCGGTGCAGGCGCTCGCCAACCTGCGGTCGATTTGTCTGATCCATCTGCCGAATCGGCACGGGATAGAAATTGTGGATGTGTTCAAGCAACCCGAGCGTGCACTGGCCGACGGCATCTTCATGACGCCGACCCTGGTCAAGCTCAGCCCATCTCCCGCGACGAGGATTGTCGGCTCGCTCAGCCATCTGCCAACCGTGTTACAGGCTCTGGGACTCGAAGCCGTCGCAGCATGAAACCGAGTGAGCCGTTCCTGCCGGAAGATGCGAACCGCGAAATTACCGCGCTGATCCAGCTGCTGCACCGCACGGAGCAGCGCCTGGAGGCGCTGACGGGCGGCGAAGTGGATGCGGTGGCGGACCAGGACGGCCGCACCTTGCTGTTGCAGCGCGCGCAGGACCATCAGCGTCACAGCGAGGCTGCCAGGCAGGCCGCAATTCTCAACGCACTGCCCGCGCATATCGCATTGCTCGACGCCCAGGGGCGCATTCTCGCGGTGAACCAGGCATGGCAGCAATTTGCCGGCGCCAATGCGCTGCAGGGCCCGGATTACGCAATCGGCGTCAATTACCTCGAGGTTTGCGAGCGCGCGCGGGGCGATGACGCCGCCGATGCGCGGCGGGCGGCTGCAGGCATACGTGCCGTGCTGGATGGCTCTGAAATGCGCTTTTCAATCGAATATCCCTGCCACTCACCGGCGCAGCAGCGCTGGTTCCTGATGACCATCACGCCGCTGACGGCGGGGCCTAGGCCGAATGGCGCCGTCGCCATGCACCTGAACATCACGGAACGCAAGACGGCCGAGCTCGCATTGCAGGAAAAAGAAAACCAGCTTTCCGAAGCCCTGGCCATTGCCAGGATAGGCTATTGGGAATATGAGTATTCCTCGGACGAATTCATATTCAATGACCAATACTATTCGCTGCACCGGACTACTGCCGCGGACGCGGGCGGCTATCGGATGTCCTCTGCCGATTTTGCCCGTCGCTATATGTATGCCGAAGACGCAGTCATCGTTGGTCAAAACGTTCGATTGGCCTTCGAATCCCCGGATCCGGGTTATTCTGCAAAGGTTGAGGTTCGCGTATTAAGCGGGAATGGCGACATCATCTGGGTGGAAACCCGTATCAATACCCAGAAGGACTTGCAAGGCAACACAATCCGGCTGATCGGCGTCAATCAAGATATCACCGAACGCAAGCGCGCCGAGGATGCGCTGCGCGAGAGCGAGTCACGCTTTCGCGCCCTGACGGAAATGTCCTCCGACTTCTACTGGCAAAGCGACGCCGAACACCGGCTCAACGCTCGCACCTCGGCGAACGAGACACCGACCGCAGTTGCGGCCTTCGCGCGCGGCACGCAGATCGGCAAACGCCGCTGGGAGATCGAGCATCTCTCGCCAGACGCTGCCGGCTGGCAGGCGCATCGGGTCATGCTCGATGCGCGGTTACCTTTCCGCGATTTTGAGCTTTCACGGCTCGGAGCCGATGGCGTGGAGCACTATATTTCGGTCAGTGGCGACCCGACGTTCTCTGCCTCCGGCGCGTTCGAAGGATACCGCGGGGTCGGTAAGGACATCACCGAGCGCAAGGCAGCGGAACAGAGGATTAGCTACCTCAACCGCGTATATGCCGTACTGAGCGGCATCAATACGCTTATCGTGCGCGTGCACGACCAAGCCACGCTCTTCGGCGAGGCGTGCAGGGTCGCAGTCGAACTGGGCGGGTTTCGCATGTCCTGGATAGGAATGGTCGATCGCGACGCGACCAAGATCGTCCTGGCGGGTTCGGCAGGCGTAGGTGACGAGCTCCTTTCCGGCCTCAAGGATCGATTTTCATCGGGCGAGGATGCATCGCTCGGAACGACCATTGCCGCAGAAGTGATCCGGGAGAAGAAAGTCATCGTGACGCGCGATCTTCTCGACAATCCCCTGGTTGCCTTCGGCAAGCAATACGCCGAATGCGGCATCGGATCGATGGCCATATTGCCGCTGCTGAATACGGGCGAAGCGGTGGGGGTACTCGCGCTGTACGCCGAAGAAAGTGAATTCTTCCACGCTGGAGAGCTGAAACTTTTGACAGAGTTGGCCGGAGATATTGCGTTCGCGATCGAAAATATCGAAGTGGAGACGACGTTAGCGCACCTTAGTCGAATTCAGGCGGTCATGGGTAGAATCGGCCGCCTGATTGTGCATATGCGAGACAGCGAAGAGCTTTTCCGTGAAGCGTGCGTGATCGCCGTCGAGGCCGGCGGGTTCCGCATGAGCATGCTATGCCTGTTCGATCGAAGCACGACGAAGATCGTCCCGGTCGCCTCGGCAGGCAAGAATCCGGAAGTTCTCGACGAGATCAAGAATGCCTTGTCCTCGGGTGCGCAAGCGGCAAATACCTTGATCGCGCAGGCGATCCGCGAGAGAAAGGCCGTCGTCGCCAATCGTTCGCAGGAAGATTCAAGAATCGTGATCGGCAACATGGCGTACCGCGAAGCGAAAATCAACTCGATCGCCGTACTTCCCCTTATCGTCGCCGATGAAACGCTCGGGGTGCTGGTGCTGTACGCCAATGAACCCGATTTCTTCGATGAAGCAGAGATGACCTTGTTGACCGACCTGACCGACGATATCGCATTCGCGATGGACAATATCGAAAAGGCGGAAAAGCTCAATTACCTTGCGTATTACGACGCCCTTACCGGTCTGGCAAACCGCACGCTGTTTCTCGAGCGCCTGGCGCAGCACAAGCGCAACGCGGTCAGGAATGGACAGAATCTCGCCTTGTTCCTGATCGATCTGGAGCGTTTTAGGAACATCAATGACAGCCTCGGCCGGGTCGCCGGCGACGCGCTCCTTTGCCAGGTAGCCGAGTGGCTGACGCAAATGACGGGCGATGCGAGCCTGCTGGCGCGAATAGATTCGGATCACTTCGCCGGGGTACTGCCGGAAGTGAAGCGCGAAGGCAACGTGGCGCGGCTGATGGAGAAAGAGGTCAAGGCGTTCATGGAGCATCCATTTCGCCTGAATGAGGCCATATTCCGCATCGTCCCCAAGATCGGCATAGCGATTTACCCCGGCGACGGCGCGGACGCCGAGACTTTGTTCAGGAACGCCGAGGCGGCACTAAAGAAAGCCAAGGCGAGCGGTGAGCGCTACCTGTTCTACACGCAGAGCATGATGGACTCGGTCGCCGGCAAGCTGAGCATGGAGAATAAGCTGCGCCTGGCTTTGGACGACGGCGAATTCGTGCTGCACTATCAGCCCAAAGTGAGCCTGGCGAGCGGCAAACTCATGGGCGCCGAAGCCCTGATCCGCTGGAACGATCCGCGCAACGGCCTGGTGCCGCCGGGCCGCTTCATCCCGATCCTGGAAGAGACCGGACTGATCCACGAAGTCGGACGCTGGGCGCTGCACCAGGCGATCGCGGATTATCTGCGCTGGCGCGCCGCGGGACTGCCTGCCGTGCGCATCGCGGTGAACGTATCGGCGCTGCAACTGCGCAATCGCGGCTTCATCGAAGAGGTCAGACAGGCCATTGGCGTAGACGCGCAGGCGGCGGCGGGGCTGGAATTGGAGATCACCGAAAGCCTGATCATGGAGGACGTCAAGGGCACCATTGCCAGCCTGCAGGTGATCCGCGAGCTGGGCGTGAGCATCGCCGTCGACGACTTCGGCACCGGCTTCTCCTCGCTCGCCTACCTCGCCAAGCTGCCGGTGAACACGCTAAAAATCGACCGCTCCTTCGTGATCGATATGACTGCCGGGCCGCAGGGGCTGGCGCTGGTGTCCACCATAATCAAGCTCGCGCATTCACTCGAGCTCAACGTTGTGGCCGAAGGCGTCGAAACCGAGGAGCAGTCGCACCTGCTGCGCCTGCTCGCCTGCGACGAAATGCAGGGTTTCCTTTTCAGCAAGCCGGTGCCCCGCGACATCTTCGAAACACGGTTCCTGGCCCCGCCCGCCGCGGCTGCATCTTAGCCCGGACCTCGATGCATCTGCCGGTACCGCGTCTCATGACCCACCTGCTGATTGCCGAGGACCACGAGGAGAACCGCAATCTCCTGCGGCTGCTGCTCGAAGTGAACGGCTACCGGGTGACGGCTGCCGGCGACGGACTGGAGGCGCTGGCCGCCGCAGAGCGCGATCCGCCCGACGCCATCGTCTCCGACGTGTTGATGCCGAAGCTCGACGGTTTCGAGTTGTGTCGCGCCTGGATGCAGGACGCCCGGCTCAGGAGCATTCCGTTCATTTTCTACTCCGCGACCAATGTGCGCGCGGAAGACGAGCAATTCGCCAGGGCGCTGGGCGCGGTGCGTTATCTGATCAAGCCGCTGGAGGCCCCGGTCTTGCTGAAGGAACTGCGCACCGTGCTGCGACAGCGCAATGCGCACGCCGCCCCCGGCGCGGACGCGCTGCCAGACGACGCCGTTTTCCACGCCCTCCACGAGTCCGCGCTGGCGCGCAAGCTCGGGGACAAGATTGCCCAACTCGAGGTCGCGAACCGCAAGCTGCAGGAGAGTGAGGCGCGGTTTCGCAGTCTGACCGCGATGTCGTCGGATTTCTACTGGGAAAGCGATACCGAGCACCGGCTCACCAGACGCGCCTCGGCGAACAAGAAGGTGAGCACGGTTTCGGTGTTCCAGCGTGGCGCTCAAATCGGCGAGCGCCGCTGGGAAATTCCGCATCTTTCGCCCGACGCAACCGGCTGGGACGCGCACCGGGCCGTACTCGACGCGCATCTTCCATTCCGCGATTTCGAGCTGTCGCGGCTTGGGGACGATGACACGGTGCGGCATATTTCTATCAGCGGCGATCCTGTGTTCGATGCCTCAGGCGCATTCCTGGGCTACCGCGGGGTCGGAACGGACATCACAGAACGCAAGCAGGCGCTGGAGGCGACACGCGAGCTGACTGAGCGCCTCATGACGACGCTCGAGAGCATCACCGATGCGTTTTTCACCGTGGACCGGGAATGGCGGTTCACCTTCCTCAACCGCGAGGCGGAGCGGCTGCTCGCGCGCACGCGCGCGGAACTGATCGGCCGGAACTTTTGGACGGAGTTCCCCGGCACCATCGCCTCGGCCTTCGAGCGCGAATACCGCCGGGCGATGGCGGACAAGGAAACCGTAACTTTCGAGGAATTCTACCCGCCGCTTAAAGCATGGTTCGGTGTCCGTGCCTATCCCTCGGAGCAGGGCCTGGCGGTGTATTTCCGCGACGTCACCGAGACAAAGCGGATTGCGGAGGAAATGGCATCCAAGAACACCCTGTTGCAGACGCAGCAGGAAACTTCGCCCGATGCCGTTCTGGTGGTCGATGAGAACGGACATATCCTCTCCTACAATCGTAATTTCATCGATTTGTGGCGGCTGCCTTCCAAGCTCGTGAGCGCGCGCGTGGTCGCGCCGGTACTCCAATCGGTAGCCGACCAAGTCGAAAATTCAGAAGGATTTGTCGCCCGGGCCCGATATCTGAACGAACCCCGCGAAGACAAGAGCCGCGACGAATTATCGCTGAAAGATGGCAGGATAATCGACCGGTATTCCGCTCCAGCCTTTGGCGCCGACCGCAAGTATTACGGGCGCGTCTGGTATTTTCGCGACATCACCGAACAAAAAAGAGCCGAGCAGAGGTTCAAGGACCTGCTGGAGTCCGCGCCGGACGCGATGGTGATCGTCAACCGCGACACCGAAATGGTATTGGTCAACGCCCAGGCGGTCAGGCTGTTCGGCTGGCGCCGCGAGGAACTGCTGGGGCGGAAAATCGACATACTCCTGCCGGAACGCTTCCGCCGCAAGCATCCGGAAAACGCGGCCGCCTATTTAGCGCAACCGCAGGCACGGGCTATGGGCGCGGGCCTGAACTTGTCCGGACTGCGCAAGGACGGCAGCGAGTTCCCGGTGGAAATCAGCCTGAGCCCGCTCGAGACAGACGAAGGCACCCTGGTGATTACCGCCATTCGCGACATCACCGAGCGCAAGCAGGCAGCGCACGCGCTTCAAACAAGCGAAGAGCGCTTCAAGACCATCTTCGCGGAGGCGCCTTTGGGCATTGCCCTGATCGATTCGCTCGCCGGAAACATCTACGAATTCAACCCGCGTTTCGCTGCGATCGCCGGCCGGTCAACGAAAGAGATCGCGAATATCGACTGGTTGCAAATCACCCATCCCGATGACGTGCAGGCAGATCTGGACAATATGGCTCTGTTGAATGCCGGGAAGATAAACGGATTTCAGATGGAAAAGCGCTATCTTCATCCCGATGGCACCGTCGCCTGGATCGACATGACGATTACCCCGTTCATGATTGAAGACAAAGCCAATCCACGTCATCTCTGCATGATTCAAGACATCACCGAACGCAAGGCAGCGGAAATCAGAATCGCACACCTTAACCGCGTATTTGCCGTGCTGAGCGGCATCAACGAGCTGATCGTGCGCGTGTCCGACCGCAACGAACTTTTCCGGGAGGCGTGCCGAATTGCAGTCGCCGCAGGCGGGTTCCGCATGGCCTGGATAGGCATTGTCGACCGGCGCGCGACAAAAATCGTCCTGACCGCCTCGGCGGGCGTGGATGGCGACTTGCTCGCGCGCCTCCAAAACCTGTTTTCATCGGGCGACGGCTCGTCGCTCGGGACGACCGTATCGGCACAGGCGATCAGGGAAAAGAGAGTCATCGTAACCAACGATTTGCAGCGCAACCCATTGGTCGCGTTCGGCAGGCAATACGCCGAATCCGGAATCCAGTCGATGGCAATTTTGCCGCTGATGATAGCCGACGAAGCTGTGGGCGTGCTCGCGCTGTACGCCGACCGGCAAGAGTCTTTCCGCGAAGAAGAGCTGAAACTGTTGACGGAGCTGACCGGCAACATCGCGTTTGCAATCGAAAATATCAACAGGGAAGAAAAGCTCGCCAAACTCGCGCGCGTGCGCGCGGTATCCAGCGGCATCAATGCCGCGATTATCCGCATTCAGAATCGTGAGGTGCTCTTCAAGGAGGCGTGCCGGATCGCGGTCGAAGAAGGCGGATTCCGCATGTCCCTGATCGCCACCGCCGATCGGAACACGATGAAGATCGTGCCGGTCGCCACAGCGGGAAAGGATGACGCTCTCCTCGGCAACATCGAACGCATCCTGTCTTCCGCCGAAGATGCGCCCACCACCATGCTGGCCCGATCGATCAGGGAGAAAAGGGCAATTGTGTCCAACGACTCCCAAAACGACGCGCGGGTCCTGTTCGGCGAACAATACACCGAAGCCGCCGTACGTTCGATGGCGGTATTGCCGCTGATTGTCGCGGATGAAGCCGCCGGCGTGCTCGCACTTTATTCGGGGGAAAGCGGATTTTTCGATGACGAAGAGATGAGTCTCCTGATCGGAGTAGCCGGCGACATCGCATTCGCGCTGGATCATATCGAAAAGACGGAAAAACTCGACTACCTCGCCTATTACGATGCGCTCACCGGGCTCGCGAACCGCAACCTGTTTCTCGAGCGCGCAACGCAGTACCTGCGCATCGCCACCGGCGGCGGGCACAAGCTGGCCGTATTCCTGATCGACCTGGAGCGCTTCAAGAACATCAACGACAGCCTCGGCCGGTCTGCCGGCGACGCACTGCTGCTGCAGGTGGCGCAGTGGCTGACGCGCACCACGGGGGATGCCAACCTGCTGGCCCGGATAGACGCGGACCATTTTGCCTTGCTGCTGCCGCATATACGGCAGGAAGGCGACGTCGCGGCGCTTCTTGAAAAAACCATGGCCGTCTTCCTGGAGCATCCGTTCCACCTGAACGACGCCCTGTTCCACGTCCCCGCCAGGGTCGGCGCGGCGGTGTTCCCGGACGACGGCGCCGACGCCGAGACCTTGTTCAAGAACGCCGAGGCTGCTCTAAAGAAGGCAAAGGCGAGTGGCGATCGCTACCTGTTTTACGCACAAAGAATGACTGACTCCGTCGCTACCAAGCTCAGCCTGGAGAATCAACTTCGGCTGGCGCTGAAGGACGGGGAATTTGTGCTGCATTACCAGCCCAAGGTGAACCTCGTCAGCGGCAAGCTCACCGGAGCGGAGGCACTGATCCGCTGGAACGATCCGCGCACCGGCCTGATGCCGCCGGGACGCTTCATCCCGATCCTGGAGGAAACCGGACTGATCCACGAGGTCGGGCGCTGGGCGCTGCGCCAGGCCATGGAAGACTACCTGCGCTGGCGCGCGGCGGGCCTGCCCGCCGTGCGCGTCGCGGTGAACGTGTCGGCACTGCAACTGCGCAATCGTGATTTCATTGATGAAATCAGACGGGCCATCGGTATGGACGAGCAGGCAGCGGGCGGGCTGGAGCTGGAAATCACCGAAAGCCTGATCATGGCGGACGTCAAGGGTTCGATCGCCAGCCTGAAGGCGATTCGAGACCTGGGCGTATCGATAGCCATCGACGATTTCGGCACCGGCTTCTCCTCGCTCAGCTATCTCGCGAAATTGCCGGTGGACACGCTGAAAATAGACCGCTCCTTTGTAATCGACATGACCGCGGCAGCGGAGGGACTGGCGCTGGTGTCCACCATCATCAGCCTGGCGCATTCGCTGAAACTCAAGGTGGTCGCCGAGGGTGTGGAAACAGAGGAGCAATCGCGCCTGCTGCGTTTGCTCGCCTGCGACGAAATGCAGGGCTTCCTGTTCAGCAAACCGGTGCCGGCGGAAATCTTCGAAGCAAGATTCCTGGCTCCGCTTGCGCCGGGCGACAAACAAAAGTGACGAAGCCGAACATGGTCGACTTGCCGGCCGACGAAGCAACATTGAAGGACACTTCGATTCCAGCTTCGACACCGGGGCATTGGTTCAGTCATGTAATTGAATCACGCTTCCTGTTTCCGGCGATAGCCGTTGTCGCGCTGGCCGCGATCTGGGTGACGACCCTGAAACTTATCGAATTCGAACGTGCGGCGGCGCAGCAATCCGCAGCGACATTGAGCCACTCACTGGCCCAGACTTATGAATCACAGGTTGTGCGCGCGCTGCGCGAAATCGATCAGACCCTGAAGACCGTCAAAGCTGCATACAAAGTCTGGGGCATGCAGGAAGTGCTGCCGAAGTTAAAATCCAGGGATCTGTTGCCGCCGGCGCTGGTGTTCGTTGTCAGTATTGCGGACAGCAGCGGCGATGTCCTGGCCAGCACCAGTTCCTCCAGGATGTCCAATGTCGCCGACAAAGATTTATTCCAGAGCCAGCGTGAGACAGATGCCATCTCGATCAGTCGTGCGCGACTTGACCCGGAGACTGGGGTATGGGTTCTGACGATCAGCCGCAGGCTCAATATGGCGGGCGAAACGTTTTCCGGCATTGTGATGCTCTCGGTCGATGCGGCCTATTTCGTCAGCGGCTATGAAAACGCGATTCTGGCCGAGCATGGCATGCTCGGCATTATCGGCAGCGACGGTGTTTTCCGTGTCAGGCGCAGCGGAAAAACAGTCACCGCCAACGACAGGTCTCATTACCGAATACCGGTAATTCATGCCGAGGATGAGGCGCACATCGAAACCACGCCACAAACCAACGCCTGGGATGGCGTGCGGCGCTACACCAGTGCACGCGAGGTCTATGGTTTCCCAGTGGTTGTGATCGCCGGATTATCGGAGGACGAGCAACTGGCGGCCGTTCGGCACAGCAAACAAATTTATCTGTGGCGGGCCGCAGTCGCCAGCCTTGTGGTGATCCTGCTTATCGCGGTGATGGGGCGCATGAGCCATCAGCTTGCGTTGAACCGCCAGCGCGCCGTCGCGCACCATATTGCCCATGCAGCGCGTGTCGAATACATCGCCTATCACGACAGCCTCACGACGCTGCCGAATCGCAGCCTGTTCAGCAAGCTGCTGGGCCATAGCATCAGCCAGGCACATCGCTACAAACGGCAACTGGCAGTGCTGTTTCTCGATCTGGACCATTTCAAGAACATCAACGACACGCTCGGGCACGAGGCCGGCGACCAATTGCTGCGGGAAGTCGCGGCAAGACTCAAGAATTGTCTGCGCGACAGCGACACCGTGGCGCGACTGGGTGGCGACGAGTTTGTCGTCATGCTGTCTGAACTGGATGTGGAAAAATATGCGGCGACCGTGGCCCGGAAGATTCTTGCCGCCGTCGCCGGGCCATTTGTCCTCGCCGGTCAGGCGCGTAGCGTTACGGCTAGTATCGGGATCAGCACCTACCCGCAAGACGGCCTGGACGAACAGACTCTGACCAAGAACGCAGATGTCGCGATGTACAAGGCAAAAGAGGGGGGCAAGAACAACTTCCGGTTCTATTCCTAGAAGCCGAACACCAGCTCAATCGAACGCCGTAGCCTAGAGTCGGGCCTGCGGCAGGCGCCGGGGCGAAACGAATTTCAGCTTTACTGTCAAACCAAACGGGATATCCGCATCGGTCGGGTTATTTGGTGAGCACGACTTTCACACTGTCGTCCACGAGCTTCTGCTCGATGTAGCCGATAGCGTCAGGGTGTTTGGCAATGAACTTTTTTACTTCGACGCCATTCGATGCTTCCCGCGGCGGCTGGCCCTGGCCTGTGAAGATGATCTTCGACCAGAATGCCTTGATCTGAGCGGGAGACTTGCCGGTGAAACTGAGATAGAACTCGTCGCGCTCGGAAGAATTCTCGACATGATCGATGGGCAGGACTTCGCGGCCGTCGGGGAAACGAGTCATTTTGCCCAGAAACATGTCCGCGATCTGGCTCTTCGTCAAGCTACTCACCGGGTTTTTGGCGGCGACCACCGCAACCACCTCGGCCGATGCCGCAGCGGAGCCAAAACCCAAGGACAGCCCGAAGGTGATAAAGCCGATGTGGCACATGTTGATCATGATTGACTTCATCAGAATACGAAGTCCATCGTGGCGCTGAACACGTTGACCTTGCCACCCGGCTGAAAACCAGGCTGCAAATTGCTCAGTACGCCGGATGAGCCGGCGCCGATGCGGGTGTGATCATATTGCAGCTTGAGGGCGGCATTCTTCGCGAAATCCCAGCGCCCGCCGATGGACAGGGTGTTCTGAACCGGTTTTAGGCTCAAGAGCGAATTGAGGGCGGCATTGAGGCCGGCTGCCGGCCCTATCAAGGGCGGGGGCAGGGAGGACAGGTTCAAGCCGGGATCGGAGAGATTGTCCGCCCTCGCCTCGCCATACGTGATGTAGGGCGTGAACTTCCCATGCCGATAGCCGCCGCTCAGGTACCAGCCCGTTCCCTTGCCAATGAAGGAATGGGTGACTAATTGGGCCGCTTCACCCATCACGAACCACTGGCCGGGATCGTAGCGTGCACCCAGTGTGGTGACGTATATGGCTCTGTTGTCAGCATTGTATTTGTCTGCGATGGCAATGCCTTGCGGCCCAAACTGCCTGAAGGCGTCGAAAATTGGCCTGGTGCTATCCAGAGTTATATGACTTGGTTCGTAGCTGATGTGCACAGTGAGGGCGTGATATTCACCGGTATACGTCAGGCCCCACGCGTGCCTTGCTTTGATATTGCCGGTGTTGTTTGGTAAATCGCGGTCGAGTTTACCGTAGCGAGCCTGCAGAATATTCGTGAGGTCACCGATGCGCATCTGGTAGCTTGCATCAACGCCGTCGCTGGAGGTGACCGGTGCCTGGCGATAGACCTCCAGTGGCGGACGCACCCAAGGATAGGTATAAGCCACTTTGCGGGTGTCGGAAAACAGGAGGGTGGGCAGCACGATGCGGCCGACGCGCACGCTGGAATCCGGCGTGAGCTGATACTTGATATTCGCCCACTCCACATGGGGCCGGTAGCTATTGTCGTAATTCTGCTCCGATATGACCTGTAACACCGCCGAGAGCTTCGGGGTGAAATTGGCGGTGACTTGCCCCCCGATCAGGCTGTCGACGCCTGCGCTCCACGCATGGCTGTAGCCGGCGCCGTTGGGCTTGAGTATGGAAGAGGTAAAGTCCGCCTGCCGCTCGCTGGAGTGAACCACGCCCAGGGTGCCGAAGCCGCTGAATGAAAACTTCTGTGCTTCGACATCGTCGGCGCTTGCGCCAGCGGCGTACAGCACCGTCGCAAGCAGGGCGATGAGAGTGCGTTTGTGCGATATGTGTTCAATCATGCCAACTCCAGGTCAGGATTGAGCAGCCGTATTGCTTTGAAGAACGGCATAATCAAGCAACGACTTCTACCCGTTCCATGAACTACGCTCTGTGCGGCAACACACATTGTGGCGGGAATTGTTTCTCCTCGGGCAGGCCGTCAATACGATGCAGGTAGCGATATTCGAATCGCGCTTTCCCGCCTCGCCGGCCGCCGGGTGACGAATCGTGGCGAAGATACCGATAACGGACAGGCAGCCCGCCGCATTCGCCATATTCGCGCCGGCACCTCGGCATGCGGTTCAACGACCAAGCGCGCTGCTCCGGTTGATCTCAGGTGCATGTCGCCAAACGGCTCCAGAGGCCCGACGACTATCAGACAGGCCACGACGACGCAGTCCTGTAACTGCCGGATCTGCCTGATTCTCCTGCCGTGAGCCTCAGCGCCGCGCAGCCGCGTAAAGCGGCAGCACCGTCGGCAGCAAGGCCTCGATCTCGCGCACCCGGCTTGAATCGGTCGGGTGGCTGCTCAGGAACTCGGGCGGCCTTCCGCCGCTGCTGGCCTTGCTCATTTTCTGCCACAGGGTCACTCCGGCGCGCGGATCGTAGCCGGCGCGCGCGGTGAGTTCCAGGCCGATGCGATCGGCTTCGTTTTCGTCCGTGCGGCTGAACCGCGTCGCGATCAGGGACTGGTAGGCGACGCCGGCCATGTCGGCGGAACCCTGGCCCAGGCCGAGCAGCGCGGCGCCAAGCCCGATGGCCGACTGCGCCGCGATGGCCTGCGACACCTGCTCGCGCGAGTGCTCACGCAGCGCGTGCGAAATCTCATGCCCCATGACGACCGCGATTTCGGCGTCGCTCAGATTGAGCTGACTGATCAGGCCGGAATAGAACATGATCTTGCCGCCCGGCATGCAGTAGGCATTGAGTTCATTGCTGGTGATCACGTTGACTTCCCAGTTCCAGCCCGGCGCATCGGCACGGAACACGCGCGTCTGCGGTTCGATGCGTGCCGCGATGGCTTGAACCCGATGCAGCATCGCGCGATCGGTATTGAGCGTCCCCTTCGCGCCGGCATCGGCTTTCAGCTTGTTGTAGCCCTGCGCTGCCATCTGGTCGAGTTGCTGCGAGGAGACCAGCATCAGTTGTTTGCGCTCGGCGCCCACCGAGCCGCCCGAGGTGGTGGTCTGGCAGCCGCCCAGGGCCAGCGTCGACAATGACAGAGCCATGACCGCTGCGATCCGTAGACTATGCATGATGTTCCCCGCGGTGTGAGTTGATCAAAAGAATACGTCGGCCTGCGTGCGGTCCGCTGCGCGTACCGTGCATTTTGCGCAATTGTTGTCCCTTCGACGACGGTGATCTGTGCGCTCGCGTACATACGCGACGGAACATTTCCTCTACGCTCGGATTTGCCTATGAAACCCTTGTCGCGGGCAGCCGCCGCAATTGTTCAGTCGACTCCGCACGAGTGCGAATTCTCAGGTTCGTGGACTGCGTGCGGCATCGTCGCGCCGCGTTCAACGCGCTGACCCGTTCAGAATAAGAATTTCCCAGGGGAACGATTACGATGTCGATTTCGGGCAAAGGACGAATCTTCTCCTCGCCGTCGTTGACCGACGTGTATCCGGAACTGGTCGACAATCAGCATGTTTCGGTGCTGAAAATAACGATCTGGGTGATGCTGGCCGGGGCCGTGGCGCTGATCGCCACGTTAAGCATTTCTCCGGGAAGCGTGTCGCCGTGGCGCGTGTCTGCACCCGCGCTGCTTCTTGTGCTTGCGCTCGCCGCGCATCTTGTCCTGCGCTATCGGGGAGCAATCGCCGCGATGCGGCTGCTCACCGTGGGCGGCTGGGCGCTTGCGACCGCCGTAAGCATGGCCACGGAAGGCGTGCGCACGCCGATCCTGCTGTCATATCCGATGTTGGTAATTTTCTCCGGTTGGATGTTGGGCGCCCGCTATGGCGTAGGACTGTATATCGCCAGCAGCATCGCCGTCATTGCCATGGCCATCGGGCAATCGATGGACGTCTTCGGAGGCGCAGCCTCTCTCCCCCCGGCAGTCATGGCGCTGGCCTATCTGGTCGCGATGACGTTGAGCGTCACGATGACTATCTATCTGGTGCGCTCGTTCCACCAAAGCTATGCCCAATATCGCATCCTTACCGAGAACATAAAGGATGTGGTAGGGATCATGGATACCGAAACATTGCACTTCCGCTACCTCAGCCCTTCGGTGCAGAGGCTGCTCGGGTACACGCCGCAAGAGCTGCTCGCCGTGCCGGCGACGCACGCGCTCGGGGCCGACGCCGGCGCGCGCCTGAGTCATCTAATACGCAGCAGGGCGCAGAGCCTGCTCTCGGACGGGGCGCTTCCGCGCACCGATTACACCGACGAAGTCAAGCTATCGCGCAAGGACGGCTCCACCGTCTGGACCGAGGTGATCAGCAGCTACTACCGCAATCCGGACAACGGCCGGGTCGAAACCCGCGGCGTGGCGCGCGACATCGGCGAACGCAAGCAGATGGAGCTGGCATTGCGGGAATTGGCCACGACGGATTTCCTCACCGGCATTTCCAACCGGCGCCATTTCATTGCGCAGCTGGACCATGAGCTGCTCCGGTTGCAGCGGCTCGAAGCACAGCGCGCGGCGGTACTGATGCTCGACCTGGACCACTTCAAGGGGATCAACGACCGCTTTGGGCACGCGACGGGCGACGCGATGCTGAAACACTTCGTCACGTTGATGCGCCGGGAGCTGCGCAGCATCGATACCGCGGGCCGCGTCGGGGGCGAGGAATTTTCAATCATCCTTCCGGGCGCGGACCTGGCCGGCGCCCAAGTGTTCGCCGAGCGATTGCGGCTGAAGGTGTCGCAGACTCCCCTGGTGCAGGATGGGGAGATCATTCCGGTTACAGTAAGCATCGGCATCGCCGCACTGGGCGGGGCAGATTCCGATGCCGCCCTCGATCGCGCCGACCAGGCCCTTTACCGCGCCAAGAAATCCGGGCGCAACCGGGTCGAGCTCGCCGGCGTTGGCGGCAGCGTGAGTTGACCCAAGCACGGCTCGCCGCGCCGTGAATTCGGTCCCGTCGTTGTCCCTGCTACCAGGGCGTTCTGTGCGTTCGCGTACATACGGAAAGACGCGTTTCATCTACCCTCGAATCCACCTATGAACTCCGTGTCCCCGGCGCCCGCCGCAATCGCCCAGCCAAGCCCGCAGGACCTCGCATTGTCCGGGTCCTGGACCGCACGCGGCATCGGTACGCTCCAGCACCGGCTCGCCTCGCTGGACCTGGCTATCAAAACAGAGGTGATCGCCGATGCCGCCGCAATCGAGGCTCTGGATACGGCCGGAGCCTGGGTACTGCAAAAACTGCTGCTGCGGCTGCGCGGCGAAGGCATGGTCGTGACCCTGCGCGGCCTGCGCCCGGAGTTCGCCCAACTGCTGCAGGGCGTGGACGAGCAGCTGGCCGGCCGCGACGATGCCATCGCCGCTGCCGCACGGCCGCGCGCGTCCCTGCTCGAAGATTTGGGGCGGAGCACCGAGTCCGCTTTCGAACAACTGCTTGCGCTGCTCGGCTTCGTCGGCGAGAGTGCGTTCGCGCTGGCGGGGTGGGTCGCGCGTCCGGCGCGCATCCGGTGGCGCCCAATCCTGTACAACATTCGCGACGCCGGGTTCAACGCGCTGCCCATCGTCGGGCTGCTGTCATTTCTGCTCGGGGTGGTGGTTGCCTACCAGGGCGCGGACCAGCTCAGGCAATACGGCGCCAATATTTTCGTGGTCGATCTCGTCGGCCTGTCGATGCTGCGCGAGTTCGCGCCGCTGATCACTGCCATCATCATAGCCGGGCGCTCGGGCTCTGCCTACGCCGCCCAGATCGGCACCATGTCCGTGAGCGAGGAAATCGACGCCATGCGCACGCTCGGGATAGCGCCCATCGACGTGCTGGTGCTGCCCAAAGTCCTCGCGCTGCTGATCGCGCTGCCGCTGCTGACGGTGTTTGCGGACCTGCTCGGCGTGTTCGGCGGCATGATCATGGCGCGCGCGCAGCTCGGCGTCGGCTTCGGCGAATTTCTCGACCGTTTCCCCACGGCGGTGAGCATTACCTCCTACCTGATCGGCATCTGCAAAGCGCCGGTGTTCGCCGCCATCATCGCCGTGGTCGGCTGCTTCCAGGGCTTTCGCGCGCGCGGCGGCGCCGACAGCGTCGGCCGCCAGACCACGCGCAGCGTGGTCCAGGCGATTTTTCTGGTGATCGTTGCCGATGCGCTGTTTTCGGTCGCGTTCAGCGCGCTGGACCTCTGACATGCAAACCGCTGCGCATGACGAAGACAGTGTCATCGAGATTCAGCAGGTGACGACGCGCTTCGGCGAACACATGGTGCATGACGCAATCGCGTTCGACGTGCGCCGCGCGGAAATATTCGCGCTGGTGGGCGGATCCGGGTCGGGCAAATCGACGCTGCTGCGCGAAATGATCCTGCTGCATCGCCCGGACTCGGGCTCGATCAAGGTGCTCGGCGTCGATCTGCAAACCGCCGGAAACGAGGAAACCCTCGCGCTGCGACGGCGCTGGGGCGTGATGTTCCAGCAGGGCGGCTTGTTCGGCGCGCTTACGGTCATTGAAAATGTCGGTCTGGCGCTGCGCGAGCACACCGAACTGGAAGACGATCTGATCGATGATATCGCGGCGTCCAAGCTGGCCCTGACCGGTCTCGCGCGCGAGGTCGGC
Source organism: Burkholderiales bacterium (assembly GCA_014860445.1). Taxonomy (GTDB): domain Bacteria; phylum Pseudomonadota; class Gammaproteobacteria; order Burkholderiales; family SG8-39; genus 2-12-FULL-64-23. The sequence goes on from JACZJT010000002.1 coordinate 22,673, forward strand.
GCGCAATATCCGTCCGAACTCAGCGGCGGCATGATGAAGCGCGCGTCGCTCGCCCGCGCCCTGGCACTCGATCCGGAACTGCTTTTTCTCGACGAACCGACGGCGGGCCTCGACCCCGACAGCGCCGGCGGCGTGGACGAGCTCGTGCGCACGCTGCGCGACCGGTTCGGCCTGACCATCGTCATGATCACGCACGACCTCGACCTGTTGTGGCAGGTCGCCGACCGGGTCGCGGTGCTCGCCGAGGGCAAGGTGCAGGGCGTCGGCTCGATGTCCGAGCTCGCGCACATGGATCATCCCGCCATCCGCCAATTTTTCGCCGGCCCGCGCGGCAGGGCCGCGCAGGAAACGCAGCAGGCAGGCGCACAAACCGACAACAGGAACAAGAGGCCGCCATCGAAACCAAAGTGAACTATCCGCTCGTAGGCCTGTTCGTGCTGATCCTCGGCGCGGCGCTGGTCGTGGCTGCGCTCTGGCTCGCTTCGGGCGGAAACGTGCAGAGGAAATTCGACCTGTACCTCGCCGTCGTGGACGAATCGGTGGCCGGGCTCAACCTGAACGCGCCGGTCAAGTACAGCGGTGTCGACGTGGGCAAGGTGCAGGAAATTGCGCTCGACCCGGGCAACCCGAAGCGCGTGAACCTGCTGTTTGCGATCGAGCACGGCACGCCGGTCAAAGTGGACACCGAGGCGGTGCTGAAAACGCAGGGCCTGACCGGGATCGCCTATGTCGAGCTCAGCGCAGGCGCCGCGGACGCGCCCTTGCTGGTCGCCACCGCCGGCGGCGGCTATCCGGTGATCCGCACCAAGGCCTCGCTGAGCGCGCGCCTGGAAAACGTGCTCACCAGCGTCCTGGCGAAGCTGGACAGCACCTCGAACAATGTCAACGCGCTGCTCAGCGACGAAAACCGCGCCGCATTTACCAGCGCGCTCGCCGACATCGCCACGGTGGCGCACACCATCGCCGCGCGCAAGGACACCATCGACGCCGGCATCCGCAACGCCGGCCGCACATTTGAAAACGGTTCACGCGCAACGGCGCAGATCGGCCCGGTGATCGAACGCATCGGCCGCAGCGCCGACGCGATCGCGAAAATGGGGGACGAGGTCGCGCGCACCAGCGCCGTGGCCGGCAAGACCGTCAATTCGGTCGGCGCCGACGTCAAGCGCTTCACCGCGGAAACGCTGCCGGAACTGGAACGCCTGCTGGGCGAACTGAGCGTGCTGACGACCTCACTGCGCCGGCTGAGCGAGCAGACCCAGCGCGATCCGCGCGGCCTGCTGTTCGGGCATAAGCCGGTCGCGGACGGTCCTGGCGAAATCGTAAGGGGATCGGAGAAAAAATGATGACCATATCTATCGCGCGCGTGGTCCGGCTCATTGGCGCCGGTGTTTTGGTGGTGGCAACCGCGGCATGCAGCACACTGCGCCCGGCGGCAACGCCGAATCCCTCGTTCTATGCGCTCCAGGGCGCACCCGCGGCAGCGAGGCCGGACGCAGCCGCGGGGCCGCCTGCGCCGTCCACGGCGCCGACGCTGATCGTCAATCCGCCGCACGCCGCCGCCGGTTTTGACAGCCCGCGCATCATGTATGTACGCGAGGCGCACAAGCTCGAATACTTCGCCCACAGCGAATGGGTGGACACGCCGGCACGCATGCTTGCGCCGCTGCTGGTCGCGGCCAATGAAAGCACCGGTGCGTTCCGCGCCGTGGTGCTGACTCCCAGCGCCGCGACCGGCGATCTGCGCCTCGACACCGAGATCGTCCGCCTGCAGCAGGAGTTCGGCAGCCCGCCGAGTCGCGTACAATTCACGCTGCGCGCCTACCTCGTCGAAGACAAGACCCGGCGCGTGCTCGCGTGGCGCGAGTTCGAGGCTGCCGTTCCGGCCCCGAGCGACGACCCCTACGGCGGCGTCGTCGCGGCCAATCGCGCCGTGCAGACCGTACTCAAAGACCTTGCTGCATTCTGCGCCGGCGCGGCACGCGGCTGGCGCAATGAGTAATGACGTTTCTTTCAACCCACCGTTTTAACTCAACTGGAGACAGGCACAAATGAATCCCACAAAACTTGTAGCGATAGTACTAATCGTGGCAGGAGGCCTCGGTCTCGCCTACGGCGGCTTCAGTTATAACAAGGACACCACCGCGTTGAAGCTGGGCTCGATGGAACTCAAGGTGCAGGAAAAGGAAACCGTGACCGTTCCGCTGCTGGTCAGCGCCGGCGCGATCGCGATCGGCGTGTTTCTGCTGGTTGCAGTCGGGCGCAAGTAAGGCGCGCGAACGGCGACCGGTTCCGGGCCAACCGCGACCGCGGCGCCCTCAGAACCAGTCGAAGTTGCCGAAACCGTCCTGGCCGAGGTAGGTGTAGAAGATGCCGATCGTCGCTCGCGCCTGCGTTCTGGTACCCAGGTCCGGAAAGGCCGCATCGCGGCGGTTTCCGAGGTACTTGATCGTCAGCGCATGCTGGCGCTTGATGCGCACCGTATAGGACGCATCCAGGCGGACGATATTGTCGCGTCCGCCGCGGTTGGCGGCGATGTTGCTGACAAAATATTCGCGCGCGGTCAGGTCGAGCGAGCTGCGCTCACCGAAAATCATGCGCAGCGCGAGCAGGGCCTGAGGCGCAGCGCCGTAGTGATATTCGAGTTCGGAGGCGTCCGGGCGCGTCGTGCCGACCGCCGTATACCCGACGCCGGCAAGCCCCGTGCCCTGCAGCGTGATTGAATTGGACAGCCGCCACTGGGCGGTCGTGCCGAGCGAGAGCGCCGTGCTCGACACGCGGAAAATTTGCGGCGCAATGTAATCGTAGCTGCCGTACAGTCCCCAAATACCGCGATAGTTCCTGCCGGCCTGGTAATCCTTTCCGATCAGCAGCCCGTGCGTCATCAGGTTCTCGAAACCGTTGGCAGTGGAGGCGGTAGCCTGCAGGTTGAAATAGTCGAACGGGCGCGTATACGTATAGCCTGGCTTTCCGGGCAAGCCGTAGTCGATGGAAAAATCCGCGAGCGCCTCGTTTTTCTTGAGTTGTGTGGTCGACGTGCCCTTGGCGTCTTTCGCGGTGCCGCTGAATCCCAGTTGCAGCCTGCTGTAGTAGGCCGGATTGCGGCTTGCGAATATCGTGTCCAGTCGATCGCGGAGGAAGCGGTGATTGAATCCGTTCCCCGGTGAAATCGCCGCGGCACCGATCTCGCGCAGCAGCGGGTGGGCGCCGTTGCCGTGCTCGAGCACCAGATTGGACAATCGAAACAGCGCCTCGCCGAGAAAGCTCCCGCCTATGCCGGTATTGATTTGATCGTTTCGGGAAGGCGGCACTCTTTCACCGGCGATCTCCCATAGTGCGCTGCCCGCGAAGGTGTAGGGGAGCGCCTCCCAGTAGCCGAGCCCCGAGGAACGCGCCAGCCCGTGATACACGGATCCCGCGTACGGATGCCCCAGCTGGTTGGTGCGGAAAGGATCTTCATCGATGACCCAGCTGCTGCGCAGGTTGCGGTTCACGGTCGACAAATTGCTTTTGTAGTCGCCGCTCGGGTCGCCCCGGTTGATCAGGTTCAGCATGGCCGCGAAACCGAGGATTTCGACTGCCGGAATCGTATAGCTCTTGCGGGCGGCGGCGTCCGCAGGAAGATCGAGCCCGGGCTTGTCGGAATCTCCCGGCTCCGCTACGCTCGCTTGACTAGCCCACGACTTCGGCCACCCGGTGAAGGCGGGCTCCGCCGCGAATACGGCACCCGCCGAGGCAAGACCCAGGGTAAACACAAGGCCGCGCAGTGCAGTCCGGCACAACGGCGCATACCGAAGGACGCTCGCTCCAGCCACAGGATTGAAAGAAGGGATATGCACCTGCAAATTCTGCGTGAAGACTAATGCGAACACCGTGCGCTGGCGCACATAGGCCGGGCCATTTCGACACAAACCGGGAAGATCGGCAGCCCGCCCGGCCGCGTACATTTCACGCACGCGCCTACCTCGTCGAAGTCAAGACCCGGCGCGCGCTCGCGTGGCGCGACGCTATCGGGCACCGTCGGCGACGACCGCGTGCGCGCCGGCGGCACGCGCTTCCTGCACGGCACTTTCCCCTGACCGGCGGGCGATCCAGAGACGCAGCAGCGTCAGCCCGATGGCGAGCACCGGCGGGCCGATGAACAGGCCGATGAAGCCGAACGCGAGCACGCCGCCGAACACGCCGAGCACGATCAGAAGCAAAGGCAGCTTGCTGCTGCGGCTGATGAGATACGGTTTGACCAGATTGTCTATGCTGCTGATCGCGAGTACCCCCCACAGGGCCATGAATATCGCCCAACCAATTTGACCTTTGTACGCCAGCCACGCGGCGGCTGCGCCCCACACAAGCGGCGGCCCGATCGGAACGATGGAAAGGAAGAACGTCGCCGCGGCGAGCGCAAGGGCAGCGGGAACACCGGCGATGAGAAAACCAACCAGCGCCACCAGCGCCTGCGCCAGCGCCGTGCCGAAAATGCCGTGTATCACCCCGGTCACGGCGCTGTCGATCGTTTGCAGCAGCTCGCCGCCGAGGCCGCCGGCGATCTGGTCCAGCAGTTTGCGCAGGGCAAGGATCAATGCTTCGCCGTCGCGATAGAAGAAGTAGCCGATGAAGCTCGCCAGCGCCAGTTGCAGCAATCCGCCGCCCGTGGCTTTCCCCGCGCCGACCAGAAAGCTGCGCACCGGCTCGATCAGGCCGCGCCACTGCGTGAACAGGCTGTCGCCGCTAGCGGCGAGGCGCTGCCAATAGTCGGCGAGCAGATCTCCCGCCAGCGGAATCGCGCGCACCCAGGCGGGAGGCGCGATAGGGCCGCCGCCCAGCATCGCTTTGCCCGCCGTGACCAGGGCGGTCAGACTGTCCGCCAGCGTGACCGCCAGAAGCACGACAGGGCCGATCACCAGGACGATCAGCAGTAGGGTCATCGCCAGCGCTGCGAGCGCCGGCCGGCCCCAAAGCGCCTTGCGCAGACGCAGATACAGCGGCCATGTAGCCGAGCACACAACCGCGGCAAACAAAATCCCCGGGATGAACGGTTGCAGAACCAGATAGCACACAGCGAGGACGATCATCACCGCCGCCGGTTGTGCGTACCGGTTCAGCCGCAGTTCCGTCGGGGAGCTTGCGACGCCGCTGGATTCCTCGCTCCGGTCTTGCATGCTAGAGCAGTCGCCCCCACACCCGCGCCATCCATTCCTTGAAGCGGAACGCCAGCGGCCGGCGCTCCCAACTATCGAGATCGATTGCCTGCGAGGCGGCGAGGTCCACGTTGAACATGGCGTGCATCTTCTCGCCGAATTCGCGCCCGATGATTACAGCGTTGATTTCGTCGTTGTCCAGAAAACTGCGCCAATCCAGATTGGTCGAGCCCACGGTGGACCAGACACCGTCGATGAGCGCAGTCTTGGAGTGCAGCAAGGCGCCGGTCCGTTCATAGATCTCGACGCCGCCTTCGAGCAGCGCGGAATAATGTGCGCGCCCGGCGTGGAAAACAACTTCGGAATCGGAATGGCTCGGCAGTATGAGCTTCACACGGACGCCTCGCGCGGTCGCGCCGACGAGCGCTTTCAGCAGCTGCGGGTCGGGAACGAAGTAGGCGTTGGTCAGGTACACCTGTTTCTCCGCATTGCCGATGGCCGATATCAGCGTCAGATACATCAGGCTGTAGGGATCGTCGGGCGTGCTGCCGATGGTGCGCACTATTTCATTGCCGCTAGTCTTCAGTTCGGGAAAATATTCCCTCGGTGCCAGCGGCTTGCCATGCTGCTTATCCCAGGTTTGCATGAACAGTTTCTGCAGTTCGCCGACCACGGGGCCCTCGATCTGCAGGTCGGTATCGCGCCATGCGACGTTGTGGTCGGCCGCACGGCCGCTGCGCCGGGCCGCCGATCCTGAGGAATAGACGCTGCTGATATTGATCCCGCCGATGAACGCGGTTCGCCCGTCGACGATCAGCAATTTGCGGTGGTCGCGATTATTGACCAGCCATTGCTTCTTGAGCTTGAGCGGATTGATCGGATTGAATTCCAGCAGCGCGATCCCGCCTTGCTCCAGACGATCGAAGTAGGCCTTCGGCGTTTTAATTGCGCCGAAGCTGTCATAGATGATGTTGACCTGGACGCCCCGGCTTTGCTGCTCCAGCAGCAGATCGGCGAACTGTTGCCCTATTTCATCGTCTTCGATGATGTAGGACTCCATGTTGATATGGTCTTGCGCTTTGCGTATCGCCGCGAACATCGCCGGGTAGGTGGCCGCGCCGTCCTGCAGCAGGGTGACCTTGTTTCCCAGGATGAGGGGACTGCCGATGATGTCCTGTTCCAGCGCAATCTGCTTTTCCAGGATATCGATGTCGCCCGATTTGCGCTTGAGCTGTGCCAGAACCGCCGCGCTTTTGCGCGTGGAGACCGCGCCGCGCGCGTTTTCGAATCTCACCGCCTGCGCGGTATGACGCGCCAGCAGCGCATCGGTGTTGGGCAGCGTCGCACAGCCTGCCACGACGAGCAGGCAAAGCGCCGACAGCAGCCGGTATGGCACTGCTGCCGCGCGCGCCCTGACCGGGACGGAAATACTCAATCCTTGGCTGGCGGAATGATTACCACGGTATCACCACCGGTTTTGCCGCGCTCTCCGGTCGCACCGGTATCCCCGGTGTAGCCGGTCGAGCCGGTGGCGCCGGTGGCGCCGGTGTAGCCGGTCGAGCCGGTTGCACCGGTCGACCCGGTTGCGCCTGCATCCCCGGTGGCGCCGGTCGGGCCGGCAGGTCCGGGGACGGGAACCGTAATCACCGCCGCAGGCGTTACTACGGTCGGCCGGTCACATGCGCTCAAGCTGAGCGCCATCACTACTGCTGAAAATACGATCGAATACTTCATCAGAATTCCTTAGGAGTGTCCGGCCCAAAACCGCGCACCTGGACGGTAATGCGGCTGGCCCGAACTGCAAAGCGAAGTTACGCTCAATCCGGCGGCAGTACCGTTCGCTGGCGCGCATAGCCTGCGTTCCTGCTGACCGGGCGCGGCGGCCGGCTGCCCGATTGTGGCCGTGCCCCGGCACTGTTGTTTATGTGCGCTGGCGCACAGAACTTCCCGGGAAGACGTGTGACAATTCAACCGTACTCGCCAGTTGAATTTCTCTCCTCCCTGATGCCGATTGGCGGGTCCAGGCCCCCGGATCATGCTCATGACCGGGGGCTTGTTTTTTTGGTCTTTGCGGTATGCGGCAAGGCTCTTGCCTCCCGGACCAATTTACGGCAATCGCTGTCCTTCCCCGGTCCGGCGTCGATCAGCGGAATCAGCGCCAGCACCGGGCTGGCGATACCCAGCGCAATCGCGCCGAGCGCGCGCACGGCTATGCGCCCCTTGTCGACCTGTACATCGGGATGGGCAAAGCTTCCGCGCACGTAGATCGGGCTGCGCAGCGCGACGGGACTGGTGTCCTTCGTATTCGGGTTGAGCGTCAGGTCCAGTTTCTCCTCGCGCAGATCGATGCTGCCGGTCCCGACGATGGTGGTGACTTCGGTGTCGAAGACCAGGCCATTGGCGCGCATGATGCCGTCCTTGACCTCAAAATCGGCGACACCGCAGCGCAGCTTCACGAGCTTGTCTCCGCTTATTTTCAGGACCAGCATTTCCCACAGGTGCAAGCCGATCTTTTCCATCATCATTTTGCTGATTTCGCCGTGTGCAACGACCAGCCCCACCTTGCCGCTGGAATTTGCCAGCATGCGCCCCACGGTATTGCCCTTGCCTGCAAGATCGAATTCACCGTTGACCTGGCCTATGCTGGTTTTGCTCAGCGCGACGGTCGGAAACAGCTTGGCGATGAGAATTTTCCTGGCCTTCACCCGAGCGCGCGCGTCGATCGGATCCTGGCGTCCGTCAAGCTTGATCACCGCATTGAGATGGCCGCCGGCGACGCCGAGATCGAGCGGATCCAGCGTCAACACCGAATCACGCAGGCTCAGATGGACGAGGAGGTCTTCGAGCGGCAGCGCCTTGGCGCGACGGATGGATTTGGCCTTCAGCGTCACCTCGGCGTCGACACTGTCCCAGCGGTCGGTCTTGAACGGCACGTCAGGCAGCACACGCCCTTGCGCCGTTTTGGGTGTTGCGGAGCCGGACGGCGGCACTGCCGTGTGTTTGGCAGCTTGCACGCTGCCCGGCTTGGCGCCTATCGCCGGCCCAAGATCCGCAAAATCGAGCAGCTTGGAAGCCAACTCGGCTGTCAGGACCGGGCGTTTGCCGCCGGTATCGACCTGTACCGAACCTGCGAAGTCGCTGTCACCGACCCGCCCCGAAAACTTGTCGTAGCGCCAGCTGCGTCCGCTGTGCACGATGTGCCCGGAAGTCACGTAGGCGCGCGTTTCCGGGAACGCGATACCGAGCAGCGGATAGAGCTGCGCCAGACTGTCGCCACGCAGATCCAGGCGCATGTCCATCGCGGTAAATTTCAACAGGCTGGTAATGCTGCCTGCGGCCTTCACGCCGGTGCGGCCGACGCTTAGATCGGCTGTCAGCGGATATGGCGTGTCCTCGTCGCGCAAACCCAGCACCGGTCCGCCCTTGCCGTGCGCCTTGAGCGGCATGCCCTTGTATTGTCCCTGCGCGGTAAAACTAAGAGGCCATTTCGAGGTTGACGAAATGGCATCTGGCTTAGGGGAGTTTGAGGGGAGGTCTCCCCTCATCTTGTTATCAGGTCTGAGCTCTTCCCCGGCAGACTTCGTGTCAGCCGTCGAGAGCTCGGCGCGGATGCTGGTTTTCTGTGCGGCATCGTCATAACCGAGCCGGCCTTCGTCCAGCATCAGGCGATCGATGCGTATGCGCGCCTCCTCGTCCCGCTGGTTCGCGTCGAGCAGCCAGTTCTTGCGGCCGTCACTGCCGTGTTCGAGGAACACCACCGGCCGCACCAATCGCACTTCCGGGAAAACGATGTTGCGCAAAATCAATTGCGGCAGGTCGATCGCGACCTCCACGGCGTCGGCCGCAATCATCTGCTTTTCCTTGGCCCAGGGCGGGTTGGCGAAGCTCACCGCACCGGCGTGGAAGCGCGGCCGCGGCCAAGCGAACTTCAGTTCGAGATCACCGCCGATCACCAGTTCGCGGCCGGTCTTGTCCAGGGTATAGCGTTCAATCGGCGCGCGCAGCCAGTTCCAGCCGAAGATCGCGATCAACACGACGGCGATCAATACCGGCGCGAGCAGGAGTCCGGCGGTCCATCCGAGTATGCGCGATCGTGTCATGGCGGTGCTGAGCAGGCGTAGCCGATGGAGACCGGCCGGCGGGCGCTCATCCTGAGTAGGGGCCGATTGTGCGCATTTAGGCTGAGATATTCCGTGCGCTTGCGCACATACACCGTTTGATTTTCACCGTAGTCTTGGCCATCGCTCGGCGCAACCGCGCTTGCGTTCGCCTGCGCGCACCCGCCGAGCGCATTTCCCGGGAATTCCGATGTTTGCCCTTCCACGTCGCAGGCCGAGTTGAGCAGCAACAGCCTACGCGACACTGCGCGTCGTTTATGGGCGCGCCTGCTCGGTGATCCCCTCGCGCGACTGCAACCCGTCGGCGATGCACCACCGCTGCGCGCGGAGCTGTTTGGCGCCGACCAGATGGAACAGCATGGCAAGGCCCTGGCGGCTGCGCACCGTGTCAGCGCACAACGCGCGCCGGATCAGCTGCTCGCGCGCCTGACCGAGAATGAACTCATCGTGCTGCAGGCCTGCAAACTGCTGACGGCTTCAGTCAAAGCCAAGCGCCGCATTTCGCCGGCCAGCGAATGGTTGCTGGACAACTTCTATTTGATCGAAGAGCAGATACGCACGGCCAGGCGGCATTTGCCCAAGGGTTACAGCCGCGAACTGCCACGCCTGGCGCTGGGCGCGTCGGCCGGTCTGCCGCGCGTGTACGACATCGCGCTCGAAACCATTGCGCACGGAGACGGCCGGGTCGACCCGGAGAGTCTGAGTCGCTTCGTCGCCGCCTACCAGAAGGTCACACCGCTGAAGCTGGGCGAGCTATGGGCCATTCCGATCATGCTGCGCCTGGCGCTGATCGAGAACCTGCGTCGCGTCGCAGCGCGCGCGGTAAGCAGCGCGACCGCCCGTGATCTGGCGGACGCCTGGGCGGACCGGATGATGGAAATCACGGTCAAGGATCCGAAGAACCTGATTCTGGTGGTGGCGGACATGGCGCGATCGAGCCCGCCCATGGTCAGCGCATTTGTGGCGGAACTGGCACGACGCCTGCAGGGCCGGAGTGCCGCACTGGCCCTGCCGCTTACCTGGATCGAGCAAAGGCTGTCCGAGACCGGGCAAACGATAGAGCAGCTGGTCCAGTCGGAAACCCAGACGCAGGCCTCGGGTCAGGTCTCGATCGCGAACAGCATCGGCAGCCTGCGCTTTCTCGGCGCGATGGACTGGCGCGAGTTCGTGGAGAGCATGAGCAGCGTCGAGCAGCAGCTCAGACAGGACCCGGCCGGTGTCTACGCGAGCATGGATTTCTCCACCCGCGATCGCTACCGGCATGCGATCGAGAAACTGGCGAAAGCGAGCGCGCTGTCCGAAAAGGATGTTGCGTGCAAGGCGATTCAGCTGGCACACGAAGGCGCGGGCGGCGACAAGGTCGCCGTCGACCGGCGCAGTGCGCATGTCGGCTACTTCCTGATCGACCGGGGCCTGCCAAGACTCGAGCGCGCGGCCGGGGTGCGACGATCCGTCGCCGAAGCCGTGCGGCAAACAGCCGGCCGTTCTCCCCTGCTGCTCTACCTGAGCGCGGTCGCGCTGCTGACGCTGGCGCTCAGTCAAGGCCTGCTCGCAAGCGCGCACGCGGAAGGGCTGGGCGGCTGGCTGCGCGCGCTGATCGCATGCCTCGCGGTGTTTGGCTCGGCGCACCTGGCCATCGCCCTGGTCAACTGGGCGGCGACGCTGCTGGCGACGCCCAAGCCGCTGCCGCGCCTGGATTTTTCCGACGGGATTCCGCCGGACTGCCGCACACTGGTCGTGATCCCGACCATACTCGCGAGCGTCCAAAACATCGAACGCCTGGTGGAAGCGCTCGAAGTCCGCTTCCTGGCGAACCGCGATGCGCAGCTGCAGTTCGGCCTGCTGACCGATTTTCACGACGCGCAGGCGCAAACGCTGCCGGCGGACGCGGCGCTGTTGGAATTGGCGCAGACCGGAATCGAGGAACTCAACGACAAGTACAAGCATGCCGATGGCAAGACCGAAGGCGACGCCTTCTTCCTGTTCCATCGGCCGCGCCGCTGGAATCCGGAAGAGCAGGTGTGGATGGGCTACGAGCGCAAGCGCGGAAAACTGGCGGATCTGAATTCCCTGCTGCGCGGCGGCGCCAGGGACAGCTTCTCGCTGATCGTCGGCAGAACCGCAGCGCTCTCCGGCGTAAAGTACGTCATCACCCTGGATACCGATACGCAGCTGCCGCGCGACTCGGCCTATCAACTGGTGGGAGCGATGGCTCACCCGCTGAACCGCGCGCACTTCGACGCAAAGCGCCGGCTGGTGAGCGCAGGCTATGGCATCCTGCAGCCGCGCGTCGCCGTGAGCCTGCCGGGCACCAATCGCTCGCGTTACGCGCGCGTGTTCGGCAGCGAGCCGGGCATCGACCCGTACACGCGCACGGTTTCCGACGTCTACCAGGACCTGTTCGGCGAAGGCTCGTTCATCGGCAAGGGCATCTACGACGTCGACGCTTTCGCGCAGGCGCTCGATGCGCGCTTTCCCGACAACCGCATACTCAGCCATGACCTGCTGGAAGGCTGTTATGCCCGCGCCGGGCTGCTGAGTGACGTGCTCGTGTACGAGGAATATCCGTCCAGCTACAACGCCGACGTGAACCGCCGCTTCCGCTGGATACGCGGCGACTGGCAGATCGCATCCTGGCTGCTGCCGCGGGTGCCCGGCGCAGGCGCGGGCAGCGGCCGCGAGCGCAACCCGCTGTCTGCCCTGTCCCAGTGGAAGATTCTCGACAACCTGCGGCGCAGCCTGGTCCCCGCCGCATTGACACTGCTGTTTCTGCTCGGCTGGACCCTGTTGCCGCCGGCGCGTTTCTGGACCATGGCCGTGGCCGGCGTTTTCCTGCTGCCGCCCCTGCTAGCAACCATCGTCGACCTGTTGCGCAAACCGGAAGATATGCTGGCGGTCCAGCACATTGCCGCGGCGCTGCGCGCGGCGCGCGGACGCTTCGCGCAGGCGACGCTGGCGCTCGCCTTCCTGCCGCACGAGGCCTATTACAGCCTGGCCGCGGTCCTGCGCACCAACTGGCGCATACTGATCACGCATAAACGGCTGCTCGAATGGATGCCCTCGGGCCGCTGGAATCGCGAAAACGGCAGCGGCTTCCTTGCCTGCTGCCAATCGATGTGGATCGCGCCCCTGATAGCCGTCGCCACCGCAGTCTATCTGGCGGCGTCGGCGCCGGCCCCGCTGGACCTGGCCGGGCCGATCCTGCTTCTGTGGCTGGCCTCGCCCGCCATCGCCTGGTGGATCAGCCTGCCATTGGCGCGCCGCGAAGCGCGGCTGACGGTCGAGCAGCGCGCGTTTCTGCGCAATGTGTCGCGCAAGACCTGGGCGTTCTTCGAGACCTTCGTCGGCACCGAAGATCACTGGCTGCCTCCGGACAATTATCAGGAGCACCCGGTTGCCGTAATTGCGCACCGTACCTCGCCGACCAATATGGGGCTGTCGCTGCTGGCGAATCTGTCGGCCTACGATTTCGGCTACGTTTCGGCCGGTCAACTGATACAGCGCACTGCGAACGCGCTCGACACCATGGCGGGACTGGAGCGGCATCGCGGACATTTTTACAACTGGTACGACACGCAGTCGCTCAAGCCGCTGGCGCCGCTTTACATTTCCTCGGTGGACAGCGGCAACCTTGCCGGCCATCTGCTTACCCTGCGCCCGGGGCTGCTCGCCCTGCCCGATCACGCCATCCTCGGACCACGATTGTTCGACGGGCTGCTCGACACGCTGAACGCGCTGGCCGAGACCGCGGCGCTGGCCGAGACCGCGGCGCAGGCCGCGCCGGATGCGCTGCGCCAAATTGAGCGGCTGCAAACGGAACTGAAATCGGCCTGCGATTCCCCGCCGGCGACACTGGCGGCGGCGCCGGCGCGGCTGGCCGGGCTGGAGGCATCGGCGCTGCAACTGGCCGCCAGCCTCGTCGGCGATGAACCGCTTCCGTCCGGCACGCGCCACGGCCATCCGCAGTGGTGGGCGCAGGCACTCGCGCGCCAATGCCGCGACGCCCTCGACGAGTTCGCCTTGCTCGCGCCCTGGCTTGGAACGCCCGCGGCGGAAGAACTTTGCGCCCTGCTGCCCGGCACCGGGATGCCGACGCTGCGCGATCTGGCCACGCTGGAGGATCGCTGGTGCGCCGCCAATGAACCGGGGGCCGGGCAAGCGGAGAGCGACAGGATGCGACGCCTGCTCGCCGCCGCCGTCGTCCAGGCGCGCCAACGGATCGTGCAAATCGAGCACCTTGCGCTACAGCTGGGCGAACTGGCTGCAATGGAATATGAATTCCTCTACGACCGTTCGCGCCATCTGCTCGCAATCGGCTACAACGTCGACGAGCGCCGCCAGGACGCGAGTTGCTACGATCTGTTGGCGTCGGAGGCGCGTTTCGCGAGCTTTGTCGCGATCGCCCAGGGCAAGCTGCCGCAGGAGAGCTGGTTTGCGCTCGGGCGCCTGCTCACCATGGCAGACGGCGATCCGACACTGATGTCCTGGAGCGGCTCGATGTTCGAGTACCTGATGCCGCTGCTGGTGATGCCGACCTACGAGAACACGCTGCTCGACCGGACCTACCATGCGGCGGTGGAGCGCCAGATCGCCTACGGCAGGCAGCGCGGCGTCGCCTGGGGCATTTCGGAATGCGGCTACAACGCGGTCGACGTTGCGCTCAATTACCAGTATCGGGCCTTCGGCGTGCCCGGACTCGGCCTGAAGCGCGGGCTCGCCGAGGACCTGGTGGTCGCGCCCTATGCCACGGCGCTGGCGCTGATGGTCGCACCCGAGCGCGCATGCCAGAACCTGCAGCGGCTCGCAACCGAGGGCCTGGCCGGCCCGTTCGGCTTTTATGAAGCCACCGACTTCACCGCATCACGCCTGCCGCGCGGGCAGACCAGCGCCGTGATCCGCTCGTTCATGGCGCACCACCAGGGCATGGTTTTCCTGTCCATCGCCCATCTGCTCCTGGACCGCCCGATGCAAAAGCGTTTCGAATCGGACCCGATGTTCCAGGCGACCGCCCTGCTGCTGCAGGAGCGCGTGCCCAAGGCCGGCGCGTTTCAGCTGCACGCGGCCGAATTCTCCGCGGTCCGCGCAACGGCGAAAGACGGACAGATGCCGGTGCGCGTGCTCGCCAGCGCGGACACAGCGCTGCCCGAAGTGCAGCTGCTGTCCAACGGCAGATACCATGTGATGGTGACCAACGCGGGCGGCGGCTACAGCCGCTGGAAAGACCTCGCCGTCACGCGCTGGCGTGAAGACACCACCTGCGACAACTGGGGCAGCTTCTGCTACCTGCGCGACGCGGCGAGCGGCACATTCTGGTCGAACACCCACCAGCCGACGCTGCGGCAGGCCGACGTGTACGCTGCGATTTTCTCCGAAGGCCGGGCGGAATTCCGGCGCCGCGACCTCGACTACGAAACGCATACGGAAATCGTCGTTTCGCCGGAAGACGACATCGAACTGCGGCGGGTGCGCATCACCAACCGCGCACGCACGCGGCGCACCATCGAGCTGACCAGCTACGCCGAGGTGGTGCTCGCCGCGCCGGTCGCGGACGCGCTGCATCCGGCGTTCAGCAATCTTTTCATTCAGACCGAAATCGTGCACGAGCGACAGGCCATCGTATGCACGCGCCGGCCGCGCTCGCTCAACGAGCAGGCGCCGTCGATGTTCCACCTGATGGCCGCGCGCGGCAGCGCGGTCGACGCCGTGTCCTACGAAACCGACCGTGCGCGTTTCATCGGCCGCGGGCGCAGCGTGGCCGCGCCCCAGGCGATGGACGATGCGGCCGCGCTCTCGGGCAGCGCCGGTTCGGTGCTCGATCCTGTGGTCGCCATCCGCTACCGCATCACCCTCGATCCGGATCAGGCCGCGACCATAGACATGGTGACGGGCGTCGGCGCCAATCGCGAGGCTGCCCTGGGCCTGGCCGGCAAGTACCAGGACCGCCAGCTTGCCGACCGGGTATTCGAACTCGCCTGGACCCACAGCCAGGTGGTGTTGCGGCAAATCAATGCCAGCGAGGCGGATGCGCAACTCTACGGACGCCTGGCAAGCTCCGTCATCTATGCAAATCCGGGACTGCGCGCGAGCGCCGGCGTGCTCGCCCGGAACCGCCGCGGGCAATCCGGGCTGTGGGGCTATGCCATTTCCGGTGACCTGCCGATCGTGCTGCTGCAGATCGGCGACCTGGCGAATTTCGACCTGCTGCGCCAACTGGTGCAGGCCCATGCCTACTGGCGCCTGAAGGGACTGGCTGTCGACCTGGTGATCTGGAACGAAGACCGCGCCGGTTACCGGCAGCTGCTGCAGGACCAGATCATGGGGCTGATCGCCGCGGGTGTCGAAGCCCATGTGATCAACCGGCCCGGCGGTATTTTCGTGCGGCCTGCGGAGCAGATATCGGACGAGGACCGCGTCCTGGTGCAATCGGTGGCGCGCGCCATCATCAGCGACCGGCGCGGTGCGCTGGAAGAACAGATCAACCGGCGCGGCCTGATGGAAGTGCGCCCGCCGCATTTGAACATGCCGCGCCTCAAGCCAGCCCGCAGCCAGCGCCCCGATGTGTCGAGTCCGGTCGCCGCGCCCGCGCGCGGCGGGCTGCTGTTCGACAACGGGCTCGGCGGCTTCAGCGCGGACGGTCGCGAATACCTCATCACCACGGCGCCGGGCCGGGTGACGCCGGCGCCATGGGTGAACGTGCTGGCGAACGCGCACTTCGGCAGCGTTGTTTCCGAGAGCGGCATGGCCTACACCTGGAGCGAAAATGCGCATGAGTTCCGCCTCACGCCCTGGGGCGACGATCCGGTGGGCGACGCCAGCGGCGAGGCCTTCTACCTGCGCGACGAAGACAGCGGGCAGTTCTGGTCGCCCGCGCCGCTGCCCTGCCGCGGCGCCACGCCTTACCTCACGCGGCACGGCTTCGGCTACAGCAGCTTCGAGCACACCGAACAGGGCATCAGCTCCGAACTGACTGTCTTCGTCGCGCTGGACGCGGCGGTCAAGTTCTCGACCCTGAAGCTGCGCAACGCATCGGGCCGCGCGCGCCGGCTCTCCGTCACCGGCTATGTCGAATGGGTGCTCGGTGACCTGCGGCCCAGTTCGGCCATGCACGTGATCACCGAAATCGACCCGGCGAGCGGCGCCTTGTACGCGCGCAATGCCTATAACACCGAGTTCGCGGGGCGCATCGCGTTCTTCGACATCGACGATGCGTCCCGGACCTATAGCGGAGACCGCGCCGAGTTCATCGGGCGCAACGGCACGCTCGCGCATCCGGCCGCCATGTCACGCACGCAACTTTCGAACAAGGTCGGCGCCGCTTTGGATCCGTGCGCAGCGATCCAGGTCGCGTTCGATCTGGCCGACGGGGAGGAGCGCGAGTTCGACTTTCGCCTCGGCGTCGCGGGAAGACGCGGCGCGGACGACGCCGGCACGCTGGTGCGGCGCTTTCGCGGGCCGGCAGCCGCGCGCACGGCGCTCGAAGCGGTGCGCGCATACTGGGCGCGCACGCTCGGCGCGGTGCAGGTCGAGACACCCGATGCCTCGCTCAACCTGCTCGCCAACGGCTGGCTGGTCTATCAAACCCTGGCCTGCCGCCTGTGGGGCCGCAGCGGCTATTACCAGTCCGGCGGGGCGTTCGGATTCCGCGACCAGCTGCAGGACGTGATGGCGCTGGTGCACACCGAGCCCGCGCTGGTGCGCGAGCACCTGCTGCGCTGCGCGGCGCGCCAGTTCCCCGAAGGCGACGTACAGCACTGGTGGCATCCCATGTCCGGCCGCGGCGTGCGCACCCACTGTTCGGACGATTACCTGTGGCTGGCGCTCGCGACCTGTCGCTATGTTTCATGCAGCGGCGATACCGCCGTGCTGGATGAGTCGATATCCTTCCTCGACGGCCGGCCGGTGAATGCCGACGAGGACTCCTATTTCGACCTGCCCGGCCGCGCGGACGAATCGGCGACGTTGTATCAGCACTGCGTGCGCGCCATCCTGAGAGGGCTGCGCTTTGGCGAACACGGTTTGCCGCTGATGGGCTCCGGCGACTGGAACGACGGCATGAACGCCGTGGGCGAACAGGGCAGGGGCGAGAGCGTCTGGCTGGCTTTCTTTCTCTATGAGGTACTCATGCAATTCGCCGGACTGGCGCGCGCGCGCAGCGACGCGCCCTTCGCCGCGCGCTGCCAGACCGAAGCCGCGACGCTGCGCAAGAACATCGAGCGCGACGGCTGGGATGGCGAATGGTACCTGCGCGCCTACTTCGACGACGGCACGCCGCTGGGATCGTCCGACAACACCGAATGCCAGATCGACGGCATTTCGCAAAGCTGGGCCGTGCTCTCGGGTGCCGGGGATGCCGCGCGCACGCGCACGGCGCTGGCCGCGGTCGACCGGCGCCTGGTGCGCCGCGACGCAGCGCTGATCCAGGTGCTGGATCCACCGTTCGACAAATCGGACTTGAACCCCGGCTATATCAAGGGCTACGTGCCGGGAGTGCGCGAGAACGGCGGGCAGTACACGCACGCGGCAATCTGGACCGTGATGGCGTTCGCCGCGCTGGGCGACAAGACGCGCGCATGGGAACTGTTCGGCATGATCAACCCGATAAACCACGCGAGTTCGGCGGAGGCGATCGCGACCTACAAAGTGGAACCCTACGCGGTCGCGGCCGACGTCTATGCGGTCGCGCCGCACACCGGTCGCGGCGGCTGGACCTGGTACACGGGCTCGGCCGGCTGGATGTACCGGCTGATCCTGGAATCACTGCTCGGTCTGACGCTAGAGGTCGACAGATTGCGCTTTGCGCCCTGTCTTCCGGCCGACTGGGAAACATTCAAACTGCATTACCGTTACCGGGAAACGGTCTACCACATAACGGTTGTGCAAACGCGCGGCGAAACGGGCGAACTGTCGGCGACGCTCGACGGTGTCGAGCAGCCCGATAAGACGATTCTCCTGGTCGACGACCGTCGCGAACACGCAGTCGAGGTGAGAATGGACCTCGCACGCAGGCTATCCGACGATGAATAGCGCACTATGGTTTTTGCTGGTGGGCGCCCTGTTGCTTGCCAGGGGTCTGACTTCTACGATACTCAAGCCCCTGCCGGTGACCCCGGCCATTATCTATCTGGCGGTGGGGCTGTTGGTCGGACCTACGGTGCTCAACCTGTTTCACTTCAATCCGCTGAAGCAATCGGCACTGTTGGAAGTATTGACCGAGGTGGCCGTGCTGATTTCGCTGTTTTCAGCCGGTGTCAAAATGCCCGTGCCGGTCAGCTTCGCCCGCTGGCGCACGCCGATTCTGCTGGCCTCCGTCTCCATGACGGTGAGCGTCATCCTGGTCGCCGCCTTCGCCTACTATCTACTCGGTCTGCCACTGGGCGCTGCCATCTTGCTGGGCGCAATCCTGGCGCCCACCGATCCGGTGCTGGCGACCGATGTGCAGATACGTCATCCCGGCGACCGCGACCAGCTCCGCTTCACACTGACCTGCGAGGCGGGCATGAATGACGGCAGCGCGTTTCCGTTTGTGATGTTGGGGCTGGGATTGCTCGGCCTGCACGAGCTCGGCGAATCCGGCCTGCGCTGGGCGCTGCTTGACGTGCTGTGGGCCACGGTGGCGGGAATCGCCATCGGGGTCATTTCCGGCGCCGCACTGGCCCGTTTGGGATGGAAGCTGCGCGGCGAGTCGCCGGAGCACCAGCTCATGGACGACTTCCTCGGACTCGGTCTGATCGGCACGGTGTACGGCTTGAGTGTACTCGCGCACGCGTGGGGATTTCTGGCGGTATTTTTCGCGGCGGTCGCGCTGCGCCAGACGGAAGTCAGACTCGCCGCCGCCCGGGATTACCCGGACCGGCCGCAATCGGCCGGAATCGAAGCGGTGGTTTCAAGCGCAAACCCGGAGATGGAGCCGGCGCCGACGGTAAGCCAAGGGTCGCTGATATTCAAGGAACATCTGGAGCGCCTGTCGGAGATGATGCTCATCCTGCTGATCGGCGGCACGCTGTTTCTCGATTCCTGGAGCTGGCGTGCCGTGGGACTTGCGCTGTTCCTGTTTGCCGTGGCGCGCCCGGTCAGCGTTCTTGCCGGCCTCCTGGGTACCCGCACCTCGTGGCCGATACGCGGCATGGTGGGCTGGTTCGGGGTGCGCGGCATCGGTTCGCTGTACTACCTGATGTACGCCATCCAGCACGGGCTCCCGGAGAAGCTGGCCCTGGAGCTGACGCAATTGACGCTGATTGCGGTGACGCTTTCCATTCTTGTCCACGGCACGAGCGTGAAGCCGCTGATGGGCGTCTTTTGGCGCCACCGCAAGCGGGGGCCAACGGCATGAGCGCGCGCTCAAACCGCAGAATCAAGAACCCGAATCAGATTGCCCTCTCCCTCTTTGGCTTGATACATCGCATGATCAGCCCGCTCGAGGATGTCGTCCTCGTTGGCTTCATCCTTGCCGAACAATACCGAGCCGATGCTCGCCGTGCATCGATGCTCGATCGTCGTTTCCACCGCGCCCTTTTGCTTAGTCTTGAGCAGATATGGCAGGGCCAGCGCGGCGCGGACCTTCTCGGCCAAACTCGCGGCTTGCGCTTTTGATCTGGTCTGGTCGGCGTCCAGATTGCCGATCACCACCACAAATTCGTCTCCGCCGAAGCGCGCCACGGTATCCATGTCGCGCACACAATCTCTGAGCCGGACCGCCACTTCGATCAACAACAAATCGCCTGCCGCATGCCCATATGCGTCGTTGACCCGCTTGAAATCGTTCAGATCGACGAACATCAATGCGGCATAGCAGCCGCTGCGCTTGCAGGCAGCCATGGTCTGCCTCAGACGGTCGCTGAGCAGCCGGCGGTTGGGCAGCTTGGTGAGCGTGTCATGGAACGCCATTTGACGCACCCGGTCTTCCTTGTGCTTGCGTTCGGTGATGTTGCGGATATTGCATTGAATGATCGTGACACCTTCGTAATCGTACGTGTTGCTGATGAATTCAACCGGGACCGCCGCCCCTGCTTTTGTTTTAAGCGGAAGATCATCGTATCGGACATAGCCCTTCGTCTGCAGCTCCGCGAACATTTCCTTGCTCTCGCCCCTGTCCGCAAACGCGCCGACCTCCCATAGCTTCCTTCCCAGAAACTCGGTGTGGGAATAGCCGAGCAGTTCGATCAAGTAGGGATTGACGTCCTCGATCTGGCCCGTGGACGCGTTGAGCAGCAGGATGCCGTCCCGGGCCGTTTCGAATAGCCGGCGGTAGCGGCTTTCCGACAGCCGCAGCGCTTCGAGCGCGCGATCGTCCTGCGCATCCGTCGCAGATGCCGTATCGGTGTGTGCTGAAAAGGTGCCGCTCACAAACAATCCCCATAAGCAACGCAAGCTTTTAAGCATCCGATCGCCGGCTGTGGGCGTCTGTTCGGTACCGCACATATGGCGCGCCAACGCTTAGCTGCGGAATCCGGTGCACTGCGCTGAAACAAATGAATCAAGGCCGGTACATATCGGCGATCAGGCCGGCGGCCGGGGATCGGAATGTTGCCGCAGCACCTCCCGGTGTTTCATGTCGAGATATTCACCGCGTTCCATTTCATGCAACTGGCGCGGATAGCGCTCGGTCGCCGCGAACCACGCGCGCAGACGCTGGTCGAGGCGCGCCGGCGGCGGTGCGGACAGGGCGCCGAGAAAGGACTCGATGGCGAGGTAATAGCGCATGGTGTTGCGTTCCACCAGGCCGCGTATGCCACCGATGTATTGCGGCTGGCCGCCGGACCCAGTGCCGGCGGCGGCAAATCCCACCTTGTCCCGCCCGATCGTGGCGAAGTAGGTCTGCAGCGCAAGCCGCCCCGCCATGCCATAGGAAAACGAATAGGAAAGGTGAATGAACGTGCGCCCGGATTCCAGCGGCACGGCCTCGAACGCGATACGGTAGTCGTGGGTGCTGTATGGTCCCGCGTCTGCGTTCAGCCTCACTTGCAGATAGCTCGGCGTCTGGGCGGACACGCGATAGGCAAAGTTCACCCGGTGGGTCTTGTACAGCGGTTCGTCGAATTTCCTGCCGACGCTTACCTTGAGGACGGCCCCGCGGCTGCCCGGCGAGGCACGGCAGTACTTGGTGTTGAGGTGGAGAATCAGAACGTCACACCAATCGACCGGATTGTTCAGCGCGCCGCGCACTGTTTCAAACGGAAAATCGACGCGCGCATAAATGTCGCCGATCACGCCGTCCGGACCCTCGCTGGATTGCAGGTGCAACGGTCGCCGAAACGGGTTGTGACTGAGTTGATGCTCCAGTGCCGCGTACCTGGCGTGCAACGCCGCGGCCGAAGGCGCATCCACATCGCCGGCATGGGCGATACGCGCGCCCATGCATGCCAAGGCGAGCGCAAAAAACAGCGCCCATGCCGAAAAGGTCCGCGCTCTCATGTCGGCACGTACCGAGACCGACACCCGCATCGGCATCCCCGATCGGCGATCCACCCCGCGACTAACTTTTCTTGATTTCCTCAACGGCCTGCTTGAGGTCGCCGAGTTTTTGTTGCGCTTTCCCGGCGACTTGATTCGACAGCCCCTTGATCTGCTGCTCCTTGCTTCCAGTCACTTTTCCCGCTTCTTCCTGGATCTTGCCGACGATGTCTTTCGCCGCGCCCTTCACCTGGTCTTTGTTCATGTTCGACTATCCTTTTTTATAAGAGCTCATTTCAAAATTGGCTGTCATTCCGAAGCCGTCCCCAGGAGGACTTCCTCCGGGGGCGAAGGTCTGAGGAATCTGCTTTTTATTTGATTCAGAAGCAGATTTCTCGCTGCGCTCGAAATGACAACTTTTGCGTGGCCCATTCTGTAATTCGCTTTACGCGCCGCACTCGGTGCAATGAAGACATTGACGGCCGGCGAGTGCGGCCGATTTACTTCGTTCCCTTGAGAATCATGTCGTTCTTCACGGATTTCACGCCCTTGACGACCTTGGCAACCGCAACGGCCTTTTTGATATCCGCGCTGGAGTTGACGAAACCGGTCAACTGGACGACGCCCTTGAAGGTTTCGACATTGATTTCGGCTGATTTGAGCGATGACTCTTCCAGCACGGCTGCTTTCACTTTGGCGGTGATGACCGTATCCTCGACATATTCGCCAGGGGATTCTTTTTTCGACGCCGACAGGGTGAGCTTCTCCTTGACGGGTTCAACTGCGCCGGTCTTGGCGTCTGCGCCTTTTTCGTGGCATTTCACGCAATCTGCCTGAACCTTGACGCTGAACGCCTTCTTGCCGTCATGGCAGGTGCCGCAGAACTTGCCTTCGTCGTTCATCGCGACATGGGTAATCTTGTCGCCGCCCTTTTTCATTTGGAACAGCTTGGGCTTGCTGTGGCAATCCGCGCATTTGAAGCCCTTCCCCGCATGCACCTTGCCGTCGAAGGTCACCTTGCCCATGGGGCTGGCAAACTCCACTGTCTTGCCCGACGGCACCGCAATGACGCTGCCGAACGAAAGCATCAAAGCCGCAAACACCGCGAATATCCCTGCATTCTTCATCGCTTTACCCCTTCAAGTAGTTGACAACTAAACAGCGCCGCCACCCGCGCGGCAATCTGCCGGATCGGATTTGCATGCGCACATTAGATACGCCTGCCGCTGAAAATTCTGTGCGACGGCGCACATAGGACAGGAAGGTCGAAGTCGGAATCGAGCGGTGCGTTTCAGAGGACCCCGCGGCAAATGCCCGGGCCAGCCAAAAAAAACGGCCCCCGGCAGTTGACATGACCGGGGGCCGGAACCCGCCAAACGATAAAGGAGGAGGAGAAACCGTCGGCGGGGGGAGAGAATGCGATTGTCCGTGTTCGCATCCGACTTTTCCGTGCGCTGCCGTACATTCTCCAGGGACATTCCTTGATCCGGCGCGCTTCGGTTATCGCCCTTTCGCCGATGCGCGCTACGTGCGCCATCGAACATACAAATTCCGCTATGGGGAATACAGTGATTCCATTGTCCTGAACGGACCCGCGTCGTTCCGCCATGACGCCAGTAGCACACGGAGAAAAATTCCATGCCTTTATTGCATGACGCCAATCAAAACCACCTGCTTGCGGCACTGAACGCCGAGGACTATGCGCGCCTGCTGCCCGATCTGGAGTCCACGCCGATGCCCCTGGGAGCGGTGGTCTTCGAGGCCGGCGCCCCGATGGACTACGTGTATTTTCCGACCAGCTGCATCATTTCGCTGCTCTACGTCATGGAAAACGGCGATTCGGCCGAGATCGCCATCATCGGCAACGACGGCCTGGTCGGCGTATCGGTATTCATGGGCGGCGACAGCATGTCGAGCCGGGCCGTGGTGCAAAACGCGGGCGAATGCTACAGGATCAAGGCGGCGCTCCTGAAACAGGAGTTCGACCTGGGCGGCAGTCTGCAACACCTGGCGCTGCGTTTCACGCAGACACTGATCGCGCAGATGGTGCAAACGGGCGCGTGCAACCGGCACCATACGCTGGAACAGCAGCTATGCCGCTGGCTGCTGCTGAGCCTGGACCGCCTGAACGGAAACGAGTTGGTGATGTCGCAGAAGCTGATCTCCAACATGCTCGGCGTGCACCGTCCGGGCGTGATGGAGGCGACGGCCAAGCTGCAACGGGACGGTTTGATCCGCTACGACAATGGCAGCATCACCGTGCTCAATCGCGCGAAAC
Organism: Burkholderiales bacterium; assembly: GCA_014860445.1. GTDB lineage: Bacteria > Pseudomonadota > Gammaproteobacteria > Burkholderiales > SG8-39 > 2-12-FULL-64-23. The sequence continues at coordinate 46,594 of JACZJT010000002.1, forward strand.
TGGAACACCAGGTATGCGAATGCTACGGCGTGGTGAAACATGAGATCCAGCGCCTGTTCGCATATCACCCCCCCTGCACGCAGTGACAGCCTCGAGCCGATAGGCCGGTCGCAATTCTGTCTGTGGCGGTCGCCATGTGTCGAGCACCGCCGGCGAGAGCAGCCCGCGTCGAGAGTGACACATTATCCCGGCCTGCAATGTCGATTCGGTGGCGCCGGTTGCGGCCCCAATGCAATGCGGCCCCGAAGGGCCGCATTGCCGTTCATGCCGCTTCAGACCCTAGGCCCGTGGTTCACCTTGCTCGTTGACTGTAATCGTGGCTCCGGGAGGTGAGGTCATTTGCACGCGATGCTCCTGGCCGCGGAAATTGTAGGTGACATCCCAAAGCTCAGGCCGCGCATGACTGGGCACGTTTTCGCAACGCCTGACATCCTGGGTAGTGGCCGCCTGCCCGCCACTGCGGCCGACGTTGGCACCCACTGCGGCCCCTGCAACCGCGCCGCCGACCGTGGCGATATCGTTGCCGCGCCCGTTGCCGACCTGGTGACCGAGAATGCCGCCGATAAGCGCGCCGGCAATTGCGCCGGGGACGTTGGCTTTGCTTTGCTCCTGCGGCACTTGTTCCTGCTCGACCCAGCAACGCTGTTCGGGTGGTCCGACCACTGCCCGCACTGAAGTAACGTTCGCCTGGTACAGGCGCTCGTCATGGCGTCGGCGGTAATCGTGCTCCGCAACCGGCGCAGGCGCGTAACGTTTGTCATCGACCCTCGCGTCCCTGGCCACTGTTCGCGCCGATGAAACGCGGTCGTTCAGGCCCATCGCGGCCAGCGACGGATACCGGCCAGGCCGCAGCACGGCACAACGCCCCTTGTACCGGGTGTTTTGGCAGACTTCCCAGCGCTCGCCCGTCACCTCGACCGACGAGGCGCGATCATTGAAGCCAAATCGCCTGAAATTGCTGATTGATTTCTCCGTACCGAACGAGCGTCCCTGAAAACCCTCACCTTCATAGAAAATAACCTGTGCGTTCGCCGCGGCGCTGGCGATCCGCGCCGATGAAACGCGATCGTTCAAGCCCATTGCCACCATGGAGGGATACCTGCCGGGACGCAGCAAGGCGCAGCGGCCGCTGAACTGCGCGTTTTCGCAGACCTCCCACTGGTCGCCGACGACCAGGGCCGACGAGGCACGGTCATTGAAGCCGTAGCGCTGAAAGTTGCCGACTTGTTTGTCCGTGGTGAAATACCGACCGCCCATATTTTCGCGTTCGTAGAAGGTAATCTGCGCGTCAGCGCCGCGGTTACTGACGGCGGCGGGGTCAGGCGCATATCGATTCCCGTCGACGCGCGCGTTCTTGCCAACCATGCGCACCGACGAGGCGCGGTCGTTCAGGCCCATTGCGGCGAATGACGGATAACGGCCGGGGCGCAGGACGGCGCAGCGCCCGCTGTAGCCGGCGTTTTCACAAACTTCCCAGCGCTCGCCGATGACCACGGCTGAGGAAGCGCGGTTGTTGAAGCCATAACGCTCGAAGTTCTTGACCGGATTTTGCGTACTGAATGCCTGGCCCTCAAAACCTTCGCGTTCGTAAAACGTGATGTTCGCCGCGGCCTGCGTGGCGATCGCCAGCCCGGCGGCTGCCAGGGCGGTTCTCAATATCGCTTTCATTGAATTCTCCTGTAAAAGCTATTGCGGTTGCCGGGCCCGATATCGAACCCCGGTATTCAAGACTGACGCACCCGCTCGTCAGTCGCTTCAAAATCGGTAAGCCACACCTGCGCTTGCGTAGTAGTTCGAATCGCGCTCTGCAAGCGGACTGCGCGCGGCGTCGCCGTGCAGATGCCGCGACTCGATATTCCCAACCGCGATCCAATGCCGGCTCAGTTCGGCCGACCAGAGCAAGCCGAAGCTCGAGAACAGCAGTCCGCTTCCTGCATTGAATGCAGGCAAGCCGGTTGCAGCGGACTGCTGAGGCGTAATGTCATAGAAGGAGCCGGTTGATTCCGCATTCGCCCATGTTGTCTGCGCAAACACGCCGGCGGCGAACCGCCCGCTCTGAAAAATGCCGGCGCTGAGTCGCAGGTCCGCCTGGGTGCCCCGATCGGAGTCGGTGTGCCGGCGCACGCGCGCGAGCAGCGCAATCGGCATGCGGCCGAATTTGTGGTCCCACTCGAGATGCACGCCGACCGATGCGCCAAGGTCCACGTTCGACAGACCGCGCTCCTGGAGGAACGCGGATTCGCTCGTCTTGCGCCCCGGTTCGTAGGCGAGTTGCGCCCCTGCATGGAGTCCGGGCGCAAGTTCAAATCGCGCGCCGCCCTCGAGCACGCCCTGCGTCGAACGCAGGAACCAGGGCTGTCCGTAGTAGCGCACGATCGGAACCAACTCCGTGCGCCGCGAAGCCGATCCATCGTATGCCGGCCGGATACGCAGACCCGGGCCGAACATCGCTACTTCGGAAAGCTCTGCGCGAGCCGCCGCCGGCGCCATCAAACCGCAGGCGAATGCAAGGGCGAGGATACCGGCCAGGTACGGCCGGACAGCGGGCAGGATAGCGTCCATCTGCAGTCGGACTCCGGTAGCTTGATCTTCGGTTTAGGTGCGGATCAGGCGCCACTCTCCGCTACACCGGCCGCCGACTCAGTGCGCGCCCGCACATACGGCGAAATATTTATGCGCTATCTTGGTGTCAATCCGCAATTCCCGGCCATGATCGCGATGCCTGTGACCCTGATTAACAAGCCCGCTCCGGCACTTGGGATTCCAGCGCGAGCCAAACTGCACCACGCCCGCCGGTGAAATCCGCCGCGCTCGCATTGCTGCTGGCGTGGTCGTCCGGATCGCTTGCGCAAAATCTCCCCCGCCCCCCGTGCGCAGGGCCTCCACTGCCGTTTTACGCGGAGATCGGAGAGCCACCCACGCTCCAGGTCTGGCGAAACTTCAAGCCGGGCTCGTGGACCCCGCCGCCGTGCACCGGGTGGGCCCGTGGAAACAGCGATCGGCTGGTCGCGCTGGCGGGGACGTTCAGGTATGCCGGTAGCGCCGACGCGCTGCTGATTCGTTTCGGCGCAATTTCAACCATGCGCGGCATCCGTTACTGGTCGGTCACCGATGGAACATGGCGCGTGCTGGTCACCGAAGCCGCCGCGCTCGACAATCCGGACGCGAGCGAGCGCCGGCCGGATTTTGCCTTGCCCGAGATGAAGGCGGGCCGCGATGTGTTCTTCGCGCAACATGACAGTCGCTCAACGAGTGCGGTCGTGTACAAGATGCGGGTACGCGAAGCAGACGCCGATCATCTTGTCGTTGAACTGGAGAACGTGACCGCGGTGCGCACATTCTTTATTACATTCTTCGAGCCCGGCGGCATGAAATCCCTTTATTTTCTCGAACGGCGCGCCGGCGAAAACTGGGGTTTCTACGCCTTGCTCTCGGCGAACAGCTGGTCTGCCGCGGGGAACGAAGCCTCGTTCATAAACCGTGCCGACGCTTTCTATCGGCATTTCAGCGGCGTGCCTACCGATGGCGCGCCACCGATGGCACGCTAGCGCCAATTTGCGTGCCGGCGTGAAGTCACAGTGCGCCGACATCCACCTCGTTGGCGGTCACCAGCGTCCGTGCGGATTCCGCGAGATCGAGTGCAGGACACAAAAAAAGCCCCGGCGATGAACCTGTCCGGGGACTTAAATCCGCCAAGCAGTTTAGGAGGAGGAGAAACACACTCGGCGGAGGGGGGGAACGAATCCTCTCATTTCGCGTCCGTTGTCGTCTGTTCGTTAGCGCACATATTGGAGAAATTCGATCGGCATGAACTCGACCGCGCTGGCGAGTCTTCGAAATCAAGGCTGTCGCCCGACCAGGCGCGCCCCCCCGGAACATGGCCGTCGGGAGTTGCCCGGCAGGCGCAAGGAGGATGCCCGCCGACTGAAAACCAGGCGGACCAGGGTCGCATAAGTGCGCGGGCGCACAGAGTTCGTTTCGCGGGCTGAGGATAATTGTGAGTCACGGAGCACTCTGCAATGCAGGACGCCATTACCCCCACAACAAGCGCTTCCCCGGATAACCATCCGGCGCAGCTGACTGCGGCGCGGCCAACGCCCGCCAACGCGCGCTGGCTGCGGCCGGGCCCGGTTGCACTGGCGCTGAGCACGATCGCGGTGCTGGCGTTCGGCGGCTATTTCGCATGGCAAACCTGGTTTTCCCCGGACAGCTCCGCGCGTCCGGTTCTTACTGCGGTGGCCGAACGCGGAAACCTCGAAGACACGGTCACCGCAACCGGCACCCTACAGCCCAGGGATTTCGTGGACGTCGGCACCCAGGTCTCGGGGCAGTTGAAGAAGCTGCACGTCGACATCGGCGCCATCGTCAAGGCCAGGGACCTGCTCGCCGAGATCGATGCGTCGGTGTACCAGGCCAAGGTCGATGGCGATCACGCCCAACTGCTCAACCAGCAGGCGCAGCTTTCCGACAAGCAGGCGCAACTCGCGCTCGCCGAGCTCCAGCTCACGCGCCAGAAAAACATGATGCGCGAGGAAGCGACGACTGCCGATGCACTGCAAAGCGCCGAAGCAAATCTGAAATCGGCGATCGCCCAGCGCGACTCGATCAAGGCGCAGATACAGCAGACTGCGTCCACCCTGCGCGGGGACGAGGCGAACCTCGGCTACACCAAGATCTATGCGCCGATTGCGGGGACGGTCGTCTCACTGGCGGCGAAACAGGGCCAGACCTTGAATGCCAACCAGCAGGCGCCCATTGTCATGCGCATCGCGAATCTCTCGACGATGACCGTGCAGGCGCAGGTCTCCGAGGCGGACGTCCCCAAGCTGCACATCGGCATGGACGTCTACTTCACCACGCTGGGCGGCAGCAAGCGCCGCTTTTACGGCAAGCTGCGACAGATCCCGCCGACACCGACCGTGGTGAACAACGTCGTGCTCTACGATGCCTTGTTTGACGTGGCGAACCCGGACCAGACGCTCATGACGCAGATGACGGCCCAGGTGTTCTTCGTCGTTTCGAGCGCCAAGGATGCTGTGCTGGTGCCGCTCACCGCCCTGCGCCCGGCGGCGGCGAAGCCATCGGGCGCCGCGAACGCGAGGGGCGCGAGGCGTGCCTCGGGTGCCGATGCGCGCAACCAGTTCGCCGACGGACGCGCGCTGCTCAGCGTGGTCGACGCGGCCGGCAAGATTGTGGAGCGGGAAGTGAAGGTCGGCGTGATGAACCGCGTCACCGCGCAGATCCTGTCCGGCCTCGAGCCCGGCGAAAAGGTGGTGATCGGAATCAAGACAATTGCTGCGGCTGCGCCGGTGCAAAGCAGCAGTTCGCTGGTGCCTGCTGCCTCCCAGGGGAGAGGCCGCCCGTGAAATCGGACCCGGTCCCTGGCGTGCCCGCACGCCCCGCGGGGCCCGCGTCCGCCCCGCACCCTCCCGGCTCTCCCCTGATCGAGCTGATCGATGTAGTCAAGACCTACCGCAGCGGGGAACTGGATGTCGAAGTGCTGCACGGGGTCAGTCTTAAAATATACGCCGGCGAGTTTCTTGCGATCATGGGCGCGTCAGGTTCGGGCAAGACCACGCTCATGAACATGATCGGTTGCCTCGACCGGCCGAGTTCGGGCACTTACCGCTTCATGGGCGAGGACGTGTCGGGATTCGAGCGCGACCAACTCGCGCGGCTGCGGCGCGAAGCCTTCGGTTTCGTTTTTCAGAGCTACAACCTGATCGGCACCGCGTCCGCGCTGGAGAATGTAGAGGTGCCGGCGGTCTATTCTGGCATGCCGCCGGCGCAACGCGACGCGCGCGCCAAGGAACTGCTGGGCTCGCTCGGCTTGGGCGACCGCCTGGCCCACCGCCCCAGCCAGCTCTCGGGGGGACAGCAGCAGCGCGTGTCCATTGCGCGTGCGCTCATGAACGGCGGGCGCATCGTCCTCGCCGATGAGCCCACCGGCGCGCTCGACAGCAAGAGCGGGATCGAAGTCATGGCGCTGCTGCAGGATCTGTCCGCCCGCGGTCATACGGTCATCCTCATCACGCATGCGCTCGACATCGCCGCGCAGGCGCAGCGCATCATCGAAATCAGCGACGGTCGGATCGTGAGCGATCCGGGTCCGCAATTGTCCGGCGAGCGGCCGCTTGCCGACATCGAGCAGCCGCGCGACGAGGCCGGTGCTTCCTTTATCGGCGGGGCCTACGAGGCGGCGAAGACCGCGGTGCGCGCCCTGCGCGCCAATCTGTATCGCACGGTGCTCACCCTGCTCGGCATCGTCATCGGCGTCGCCTCCGTGATTGCGATGCTCGCGATCGGCGACGGCGCCAAGCAGCTCGTGCTCGATCGCATCAGCGCCATGGGCACGAACCTGCTGCTCATACGGCCGAACCAGCCGCACCGCGGCGGCGTGGGCGGGACAGTCGCCTCGCTGGTGCCGGAGGACGCAGACATGATCGCCGAACTGCCCAACGTGCTCGCCGCCGTGCCCGAACTGGGCGGGAGCGTCACCGCGCGCTTCGGCAATTCCGACTACCAGACCCAGGCGAACGGCACCTCCGCCACATTTCCGGTGGCGCGCAGCTGGCCGCTCGCGAGGGGGATATTTTTTTCCACGGAGGACATGAAAAGCTACGCCGCGGTGGCCGTGCTCGGGCAGACCGTCGCCGACAATCTGTTTTCAAAGGACGTGGATCCGCTCGGGCAGTACATCGTGCTCAACAACGTGATGTTCCAGGTCATCGGCCTGATGGCGCCGCGCGGCGCCTCTCCGCACGGCCAGGACCAGGACGATGTGATCATGGTCCCGGTCTCGACCGGGGGGCTGCGCCTGTTCGGCCAGCACTTCCTGCGCAATATCACGGTTGCGGTGGACAAGGTTGCGCTGATCGACGAAACGCAGGCCGCCGTATCCGCTCTGCTCGAGGCGCGGCACCAGACCGCCGATTTTCGCATCCGCAACATGGCATCGATCCTCGATACCGCCACCGATACGCAGAACACGCTCACCGTCCTGCTCGGCTCGGTCGCTGCGATTTCGTTGCTGGTGGGGGGCATCGGCGTGATGAACATCATGCTGGTCAGCGTGACCGAACGCACACGCGAGATCGGCATACGCATGGCCACCGGCGCGCGTATGCGCAACATCCTGCAGCAATTTCTCACCGAGGCGCTGGTGGTATCTCTCCTTGGGGGCGCGATCGGCGTGGCGGCCGGTCTCTCGGCGGCGGCGATCGTCGCGGCGTTCGGCACGCCGGTCAAGTATTCGTTCGGCCCGGTGCTGCTCGCCTTCGGCTGCGCGTTCGTGACCGGAATCGTTTTCGGCTACATGCCGGCGCGCAAGGCGGCACGCGTGGACCCGATCGTGGCACTCGCAACATGAACGCCGGGATGCGTCGACCGTACGCGATTCTTTTTGCTGCGTTGGCCACGCTGGCGCTGGGCGCCTGCGCAACGGCCGGTGGTCCGGTAGCGCGCGCTCCCGATATGCCGGGAGCCTGGGCCGAAGCGGGTGCACCCGAGGCGGCTGCGCCGGCGCGGGACTGGTGGCGCGGTTTCGGATCGGCGGAACTCTCCGGGCTGATCGATGCGGCGATGCGCGCGAATCCCGACATGGCAATCGCCGCGGAACACGTGCGCCAGGCCGAAGCCCAGGCGCGCATCGCCGGCGCGACCCTGTTTCCGGCGCTGAATTTCGGCGCCGCCACGGCGCGCCGCGAAACACGCCCGCACGGCGGCCCATGGAGCGGCGCGGATTCATCGAGCGGGGCGCTGAGCGCAAGCTACGAGGTGGATGTGTGGGGTAAGAATGCCCTGGGCGTGCGCGCAGCAGAAGCCTCCCTGCGCGCCTCGCGCTTCGACCGGGAGACCGTCCGGCTCACGCTCATCGCCGGAATTGCCGGCGGCTATTTCCAGGTGCTGTCCCTGCGCGCGCGCCTCGCAATCGTGCGCGAGAACCTTGCGATTGCCGAGCGCGTATTCAAGGTGGTGGACGCGCGCGCGCGCAACGGCGCGGTCTCGACGCTCGACGTTGCGCGCCAGCAGGCGGCGGTCCTTGCGCAACGCGCCGCGATTCCACCGCTGGAGTTGCAGGAGCGGCAGACCCTGTTCGCGCTGGCGATCCTGCTGGGGAGGCAACCGGAAGCATTCGATGTCGCGGCTATGAACGTTTCTGATGTTCTGGTGCCGCCGATCGGTGCCGGCATTCCGGCGGCCTTGCTCGTTCGCCGGCCCGATCTCGCCGGCGCCGAGGCGCAACTCGCCGCCGCCAACGCCAATGTCGCCTCGGCGCGCGCCGCATTGCTGCCGGGCATATCGCTCAGCGGTTCAGCGGGCCTCGCCAGCGACATGCTGCTCAATTTCCTCAGCGCGCCCGCTGCCGCCATTGCAATCGGCGCCTCGCTGTCTCAGCCGATTCTCGACGGCGGCCGCCTGCGCGCGCAGGTCGATGTCGCGGCATCGCGCGAGCGCGAACTGATCGAGAACTACCGCAAGGTCATCCTCGCCGCGCTCGCGGACGTCGAGAGCGCGCTTGCCGCCGGGGGCCGCGGCGCGGACCGGGAGGTTCTGCAGCAGCAGATCCTGGAACAGGCGCGGCTCGCGCTCCGGCTCGCCGAAGTGCGCTACCGCGAGGGAGCCGATGATCTGCTGACGGTGCTCGATGCGCAGCGCACGCTGTTTCAGGCGCAGGATCAGCTCGCTCAGCTACGCCTCGCGCGGCTGCAAGCCTCCGTCGGCCTGTTCAAGGCGCTCGGCGGCGGATGGAACAAGCAGCTACGCTTCGAGGAATGACAATACCGGCAGTCCGGTATCAAATCGCGCCGCCGGCGACAGAAGCACTGCGCTTCCGCCTATCCCGGATTCAGTCGCTGCCCGGGCCTTCCCGGACCAACTCCTCGCGGATGGCCAGCAATTCCTTGCGGCGCTTTGCATCGGTTTCCGGGTAGCGCATGTTCAGCGCCTTGAAGGTATCGACGATGACCTGGGCGATGATCAGCCGGGCGTTCTCCTTGTCGTCGGCGGGCACCACATACCAGGGCGCCGTCTTGGTGCTGGTTGCGCCGAGGCAGGCTGCATAGGCCTGCATGTACTGCTTCCAGAATTTCCTTTCCTCGATGTCGGCGAGGCTGAACTTCCAGTTCTTTTCCGGTTCATCGATGCGATCGAGGAAGCGCTTGCGCTGCTCTTCTTCGGACAGATGCAAAAAGAATTTGATGATGCGCGTGCCATTGCGATAAAGGTGATTCTCCAGGTCGACGATGGAGCGATAGCGTTCCTGCCACAAGGTGTTCGTATCGACCAGCGCTTCCGGCAGGCGCTGTTCGCGCAGGATCTCCGGGTGCACGCGGACGATCAGCACCTCTTCGTAATAGGAGCGGTTGAAAATGCCGATGCGTCCGCGTTCGGGCAGCGCCTGCGTCGTGCGCCAGAGAAAATCGTGGTCCAGTTCGGTCGCGCTCGGATGCTTGAAACTGAACACCTGGCAGCCCTGCGGGTTGACGCCGGACATCACGTGGCGGATGGCGCCGTCCTTGCCGGCGGCATCCATCGCCTGGAAGATCAGCAGCACGGCATGGCGGTTGGACGCGTAGTGCAGGCGCTGCAGCGAACTCAACTCCTCCACCTGTTGCTGCAGCAGTTTCGCGTACTTCTTCTTCGACTTGTAGACAGGCTTCACGCGCGTCGGCCACTTTTGGAGATCGACCTTCTTCCCGGCCGGTACGCGGAAGTCCTCTGGATTGATTTTCAATTTGAATCCTCCGCTGTTTCCGGTTTCACCTTCTGCCGTCGAGATCCAGCGAGCGCCTCGAACCCGGAGATGACGTCGAACAACTCTTCGTCGATGCCGCTCTGGCGCAGGCGATGGAACGCGCCGTTGAGGTCCTCGAGCAGGTCGTCGATGTTCTTCTCGGCGCGCTGCATCGCCGCGAGGCGGCTCGCATTCTCGCTCGCAAGCGATTCGGCGCAGGCGCGGTAGAGCGACACGAAAAGATATTCGCGAATCAGCGCGCGCAGGGTCGCGGCGCCGCCGCCCATGTCCTCGGGCAGATTTCCCGTCGGCCAGGGCAATTCGGCCAGCTTGCGCCGCCAGCTATCATCCAGCGGCAGCAGCCGCTGGCTGACGGACGCATAGACCGCGCCGGAACTGGGTCGGTTGTAGAACAGATGGAGTGCGCCGACTTCACCATGGCTGTGGCTGGTCTGGGCATCGACGAGAATCTGCCCGACCAGCGGCGTGATGCCCTTGACGGAATTGGGCACGGCGTAGAGTCCGGCCAGCGGCAGACCTGCATCCGCCAGGCGGGCATGCACGCGCTCGCCGACCGCCCAGACCCGGGGCTTGCCGGGAAGCGCGGCCAGGCTCTTCACGGCAAAATCGGCCACCACGTCGTTGAACTGTCCCACCAAGCCCTGATCGGAACCGAATACCACTGCCCCGACCGATGCCTTATGCGCGCGCCTTGCGCCTTCGGCCATCAGCGCAGCCGGTGCGTCCCGGCGCAAGCAAATGCTCAGGCCCAGTTCCACGGTCCGATAGTAGTCGGCCAGGGCGCGCACCGATTGCTCGTATTGACCGATGCTCGAAGCGGCCAGCGCTTTCATCGAGCGAACCACCGATTGCAGATCGCCCGCACTGCCGATCTTGCGCCGCAGGCTCGCCGTGGTATCGCTCATCACTCCTCCGGCGGCTCCTGGTGCGACGGGTCGGCGGCGCGAATTCCGCGATCATGCATCCGCCCGACCGTGCTCTCGACTATTCTGGTCAATTTGTCCGCTGCACCTGCGACGGCCTGGTGCATGGACCCGGCGTGATGCGTGACCGCGATAGGCTGGCGGCCCTGGAGTCGGGCCTCCATTAAGCAGCGCTTATCGTCCTGGCCACTCTTGTGGCCGACTTCGTCGCTCAGGTGCACCTCGACGCGCGTGACGTGATTGCCGTACCGGCCGACGGCGCTTTCCACTACGCCGCGGACGTGCGCGGTAAGCGCCTCGTGACCTTCGATGTTATGGTCGGTGTTGATTTGAATTTGCATCGTGTTCTCCGCTTGTATCGTTGCGTGGCTAAAAGGCCATTTCAAAATTAACAGTCATTCCGAAGCCGTAGGCTGAGGAATCTGCTTTTTTGCTTGATTCAGAAGCAGATTCCTCGCTGCGCTCGAAATGACGATTAATGGGATGTTCATTGTGAAATGCGCTTTAAGTATGGGTCCTGGCAGCGGGTTTGGACTCGCCTTCCGGCTTGGGCTGGAAACCCGCGAGCGCCTTGCGCGCGATGTCGACGATCGTTTTGCGATCCTCATCGCTCAACTTGTCCGCCGTTTCGAAGCGTGCGCACACCTCCGCCGGGATGTTCGCCGCCGCCTCGTGCACGGCGTGCTCGGCCTCGGTCATCTGCTCCAGCGGCACCGAGTCGAACAGTTCCGCCGTCAACGCCAGCAGGATCGCAATTTGTGCGGGCACGGGGGCTGGTGCGAATTCCGGCTGCTTGAGACAGGCGCGGATGCGCCGCCCGTGCTCGATCACCTTGCGCGTGTCTTCGTCCAGGCGGGCGCCGAAGCGGGCGAAGGTTTCCAACTCCTCGAACTGGGCGTAGGCGAGCTTGAGATCGCCCGCCACGGCACGGTAGGCGGCGCGCTGCGCCTTGCCGCCGACGCGCGAAACGGACTTGCCGACATCGACCGCGGGCAATACACCCAATTCGAACAGCGACGGCGAGAGGTAAATCTGACCATCGGTGATGGAAATCAGGTTGGTTGGAATGTAGGCGGAAATGTCCTGCGCTTCGGTTTCGATAATGGGCAGCGCGGTGAGGGAACCACCGCCGAGTTCCGGGCGCAAGTGTGTTGCTCGCTCCAGCAGCCGTGCGTGGATATAGAAGATGTCGCCGGGAAACGCTTCCCTGCCGGGCGGACGCCGCAGCAGCAAGGACAGTTCGCGATAGGCGCGTGCATGATGCGTGAGGTCGTCATAAACGATCAGCACGTCACGGCCCTGCTCCATGAAATGCTCTGCGATGCTGGTCGCGGCGTAGGGTGCGATGTAGGCGAGGCCGGGCGGATCGTTGCCTTCGGTGACGACCACGATGGTGTAATCCATCGCGCCTTGTTCGCGCAGGGTGGCGATCACCTTGGCCACGCCGGATGCGCGCTGGCCGATGGCGCAATAGACGCACAGCACATTCTGGTCGCGTTGATTGAGTATCGTGTCGAGTGCCACGGCGGTCTTGCCTGTCTGCCGGTCGCCAAGAATCAACTCGCGCTGGCCGCGCCCGACGGGAATGAGCGCATCGATGACCTTGATGCCGGTTTGCAAGGGCACGGTGACGGGCGCGCGGTCCATGATGGGCGGTGATGGGCGTTCGACCGGCAGGCGCATGCGGGAAACCACCGGGCCCTTGCCGTCCAGTGGCCGGCCCATTGGATTGATGATCCGTCCGATCAATCCGTCGCCCACCGGAACGTCCACCACGTGGCCCCTACGTTCGACTTCATCGCCAGCATGCAGGTGCCAGTAGTCCCCCAGCAGCACGGTGCCGATTTCATCTTCATCGATGTTGAACGCGATGCCATATAGATCACCAGGAAACTTCAACACCTCCTCGAAACCAACGCCGGGGAGCCCGGAGACTTTTGCGATACCCGTGGCGATACTGTTGACCGCCCCGGTTTCACGTGGCTCCAGTTGCTGCGTGAATGCTTTCAGCGCCTGGCTTATCCCGGAAAACGCACTGTCGAAAACGGCCTGGAGGTTCTCTGGTTCCATGGTCATGGGTTCTTTGTTTGAGGCTTGGCTTCGGCTTCAAACTTGTCCTTGGATTTCAGAAGCTCAGCGACGCCTTTTTCCAGAGACGCGAGGTAATCCGCAATGCTCCACGCCACCTTGTGTCCATTGGTCGCGAGTTCGATCCCGCTGATCAGCTCTGGCGCGGTCTCGAAGCGCACAGGGATGTCGGACGAGAAGGTTTCGTTGAGGGCATTCTGTATCGCTGTGCGCTGCGCCGCCGGCAGGTTGAATGCGCTGCGCACGCGCGCGGGTTCAGAGGCTGTCTTGAGCGCTTCGCCGAGGCTCTGTTTCGCTGGGTCGTCCATTTCTCGCAAGCGCCGCGTGAACACGTCGGCGAGGCGATCTTCCAGGCTCACCGCGGCGAGATCGGTCAACGCCTTGCGCGCGATGGCAAACACCTCCTGCTGCGCCCGGCGACTGATGGTCTGATTGAGGTTATGGGCGTCGTTTCTCAGCGTTTCCTGTCGCTTGGCGCTCAAGGCGTCGGCCGCCTGCCGCGCTTCGTCCAGGAGCCGCTGACGTTCGGCTTTAGCTTCCTCCGTCGCCTTGTTCAGGAGCGCGGCGCGCTGCTGCTCGAACGCTTCGTTCCTGTGCTGGAATTCGTCGCGTTCCTCCTGCGCTGCGGCCTCTTTCGCTTCGGCGTCCGCCAGTGACTTGGCAATCTTATTCTCACGTGCGTCGATGGCGTCCAGAATCGGGCGGTAAAGAAAATGCTTCAACAACCACACCAGAATGAGGAAGTTGACGACTTGCGCACCGACGGTAAACCAGTCGATCAGCATGACTTACTTTCCTGCTGCGTGAGCGATGACGTTGTTCCAGAACGGGTTGGCGAAGATGAGAATCATCGAGACCACGAAGCAGTAGATGGCGGTGGACTCGATCATCGCCAGACCGACGAATAGCGTCCGAGTGATGGTGGCGGAGGCATCCGGCTGCTGCGCCAGCGAGGTCAGCGCCATTGCAACCGCGCGACCTTCGCCAAGTGAAGGGCCGATGACCCCGATGGCGATGGTAAGGCCGGCAGTGACGATTGAAGCCACCGCGATAATGGTCAGGCTATCCATGGCATTTCCTTGGGTTGTCGTGGGTCATGCTTCAAGGTGTTGCATCGGACTCTGGTTTGGGCTTGCGCACCCGTGTGGCTGCCGCGATGTAGACCGTGGCCAGGATGCTGAAGATGTAGGCTTGCACCATGCCCGTCAGCAGTCCGAGCGCGCTCATGGCGATCGGGAAAACGAAGGGCGTGATGGTCAGCAGAATGGCGAGAATCATCGTCCCGCTCATCATGTTGCCGAACAGGCGAACGGCCAGGGCGAGGGTGCGCGAAAACTCGCTGATGATGTTGAACGGCAGCATGAAGGCCGTCGGCTTCAGGTAGGCTTTGAGATATTCGCCCAGCCCGCTCTCCTCGATGCCGAACATCGGCACCGCCACAAACACACAGATCGCCAGTGCCGCGGTGGTCGAGAGCGAACCGGTCGGCGGCTCATAGCCGGGAACGATGGTGAAGAGGCTCGCCATCGCGACAAACAGGAACAGGGTACCGAGAAAGCCGAGGTACTTCTGCGGCTGACTCAAGCCGACCTCCTCGATTTGCCTGTCGATGCCGGTGACGACGATCTCCAGCAGATTCTGCCAGCGCGAACGTTGCAGACCGGTGGAAAGTCTGCGCGTAACGAGATATGAACCGACCGCGAGCACGAACATCAGTCCCCATGTGTAAGCGATCGTGGCGTTGAGTTTGAATACCCCGTATTGCCAGAAAATGATTGCGTC
>JACZJT010000021.1 GCA_014860445.1 Burkholderiales bacterium
TGTGAGTACCAAAGTGTATCTATGCGAGTCAGCACCTAACCAGCCCCTCCGCACCCTCAGATCGAAAGCACAGAAAAACCAACCAGGCACCTCACACCACACCCAGCACCCACACCTATCGGCTGTAAATTTTTAAAGAGCGTTGAAGCATTGTTGGTTGCGGGGGCAGGATTTGAACCTACGACCTTCGGGTTATGAGCCCGACGAGCTGCCAGACTGCTCCACCCCGCGTCCGTCCGTCGCGAACTTGCGTTCACTACAGAGGCGGGATTATAGCCAAGATGCGCCACTAGTGTCAAACCAAAATCGGATTTCTTTATCGGAAAAGCGCGAACGCGCTCCCATTGCGTAAGGTGCAATGGATAACTCCCGGGCGTCACGAGTCTACACGTGAAAAAAGTGCTATGGGCTGGCCCGTACAGACCGGCACATCCCTCAGATATTGCGCTCGGTTTCCCCCGCGCTTGGGCGCCATACCAGCAGGCGCTTTTCAATCACGCTGACCACGGCGTCCAGTGCCAGCGCGAATCCGGTCAGCACCAGAATGCCTGCGAATACCGTATTGATATCGAACACACCTTCGGCCTGCAGGATCAGGTAGCCTACGCCCCGGGCGGACCCCAGATACTCGCCTACCACGGCTCCGACAAAAGCAAGGCCCACCGAGTTGTGCAGGCTGGCGAACACCCAGCTGGTGGCGCTGGGCAAATACACGTGCCGCAATAGCTGCCGCTGACTTGCGCCGAGCATGCGCACATTGGCCAGAACCACCGGACTCACTTCGCGCACGCCCTGGTAGACATTGAAGAACACGATAAAAAACACAAGCGTCACGCCCAGTGCAACCTTGGACCATATTCCAAGTCCGAACCAGATCGAAAAAATGGGTGCAAGAATCACGCGCGGCATCGAGTTCGCTGCCGTGATATACGGATCAAGAATCGCTGATGCCGTCGGACTCAGCGCCAGCCAAAGGCCGATCGTCAAACCCAATACAGTGCCAATGGCGAAAGCGAGCATAGTTTCGACCAGGGTCACGGCAAGATGCTCATAGATACTGCCGGAACTGAACCACTCCCACACCCGCATGAGTACCTTCTGCGGCTCGCCGAAGAAAAACGCCGCCTTGTCGGCGTTGTCGAAATAGAGCGGCGGCAACAGTGTCGGACTGGTTAGTGCATACCAGACGAGGAAACACACCGCCAGCACGGTCAGCTGATAGAGGCGCAATTTCACCTTAGCGTTGTTGCTGGACATAACCCTTCAACACCTCTTCTTTCATGGTGTGCCAGATCTGCGCATGCAGTTCCAGGAAGTGGGGCGTCAGGCGGATCTCCGACACATCACGCGGGCGCTCGAGGTCGATCCTGTATTCGCCGATCGGATGCGTCTCTGGCCCGGCCGACAACACGATGACGCGATCAGAGAGCGCAATCGCCTCCTCCAGGTCGTGGGTGATGAACACCACCGATTTACGTTCCGCGGACCAAAGATCAAGCAACTCGTTTTCCATCAGCTGACGCGTCTGTACGTCGAGCGCGGAAAACGGCTCGTCCATCAGCAGGATCTGCGGATTGAGGATGAAAGTCTGCGCCAGAGACACGCGTTTGCGCATACCGCCTGACAACTGATGCGGGTAGCGGCCACCAAACCCGCTCAGTCCCACGCGTTGCAACCAGTCATTGCCTCGTTCGATCGCTTCCGCCCGCGCCACACCGCGGAACTCCAGACCGACGATGACATTGTCGAGTGCGCTGCGCCAGGGCATCAGCGCCTCGGCCTGAAACAGATAACCCGCGCGGCGATTGACACCGACCAGGGGTTCACCGCCTATTCTTACCGTACCGCTGGAGGGTTGCAGCAAGCCGGCTGCGACATTGAGCAAGGTTGATTTGCCGCAACCGGTGGGACCCACGACACAGACAAATTCACCTTCGGCAGCGACCAGAGTCGTGTCTTTCAGTGCGGTATAGCGCTGACGCCGGTTATCGCGCGATATGAACGTGCAGGTAATGTCTTCCAGGGCAAGTGCAGGAATCATGCTTATTCAACAAGCGGTACGACGCAGGGCGTCGCGGAGAAATTCCGCTGCGTCGGTACTTCCTGGTGGGCGCTGCATATTGCTTGCTCGATCCGGACGCACCGAGGCGTCCGGAATTGATTTCACTTAAATTTGGCGTTCGCCTTCTTCACAAATTCGTTGGTATAGGTTTGATCCAGCTTGATCTCCGCCGCCTTGATTTTTGGATCGAACGCCGCAAGCGCTTTCAAAGTCGCCTTGGCCCCTGCATCCGAAATGGAGCCGTCAAGCGACAAGGCCTCCTTTATCTTGCCGTAGGAAAAAAGATACAGCGCCTTGTCGCCAAGCAGATAGGTCTCCGGTACGGTCTTGAGGATGTCCTGCGGCGTCGCGTTCGCAAGCCATTTATCCGCGCGCACCATGGCGTTGGTCAATGCCTGAACGGTGTTCGGATTCTTCCGTACGAATTCGATCGGCGCATACAGGCACCCTGCAGGAAGGGGGGCGCCCCATACCGCAATCGTACCCTTGTAGGTGCGGGTATCGGCGACAATCTTGATGGCGCCGTCCTGCTCCAGCTTGGTCATCACCGGATCGACATTGGATATCGCGTCGATCTGCCCGCTCTTCATCGCGGCGATCGCCCCGGCGCCGGTCCCAACGCCGACGATGGCTGCATCGGTGGGTTTGAGTCCCTCCTTGACCAGCATCTGCTTGACCAGATTGTTCGTGCTCGAACCCGGCGCGGACACGCCGATCTTCATACCTTTGAGATCTTTGGCAGACTTGTAGCTTGCAGCCCGCGCCGTGGCCACGCCCAGGGAAATCTGCGGCAGCCGACCCTGCTGAACGAAGGCCTGAAAAAACTGTTTCTTGCTCTGCAGGCTGATCGTGTGCTCGTAGGCGCCGGAGACAACATCAGCGCTGCCCCCGACTACTGCTCTCAAAGCGGTCGAACCACCCGCGAAATCGCTTATGGTGACTTCGAGGCCCTCGGCCTTGAAATAGCCCAGTTGCTCGGCAATGGTAAGCGGCAGGTAATAGAACGCGGCCTTGCCTCCTACCGCGATGTGCACCTTGGTTTTTTCCAGTGCGCCTTGCGCGTGTACCTGCGCGGTCAGTGCGGCCAATGCAGCACCCATCGCGAAACTGATCCATTTACGCATGTTTATCGTCTCCCTTTTTTGCATCGAAATTTTCCGGGGCCTGTTGCAGACCGCCCTCCCGCCATCCGTTTCCATGCTCACATAGCCCCAACACCCTGTCAACGCGCCGTGCATTCAGATTACGTTTTTCTTGCGCAATTCGGCAATGGACGCTGTATCGTATCCGTGCGCGCCCAGCACCTCCTCGGTATGCGCGCCGAGTTTGGGACCAATCCAATCGACATCACCCGGGGTTTCCGAAAGCTTGGGCACGATCCCGGGCAGTTTCAACGGCGTGCCGTCTTCGAGCGTGAACTGGCGGATCATCTCGCGCGCAAGGTATTGCGGATCCTTCGCGATATCGGCGATGCTGTAGATCTTTCCGTTCGGAACCTGCGCCTCGTCCAGCATGACGAGCAAATCGGCCGCATCGTATTGAGCGGCCCATCCCCCGATCACCGCGTCGAGTTCATCGGCGCGCTTGGCGCGGCCTGCGTTGTCGGCGAGCGTGGGATCGCGGCCGAGGTCGTCGCGCCCCATGGCGGTACACAGGCGCTTGAAAATGCTGTCGCCGTTGGCGGCAATCAGCACGTGCTGGCCGTCCCTGGCAAGATAGGTATTGGACGGCACGATGCCGGACAGATTACTGCCGCTGCGCTCTCTCACCACGCCATACATGTCGAACTCCGGCAGCGTGCTCTCGAGCATGGCGAACACAGCTTCGTACAGGGCCACGTCCACCACCTGCCCTTTGCCGGACTTGCGGCCGCCATTCATATTGCGATGGTGCAAAGCCATCATTACGCCAATGACGCCATGCAAGGACGCCAGCGAATCGCCGATCGAAAGATTGGGCCGCACCGGCGCTTGACCGGGATAACCGGTCAGGTAGCGTAATCCGCCCATGGACTCTCCGATCGCGCCGAATCCCGCCTGGTCCCGATAAGGGCCGGTCTGCCCGAATCCGGACAGGCGCAGCATGATCAGCCCCGGATTCTCCGCTGCGAGGCGTTCGTAACCCAGCCCCCATTTTTCCATGGTGCCAGGGCGAAAATTTTCGATCACGACATCCGCATCCCGTGCAAGCGTGCGCACGATCTCCTGACCTTCCGCCAGGCGCAGGTTGACCGTGACCGACTTCTTGTTGCGTGCCTGCGCATACCACCAGAGCGAAGTTCCATTGTGAAGCTTGCGCCATTGGCGCAGCGGGTCTCCGCCTGGCTGGCTGTCCGTCGCCGGCGCCTCAATCTTGATGACTTCCGCGCCAAACTCGGCCAGCATCTTTCCGGCGAAGGGGCCGGCGATGAGTTGGCCCAATTCAATGACTTTGATGCCGTCCAGCGGCTTCTTCGTGCTCACAGCAGCCTTCTTTCCACGACAGCCTGGGCCAGCGTGCCGCTGTCCACGTACTCGAGTTCGCCCCCCACCGGGACGCCGCGCGCGATGCGGCTGACTTTAATATCGCGGCCGCGCAGCATTTCTCCGATGTAATGCGCGGTGGCTTCCCCTTCGTTGGTGAAATTTGTCGCGAGGATCACCTCGCGAACGACACCATCCGTGACCCGCGCGAGCAAGCGGTCCAGGCCGACGTCCTTGGGACCGATACCGTCGAGCGGCGACAACCTTCCCATGAGCACGAAATACATCCCCCGAAATGCCATTGTCTGTTCCATCATCAGCAGATCGGCTGGCGTCTCGACCACTGCGAGCAGAGACGCGTCGCGCCGCGGCGAACTGCACAGCGCGCAGATTTCGTCCTCGGTAAAGCTGTTGCACTTGGCGCAGCGTCGAATGCTGCCCAGCGCCTTGCCCAGGCTTTCGCACAGCGCTTTCGCCCCGTCCCGATCGTGCTGCAACAGGTGATAAGCCATGCGCTGCGCTGATTTCGGTCCGACGCCGGGCAAGCAACGCAGTGCTTCGATCAGCGCCTCAAGCGAGGACGGCGTGTTCATCAAGGGGAAACCTGTAATTTAGAACGGCAGCTTCATCCCAGGCGGTAAGCCCATGCCCGCAGTAAAACCGCTCATCTTTTCCTGCACCGTCGCCTCGACGTGCCGCACCGCGTCATTTACCGCGGCAGCGACCAGGTCTTCCAGCATTTCCTTGTCGTCACCCACCAGCGAAGGATCGATGCTGATGCGCTTGACATCATGCTTGCACGTCATGACCACCTTGACCATGCCCGCACCCGACTGCCCTTCCACTTCGACGCTGGCAAGCTGTTCCTGCATCTTGCGCATATTGTCCTGCATCTGCTGGGCCTGTTTCATCAGACCGGCTAACTGACCTTTCATCATGAAGCGCTCTCCTGCTGGTTGTTCGCCGCAAACGAAGGCCGCGCCCTCCCTTGCGTAGTCTCAATCAGATGCGAAGACGGAATGCCCGCCGCCGCATCTAGGTGGGTTTCACCGAATCGCTGACGATGGTGGCGTCAAAAGTATCCATCAGATCCTGTACAAACGCATCGCCTTGTATCGCCTCCAGCGCCTTGCCCTGCAGCACCTGACGCTCATTCTGCGCCTTGATCGCCGCGGTATTGCCGCTGATCTCGCCGATCACGACTTTCAATGCAATCCGCTTGCCTAGGTGCTCCTCCAATGCAGCGCGCAATTTGTCCTGATAGGTCCGTTCAGCCAGATGCTTGGCGGAAAATGCCAGACCGAGTTCAATGCTGTCGCTGTCGTAGCCGCGCAATTCGCTTTGCTGCGCGAGTTGCCGCGCGACGCCGCTGACCTTGAGCTGTGTGGCAAGCCTGGGCCAGTCCCCGTCGAACGCAGGTCCGGTTGTCTTCGGTCCGCTTGCTTGCTGCGCGATTGATGCGCCGCGCGCGCCCGACTTGGCGGGCGCAGGTGCCACCGCTGCTTCAGGTTTTTTTTTTGCCGGCTGCGCCGGCGCGGCGGCGCCCGCCTCGTCCGGACGAAACGCGAGCATGCGCATCAGACTCATGCTGAAGCCGGCGTATTCATCCGGCGCCAGCGGCAGGTCGTGCCGACCGTGCAGTGCGATCTGATAATACAACTGCAACTCCTCTGCATCGAACTGCTGCGCCAGCTCGAGGATGCGGTCACGCTCCGGCAGATCCGGCCCCAATGCTTCTGGAGCGCTTTGCGCAAGCGCAATCTGATGCAACAGCGTGGCCAGGTCCTGAAACGCGCTATCGAACGAAAGGCTGCGCGACTCCATTTCGCCTGCCACTGCGAGCATCGCCTTGATATCCTGCCGCGCCAGTCCGTCCAGCAGATTGAACAGATAGTCCTGGTCTATCGCGCCCAGCATCGCACGCACGGCTTGCTCGCTCACTTTGCCGCCGGCATAGGCGATGGCCTGATCCAGCAGCGACAGTGCGTCGCGCATGCTGCCCTGCGCCGCCCGTGCGATCAGTCCCAGCGCCGCCGGCTCGGATGCGGTTTTTTCCTGTTCCAGGATATGCCCGAGATGGGCGTAGATCGCGTCACGCGGCATTTGTTTCAGATTGAACTGCAGGCATCGCGACAGTACCGTGACCGGAATTCGCTGCGGATCAGTCGTGGCAAGAATGAATTTGATGTGCTCCGGCGGCTCCTCGAAGGTCTTCAACATGGAGTTGAACGCCTGCTTGGACAGCATGTGCACTTCGTCGATGACAAACACCTTGAAACGGCCGCGCGTCGGCGCATAGACCGCGTTGTCCTGCAATTCGCGCATATTGTCGATGCCGGTGTTCGTCGCCGCGTCGATCTCGATCAGGTCGACGAAGCGGCCGCTGTCGATCTCCGTGCAGGCGGAGCAAACGCCGCAGGGCGTGGCGGTGATACCGGTCTCGCAGTTGAGCGCCTTGGCGAGAATGCGCGCGAGCGTCGTCTTGCCCACGCCGCGCGTACCGGTAAACAGATAGGCGTGATGCAATCGCTTCTGTTCGAGCGCATGCGTCAGTGCGCGCACCACATGTTCCTGCCCGACCAAGCTGGCAAAATTGCGGGGGCGCCACTTGCGCGCGAGTACCTGGTAACTCATGCCGAAATTTTACCAGCGTCGTCGCGATCGCGGAGAAAGGATTCTTGGGTGGCGAGCCGGACCCCCGGCACTCGCAGTAAATAGCTGTGGCTGCTTCCTTCCGGACCTGACCAGGTTCACTACGCTGCAATGCGGGGCGGCCCGCCACCGGCATTATGAACGAGCCCGACGTCCTCTGCGACTTTTTTTACCGGATTACGCCTGCTAGCGTGATTCCCCGCGTCGACCAGAATTCCAGGTTCAGTGCGCACCATCGGATGTGCTTGATCGCGCCAGCACACGCCGCAGCTGATTCACGGAGAGGTTTCCCCCGCTCATCACCAGAACCACCTTCTTCCCGGCCAGACCGGGCTTGAGCTTGATCGCAGCGGCCAGCGATGCCGCGCCCGCGCCTTCGGCCAGATTGCGCGTGTGCTCTAGCAGTTGCAGGATCGCGTTCTCGATCGCGTCGTCCTCGACCAGCACGAAATCATCGAGATACTCGCGCATGATGCGCTGCGTGTTCGCGAAGGGAACCCGGGTAGCCAACCCTTCTGCGACTGTGCTCATATCCGCGCTGAGCATTTTCCCCGCCGCCCAGCTCTTCTGCATTGCCGGCGCCTGCGCCGACTGCACGCCGATTACCTGTATCGCAGGGTTGATGGCCTTGGCGACAATGGCGGTGGCGCACACGCCGCTGCCCGCTCCTACCGGGACGATAATCGCTTCGACCTCGGGCAGATCCTCGATGATTTCCAGCGCGTAAGTCCCCACGCCATGGATCAGCAGTTCTTCTGTGGGGCCGACAAAACGGCCGCCTTGCGCCGACGCGATGCCTGCGATCCACTCGCGCGCGCTGTCGAAGTCAGCGCCGTGGAATACGACCTCGGCGCCCAGTCCGCGCATCGCCGCCACCTTGGCCGGATTGGCGCCCTCGGGTACGGCAATGGTCGCGCGCACACCATGCGCGCGCGCGGCATACGCGATGCTCTGGCCGTGATTTCCGGTAGAGGCGGTAAACAGCCCGGAAGCGCGCTCTTGTTCCGCTAGATGCGCCACCAGGTTCAGCCCGCCCCGCACCTTGAAAGCGCCGACCGGCAGATGATTCTCATGCTTTACCCACACCTGGGCGCCGATCAATTCGCTCAGGCCCGAATAGCGGTATAGCGGCGTCGGTCTGAGATGCAGATAAACGTTGACGCGGGCCGCAATGACGTCGTGCAGCGTAGGCATGGCGCTGCCTGGCTTGCCTGGCTCATCGAACGCACTACGCATGAACCATACGCCGTTTCACAATATACGGTCAGGCGCCGCCCGCGGATCGCGCATACGGTACTGGCCTGACTCCACCTGGTGGAAAAACCGCTCACAGGTCGCGTTGAACAACTCCGGCTCTTCCAGGTTGCAGGCGTGGCCGGTCTGGGGCATCAAGGCCAGCCCGGCGGAAGGCATGCGGCGCTTGAGCATCAGCGACGCATCCAGGCAGGGCTCGTCTTCGTCGCCGCTGATAATCAACGTAGGCACCTTGCATGCCGCCATCTGCTCCCTGAAATCATCGAGCGAAGGGCGCAACGCCTGATAGCCCTTGAGCGTCAGTGCAGAACCCTGGGCCGAGTGCTGTTTGATCAGCCGCACGAATTCCTCGAAGGCCCGCGGATCTTTGTTTTGCAGTTGCACCCGTGTCGGCGACTGGCTGCGTGCGGCCGCGCTTTTCTCCCAGCCCCCGGCCAGCAGCTTGTCGGCCGCCGCCACGGATTCCTGCGCGAACCTGGCGCGCGACTCCGGCATGGACCCGGAGCCGATGCCGGCGAGCGTAAGTGAGAGTGCGCGTTCGGGCCATTTCATGCCGAAGTAGAAAGTCGCGAATGCGCCCATGGAAAGTCCGACGATATGCGCTTTATCGATCTTGAGTCCGTCGAGCACAGCCAGAATGCCCGCGCGCTGATGCTCGAAACTATAGTCTTCCGCTCGTTCGGGAACGTCCGACGGCGGATAGCCTCGCGCGTTGTAGGCGATGCAACGGTAACGACGCGAGAAATGGCGCAGTTGCGCTTCCCAACTGCGATATTCCCCCATGAATTCGTGCACAAACAGGATCGGCGTGCCCTGCCCCACTTCTTCGTAGTAGAGCTTGACGCCGTCGTCGGTGGTGACCTTGGCCATGTCGATTCCTTTCCTGGTCCTATTTCTTCAACAGCCGGGCGATTTCGCCTGAGGCGATGAGTTTCTGCAAATCATTGGCGCCACCAACCAGCACACCCTTGACGAACACCATCGGAAACGTCGGCCACCCGGTCCACATTTTAAGCGCATTGCGTCGGCGCCATTCGCCCAGGTAGCTGCCATATTCCAGGTATTGGTATGAGAGTTGCTGCTGATCGAGGAGTTTCCTCGCCTTTTTCGGCATCGGATTTTGCGCCATGCCGACAACGAGGATATCGTTCTTGGCGACTGCGTCCTTTACCTCCTTCACGATATCGGCATGGCTGCTCGCGATGGTTTCTCGTATCGCCGGGTGAATTTGTGCTTCGTCGAGAATGCTGCGGCTCATGCGAAATCTCCTTGGTATGCAAACAATCCCGAATGAACCTCTCTCGGTCCGGCACATGATAACTCAGCCGGATTCAATGCAGCCGGCGTCCGCATGTGCATGTCTTTGTATCCTGCCTCACTGCGCGCAAGATATTTTCCAGCGCCGGCGACGCCGATTCCGGATAATGGAGCCTGCGAATGACAAGGAACCAAACGATGCAAGCGCTATTCAATGATCTGGTGGGAATCGTAGGCGAAACCGGCGTGCTCCGCGAAGCATCGGACATGGCGCCCTACGTGGCCGACGTCCGCGGCTTTTACCAGGGAAATGCACAGTACGTGGTGCGGCCGCGCAGTACCGACGAAGTCGCGGCCGTGGTTGCCCTGTGCGTCGAGAGATCCGTGCCGGTGCAAGCCCAGGGCGGCAATACCAGCCTGTGCGGCGGCTCCGTTCCGTTTGCCGATGCCCGCGGCGTAATTCTCAGCCTGTCACGGATGCGCCGCATCCGGGAAATCGACGCCGCCAATCATTCAATGACCGTCGAAGCCGGCTGCGTGCTTGCAGAGGTGCAGCGCGCCGCCATCGAGGCCGACCGCTTCTATCCCGTCAGCCTGGGCGCCGAGGGCAGCTGCCAGATCGGCGGCAACATTGCCACCAACGCGGGCGGCACGGGCGTGCTGCGCTATGGCAACACGCGCGAAAACATCCTCGGACTGGAGGTGGTCCTGCCAAACGCAAGCGTCTGGAACGGACTGCGCGGACTGCGCAAGGACAACACCGGCTTCGACCTGAAGCACCTGTTCATCGGGTCCGAGGGCCTGCTCGGCATCATCACCGCGGCCACGCTCCGGCTGCACCCGCTCAACACCCGCCATATCGCCGCCTGGCTGGCGCCGGTCAGCATCGAGGCCGCGGTAGAACTGCTCGGGCTGTTTCAGTCGTCTCTGGGGCCGCAGCTTACCGCTTTCGAAGTTCTGAACAGTGCCCAGTTGCAAAAGGTTTTGAAACACATGCCCGACCGGAGAAGCCCCTTGGACCCGGCTCATCCCTGGCACATCCTGACGGAGCTCGGTTGTACCACCGACGAAGCCGGATTGCAGGCGAACCTCGAGGCACTCCTGCAAAAAGCGATGTCCAGCGGGCTGCTTACCGATGCCGCGGTGGCAAGCAATGAAACGCAGCGGGCAGCCATGTGGAACATACGCCACAGCGTGACCGACGCGATAAAGGCGGCCGGACGCGGCATCGCCCACGACATCGCGGTTCCGGTTTCGAAAATACCGGAGTTCGTACGCCGTGTTACACCGGTACTCGAACAGCGGTTTGCCGCGATCCAGATCGTTATCGTCGGACACCTCGGTGACGGAAACCTGCACTTCATCCCGCTGTTCGACTTCGATGTCTGGGAAACCTTTCCCGACCCGCAGGCGGTCATCGATGAAGTCCACCGCCTGACTTACGGGATCGCCATGGAACTGGGCGGCACCTTCAGCGCCGAGCACGGCATCGGCCGCTATCTGGTGGCCGAAATGCGCCAATACAAATCCGGTGTCGAACTGTCCTTGATGCGTTCGATCAAGGATGCACTGGATCCGCGCGGACTGTTCAATCCGCAGAAAATGATCCCGGAATAATCCCGCTTCGTGCCTGGCCCGGGATCGAGGCTAGTTGTCGACGTATAGCGCCGGAAACTGCTGCTGAAGCCGGGCGATCTTCGGCAGGTCGTTAATGATGATATAGGGCTCGTTCGGGTTGCGCGCCAGATAATCCTGGTGGTAGGCCTCGGCCTCGTAGAAAGCCTTCAGCGGCGTCACCTGGGTGACGATGGGGCCCGAGAATGCGCGCGCCGCCTGTAACTGGGCGATGTACGCCTCGGTGACACGCTTCTGCTCATCGTTGGTGAAAAACACCGCCGAGCGGTATTGGGTGCCGGTATCTGGACCCTGCCGGTCCAGTTCGGTCGGATCGTGTGCGACGGAAAAGAACACCTTCAACAACTGCCCATAGGAAATGCGCTTAGGATCGTAGCTGATGCGTACCGATTCCGCGTGATTGGTTTCGCCGGAACTCACCTTCGCGTAGCTGGCCGTCTCCGCGCTGCCGCCCGCGTATCCGGACACGACCCGGGTCACGCCCTTGATGTGTTCGAACACGGCCTCGACGCCCCAGAAACAGCCGCCCGCAAATACGGCGGTGTCCGTTCCCGTGGCGACCGACGGCTTCGAATCGATTTTGGGGTCGGGTAGCGGTCCCGCGGCACGGGAGGGCGCGAAGAACAGCAGCAGCGTCGCCACTGTCGCCAGGCAGACGATCCCGAGGACTGCATTCGTAGATAGGCGTACCATCAAATTTCTCCCATGAACCTTATCCTGTCGTGTAAAACCCGCGCCAAGGCAAAACGGTGCCACATTTATGATACGATTTTTTCATTTCGCCGACATTCATTTGATCCAGGACAAACCGATTGCGGGCAAAAGCTGCGAAACTTGGGTCAGATGTTTTGGGGGCTCTCCTGCCCGTTATTAAAACGTCTGGTAAATCATCATTTTAGCCCGGACTAGGCCAGCGCCTTCCGGGCTTTTTCTTTGACCGCAAAACGGCGAGGAACGGCGATAACATGACAAAATTCCTCTTCAATATCACGGTATTGCAAGGAGACGGCATAGGCGCAGAGGTAATGGGCGCGTGCATTGAAGTGCTGGAACACCTGTTGGCGGACCAGCCCCGCTTCGGGCTTCGCTACCTACATGCAGCGGGTGGCGCACAGCACTACGCGGACACCGGCTCCGCCATGCCGGAAGACACACTGCGCGCTTGCGCGGACGCCGACGCAATTCTGTTCGGCGCCATGGGTTTGCCCCACATCCGATACCCCGACGGCACTGAAGTGAGCCCGCAACTCGATTTGCGCAAGGATTTGGACCTGTATGCAGGCGTGCGTCCGATCCGCGCCATCCCCGGCGTCCCCTCCGTACTCGCCGATCCCCGCGCGGCGCAAATCGATTTCGTGCTGGTTCGAGAACAATCCGAGGGTCTGTTTTTTGGTCGGCTATACCCAGAGAAACAACCGAAAGCGAATGACAATGAGGCGTTCGATCTCGGACGCGTCTCGCGCCAAGCATCCGAGCGCCTGTTCGATTTTGCTTTCCAGCTGGCGCGCCGGCGGCGAGCCGCGAACCCCGGGAAAGGACGCGTCACCTGCGTGGATAAAGCCAACGTGCTGAGCAGCATGGCATTTTTCCACAAGATCTACTGGGAGCGCGCCAAACTCAATGCAGACCTATCCGCCGACCACTGCTACGTCGATGCCATGGCCTTGAACCTGGTCAAGCGGCCCTGGGACTACGACGTGATTCCTACAGAAAACCAGTTTGGCGATATTCTTTCGGATCTGGCGGCAGGCTTGATCGGCGGCTTGGGCATGTCACCCTCCGCCGATATCGGAGACAAACACGGCTTGTTCCAACCCAGCCACGGCACCGCGCCGGATATTGCCGGTCAGGGCAAGGCGAATCCGACAGCCATGATCCTTTCCGCGGCATTGATGCTGGCGTGGCTGGGCGAAAAACACGGCATGCCCGAGGCCGCATCCGAGGCCGCTCGGCTCACGCTGGCGGTCGATGCCGCCTTCGCCTCCGGCAGGATTCGGTCGATCGAATTGGGTGGAAAAGACGGTACACAGGCGATTACCGGCGCAATTGTCAACGCTCTCGCCAGGCCGCAGCGGAAATAAGGTCTTGAATCGAAAACGCCTGTCTTGATTTGTATGACGCTGTATTCGCAGCCGATTACCTACCGTCTGGTGTGATTTTTCAGAACGCCCGTTCGGACAATGACTTGATGAGCTGCAATGATTACCTCGCACACTGGGGCTCAGGTTTTTTTCTAAGCGAACCCGCTCAATTGTCGACGTAGCGCCGGCGATGCGTTTCCAGCAGTTTCCAACGTACGACCGGGATATTCGCGATAGTGTCCAGCGGAAAACTGTAGGCCTCCGTCAAAGACAGAAATCGAAGCTGCGCGCCCTTCGATTCGTCGCGTGATATTGCCGTCGCGCCCACATAACCGCCGACGGGGATGCCCTCCGCATATCCCGAGGGTGTTGCAATCGCGGCTTCGCCGGAGCGCAGCACCAGCAGTTCGTCGGCAGGCGGCGGAATAATCCTGTCCTTCTTGAAAACCGCTGATCCGGCCGAGCGCAGCAGCCCGCTGAGCGTAACGCAGGAAACGCCGTCCGCGAACAACCAGTTTCCCCTCAGAAAGTCGAGGTTCTCACGCGATTCCACGAGATCGTGGCGTATAGCCCCGCGTGTAACGAAATCCAGGTACAAGTCCCGTGAAATGCGCAGGGCTTGAACGAAACTGATAGCGCGACAGGTCTCCTTTTCAGCGATCCCGTTCAATGCGGCGGTTTCACCCAGAATCGAACCGGCGGAGACCATGCTGCTACCGCGCTGCCCCGTGCGCAGCAACTCCGCAGACCCGCTGAGGATCAGGTAGACGGCATCGACCGGCGCCTGCTCCTTGAACAGCTGCGCTTCCGGGTTGAACACCAGAATATTTCCGTTCATGAGATGCCGGATGCTGTGCAAGGACGCTTCGGGAAAATAGCTGCGCAAGTACTCGAACGCCCGTCGGCGCAGCGTATCCGAGGTGCCTTCGATAAGCACGTCGACAGTTCCGAACGGCGCGCCTGAGCCGATTGCCCGCTCGTCCTCGGTAAACTTTCTCGCGGTATGCGCAAGTATCAGTTTCCCCGAGCTGTCGTCGCGAAAATCCGATGCGACGCCGTGAATCATGCCTCCGCCGATATCGATCTTTTTGACGTTGGCGTCTATGGCATAGGCGGCGGCGATCTTCGCGTAAAACGCCTCGCTCACGCCGGCAATCGCATCCTCAGGCGCAATCATGTCGCGCAGAACGGACAGCGATACGATATCCGCAAGATGCGCGTAACTGCGATAGCCGCCCTCCCACATTACCCTGAAATAGAAAACAGTCGTTTCCACCGGATGCGGCGATAGAATCGGCCTGACCTCCAGCCCCTCTATATCGTTCCACTCGTCCATGGCCAGGTCGCGTACGTCGAAGAGCTTGCCGAACTCGCTTTCCGGAATCCGCATCACCGACGACAGCTTTTTCGTCACCGAGGCACGCACCATCGGGGTCGCAAAGTAGGTGATCCTTCTGTCCCCGCGAATCAGCATGGTCAGTCCGGCCAGATGGTCGTCGTGACAGTGCGTATGGAAAACACCGTCGATTTCGTTGACGCTGATGCCCAGCGCCATCAAGGTGTAGTCGATGTTTGGTCCCGCATCGATCAGATACACACGCCCCTGGAACAGCAGGATGCTGCCCATCGTCGGCCGGTTCATGTCCCAGCCGTCGCCCTCACCGCTGTGAACCACCGAGAAATAATCGCGTTTGAGCAAATGCCGGTCCAGCGTGTAAGGACATTCGTACACCTCGCCCGGCCCCAGATTCAGATCGACTTCGACGCGCTCGCCCTGATAGGAAAATTCGAACACATTTGTTCGCAGCCTCCGGATCGTCAGGCCGTCGCGGATCTCAACCGGTTCGCGCGCAACAACCCGCGGCTCAATGAGTTCGTCTGTGGGCATGATCCTGCCGAAGGCAAACGCGAGTTTCATGCGCATGAGTTCATCCGCCTGCGCCGGGTCGGCGCCGGCTTGGATCAATTCTTCACGCGAGGCGAGTCCATAGTTCCCGCGAAACAGGTACTCCATCTGGGCCTCGATTTGGCTGCCGGAGCCGATGAGCAGAGGCCGCAATCCCGTGTTGCAGGGATGATCGGGAACGATCAGGCCCTGTTTGTAGAGCATTTGCAGAACAGGAAACTCGGAACGGTTGCAGGCGCGGCCGTTTTGAATGGCGAGATCCGAGAGCAGGATCGCGTTGGGCCCGGTTTCGCATTCGACGCCGTTGACCTCGGTCGAAACGATCAACCCCCTTCTCAGCAAGTGTTTGACCGAATCCACCGGGCATCCGCACAGGATCCGAATGTCTGCGGCCGGTGCTTCGATCCAAAACATGCCGGTGCTGACGGCAATTTTCCTGAGCGCAGCCACGAACATTCTTTCCCTTACGCGATTTGACGACCAATCATACACCCGCCTTTTGCAGGCTGATTTGTTGCATTACCGCATTATTTTCTACCTCCGACAAAAAACGCTTGACAAGCATACAGTTGGGCGTACAATCTGGGTTGTTGCAGTGCAGCATTTCAGCGTTTTCAGGAATAGCGCACTCGAAGATTACCAGGCCATTCTTATAACTTTAATTGGAGCACTGACATGTATACGAGCCCCCAACAATTTGCCGACACCAACAAAGCTGCCGTCGATGCGATGTTCACGATCGTCCAAGCCCAGTTCGCCGCATTTGAGCGACTTTCGGTGCTGAATTTCAACACCACCAAGGCTGCCTTCGAAGACAGCGTAAAACAATCCAAAGCACTGCTGGCTGTGAAAGACCCGCAGGAATTCATCAGCCTGAGTACCGCCTCGGCGCAGCCTGCCCTGGAAAAAGCAATCGCCTACTCGCGCGGCGTGTACGAAGTTGCTACCCAGACCCAAGCCGAAGTCACCAAACTGGCGGAAGCTCGCACCGCGGAAATGAACAAGACAGTGGGCTCCCTGCTCGAGAAGCTGACCCAGAATGCGCCCGCCGGTTCGGACGTCGCGGTAACGGCAGTCAAATCCGCCATGGCCGCCGCCAATTCCGCCTACGACAGCTTCACCAAAGCGGTCAAACAAGCGACTGACATGGCCGAAGCGAACGTTACCGCAGCGACCACCCGCGTGGTGAAACAGGCGGGAAAGCAAACCAGCAAAAAGAAGTAAGCATTCCTCTGGCAAAACGCTGACAGCATCGGCTTGCCCTTTGCCGTCGGCGACCCCGAGCGCAAGTTCGGCGAATGAAAAAACCCCGGGCTTGCCCGGGGTTTTTTATTTGCCGGGATGCCAATAGATGCAAGAGACGCTTGGCGTCTGACGCTCGTCCGGTCTTCGACGGTGTATTGAATTCGAAGACTTTACCGTCCGAAAGCAGTGCTTCGCGGGTAAAATGCCCGTTGCTTCATGCCCAACAACATTTCTAAGTGAGCTCGCATGGCTACGCCCTCACCCCGCCGTCCGGTCAAGTTCTGCGACGTCGATCTCGGTCAGCGCTTCTATGACCCGATCAGTGACGAATATTTCGTGAAGCAGAGCGCAAGCATGGCAGCCATGGTGACTGGCATGGGCGACGGCACGGTTCCCGACGAATTTGAAGCCGACGACATCGTCGGCATCGACTTGAATTAGGTCGCTGCAGTCATTGCAAGTAAATTGCGTCCCCCTACGCCTCTCATTCCTTGACGCTATCACCGGCTGGACAGGGGTGAAAAGTGCGCTTTGACGGACGGAAACGGCGTGGAAACCAATCCCAAGCGTGAACAAAAGATGGTCTTGCCCACGAACCGTGGACAGCTTATACAAGTAGCCAGTGCGAGGTAACCAATGCGAATAGCCTATCTGTTTATTTTCTACTCCATCCTGCTGTTTTCGGTGACCGCAACCGCTGATGCCAAGGATATTAACGATATAGACGGAACAGCATGGGCTGAATGGCCGCAAACATACAAGCAGACTTTCGTTGTCGGGTTTTTGGCAGGCACCGCAAACATTGTCGCAAGCCATAACCAGTCTCGGCCGGCCGACTTCGATCGTGTTGCAGCAGCCAAGATGTACAGGAGTTATCTAGTACCCGACGCCAACAAACCCAAAAACGCTTTTTCGCCCAAGGAAGTCGCTTTAATACTCGGCAACCAAATTGAAACGCAAAATTCAAACCTGATTCGATATTCACTAGATGAAATCACGAGCGGGCAAATTGTTGATGGGCTCAATTCATTTTATGTTGATTTTAAGAACAAGCAGATCAGGATCAGAGACGCGATATATGTCGTTAAGACTCAAATCAAGGGATCGTCCCCAGAAGAAACAGAGGCTTTACTGCGGTATCTAAGGGCTGATAAGGACGTCAAGAAATTGTTTTACACGGACAAAGATGGGAAAAACAGATTTGTCAGGTTTCCGTAGTTCCCATACCTGCCTACTCGCATGGTTACAGTGCTAGCGGCAAAGCGGAAAGACAATTCGGACCTGCGGAATGCGCTTTAAGGGGAGCACCGGCCGAGTGCTAATTTGCACTGGCTATAGCGCAGGATAAGGTTAGATACACGCGACGAACGTGCTGGTTTGTGCGTAGTGGCACATCCTTTACAGATTATACCGGACACATCCTTTACAGTTTTTGGCATAGGAGGGTTCCTGCTATGCCATGGAAGGAGTGTCATAAAGTGGATGAAAAGCTCAAATTTGTGTCGCGATACCTCGATGGCGAGAAGATCGCTGTCCTGTGCCGGGAGTTTGGGATCTCGCGGGTCACCGGCCACAGCATTATCGATCGATATCGGCAGTGTGGCGTACAGGCATTCACCGACCGCAGCCGCCGCCCCTATCGTCAGGCCAACCAACTGCCGTTCCAGATAGAAAAGCTGATTCTCCAGATCAAGAAGGAACGGCCTCACTGGGGAGCGCCCAAGATTCGCGAGCGCCTGATTGTCCAGTACCCCACTATCCATCATCTGCCGGCAAAATCGACAGTTCATGCCGTCCTGGCTCGCCACGGATTGGTCAATAGCAGGAAACGACGACGCTACAAGGCCGAAGGAACCGGGCTAGGGATCGCCACCGCTGCCAACGAGTTGTGGTGCACGGACTACAAGGGTGAGTTCATGATGGGTAACAAGAAATACTGTTACCCGCTGACCGTTACCGACTTCACCACGCGCTTTCTGATCGGTTGCGAGGGACTGGAGAGCACCAAGGAGCAGTACGCCTTTAGCGTCTTCGAGCGCTTGTTCAAAGACTATGGGCTACCCTGGCGCATCCGTTCAGATAACGGCGTTCCGTTTGCCAGCCCCAATGCCCTTTACGGCCTAAGCCGGCTCGCCGTCTGGTGGTTGCGTCTGGGTATCCAGATCGAACGAATCAAACCCGGCCACCCTGAGCAAAATGGCCGCCACGAGCGCATGCACCTCACACTGAAGAAAGAGACCACCAAGCCCCCGGGGAACAACCTACTGCAGCAGCAGGGCAAGTTCGATCATTTCGTTAAAGAGTACAACTACGAAAGACCTCATCAGGGAATCAATATGAAATGCCCCGGGGACTTGTATAAGCCCTCCGCGCGGCCCTACCGGGGATTGCCTGAGTTGGATTACCCCTTACACGACCAGACCATCACCGTGACCGCCTGCGGCAGGATTTGCCTGCAGAGCAAAAAGGTCAACCTCAGTCAGGTATTCGCCGGTCAGCGCGTAGGCGTAAAGGAGGAAGACGACAAAATCTGGCTGGTCAGTTTCATGAACTACGACATCGGTTACTTTGACCTGGAATCCTGTCGCGTAGAACCGTTGGAGAATCCCTTCGGCCCTAAAGTGTTAAGTATGTCTCCGGTATAAAATGTAAATCATCTGTCCGGTATGGACCGTTTGTAATTGGCGGAGAGGGCGGGATTCGAACCCGCGTTAGGGAATTACCCTAAACACGCTTTCCAGGCGTGCGACTTAAACCACTCATCCACCTCTCCGTTTGAGACAACACGCTTTTGGCTTCGGCCGCGCTACGCGCTTAACCCTCGCTTTTTGCTCGGGTTAGCCTACGCCGCAACAAGCCGCGTACGCGGCATGTTGTCAGGCGTGCGACTTAAACCACTCATCCACCTCTCCGTTACAGCGGACACGCTTTTCAGCCTTTCGGGAAGGTGCGGAGCTTACGCGATAAGCCCTTGCGAGGCAAGGGAAAACTCCTCGCCAGCAAGGGGGAATCATCGAGCAAAGCGCCTAGGCAACCGGTTGCTTGAGCTGTTCCAGAATCGCTGGATTCTCCAGGGTGGAGACGTCTTGCGTGATTTCTTCGCCTTTCGCGATGGAGCGCAACAGGCGGCGCATGATTTTTCCGGACCGCGTCTTCGGCAGATTGTCGCCGAAGCGGATGTCCTTCGGCTTCGCGATGGCGCCGATTTCTTTGCCCACCCAGTCGCGCAATTCCTGCGCCATCTTGTGCGCGGCCGCGCCGGTCGGACGCGGGCCTTTCAGCACGATGAAGGCGCACACCGCTTCTCCGGTGAGGTCGTCAGGCCGGCCCACCACGGCCGCCTCCGCCACCAGCGCCGTGTTCGCCACCAGCGCAGATTCGATCTCCATCGTGCCCAGACGATGGCCGGAAACGTTGAGTACGTCGTCGATGCGGCCCATGATGCGGAAGTAGCCTTCCAGATCGCGGCTGGCGCCGTCACCCGCGAGGTAATACTTTCCGTGGAAATCCTCCGGGTAATAGTTCTTCTGATAGCGCTCCGGATCGCCCCAGATGGTGCGGATCATGCCCGGCCAGGGGCGCTTGATCACCAGGATTCCGCCCTTGCCCCTCTCGACTTCCTGCCCGGTCTCATCGACGATCGCGGCCATGATCCCAGGCAGCGGAAACGTGCAGGACCCGGGTTTGGTCGGCGTCACGCCGGGCAGCGGGGAGATCATGTGTCCGCCGGTTTCGGTCTGCCACCAGGTATCGACAATCGGGCAGCGCGAATCGCCCACCACGGTGTGATACCACATCCAGGCTTCGGGGTTGATCGGTTCCCCCACGGTGCCCAGTATGCGCAGCGATTTCAGGTCGTATTTCTTGGGCAGTTCCGCGCCCGCCTTGATCAGTGAACGGATCGCGGTGGGAGCGGTGTAAAACACGTTCACCTTGTGATCCTGGATGATTTTCCAGAAGCGCCCTGCATCCGGATAGGTCGGAATACCCTCGAACATGACCTCGGTGGCGCCCACGGCCAGTGGTCCATAGGTAATGTAGGTGTGGCCGGTAACCCAGCCGACGTCGGCCGTGCACCAGAAGACATCGCTCGGCTTGTAATCGAACACCCACTTCATGGTCATGATCGCCTGCAGCAGGTATCCACCGGTTGAGTGCTGCACGCCCTTCGGCTTGCCGGTCGACCCCGAGGTATAGAGTATGAACAACGGGTGTTCGGCATTGACCCAGGTCGGCTCGCATTCATCGGCCTGGCCCTGGATGACGTCGTGCCACCATTTGTCGCGCGGCGCCTGCATGTTGACCGCGGTACCAGAACGCTTGTAGACGATCACGTTCCTGACCTTCTCGCAGCCGCCCATCGCGAGCGCCTCGTCCACCGCCGGCTTGAGCGGAATTTCCTTGCCGCCTCGGAACTGCCCGTCGGCGGTGATGACTTCAGTCGCGCCCGCGTCGACGATGCGCTCCTGCAGGCTCTTCGCGGAAAAACCGCCGAATACGACCGAGTGCGTCGCGCCGATCCGCGCGCAGGCCTGCATCGCCACCACGACCTCGATCGACATCGGCATGTAGATCAGGATGCGATCGCCCTTCTTGATGCCATGCACCTTGAGCGCGTTCGCGAGCTGGCAGACCTTGTGGTAAAGCTCCTTGTAGCTGACGCGCGTGACCTTGCCGTCGTCTGCCTCGAATATGATGGCGATCTTGTCCGGCTGGGTTTTCAGGTGGCGATCAAGGCAGTTGTAGGACGCATTGAGCTCGCCGTCGTGAAACCACTTGAAAAAAGGCGCGTTCGACTCATCCAGCACTTTGGTGAATGGCTTCTTCCAGAGTAGATTCTCATTGGCCAGGCGTCCCCAAAACCCTTCGAAATCGCGCTCGGCCTCCTTGCACAACGCCTGGTACGCCGCCATGCCGGCCACGTTGGCTTGTTTGACGAATTCCTCTGACGGCGGAAACACACGGGTTTCGTTCAGTACCGATTCGATCTGCGCAGACATGACAACGGTCTCCTCTGAGTCTTGTACTAGATAATCCAGGATAGGATCGCGGCGAGTCGCGGTGGCATCCGTGGCCACATTGTAATTATGAAAAAACTGCCTTACGCCACCCTTACACGCAAGCGCCGCAGCACGCAAATCAAAACACTAATCCGGCTTTTTGTAAAGCCGGCCACCCGCGGGCGCTCGGGCAGCAACCGTGTCCGCCCCGCCGCTGTTGCGTTGACGGCGTTCGCGCAATGGTGGTAACTTTCACCGCCCCTGATGCGGCGTCGCAGCACTTGTTCAATCGCAGCCTTTTCTCCTACACCGAATCAAAATGATACGACCCCTGGATGGCATCGTCGTCGTCGCGCTCGAGCACGCGGTGGCCGCCCCGCTCGCCACGCGGCATCTAGCGGACAACGGTGCCCGCGTAATCAAGATCGAGCGCCCCGGAGTCGGGGACTTTGCGCGCGCCTACGATCAGCGCGTGCGCGGCCTGGCCTCGCACTTCGTCTGGACCAATCGCGGCAAGGAAAGCGTCACGCTCGATCTGAAGCATGGGCAGGCTCTCCCGGTGCTGCACAGACTGCTCGCGCGCGCCGACGTGTTCGTCCAAAACCTCGCGCCAGGCGCGGCTGCACGCCTGGGATTGGACGCGGCGGCAATCCACCGCATCAATCCGCGCACCATTGTCTGCGGCATTTCGGGCTATGGCGAACACGGACCTTACCGGGACAAAAAAGCCTACGACCTGCTGATCCAGGCCGAGGCCGGGCTGCTTTCCATTACGGGCACCGATTCCGACATGGCGAAATCCGGCATTTCCATCGCAGACATCGCGGGCGGGATGTACGCCTACAACGGCATCCTCAACGCCCTGCTGCTGCGCGGCCGCACCGGCCTGGGTAGCAGCATCGAAGTGTCGCTGCTCGACTGCCTGGCCGAATGGATGGGCTATCCG
The DNA here is from genome assembly GCA_014860445.1 of Burkholderiales bacterium. Taxonomy (GTDB): domain Bacteria; phylum Pseudomonadota; class Gammaproteobacteria; order Burkholderiales; family SG8-39; genus 2-12-FULL-64-23. The sequence continues at coordinate 22,501 of JACZJT010000021.1, forward strand.
CTTTACTATGCCTTCGACGGCGCGACGCAGCCGGCGCGGGCCGGCGCGGCGCACGCGACCATTTATCCCTATGGCCCGTTCCGGGCCGGCGACGGCAACATTGTCATGATCGCGATTCAAAACGAGCGCGAGTGGGTACTATTCTGCGAAAAAGTCCTCGGCGCTTCGGAACTTGCGAAGGATCCTCGCTACAATTCAAATGCCGCGCGCAGCGCCAACCGGCTGCAATTGGAACCGATCTTGAGCCAGCGGCTGCAGCAATTGAGTTCCGCCGAACTGATTGCGCTGCTGGACGCGGCGAGCATCGCCAACGCCGCGGTCAACACGATAGCGGGTCTGCACGCTCACCCGCAATTGCGCGCGCGCGAGCGCTGGGCCGAAGTGGCCACCTCCGCCGGACCGATCCAGGCGCTGGTTCCGCCCCCGCTCTCCGACGCCTATACGCCGTCGATGGGAGACATACCCGCGCTGGGCGCACACACAGAGGAAGTGCTCGCCTGGCTGGGCTATGCGCAAGCCGAAATCACGGCGTGGCGCGCAGACGGTTTGATCTAGCGCAAACCGGAACTGCGCGCGCCGATTGGCGCGAGGCAAAGATGGTAAGATTTTGCAACGCTGGATCAAGCGATCCGGCCAATACGGCCCTCGCGGGCGTACATTGCAGATTTGCCTATCCATTCCAGCGAGACCACCATGACCAGCATCAAGCAGGAAGATTTGATCCAGAGCATTGCCGACGCGCTGCAGTTCATCAGCTACTATCACCCGAAGGATTACCTTGCCCACCTCGCGCGGGCCTATGAGCGGGAGCAGGCTCCCGCTGCCAAGGACGCGATCGCGCAGATACTGACCAATTCGCGCATGTGCGCTGAAGGCCACCGCCCGATCTGCCAGGACACCGGCATCGTCAACGTGTACCTCAAGATCGGCATGGACGTGCGCTGGGACGGATTCAAGGGCTCGATCAACGACGCGGTGAACGAAGGTGTGCGACGCGCCTACACCAATCCGGACAATCCTTTGCGCAGCTCCGTCCTGTCCGATCCGCTGTTCACGCGCAAGAACACCAAGGACAACACGCCCGCAGTCGTGCACATGGAAGTCGTGCCCGGCAACAAGGTTGACGTCACGGTCGCGGCCAAGGGCGGCGGGTCCGAGGCGAAATCGAAATTCGCCATGCTCAATCCCTCGGATTCTGTGGTTGACTGGGTGCTGAAGACCGTCCCCACAATGGGCGCGGGCTGGTGCCCGCCCGGCCTGATCGGCATCGGCGTGGGCGGCACCGCGGAAAAAGCCATGATGATGGCCAAGGAAGTGCTGATGGCGCCGCTGGACATGCACGAACTGCTCGCGCGCGGGCCGAAAACCAAGCTGGAAGAACTGCGCATTGAACTGTACACACGGATCAATGCGCTCGGTATCGGCGCGCAGGGCCTGGGCGGACTGTCTACCGTACTCGACGTCAAGATCATGGATTACCCCACGCACGCGGCGAACAAGCCGATCGCGATGATTCCCAATTGCGCCGCCACGCGCCATGCGCACTTTGTGCTGGACGGCTCGGGTGCCGTGTCGCTCGACCCGCCCGCGCTCGAGGACTGGCCCAAAGTCACCTGGGCGCCCGCCTCGACCGCGAAGCGCGTCAATCTGGACACGCTCACCGCGGCCGAGATTGCGACCTGGAAACAGGGGGACATCATGCTGCTCTCGGGCAAGATGCTCACCGGCCGTGACGCCGCGCACCAGCGCATTCAGGACATGCTGGCCAAAGGCGAAAAGCTGCCGGTGGATTTCACCAACCGAGTGATCTACTACGTCGGCCCTGTTGATCCCATCAAGGGCGAAGTTGTCGGTCCGGCCGGCCCGACCACCTCCACGCGCATGGACAAATTCACCGAGATGATGCTTGCGAAGACGGGCTTGATCGGCATGATCGGAAAATCCGAGCGGGGCCCGGTCGCGATCGAGGCAATCAAGAAGCACAAGGCGGCCTATCTCATGGCCGTCGGCGGCGCCGCCTACCTCGTCGCCAAGGCGATCAAGAAATCGCGCGTGCTCGCTTTCGGCGACCTGGGTATGGAAGCTATATATGAGTTTGAAGTGAAAGACATGCCCGTCACCGTGGCCGTGGACTCCAGCGGCGCCTCGGTGCACCAGACCGGTCCCGCAGAGTGGGAAAAGCGGATCAGGGAATTCAAGATTCCGGTTAGCGTAGCGTGACACCGGGCGCCCCGGCTAGGGGAGCGGTGTAGCCTTGCAGGGCAAACAGCTTCCGCGCTGGCTGTGCGTTGCCATATTGATGGTCATCGCGACCACGTTCGGCAGCAACCACATTGCCGCGCGCTACGCCATCGATCACGGCGTCAATATCACCACTGCGGTGGCGGCCCGCTCGATCGGCGCGTCGCTGTTCGTGGGCGCGCTGCTGCTCTTCAGCCGCGTCCCGCTGACGCTTCCGGCCGCGACCCGCTGGCGCGCCGTCTCGATCGGCGTGCTCATCGCCGTCCAAAGCTATTGCATCTATTCGGCGGTGGCGCGCATTCCGGTAGCGCTCGCGCTGCTCGCCTTCAACACCTTTCCGATGATGTTCTCGCTCATTTCCTGGGCTGCGGACGGCGAGCGCCCCGCCCGTCGCGCGCTGATTGCCATGCCGGTCGCGCTGTGCGGACTGGCACTCGCGCTCGATGTATTCGGTGCGCATGGCGACATCGCCGGTCGCTGGTCGGAGATAGGCACCGGCGTCGGTTTTGCGCTGGGCGCGGCGGTGTCTTTTGCGACGGCGCTGTATTTCACTTCGCGCTGGCTCAAGGACGTGGACGGCAGGCTGCGCACCCTGCTCACCATGAGCACCGTCGCGGTACTCATGCTGGCCGCGGGCGTCCTTGCCGGCAATCTGGCATTGCCCGCGAATCCCGGCGCCTGGCTGGGCCTCGGCCTGCTGATGCTTTTTTACGGAACGGCGTTCACGGCCTTGTTCGTGCTGCTGCCGCGCCTGGATGCCCTGAACAATTCGGTGGCGCTCAACTTCGAACCGATCGCAGTACTGTTTCTCGCCTGGCCCATACTCGGGCAAAGCGTCGCACCGCGCCAGATCCTGGGCGCTTTGATTGTGGTCGGTGCGGTGGTCGCCCTGGGCACGGCAAAACGTTAGGCTGCCATGTCCTCCTCGCCCGACACGCATTTCATCGCGATCCGCCACGGAGAAACAGAATGGAACAGAGAGAGCCGCTTCCAGGGGCATCTCAACAGCGTGCTCAACGGCGAAGGCCTGGCGCAGGCACAGGCGCTGGGTGAGCGCCTGGCCGGAGAACGATTCGACCTGCTGGTGTCCAGCGATCTGGGCCGCACACTGCAGACCGCCAGCGCCATCGCTCTGCGCACCGGACATGAAATCGTGGTCGAACCGCGGCTGCGCGAACGTCGCATGGGAATTTTTCAGGGGCTGACCCCGGCCGAAGTGCAGGCGCGCTATCCCGAGGACTACGAACGCTTTCGCTCCCACGATCCCGACTACGTCATTCCAGGCGGCGAGAGCATGCGACAGTTGTACGAACGCAGCGTGGCCTGCTTTACCGAGCTGGCACAGCGCCATGCCGGGTTGACGCTGGCGACGGTCACCCATGGCGGCGTGCTCGCCGTACTCTACCGCCATTCGACTGCGATGCCTCTGGAAGTGCCGCGGAACTTCCCTTTGCACAACACCGGCATCAATCGCTTCCGCCATCGGCTGGGGACCTGGCAACTGCAAAGCTGGGGCGACATCGCGCATCTCGGAAATGCACTGGATGACACCGAGTAGCAGAATTGCAGCAAAGGCGCGGGTCGCCGCTGCCGACCCGCGGTGCTAAAATAATTCCAACAGAAAATCAAAACACCATCGTCTTCCAGACTACGAGGAGCTTCGAATGCCAGCCTATACAACTGAAGCCATTCGCTCGGTCGCGCTAGTCGGTCACGGCGCATCCGGCAAGACAACATTGGCGGAAGCCTTGCTCGCGCGCGCGGGCGCAATCAAGTCTGCCGGCAGCGTGGAGCGCGGCAACACCGTATGCGACTACGATCCGCTGGAAAAGTCCTACGGCCACTCGCTCAATTCAGCACTGGTGAATTTTGCCTGGCATGACACCCACATTCATTTGATCGACACACCGGGCTACCCGGATTTCACCGGACAGGCGATAGGCGCGCTCGCCGCCGTGGACACCGCGGCTGTCGTGATCAACGCGCAAACCGGGATCGAACTGTCCACGCGGCGCATGATGAATTGGGCAAAGGCACGCGGCTTGTGCCGGATGATCGTAGTCAACAAGATCGATGCCGACAACGTCGACCTGCCGCAACTGCTCGAAAACATCAAGGAGACGTTCGGCAACGAATGCCTGCCGATCAATCTTCCGGCGCATGCAGGCACGAAAATCGTCGACTGTTTTTTCAACCCCGACGGCGAATCCGATTTTTCTTCGGTCAAGGCCGCGCACGCGGCGCTGGTGGATCAGGTGGTGGAGGTCGACGAGAAGCTAATGGAACTCTATCTCGAGCAGGGCGAGATCAATCCGGAGCAGCTGCACGCGCCGTTCGAGAAGGCGCTGCGCGAAGGGCATTTGATACCGGTATGTTTTGTTTCCGCCAAGAACGATGCGGGCGTCGCCGAGTTGCTCGACATACTGGCCGGGCTCGCCCCCAATCCCACGGAGGGCAACCCGCCCCCGTTTCTCCGCGGCGAGGGTGAGAACGCTACGGAGTTCCATGCCGAACCCGACCCGTCGAAGCACGTACTTGCGCACGTGTTCAAGGTCATCATCGACCCCTATGTCGGCAAGCTCGGCATATTCCGCGTGCACCAGGGCACGGTGAAGCGCGATTCGCAACTGTTCATCGGCGACGGCACCCGCCCTTTCCGGGTGGCGCACCTGTACCTGCTGCAGGGGAAGGAATACGTGGAGACCGATGCACTGGTCCCCGGCGACATAGGCGCGGTCTCCAAGGTCGAAGAGATCGAGTTCGACGCGGTCCTGCATGATTCCCACGACGAGGATCACATCCACCTGCGTCCGCTGGAATTTCCCGCACCGATGCACGGACTCGCAGTCGAAACCAAGAAGAAGGGCGACGAGCAAAGGCTGTTCGAGGTCCTGCACAAGCTCGAGCTGGAGGACCCGTGCTTTCGCATGGAGCGCCACCCCTCCACCAACGAGACGGTCATCCGCGCGCTGGGTGAACTGCATTTGCGCACCAAACTCGAGAAACTGACCCAGCAATACAAGCTGGAGCTGGACACCCGGCCGCCGCGCATTCCATACCGCGAAACAATCAGCCGCAAAGCCGAAGGCCATTGCAGGCACAAAAAGCAGACCGGCGGCGCCGGCCAGTTCGGCGAGGTATACCTGAAAATCGAACCCCTGCCACGCGGGTCCGGCTATGAGTTCGTCGACCAGGTAAAGGGCGGCGTGATTCCCACCGTATTCATCCCCGCGGTTGAAAAAGGCGTGCGCATGGCGCTGGATACCGGTGTAATTGCGGGCTATCCCGTGGAAGACCTGCGCGTCATCGTGTATGACGGCAAGAGCCACGCAGTCGATTCGAAGGAAATCGCCTTTGTTTCAGCGGGACGCAAAGCCATCATCGATGCGTTCTCCAAGGCGGGACCGATCATGCTCGAGCCCATCGTCAACATCGACATAGCGGCACCCGAAGCCTACGTAGGCGACATGACCGCAGAAATCGCCTCAAAGCGCGGCCAGATCACCGGGACCAAGCAGGCTTCTACCGACATGATCAGCACAACCGGGCAGGTACCGATGGCGGAACTGGTGGATTTTCAGAACCGGCTGCGCTCCATCACCGGCGGTCAGGCTTCGTATTCAGTCGAATTCAGCCACTACGCCCAAGTACCTGCGCAGACGCAGCAGCAATTAGTGTCGCAATACAAGGCGGCGCGCGAAGAAGATTGATATTGCAGTCAATTGTGGACCGGGGCGTTCCCGCGACCGGTTGCCGTCAATTGCGCGCGTAGCGGTTGCAGAAACGCAGCGCCTCGGAATAGGGGAACACGTCCTGCATCTGCTCAGCGGCGATGCGCTGCTGTACCGCCTTCCAGTATCCTGCATCGAGCAGGTCGGCGTGACGCCGCATGAAAGACTTGCGCACCCGATCATCCGTCAGCAGAAACGTTGAAAATTCCTCCGGGAATATGTCGTTGGGTGCGACCGAATACCAGGGCTCGGCTGCGAATTCCTGCTCTTCCGTCTGCGGCTTTGGCAGAAGCCGGAAATTGCAATTGCTCAGGTAGTCGATTTCATCGTAGTCGTAGAACACCACGCGGCCATAGCGGGTCACGCCGAAATTCTTGAACAGCAGGTCGCCGGGGAAAATATTGGCGGAGGCCAGCTGCTTGATCGCCAATCCGTATTCGTCGATTGCGCCGTCGCGCGCGTCCCCGTCCGCCTTGTCCAGGAAAATATTCAGCGGCACCATGCGCCGCTCGATATACATGTGCTTGATCACGATGGTCTCGCCCTCTTCCGCTACGAGAGAAGGTGCGAGCGTGCGCAGTTCCTCCATCAATGCCGGTGAAAACCGTTTTCGAGGAAATGCGACTTCGGAATACTCAAGCGTGTCGGCCATGCGTCCTACGCGGTCATGGTGTTTTACCAGCCAGTACTTTTCCTTGACCATCTGGCGCGTGACCTCCTTCGGCGGCGCGATCACGTCCTTGATGACCTTGAACACATAAGGATACGACGGCAGCGTGAACACCGACATTACCAGCCCGCGTATCCCGGGCGCAGTGACGAAGTCGTCGCTGGAATGGCGCAGGTGGTGCAGAAAATCACGGTAAAAAAGATTCTTGCCGTGTTTTTGCAAACCGATCAGGGTGTAGATTTCCCACTGCGGCTTGTACGGCAGCATCCCCTGGAGAAAATGCACGTACGCCGAAGGCACTTCCATGTCCACCAGGAAGTAGGCGCGGTTGGTGCTGAAAAAGATATCGAGTTGACGGCGCTCGAGCAGCACCGTGTCCAGGTACAGCTTGCCCTCGGCGTTGTTGAGAACCGGAATGACGAAGGGAAAATCCTGATTGCCGTTGATCATCTTGCCTACGAGGTAGGCGCCCTTGTTGCGGTAGAACAGCGACGACAGGATCTGAATCTGGTGATTCGCCTCAAGGTGCAGCGGCCGCGGCAGCATATCGCGCCACATGCGCAGCACGCAGCGCAGATCGCGGCGCAGATCGGCGAAGGGGCGCTGCAGCCCGATGTCCCGCAGCATGCGCGCCACGGTCGGGCGAAAGCCGTATTTTCCCGGGTAGTAGGAGCGATACGACGGAGGATCCGAATCGATATGCTCGGTCGATACCGCCGGGCGCACGAAAATGAAATTGTTGTTGAAATAGGTCCGATGCAGGATCTTGCAGCACACCGAGTTGAAGAAGGTCTCCGCACATTCGGGCTGCTTGTGATAGGTCAGCAGGCCGATGTAGTGCAGCTTGATTTTCTGCCACGCGGCGTCATCGCGCGATTCAGGCAAAAATCCGCGTTCGATGTGCTCGACCGCCTCCATTACGCGCTTGTCGTAGAAATCGATGCGTTCGCGCGACGCCTTCTGCACGGCTGGCCAGTTGCCGGTTTCGAAATGACGCTTGGCCGCCTGGCAGGCCTCGCGAAAAATCCGGTAGTGCTTGTTGAAGCCCTGCAGCATTACCTGCGCGACGCTCAGTGTCAGGTCCTTCTGCTCGGATGCCGGAGGAAACGGCGGTAACGGCTGCTGCATGCTCAGGCTCAGCCGGCGCTAAAGCACACGCACGCCGTCTTCGAATTTTTCCTCTGTGTCGCCCACGTTGAAAGCACTGATCGGGTAGAACGCGCGAAAGTCCGTCTCCACCCTGTCGTAGGGAAAATCCGACCAGATCCCGTGGTCCTTGACATACTCCATGTGCCGCCGCTGCTTCGCGTCATAGGGCTGGAATATGGCGTCGGAACGGCCGTCGAATTCGGTGGGCAGCACGCCGAAGCGCGTGCACAGCTCGATGTTGAAGGCCGGCGCCGCCTTTACCCACTCGCCCTCGAGATAAAGCACCGCATAGCCGTGGTGCATGAAATAGGTGGTGCCGCCCATCAAGGCCTTGAGTTTTTCCGTAGTCAGGTGATTGACCACGTCGGACAGGCCGATGGCGCAGGGGATGCCCAGGGCCCGCGCGGCGGCCGCAAGCAGGATCGCCTTGGGAATGCAATACGCCGATTTTGCGGTAAGCACATTGCTTGCAACGTATATACCCGGTTCGAGCCGCATGGAAAACGGATCGTAGCGTATGCCGTCACGTACCGCGTAATAGAGCTTGATCGCACGATCGATGTCGCTAGATTCTGCGCCTGCCACCTGCTCCGCGTAGCGGCGCACGGCATCGCTGGCCGAATCGATGAAGCGCGTGCTCTGCAGGTATTCCGGGCCGGGTTCCGGTTTGGTCTTTGGCGGGGTATGGATCATAGGTCGTTATTGTAGCAAGTTGCCGGCCTATTTCTCTCCGGTCATGTTTTCCGGCCGCACCCATGCGTCGAACTGCTCCGCCGTGACATGACCCAGCGCGAGCGCCGCCTGCTTCAGACTCGTGCCTTCCCGATGCGCCTTCTTTGCGATTTCGGCCGCCTTGTCGTAGCCGATATGCGGATTCAGCGCGGTCACCAGCATCAGCGAATGCTCCAGCAGCGCGGCAATGCGCTCGCGCCTCGGTTCAATGCCGGCGGCGCAATGTGTGTCGAAACTCGCTGCGCCGTCGGCCAGCAGGCGCGCGCTTTGCAGGAAATTGTGAATGATGAGCGGCTTGAACACATTCAGTTCGAAGTTGCCCGAGGCGCCGCCGATGTTGATCGCAACGTCGTTGCCCATGACCTGGGCACACAGCATGGTGAGCGCCTCGGCCTGCGTCGGATTGACCTTGCCCGGCATGATAGAGCTGCCCGGTTCGTTCTCGGGCAGCGACAGCTCGCCGATGCCGCAGCGCGGACCGGAGGCGAGCCAGCGCAGGTCGTTGGCGATCTTGTTGAGTGACGCGGCGATGGTCTTGAATGCCCCGTGCGCATGCACCAGGGCGTCATGTGCGGCCAGCGCCTCGAACTTGTTGCCGGCAGTGACGAACGGCAGCCCGGTGCACCGCGCCAGTTCCTGCGCCACGCGCCGGCCGAACTCCGGATGCGCGTTCATGCCGGTGCCGACCGCGGTGCCCCCGAGCGCAAGCTCGCACAGATGCGGCAATGCGGCCTGCAGGTGCGCGATGCCGTGTTCGAGCTGGGCCGCATAGCCCGAGAACTCCTGCCCCAAGGTCAGCGGCGTCGCATCCTGCAGATGGGTGCGCCCGATCTTGACGATGTCCGCAAAGGCGGCCGATTTCCCCGCCAGCGTGTCGCGCAGGCGGTGCAGTGCCGGCGCCAGCGTCGCGCTGATTGCCTGTACTGCGGCCACGCTCATGGCCGTGGGAAACACGTCGTTGGAGGACTGTCCGCGATTGACCTCGTCGTTGGGATGCACCAGGCGCGCCGCGCCGCGCTCGCCGCCCATCAGTTCCGAGGCGCGGTTCGCCAGTACCTCGTTCATGTTCATATTGGTCTGCGTGCCCGAGCCCGTCTGCCACACCACCAGCGGGAACTCGCCGTCCCACCTGCCCGCGAGCACTTCGTCCGCTGCGGCCACGATGGCTTCGGCCTTGGTCGTAGCGAGCGCGCCCAGTTCCGCGTTCACTGTCGCGCAGGCGCGCTTGACCAGCGCCAGCGCCAGCAGGAATTCGCGCGGCATGCGCTCGCCGGATATGCGGAAATGCGCCAGCGAGCGCTGCGTCTGTGCACCCCACAGGTGTTCCGCGGGCACTTCTATCGGGCCGAAGCTGTCGCGTTCGATGCGGACATTGTCCATGGTTCCGCCCCTCTCAGTTTGGCTCGCCGGGCGCCACGCGCAACCAGATGGTCACCGGACCATCGTTGGTGAGGCTCACTTGCATATGTGCGCCAAAGCGTCCGGTTTCCACCGCAGCGTGCGCCGCGCGCGCGCGGCCGGCGAAATAGTCGAACAGCCTCTCGCCGTCCGCCGGCGGTGCGGCAGGTGTAAAGCTCGGGCGCATGCCCTTGTGGGTGTCCGCCGCAAGCGTAAATTGCGGCACCAGCAGCAGACCACCGTGTACATCGCGCAGGCTGAGGTTCATCTTCCCATCTGCGTCGCCGAATACCCGGTATCCCAGCACGCGCTCGAGCAGGCGGTCGGCTTCGGCTTCAGTGTCGCCACGCTCGGCGCAAACCAGCACCAGCAGGCCCGCGCCGATCGCACCGACGCCTGCGCCGTCGACTTCGACCTTGGCCCGGGAGACGCGCTGCAACAGCCCGATCATCGGGCTTCAGTCCGTATAGGAGATGGTCAGATTCTGCAGCGGCAGGCCCTCTATTTCGGTGGACCAGGTTTCGCCCGGTTTCACGGGCAGCGCGTCGGTGAGGGTGCCGGTGGTGATGATTTCGCCTGCCGCGAGAGGCTGCATGAACGCCTGCTGCGCGAGCAGGTCGGCGAGAAATCCGAGCGCGTACGCCGGGCTGCCGAGCACATTGGCACCGACACCTTCTTGTTGCTCGACGCCGTTTTTGAGCAGCTTGACTTTGACCAGCGGGAGCGCCCGCGACAGCGCCCGGATATCCTGCTCCCCGATCGGCTGCGGGTCACCGATCACAAGATGCGCATGACAGGCCCAGTCGGCGGCGGCGTCTGCAAGCTTGAACTTCCAGTCAAAATGGCTGTGCACGATCTCGACGCCATGCGCAACCCATTCGACTGAACGCAGCAGTTGTTCCGCGTCCTTGCATCCCACCGGGACCGGTGCGCGCAGCTTGAAGGCGATTTCCGGCTCCATGCGCGGGGACACCGTGCCGGCCAGCGAAACCAAGGCTTTTCCTTCGCGCGCGACGCTCAGGGTATCGTTATAGACATGCGCCCACATCGGCGCGTCCACGCCATACAGCGCCCAGATCGTACGGTTGGTGAATCCGATCTTGCGCCCGACCGGCTGGCTGCCTCGGCCACGACGTTGCCGCATCAGTTCCGCCGCGACCTGATAGGCGGCGTCCAGATCGAAATCCGGATTGCGCGCGACAATCGAGGCAATCAGCCGGCCCTGATCATGTGCCTGCAGCAACTCCCCTGCGATGTCTTGAATTTGTAGCGGTGACACGATCTGCTCCTTGCGGCGTCGGGGCGATGTTACGAAGCGAGCGCTGCCGCTCCAGACCGATGTTACGAAGCGAGCGCTGCCGCGCCCGACCGATGTTACGAAGCGAGCGCTGCCGCGCCCGACCGATGTTACGAAGCGAGCGCTGCCGCGCCCGCTAGGGCAATCTGCTCGTCCTGTGGCGACTGCACGCCGGAGACGCCAATGCCGCCTACGCATTCGCCTTGATGTACCAGCGGAATGCCGCCCTGCACGGACATGATCGGCATGCTCAGCGTCGACAGCCGGCCAGCGGCAATGCGGTCCTCCCAGACTTTGGTCGAGCGGCGCGACACTGCCGCGCTGCGCCCTTTCTGAACGGCGTTCTCCGCGTTGGCGGGCGACGCCCCGTCCATGCGCAACAACAGCAGCAGGTGCCCGCCGTCATCGAGTATGGCGATGGCGACATTCCATCCGTTGCGCAGCGCTTCGGCCTCGCAGGCTGTCGACATCTTCTTGCAGTCATCCAGAGTCAGGCTGGGTTTGCTTTTCATGATTACTTTACCGTCATTGCGTCGCGCACCTGCTGCAGCGCGCTTTGGTCCTCGATGGTGGTGAGATCGCCCGGGTCGCGCCCTTCACAAATCGCCTGGATGGAACGGCGCAGTACCTTGCCGGAGCGGGTCTTGGGCAGCAGGGTCACGAAATGCACCCGCGCCGGCCGGCCGATGGCGCCGAGTTGCTGGTCCACCGTCTTCATCACCTCGCCCTCGAGCTTCATGCGCCCTTCGCTGCTCGCGATCTGGCCCGGATCCTTGAGTACGGCAAACGCGATCGGCACCTGTCCCTTAAGCTGGTCGGCCACGCCGATCACCGCCACCTCCGCGATCGCCGGATGCGAACTGATGGCCTCCTCTATCTCGCGCGTACCCAGGCGGTGTCCGGCGACGTTGATCACGTCGTCGGTGCGGCCGAGTATGAAGTAATAACCGTCCTTGTCGCGTATGCCCCAGTCGAAGGTCGAGTAAGCCAGCTTGTCGGGTATGGTTTCGAAATAGGTCTTGACGAAACGCTCGTCGTCGCCCCACACAGTGCTCATGCATCCCGGCGGCAGCGGCGGCAGGATCGCGACCACGCCTTTCTCGTCCGTGCCCACTTCCTCGCCGGTCGCCTCGTGCAGCAACTTCAGGTTATAGCCGTACATCGGAAAACCGGGGCTGCCGAACTTGCGCGGTATGTCTTCCACGCCCATCGGATTGGCGAGGATCGGCCAGCCGGTTTCCGTCTGCCAGTAATTGTCGACGATGGGCCGCCCCAGTCCCTCCGAAATCCACTGCGCAGTCGGCTGGTCCAGCGGCTCGCCGGCGAGAAACAGAAATTTGAGCGTGGACAGATCGTATTTCTTCAGGAATGCGGGGTCCTGCTTCTTGAGCACGCGGATCGCGGTGGGCGCGGAAAACATCACCGCAACCTTGTACTTTTCGACGATCTTCCACAGGATGCCGCCGTCCGGACGCACCGGGGTTCCTTCGTACATGATGGTCGCCATGCCTGCGATCAACGGACCGTAGATGATGTAGGAGTGTCCGACCACCCAGCCGATGTCGGAGGTTGAAAAATAGGTCTCGCCCGCATTGCCGCAGTAGATGTGTTTCATCGATGCAGCGAGCGCGACCGCGTGTCCGCCGACATCGCGCTGAACCCCTTTGGGCTTTCCGGTCGTGCCGGAGGTGTACAGAATGTATGAGGGCTCGTTCGATTCGAGCCAGACACAGGGGACCTGCGCGTCCATGTGCTGCGCGCGCAGTTCCGCCCAGTCGAGGTCGCGTCCCGGGACGCGCGTCATGTCCGGCACCAGACCGCGGTTCACCAGGATCACTTTCTGCGGCGGGAACTTCGACAGACGGATCGCCTCGTCGAGCAACGGCTTGTAGGGGACGACTTTGCCGACGCGCGAACCGGCATCGGCGCTGATGATGAGCTTGGGTGTGGCGTCGTCGATGCGGCTCGCCAGGCTGTGCGAGGCGAAGCCGCCGAACACCACGGAGTGGATGGCGCCGATGCGGGCGCAGGCGAGGATCGCAAAACAGGCTTCCGCGATCATCGGCATGTAGATGAGCACGCGATCGCCCTTGCCCACGCCCAGACTTTGCATTGCGGCGGCGCAGCGATTCACTTCGGCATGCAATTCGCGAAAGCTGTAGGTCTGCTCGACGTCGGTTTCGGTTGAGATGAAAATCAGCGCGTTCTGATCCGGCCGGTCTTTAAGGTGGCGATCGACTGCGTTGTAGCAAAGATTGGTCTCGCCTCCCACGAACCACTTGGCGAAGGGAGGACGGCTGTAATCCAGCACCTTGCCGAACGGTTTGTGCCAGTCGATCATGCCCGCCTGTTCACCCCAGAAACCCTCGGGATCACTGATCGAGCGTTGATGGAACTCCCGGTAGATGCTCATCTCCTCCTCCTCATTGCTCTTGATTCTGTATGCTTGAAGCGCAATGGCTATGCGGCCAGATCCACCACAATGCGACCCTTGGCCTTGCCTTTGATGAAATCGTCGAACACACCCGGCAACTGGTCGAAGGCAACGGTGCGCGTCATGCCGGCGAGGTGCCTGGGCTTCATATCGGTGGCGAGGCGCTGCCATACCTGCTGACGCAAGGGCATGGGCGTGTAGCCCGAGTCGATGCCAAGCAGGCTCGCTCCGCGCAGGATGAAAGGCAGCACCGTGGTGTTGAGCGTGGGGCTCGCCGCGAGTCCGATGCTGGCGATGGTACCGCCCTGGGCCATGCCGCTCGCAATCCATGCAAGAACGTCGCCGCCCAGGTTGTCCACCGCACCCGCCCACAGAGCCTTGTCCAGCGGCCTTATCTTGCTCAGGTCCAGGCTCTGGCGCAGCTTCACTTCCTTTGCACCCAGGCCTTTGAGGTAATCGGTCTCGCTTTCCTTGCCCGTCAATGCCACGACCTGGTAGCCCAACCCGGCGAGAATGTCGATGGCGATCGAACCGACCCCGCCGCTGGCGCCCGATACGATCACCGGCCCGTTTGCCGGCGCAAGACCGTTCACCTCCATGCGCACCACGCCCAGCGCCGCCGTATAGCCCGCGGTGCCCAGGGCCATCGACTCGAACAGGTTCAGGCCGCGCGGCATCGGCACGACCCAGTCCGCCGGCACGCGCGCATATTCCGCGTAGCCGCCGTGGTGCGCCACGCCGATATCGTAGCTGGTCGCGATCACGGCATCGCCTTTCTTGAAGCGCGCATCGCTCGATTCGACCACCGTCCCGGAAAGATCGATGCCGCCTACGCAGGGGTAGCGGCGAATTACCTTGCCCGCCCCGGTCGCGGCAAGCGCGTCCTTGTAATTGACTCCGGAAAAAGCGACGCGCACCACCACCTCGCCCGGGTCCAATTCGTCGCGCGTCATGTCGACGAACCCGGCGACCGTCTTTTTCTCCACTTCATCGATGCGATAGGCTTTGAATTTTTCCATGCTGATACGCCCTTAAATTTGTATGCGTTGAATACTGAATCCCGACCCTGGCACGCGACCTACATGTGCACGGCGCGCTTGTCCACCGCCAGAGCGGCCTCATGCACCACTTCGGACAGCGAAGGATGCGCGTGGCAGATGCGCGCGATATCTTCCGAACTGGCGCCGAATTCCAGAGCCATTACGGCTTCGGCGATCATCTCCGAGGCGTGCGCGCCGATGATGTGAACGCCGAGGACGCGATCGGTTATCGCATCGGCGAGTATCTTGACGAAACCGGTGGTCTCGTCCTGCCCCATTGCGCGGCCGTTGTGCGAAAACGGCACCTGACCGCAACGGTAGGCCACGCCTTCCGCTTTCAGCTGCTGCTCGGATTTTCCCACCCAGGCGATTTCGGGAGCGGTGTAGATTACCCACGGTATCGTTTCCAGATTGACCTGGCCCGCCTGACCGGCGATGCGCTCGGCCACCATCACGCCTTCGTCCATGCCCTTGTGCGCGAGCATCGGTCCGCGCACCACGTCCCCGACGGCATACACATGGGGCAGGCTGGTGCGGCAATGCTCGTCGACCTCGATCAAGCCGCGCTCGTCTATCTTCAGCCCGACCGTCGCGGCGCCCAGGTCCTTCGTATTGGGCACGCGCCCGACCGACACCACCAGCTTGTTGCAGTCCAGCACCTGCTTGCCCTCGCTGCTTTCGTATTCGACCGTCAAGCCGCGCTTGCCGCGGCCGACCTTGCCGATCTTTACACCAAGCTTGATTTCCAGACCCTGTTCCTTGGAAAAAATCTTCCACGCCTCCTTCGAAACCGCGTCGTCCGCAGCGGCCAGAAAATTGGGCAGTGCTTCAAGTATCGTGACCTTGGCCCCCAGGCGCCGCCAGACGCTGCCCAGTTCCAAGCCGATCACGCCTGCGCCGATCACGCCCAGTTTGTCCGGCACCGCGTTCAGTGCAAGTGCGCCGATGTTGTCGCAGATCGCCTCGTTGTCCACTTCGATTCCAGGCAGATGGCGCGCAGTGGAGCCGGTGGCGATGATGACGTGGTTCGCCTCGACGATCTCGGCAGAACCGCCGTCGGCGACTTCAATAGTGTATTTTTCGCCGCCGCCGGTGAACTTGCCGTGGCCTTTCAGCCAGGTGATCTTGTTTTTCTTGAACAGCATCTCGATGCCGCCGGTAAGCTGGGACACGATTTTCTCTTTGCGTGCCTGCATTTTGGCCACATCGATTTTGGCGCCTGTGACCGAGATCCCGTGATTGCCGAATTTGTAGGCAACGCGCTCGTAGTTTTCCGAGGATTCGAGCAGCGCCTTGGACGGAATGCAACCGACATTGAGACAGGTGCCGCCGAGCTTGGCCTCGCCTTTCTCGTTTTTCCATTCGTCGATGACCGCCGTGGAAAACCCGAGTTGGGCGCAGCGGATCGCCGCGACATAGCCGGCCGGCCCGGCACCGATGACTACGACTTCGAAGGATTTGAGCATGTTTGAGGCCTTGTTTTCCTTGGTTCCCTGATCAGCCACCCGGCGGCTTAGAGCTCGAGCAGCAGGCGCATCGGGTCTTCCAGCGCCTCCTTGATCGCGACCAGCGACAGCACCGCTTCACGGCCGTCGATGATGCGGTGATCATAGGAAAGCGCGAAATAATTCATCGGCCGAACGACGATCTGTCCGTCCTCGACCACCGCCCGCTCCTTGGTCGCATGGATGCCGAGGATGGCGGACTGCGGCGGGTTGATGATGGGCGTGGAGAGCATCGAGCCGAACACGCCGCCGTTCGAAATGGAAAACGTGCCGCCGGTGAGCTCCTCCATGGACAGCTTGCCCTCGCCGGCGCGCTTGCCCAGGTCCGCGATGGTCTTCTCGATTTGCGCAAAACTCATCTGGTCGGCATCGCGCAGCACCGGCACCACCAGCCCCCGCGGGCTGCCCACCGCGACACCGACATCGAAGTAGCCGTGATAAACGATTTCATTGCCGTCGACCGAGGCGTTCACGATCGGATATTTTTTCAATGCGTAGACCGCGGCCTTGACGAAAAACGACATGAAGCCGAGTTTCACGCCGTGCTCTTTCTCGAATTTGTCCTTGTGTTTCGCGCGCAGGTCCAGCACCGGCTGCATGTTGACTTCGTTGAATGTGGTAAGAATCGCCGCGCTGGCCTGCGACTGGAGCAGGCGCTCCGCCACACGCGCGCGCAAGCGCGACATCGGCACGCGCTGTTCCGGCCGGCCGGAGAGCAATTTTTCGACATTGATCGGCGCCTGCACACCGGGTAGCGCGGCCTTCGCGGACGCGGGAACGGCGGCCGCGGGCGCCGCCGGCGCGGGTTTGGCCGCAGCGCCCTCCATGTGTGCGAGCACGTCCGACTTGGTCACGCGGCCATCGCGGCCGCTGCCGGCGATGGACTTGGCGTCGAGCTTGTGGTCCTCGACCATTTTGCGCGCGGCCGGCATCAGATTGCTCTGTTCCGTGAGTTGTTTGCCCGCCTGCTCCACCGGAGGCGCGGGCCGCTCGGCCGCCTTGGCCACCGCCGCGGCCGAGTCTGCCGCGGTATCGATCACGGCGATGATCTCGCCTGATGTCACGGTACCGCCATCGCCTTTGACAATCTGGGTAATCACCCCGGCCGCGGGCGCCGGAAGCTCCAGCACCACCTTGTCGGTCTCGACATCGATGAGGTTTTCGTCGCGGGCGACAGCGTCGCCCACCTTCTTGTGCCAGCTGAGCAGCGTTGCCTCGGCCACAGACTCGGAAAGCTGTGGTACTTTCACTTCGACTAACATGACGGCTCCGTTCAGTTTTTTCGCCGCCGTCGGGTATCCCTTAGGCGGCGTACCGCAAAAACAGGTGCGCGCATCGCGCCCGGCTAACAGGGTCTGTCTGCTCTCAACGCATGAGACGTGCTGAGTGCAAACAGATCCAATCTTTGCTGCCCGGCGCCTGCTTCCGCGCCGAATTTCAAGATACTACACAAAACTGCCGGACGCAGAGTTTGCGTCGCCGCAGTCCCTACTTGGATGAGCCCGGCCCCTTGAATTTGCCGAATGCCGCTGCTACCAGCGCCTTCTGCTGTTCCTGGTGCTTGGCGTAATAGCCCACCGCAGGCGCAGCCGAAGACGGCCGCCCGGCATAAATCAGTTTCTGATCGTCGCGCATATTCTCGATGAAATAGTGCCGCGTCTGGTACCAGGCGCCCTGATTCTGCGGTTCTTCCTGGCACCACACCACCTGGGTCGCATTCGGGTAGCGCTTCATTTCCGCGGCGAACGACTTGTGCGGAAACGGATAAAGCTGCGCGACGCGGATGATCGCGGTGCCCTTGATGTCGCGCTCGCGCCGCGCCGCCACCAGATCGAAATAGACCTTTCCGCTGCAGCAGATAATGCGCTTCACCGACTCCGGATCGACCTGCTCGACCTCGCCGAGGACGGGATGAAACTGTCCTTTGGCAAATTCGGACAGCGGCGACATCGCCTCTTTGTTCCGCAGCAGCGATTTGGGCGTCATGATGATCAGCGGCTTGCGGAACAGCCGGATCATCTGCCGCCGCAGCAGGTGGAACATCTGCGCCGAGTTCGAAGGCACGACCACCTGCATATTGTGCTCGGCGCATAGCTGCAGATAACGCTCCAGTCTGGCCGAGGAATGCTCCGGCCCCTGGCCCTCGTATCCGTGCGGCAGCATCATGACCAGGCCCGAGACGCGGTTCCATTTGGCTTCTCCCGACGAGATGAACTGGTCAATCACGACCTGCGCGCCGTTGGCGAAGTCGCCGAACTGCGCTTCCCAGATGACCAGTTCATTGGGCTCGGCGGTGGAATAGCCGTACTCGAAACCCAGCACCGCCTCCTCCGAGAGGACAGAATCGATCACCGTGAACGGCGCCTGCTTGTCGGAAATGTGCTGCAGCGGAACGAATGTGCCCGAATCCCACTTTTCCCGATTCTGATCGTGAAACACGGCATGGCGGTGGACGAAAGTGCCGCGGCCGGAATCCTGGCCCGACAGGCGCACCGCATAGCCGCTCGCCACGAGCGACGCATAGGCGAGGTGCTCGGCCATACCCCAATCGACCGGCAAGCGGCCCTCGCCCATCGCTTTGCGGTCGGCGACCACTTTCTCCACCAGCGGGTGCAGTTTGAAATCGGCCGGGATGTCCGTAATGCGCTGCGCCATGCGCTGCAGTTCGGGCATGGGAACCGCGGTATCCGCCGCATCCGTCCATTTGCGGTCCAGAAACGGCATCCAGTCCACCGCATACTTGCTCTTGAAATTGGAAATCACCGGATCGACGCTGTGCTGTCCCGCATCCAGCGCGGCGCGCATGCTCTTGATCAGTTCCTCGGGTTCGGTCTCCGTGACCACGCCCTGCGCCGTCAGCTTGTCGGCGTAGAGTTTGCGCGTGCCGGGGTGCGCGGCGATTCTCTTGTACATAAGCGGCTGGGTGACCGACGGCGTGTCCTGCTCGTTGTGCCCGAGCTTGCGAAAGCACACGATGTCCACCACCACGTCGCGATGGAACTCCATGCGATAGTCGAGTGCAAGCTGCGTCACCAGCACCACCGCTTCGGGGTCGTCGCCGTTGACGTGAAAAATCGGCGCCTCCACCATTTTGGCCACGTCGGTGCAATACAGGGTCGAGCGCGAATCGCGGGGGTCGGAAGTGGTGAAACCGATCTGATTGTTGATCACCACATGCACCGTGCCGCCGGTGCCGTAGCCGCGCGTGTTTGCCAGGTTGAGCGTCTCCATCACCACGCCCTGACCGGCGAAGGCGGCATCGCCGTGCAGCAGGATGGACATCACCTGGGTCCCGTCCTTGTCTTCGCGACGGCGCTGGCGCGCCCGCACGGAGCCCTCCACCACCGGATTCGCAATTTCCAGGTGGGACGGATTGAACGCAAGCGACAGGTGCACCGGCCCGCCCGGCGTAGACACGTCGGAAGAGAAGCCCTTGTGGTATTTGACGTCGCCCGAATGCAGGTCGTCCGCGTGGACACCCTCGAACTCGGCGAACAGGTCCTTGGGCATTTTTCCGAGAACGTTGACCAGAACGTTGAGGCGGCCGCGGTGCGCCATACCGATGACGATTTCCTGCACCCCCTGGCTGCCGCAGCGCTGTACCAGTTCGTCCACGCAGGGGATGAGGCTTTCCCCGCCTTCCAGCGAAAAACGCTTCTGTCCGACATAGCGGGTGTGCAGGTACTTCTCCAGGGTCTCGGCCGCGGTCAGCCGGTCGAGGATGTGCTTTTTCGTATCGGCCGAAAACGTGGGCACTGAACGGATCGACTCGAATCGCTGCTGCACCCAGCGCTTCTGCGTCGGGTCCGTGATGTACATGTATTCGATGCCGATCGTGCTGCAATAAGTTTCGCGCAAGCCCTTGATGATCTCGCGCAGGGTCATGCGCTCCTGGCTGAAGTACAGGCTGGCGGCGTCGAACGGCATGTCCATGTCGGTCTCGGCCAGATCGTAGAACGTGGGCTCCAGTTCAGGAATCTGCGGACGCCCCTGCCGCTTGAGCGGGTCGAGCTGCGCCCAGCGCGAGCCCAGGTTCCGGTAGGCGGCGATCAGCTGCTGCACATAGACCTGTTTGCGCGCAATAGTCAGGTCGGTCTGCGTCGCCCCCGGTCGCAGCGTGCCCTGTTTGGCGCGCTGGGCGAAGGATTCGACGATGGGCGCGTGCGCCACGTCGCGGTCCTCGGCGCCTTTACCCGCACCTGCCACGAGTTGCATCTGATCGAAATACACCCGCCACTGCTCCGGGACCGACCCCGGATTATCGAGATAGGACTCGTACAAGTCTTCGACGTAGGGGGCGTTGCCCCCGAACAGGTGGGAATTGCTCTGAAACAGTTTCAGCATATTGGCGGCTCGCGTCGCAATTGGCGTGAATCGGAAATCAGCAAAGACACGAAGGCCACGGGAGGAGAACCGGCTAGTCCGGCCTCCCTTCCGTGGCCTTTGCGGCGGGGACTATCTTCTCAGTCTTCTCAGCGTTTGTCGATAGGCGTAATGTCGCGTCTTGCCGGGCCGTTATAGAGCTGGCGCGGCCGGCCGATCTTGTATTCCGGATCGGTGATCATCTCCTGCCACTGCGCGATCCAGCCCACGGTGCGCGCGAGCGAGAATATGCCCGTAAACATCGACACCGGAATGCCCAGCGCCTTTTGCACGATGCCGGAATAGTAATCGACGTTCGGGTAGAGCTTGCGCTTGACGAAATATTCGTCTTCGAGCGCCACTTTCTCCAGCGACATGGCCAGCTTGAACAAGGGATCTTTCTCCAGCCCCAGTTCGTTCAGGACCTCGTAGCAGGTTTCCCGCATCAGCTTGGCGCGCGGATCGTAGTTCTTGTAGACGCGATGTCCGAAGCCCATCAGGCGCGTCCCGGAGTTCGGATCCTTCGCCCTGGCCACGAATTCGCCCAGTTTCGCCTCGCCGCCCTGCGCCTGGAGTTCCTGCAGCATGTTCAGGCAGGCCTCGTTCGCGCCGCCGTGCGCCGGCCCCCACAGGCAGGCGACGCCGGCCGCGATTGCCGCAAACGGGTTCGTTCCCGACGATCCGCACAGCCGCACCGTCGAGGTCGAGGCGTTCTGCTCATGATCGGCATGCAGAATGAATATGCGGTCCAGCGCGCGCACCACGACATCATTGGGCTTGTATTCCTCACACGGCGTGCCGAACATCATGCGCAGAAAATTGGCGGTGTAGGACAAATCGTTGCGCGGATACAGGTACGGTTGTCCCATCGAGTACTTGTACGACATCGCGACCAGAGTCGGCATCTTCGCGATCAGCCGGTGTGCCGAGATGTCGCGGTGTTTCGCATCGTTGATGTCGAGCGAATCGTGATAGAACGCCGACATGCCGCCTACCATCCCGGTCAGCACCGCCATCGGGTGCGCGTCCCGCCGGAAGCCGCGCAGGAAGAATTGCATCTGCTCGTTCACCATGGTGTGATGCGTCACCAGGTTGTCGAATTCTTCTCTTTGCGTCTTGTTCGGAAGCTCGCCGTAGAGCAGCAGATAGCAGGTTTCCAGAAAGTCGCAATGGGCCGCGATCTGTTCGATCGGGTAGCCGCGATACATCAGTTCACCCTTGTCGCCATCGATGTAGGTGATTTTCGAACTGCATGCCGCCGTCGACATGAATCCGGTGTCATAGGTGAACATGCCCGTCTTGCCGTAGAGCGCGCGAATGTCGATGACGTCGGGGCCGACAGTGCCGCCAAACACGGGGAATTCGATCGATTTGCCTTCGCCGTAGCTTAGCGTAGCTTTACCTTTAGGCTCCATCAGCATCTCCTTTGTGTCAATGAATTAGCCGCGATCATTACCGGGACGATTTCGATCGCTGCGTGTTCGCCACCAAAACCCCGGCGCGCAGCGATTTCGTGCGCCCAGGGCGTGCGCAAGCCGGCTCAAACACGCGCAAGTATAATCGAACCGGGTACTCGGCCGGTTGCAGTGTCTGCGTGAAAGCGTCGTCCGCGGCGCAGCGGCACGCACCGAGCGCGGTTCTAAGCGGTCAGCCCTCCCCGGCGGACAGCTTCTGACGGGCCAGCAACTCTAGCGGAAACGGCTCGGTCCCGTGGAATTCGGGGGACGCGGGAAAGAACTGGCTCGCGCTACCAAGCGTAACCCCGATTTTCGCATCGAGGCCCGTTGCGATGAGCTTGCGCGCAATTCGGATGCCTTCGTCGCGGACCATTTGCGCGAACCGATCGGGCGCGCGGTCCGCTTCGTCCACGTCCTTGAAGTCGAAGTACTCCCCTATTGTTTGGGGCGGCTTGAGGATCACCACGGGCGCCTTCAGCTCATCCTCCTCGATACGCCCGCGATAGGTCGCCTGGTAATAGGTCGGCGAGAGGTCTTCGTGCGAAATGTTGAAGTCGCGCTCATAAGGTTTGTGCGTAAACATCTCGACCCGGTTGCCCTCCGTGACAGCCATGGCGAAGATGCACCCGGGGAACTGGGCTCTGGATTTCCGGTAGGCTTCAAAAAGCAGCCTGCCGAACGCGCGCTCCCCGGCAGTGCTCGCGCCGGCGGCCGCCTCCTGCTTCGGGACCGGCGCCGCATCGGGCGCGGCTGCCGTCGTCGCCCCAGCCGACGACTTTTGCGCCGCGTCGGGCTCCACCGGCAGCGTGCGGTATTTCTCCGGCAGCCGGTACTTGCTCTGGTACGCGGGATCATGCACCAGAATCTTGTCCTTCAGGTAAGGCAGGCGCAGTGTGATGGTCGTGCCCTTGCCTATCGTGCTTTCCACGGCCATTTCGCCGCCGAACTCGGCGAGCGTCTGACGTACAAACACGAACCCGAGCGAGTGGACTTCGCCATCCAGGGTCTGACGATCGGCGAGCAGCTGCTGGATCTTTTCGGCGGGCATGCCCACGCCGTCGTCACTCACGTGCAGCGCGGCGCGGTCGCCTTCCACAACGACGCTGACGCGGACCACCCCCGCCCTGCGCCCCTTCATGGCATCGACCGCATTCCTGACCAGATTGAAGTACATGCGGCGGAAGCGGGGGCGTCGGCCGACGACGACCGCCGAATCCAGCCTCCCGAGTTGCAGTTCCACCCGCGCATCGGATTTCTCTACCACATAGCCACGGACGACGTCCTGCGTGAAATCGCGGATGTCGTCGGCGACATCGAATTCCTCCTTTAAGCCCGGATCGATCGACTCCGCTCGAAACGCCGCGATGCGCAAATGCACGCCGTAGAGCCAGCTGATGCAGTTGCGGTAATGGCGCCGCGAGCGCACGGAGCGCGCATCTTCGGGCAGGAACGTGAGCACCTGGTCCGAACGCCCCCACAGCGGACTGAGGATGAGATGGCAGGCTTCGTGGATGATATCTACATAGCGACGCCCGAGGAGCAGTACCGTCCGGTCGGGAGAGAAACTCTTTACCGCGTTCGAGTAATCCTGGAACACCCGGCGAAGTGCGCTGAGCTTGGACTTCAGCTCCTGAACATCCGCCCAATGCAGAACCTGCGCCTGCTCGATATTGTAGATCTCGAGGTCGGTGTTCAGGGTGACGTGGTAGTGCAGGATTTCGTTGAAGAAGCCCTCGACGCGGAGATCGTGGATGAGAAACTTGATCTCCGCAACGTCGTTCTTGATCCCTTCCTTGAAGTCAGGCACCACCTGGGAGGAATCATCTGCTCGACCCTTCGTCACCGCCCAGCCCCTCTCAAAGACGTCGAAGAACCTACCGACCATGCCGTCATGGGTGACACCCGCCCATGACGCTGCGACGCCGAACGATGCAGGCGGCAGCGTCGTGAGCCTGCGCGCGGGACGGGACTTCTACTCAGAGAGAAGCCCGGGTCCCTGCCATTGAAACACGCGCAAACCGGGTCGCGCCTACTTCCTGCCGCCTTCGGCCGCCCACTTCTCCAGCATGTCGGTGGTAACAGATTTAGGACGCTCCAGTGCGTAACCCAGCGCGCGGTCCCAGGTGATATTGGCCATGCAGCCAAGCGCACGTCCCACGCCGAAAAGAACGGTATAGAAATCCCAGTTCTTCAATCCATAGTACCACTGGATCACGCCGGATTGCGCGTCGACGTTCGGCCAGGGATTCTTGGTCTTGCCGTGCTCGCCAAGGACGATCGGCGCGACTTCGAAGATCATGGAGACGAGCTTGAACAGCGGATCATCCTTGAGGCCCGGCGTTCTGAGGCAGAATTCGCGTTGCGACATATAGCGCGGGTCGGTCTTGCGCAGCACTGCGTGACCATAGCCGGGAATGACCTGTCCGGAATTGAGGGTATCCCAGAGCGCCTTGGTGATCAGTTCCTTGGTAGGTTCGACGCCTTTGCAGTACTTCTCCTGGAACTTCATGGTCCAGCTGAGCACTTCCTGGTTGGCGAGGCCGTGCAGCGGTCCCGCGAGACCGTTCAACCCCGCAGAGTAAGCATAGTACGGATCGGACAATGCCGAATGCACGAGGTGCGTGGTATGCGCGGAGACATTTCCCGACTCGTGATCGGAGTGAAGGATGAAGTACATGCGGGCCACGTCTTTATACTGTTCGCTCTGGCCGATCATGTGAGCAAAATTGGCGCCCATGTCCAGTTTGGGATCAATGGCGGTCTGCTTGTCGTCCCGGTATTTCAGGTTGTAAATGAAGGCGGCGATAACAGGGATGCGCGCGACGAGATCGCTCGCGTCTTCGTACACGGATTCCCATGCATTCGTCTTGTTGAATTTGCCAGAATTGTAGTGGGCGGCAAACTTGGAATCCTTCTGCAAGGCCAGAATTCCGGTGGATAGCATCACCATCGGGTGGCTGTCGCGCGGCAGGGCGCGGATCACGTCAAACACGTATTTTGGAACGTCCTGGCGCGTTTTCCACTCGGTGAGAATTTCGTCCACCTGCGCCTGGGTCGGCACCTCGCCGGTGAGAAGGAAATACCAGAATGACTCGACGGTCGGATAGGTTGAGCCCGGCGCCTTGGGGAGTGCTGCGAACGTTTCCGGGATGGTCTTTCCCCTGAAGCGTATGCCTTCCTGCGGATCGAGGTAGGAAATATCCGTAACCAGACACCTTATGTCGCGTGCGCCTCCCATGCACTGCCCTATATCGACTTTGTCGATGACGACATCGGCGAATTCCTTCAAAAGCTTGGCGGTGCGCGGACGGTGCGCTTGAATCTTTTCCGTCAACTTGGTCTTGAGTTGCGTCATTTGGCTGATCTCCGATTGCCCAGAATTTTGCGATTGAGACTTTTCCGACAGCTTGTCCAGATACTGTGTCATTTGTCCGACCTCCTATGGTTTGCAGAGTCCAAATTCATTGAGAATCCGTACGGTCTCGACAGCCGCGCAACCACTGCATCACTTCGGCGTGCTGCGCGTCGCTGCATTCGGCGCGCCCGCGGACCAGATTCCACAACTCGTCGTCCGTATAAGCCAGAAGTGCCTTGAACGAATTCAGGTGCTCGCCCTGTAGTCGGTCGGGGTACTTCTCCAAAAATCGTTCCAGCACCAAATCCAGTTCCAGCAAGCCGCGGCGGCATTGCCAGCGCAACCGGTTTAGCTCTTCCGTGTTCATTTGCAGATACCGTTCCTTCCAGCGCGCCCGCAATTTCACTCCGGGCAAGCGACGGAAAACGGATCACCGCCCGCGCTTTTTCCAATTCGCAGTATTGATTCTCGCTGATCATCGGCCGCCAATATTGATATGTATCAATACCGGCGGGAATTCTGTCCGGAGACGAGACGAGGGAGGCGGGCGTTCGCAGCAACCGCCGCGGATCAGGTCCGGTTAACCGAGCGAATTGCTGTAGAAATGCTTGTCGGTCCGATAAAAGCCGCGCCGGAATTCGACCGGCTTCTCGCCGTAGCTGAATGCCACGCGTTCGACGCACAACAACGGTGCGCCCATGGGCACACGCAGCAATTCCGCGGCGTTCGGGTCCGCCGCCATCGCGCGTATTTTCTCCTCTGCGCGGATCATGCGGGTACCGAACTCGGTCTCGAACAACTTGTACATCGAGCCCTTGTATTCGTTGAAGATTTCCGCGCTAAGGTTTTTGAACGTGGTGCCGGGCAGATAGATCTGTTCGAATACCGTGGGTTCGTCCCCGAAACTGAGCACGCGCCGGATGATCACCACGCCATCGCCCGCGCTTAGCTCGAGCAGGCGTGCGACCTCTGCGCTGGCGCGCCCGCGTTTGCAATCGAGGAGCAGACTGGCCGGCCATTCCTGCTCGCCAACATCCGGCATCAGGCGCAGAAAACGGAACTGCGCACGCGCCTCGTCATGCGTCGCGACGAACGTGCCTTTGCCCTGGCGCCGCAGGAGATGCTTCTCGGCGGAGAGTTCGTCGATGGCCTTGCGTACCGTGCCCTGGCTTACCTTGTAGCGCACCGCCAGTTCCATTTCGCTCGGTATCACCTCTCCCGGGCGCCACTCTCCGGATACCAGGCTTTGCATGATCAAGCCCTTGATCTGTCGGTACAGAGGGCTGAATGTCGGCGCCGGATTGTTCATCCCTGCATTTCAGCACAAAAAACTCCGACGCGTCCATACGCCTTCGGATCGGCGACAGCGTCATCGACAACGAAGCCGACGCAAGAAGATTGATCCTCGTCAAACGACGGCCATAACTTTGTTGACACTCAAGAACATAAAACCTAGTATTTTCGAGGCCAAGCGGGGATAGTATTTTGCCCCGCATTTTTTCTTGAAGCGCGACACTAGCGTAGCAACCGAATCAGTCTCAAGTCACAGCAGACACGTCCGATCCGCCATCTTTCAAATTCAGTCCGCCAACCATTTAATGGAGTCCTAAAAATGTCCAAATCACCCGTTCGTGTCGCAGTCACCGGCGCAGCCGGCCAGATCGGTTACAGCATTTTGTTTCGCATCGCCGCTGGCGACATGCTCGGCAAAGACCAGCCGGTCATCCTGCAGATGCTCGAAATTCCAGACGAAAAAGCGCAGAAAGCGCTGGCAGGCGTGATGATGGAACTCAACGACTGCGCCTTCCCGCTGCTCGTGGGCATGGTGGCGGCCTCGGATCCCATGGTCGCGTTCAAGGACGCCGATTACGCCATCCTGGTCGGCGCCCGGCCGCGCACAGCCGGCATGGAGCGCAAGGATTTGCTCGAGGCGAACGGCGCCATTTTCGTCCCGCAGGGCAAGGCGCTGGACAAAGTTGCGAGCCGCAAGGTCAAAGTCCTGGTGGTCGGCAACCCCGCCAACACCAATGCGCTGATCGCCATGAAAAACGCGCCCAGCCTGTCGCCGCGGCAGTTTACCGGCATGATGCGCCTGGACCACAACCGCCTGCTCTCGCAGATCGGCACGAAAACCGGCAAGCCGGTCACGAGCCTGCGCAAGGCAGTCGTCTGGGGCAACCATTCCGCCACCCAGTACCCCGACGTATTCCAGATGGAAGCGGACGGCAAGAAAGCCTGGCCCCTGATCAACGATCAGGCCTGGCTGGAGACCACCTTGATCCCGACGGTGCAAAAGCGCGGCGCTGCCATCATCGCAGCACGCGGACTCTCCTCGGCGGCCAGCGC
Source organism: Burkholderiales bacterium (assembly GCA_014860445.1). Lineage (GTDB taxonomy): Bacteria > Pseudomonadota > Gammaproteobacteria > Burkholderiales > SG8-39 > 2-12-FULL-64-23. The sequence goes on from JACZJT010000021.1 coordinate 50,218, forward strand.
TGCCAGCGCCGCGATCGATCATATGCGCGACTGGGTGTTGGGGACGCCCGAGGGCGACTGGGTTTCCATGGGCATCCCTTCCGACGGCAGCTACGGCATCGCCGAAGGCGTGGTCTACGGCCATCCCGTGACCTGCAAGAACGGCGATTTCCAGATCGTCAAAGGTATCGAGATCAGCGACTTCGCCCGCGCACGCATGGACGCCACGCTCAAGGAACTGCATGAAGAGCGCGACGGCGTGAAGCACCTGCTGGGCTGAGCGCGGCCCGACTGGCCGGATCCGGAAATCACACCTTGCATTTCCGGATCATTTCATTGCGCAGCGCACCGCCGGGGCACCGGCGGTGAATACGCCGGCGCATCCCCGCTCGGCCTTGTTCAAGGGCGAGAAGCCCTTCCCTGTCATTCCGTCCTGCGAGCATTACGCAGGCAGCGAAAAACTGATGCTCAAAGCACTCGCCTTGCAGAAAAGCATCGGCCCGGTGTTCGATGTCACCTGCGATTGCGAGGACGGAGCGCAGGCAGGACGCGAAAAAGATCACGCGGAAATGGTCGCCCGTGTACTCAACAGCCGCGCCAACGAAAGCAAGATGGCGGGCGTGCGCATCCACGACCCTGATCACGCGCATTGGAAGCAGGACCTGGACATACTCGTAAGCGAAGCCGGCGACCTGCTCTCCTACATTACCGTGCCCAAGGCGACCAACGCAAAACAGGTGGCCGAAGTGATCGCCTATATCCAGCGCGTGGCTGCATACCAGCGCATACGGCGCGAAATTCCGGTCCACGTCCTCGTCGAGACCCACGGTGCGCTGCGCGAGGTCTGGGCCATCGCCGCGCTGCCATGGATGCGCTCGATCGCGTTCGGCTTGATGGATTTCGTATCCGACCACCATGGCGCGCTCGGCGCGGCCGTGATGCGCAGCCCCGGGCAGTTCGAGCACAAGCTGATCGTGCGCGCCAAGACGGAGATCGTCGCAGCCGCACTGGCGCACGGTCTGGTACCCGCCCACAACGTAACGCTCGAGTTGAATGACACCGCGGTCATACACGAGGACGCCAGGCGCGCGCGCTACGAGTACGGCTTTCTGCGCATGTGGTCCATCTACCCGGCGCAGATTCAGCCCATCGTCGACGCGATGAAGCCCGACCACTCCGAAGTGCAGGACGCAGCCGGCATCCTGCTCGCCGCGCAAAAAACCGACTGGGGTCCGATACAGTACGCGGGCGAACTGCATGACCGCGCCACCTATCGCTACTACTGGGCGGTGCTGCAGAAGGCCAAGATCACCGGCGTCGCGATTCCCGCCGAGGCGGACAAGGCGTTTTTCGGCTAGGACGCCGCCAGTCTGTCGCCCCGGCGACATTAGTCATACAGATAAGACGCTAGCATTTGACCTGCGTTAAAGTACGCAGTTGGCGCTCCCCGTAGACTCTTGCGCTCGGGACTGCCGAGGTTCGCTTCGGAAATCACGGATCGGCCCGCGCACCCGAGGGGCACGGGATCGGTGCGGGGCGTCCCCTGTTCTTGAAAACGCATTGAAAGGCTCATATGGCAAAGCAGATGTCAGCAGGCGCGAAGTTTCGCGCTGCGATGAAGGAAGAGCAGCCTCTGCAGGTGATCGGCGCCATCAACGCCTATCACGCGCGGCTGGCCGAACGCAGCGGCTACAAGGCGATCTACCTCTCAGGCGGCGGCGTGGCGGCGGGCTCGCTGGGCGTGCCCGACCTCGGCATCAGCAACCTGGACGACGTGCTCACCGATGTGCGCCGGATCACGGATGTCTGCGCCCTGCCGCTGCTGGTCGACGTCGACACGGGTTTCGGCTCCAGCGCCTTCAATGTCGCGCGCACGGTCAAATCACTGGTCAAATACGGCGCCGGCGCGATGCACATCGAGGACCAGGTCGGCGCCAAGCGCTGCGGCCACCGCCCTAATAAAGAGCTTGTTTCCAAACAGGAAATGGTCGATCGCATCAAGGCGGCGGTAGACGCCAGGACGGACCCGGATTTCTTCATCATGGCGCGCACCGACGCACTCGCGGTCGAAGGCCTGGACCGGGCGATCGAGCGCGCGGTCGCCTGCGCCGAAGCCGGTGCCGACGGCATCTTTCCCGAGGCGATGACCGAGCTGCCGATGTACAAGCAATTCGCCGCAGCGGTCAAAGTGCCGATACTCGCCAATATCACCGAATTCGGCGCCACGCCCCTGTTTACGGTCGAAGAGCTGCGCTCTGCCGATGTCGCCATCGCACTCTATCCCCTGTCGGCGTTTCGCGCGATGAACAAGGCGGCGCTGGAGGTGTACCAGACCGTGCGCCGGGAAGGCACGCAGAAGAACGTGGTGGCGCGCATGCAGACCCGCGACGATTTGTACGACTACCTCGATTATCACGCCTACGAAACCAAACTGGATCAACTGTTCGCAAAGGAGAAGAAATGAACCAAGCCAAAACGACAGATGCGGCACCGGTCGCGCCGAAAGCCAAGAAATCGGTCGCACTCTCCGGAATCACCGCGGGCAATACCGCCCTGTGCACGGTCGGCCGCACGGGCAACGACCTGCACTATCGCGGCTACGACATCCTGGACGTCGCAGACGCCTGCGAATTCGAGGAGATCGCCTACCTGCTGGTACACGGCAAGCTCCCCACGAAGGCGGAACTGGACGGCTACAAGCTCAAACTCAAGTCCCTGCGCGGCATCCCGGCCAACGTCAAGGCGGCGCTCGAGTGGGTGCCGGCCTCGGCCCATCCCATGGACGTGATGCGCACCGGTGTGTCGGTGCTGGGCGGCGTGCTGCCCGAAAAGGACGATCACAACCATCCCGGCGCCCGCGACATCGCCGACCAGCTGATGGCCTCGCTCGGCTCGATGCTGCTCTACTGGTACCACTACAGCCATAACGGCCGGCGCATCGAAGTGGAAACCGACGACGATTCCATCGGCGGGCATTTCCTGCACCTGCTGCACGGCAAGGAACCCTCCGATATGTGGGGCAAGGCTATGCATACCTCGCTGATCCTGTACGCCGAGCACGAATACAATGCCTCGACCTTTGCCTGCCGCGTGATCGCCGGCACCGGTTCGGACATGTACAGCGCCATCTGCGGCGGCATCGGCGCACTGCGCGGTCCCAAGCACGGCGGCGCCAACGAAGTCGCCTTCGAAGTGCAGAAGCGCTACGAGAACGCGGACGAGGCGGAGAAAGACATCGTCGAGCGCGTTGCTAACAAACAGGTGGTCATCGGTTTCGGCCATCCGGTCTACACCATCGCCGACCCGCGCAACGAAGTGATCAAGGAGGTCGCGCGAAAACTGTCCAAGGCACGCAACGACATGAAAATGTTCGATATCGCAGCGCGACTGGAAAGCGTCATGTGGCGCGAGAAGAAAATGTTCCCCAACCTGGACTGGTTCTCCGCGGTGAGCTACCACATGATGGGCGTGCCCACCTCGATGTTCACCCCGATATTCGTGATCTCGCGCACCAGCGGCTGGGCTGCGCACGTGATCGAGCAGCGCATCGACGGCAAGATCATCCGCCCCACCGCGAACTACACCGGGCCGGAAGATCTGAAATTCGTACCCATCGAGAAGCGCAAATAGGCGCGTACTGCGATTTGAGGAACACTCCCCTCATCGTCCCCTGAGTCGGGGGCCGTTTCGGTGATACTGAAACGGCCCCCTGACTTTTACCGGCCGCGAAGGCGTAAAAATCAATTTCGAGTTATTCTCTGCACCCCCGGGCATCGTCGCGACAAAACAAACTTCAGACTTAAAGGAACAGCATGTCGTCCCATATTTCCAACGTGCGCCCCAAGCCGGACCAGGTCCTGCTGGACATCGCCGATTACGTCTCCAAATACAAGATCAAGAGCGCCGAGGCCTACGACACAGCGCGGCTGTGCCTGATGGACACCCTGGGTTGCGGACTGGAGGCCTTGGAATACCCTGCCTGCACCAAACTCATGGGCCCCATCGTCCCGGGCACCGTCGTTCCCAACGGCGCCAAGGTCCCCGGCACCCAGTTCCAGCTCGACCCGGTGCAGGCGGCGTTCAACATCGGCGCCATGATCCGCTGGCTGGATTTCAACGACACCTGGCTCGCGGCCGAATGGGGCCATCCCTCGGACAACCTCGGCGGCATCCTCGCCTGCGCCGACTGGCTCTCGCGGCAGGCAGTGGCCGCGGGCAAGCCGCCGCTGACCATGCATGCGGTGCTCACCGGCATGATCAAGGCGCACGAAATCCAGGGCTGCATTGCGCTGGAGAATTCTTTCAACAAAGTGGGGCTCGATCACGTGGTGCTGGTCAAGGTCGCGACCACCGCGGTCGCGGCGAACATGCTGGGCCTCACGCGCGAGGAAATCCTCAACGCGCTTTCGCTGGCCTGGGTCGACGGCCAGTCGCTGCGCACCTACCGTCACGCCCCCAACACCGGCTCGCGCAAGTCCTGGGCCGCGGGCGACGCCACCAGCCGCGGCGTGCGCCTCGCGCTGATGGCGGCCAAGGGCGAAATGGGCTACCCCTCGGTGCTGACCGCGCCGACCTGGGGTTTTTACGACGTGCTGTTCAAGGGCAAGCCGTTCAAATTCCAGCGGCCCTACGGCTCCTACGTAATGGAACACGTATTATTCAAGATTTCCTTCCCTGCCGAATTCCACGCGCAGACGGCGGCCGAATGCGCGATGACGCTGCATCCGCAGGTAAAAGACCGCATTGCCGACATCAAGAAAATCACCATCCGCACGCATCAATCGGCGATCCGCATCATCGACAAGAAGGGCCCCTTGAGCAACCCCGCCGACCGCGACCACTGCATCCAGTACATGGTCGCGGTGCCGCTGATTTTCGGCAGGCTGACCGCGGGCGACTACGAAGATGCCGTGGCCGCCGACCCGCGCATCGACGCGCTGCGCGACAAAATGGTCTGCGTGGAAGACAAGACATTCAGCCGCGACTATCACGACCCCGACAAGCGCTCCATCGCCAACGCGATCACCGTGGAATTCAAGGACGGCAAGAAAACCGCTGAAGTCGTCGTGGAATATCCCATCGGACATCGCCGCCGGCGCAAGGACGGCGTGCCGCTGCTGGTGGAAAAATTCAAGACCAACCTCGCGCGCCGCTTCCCCGAAAAGCAACGCAAAGCCATCCTCGCCCTGTGCCAGGACGCCAAGCGGCTGGAAGCGACGCCGGTCAACGAATTCGTCGATCTGTTTGTCATTTGACGGGAGGACCGCCGTGAGCAAAGAACTCGATGCAATGATCGCCAGGCTCTCGGAGGAAATCCGCAACTACCCGACGCCGATTGCACGCTGCGACGAGCAATTGACCGGTCTGATCGAGCGCCGAGCCGCGATGCTTGCCGAAAAGCAAGACGCGGCGGAGCGCCCTGCCAGCCCGGGATGCAGCCCCGAAACTATTTGGAACAATGATGGAGGCTTTAATGCCGCATAACCTGCACGACACGCTCAAAGATTTCAAACTCGCTTCCGGCAAGACCGGCAAGTTCTATTCCCTCCCCGCTCTGGAAAAAGCCGGCCTGGGCAAGATCTCGCGCCTGCCGGTGTCGATCCGCATCGTGCTCGAATCCGTGCTGCGCAATTGCGACGGCAAGAAAGTCACCGAGGCACACCTGCGCCAGCTCGCCGGCTGGAAACCCAAGGCCGCGCGCAGCAATGAAATTCCGTTCGTGCTGGCGCGCATCGTGCTGCAGGATTTCACCGGCGTACCGCTGCTCGCCGACCTCGCCGCCATGCGCAACGTCGCCGACAGGATGGGCAAGAACCCGAAAGTGATCGAGCCGCTGGTGCCCGTGGACCTGGTGGTGGACCACTCGGTGCAGATCGACAACTACGGCAACAAGAATGCGCTCGAGCAGAACATGAAGCTGGAATTCCAGCGCAACCAGGAGCGCTACCAATTCATGAAATGGGGCATGCAGGCCTTCGACACCTTCAAGGTCGTGCCCCCCGGCGTCGGCATCGTGCACCAGGTCAACCTGGAGTACCTCGCGCGCGGCGTGCACCAGAAGAACGGCGTGTACTACCCCGACACCCTGGTCGGCACCGACAGCCACACCACCATGATCAACGGCATCGGCGTCGTGGGCTGGGGCGTGGGCGGCATCGAAGCCGAGGCCGGCATGCTCGGCCAGCCGGTGTACTTCCTGACACCCGACGTCGTCGGCGTGCATCTCAAGGGCAAGCTGCGCGGCGGCGTCACCGCCACCGACCTGGTACTGACCGTCACCGAAATGCTGCGCAAGGCCAAGGTCGTCGGCAAGTTCGTCGAGTTCTTCGGCGAAGGCGCGGCTAGCCTCGCCCTGCCCGACCGCGCGACCATCGCGAACATGGCGCCGGAATACGGCGCGACCATGGGCTTCTTCCCGGTGGACGACAAGACCATCGCCTATTTCGAAGGCAGCGGCCGCACGGCCGAGGAAATCGACGCGTTCAAATCCTACTTCAAGGCACAGGGCCTGTACGGCATTCCGAAAAAAGGTGCGATCGACTACAGCCAGGAACTCGAACTCGATCTCGGCAGCGTCGCGCCCTCGCTCGCCGGACCCAAGCGCCCCCAGGACCGCATCGAAATCGGCAAGGTGAAAACGAAATTCACCGAACTCTATGCCCTGCCCGTGGCCGACAACGGCTTTGCCAAGAAGCCCGACGACCTCAAAAAGCGCTTCAAGGCGCGCAGCGGCGTGGAAGTCGGCTCGGGCGACGTGCTCATCGCGGCCATCACTTCCTGCACCAACACCTCCAACCCGAGCGTGCTGCTCGCGGCCGGCCTGCTCGCGAAAAAAGCGGTCGAGCGCGGCCTCACGGTCAAACCGCACATCAAGACCTCGCTCGCGCCCGGATCGCGCGTGGTCACCGAATATCTCACCAACGCCGGCCTGCTGCCCTATCTGGAGAAGCTCGGTTTCTTCCTCGCCGGATACGGCTGCACCACCTGCATCGGCAACGCCGGTCCGCTGGCCGAACCGATTGAAGAGACCATCGTCCAGAACGACCTCGTCTGCGCGGCGGTGCTCTCGGGCAACCGCAATTTCGAAGCGCGCATCCATCCGAACCTGCGGGCCAATTTCCTCGCGTCTCCGCCGCTGGTCGTGGCTTATGCGATCGCCGGCACCATGCTCAAGGACGTGATGACCGAGCCGCTGGGCAAGGGCAAGGACGGCAGGGACGTCTGGATCGGCGACGTCTGGCCGACCAGCGAGGAGGTCCATGCCTGCATGAAGTACGCGATGAACCCCAAGACCTTCCAGCGTCTGTACACCAATCCGGGCAAGGACAATCCACTGTGGAAGGAAATCAGCTCGGCCTCGGGCCAGGTCTACGACTGGCCCAAGTCGACGTACATCGCCGAGCCGCCCTTCTTCGAGGGCTTCAGCATGCAACTGGGCAAGGTCGGCAATATCACCGGCGCGCGCGCGCTCGGCATATTCGGCGACTCCGTCACCACCGACCACATCAGCCCGGCCGGATCGATCAAGCCGAGTTCACCCGCGGGCGTCTACCTGCTGGAGCACGACGTGCCGGTGATGGATTTCAACAGTTACGGCGCGCGACGCGGCAACCATGAAGTGATGATGCGCGGCACTTTCGGCAACGTGCGCATCAAGAACATGATGGTGCCGCTCAAAGCCGACGGCGCGCGCGTAGAAGGCGGCGTGACCGTCATGCAGCCATCGGGCGAAGCGCTGCCCATTTACGACGCGGCGATGAAATACATCACGCAGGGCACGCCCACGGTGGTATTCGGCGGCGAGGAATACGGCACCGGCTCCAGCCGCGACTGGGCGGCCAAGGGCACGCAGCTTTTGGGCGTGAAAGCCGTGATCGCGAAAAGTTTCGAGCGCATCCACCGCTCCAACCTGGTCGGCATGGGCGTGCTGCCCTGCCAGTTCAAGGGCAGCGACACCGTGACGACGCTCGGCATCAAGGGCGACGAGGAATTCGACATCCTCGGCATCGACGGCGCGATCAAGCCGCAGCAGGACGTGACGCTCGTGATCAAGGGCAAGGATGGCAGCCGCCGCGAAATACAGGTGCTGCTCCGGATCGACACCGCGATCGAGGTCGATTACTACCGCCACGGCGGCATCATGCCTTATGTCTTACGCGAACTGCTTGCAGCCGCGTAAGACGTAATTGTTGACCCCGCACGACTAGGCGTGCGGGTGGCGCGCGTTGCTCGCACCAGCGTAACAACCCAAATCCGGCGCCTACCCGGCGCCACCCCCAAAAGCCCGGCATTCACAGAACGCCGGGCTTCTTTTTTCAGAACAACATGCCTGAAAGTAAGGCGCAGAGCCATTCTCCGGCCTGTTTACGCGAGAGAATCCAGCTCGGCTTGGTACCGCCGGCGCTGAAATTTCTTGCCCGGATATCCGCTCAACGATATAATTACATATGTAATAACATCGGAGCACGCCATGTTCACCCTTAAATTGACCCAGGTCGGCAATTCCGTAGGCGTCGTGCTGCCCAAGGAGGCGCTGGCACAGTTGAAGATCGAAAAAGGCGACACCCTGTTCCTTACGGAAACGCCGGGTGGCTTCCGCCTTACCACCTACGATCCCGAATTCGAATCCCAGATGACTGCAGCTCGCAAGATCATGAAGCGCCGACGTAACGTATTGCGCGAACTGGCCAAGTAATGCGCTTCGTCTGGATCGACGCCGCGGTCATCCACGCCATACACGAGGAACAGCTGGCAGAGCATGGCGGTAGCGCGGGCGTACGCGATGAGGGCCTGCTCGAATCGGCGCTCGCGCGCGCGCAAAATCTCTCGGCCTATGGCGAACCCGATGCTGCCGCCTGCGCGGCAGCCTACGGTTACGGTGTTTCCCGCAATCATCCTTTTATCGATGGCAACAAGCGAACCGCATTCGTTGCGGCCGAACTGTTCTTGTTCCTGAATGGCTACCTGCTCGAAGCGGCCGACGCGGACTGCGTGCTTACCATGTTGCGGTTAGCGGAAGGATCGATAGGCGAGGAAGGCTTCGCCGCCTGGATTCGCGAGAACTGCAAGAAGACGAAAAAGAAATAAGCTGGCGCAGGCTCAGCCCAATCCCTGCTGCTGCAGGTATTCCTCATAGGTGCCGCGGAAATCGACGATCGCCGTGCCGATCTGCTTGCCCTCCGCGGGCTTCATCTCGATGATGCGCGTCGCGAGCGAGGACACGAACTCGCGGTCGTGCGAGACAAAAACGAGCGTGCCCTTGAAGCGTTCGAGCGCACCGTTCAGCGACTCGATCGATTCCATGTCCAGGTGGTTGGTCGGCTCGTCGAGCAGCAGCACGTTGTGCATCTGCAGAATCAGCTTGCCGAAAGCCATGCGCTGGCCCTCGCCCCCGGAAATCACCTTGATGGATTTTTTCGCGTCGTCGCCGGTGAACAGCAGGCGGCCCAGGGTGGCGCGCACCAGCTGATCTTCGTCGCCCTCGCGCCGCCACTGTCCGACCCAGTCGAACAGCGTCGCCTCTCCTGCGAAATCCGCGGCATGCTCCTGGGCGCAATACCCCGGGCGCGCTTTTTCCGACCACTTCACGCTGCCGTAGTCCGGTTTCAGATCGCCCCAGAGGCAGCGCAGCAGCGTGGTTTTGCCGATGCCGTTGGGACCGATGATGGCGACTTTCTCTCCCGCCTCGATGACCAGGTCCAAGCCCTTGATCAGGGGCTTGTCGTAGCTCTTGGACAGGCTTTTCACCTCGACCGCGAGCCGGTGCAGCTTTTCCTTTTCGTCGTGCTCGAAGCGTATGTAGGGATACTGGCGGCTCGAGGGCTTGACGTCCTCGAGCTTGATTTTCTCGATCTGGCGCGCGCGCGAGGTCGCCTGGCGCGCCTTGGACTTGTTGGCTGAGAAACGCCGCACGAACTCCTGCAGTTCGGCGACCTTCTCTTTCGCCTTGGTATTGGCGGCGAGCAACTGCTCGCGCACCTGCGTCGAAGCAAACATGTAGTCGTCGTAGTTGCCCGGATACACGCGCAGCGTCCCGTAATCCATGTCGGCCATGTGTGTGCAGACGCTGTTCAGGAAGTGCCGGTCGTGCGAAATGATGATCATGGTCGAGCTGCGCGCGTTGAGCACGTTCTCCAGCCAGCGGATCGAATTGATGTCCAGGTTGTTGGTCGGCTCATCGAGCAGCATGATGTCAGGATCGGCAAACAGAACCTGCGCCAGCAGCACGCGCAGCTTCCAGCCCGGCGCGACCGCGCTCATCGGCCCCGTGTGCTGCGCGATCGGAATGCCCACGCCAAGCAGCATGTCACCGGCGCGCGCTTCCGCTGTGTAGCCGCCGAATTCGGCGTACCTCGCCTCCAGGTTGGCCGCATGCATATAGTCCTCTTCGCTCGCATCCGGATTTGCGTAGATGGCGTCGCGCTCCCGCATGGCCTCCCACATCTCCTCGTGCCCCATGAGCACCACGTCGAGCACGCGTTCGTCCTCGTAGGCGAACTGGTCCTGGCGCAGCTTGCCCACGCGCTCGTTGCGATCGACCGCGATGCTGCCCGCGCTCGGATCGAGGTCGCCGCCGAGGATTTTCATGAAGGTGGATTTGCCGCAGCCATTGGCGCCGATGAGACCGTAGCGATTGCCCTCGCCGAACTTGACAGAGATGTTCTCGAACAAGGGCTTGGCGCCGAACTGGATGGTGATGCCGGAGGTGACGATCAATGGGTTTCCGTTTCTGGAGGGATGGCCGAAAGAGGCGGGATTTTACCGGAAAGCGGGCGCCTACCTCGATCTAATTCGCGCCGAACTCGAACCCGCCCTGCCGGCAGCCGCGTCAGATCATGTCCGGGTACGCCCGTCCGGATGGCCGAACCGATGCCCAAACCTGCAACGCTGGGCGTTGCGTCAGCGCGGTGCAGCCAGCTTGTCCTGCGTTTTCGTGTCGAAGTCGCCGGCGTCGTGGCGTTCGTGCAACTGGCTGGCCGGATCGCCCCATGTGCGATTGACCATGCGGCCGCGCTTGACCGCCGGACGCTGGGCGATCTGGTTCGTCCAGCGCAGCACGTGGGTGTAGTCCTGAACCTGCAGGAATTCGCCTGCCTCGTAAAGTTGCCCCCTGGCCAGGGTTCCGTACCAGGGCCAGGCAGCCATGTCGGCAATGGTGTACTCGTCTCCCGCCAGGTAGGGGCTCTCCGCGAGACGCCGGTCGAGCACGTCCAGCTGTCGCTTGACCTCCATCGCATACCGATCGATGGCGTATTCGATCTTGAGCGGTGCGTACGCATAGAAATGACCGAATCCTCCGCCGAGAAAGGGCGCGCTGCCCATCTGCCAGAAAAGCCACGACAGGCATTCGGCACGCGTGGCGCTGTCTGCGGGAAGATAGGCGCCGAATTTTTCGGCCAGGTGAACAAGGATCGCGCCGGACTCAAACACCCGGATCGGTTTTGGTCCGCTGCGATCGACCAGGGCCGGAATCTTGGAGTTCGGATTGGCCGCGACGAATCCGCTGCCGAACTGGTCGCCGTCGTTGATCCGGATCAGCCAGGCGTCGTACTCTGCGCCCTTGTGTCCCGCGGCAAGCAGTTCCTCCAGCATCACCGTGACCTTGACACCGTTGGGCGTGCCCAGCGAATAGAGTTGCAGCGGATGGCGGCCTACCGGCAATTCCTTATCATGCGTCGGACCCGCGACCGGACGATTGATGTTCGCGAAACGGCCGCCGTTCTCCTTGCCGGCAGACCAGATTTTGGGTGGCGTATATGTAGGTGCATTGCTCATGGCGGGGGCACTTGTTCGCAAATGATGAATGGGTCATCGATCTATTTTACGTCGATCCGGAGGCGACGTATGCGCATCCGATTCAACCCTCGGTGAATCGATGGATCATCCGGCGGTCTTTTTTCGTCGGACGTCCTTTCACCCCCGCAGCCGGATGCGGCTGGGTTTTGCGCTTCGCGATCGCCGCGACGCGGCGCGCGCGGCTGTCTTCGCGCTCGACGTAGAGCAATGCCGCCTGCACCGCGGGGCCGCGCTGGCGCGACAGCGCCATGACTTCCACCACCCACTCCAATTCGCCCACGCGTATTGCCAGCTCGTCGCCGGGTTTGAGTGCACGCGCGGGTTTTGCGCCCTCGCCGTTGACCCGCACCCTGCCTGCATCGACGGCCTTGGCCGCCAGGCTGCGCGTTTTGTAAAACCGCGCCGCCCAGAGCCATTTGTCGATGCGCAGGTGCTCGTCGTTCATGCTTGTACCAAAACTAGGATGGCGCGTTTTCCGGCATCGCCCCGGCGACGGGTTCCGCCGTCCGCCGCGGGCGCAGCGTCACCACGGTCGCCACCGCGAACAGCATGAACATCGCAGCCGCGCCGAACACCCACTTCGGCATATGCTGGTCCAGCATCCATCCGAACAACAGCGGCGACAGGGATGCGCCCAGGTCGAGTCCGGAATAGACGAAGCCGTACACCCTGCCGGTCGCGCCCGGCGGCGTCACCCCGCGCACCAGAATGTCGCGCGAGGGTGACGTGGAGAAGGTGAAGAACCCGATCATGCCCATGCAACTGGTCAGCATCCAGATGGGCAGCAAGCCGCTGGCCATGACCAGCGTCAGGATGGCGCCGATCGACATGCCGGCCGCCGCCACCAGATTGTGGCGGCTGCTGTGCGCCGCGGCGAAACCGCCCGCGACGATGCCGACGATGCCGCCGAATAAAAATCCCGTCAGCGCCGCGCTCGCAACCGTCAGCGGCGCGCCGTACAAGGCGGTGGTCACCGAGACCGAAAACGTCTGCAGGCCGATCAGCGCCATCGAATGGAAGGTGAAAAAAGCGAAACACTTCAGCACCGGCACGGACAACAGCGCACGCACGTCCCCCTTCAGGCCCCGCTTGGACGTGTTCTGCGCTTTGTCGACGGGTCCGCCGGCATCGGCGCGCCGGTCGGCCAGCGCCGTACGGCTGGCGATGAAAACGCTGATCAACAGTCCGATCACGCCTGCGGAGACGACGGCCACGCGCCAGCCGTAAAGCGTGGACACACCGATACTGAACGCGGGCGCCGCCAGCCAGCCGAAATTGCCGCCGATGCCGTGGGTGCTGAACGCATAGCCCAGCCGCTTCGGGTTTACCTTGGCGTTCAGGATGGAAAAATCGGCCGGATGAAACACGCTGTTGCCGACGCCGGCCAGTACCGCCACCACGAGCAGCATCCAATACGAGGTCGCCAACCCGGTAAGCAGCATGGCCGTTGAAAACGCGCCCATGCCGAACAGGAGCACGCGACGCGCGCCGTAACGGTCGACGACGAAGCCCGCCATGGTCTGCGAAATGCCGGAGACGGTATACATGACCGACACCATCAGGCCCAGCGCCGCGTAGCCGACGCCGAATTCATCCTTGAGCAGCGGAAACAGCGGCGGCAGGATCAGTTGCAGGAAATGCGAGAACAGATGCGCGAAGCCCACCAGGCCGATGACCTCCGTGTCGCGTCTGAGTTCGGTAGCGCCGGCTTTCATTGCTGCATGCCTGTTGCAAAACGAGCGGGAATTCTCCGCCAAGGCAGCCCCCGGCGCAACCGGTAATCAAACCCTGTCATCAAGCCGATTGTGAGTGCGCACGCTCTCACGCATAATGGCGCGGCCAAATTTCCTCTGCGAGCAAGCACCCATGCACAACTACCCACACCTGTTCCAGCCGCTGCAAGCCGGCCCGGCAAGGCTCAGAAACCGCATCGTGATGGGCTCGATGCACACCCGCCTGGAAACCGTGCCGGACGGCAGCGCACGCGCCGCAGCGTTTTACGCGGAACGCGCGCGCGGCGGTGCGGCGCTGATCATCACCGGCGGCTATTCACCCGATGCGGCCGGACGCCTCGAAGCCGATGCAGGCGCACTCGATCACACCGACAAGCTCGCCGAACATCGCATCGTCACCGACGCAGTGCACGAGGCAGGCGCCCTGATCTGCCTGCAGGTCCTGCACGCCGGGCGTTATGCCAGGCACGACGACCTGGTCGGCGCCTCGGACATCCCCTCGCCGATCAACCGCAGAAAACCGCATGCGCTCACCACGGCTGAAGTCGCGCAGACCGTCGAGCGCTATGCCGAATGCGCCGCGCTCGCACGCGCAGCCGGCTATGACGGCGTCGAGATCATGGGCTCCGAAGGCTATCTGATCAGCCAGTTCACGGCGCTGCGCACCAACAACCGCAGCGACCAATACGGCGGATCGCTGGAAAACCGCCTGCGCTTCCCGCTCGACGTGGTGCGCGCGACACGGGCCCGCGTCGGTCCGGGCTGCCTGATCCTGTTTCGCATGTCGGCACTCGATCTGGTCGAGGGCGGCGCGAACGCCGAGGAAACGCTGCAACTCGCGCGCGCGCTCGAAGCCGCCGGCGTGGACCTGCTCGACACCGGCATCGGCTGGCATGAGGCCCGCGTGCCCACCATCGGCTACATGGTGCCGCGCGCGGCCTGGCGCGACGCGACCGCGCGCATCAAATCCGCAGTCTCGATTCCGGTCATGGCCACCAACCGCATCAATACGCCCGAACTGGCCGAGACCCTGCTGCAGGAGGGCGTGGCCGACCTGGTGTCGCTCGCGCGCCCCTTCCTGGCCGACGCCGCGTTCGCGCTCAAGGCGGAACAGGGACGCGCGGACGAAATCAACACCTGCATCGCCTGCAACCAGGCCTGCCTGGATTTCCTGTTCAGAGACCAGGTCGCGAGCTGCCTCGTCAATCCGCGCGCCTGCCAGGAAACCCGCTATCCCGTTGAGAAGGCGGCGCGCGCAAAACGCGTTGCCGTGGTCGGCGCCGGCGCCGCCGGCCTCTCCTGCGCCATCACCGCGTTCGAGCGCGGTCACGCGGTCACCCTCTACGAAGCACAGGACGATATCGGCGGCCAGCTGAATCTCGCCAAGGAAGTGCCGGGCAAGGAATTCACCGAGACCCTGCGCTACTTCCGCACGCGCCTGGCCGGGAGCAGCGTACAACTCAAGCTTGGACATCGCGCCAGTGCCGAGGAACTGGCAAGCTGCGGCTACGACGCCGTGGTCATCGCCTGCGGCGTCGCCCCGCGGCTGCCCGATATACCCGGCATCGACCATCCCAAGGTACTGCGTTACGACGAGGTGCTCTCGGGTGCGAAAGTCCCGGGCAAACGCGTCGCCATCATCGGCGCGGGCGGCATCGGCTTCGACGTCGCCGAATATTTGAGCGAGCCCGCCGGCAGCGGGAACACCGCGGAATTTCTCGCCTCCTGGGGCGTGGACGCGCAAGGCCGGGGCGAAGGCGGCCTGGCTGCGCCCAGACCGGAAACACCGTCGCGCTCCATCGTCATGCTGCAAAGAAAGTCCACGCCGCCCGGGAAGACACTGGGTGCGACCACCGGCTGGGCCATCCGCATGGAACTCGCGCGCCGCGGCATACCCGTCCTGACCGGCGTAAGCTATCAGCGCATCGACGACGCCGGGCTGCACATCCTGCGCGAAGGCAAACCAGAATTGCTGGCAGTCGACCATGTCGTACTTTGCGCCGGCCAGGATCCGGTCAACGCGCTGCGCGCCGAACTCGCGTCCAGGGGTATCGACGCCACACTGATCGGCGGCGCCGAGCGTGCCGAAGAGATCGACGCCCTCAGGGCGATGGAGGGCGGCATGAAAGTCGCGTATTCATTGTGAACGTCCGCATTGTGAACGTCCGGACGAACAGACCGGCGCCGAACGCAAACATGCGCCGGCAGGGAGCACGGAAATGATCCTGCGCATCAGCCTTTACGTCATCGCCGCCCTGCTTCTGGGCGCGCATTTCCTGCGCGCAGGCAACCAACTGATGATGGCCTTGTGCCTGGCCGCGCCGCTGCTGTTTCTGTGGCGGCGGCAATGGAGCCTGATACTGCTGCAGGTCTTCGCCTACGGCGCCGCCGGCACCTGGATGCTTGCGGCGATGCAACTGGTGCAACTGCGCCGGCAACTCGGGCAGCCCTGGACCCTTGCCCTGCTCATTCTCGGGTCTGTGGCGCTGTTTACGCTCGCGGCCGGCTTGCTGCTGAACTCGCGCGCGATCAGGGAACGCTACAGCGCCAAGAATGAGCCTGAGTACAATGGCTGAACCACGAAATATTTGCCGCAAATGACCATTTGAAAAATGTCATTCCGAGCGCAGCGAGGAATCTGCTTCTGAATCAAGCAAAAAGCAGATTCCTCGGCCTACGGCCTCGGAATGACAGTTGATTTGGAAATGACCTCTAAGGGCGCGGCGTGAGTTCGATCCACTTGTCCAGCGACGCGACGTGCTCGGTCTCTTCGTTTGCGAATTCCGTCGCCAGACGCCGCACTTCCTCGTCCGTGGATTCCGCGGCCACCGAACGGTAGTACTGCATCGCCCGGATTTCGTTTTCGCGCGCGTACTGCAGGGCGTTGTAGGCCTCGATCATGTAATCGAAGCCCTCTTCGCCGCCCATTTCCGGCGGCGAGCGCCAGCGATATTCCCAGGACTTGAGCTTCGGCAGTTCGACCTTGCCCACCCTGGCCTGGATTTCGTCGCGATGCAGCTCGGAAAATCGCGTCATATCACGAAACACTGCCGAGACCGCATCGTTGCGATGCGCCTCCATCATGTCGGCCAGTTCGAGATACCGGTCGGCGGCCTCCTGCTCCAACGCGACCGCGTGGGCCAGAAACTCGGGCAATGTGTAAGTCATGTTTTTTCCTCGTCGCAGTTAAGCGCTTCATTATAAGAGATTCCGCACATGCGGCCGCGATGAAGTCTTGTACAATTCGCGCATGAAAAATTCGACCAAAATCGGTGCGCGCATGCGCAATTGCACCCTGGGGATCGCAGTCGCGGCACTGCTTGCCGCGGCGCCGGCGCGCGCGCACGAAGGCTGTGCGGCGGAAGCGGTCTGGACCATTCCCGGCGGCGGAGGCATCAGCGCGCAGACAGTCCTCGGGCGCGCCACCGGCGCCCGGGTCGTCCTGCTGGGCGAGTCTCATGACAACGCAGATCACCATCGCTGGGAACTGCAGATGGCGACTGCGCTCGCCACGCTGCACCCCAGAATCGTGCTCGGCTTCGAGATGTTTCCGCGGCGCGTGCAGGCGGCGCTGGACCGCTGGGTGGCGGGCGAATTGACGGAGGCGCAGTTCCTCCAGGACGCGGACTGGGAGCATGTCTGGGGCTACGAAGCCGATTTCTATCTGCCGCTGTTTCATTTCGCGCGCATGAACCGCATACCGATGCTCGCGCTCAATGTCGAGCGCGCGATGGTGCGCACGGTCGGCGCGCAGGGTCTGGCGGCCGTGCCGCCGGATGAACTCGAAGGCGTCTCGAAGCCTGCAGAACCCGGCGAAGAATATCTGTCGCGGCTGTTCGCGTCCTATGCGCAACATCCGGAAAAGCATGCGTCCGCGCCAGCGCTTGGCGATCCGGCCTTCCGCCGCTTCGTCGAGGCCCAGCTGGTTTGGGACCGGGCGATGGCGCAGGTTCTCGGGGCCGCGGCCGCGCGCGACCCCGATATCCTGGTGGTCGGCATCATGGGCGCACGGCATGTCACGCACGGCGACGGTGTGCAGCACCAACTAAAGGACCTCGGCATCCAGAACGTCGTCTCCCTGCTTCCCTGGGACCATGAAGGCGACTGCGGCGAATTTGCAACGGGACTCGCGAGCGCCGTCTACGGTATCCCCTACATGCCGCCCGCGCCGGCAGCACCGCCGCCACAACTGCTGGGCATAAACATCGATGCGGCACCCGACGGTGTGCGCATCGTCGCCGTGGGACCGGGCAGCATCGCCGAGGCGGCCGGCCTGCAGGCCGGGGACGTGCTCACCGAAGCGGCCGGCACCGCCGTCACGACGACGGGAGAACTCAAGAACATCGTCGTGCGCATGCTGCCGGGCACCTGGCTGCCGCTCAAAGCGAAGCGCAACGGCGAGATCATCGAGCTGACGGCAAGATTTCCACAAAGGAAATGAGCATGCGGTCCGGGCGTTGTTCCGCCCTCGTTTCCACCTTGTTTTCAACCTTCTTCTCAACCTTTTTGGGCGTGCTGCTGTTTCCCGCCGCAGCGCTTGCCGCCGCCCCGGCCGAGCATGCGCTGGTGCTACGCATCGAACCGGCAACGCAAATTCTGCAGGGCCGTGACAGCATCAGCTTCGACGCCCCGCGCGCAGCGACCCTGGTCTTATCGCCGCGTTTTCGCATCGATGCGCTCAGCGTCGACGGCCGCGCAGTCGAACCCGTGGCCAAACTGTCCGGCGGTCTGCAGCGCATCACGCTGCCCGCCGCGCGGCGCATCGAGATCGGCTGGAGCGGCAGCCTGGTCGCGCTCGATCGCAGTCTCGATCATCGCGACACGCTCACCTACTCGCAACCGGCAAGCGGCAGGGACGGCAGCTTTCTGCCTGCGGGCTCGGGATGGTATCCGGCGGTGGACGCTTCCCTCGAACACTACACGCTGGAACTCGACCTGCCCGCGGACCAGCGCGGCCTGGTCCCGGGGCGCCTGATCGAGGAAAAGCAGGCGAACGGGCGCTATATCGCACGCTTCGAATTCAGCCAGCCCGCCGAAGGCATCTCGCTCATGGCCGGACCCTACCGCATCGAGGAACGGCGCATACACACCACAGCCGGGAGCGAAGTGCGGCTGCGCACCTATTTTCATCCCGAGATCGCCGAACTCGCTCCGGCCTACCTCGATTCGATTGCCGGCTTTCTCGATCTCTACGAGGGCTGGATCGGGCGCTATCCGTTCAGCGAATTCAGCGTGGTCTCCAGTCCCACGCCAACCGGCTTCGGCATGCCCACACTCACCTATCTGGGCATCGATGTGCTGCGGTTGCCGTTCATACGCGCGACCTCGCTCGGCCACGAAGTGCTGCACAACTGGTGGGGCAACGGCGTCTATCCGGATTACGCGCAAGGCAACTGGGCCGAAGGCCTCACCAATTTCATGGCGGACTACGCCTACCGCGAGCGCGAAAGCAGCGCGGCCGCGAGCGCCATGCGCCTCGCCTGGCTGCGCGACCTCGCGGCCATGCCGCCCGGTGAAGACACGCCGCTCGCGCGCTTCACCTCGCGCACGCATGGCGCGTCGCAGATCGTCGGCTATGACAAGTCGGCGATGCTGTTCTTCATGCTGCGCGACCTGATCGGAAAAAGCGCTTTCGATGCGGGCGTGCGCGCCTTCTGGCGCGAGCAGCGCTTTCGCATCGCCTCCTGGGAGGACCTGCGCAACGCATTCGAGCAGGCCTCGGGCAGAAAGCTTGCCGGGTTCTTCGATCAATGGCTGCAGCGCACCGGCGCTCCTTCCTTGAGCATCGCAGGAGCAAGGGCCGAGCGGGTCACGGGCGGATGGCGCCTGCACCTGGAATTGAAACAAAATGCACCCGCCTACGTCCTTTCGGTGCCGCTTGCAATCAAAACCGCCGGCGGCAAGCTCAACAGACGCGTGGAACTCTCGCGCGAACACGAGGCGGCGGTGATCGAACTGCCGGAACGTCCGTTGGAACTCGCGCTGGATCCGGATCTGCGGCTGTGGCGTACGCTGGCTGCCAGCGAAGCCCCGCCCATCCTGCGCGATGCCATGCTCGCGCAACAACCGGGCCTGATCACGCCGGGCGCGGACGCGGCCGTGCGTGCGGCGGCATCGACGCTGGCCGCCCGCCTGCTCGAGCGCGAGCTCGTTCAGGAAAAGAATGCGCGCACCCTGCTCGTCGCCGGCCTGCACGCGGATATCGACGCCTGGCTCGCCGACGCCGGCATGCCCGCGCGGCCGCTGTCCCTCACTGCGACGAGCGGCAGCGCCCAGGTGTGGACAGCGCGCGCCCCTGACGCGCGCATCGTGGTGCTGGTGTCCGTACGCGATGCGGCAGCACTTTCCGCGCTGGCGCGCCCGCTGCCGCACTACGGGCGGCAAAGCTATCTGGTGTTCGAAGGCGCACGCATGCTGTCACGCGGCACCTGGCCGGCGCAGCCGCAGGTGTGGAAAATCAACTAGCGAATTTCGCCAGACGGATTGCTAGGCGCCAGCCCGGCCCGGCTTGATGAGGCCTTCCTGATCGGCGCAACTGGCTACACCGGTCTGCCTGGCCTGCTGCATGCGCTTCGCAGACAAGGCGATCAGCAGCCACCAGTCCTCGGCGTTGTCCGTCTGGCGTTCGGCTAGCCCCATGTAGGGCGCAAACGGCACAAGCTCGGTGCGCGCGGCGAGCAGTTCGCGGATGATGCGTTCGACCACCAGGCGCGCGCCGCGTACCGGCGTATTGGCAAGAATGACGACAAACTGTTCGTTGTCCCAGCGAATGACCACGTCCGCCTGGCGCAGGAGCGCATGCAGCTTGCCTACGACGGTCTTCAGGGCCAGGTCGCGCGCCGTGCGGCCTGATATTGGATCGGTCGGCTTGAAATCTTCGACACCGAGCAGCAGCACCGACAGGGGTGCGTCCTGTGCGCAGGACAGCCGGAAATGCAAATCGAGTACCTCGACGCCGCTCGCGCGGGTCAATGCGCCGGAGAGCGGATCGTGACTGGCCCGATGCGCCAGGATCATCATGTGGTTGAGCTGGATCGCGCAGCCGACCAGATAGACGCCCATGACCAGGACAAAGATCCAGACCCCGGAGAGCAGCTCGATGCTGTTCACACCGCCCAGCGCCCATTGAATGGATCCAACCACCGCGCCGGCCATCAGGCCGAGCAAAATGGCTTCGCTCGCAACCAGCGGGAACATGCTCAGGCCGGCCAGCACAAGCAGGGGCAGCGCCCGGTAAAGATTGGCATTGACGGCTGCCGCGCCATGGTGGGACAAGCCCGCAAAAACATATTGCGAAACGCCGTATATCATCAGAGGCATCGCCAGGACGACGCCGAGTACGGTCAGGGCGCGCAGTCGGCTCGAATCCCGGTCAGGCTCGATGGAAAGGCGAAGCAAAACGAGTATGGCGAACAGGCGTGCGGCGAGTAGAAACCGCCAGAGATTCGCACTCAAAGTGATGACGTCCAGTGCGATCCACAACAGGATCGCAATCGCGAACGCGATTGCGACGACCTTGGCGCGCGCGTCGATGGCAGCAAGCCGGTGGCGCTTCAGATAGGGGGCATGACGCCGCGCGGACAACAGGTCGAGAAAACGCCCGCTGGCCACCCAGTCGGATTGCTCCTGGAACATATTCCTTACGACAGGCATTGGATACGGAATCCTTTCGCGACGATAGCGCAACGCGCGCCGCGCAATTCCAAGCGAAGTACAGAATAGAACCAATTGCAGGCAATTCGGCGTGTATTTACGCTATCCCGCTCCAAAACCGGCCCTGGTTTGATCCACATCAAATGCCCGACTTGACAGTGGCACATGCTCAAATGAGAACATTTCTGTTTCCAACCCAAATCTGTTCATCGCAAATCCGCCCATCAAGCGGCAGATCCAATCGAAGGCCCTGGCCAGCGACATCCTCGAAGCCGCCATCGCCACCGGCATGCGTACGCTGAAGCAAAACGGCATTGAAAAAGTGCTGCGCGGCGAGACCGATATGCACCAGGTGCGAGCGCACTGCGCCTAAGCCTTGCAAGAGGCGGAGGGTTCTATTCCGGAAGCACTGCGCTGCCGCGTCTTTTACTTTTGTGATTCACGGCCCGTGCAGCGCGCCACGAATTCCACAATCGCCGCGCTGACGATCTGCGCCTGATCGCGCTGCGGCGAATGTCCGCAGTCCTCGAGCTTAAGCAATGTAGCGGGGCCGCCCGCCTGGCGCGCAATCGCGTCGACCTGCGCCATGGTGCCGTACTCGTCCGTATATCCCTGGATCGCCAGCAGCGGACACTTGACCCCGGGCAGGAAACTCTCGATATTCCAGCTGCGAAACGCCGGTGCGAGCCAGACATCGTTCCAGCCGTAAAAAGTACGGGCTGCGTCGCGATGATGGCGCGCGAGCTTTTGCGGCAGATCGGTGGTCTCGAACGCCTGCTTCGCGGCAACGATGCCCGCGATGCTGATGTCTTCCACGAACACGTGCGGCGCCATCGCCACGAGGCCCTGCAGATCATGGCCCGAACCCGCGTAGATCAGCGCGATGGACGCACCGTCGCTATGCCCGATCAGGAGTGGACGCCTTATGCCGAGCACGCGCAGCAGCTCCGGCAGCGTCTCGAGTGCTTCGCGGTGCATGAAGTCAACGCCGTGCGCCTGCTGCAGCACGCTCGATTGCCCGTGTCCGTAACGCGCGTAGACGATCGCCGGCAGGCCGGTGGCCGCGGCGATGCGGTCTGGAAAATCACGCCACTGGCTGACCGAGCCCAGGCCCTCGTGCAGGAATACCAGGGTCGGACCCTCTGCAGCGGCGGCGATGCGGCGGATTTCGAGGCTGCGTCCGCGAACGTCGATGAACTCGGACGGATGGGTTTCTGGCATCGGATTGTTCTTCAGGGTGTGCTGCGCGGGCGCAGGTGGCGTAAGCGCATCGATAGCCTGCTAAAATTGCACCAATTATAAGCCAGCGAAGACGATGTCCGGCTGGTTCATGCACTATTCGCACCCAACCCGGAGCAGGCAATGACAGCCCAGATCATCGACGGCAAACAGCTCGCGCAGAAACTGCGCGGCGATTGGAAACAGCGCGCGGACAGGCTGAATGCCCTGGGCATCGCGCCCGGACTCGCCGTGGTCATCGTCGGCGACGATCCGGCCTCGCAGGTCTATGTGCGCAACAAGATCAAGGCCTGCCGTGAAATCGGCATCCGCTCCGACGAGCACGCGCTCGCCGGCGACACGACGCTCGATACTTTGCTCGCCCTCATCGACCGGCTCAATGCGGATGCGACCGTTCACGGCATCCTGGTGCAATTGCCCCTGCCCGCACATCTCGCGCAGGCCGCCGTGATCGAACGCATCGCGCCGGAGAAGGACGTGGACGGCCTGCACGTGCGCAACCTCGGCAATCTGCTCGCCGGCCATGCCCACTTCGTGCCCTGCACGCCTGCCGGCATCATGGAAATGCTCAAGAGCACCGGCCTCGATCTGCGCGGCAAGGAAGCCGTGGTCGTGGGCCGCAGCAATATCGTCGGCAAGCCCGCGGCGCTGTTGCTGCTGCAGGCGGGTGCCACGGTCACGCTGTGCCATTCGCAGACCAAAGACCTCGCACAGCACACGCGCCGCGCCGACGTGCTCGTCGCCGCGATCGGCAAGCCGCGCGCGATCAGCGGCGAAATGATCAAGGCCGGTGCCGCGGTGATCGACGTCGGCATCAACCGCACGCCCGAGGGCAAACTCGTAGGCGACGTCGACTACGGTGCGGCACTCCAGCGCGCCGGCTGGATCACGCCCGTCCCCGGCGGAGTCGGCCCGATGACCATCGCCATGCTCTTGTGCAACGCCATCGTCTCGGCCGAGCGCCATGCCGCAGAGCAAGGCATCAGTCTGAATGCCTGATCGTTACACACGCTAGAACGCCCGCAACAACATCACCATGCCGGCAAGCGCGCACAGGCCGGCTGCTGCACGCCGCAGCGCGGTCATGCTGATCGCGTGGGCGGCGAGCGCACCGGCCAGCACGCCGACGAGTTCGAACAGGCTGATCCAGCCGGCGAGCGCAAAATCGATCGAGCCGACCTGCAGATTGCCCAGCGTCCCGGAGAGCGCGGCGACGATCTGCAGGACCTGGCCCGTGCCGATCACCGCGAGCGGGGCAAAACCCAGCGCCAGCATCATCGGCACGGAAAATAGCGGGCCGCCCGCGCCGGACAGCCCGGAGCCGAAGCCGGCGAGCGCGCCGACGAGCAGCAGCAGGAATTGCTGCGCGCGTGACCGGCCGTCGCGATGCGCTGCCTCTTCGCGTCGCGCGGACCGCAGAATATAGACACCCGAAAAGATCACCAGCAGCGCGACGATCAAGCTGAGCGCATGGGCGTCCACCATGGCTTTGGCAAGTGCACCGAGATAGCTGAACAGTAGCGCGCCTGCGAGCACCGGCAGTGTGAGTGGCCAGTCTATCGAGCCGCGGCGCTGAAACAGCCAGGTGCCCGCGAACCCTGTGAACAGAAATGAAGACAGCGCGGTGGCGGTCGCCTCGTGCACCGGCAGGCCGCCCAGCCACACGAGGGCGGGGATCAGCAACACGCCGCCTACACCCACGGCGCCGATGAAAAACCCGACCGCGAGCGCCATCGCGGCCAGGCCCAGCCATGCGCCGGAAATCAATCCGTCCTCACAATCGCAGCGCCCGCCCGTAACCGGTCAGTTCGAGGTAGCCCCTGCCCATCAGCTTGCCCCCTGCCCGTGCCGACACTGCGCCTTCCCAGTAGATCGTTCCGGTGCGCGCGCGCGAGTCGAGTTCCTGGTCGTCCATCAGCGGTTCCAGTTCGAATGCCAGATCGCCCGCGCGCACCCGCAGCGCCACCGGATACTCCGTGCGCGTGCGCGGCGAGCGCCAGCGGCGCAGGGG
>JACZJT010000022.1 GCA_014860445.1 Burkholderiales bacterium
GGTGAGGGTGGGCTGTAACGCAGTTTTGTAATACTCAATAGTCGAAGACCATTGGCCCAGAACCCTTAGCTGAGGACCAAGTCGATCAGATAAGCGACGCCATAGGCGATCACGGCCGCACCCGTGAATACCACCATGCCGCGGGTCACGCCCCTGGGTATGCCCAGGTCCACCAGCCAGCGCTTGATGTAAAAGGCGGCGACGAAATACACAATCGTCGATATGACGATGCTGCTCATGCTGAGGCTGCCCATGTTGAGGCCGCCCGCGTCCAGGCCGTTCGTGCCGGTGCTGTTCATGCGACTAGCATACCCCACGCGTACCCAAAGGCGCGCCCTGTCGTCGCGCCTGATAAGGTCGGGCCTGATACCATGAGGCCGTGAAAGCAATGCTCGGCATACTCGGCGGCATGGGTCCGCTGGCGACGGTGGATTTCCTGCGCAAGCTGGTCGAACGCACGCCCGCCGCCCGCGACCAGGACCACGTGCCTTTGGTGATCTATTCGGTGCCGCAGATCCCGGACCGCGTCGGCGCCATCCTGGCCGGGACCGAATCGCCCCTGCCGGCCATGCTCGCCGGCGTGCGCATGCTCGAGCAAGCCGGCGCAAAAGCCATCGCCATCCCCTGCAACACCGCCCACTACTGGTATGCGGATCTCCAGCGCGAATCCAGCGTGCCCCTTCTGCATATGGCCGACTGTGCCTGCGCGCAATTGGAAGACGGAATCGTGAACGTGGGTTTGATCGGGACGGCGGGGACGCTGGCCGCGGGTTTTTACCAGCAGCGACTGGCCGCGCGCGGCTATCAGTGCCTGCTCAACGAGCAGGACGAAATCGAAACCTGGGT
The DNA here is from genome assembly GCA_014860445.1 of Burkholderiales bacterium. GTDB lineage: Bacteria > Pseudomonadota > Gammaproteobacteria > Burkholderiales > SG8-39 > 2-12-FULL-64-23. Next base: position 847 of record JACZJT010000022.1, read on the forward strand.
GGCACCCGGCATCGGCATGATCAAGGCCGGCGAGGTGCGCGCCGGCGGCGCCTTGCTGCAACAGGCCCTGGCGGCGCTCATCGACCGGGGCGCGCAGCGCGTCATCCTGGCCTGCACGGAGACGCCGCTGGGGCTGGAATCCGTCGCCGCGCCGCAGCTATCGCGCTGCGTCGATGCAACCATCGCCCTGGCGGACGCCTGTATACAATGGTCGACGCAGAACGGGGCACGCTGATGCCGGACGCCGGCGCGGGCTTGTGCAAAACAAGGCCATATGCGTAAAATGACCCGGCAATATCCCCCAATAATCCGGCCACCCGTCGAGCTGGAACATCCATAGCCTAAGGAGTAGTTCATGAAACGTTTCGTCTCCCTGATTGTCGCGCTGACCGCTTGCGCAGCATTCATATCCCCGGCTTCGGCGGCTGACACGCTGAAGAAAATCAAGGATTCGGGCACCATCACCATCGGCCACCGCGACGCCTCGATTCCGTTTTCCTATCTCGACGACAAGCAGAAGCCCATCGGCTACTCGATGGATCTGTGCATGAAACTCGTCGATGCGATGAAGGCCGAGCTGAAACTGCCCAATCTCAAGGTCGTCCTCAACCCGGTGACCTCGCAGACGCGCATCCCGCTGATCGCCAACGGCTCGATCGACATGGAGTGCGGCTCGACCACCAACAGCGTCGAGCGCCAGAAGCAGGTCAGCTTCCTCAACACCACCTTCATCACCGGCACCAAGCTGCTGGTCAAGAAATCCTCGCACGTGAAGAGCTACAAGGACCTGAAGGGCAAGGCGGTGGTGGTCACCAACGGCACCACCAATGAGCGCGCCATCAAGGAACTCGACGCCAAGGAAAACCTGGGCATGAAATTCATTCCGTCCAAGGACCACGCCGAGTCCTTCCTGTCGGTGGACAGCGGCCGCGCCGTCGCGTTTCCGATGGACGACATCCTGCTCGCCGGTCTGATCAACAACTCGAAGAACCCGGGCGAGTTCGAGATCGTCGGCGCCTTCCTGTCGCACGACCCCTACGCCATCATGATCAGCAAGGACGATCCGGCGTTCAAGAAATTCGGTGACGGCGTGATCAACGGCCTGATGAAAAGCGGCGAGATCAACAAGATTTACAGCAAGTGGTTCGAGTCCCCGATTCCGCCCAAGGGCAACAACCTGAAGTTCCCGATGAGCGACGGACTCAAAGAGGCGATCGCGCATCCCAACGACAAGGGCGCCTGAGCGCCTCGGAAATAGACAAACGGGGGACGCGAGTCTCCCGTTTTTCTTTGTACCGTTTTTTTTCGTACGCGGCGATGCACTAGCCCAGGGCGCATGAACTATAACTGGAACTGGAAAATCTTCTGGGAACCGGTGGCGGCCGGCAACGGCGTCTACTGGGAGTGGATGGTCTCCGGTCTGGCGTGGACACTCTCCACCGGACTGCTGGCGTGGGTGATCGCGCTGCTGATCGGCGTGGTGATCGGCGTCATACGCACCACGCCCCTGATATGGGCGGTGCGCCTGGGCAACGCCTGGGTGGAACTGTTCCGCAACATCCCGCTGCTGGTACAGATGTTCCTGTGGTATTTCGTGCTGCCGGAAGTCCTGCCCTTCGGACTGGGCACCATGATGAAACAGATGGATCCGCCCTGGGCGAGCTTCGCGCCCGCAGTGCTTTGCCTCGGCTTCTATACCTCGGCGCGCGTCGCCGAGCAGGTGAAAGCCGGCATCCAGTCCCTGCCGCGCGGCCAGACCCTGGCCGGCACCGCCCTCGGGCTCACCATGGTGCAGACCTATCGCTATGTGACCCTGCCGATGGCGTTTCGCATTGTGATCCCGCCCTTCACTTCCGAGTTCATGAACATCATCAAGAACTCATCGGTGGCCCTGACCATCGGCCTGCTCGAACTGACCCAGCGCGCCAGCGACATGTCCGAATACACCTTTCAGACCTTCGAGGCGTTCACCGCGGCGACCACGCTCTACATCATGGTCACGCTGATCGTGGTCTACGGCATGCGCCAGCTCGAGAAGAAGGTCCAGGTACCGGGCTTCATCGGCACCGGCGGCCAGGGCGGGGGGCGTTGACGTGCACGCCATCGACTTCGATGTCATCCAGCGCTCGCTGCCTTTTCTGTGGAAGGGCCTGCAGTTTTCGGTACAGCTGACGGTTACCGCGATGATCGGCGGCATCATCCTCGGCACGCTGCTGGCGATGATGCGGCTCTCCAGCTTCAAGCTGCTGTATCTCCCGGCCACGGCCTACGTCAACGGCATCCGCTCGATTCCGCTGGTACTGGTGATCTTCTGGTTCTATTTTATGGTCCCGCTGATCCTGCAGGCGGTGACGCGCGCGCCCTCGCCCGTGCATGTCGGACCGGAGAAAAGCGCGCTCATCACCTTCATCCTGTTTCAGGCGGCCTACTATTCCGAAATCATGCGCGCCGGCATCCAGAGCGTGTCCCGTGGCCAGGTCTCGGCCGCCTACGCGCTGGGCCTCACCTACTTCCAGTCCATGGCCCAGGTTATCCTGCCGCAGGCGTTTCGCAACATGATTCCGATTCTGCTCACGCAGACCATCGTGCTGTTTCAGGACACCTCGCTGGTGTACGTGCTGTCGATCACCGATCTGCTCGGCGCGGCGGTCAAGACCGCGCAGCGCGACGGCCGCCTGGTCGAGATGTATGTGTTCGTCGCATTGATCTATTTTGTTTTGTCCTATGCGCTGTCGGAGCTGGTCAAGCGCCTGCAGACCAGGGTCGCCGTGATCCGTTGAGAAACAAGAGCCCGGGGTACGTATGATTTCAATGAAAAACGTCAGCAAGTGGTACGGAAAATTTCACGTGCTGAAAGACTGCAGCACCCACGTCAACAAGGGGGAGGTGGTGATCGTGTGCGGGCCGTCGGGCTCGGGCAAATCGACGCTGATCAAGACGGTCAACGCGCTCGAACCCTTCCAGAAGGGCGAGATCATCGTCGACGGCATTTCCGTGGGTGACCCCAAGACCGACCTGCCCAAGCTGCGTGCCCGAATCGGCATGGTGTTCCAGAATTTCGAACTGTTCCCGCATATGAGAATCACCGAAAACCTGACCCTGGGCCAGATCAAGGTCCTCGGCCGCAGCCCGGACGAAGCCAGGGAGCGCGGCCTGAAGATGCTCGACCGCGTCGGCCTGATCGATCAAAAAGACAAATTCCCGGGCCAGCTCTCGGGCGGCCAGCAGCAGCGCGTCGCCATCGCGCGCGCGCTGTCGATGGACCCGATCGCGATGCTCTTCGACGAGCCGACCTCGGCGCTGGATCCGGAGATGATCAACGAGGTGCTCGACGTGATGGTCCAACTGGCCGAGGAAGGCATGACCATGATGTGCGTATCGCACGAAATGGGTTTTGCGCGCAAAGTGGCGCACCGCGTGATTTTCATGGACGAGGGCAACATCGTCGAAGACGCCACCAAGGAGGATTTCTTCGGCAAGCCGCGCTCGGAGCGCGCGCAGCTGTTTCTGTCGAAGATCCTGCACCACTAGGACGTCAGGGTCTGGTTTCGCGGGCGACCATTCAGGGAAGAACCGACACCTTAAGCGCCTTGCACGCCTGCCGCAATTTCCCGTCCAGCGTGGCCAGCGGGAAACCACGACGCTGCGCGAGCTCGAGATAGGCAGCGTCATAGGACGTTAGTCCAAAGCGGCGGGCGATCGCCAACACGTCCGCCAAACTAGCTGTCGCATCGATTTCAATCGGCAACGCCGACAATGCAAGAATGCTGCGGTCGAAATCGGCGTCCGTTATACGCTTCCTGCGCATGGCGGTGATCAGCGCGTTGCCGACCTCCAGGTGCCAGATCGGGGGCACATGCGCGTTCTCCTGCTCAAGACGATCAGCAAGCGCATCTGCCGCAGCGTTTGATTCGTCCTGCAATAACCAGGTCAGCGCAACCGAACTATCAAGTACGAACGCCATCAGACACGGTGCCCTTCATGCGCCAGGTCGCGCGGGCTTTCTCCTGTCTGCAGCACGTCCTTCAAACGCACACCGCGGCGCGCGAGCATCTTGCGTATTCCGCGCAAATCGTCGATTGCCGCGCGTATGCGCCCCGCATCCCGATCGACCACGGGCGTAAGTTCGGCGACCGGCCGACCATGTTTGGTAATTACGAAGCGCTCACCCTTTTGCACGCGCTCAAGCAGCTTGGGGAGGTGGGTTTTGGCTTCGTAGGCTCCAATTTCAGACATGTTGCGCTGCATCCTTGATGAAAGTCAGACTAGTCTGAACTAGTCTAAACTGACCGTCAAGCGACGATTTGGATTCAGGACGCTGGAAAAGAATGGGGATCCCTCAAAAACGTTCGCAAGCCCCGGGCGATCGGCCCAAAGATCGCCGACCGGTCAGTTCGCTGCCATCCACTCCAGCAGTTTCCCGGCCTCGGCGACGTTCTGCTTCTGTGCCCGCTTCAGCCAGAAGGTCGCGGCGGCGCGGTCCGGGGCGGTTCCCCGGCCTTCGATATACGCGCGCGCAAGATTGACCTGGGCGCTGGCGAGGCCGGCTTCGGCGGCGCGCTTGTACCAGGCAAACGCTGCATCGGCCTTGGCCGCCACGCCGTGTCCGGTTTCATACATCTGCCCGACATTGTTTTGCGCGGCCGCGTCACCGAGCTTGGCTGCATCCATCAAATAGCCGAAGGCGCGCGCATCGTCGCGCGGCACGAGATCCCCGGTCGAATAGATCCAGCCGAGCAGGCTCATCGCGCCCGCCCGCCCCTGCGCGGCTGCGCGGCCTAGCCAGGCCAGGGCGCAGTCGGCGTTCTTCTTCTCCCGCAAGCACTCGCGGCCCTTCATTTCCTGCGCCACCGGATGGCCGGCGTTGGCGGCGAGAGCGAGCATCTGTTTGGCGGCTGCCGATTTCGAATCGCCGCATTCCGATGCATGAAACATGGCCGCGGCATGACCCGTTTTCGCGGCGGCTGCATAATATTCGCAGGCCTTATCCGCGCCGGCTTCGGCGACAATACCCAGGCGATAAAGCGTACCCAGGGTCGCGCTCGCGCGCCCATCACCCGCTTTAGCCCGCTGGCCCAGGCGCCAGAGCGTGTCCGAAAAATCCTTGCTGTAATGCTCTGCGAGGGTCTGTCCGTAATCGAGCCGGACCAGGGCCTCGGCGGTCTCGATCTGGGCGACGTAGTCGACTGCGAGGTCGGCGATCGCGCTCCTGGCGGCCTCGATCTTCTCGCGCACCTGCGCCAGCGCGGCCTTGTTGCGTCGCTTGGCCTTGATCTGCGCCGCTTCGCTGCGGTGCAGACTCGCGATCTCCTTCCGTAGCCGCGCGATTTCAGGTGCATGCTTGTGGTCGAACTGCAGATCGAGCGCCACCATCGGGTCGATGCCGGTCTGGGCGAGGGCAACGACCGAGCAGAACAGCAGAAGGGCAGCCAAAAAATATCGAACCAGGCGTAACTTATTTTCCATTTCCGCCCTCGAAGTCACTGCATCGTCTTGGCGTCCATCCATCCGTTCGACCGCAAGTCTATTGACCTTGAAGCCGACGCGCGAAATACGCGCGTGGTCCGCATCAACTAGCCTTCCGCCCGTTGGTGTGAAGGTAGATTAGGCGTTTTGCCATGCGTTGAATCTTCGAACTCGATTGGACAACGAGTAACTGCAGAAGTCATTTGCTTGTTCGCCGACTGCGCGTGACTGGTCGATGTTTCTGGCGGGCCTGTTCTTGTTGCATGAATTCCTCAAGCCTTCGTTCGTATCTCGGCGCCCGGTCCACCGGAACGAGCAGGGGCATGGTGGCGGACGCTTTAATTATCGAATAGTTGTAAGCGGGGTTCAAAGCCTTGAAGTCCTCTATTTTCATTTCGGCAAGCCGCGCGGCGTGAGTGAGATCGACACTGGCCGGTCTGGCCACCGTAGTGAAGTACCTCAGGTTTGGGACGGCGGGCAGCGCGACGCGAAACGATTGCGGGCTCATGACGATCTGCTTGACCGCGATCAGCCGCGGCACGTAGTTGCGGGTTTCGGCGGGCAGCTGCAGGCGCGTAAAATCAGCGGGCAGCCCCTTTAAGCGGTTGCGCTCGACTGCGCGCGCGATCTGGTTCTCACCCCAATTGTAGGCGGCGAGTGCGAGGCGCCAGTCGCCGAACTGCGCGTGCAGGTCCTGCAGGTAATCGAGCGCAGCGGTGGTCGAGGCGATGATATCGCGGCGTGCGTCGAATCCCTCGTTCTGTTGCAGCTTGTACCTAGCCCCAGTCCCGGGAATGAACTGCCACAGCCCGGAGGCTTGCGCCGACGAGAGCGCAAACGGGTCGAAACCGCTTTCGACAAAAGGCAGCAGCGCCAGCTCCATCGGCATGTCGCGTTTTTCGATCTCTTCGACGATGTGAAAAAGATAATAACGGCTGCGTTCGAGGATGATCTTCACCACCTCCGGGCGCGCGGCGTACCAGGCTTCGGATTGTGCTACCTCCTTGGTGTCGACGGCGGGCAGCGCGAAGCCGGCGCGGATGCGGTCCCAGACGTCGGCGAAATGCAATTTTGCCTTGCGGTCTTTTTCGTCCGGAAGGAAGTTGAGGACCAGGACGGGGGGCTCGGAAATCTTAGCCGCCTGCGGCGCTTCAATTGAAGTGACGGGGCGAAGCGCAGCGAGTTCCGGGTCGGGACTTAGGGTGACGAAGGGGGAGGCTAAAGCGAGCGACGATGCGCAGGACAAAAACATCATCGAAATGTGCGGCAACACATGAGAATTTCGCATTACATCCCGACCTTCTCGTTTCACGCCGAGGTTCCCGCAATAGTTCAGAAAACTGCTCTGATTCATACCGGATAAGCCTCGGTGATAAGGTGATCGCAATTTGCAAACGGTAGATTGCCGGGTGGCGTCGTAATGGCACCGCAACTTGTTGTGTGGGTACCTAGCGGTTCGCAACAAGTCAATATTAGCATGGAGCAAATACCGGACGGCGCGCCAATGCCCGACTCAGTACTTCCCGAACTTGAAGGCACCGAAGGCGTCGCTGTCGCGGTCCGAGCGGTTCATCAATCGATCGATCACGGCATTGGCTTCGGCGTGGCCGCGGTCGGCGGCTTTTACATACCAGTCCAGCGCCGCGCGGCCGTCGCGCTCGACGCCGAGTCCTTCGTCGTAGAGGACGGCTATACGATACTGCGCATCGGCGTATCCGGCAGCGGCGGCGCGCCGGTAGCGCAACAACGCCTCGGCGTAGTTGCGCTCGACTCCATTGCCCTTCTGGTAGAGCAGCCCAAGGCGTAGATCGGCATACTGCCAACCCGCTTTCGATGCTTGTTGGTAGGCTGCCACCGCCTCCTTGGGCGAGAGCAGCTCGGGCGGCCCGTTGTCCAGCAGGATCGCCAGCTGCAGCGCAGCTTCGGCGTCGCCGCGGGCCGCCGCCTCGCGGTACCAGTGCAAGGCCGCGGCCGGGTCTTTCTTGCCGCCAACCCCGTATTCGAGGAAGGATGCGACCAGCCGCTCTGCCTCCGGCACGCCCGCAACCGCGGCGGCCATGGCCATGCGCATCGCTCGGGTCTCGTCGGGCGCCAAGTAGCCTTCCCCGGCGAGTTGCAAAGCGAGCTGGTATTGCGCGAGGGGGTTGCCTTGCACAGCGGCTTTCTCTATTTCGGCCAAGCCCTGCATCGGATCGCGCTCCGTCGCCTCGCCGTCGTAAAGCGCTTTGCCGAGTTTGTACTGGGCCGCAGCCATCCCCGCCTGTGCGGCTTTGCCATACCAATCAAGCGCGGCTGCGCGCCTGCTTACCCCTTGGCTCGGTGCATGCGCGCCCGTCTCGACCAGACGCCCTAAGTGCCAAGCGGCGGCTCCGCTGCCAGCGTCCGCTGCCTTTGTGTACCAGCTCACTGCCAGATCGAGGTTGCGTTCGACACCCTTCCCCTCCTGATAAAGCCAGCCGAGATTGCTCTGCGCTTCGCTATCTCCCGCGGCCGCGGATCGCTCGAACCAGTGGGCAGCTTCCTGTTCGTTCTTATCCAGGCCCAGCCCGTGTTGCAGCAGGTAGCCATATGCGTTTTGCGCGGCCGCGTGGCCCTTCTCGGCCGCGCGTTTGAAGAGATCCGCCGCTTGCGCCAAATCTTTGCGTACCAGTTTGCCTTCGAATACCAGCGTGCCCAGCCGGTAGAGCGCTTCGGCGTCGTGCCGCTCGGCGGATTGTTTGAGCTTCTCCAGTGCACTGGTGTCGCCATTGCTTGCAGCCTCGACCAGGGCATCCGCTTCGGCGGGCACCAGCGTGGCTGCAGACAAGGGCAGCGCAAACAGGGCGCATGCCAAAATCAGGATGGTGGTGTTGCGAAAAAACAACATAGGAGCGTTCCGTCGGTTGCTGCCCGCTTCCCGCTGCGTTGCCAAGAAGACCGAGCTTCTGCAAGCGTAGACTGCAGCAGCGCTAGGTTATCACAGGCTTTTTCGTGCGAGCCGCCTAGCGCGGCGGGAAATTGGGGGCAGGTCAGCACACTTGACTTCTTGCGCGAACAATGTTCTATATAGCATTGAATTGATTAGAACTACGCAAGGAGGACAACATTGGCTGAGAGCCCGCTCACACTGACCTTCGCCCGCCTGGACGGAAGGGGGAGAATTTTTCATTTTGTCGCAGACACAATATGCAAGAAAACTTGAATGTGCCGGCGAGCACCGACAAGAAGCATCTCGCACTAGTGCGATTTTACTTGGCAGATTTGCGGTTTGATTTTTTGTGTGGAAATGAGAAGCATGACGATACCTGCGACTGTACCGTAGGTCGCAAGATTGATCGCGCTTCCCACAGTGATTGAAAATGCCTAGAATGCCAACTATTCACAAAAATAAATTTTAAGCGGGTAGCTTGTTGTTAGTGCTCGGTTTCGAACGTTTTAAAAATTCTTTGAGCTAGGGGAACGACAATGCCATCAACAAAAAAACTTGCCTCATCAAGTTGCGCAAGTTGGACGCTGGGATTGGTTCTTGGCGCATTGGCCGGGAACGCGATGGCGGAGAGCCCCCCGGGTTCGGTACCCGTCGGGCCCATGTTCGCTTACCCCGAAATCGAACTTTCCGTGAAGCGCGACAGCAACATCGCCCTCGTGCCGGACGCGACGCGCAAGGCCGATACGATCTGGATATTGCGCCCCTCTGTGCGCCTCGAAGCCAAAAAAGGCGTCAATATCTACGACCTGACCTACCGTGGTGAATACGGCCGCTTCGAAAGCCAATCAACCGACGATTACGAGAATCACGATATTGGTGCGAATGCGAACCTGACACTCGATGCGCGCAACCATCTCAAGCTCGGGCTACAGTATCAAGACAAAGTGGACCCACGCGGCACCTTGAACCTGGCGGCGACGCCCACGCCCAACCAATACACGCAGACCGGCGCTACGGGGCTCTACACCTACGGCGCCGAGGATGCCAAAGGCAAACTCGAACTGGATGGCGGCTACTACGACAAGCACTATGTCAACAATCGCGCTTTGGGCACGTCTGCGCTCGACCACAACAATACAAATTATGGCGGCACCTTCCTGTGGAGAGTGATGCCGAAGACCTACGCCACCTTCAATCTCAAACAGTCGGTCCACGACTACGTAGAGTCCACGAATACTTTGGACAGCACGAACACCTTCACCCTCGTCGGCCTGCGCTGGGAAGCGACTGCGGCGACTTCAGGAAAATTTTCCGTAGGAAATTTGAAGAAGAGATTTGAGTCCACTGGGAAAGCGGCCGGACGCTCGGACGAATCGGGGCTGGCGTGGGAAGGTGCGATCAACTGGAAACCGCGGAAATACTCTACTGTAGATTTTATTACTCAGCGGACGGTAAACGACTCCACCGGCTTGGGAGATTACACCCGCAACCAGACGCAACAGTTGCTGTGGACCCATGCCTGGACCAGCCGGGTCAGTTCGAAGCTGAGCGGAAGCTATGCAACCGACAAGTTCTCCAAAGCGCCTGTTGCGGCGGCCGGCGGCGCCGATCGCGAGGACACCACCCAATCCATAGGCCTAAAGATCGATTACAGAATGAAGCGCTGGCTGACATTCGGCACCGAGTACACCTATGGTGTGCGCGACTCGAATGACAACAACTCGGATTACAAGCGCAACCAGTTGATGCTCCTCCTTTCAGCTACGCTTTAGCAAAACGCTGAATATTCACTATAGAATCTTTACTATAGAATTGGTGTCCCTGTTGGACGGGGCGCCTGCGCAACGCGGCCCGACAGGGTGGTGGGGTTGCGTTCAAAGTAGTATTTTCTAAATACTCGAAGTAAGCCCATGGGTCTGCGCTTAATTTCCTTTTTTTTTGTTTTGAGCTTGTTGGCAATCGTTGCCAAGATGGCGCCCGCCGCTGAAGGGAACGACCTCGTATCGCGCTATCGACTTGAATCAGGGGATGTCATATCCGTCTATGTCCTAGGGGAAGACGATCTAAAGCGCGAAAAAGTTCGACTCACCGACGCTGGCACGATTCAGTTCCCCGTACTTGGCGAGATTCGCATCAAGGGACTTACGGCAGGGGAATTGGAGCAAAAAATTACTTCCGGACTTAAAGCCGCTGAGTACCTTAAGAACCCGAAGGTCACGGTGAATATAGACGAATACCGACCATTTTTCATCAACGGTGAAGTCTCGAAGCCCGGCGGCTACCCCTATGTTCCCGGGCTAACGGTACTTAAAGCGGTATCGATTGCCGGAGGGTTCAAAGATCGTGCGTCCAAAACCAATATGTACGTGGTACGTGACGGGGCATCGAACGAAGATCGAAAGAAGGTGGAAATGGACACTCCGATCTATCCTGGCGATATTTTGACAATCGAAGAGAGCTTCTTTTGATAATGAATAGAATTGCAGATAGAGCAAATCTTGAATAATAGCCCAGCCGAGGATGAGTCAGAGATTGAACTTTCCGAGCTGCTAACGTATTTGAGGCGCGTCGTTGCGAAACGGAAATGGATAATATTTCTGCTTCCTTTGTTACTTGCATCAATAGCAGCGTTGGTAGTGCAATCGATGACGCCGGTTTATCGCTCAACCGCCACCCTTTATATCGAACCAGCGAAAGAAAAAGTTGTATCGATAGAAGAAGTATACGGCGGTGTCAGCAGCAACGCGGAACACCTAAATACCCAATTGCAAATAATAAAATCCCGAGATATGGCGACGAAACTGGTTAAGCGCCTAAGACTGGTCGGTAGCGCGGTACCTATTCAATACGATGGACCGACCATAATGGTGGACCGCTTGATTCCCTGGAGGGATTGGATTCCGAAAGGCTGGATAGCCGAAGAGGCTCCATTGTCAGACGACGATTTGGTCAAAAACGAGATTAATTCGGTACTCTCTAATTCTCATGTTGACTGGGTCAAAAAGAGTTTCTTGATCAATGTAAGTTTTGACTCCACTAGCGCAAAAACTGCCGCGCTTATGGCCAACACTCTGGCTGACGTATATATTGAAAATGATTTGGAGTCCCGGCTACAGATGACGCAAAAAGCGAGTTCCTGGCTAGCGGACCGTATAAAAGGTCTGCGATCGAAGCTAGAAGCCTCAGAACGTGTGCTGCAGCAGTTTCGGGACAAGGAAAAGTTAGTTGACGCAAAAGGCGTGGCGCTCGGCATTAGCGGTCAACTTAATGTTCAGGCAAGCGCAATGGTCGCCGCACACCAAAAGGTCGCCGAACTTGAGAATTCGTATAGGCAAGTTCAAGCGATTCTAAAGGGTCAATCGCAGGCAACGCTGGATTCGATTCCCGCGGTTTTGCGTAGTCCCAGCGTAATCCCTCGCAAGACCGCCGAGGCCGAAGCCGAGCGCAGGTTAAGCGAACTCAGCAATCGCTACGGAGCAAACCACCCGAAAATAATCGCCGCGGAATCGGACCTGCGAGCTGCGCGGGAAAACACGCGCAACATGGTCAATTCAGTAGTGTCGAGCATCACTCGGGAGTACGAAGTTGCCAAGGCGACCGAGCAGGCCATGCAGAAATCCCTCGACAATTCGAAAATGAAAATTCAGGATATGAGCCGTAAAGAATTCCAGTTAGCCACGCTTGAGCGCGATGTACAGAATAATCGGCAAATATACGACTTATTCGTTAATCGCGCCAAGGAGACCGGCGCCACGCAAGGTTTGCAGTCGGCGGTAGCACGGGTGGTTGATCCCGCAGTCATTACTACGCACCCGATTAAGCCGCGGAAAACGCTGATTGTTTCAATGTCACTAATCGGTGGCCTATTGCTAAGCATTATGCTCGCGGTGATCTTGGATCGTTTGAATAATACGATCCGTAACGGGGAAGATGTCGCTACGAAACTTGAAGTCCCGCTATTAGGTTTTCTTCCTCTTGTTCCTGGCAAGCATCGCAATTTCGAAATACAACGCGAAATCCTGGATAATTTTGACCCAGCGTTCAGCGAATCTGTACGGACGTTGCGAACAGGACTGCTAATGTCCGCAATAGACAATCCACACAAAGTTATACTGGTAACCTCTTCGTTTCCGGAGGAAGGCAAGACTTCGGTTTCGATGAACCTTGCGTTTGCGCTGGCGAAGTTGAAGCGAACCTGCCTGATCGACGCGGACATGCGCCGGCCTTCAATCTACAAAGCAATGGAAGCAGATGGTAATTCGGCCGGGCTGTCCAACTTGGTGGCCGACACGGATCCCGTAGCTAAATGCGTGCACCAACATGCATCAGGGCTTTTTTATATACCATCGGGGCCGGTGCCGCCTAATCCGTCGGAGCTTCTGTCCTCGCGGCGATTTGCCGATGTGATGGAGAAACTTGAGTCCATGTTCGATGTAATTTTGATCGATTCACCGCCAGTACAGCTGGTTAGCGACGCGAAGATTCTAGCAAGCGTGGCCAATGCGCTCGTGTTCGTGGTACGCGCTGACTCTACACCCTACAAGGTTGCTAAGGGGGCATTGGATCAGCTAAGCAATAGCAAAGCTCAACTGTTGGGCGTAGTGCTGAACCGGCTGGACGTGGCCAAAGCCGAGCGCTATTACGGTTACGGCACGCATATGAGCTATGGCGGCAAGTACGAATACTACAAAAGCTACGGCTACTACGGCGGCAATAAGACATAAGGCAACGACATGGTCGACGTCCATTGCCATCTCTTTCCAGGCATCGACGACGGACCGCTCGCGTTGAAGCAAGCGATCGCGTTAGCACAACGCGCCGTAGCGGCGGGAATAGAAACCGCAATCGTCACACCGCACATCCTTCCGAATCGCTACGACAACACTCTTGCCGGCATCCGCGACGCGGCGGCAAGTTTCCGCGATGAACTCCTGGCGAGGGACATCGCGCTTGAGATCGGCTATGCGGCCGAGGTGCGCATCGGTCCGGAAATCATGGCGCTCGCCGAAGCGCAAACGTTGCCGCTGCTGGGGACTATTGAAGGCTACGGTATCGTGCTGCTGGAGTTTCCCGACAGCCACATCCTCCCGGGCAGCGACAAGCTTGCCGCCTGGCTGCTCGAGCGCAACATCCGTCCGCTGATCGCCCACCCCGAGCGCAATAAGGAAGTCATGCGCGATGTCGAGTCGATAGCGCGATTCGTGCAGATGGGCTGCTGGCTGCAGCTTACGGCGGGATCGGTGAGCGGTGTGTTCGGCCCGCGCTGCCGCGAGCGCTCGCGCGAGTTGCTCGAGCGCGGCTGGGTGCACCTGATCGCCTCCGACGCACACGACATGCCGGCGAGACAGCCGGAACTCGAACCGGGGCGCGTCGCTGCCGAGGAGATCGTGGGCGAAGCCGAATCCTGGCGGCTGGTGCGCGAGCGACCTGGAGCCATCGCCGCGACCAATTACGCATTTCAGTAGGGCGAGCTTGCTCCTACAAGTGTCACATATAATGGACGCCGGAATACCTCAATGAAAGCCTCGTTCCATTTGTCCCCGCGCATCGCATGGTCAGCCGCCCTGATCCTGTTGCTCGCAGCGTTCGCGTTCAAAGCCGGCAAGGAAGGCCTTTCGAATTTTTACGCGCAAACGGCGCACATGGAAATCGAGCGCTGGTCCAGGCCAGGACTAACTTTCAAGGGGGACGAAGGGACTCGCGTCGTTCAGTATCTGAACAAAAGCCTGCTGTATTCCCCGAACAACCCCTGGCCGCTGGAAGAAATGGGCTCACTGCAGCTGCGCAGCATGAGCGTCGCCAGGGATCCGCAGATCGCCGTGGCGGCTGCGAGCGCCGCAAATGTGGCCTTCCGCCTCGCGCTCGTCGAACGACCAACCTCGCCTTTTACCCGGGCCAATTTCATTCTCACCAAGCAATATCTGGGCGAGCAGGACGATGAGCTTTTCCGCGCACTACAGCGGGCTGAGGAACTCGGCCCTTGGGAGCCCGAGGTGCAACGGACCGTGGTTTTTGTAGGCCTCGCAGTGTGGGACCGGCTCAACCCGGCGCAACAGGCCGTCGTGACCCGAGCGATGGAGCGCGGCGCGCAACGCGACGCCGGCACAATTGCCAAAATTGCCAGCGATTTCAGCCGTATCGACTTATTTTGTGCTATAAAGCATTTGACTTCTCAGGGCCGGGAAATCTGCGATCAACAAGCCAAGTCCGAACAAAAGGCCCAACCTGTTAGAAAGGGGCACCAGCCATGAATTTGTCGAAACCTTGCCGTTCGATGTTGCAAGCAACAGCTCTGGGGCTGTTCGCAACGCTAGCAACTATGTCAAACGCGGCGTGGAGCGCAGCCGGCTACGTGCACCAGGCCACGGGCGATGTAAAGATTCTGCGCGGCAGCGGCGCGGCCAAGGCGGTCAAGCCCGGCGATACTTTCGACGCGGGCAGCACGCTCACCACCTCGGGAAACGGCAACGCCGTGATCAAATTCGAGGACGGGCAGGTTACCAGGCTGCAGCCGAACTCCACTTTCCAGGTCGAACAGTACCGTTTCAGCGCCAACAACCCGAAGGCAGGATTTTCCGCGATGAAGCTGCTCCAGGGCGCGATGCGTTTCGTCACCGGCATCATCGGCGCGACCAACCACAATAACGTGCGGCTGACCGCGGGCACCGCAACCATAGGCATACGCGGGTCGGACCTCGGCATTCAGCCCGGTAGCTTGGCGGTCTTCCAGGGCGGTGCGTCTGTCGGCGGGCAGAATCTCGGCGCAGGCCAGTTCAGCTCTGCGCCTCCCGGACCGGCGGGTGCGCCGGCGTTCTCGCCACCGGGCCCGCTCGCCGCAGCGCCGGCTGGGATTTCGGCAACATTGAAC
Organism: Burkholderiales bacterium; assembly: GCA_014860445.1. Classification (GTDB taxonomy): domain Bacteria; phylum Pseudomonadota; class Gammaproteobacteria; order Burkholderiales; family SG8-39; genus 2-12-FULL-64-23. The sequence goes on from JACZJT010000022.1 coordinate 16,089, forward strand.
GCGTTGGTGTCCACAACGATTCCGCAAAATACGCCGGTCGTGGTGGCATCCGCCGCGAACGCGGTCGCGGCCGTTGCGAACGCGCAAGCGGCCGCAGCGCAGGCCGCTCAGGCGGCGCAGGCCGCGCAGGCGGCAGCC
>JACZJT010000023.1 GCA_014860445.1 Burkholderiales bacterium
GAAGCCGGATCGCGACCGCAGCGAGCATGCGTCGTTCCGCTTCATCGCTTGGATTCGTTTCGGCGCGCATCTTGGCAATGATGGCGTCGGCACCAAGACCCGGATATTTCTTGGCCATCTCGCGCGCCACCAAACGCGCAATCATCGGCGTCATCAGGCGTACAAGCCAGGGCGGCGCCTGGGTGGTTTTCTTGTCAGGGAGCATGGAGGGAAATCCGCCGTCAACCGTCCTTGCCGGAATTGTCCGGGATAACGCGGTCCGGTACACCGCCAAGCATAATACACGGGGAAGCTTGGGCCGGCCCCGACGGCTCTCTTGGCGGGGCCGCGGGCTTGCGACGCGGGCTATTGCGCGTTATCGTGGCCCACCTTCATCTGCGTCGCAGCCTGACGTGCCCAACCTTTTCGAATCCGCATGAACGCCCCCGACCACAAGCGCCTGGAGAAACAGCGCATAGACGCGAACAAGCTGGAGAAACGCCTGTGCCGTCTTGCCGGTCAGGCGATCGCGGATTTCGACATGATCGGCGCTGGCGAGCGCGTCATGGTCTGCCTCTCCGGCGGCAAGGACAGCTACGGCCTGCTCGACGTGCTGCTGAAATTGCGTCAGCGTGCACCGATAGATTTCGACATCGTAGCGGTCAATCTCGATCAGAAGCATCCGGGCTATCCCGCGCAGGTGCTGCCCGAATACCTAGAGTCGCTGGGAATTGAATACCGCATCGTCGAGCAGGACACCTATTCCGTGGTCAAGCGCCTGGTGCCGGAAGGCAAGACCATGTGCTCCGTCTGTTCGCGTCTGCGCCGCGGCGTGCTTTACCGCGTGGCGGGCGAGCTGGGTGCGACGCGAATTGCGCTGGGGCACCATCGCGACGACATCCTGGAAACGTTTTTCCTGAACCTGTTTTTCGGCGGCAGGCTGAAGGCCATGCCGCCGAAGCTGGGGTCGGACGACGGCAAGCACGTGGTCATACGTCCGCTTGCGTACGTGAAGGAAAAAGACCTCGCACGCTATGCGGAGGTGCGCGCTTTCCCCATCATTCCCTGCGACCTTTGCGGTTCACAGGACCAGCTGCAGCGCAAGCAGGTGAAGCTGCTGATGCGCCAATGGGAACAGGAATTTCCGGGCCGGGTTGAAACCATATTCAACAGTCTGCAGCGGGTGGCGCCTTCGCATCTGCTGGATCGGAATTTGTTCGATTTTCCCGCAGTCACGGCTAGCGGGATCGCGCCGGAGGATGGGGATAAAGCCTTTGATGCGGAAGACTTTTCCCCGGGTTTGGCGCCCTGGCCCGGGGGCGCTATCAAACCCCAATAAATCGAAATCAATCGCATTTTGTCAAACTGAGTTTGCCATGCTAGAATTTCGGGCATGAATTGCGCTGAACGATTGGTTTCGATTTTTGGCAGCCAGGCCGAGGTGGCCCGGCGCTTGCGCCTGGATCGGGCGGTCGTCAATAACTGGGTGAAATCCGGTTATGTGCCTGCGCGCTGGGCGATGGAGGTCGAGCACGCGACGGAAGGCAAAGTCGCCGCAGTCGAAGTGCTCAACGAAGCCAATGCCAAGAAACCGGTCCGAGTTAAATCGCGACCCGACGATCTGTTCGGGTCGCATCTTCCAGGGAGTGACGCAATGAGTGATTTCGCACCAGCGAAAAGGATTTTTTCCTTCCACCCGCCGCAGCGCACGCTGATGGGGCCGGGGCCTTCTGAAATCAACCCGCGCGTGATGGCGGCCATGGGCCTGCCGGCGATCGGCTATCTCGACCCGATTTTCGTCGACATGATGGAGGAGCTCAAGTCGCTGCTGCGTTACACCTACCAGACGAAGAACGCGCTCACCTTCCCCATTTCCGGCCCCGGGTCGGTCGGCATGGAGTATTGCTTCGTGAACCTGGTCGCCCCCGGTGACAAGGTCGTCGTGTGCAGAAACGGCGTGTTTGGCGGGCGCATGATCGAGAACGTGGAGCGAGCAGGCGGCACGGCCATCGTCGTCGAGGATGCATGGGGTGAGGCGGTGGATCCGCAGAAGCTCGAGGACGCGCTGAAGAAAAACAAAGACGCCCGCCTGGTTGCGTTCGTGCATGCGGAGACCTCGACCGGGGTGCAGTCGGACGTCAAGGCGCTGGTGGAGGTTGCGCACCGGCACAAAGCGCTCACGATCGTCGACGCCGTGACCTCCCTGGGCGGCACGCCGGTACTGGTCGACGAATGGAAGGTCGATGCGATCTACTCCGCAAGCCAGAAATGCCTGTCGTGCACGCCGGGCCTGTCGCCGGTTTCCTTCAGCGACCGTGTGGTCGAACACGTCAAGGCGCGCAAGGACAAGATCCACTCCTGGTTCATGGACATGAACCTGCTGCTCGGCTACTGGGGCGAGACCACCCGCACCTACCACCACACCGCGCCGACCAACAGCCTGTATGCGCTGCACGAGGCGCTGTTGATACTCAAGGAAGAGGGCATCGAAAACGCCTGGGCGCGGCATACGCGCCATCACCTTGCGCTCAAAGCCGGCCTCGAGGCCATGGGGCTGAAATTCCTGGTGAAGGAAGAGTCGCAATTGCCGCAGATGAACGCGGTGTACATCCCCGAAGCGGTCAAGGCGCGCGAAGCCGAAGTGCGCAAGACCCTGCTTACCGAATTCAACCTCGAAATCGGCGCAGGCCTGGGACCGCTTGCCGGCAAGATCTGGCGCATAGGCCTCATGGGCTATTCGTGCAAACCCGAGAATGTGATGCTGTGCCTGTCGGCACTCGGTTCGGTGCTCTCGGACATGGGCCTGCCGATACACGTGGGCGACGCCGAAGCGGCAGCGCACGGCGCTTATGCGGCGCTGCACGCAACGGCGGCGAAACAAAAGCAGCAGCAGAAAAAACGCGCGGCCTGATCGCGCGTCTCCAGAGCGGAGGCAAAATCAAACGGCGGCCCCGGGCCGCCGTTTTGCTTTGTATTGCACGCGCGTCCTTGGATGCCGATTGTTGCTAGTATTCCACCCTCGTATGCAAAGGGAGGGAACATGAACATCGCAGAAAACGTCACGGCACTCATCGGCAACACCCCGCTGGTGCGCATCAACCGGCTTACGCAGGGCTGCGTGGCCGAGGTCGTGGCCAAGCTCGAATTCCAAAACCCGGCCCATAGCGTGAAAGACCGCATCGGCCTGTCGATGATCGAGGCGGCGGAGAAGGCCGGAAAGATCAAGCCCGACACCATTCTGCTCGAACCGACCAGCGGCAACACCGGCATCGCCCTCGCCATGGTGTGCGCGGCGCGCGGCTACAAGTGCACCCTGGTCATGCCCGAGACCATGAGCAAGGAGCGGCGCATGCTGCTGCGCGCCTACGGCGCCGAGCTGGTGTTGACGCCCGGCCCCGAGGGCATGAAGGGGGCGATACGCAAGGCGGAAGAAATGGCCGCGACCGACCCGCGCTATTTCTTGCCGCAGCAGTTCCGCAATCCCGCCAATCCCGAGGTGCACAGGCGCACCACCGCCGAGGAAATCTGGCGCGACACCGACGGCAAGGCCGACTTCCTCGTGTCCGGCATCGGCACCGGCGGCACCATCACCGGCGTGGGCGAGGTGATCAAGTCGCGCAAGCCAGCGTTCAAGTGTATCGCCGTCGAGCCGGACGCTTCGCCCGTGCTCTCCGGAGGCAATGCGGGCCCGCACCCGATACAGGGCATAGGCGCGGGTTTCGTCCCGGACGTGCTCAACACCAGGATCTACGATGAGGTCGTTCGCGTGAAGAATGACGACGCGATGGACCTCGCCCGGCGCATGGCGCGTGAAGAGGGCTTGCTGGTCGGCATCTCCTCGGGCGCCGCGATGTGGGCGGCGCTAGAAGTGGCGAAGCGCGCGGACAACAAGGGAAATCTGATCGTGGTGATTATTCCATCGTTCGGCGAGCGCTATCTGTCGACGCCTTTATTTGCGAGCCTGGCCGAATGATCCAGCCGGACTGAACCGCGCGGATGCGCGGGGTCGCCCGCGCATCGGCGGCAACTCTCCGCCCCTGCGGACACGATAGACATGAAGCGCCGGCCGAGTGCCATTCCGTATTGTGAAACGCGCTTGAGCGCGTGTTTCGCCCGAAATATTGCGCTCGGTCAATGCTCCCCGATAGCAAAGCCTGTATCAAGTTAACCTGAGCTTTCAGACGAGGCCAGTGGGTGCGGGGAATTGCGCGTTGCGATTCCGTTTGCGCCGCTGCAACTGCTTGAACAAACCCCGGATCTGAACTGCACAGGGACCGATACCGCGATCCGGTTTCGATACTCCCGACCATTTTTCTACACGACAGGAATAAGGAGTTTCTTATGGGTACCACCTACAAAATTCTGATCATGGGCGCGTCCTACGGTTCGCTGCTGGGAACCAAGCTGGCGCTCGCCGGCCACACGGTGAAGCTGGTCTGCCTTCCCGCGGAAGCCGACTTGATCAACAACGAAGGCGCAATCGTGCGCCTGCCGGTCAAAGGTCGCGAAGGCCTGGTGGAAATCAATTCCAAGAAACTGTCCGGACAGATGTCCGCGGGCGGGACCACGGCTTTCAACCCGGCGGATTTCGATCTGGTCGCCTTGGCCATGCAGGAGCCCCAGTATCGCTCACCGGGTGTGCGCGAACTGCTGGAGTCGGTTGCGAAAGCCAAAGTTCCCTGCATGTCGATTATGAACATACCGCCCCTACCTTATCTTGCGCGCATTCCGGGCATCGATGCGGCAGCGTGCAGAGCCTGCTATACCGATGCAAGCGTGTGGGACAGTTTCGACCCGAAGCTGGTGACCCTGTGCAGTCCGGATCCGCAGGCATTTCGCCCGCCGGAGGAAAAAGTCAACGTGCTGCAGGTCAGGCTGCCGACTAATTTCAAATCGGCCCGTTTCGATTCGGAAGCGCACACCGCCATCCTGCGCCAGCTCGAAGCAGACATCGAAGCGGTGCGTTTCGATACGGGCGATGCGAAAATCGAACTGCCGGTCAAACTCAAGGTGCACGACTCCATTTTCGTGCCGCTGGCCAAATGGAGCATGCTGCTCGCCGGAAACTATCGTTGCGTGCAGAAGGACGGGATGATACCCATCAAGGATGCGGTGCACGGCGACATCGAAGCGTCGCGTTCCGTATACAACTGGGTGGTGAAACTGTGCGTGTCCCTGGGGGCGGCCGAGAAGGACCTGGTGCCGTTCGAGAAGTACGCCGATGCCGCGCAATCGCTGGGGAGCCCATCGTCCGCGGCGCGCGCTCTGGCTGCGGGCGCGACCAATATCGAGCGGACCGACCGTCTGGTGCAGATGCTGGGCGCGCAGAAAGGTATGCAGTCCGATGTGGTCGATCGCACGGTCGCCCTGGTCGACGGCTGGCTGGAGAAGAATCGGAAGAAAGCCTGAGGTCCAGAGGGCTTAGGCCTGGGAACTCGCGCCGGGACCGCGTTCAATGACCCGGCGCGGGATTCAACGCCGCGCTGGCGGCTTGTGAAGGCGCAACGTGTGCGCCTCGCGCTCCAGCGCATCGCGCAGGCGCAGCAGCTTGGATTGTCGTTTCGTGATCAGAGGGTAATGCCGCGCCGTATCCAGCGCCCAGCCCACATCCCAGCAGTTTTTTTTCTGCGACACCCAGGTCTTCGGGTCCAGTCGGCGCATGTCAAATGCGATCGAGTAGCTGCGCAGCGTCTTCTGGTGGCGCTTGTTGCAGTATTCGTGGAAATAGGACATCGCGAGTTCGCGCAGGCTGCGGTATACCGGATCGCGCCAGCGCAGCACCGCGTGGTTGGTCTTGGAGATCGCCCCCCAGCAGCCGTTGCGGCGAAACAGCGTCAAAATATGGTCGTAGTCGCGCGTTGCTTTCAGGTCCATCAGCAGCGGCGGTTCGCCATTCACCCATAGTGCCGCAGCGGCGAACATCGCGCCCTCAATGCACATCGCGCGGCGCTGGCCCAGGACTTCGCGCACCGACAGGCAGGTTTCGCCGCCGATCTCGAAATTCTGCGGAATCGCATCGACGTAGGCCTGGATTTTTTCCGGAGTGTTGAGGCGTCTGAGTACCGCAAACTCGGCTTTTCTCAGTCCCAGATCCTCGCGCGTGGCGTAGCGCCGTTTGTTCATCTCGCCCTCTTGCCGCGCTTGAGCGGTTTTGCCGGGCGTTTAACTTTTTTTGCGGCCGGCGCAGCCTTCGCGGACTTACCCGGCTGCGCCTTCGTCGCCTGGACCGCGCGCGCGATCTTCCTGGCGGCCTGCGCCTGGCCGGCAGCCTGCTTTTTCGCGTTTGCGCGCAAGGCCGCGGCATAGGCGGTGCGCGCCCAGGGCAGCATCAGCTCAGGGGACTCCATCGCATCCTCGGGTGCACGGAAAAAGTTGAGCGTGGCGCGCCTGCCTTTGCGCGCGTAGCCGAAAACTTCGCAGCCGGCCTGCGCGAACTCGACGCGGTTCATCTCGTCCGCCTTCAGATAGAGCGTGTCGCCGGAGATGATGGCGAACATCAGTCCGTCCAGATAGACGCCGTGGCCTCCGAACATGCGTCGCGACACCACCGTGCCGAATGGGCCGAACAACTCCATTACATAGTCGACGAAATCATCAGACATCGTCAAAACCCGCCAGTGGTTGAATTCCTGCCGCGGATTGTAGGGCCTGGCGCGCTCCCAGCCAAGCGGCGCCGGCCGCTTCCCCACCCCTAAGGTCGGATAGCGGGTCCGCTGCAATCGCGCCCTCGCCTGGCCGCAGCGGCGCGCGCGAGGCCATGCCTACAACCAGCGCTGCATTGAATAGCCGCCGATGAACGGCCGCTGCATGGCGGCGCGGAATATCTGCCGGCCCCAGTTGAATTCCTTGTACAGCACGACGAAACGCCACATGTCCCGCAACACCTTGGCGCGGTCGCGCCATGGGAGGGCCATCAGCGCCGCCGGAAAGTCGGCTTCGTGCGGGCGATCGAAAGCGATCTTGAGCGGATTCCACTGGTCCGTCGTGCGGCGAACCTCCGAGGCGATCATGCGGCGGTACATCTCCTGCACCGGACGATTGCGTGCGCGCGCTTCCACCACCGCCTCGCCGGAAATCGCGCCCGAGTGCAGCGCGCAACTCATGCCTTCGCCTATCATGTTGAGGAAACCCGCGGCCTGGCCGGTGATCAGTACATTGCCCTTGCCGAACACGTAGCGGTTGATCAGCGACGGCCCGAAGTTCTCGCCGCAGCCCTCGTCCTCCGTGTGCGGTTGCAGGCGCACGCCGTGTTTTTCGGCCAGGTAGTTCACCACGTTTTCATGCTTCTTGGCGAAGTTGTCGCCGCGCTTGAAACCGACACCGACGATCTGCCGCCCGTCGCGGGCGTGGCTCCAGGTGTAATGGCCCAGGCCGGGATGAAACCAGAAATGAAAATAGTCCGCGCTCAGCGGGCAGTCGATGATGTCGTGAAACTTCTGCCCGACGAAAAACCAGGGGATCGACTGCGGGTAATCCGGATAGATCGAGCGGATGACCAGCGAGCTCGGGCCGTCGGCGCCGATCGCCTGGCGCGCGCGGTATTCGACCGGCTCGCCTTGCTTGCGCGCATGCACCAGCACGTGATCGCCCTTGTCCTCGAGACCGGCGAACGAGGTGCGGTCGTGCACCTCGGCGCCGCTGCGCTTGATCGCCCAGTAGTCGGAATACTTGCGGTGCAGATGCGGTGTGCTGCCGCCGAAAAAATCCATTTCCAGCGACACCATGCTCGGGAAATGAAAGGTCACGCCGCGGCAGGAGGTCGGCTCGTGCAGCGCCTCGCGCGGCAGCGGGCCGAAGTTCTCCAGCAGGAAACGATGCCCGCGCGGCGACAGGATGCCGCTGCAGATCTTGTGGCGCGGCAGCTCCTTCCTTTCCAGGACGATGGTTTCGAGGCCGGCATCCACCAGGCGTTTCGCCGCCGCAGCGGCCGACAGGCTGGCGCCGACTATGATTACATCAACTGTGCGCGTGGTCATTTGTAGATCATCAACAAAATAGTGGTCATTCCGAGCGCAGCGAGGAATCTGCTTTTGAACCGATCAACAGCAGATTCCTCGGGCTTTGCCCTCGGAATGACGGCTTCGAGCATTTCATTCCTAAGATGCCCCATCATCCGCCAAATCGGCGAGGTGCACCACCGGAAGCGCGCTTATCCCCTCGAACGCTGCATGGTCTTCCACGCCTTCCACCACGATGCGCGTGACTTTTCGCCCCTGCATTATCCAGCGCAACTGCACGCCATCGTCTATCGTTTCCAGCCCCAGACGCTGCGGCAGGCTGCGCGCGGTGGCCGGTACGGCGATGCGCTGCAAATCGAGGTTGAATGCGCAGCCACTGGCGGCGCGCAAGGCATCGTAATGGCGGACCAGCCTTTGGTAGTCACCATGGTAGGCGCGCGGCTCGATCACATACAGGTCGCCGGCACGCAGCGCGCCGCGCACGGCGTCGAGACGGCTCAATGCTTCGCCCAGGCTGATGAGCGCCGCGCCCGGCAGCAATGGCCGCAGATGGCGCAGCAACAGCCCCTCGGCAATGACCATCTGCTTCAGCGCGCGCAGCGGGCGCAGAAACTGCTCCATGCGTCGCGACGCAATCGTGCTTCCCGCCTCCAGCGCCAGAGCGATATCTGCGCCATCGTCGTCGGCGAGCCGGATACTGCCTGTGCCTCCCAGTAGCGCGACTGCACGTTCCATGGTGTCGGGGCGCCCGCGCAGTGCCGGCCCGGGCAGCAGCGCACGCACCGGCCCGGAGCGCGGCGATGGTTCGTGTCCGGCCTGCGCTTCCATCCGCGTGCGCAGTTCCTGCACGGCGGCGGGCTGGGGCATTTGACGGCGCAGATCCAGGGTCATCGCAATCAGGGGAATTTCCTCTGGACACACCGGCTCACACGCGCCGCACAGCGTGCAACCCTGTATCGATTCGGCCAGGTCGGCGGCGGCCGCGCCATGTTGCAGCGCCTTGGCGCGCCCGTGCGGCGTCAGCGCAAAGTCGTGCGTGCGGCGCCATACCGGGCACACCAGCAGGCACAGATTGCAGCCGCTGCAGGAAGCGAAATTCCTGGGCCTGGCTTGTGTGTTTCTGTCCGGACCGAGCATGTCTAGAAGATCACGTGGCGATTGAGGATCATGGCCGGATCGGCCTTGCGCTTCATTTCCAGGTGGCGGTCCACCATGGCGTCGCCGAACACGCGGCGAATATAGCCTTTCATCATGCCGCCAAAGCGGTAGTAGCTCGCACCCATGTCCACGCCGATGTCGTAGATCTCGTTCTTGAAGGACTGCAGGGTGTCGCGGCTGTAGACGCCGGCGTCCATCATCGGTTCGAATTCGCAGCCGTAGGCCCAGCCCTCGGCATCCGGGGGAACGCAGGACATCTCGTAATGCGCACGGTGCTCGGGCCGCAATTTGATTCCGACCAGATATAGCGTGTAATGCGGGAAGTACTTGCGGCACACGGCATTGCCGCGTTCCACGGCTTCGACGAATTTTTCCGCCGAGGTCGCCAGATCGGGTATCACCATCTGCCGGCTGCCCCAGAATTTCCACACCGCACGCGAAAACACCACGCTGCGATCGAACATGGTCCCATCGCGCATGTATTCCGGGCGCTGCAGTTCGGGAAAAAGTTCGCGCTTGCGCTGCAAGAGATACCAGGCCTCGCCCAGTTTCCACGGACGCAGAAGATAGTGGGCCAGCGTGCGCAGGCCGAAACCGAGTTCGCCGTAGCCGCGCAGGCGCGGCCGCCAGTCGGCGATGAACGCCGTCTCGCGCCCGAGCGAGTCGAAGGCGACGAGCACGTTCACCGCACAATCCATGATGGTGAGTATTCCGGAATAGTCGCTGGCTTCGTTGCGGTCGAGCAATTGCAGATCTTCGATCGCAGTGCGCAAGGACGCATAGTAGAAATAGTGCATGCGCAGCGGCGTATAGGGACGCACGCGCAGCGTCGCTTCGGTGATGACGCCGAACTGGCCGTAGCCCAGAATCACGCGCTGAAACAGCTCCGCGTTCTCGGTGTCGGAGCATTCGACGATGTCGCCGGTGGGCGTGACTACCTGGAGCGCCAGCGCCTGGTCGGCGCTGCAGCCCAGTCGCGCCGAATTCACGTCGATTCCGCCCACGCCCAGTGTGCCGCCGACCGACGATGTGAGGTTGAGCGGCGCCGATAGATAATCCAGGTTCTGACGGCGCAATTCCTCGGCCAGGCTGTGCCAGAAGATTCCGGCCTCGGTACGCACCGTCAGCGCCGCCGCATCGATCGCAAGCACCCGGCTCATTCCGGTCATGTCCAGCAGCACGCCTCCGAACGCGACGGATTCGCCCTCGGTGGTCAGGCCGCCGCCGCTAACCGTGACCGGAACGCGGTGGGTTTGTGCACATTTGAGTAGCAGCGCCACCTGTTCGGTGCTGCGCGCGATCACCACGCCGTGCGCAAGGCCGTAGGCGGTGCCGCCGGCATCGGTGGCGAAGGCGGCGCGGGCAGCGGCGGTCTCGCGCACTTCGATCCCCTGCGATCGCAGTGCGGCGGAAAACGCCGCCCAGTTGGGGCCGTTCCAGCGTGCCGGGTTGGTCTGCTGGCGCTTGATCCCCTGCAGGGCGTCGGGCGCAACCGGGCAGGGTCCGACGGTGCCGGGTTCAATATCCGTAAGCTGCAAGCAGGGACTCCAGTTGATGTAATGGCCAGCTGTGCAGGTGCACGCCGGCCGGGGTGGCATTGTGTGGCGGGCCCATATTGTACGCCGTGGCGCGCGGCGCGACCGTCGCGGCAGGCGGCATATTGACGGGATTCCTATAGCCTGGCGCGCGCCGCAATGAGGTTATACAGCGACTGTGCCGCCGGGGACAGCCTGGAATTCTTTCGTGATACGAGTTTCAAGGTTCGATAGACCGCAGGATCAATCAGGGAAATCAATCTGATTCTTGGATGTGTGCCGCGTTGCATCGAGAGCTTCGGCACCACCGCGGCGGCGACGCCCGCGAATACAAGCCCCACCGCCGTCGAACTCCGCTGCACTTCATAGAATGCTTGAAGGTTAATATTTTTTGATTGCAACGCCGCATCCAAGAATGGGCGATTGGAATTTGCGTGGCCCGCAAAGATTAGCGGGAATCCATCCAACTGCTTCCAGCGCAGACGTTTTCGCCCTGCCAATGGATGGTCATCCCGACAAATCAGGACAAATTGATCCTCGAGAAGCGGGGTGCTTTGCAACTCGGCATGGTGTGTCTCGTCCAGATTGATTCCGAACTCGGCTTCCCTTCTTGCCACTGCTTCAGCTACCCCGATTGAAGAATGGTCGAGGATCTTTATGCGATTATTTGGATATCTCGCGGAGTATTCCTGAATGATTGCGGGCAGGTATTGAACTCCTGCGGTTGGCACGCACGCGATACAGACATCGCCTCGCTCCGCCCTCCCGGTCTCCACAATTTCAGTCAGTGCGTTACCCAATTCGGAAAGCAGCCTTTCGGCCTGCGGCAGAAAATTCCGGCCGGTTTCGGTCAGGCCGATTGATCGCGTTGTCCGTTCGATCAACCTGACGCCAAGGTAGTCCTCGAACTTCTGCAATCTTCGTGTCAATGCAGTCTGCGTCAGGAACAAATTGTTCGCCGCTTTCTGAAAACCTCCGCACTTTGCAATTGCGACAAACGCTTGCACGCCGAGCGTATCGAGTTTCATGCCTATAAATCATCAATCAATGCAATATATACATTTTACTCAAATATCTCCTTCGTTTGATACTGTCGATGCATGAATTTTAAGGAGCACGAATGGCAACCCCGAATGAGCATCTGACGCTGCAGATGATGGAATGGATTGTCGAGCAACCGCGTCCGTACCGCGACGTCGTCGAGGCGTGGAAGACAAGCTGTCCGCGCCTTGCCATTTGGGAAGATGCGTGCGCCGCAGGCCTGATCGATGTGAACCCCCAAACAACGCTGGTTTCTCTCAGTAGAGCGGGTCACAAGCTATTGCGCCACCAGCTTCTCGCTTGCCAACCGGGCCCACGCTGATCAGCTGCCCGTAGCCATAGGCCTAACATGTCTGAATCCATTTACCAGGATAACGTCGGGACGCACCTGGCGCAGACCCATCCTGGAAACTGGCGGATCTTCTACGTATTCTCCAAAATGGCCCTACAAGGGTTTGGCGGGGTCATGCCTTTTGCATATCGCGCAATGGTTGAGCAGGAACGCTGGCTCTCTGCGACGGAATTTGCCGAACTTCTGGGTATTTGCCAGATTTTTCCAGGTCCGACGATTTGCAATATTGCGGTTTTCGTCGGAAGACGCCTTGGGGGCGGCACAGGGGTGGCATCCGCTGTTTCGGGATTGCTTGTCCTTCCATTTCTCATCGCAATCGCGTTGGGTGCCGCGTATCAACGCTTCGGTGACTTCCCTATCTTCAGATCGGCTTTGAACGGCATGGCGGCGGTCGCCGCCGGTCTCATTCTGGCTACCGCTCTAAAGATGGCGCGAGGGTTGCTCAAGAAACAGGTCGGTCTTCCGGGAATTCTGTTCAAGACAATCATGCTCGCGTGTGCTTTCGCATGCCTCGGACTGCTCAAGTGGCGTCTGCTGACCGTTTTCATGCTTTTCGCGCCCGTTGCAGTCATAGCCGCCTATTTGCTGGACCGCAGATGATTGCGCTCGGCGAATTGCTTGGGCTTTGCTGGCATCTGGCAATACTGTCGCTGATGGCGATTGGTGGTGGCCTTATCATGATTGCGCCAGAGGTACATCAGTACGTAGTCACGGAAGGTCGCTGGATTACCAGTGAGCAGTTTGCGGCGGTCTTTGCAATCGCGCAGACCGCTCCCGGCCCCAATCTTCTGTTCATATCGTTGGTAGGATGGCTGATCGCGGGTTGGGCAGGTGCGATCGGCGTCACTGCCGCCGTTATCGTTCCATCGACGATATTGACCTTCCTGATAGCCCGATACTCGGCAAACGCCGCGGATAGCCGGTTCTACCGTGCGCTTCGCGACGGTTTTGCGCCGATCTCAGTAGGGCTAATGAGCGGGACAGGATGGCTTTTCATGCAAGTCTCGAACGAATCGTGGCGGGCCGATGTCTTGACGGTATTGTCTGTGTTATTGGTCGTCAAGACAAAAATCAATCCCGTATTCCTGATTCTGGTCGGGGCGATTGCCGGGATGGCGCAATGGGTGTAATCCGAGACGCGACACTCAGGCGCCTCGCGCGTGCGGTTCACGCCGAAGTGTGTGAGACGGAATAGATTGCCCAGGACTCGCTTTTCGCGCCCGGCGGCGCGGGCGCAGCAAAAGCCGGTGTTATCTGTGGAGGATTGGTATTGTCATCATAAGACTCAACGTCGATAGTCGGCGGCCGCCGAATCTTGTCCGCGGCATTTAGGGGCGGACCCAGCTTGGGAAGTGCGGAGCGAATGTTTCATGCTGAACGCCGGTTGCGTTGACCATAAACGACACAGCGTGATAGAGGCCGGCCAGCATAACCAACTCCACCAATTGCTCCTCTTTGAAGTGGGTCGCTAAATCGCCCCATAGCGCTTCATCCACCTGCGCGGTGCCGTGAAGCTGGTCAGCGAGCCGAATAACCAGCCGGTCTTCCTTGTTCCAGCAAGCATCCTCCGCCCCGCCATGAACGCTTGAATATATCTGTTCTTTCGACCATTCAGCTTTGCCGCCAAACGCCGCAATATGAACGCCCCATTCATATTCTGCGCCGCACTTCGCCGTCGTGCGAAGAATCATAAGCTCCCGACTGCGGATTGAAATACTGCCTCGATCCAAAAGGCCGCCAGCCAGCATTCGTTGCAGCACTCTGGGATTCCTTGCCACCGTCCGAAATAGGAGAAGCGGCGGCTGACCTCGCATGAGCTTATCGAAGTCCGCCTGCATTTCCGGGGAATAGGGCGGGTCAACGGGATTGATGCGTGCTGCTGTCATTCGCCTTCCCAGTAGTTGAGCGAATGGCCCTCGCGCCCGACGAAGACGAACCGCTTCGGTCTGCCATCGTCATAAGCGGGAAGCTCGGCAAGCACCCCAAATTTCCCCGAGTCAGGATAATCAACGACTTCAGGGGACAGTTTCGTGCTCACCGCGAGATATCGCAGCTCCTCCGCGCCTGTGTTGACGATTTTGTGCGCTCTTTCCTTTCCGCCGGGAGGACACGCGACCACATCGCCGACGCGAATAGAGTAGCTGTCTTCTCCAATTCGCACCTCTCCTGAACCTTGCACAATGAAAAACATCTCTTCGTTGGCATGATGATTATGCAGTGGGAAGGCGCTTTTTCCGGGTGGCACGGCAGTAATGTTGTACCCGAGCTTCTGCGCACCGATTCGAGGCGCGATGAACCCCATTCTCGCTTCGTAGCGTTCTTCGGCCTTCCCGGAGAGTCCAGAGCCGGGTGGCCATGGCTCAAGCGCGACATCTGCGATATTGATGATTGGTTTAGGCATATGCATCTCCATGTAACCGCTAGTACGGCTAACGGTGCGTTTCATTCGTTACGCGCAATTGATAAGGTCGCGTGCTACCTTGGCGCGCATCAGGTCACGCCTTCATCCCGACACCGATCCACGCGCGCGAAGTCAAGATGGTCGGCAGGTGGATGAGTCTTGCCCTGAGGTGCTCCAGCATAATCGTGCGCTTTTCGGCCCAGACTACTTCGCTGAGCGAGCTCTTCAGCAGGGTGATCGGCGCGCTTCCCCTCACCATGGAATCGAAGAACACCTCAACATCCGCCACCGGCCAGTCCCCGTCGAATGGCGTGATCGATACGTCCACAAAACCAGCCTGCTGCATTTCGCGCCGGAAGTTGCCCGGATCTTCGAGGGTGAGCACTTTGGCGCTGTCCGCTTCCGGCCGCCTGGGGAACGCAGCCTGCATCGCGCCGAACATCGCCTGCATTGCAGTCGAGTCGGAAACGGGGGCCCACGCGGTAACCGCCGCGCGGCCACCGGGCCTGAGCGTGCGCAGCATTTCGCGAAATCCGCGCTGCCGGTCGGGAAAGAACATCAGTCCGAAGATGGAAAACGCCCAGTCGAAGCTGTCGTCTGCGAATTCCAGATTCTGACCGTCCATCCGATAGGTCGTGATGTTGGCGATACCGCGCCGGGCGATCTCCCGGTCGAAACACGCCAGCATGCCGGGCGCGAAGTCGATGGCGTGCACCTCTCGCGCTTCCCGCTGTATGAGCAGCGATAGCGTGCCCGGCCCGCATGCGACATCAAGCACCGTTCCTGCGCCCTTGAAGCCCGCTACTTCTAGCGCCTCGCGGCAATACTGCGCGAACGCCGGCTGCGATTCGGTGACATATCCTTCCGCCACCAGGCTCCACGGTTCGGGCATCGACATCGGGTTCTGGCTCGGCATGAAGTTCTCCGTTTTTCGATCCGTGTTGCGCTCAGGCCGGCGCATCAGCGCCTTGCGCGGACGCATCGCGGGATCGAACAAAACACGCGTCTGGCAAACTGCATTGTCCACCTCCTTTTTGGTCGCTCTGTGGATGGGGCTACGCGAATATATCGGATTCCTATCCGCGTGGCACCGTGTTGTTGTAGTTACGCAGGAACCGAATCGGCGCGTATCGCGCTCGCCGACATCCGCTGCAGCGGTGAACTGAATGAAATGGACTGCCGCAGAAACCTGTCGCCCTTGCATATGAAGGTGTCGGTTCCGAACGGGAAGACGAGGCCCTTGGACTCCGCATGCCACGTGATGAACAGCAACTCGTCGCGCACGTGCATCGTATCTACCCACAGCCCGGGAGAATCGCCGCGATCGATGTTGCCGAACTCGGCGAGGAGCCCGTCGTATACGGTGCGGATCTGCTCGATGCCCTGAAATACGCCGTCGGGTGTGACGACAACCGAGTTTTCGCCGAAGTCGCGCAGTACGCTCTCGATATTTCCGGATTTGAAAGCCGCGAAGTGACGCTCGAAGAGAGCGAGCGCGTTTTGCTCCTGCCTTGTGTGTTTTTTTTGATCTGACATGTCAATGGTTCCTCTAAAAAGCTTGAAAGGGTGCTATGCGAGTGCCGTCGCGCGGCTATTTCCGCGTGATCACGATCTCGAGATACTCGCCCGGAATTACCAGTGAGTTCGTCCCGCCGACATTGCGACGCTCCAGCAGGGACGTGATGTCCGTGGTAAGACGCGCCTGGCGATCGGCGGTAAGGGCCGCGTACGCTTTGTGCACAGGCCCGTAGAAGCTGCGGAACACTTCGATCCAGTGTGCGGGGGAGCGAAACCGGAAGTTGAACATGCGTCGCTCGCAGCGGATGTCTGCAGCGTTGGGCCCGAAAAGCTCCACGATGCGCGGTTCGCTGCCCCAGAGCACCGGTGATGGCACACCGGCCGGTGGCGCCGTGTAGCCGCCGACTACGCGAAACAGGTCGCCGAGAAATCCCTCCGGCGTCCAGTTGGCCATGCCAATGCGCCCGCCGCTGCGCACGACGCGGGCCAACTCGGCTGCGGCCTTCAGAGGCTGGGGCGTAAACATGACGCCGAACGTGGACAGCGCGACGTCGAACGATCCGTCGGTGTAAGGCAGCGCCTCCGCGTCCGCGATTTCGAAGCGGATATCGAGCCCCTCGGCCCGCGCGCGCGCCGCGCCGTTCTCCAGAAGTGCCGGCACGTAATCCGTCGACGTCACGCTGGCAA
Source organism: Burkholderiales bacterium (assembly GCA_014860445.1). Lineage (GTDB taxonomy): Bacteria > Pseudomonadota > Gammaproteobacteria > Burkholderiales > SG8-39 > 2-12-FULL-64-23. Next base: position 16,630 of record JACZJT010000023.1, read on the forward strand.
ACCGGCGTGCCGCGGCGAGCGTGACATTTCCGTTCCCCGCGGCGATGTCGAGCACCTTTTCATCCGCGCGCAGGTCGACGGCTTCGGCCAGTGTTTCGCCGACTATCTGCAATCGCATCCCTACGATGCCGTAGTCGCCGCTCGCCCATGTCGCCTGCTGCCTGTGCTTGATCGCGTCGAAATCAGGTTGCGGATGCGCCTCGGATACTGGCTGCTGTGGTGTGATCTGTGTGTTCTGATGCACGTGCATTTTGACTCTCCTTATACGGGTTGATGTGGAACAGCGGAGCGGCGATTATGTAGGGGTGACCGGCATTGACACTTCTCCGGGCGTCGGGTAAATATGCTCGATCGTCCGGAAAGCGCATGGCGACTTGATTGCGAGTCCACACCGCTTGACCGCCCGTCCACAACGCTGGATTTGTCATGAGTCGCGATCCACTGTCAGACTTGCTCCGAAGCGTGCGTGTGCGCGGCGCGGTGTTCTATTACGTGAGCGGCGGGCAGCCCTGGTCGGTGCAGGCTCCGCCGGCGGGCGAAATTGCAGAAGCGGTCATGCCCGGCTGCGAACACGTAATGGAATATCACATGATTGTGAAAGGCAACGGCTGGGCGGCGATCGCGGGCCAGTCGCCGGTGAAGCTCACCGCGGGCGATGTAGTCATGTTTCCGCAGGGCGACAGCCACGTTATTTCGAGCGCGCCGGATGCGAGCCCGCCGCGGTGGACTGCTGAAATGGTGCACGATATGCGCGATGTTCCCAAGCCCATGCCGGTGACGCTACACAAGGGAACGCTGGTGCCCGGAGCACCGCTGTCGGCGGAGAACGCGGACGCCGTCATAGTGTGCGGCTTCATCGGATGCGACCTGCGCCCTTTCAATCCGCTCATCGCGGCGCTGCCCCGCTTGCTTCATCTTTCCGCCGCGCGGGCGGGCGACATGGTCGCGCGCGTGATCGAGCAGGCCGCGACCGAATCGAGCCACCCGCGTCCGGGCGGGGATGCCGTACTCGAACAGTTGGCGGAGATAATGTTCGTCTACACAGCACGCCGATTTCTGGATGACCTGCCCGAAGGCGCCTCCGGCTGGCTCGCGGGCTTGCGCGATCGGTACGTCGGAAAGGCGTTGATCCTCATGCACGAGCGGCCGGAGCAGGCGTGGACCGTTGAGGAACTTGCGCAGCAGGTCGCATTGTCGCGTTCGGCGCTGTATGAGCGTTTCGTGCAATACCTCGGCATGCCGCCGATTCAGTACCTCGCAAACTGGCGCATCCAGCTCGGCGCGCGGTGGCTGCGCGAATCGAATCGCACCGTTGCCACCATCGCGCAGGAAGTCGGGTACGACTCTGAATCCGCTTTCTCGCGCGCGTTTCGGCGGCTGGTCGGAATGCCCCCGGCGGCGTGGCGCAGGGAGCAGAATCGCCGCTAGCTCGAAGTCGTCTCGCAGAAATAACGTTCTGCGAATGGATCGGTGCCGCAGAAAGTCTTCAATCGGTCTACTATCCCGCGGCTGCCTCGGCCCGCAGCGTAAGCGCGCGATTGACGACGCTTCCCGGCTTGAGGGCGGTACGCTCGGCGGCGAGCGCGCGCGCGAGGCGCATCTGACGATCGCGCAGTGCGGCCTCGATCAGGGTCAGGTGGAGGGCATCCCGCTGCGCGTGGCTGCCGCTGAGTTGCTCCATAACGCGCACCCTGCCCAGCCGCTCGATCGCGGCACCGTAGTCTCCATTTCCGAACGCGGCGAGCGACTCGGCAATCGGCAGCGACATTTCGCGCACCCGCTGCGCACCCGGATCATCGCCGGCGGCGCGATCACGCAGCGCCCGGAGCGACTGCTCGACCCGCTTCGAATCCCCCGCTCTGATAAACGCGACCAAGGCGTGAAGATCGTGGAAGGGGAAGCCGCCGCTCAAGCGCTTCGCGGCCCACCGTCGGGCTAGCTCGTGCCAGCGTTCGCGGAGGGAGAGCCCGCGGAGGTGGAGACGCCACAGAAGCGCCGAGGCGTCCACGAGCGCGGACAAGGACATCCGCGGCCCAGCGACGATGTGCGTGTCGTAGATGTCGAGCGCGTTCTCCACTTCATTGAGATCGAAATGAAAGAGCGCGAGATGCCACCAGTGGTGCGTCGCCGCCCCGTCGCGCCGGTCCCACTGCGAGGCCGTTCCGTTAAGCCAGGCTATCCCTTCGCGCTGCCTCCCCTGCATCTCCATGACATGCGCGATCGCGTGAATGGCACCCGGATTGGACCGCTCGATCTCAAGCGCGCGCCGCGCCGTGTCCTCGGCTTGTTCATAGTGTGCCGTTTCTTCCAGGCCGAAAGCATACATGGCCAGGATATAGCCATAGCCTGGCACGCCTTGGTCCCAATAAGGCAGCACCTGCGCGACCCGGTCGCGCAGCATCCCGCGCTGCCCGAGATGGAAGTCGCCGAAGTGGGCGATGCGCAGAGCGAGCCGGTCGCGCGGATAGTCGATCAGCATCTCTCCGTACATCCGGATCGCCTGCGCAAAGTCGCGCTCCAGCCAGGCGCGCGCCGCTGCGATGTGCCGGCGTTCACGGTCGTTGGCGCGAGGTGCGAGCGCGTCGGTCGCTGTGAGGCACTCGCGCAGCGCCGGTTCATTCGCCTCGTCGGTAGACATGATCAGAACGGCGGCGCGCAAACAATACCCCATCACGAATTGCGGATGTTCGGCGAGCGCCGCTGCAACCTCCGCTTGGGGATCGCCGGTCCGGCCGAGCAGCATTCCGACCGCCGCTTCGTAGCGGTCGATCGAAGCCCGGTTTCCGGTCGAAATCGGTACACCGCAGGCATCAAAGAGATTCATGATTGCTCCATAGAATGGAGCGAATGATGCCGCCGAAGGGCGCCGCCTGGCTTTACCGCGATGCCATGTTTCTTGCGCTGCCGTCCGGTTTTAGTCGCGGGACTTCACGCCTGCCGGCTCCCTGCCTGCGACTAGCGGCTGACGGCATACGCTGCAGCTACAGACAGGGCATCTATGGTGTTTCGGGCCAGGATCGCGGGGTTTTAGCCGGGCCACGATGGCAGATGGCAATGATATTAGCAGCCTTCGTTGTGCCGGAAAATTTCCATCCAATCGACAAGGAGTACCGAAGTGTTCGCAGTCCTTTCCGCTTTCTCCGTCGCCATCGACCCCGCCGCGGTGGAGTCGCGCCGGCGGCCGCCGTCCGGGTCGACTATCGGGAGCCGAAGCTGCGCTTCCGGAATGTTCCGCCGACCTTTATCCGCTTCGCGCGGCCTGCGTCGCGGCATCCACCGCTTTGTATGCGGTGGCGATGGCGACGCCGGCGCCGCAACGTTGCCTGATCCAATCCTGGTGCGCCAGCAGGCTGCCGGCGGCGAACAAACGTGGATGCGCCGGCTTGCCCGTGGCATCCAGCGGCCGCCATTGTTCGTCAACCATTACCCCCGACCGGTTGATGGCGTGGCCGCGCGGATCGAAGTAGTCCGGACGGTACCAGTGCGCGCGACCCTCGGGCTGGCTCACCGCGAGGTTCACCAGGGTCTCGCGGATCGCGTTGGGATCGGCCCGCAAGCCTCCGGAGGTGAAGCGCCCGGTCGCGAGCACGGCCGCGGCGGCCTCGATCGTGACCTCCCCGTAAGCGTCTTCCAGATGCGCGGTGACGCCTTGTGTGTGTAGCTCGAGTCGCTTGACCCTGTGCTGAGGCTCGAGCGCAACGCCGCATTGCGGCAGCCGGGTCTCGAACAATTCGCGCAGACGCACGCCCGGCACGGCGGGAGGCATGGTGGGGATTTCGAACACAGGAACACCCAGCAGGGACTGCAGCTCGCGATGCACATGGTCCGGTCTGTGCACACCGAGAATCGCCGGCAGGCCCAGCGCCTGCGCGCTGCCGAGCAGCGGGCCGATGCGTTCGGCCAGGAGCTGCCGGGTGGCGGGCACTTCCAGGGCGCGCGCCAACACTTCGGCGTACACCTCGGCGCCGCTGTCCATATCCGGAAATCCGATGCGAGCGGCGCGCAGGCCCGGCCATCGCTGCGACAGGTTCGCCACCACCTCGCGTGCACTGAAACCGTTGAGGCCGGTGAAGTCGACAATGAGGGTGTCGAGGCCAGCAGCCATCGCCGCGATTGCGGGTTGCATGGTGAGGGGCAGCGAGAGCGTGGGCTTGAGGGTGCCCGCCGGCGTCAGCGCAAGCACGTTGTGCGCTCCGGGTGCGGTATAGCCCAGTCCCATCTCGGTGAGACTCTGCGTGAAACTCGTGAACGCGGCGCGGATGTCGTTTTCGGTGACGTTCGCCAGAGGGTGACGGGGCTCGTCCTCGCGCAGCCGGATCAGGGCCTGCCACGGATCGTCGACAAAGCCCCGCTCGTCGTGGCCCAGCAGGTCCAGGTAACCGGTGGTAAAGGCGATCACGCCGCTGTTGCCAACTTGCGCGACACTCACACCGCGCGCCAGCGCGAACAGGCTCGCCGCCATGCCGGCCAGCCCGGAGCCGATCACCAGCAGCTCCGCCTGATGGCGACGCGGCTCCTTGATCATGGAACCCGCCCGCCGGTCGTCGGAGACTGCAGGCCGTCATCTGTCAGCTGGTCCAGACCGAGCAATGCGCAGTGCAGCGCCTCGGCCAGCTCCAGCTGCGGCAGGTGTTCGCCCCAGGCCACCGGGGCGACGCCCTTGAAACGCTGGGCCACGAAGTCGCGTGTATTGCGCAAGCCCAGTGGCGAGTCGTACACCTGCCGGTCGTACAGATGCGATGTCACCCGCAGGCTGCAGAACGCGCCCTGACAAGTGCCTTTGCCCACGCGGCTGCGTACGGCGATTGCGTTGAGGCTCATCTGCAATTCCGCACCCGGAGCATTCTCGACAATAGCGTCGATCGCCGATGTCGGCACCATTTCGCATTCGCACAGGATCAGGTCGCCCGGCTCTCGCCGCGCGGCCCAGTAGCGGGCTGCGAACCCCGGCTCGGTCCAGCGTATGGCATCCCCGGAAGGCAGCGGCGTGGTCGCTGTCTTGCACGGCTCGCTGTTGCCCAGCCGCCGCGCGACCAGATCCCCGGTCTTCTCGGCCATCAGGCGGAAGGTGGTGAGCTTGCCGCCGGCCACCGTGGCGAAGTTGGCGAGGCCTTCGGACTCGTGGTCGAACAAGGAGAACCCGCGGCTGGCCTTGCGCCCGTCGGTTTCGGCACCGCGCGCCATCAGCAGCGGGCGCACGCCGGAGAACGCGCGGATGAAGCGCGTATGGGCGATTTGCGGCACCAGTGCACACCCTTCGGCGACCAGACGGTCCACCTCGGCAACGCTGGGATGAATGTCGTCCAGGTTCTCGACTGTTTGCGAAGTGGTGCCGAGCAGCGACACCGTACCGCCTGGCACCAGGATGTCGCCGTCGCCGGGTGGACGCAGGCGATTGATTACGCGCCGGCCGATGCGTGCATTGCTGATGATCAGGGTGCCTTTGGAATAGAGCAGCTGGACGCCTGAGCATCCTGCCAGGCGCGCCACCTGCATGGCCCACGCGCCGGCGGCGTTGACCACCTGGCGCGCGCGTATGGTCAGCGTGTCGCCGCTACGCGTATCGCGGCAGATTGCGCTGCGGATGGTGCCCTCTTCGACGATGAAGCGCTCGAGTTCCGTGTGCGCAAGAAAGATGCTTTGCGTCAGTTGCCGCGCGTGGTTGACGTTCTCGAGCGTGATGCGAAACGGGTCGATGGTCGCATCGGGCACTTTATACGCGGCGTACACCTTTTCGCTCAGGCAAGGCTCGAGCTCCCGCGCTTCGGCCGGCGTGATGGCGCTGCATTCGATGCCGGCCGAGCGGCAGTGTTCGGGAAATCGGGCGGCGAATTCCGGGTCGTCGCCCTCGACCGCGACAAACAGCCCGCCGCAGGCATCGATGCATTCGGGTGCGACCGCCTTGAGGATGTCGCCCTCGCGCCGGCATTCGGCGGCCGTGTCCGCATCGCCCGCCGCATATCTGCCGCCACTGTGCAGCAGGCCGTGGTTGCCCCCGGAGGCCCCCGCATTGAGGTCGCGTTGATCGATGAGCAGGCAATGGATGCCGCGCAGCGCCAGATCGCGCATCACGCCGGTGCCGGTGGTGCCGCCACCGATGATCAGCACCTCGGTTTCGAACACAGGTCCCGGGGATGTCGGACGCGCGCTCATGCCCCGAGTCCCAGCCGCGCGAGATCGGGACCCAGGTACTTGCGCTCGTGCTCGCCCAGCATGCCGAGCGACAGGCAGATCAGGGTCCAGAAATGCACGACGCGGTAGCCGCCGTGGAAATGCCGGGCCAGGTCTTCGATCTGCGAGTGGCAGTTATGGCAGGGCGTGAGCACATAGTCCGCCTGGGTGCTTGTGATCTGGTCGAATTTGCGCTTGCCGTAGGCCCAGCGCTGCTCCTTCATCCCGGCCTGCAGGAATCCGCCGCCGCCGCCGCAGCAGTAGTTGGCGCTGCGACTGGGCGCCATGTCGATGAAGTTCTCCTCGCCCACGAGCATGCGCGCGACGTAGCGTATGTCGTCTGCCATCGTATCGCCCAGCGACTTGCGCACCAGCTGGCAGGGATCTTGCACGGTGAACTTGATGCCCTGTGTGTTCCATTCCGCGTTGACCGGCAGGCGGCCTTCGCGGATCCAGCGCGCGTAGTAGCTCACCAGGCTGGCTGGCTCGAAGTCCGCTTTGAGACCGAAGCGCTCGACGCCCTTCCAGACGGTGTAGAACGAGTGCCCGCACTCGGTGTTGAGCCACACCTTGCAACCCAACCGGTTGACGGCCGCTACGCGCTGCTCGACCATCTTGCGCCAGGCCTGGTCGTCGCCGGTGAACATGCAGAAGTTCTCGGCCGCCCACCCCGTCGATGAATAGGTCCAGTCCGCGCCCACATAGTCGAAGATCTTCCACAGCGGCCCCATCTCTTCGGGTTCGGTGGCCGGCTCGCGCGAGTTCTGGTTGACGAAGAAATGCGCCCCCTGCCTGTCGATGGGCGCCTCGAGGCGCGCGAATCGATCGCCCTGTCCGCGCACCGATGCCACCGTCTCCTCGACGGTCTCTACGAAATCTTCCTCTTGCAGCCCCATCGCGCTGGTCCCCGGGAAGCGCAGCTGCGCCTCGCAGGAGCGCACGATCCCGCTGGGTTTTTTCTCGGTGGGCCAGGCGCCCCGGGCCAGGCCCACCAGCACTGCGACGTCGATGCTCATCGGGCAGACGTACTTGCAGCGCTGGCATTGGGTACAGGTCCAGATCCACGGCGTGGTGGACAGTTCCTCGTTCATGCCCAGCATGGCCATGCGGATGAAGCGGCGCGGGTCCATGCCCTCTAGGCCGGAGGCGGGGCAGCCTGCGGAACACAGACCGCAGCTCAGACAGGCGTCGTAACTGGCGCCGGGGGGCAGCAGATCGCGCGCGGCGGCCTTGAAGTCGATCGTATGGGTGGCGATCGGGGAGGCAGTGTTCATCAGCCTGCTATGTGTGGCGTCTTGTAGCGCCTAATTGTTCTATAGCTCAGCCGGCTGCATATTGATTGAAGTCATATCCACGACTACTTGATAACCCGAGCCCTTGCGCCACCATTACGATGGCATTCGTTCGAGCTACAGCCCGAGCCGTTGTACCGCTATTACGATGGCATCCGTTCGGGCTACAGCCCGAGCCGTTGCCATACGGTCGACACCAGCCCGGCCTGGTTCATCGTATAGAAATGCAGGCCTGGCGCGCCCTGCGACAGCAGTCTGTCGCACAGCTCGGTGATCACGTCCAGACCGAAACTGCGGATCGACGCGACGTCGTCCGCGTAGCTCTGCAGCCGCAGCCGCAGCCAGCGCGGGATCTCCGCGCCGCATGCGTCCGAAAACCGTGCGAGCTGCGAGAAGTTGGCGATGGGCATGATGCCCGGCACGATCGGCAGGTCCATGCCCAGCGCTTCGCAGTCGTCGATGAAGCGGAAGTAGGCGTCGGCATTGAAAAAATACTGGGTGATCGCCGCATTCGCGCCTGCGTCCACCTTGCGTTTGAACGCGCGCAGATCTTCGTGAGCCGAGCGCGCCTGCGGGTGGAACTCCGGATAGCCCGCAACTTCGATGTGAAAATGATCGCCTGTGGCCTCACGGATGAATTGCACCAGTTCGTTGGCATAGCGCAGTTCGCCTGCGCCGGCCGAACCCGAAGGCAAGTCGCCGCGCAATGCGACGATATGGCGCAGGCCGTGCGACTTGTACAGGGCCAGCGTTGCGGCAAGGTCGTCGCGCGACGAACCGATGCAGGAAAGGTGCGGCGCCGCTGCGCCGCCGTCTTTCTGAATCTCGAGCACCGCTTCCAGCGTGCGGTCGCGGGTCGAACCGCCGGCGCCGTAGGTGACCGAGAAAAACCTGGGTTTGAGCTGTATCAGCTGCCTCCAGGTGGCGCGCAGCTTCTCCATGCCTTCCGGCGTTTTCGGCGGGAAGAACTCGAAGCTGAACGTCGCGGGATATTTTTTTTGTGTTTCCATGTCGTGGCGCGCGGCGGCAGGGGGCCAGCCATCGCCCCCCGATTCGCGCGCCGTTCCTCAGTAGCGGTAGGAATCCGGTTTATACGGTCCCTGCTTCGGCACGCCGATGTAGGCGGCTTGCTCGTCGGTCAGTTCGGAGAGCATGGCGTTGAGCTTCTTCAGCTGCAGACGCGCGACTTTCTCGTCCAGGTGCTTGGGCAGCACGTAGACGCCGACCGGGTACTTGCCCGTGCTTTTCTGCGCTTCGGTCCAGAGCTCGATCTGCGCCAGGGTCTGGTTCGCGAAGGAAGAGGACATGACGTAGGAAGGATGTCCGGTCGCGCAGCCCAGGTTCACCAGGCGGCCTTTCGCCAGCAGGATGATGCGTTTCCCGTCCGGGAATATGACGTGGTCCACCTGGGGCTTGATCTCTTCCCATTTATATTTTTCCACCGAAGCGACATCGATTTCGTTGTCGAAGTGCCCGATGTTGCAGAGGATGGCCTGGTCCTTCATTTTTTTCATGTGTTCGTGGGTAATCACATGATAGTTGCCGGTGCAGGTGACGAAAATGTCGGCCTTGTCGGCCGCATAGTCGGTGGTGACCACGCGGTAGCCTTCCATTGCCGCCTGCAGCGCGTTGATCGGGTCGATCTCGGTGACCCAAACCTGCGCCGAAAGCGCGCGCAGCGCCTGCGCGCTGCCCTTGCCCACGTCGCCATAGCCGCACACCAGCGCGACCTTGCCGGCGATCATGACGTCGGTGGCGCGTTTGATGCCATCGACCAGCGACTCGCGGCAACCGTACAGATTGTCGAATTTCGATTTGGTGACCGAGTCGTTGACGTTGATTGCCGGGAAGGCGAGCTTGCCTTCTTTGTGCATCTGGTAGAGCCGGTGCACGCCGGTGGTGGTCTCCTCGGTCACGCCCTTCACCGCGGCGAGGCGCTTGGAGTACCAGCCGGGCTGGGCGGCAAGTTTTTGCTTGATTGCCGCGTACAGACAGGTTTCTTCTTCGCTGGTCGGTTTGGCGATCACCGATGCGTCTTTTTCCGCGCGCGCGCCCAGGTGCAGCAGCAGGGTGGCATCGCCGCCGTCGTCGAGGATCATGTTCGACAGCTCGCCTTTGGGCCATTCGAATATGCGATGGGTGTAATCCCAGTACTCCGTCAGCGACTCGCCCTTGAAGGCGAACACCGGCGTGCCGCCGGCCGCGATGGCCGCCGCGGCGTGGTCCTGGGTGGAGTAGATGTTGCACGAAGCCCAGCGCACCTGGGCGCCCAGCGCCTTCAGCGTCTCGATCAGCACTGCCGTCTGGATGGTCATGTGCAGCGAGCCGGTGATGCGCGCGCCCTTGAGCGGCTGTTTCGCTGCATATTCCTCGCGAATCGCCATCAGGCCGGGCATTTCGGTCTCGGCAATGCGAATTTCCTTGCGTCCCCAGTCGGCCAGCGACAGGTCGGCAACTTTGTAGTCGGTAAAGCTATTGTTTTGCGGTACGGCGCTCATCACGCGCTCCTTTCGTTTGAGAAAAAAGTTCGTGAGCGCCGTTGCGGTGGTGTACACCCCGAGCCTGGCGGATGGTGAAATCCGTCGCAACGCTCCTCGGGGGACGCGCATTTTACCGCAACTAGCACCTTGGGCGCCAGCCTTGGCCGCGATTAGGGCTTGGGAAGACGTGTTTCAGCGCTTGTTTCAAAATGGGTGGACACGCCCCGAAGGAAGTCCCCTTGGGGGACCTCCCCTCACGCTCCCCTAAATTGTCCGTTGCAAAATTCATTTTGCAACGGGAATTTAGCCCATATGCATGGTGTGCGGCAGCCAGAGGACGATTTGCGGGAATGCGAGGAATAAGGACAGGGTGATCACGTCGGCGACAAAAAAGGGTGCGATTCCGCGAAATATGTCGCTGAGCGGTATGTCCGGCCGCACACCGTTCACCACGAAACAGTTGAGTCCGATCGGCGGTGTGATCAGGCAGATTTCGCACATCTTGACCACCACGATGCCGAACCAGATCGAGTCGAAGCCCAGGGCGATCACCGCGGGATAGACCACCGGCAAGGTCAGCAACATCATTCCGATCGCATCCATGAACATGCCCAGCACGGTGTAGAACAGCAGGATGCAAATCATGATCATGATCGGCGACAACGGCAGCGTGACCACCCACTTGGCGAAGGCCTCGGGCAGTCCGGCAAAGCCGAGGAAGCGCACGAACATCAGTACGCCCCAGATGATGGAGAAAATCATGACGGTGAGCTTGGCCGTCTCCAGCAGCGCCTCGCGCAGGCTCTTCCAGCGCATGCCGTGGGCGAGCGCGAGCAGGAATACGACGCCCGCGCCCAAGGCGCCGGCTTCCGTCGGCGTGGCCCAGCCGAAATACATGGCGCTGAAGATGATGATCACGACGGCGAAGATCGGCAGCGTCCCGGGAAGCGAGCGCCAGCGTTGTCTCCAGGTGAAACCGGTGAGCGGCCGTCCCAGCTTCGGATTGATGGCACACATGATGATGATGATTGTCATGTAGACCAGCGCCGAAACGACGCCCGGCAGAAAACCGGCAACCAGCAGCGCGCCCACGGATTCCTCGACGATGATGGCGTAGATGACCAGCAGCGCGCTCGGCGGAATCAACGAAGCGAGCGTGCCGCCGGCCGCCACCACGCCTGCGGCGAGCCGCCGGTCGTAGCCGAACTTGAGCATGTCGGGAATGGCCACGCGTGCAAATACGGCCGCAGTGGCGGTACTCGCGCCCGATACGGCCGCGAATCCGGTCGCAGCCATGACCGTCGCGACCGCGAGCCCGCCCGGCACCCAGCCCAGCCATTTGCGCCCGGCGTCGAACAGCGACTCGGTGATGCCGGCGTGAAAGGCGAGATAGCCGATGAGTATGAACATCGGCAGCACGCTCAGCGTATAAGTGACCGTCTTGGAATGCGGAATCGTTCCGGCCATGCCCGCACCGGCTTCCCAGCCGACCATGCTGACCAGGCCGAGCATGCCGACCAGCGCGGCTGCGTAGAACACGCGCACACCGAGGAATACCATGACCACTAGTGCAACCGTACCGATGATGCCGATGGTGAATGGATCCAATTCAGCCCCTTAGTGCGCTTTCTTCGATTTCCTGGGCTGCCAGCTCCTCGGCCGTCATCACCCGGGGCACCGCCACGGATTCAGCCAACGGGTCCAGCCACAAGCGCCCGTATCCCGCCAGCTGCACCAGCAGGCGCAGCCAAAGCAGCGCGAATGAGACCGGCACCACCAGTTTGGAGGGCCACACCGGCAGTTCCGCATCGATGGTGCTGTCGCCGAGCTGGTAGGCGCGCAGGAAATGTTCGAAGCTGTACCAGACGAGCACGCCGATGACGAACAGGCCGACGAGTGTGCCCGCGACCTCCATGGCGAATTGCAGACGTCCCTTCGCCATGTTCAGGAACAGCTCCATGCGCACGTGACCGCCTACGCGCTGGCAGTAGGCCACGCCGAGGAAGGCGAAGGTAGAGATCGAGATCTCGACGAAATCGATGTAGCCGTTTATCGGCATATTGAACAGGGTGCGTCCCAGCACCTGCGCCACGCCGAGCAGCATCAGACCGAAAATGAACAGCGCCGCGACAAGATTGAAGAAGGTCTCGACCTTGCCGAGGAGCAGGTGAAAGCGGCTGAGCTTCGGTGCCGCCGCGCTGGGTGCGTCGTCGCGATCTGGATTCATGCTCATGAGGATGAGCCGGGGGCGCCGGGCCCCCGGAGCGCGCTATTGCGGGCTATTCGCCGGCAGTCTTGAAGACCAGATCGAGCACGCCCTGCGCGTCGAACTTGCCCTTGTTGTCCGCCACCCACTTGTCCCAGACCGGCTTGCCGGCTATGCGGCGGAAGTCCTTGAGCTGGCCCTCGGAATATTTCACCGGTATGAGGAATTTGTGCAGCATCGGCAGGTTCTTTTTGTCGATGTCTATGTAAGCCTGGATCTGCACCTTGTTGACTTCATCCTTGGCGTCCGTCACGATCTTCTTGTACTGCTCGGGCAGTTTGGCCCAGGAGGTCTTGTTGAACGCTATCGGGCAATCCGAGGTGCCGGGCGACATATTGGTGGTGAACCAGTCGGCAACTTCGGGGATCTTGTAGGCCACCTGCGCGTAAGTGTAGGGGAGCGAGACCGCGTCCATGGTGCCGCGCTGCATCGAGGTGTAGGTTTCGGTCGCGGTGGTGGTGGTCTTGATTGCGCCCAGCACCACCATTGCATCTCCCAGCCCGCCGCCCGCCCGCACGCGCAGTCCCTTCCAGTCGGTGAGTTTGTGCGGGGGCTTGCCCCTGCCCAGGAACTCATACTGCGGCAGCAGGGTCGAGGCGTAGATCATGGCGTTCCAGTTATCCATGTCGGCCATCAGCGCAGGGTGCTTGTACAGGGTTTCGCGCACCTTGAGCGAGACGTCCCAGTCGCCCAGCGGCAGGAAGGGCAGCGAGAACACCATAAAGGCGGGGTTCTTGCCTGGATGGTAGAAATTGCAGAAATGCGCGCCGTCGATGGCATTGATCTTGATGCTGTCGAGATTCTCTTTCGCCTTCGACAGCGCTTCGCCATAGGCCACGCGGATGGTGAAGTTGCCGCCGGTTTTCGCGCTGACGATCGCGGCCAGCCTTTCGATGCCTGCCTGAAAAGCGCGCGGGTTGCCCCAAGTCGAGAATTTCCACTGGATTTTGGGGCCGTTCACCTCGGCTGCCAGCGCCGTACCGGAAACTGCGGCGAAAGCGGTTAGACATGCTGCGGCGACGATACGCCGTACAGGGCTTTTCATGGTTTGGTCCTCCTTCGGTAGAAAATCAACGGGGGAGTGTGTCCCCTCTATATTCGTTGCAGTTCACTTTGGCAGCGCGCTTCGATCGCCGGTGGCGAACTGCGCTGCAGGTGATGACCCGCACGATTCGACCATAACACGGCAACCGGAGGCTGACAACCGCGAGCGCCTCGTTGAAATGTGCTGCAACGCGGACCAAAAGAAACGGGCGGCCCTAGGCCGCCCGTTGATGTGTCGACGACTGCGAAGAATGCCTCAGGCCGGCATGGCCGCCAAATTGATTCCGGCATCCGCAGCAAGAGCCTGCGCCTTGTCGGTCGCTTCCCAGGTGAACTCCGGCTCGTCGCGGCCGAAGTGGCCGTAGGCCGCCGTCTTCTCGTAGATTGGACGCAGCAGGTCGAGCATTTGCACGATGCCCTTGGGACGCAGGTCGAAATGCTTGCGCACGAGTTCGGACAGTTTTTCGTCGGAAACCTTGCCCGTGCCGAAGGTCGTGACCATGACGCTGGTAGGACGCGCCACGCCGATCGCGTAGGACACCTGGATCTGGCACTTGCTCGCCAGTCCGGCGGCAACGACGTTCTTGGCCACGTAGCGCGCCGCATAGGCTGCGGAGCGGTCGACCTTGGAGGGATCCTTGCCCGAGAATGCGCCGCCGCCGTGCGGCGAAGATCCGCCATAGGTGTCGACGATGATCTTGCGCCCCGTCAGGCCGCAGTCACCCTTGGGGCCGCCGATCTCGAAGGCGCCGGTCGGGTTGACGAGGTACTTGATTTTGCCGTCGATCAGATGCTTGGGCAGGATCGGCTTGATGATTTGCTCGATCACGGCTTCTTCGATCTGCTTGTGCGTTATGCCCGGTGCATGCTGCGTGGACAGGACGACGGTGTCGATCATCTGCGGCTTGCCGTCGGCGTAGCGCACGGTCACCTGCGATTTGGCGTCGGGGCGCAACCATGGCAGGCGCCCGTCGCGCCTCAACTCGGACTGGCGTTCGACCAGACGGTGGGAAAGATGGATCGGCAGCGGCATCAATTGCGGCGTTTCGTCGCAGGCGTAGCCGAACATCAGCCCCTGGTCCCCGGCGCCCTGGTCCAGATCCAGCCCCTTGCCTTCATCCACGCCCTGGGCGATGTCCTTGGACTGCTCGCCGTAGGCCACGATCACGGTGCAGGTGTGCGTGTCGAAGCCGATTGCCGGGTCGTCGTAGCCGATGCGCTTGATGGTCTTGCGCGCGACTTCGCTGTAGTTGACTCGCGCGCCGGTGGTGACTTCGCCGGCCAGCACGACCAGATTGTCCTTGACCAGGGTTTCGGCCGCGACTCTGGAGGTTTTGTCCTGGGCTAAAATAGCGTCCAGAACCGCATCGGAGATCTGGTCGGCGACTTTGTCCGGATGGCCTTCGGAGACCGATTCCGAGGTGAAAAGGAAAGAACTCATTTTGGATTCTGTCTGGTTAAAAACGGGTTGCAAGGATAGCACGTCTTGATTCAATGCCAAAGTGACGCGGTGTGCTGCTCCTGCTAGCGCGCCTGCTTGCCACGCTTCCGCTGTCCGTTTTGCACGGTCTGGGTGCAATGTGCGGATGGATTGTCTACCTCGTCTCGCCGCGTTACCGCCGTTGCCTGTCGACCAATTTGCGCACGGCGGGCTTCGGACAGGCCGCATTGCTGCGCCAGGCGATCGCCGAAGCGGGCAAGAGCCTGCTGGAATTGCCGGCGATCTGGCTGCGACCGCTGGATTCGGTAGCGGGCAGGGTGGTGCAGGTTTCGGACTGGCAACTGGTCGATGACGCATTGGCGCGGCGCCGCGGAATCATTTTCCTGACGCCGCACCTGGGATGCTTCGAGATTACGGCGCAATACTACGCGCAGCGCGCGCCCGCACACGCCCCGCTCACGGCGCTTTACCGGCCGCCGAAAATAAAAGCGGTGGAGGCGCTGATGCTCCTCGGGCGCGATCGTCCCCAACTGCATCTGGCCAGCGCCGATCTCAAGGGCGTGCGCACGCTGTTTCGCGCGCTCAAGCGCGGCGAGGCGATCGGCATACTGCCCGATCAGGCGCCGGGCGTGGGCGAAGGCGAGTGGGCGGAATTTTTCGGGCGCCCGGCTTACACCATGACATTGGCCGGGAGACTCGCCGCAAGTTCCGGCGCGCAGGTCGTGCTGGCCTGCGCAGAGCGCCTGCCGCGCGGCCGCGGTTATCACCTGCATCTTGTGCCCATGCCCGCGCCGCTCGTAGGCGAATCGCCGGAGCGCAGGCTGAACCGCGCGCTTGAGAACCTGATACGCCTGTGCCCCGCACAGTATGGCTGGGGCTATAACCGCTACAAGGTTCCGGCCGGCGCGAAAGCGCCGTCTAACCCATGCTGACCCGGATTGCGCTTGCCTTCATGTGGCTGCTGCAGCTGCTGCCCCTGTCGCTGCTCGCTGCAATCGGCAACGGCTTTGGCACGCTGCTCTATGCATTCGGCCGCGCGCGCCGCCGCGTCTGCCTGATCAATCTCGCGCATTGCATGCCGGAACTTTCGGAAGGCGCGCGCGTTGCGCTCGCCCGGCGCCATTTCCAGGCTTTCGCGCGCACGTTTCTCGAGCGCGCCATCCTCTGGTGGGGATCGCCCGAACGCATCCGGCGCCTGGTGCGCATCGAAGGCATGGAGCATTTCGACGCCGTGCGCGCCGGGCCGCTGATCCTGCTCGCTCCGCATTTCGTCGGCCTGGACATGGGCGGGGTGCGCCTGACGCTGGACATCGACATGGTGTCGATCTACTCGAAGCAGAAGAACGCCCGCTTCGACGCGGTGCTCTACGCCGGGCGCATGCGCTTCGGCCGGCTGAAACTGCTGTCGCGCCAGGACGGCGTGCGTCCGGCGCTGCGCGCGATGCAGGCGGGGCTGCCTTTCTACTATTTGCCGGACATGGACTACGGTCAGAGCGAATCCATTTTTGTGCCGTTCTTCGGCGTCGATACCGCCACTATTACCGGCGTGTCGCGCATGGCGCGCCTCGCCGGCGCGCGCGTGCTGCCCTGCATCACCCGCATGCTCCCCGGCGGGGCGGGATATGTGCTGCGCTTTCTCCCCGCATGGGAGGATTACCCCGGCGAGAGCGTCGAGGCCGACACGCAGCGCATGAACGCGTTCATAGAAGAGCAGGTGCGCCAGATGCCGGAGCAATATCTATGGGTGCACAAGCGCTTCAAGACGCGCCCCGCGGGAGAGGCTTCCTGGTATTGATCCTGGAAACGCGGGCCCACAAGTATCGGCTGCCGGCGTTTCGCCGCGCGCTTTGCGGTTAAAATCGAAGCATGTCATCCACTGCGTTCGCCAACCCGGAGCCCGAGCAGATCAGGGCCTTGCTGCGCAGCGTGAAGACAATCGCGGTGGTGGGCTATTCGCCCAAGCCCGGTCGCGCCAGCCACAATATCGCCTTGCGCATGCAGCAGTTCGGTTTTCGCATCATCCCGGTACGGCCCGGAATCAGCGAGGGTTTGGGGGAAACGGCCTACCCGAATCTGGAATCGGTGCCGGACACCATCGATCTGGCGAACGTATTCAGATCCGGAAAATACATACCCGAAGTGCTCGACCAGTGCCTGCGCAAGGGCATCACCAGGCTTTGGATGCAGGAAGGCGCGGAGCACGAGGAATCGGCCCTGCGCGCGCGCGCGGCCGGCATGACCGTGGTCATGGGGCGGTGCATCATGCGCGACTATACGAGGCTGTGCCTTGATTGAGGAATTGAAGATCGCGCCGCTGGCCGAGGCCGATATCCCCGCGCTCATCGAACTCGCGGGACTCATCTGGCGCCGCCACTATCCGGGCATCATCAGCATGCAGCAGATCGATTACATGCTGGCGCAGCGCTATACGCCTGCGATCATCCGAGCGCAAATGCAAAGCGGCAGCGCCTGGTGGGACCAGGCCCTGGTCGATGGCAGCATGATCGGATTCGCGCAGTACGAATTGCACGGGCGCTCGATGAAGCTCGATAAACTCTATGTTCACCCGGATTTTCAGCGGCGGGGCTACGGCGCCCGCATGCTCGCGCATATCGAGGACGGGGCGCGTGCGCGCGGTGCCCTCGCGGTGAGGTTGAACGTCAACAAGCATAATCTCAAGTCCATCGCCGCCTACCGCAAAAGCGGCTACGAGGTCGTGGACGAGGTGGTCGCCGACATCGGCGAAGGCTATGTCATGGACGATTTCGTCATGGAAAAGAAACTGTGAAACCCGCGTTCGACAAGGTGCAAGCTGCGGGAACCGATTGTGTCGTGCACGAAGGCGCCCGGCGCTGCGCACTGGCGCGGGCGATTTGACGATACGCCGGGAAGACGCGGACAATCCGGTGTGGATGACCGGTCCTGCGGTCAACGAAATCGAAGGAGAAATGTAAATCAATGAATGCTGATGAAGTCGTACGCTACCTGCAGGACAATCCCGGATTTTTCGAGGAGTACGCCGAACTGCTGGCGCAGATCTACATTCCCCACCCGCACGGCGGCCGCGCCATTCCGATCGCGGAGCGCCAGATTCTCACGCTGCGCGAAAAGAGCAGAATGCTCGAAGGCAAGCTCGCCGAGCTGATCCAGTTCGGCGAGGAAAACGACGCGATCGGCGAAAAAATGCACCGGCTGTGCCTTGCTCTGCTGCCCGCCGCTGACCTGCAAGCCATGCTGCAGGCGCTGTATTACAACCTGCGCGAGGACTTCGCCGTGCCGCATACGGCGCTGCGCGTCTGGCGTGGCGCGGCAGAGGGCACCGAATTTGCACACCCCGGCGACGAAGTACGCCAGTACGCGGCAGGGCTCGAGCGTCCTTTCTGCGGTCCCGACGCCAATCCGGAGGTGCTGTCCTGGTTCGGCGAGACGGCGGCGCAGCTGCGCTCGATTGCCTGCATGACTCTGCGCGACGGCGGGGAGTGCTTCGGCATGCTGGCGCTCGCCAGCGAAGATCCGAAGCGCTTTTACCCGGAGATGGGCACGCTCTACCTCCAGCGCCTGAGCGAACTTCTGAGCGCGGCGCTGCGGCGCTACGTGTAGCCATGCCGGTGGATCAGGCTAGCGCAACGCCGCCCGATCCCCGCCGCGAGCTGCTGACGGCCTACCTCGCGCACCTGTCGCATCAGCGGCATCTCGCCGCGGGCACGCGCCGCAACTACGAGAAGGACATCGAAGCGCTGTTCGAACTTCATCCAGGCGTGGAACTCGCGCGCATGCAGCCGCAGCACATCCGCCGCAGCGTCGCGCAGCTGCATGCGCGCGGCCTCACGGGGCGCACCATCGCCCACATGCTTTCGGCCTGGCGCGGCCTGTTTGCCTGGCTCGCGCGTCACCGCGGCTATAGCGCCAACCCCTGCCTGGGCTTGCGCGCACCCAAATCCGCCAGGGGTTTGCCCAAGGCGCTCTCGCCCGAGGCGGCGGGACAGCTGCTGGATGCGCCCGCCGAAACGCCTGCGGACATCCGCGACAAAGCCATGTTCGAGCTCGCCTATTCCTCCGGCCTGCGTCTGGCCGAACTCGTCAGCCTGGATCTCGCGCATGCGGACGTGATCCGCCGCGAGGCCGAAGTGACGGTGACCGGCAAGGGCGGCAAGACGCGCAGCGTGCCGGTGGGCGCGAACGCGCGCGCGGCAATCGAAACCTGGCTGGGCACGCGCTCCCTGCTTGCGCGGGCCGAAGAGCCGGCGCTGTTCGTCGGTGCGCGCGGCGAGCGCATCGCCGCGGGCGTGGTGCGCGCGCGCCTCGCGCAGTGGGCCATCCGCGCGGGCCTGCCGGTGCACGTCCATCCCCACGTATTGCGCCACTCCTTTGCGACGCACGTGCTGCAGTCCTCAGGCGACCTGCGCGCGGTGCAGGAAATGCTGGGTCATTCGAGCATCTCGACGACGCAGGTGTACACGCACCTGGATTTCCAGTACCTGGCCAAGGCCTACGACGCCGCGCATCCGCGGGCGAAGAAGAAATAGCCGGCATCCCCGCGGCGCCTTTTCTGTGGTTCCGATCGACAAGGGGCGGTATTCTTCTGACGCGGAAAGCAAGGCCGCGCAAATGCGGATCCGGCTCAGGCCGCCCTGCTCGCGCCCGTCAGGGGTAATTGCAGGCTGACGCGGGTACCCGCGTTGACCTTGCTTTCAATCGAGACCGTGCCGCCGTGTAGCTCGACCGCCTTTTTCACGACGGCGAGGCCGAGACCGGCACCCTGCCGGTTGTCGACATTCGATGCGCGATGAAACGTTTCGAACAACCGCGCCTGGTCTTCGACCGGTATGCCTATACCCTGGTCGCAGACCTCGATGACGGCATGGCCGTCGCGCTCCGCCACGGCCAGGGACACGGCGCTTCCGGCCCGGGAAAACTTAACCGCGTTGGAGAGCAGGTTGCCGAGAATGCGGCGCAGCAGCGTCCCGTCGAGGTTCACGCTGCCGCGGTCGAAGTTGCGCTCGAAACTTATTGCGTATTGCGCGCCGACATCCTTGCGCAAATCCTCGACTGCTTTTTCACAGATTTGCGCCAGGTCCACCGCTGTCGGTGCGAATTTCAGCGTGCCGGCCTCGGCTTTGCCGATCATGAGTACGTTGTCGATGAGCGCGTCCATGCGCTTTACCCCGGACTGGATGCCGTGCAGCATTGCCAGCCTGTCCCCCGCGCTCAGGCTGACTGCGTAATGTTCGAGCAACTCGGCCGAAGACAGGATGGTTGACAGCGGCGTGCGAAATTCGTGTTGCGTGAGCATGGCGAACCGGGATTTTCTCTCGGACAACTCTTTCTCGAGCCTCAGCGCGGAGAGCAGCTCCGCTTCGGCGAGCTTGCGCTGGCTGATGTCCATGTTGGTTCCCGCCACGCGCATCACCCTGCGGTCCCGGGCACGCTCGACCACGCGACCGTGGCTCAATATCCAGACCCATTCTCCGTTCACCGTCTTGAGGCGGTGTTCGACGTTATACACGGGCGCCAAGCCCTTGAAGCATTCGTCCTGCGCTTGACGCATCATGGCGACATCGTCCGGGTGTACCAGCAGCGCCATTTCCTCCAAGGTGAGCCAGCGTTCGTGCGGCTCGTCGCCGGTCATCTGCGCCAGGCCTGCATCCAGATAAATCGTGCCGCGAGCGGCGTCCCACTCCCAGATCGAGATGGCGGAGGATTGCATCGCGAGATCGAGTCTTTCCTTGGTTCGATGCAGCGCCTCCTCGGCAAGCTTGCGTTCGGTGATATCGCCGATACCAATAATGACCCCGGCCTTGGGATTGGCCGGATTGATTGCGCGACTATCGGCGAAAACCCAGATCAGGCTGCCGTCTTTCCTGCGCAGATGAAGTTCCGAGGAATCGTTCTGACGCTCGCTCATGCGCGCATTGGCAAGGCTGTCGGCAATCAGGAAATCCTCTTCGGACTGGAACCACACGCGCGTATCCTGGCCCGGCATGTCCTCCTTCTCATAGCCGAGAATCTCCGCGAACCGGCTGTTGCATTTCACCACCGTTCTCTGGCTGATGAATGCGATGCCGACGGCCGCCGTGTCGAAGATCGTTTCCTGTTCAGTCAGTGCCGCAATCAGGGATTTCTCGGCAACGCGCAAGTCTTCCAGCAGCACGGTGTTCCTGTTGCCGTAGGCCAGGGTGTCGAGCAACGCCAGATGGTTCGAAACATACATGGCCGCCACCACGCCTGCCAGCACCAGCATGAGCATCGCGGTAGACGTATGCGACCCGCCGCCAAAGGCCATTAACATCGCGACCTCGGGCGCAAGCACGGCTACGATATAGCTGATGAAGGCCTTGGGGCTGGGCGCCAGCGATGATGGCAGCCCCATGGCGATACTGGCGATCAGGAATGTGACAATGAGATCCTGTGGGCTCGTCGGCGAGAGGCCGATGTAGGTCAGCATCACACCCCAAACCGCGCCGACCAGCGCGCTGCACAGGCAGAAATAGTTTTCCCACTTGGCTGCGTCATCTGAAGCGGGCTGCCGCCGCCTGTAGATCCACGCCATGGTGTATCGGACCATGCTCGCCACGCCCAGGCAGACAAACCATAAAGCGATCAAATTGCCGTCGACATTTCCCCATAGTGCGAACGAAGTAACCCCGACTGCGAAAAAGATGATCGGGACGTCGGTACCGCACAGGCGGTACAGCATCGATACGCGTTCGGGCAGGAACGCAGCCGAGGTCACGATTGCCAGCCGGCGGCGCAATTTCGTCAAAAATTTCAGTGGAGTCTCCCTCTGCGCGGCTTTTCTTGGAAGCGCTTGTCGCTTGTTCACGCGAACCCGCTTATTACCATCCTTCCGACAGCGAGACAACCCTGTCTTCGGCCGCCAGCACGTTCATGCGGCCGCGTATCGTTGACTGGCGAAATTGCTGCGCCCTCCGGGTTAATCCCGGCCGCGGCGTTGGCGACGACGCATCGCGCCACGGCAGACCGCAGATCCCGGTACCTGGACTTTCAAGGGCCAGCCCCATTTCGCGATGAAATGGGCTTATGATGCCGGCCGATGAAGCTACTGATCCTGAAACCCGGACGCGAGAAGTCGCTCCTGCGTCGCCATCCCTGGATATTCTCCGGCGCGGTCGCGCGCGTGCAGGGCGATCCCGGACCGGGCGACACCGTGGCGGTGCGTGCCGGTGGCGGTGAATTTCTCGCCTGGGCGGCCTACAGCCCGGCCTCGCAGATTCGCGCCCGTGTGTGGAGTTGGGACGAGGGCACGCCCGTAGACGGTGATTTGCTGCGCGCGCGTATGCGACTGGCGATCGCGGCGCGCGAGCGGCTGCTGCTGCCGGAGGAGAGCGACGCCTTGCGTCTGGTGCACGGCGAGTCCGACGCCCTGCCCGGCGTCGTCGTCGATCGCTACGGCGAGGTCGCCGTGCTGCAGGTGCTCAATGCTGGCGCCGAGCGCTGGCGTGGCGAACTCGCCGACGCGGTGCGCGAACTCACCGGCTGCGCTTGCGTGTACGAACGTTCCGATGCCGATGTGCGCGGGCTCGAAGGCCTGGCCGTGCGCAGCGGCCTGCTCCACGGCACTCTGCCAGCCGCCGGCGCGCAGATGCGCGAACACGGCATCGTATACGGCGTGGACGTGGCCGCGGGGCACAAGACGGGCTTTTACCTGGATCAGCGCGACAACCGCAAACGCGTCGGTGCGCTGGCGCGAGGGCGCGATGTGCTCAACTGTTTCTGCTATACCGGCGGCTTTACGCTGAATGCGCTTGCGGGCGGCGCGAACTCCGTACTCTCGGTGGACAGTTCGGCCGAGGCGCTGGCGCTGGCGCGGGATAATCTGCAGCGCAACGATCTCGAGGCCGCGCGCGCCGAATGGCAGGACGCTGACGTGTTCAAGCAGCTGCGCGTCCTGCGCGACCAGGGGCGCAGCTTCGACCTCATCGTGCTCGATCCGCCGAAGTTCGCACCCACGGCGGCGTTCGTGGAAAAGGCCGCGCGCGGCTACAAGGACATCAATCTGCTTGCGCTGAAACTGCTGCGACCGGACGGGCTGCTCGCCAGTTTTTCCTGTTCCGGCGGGGTGTCGCCGGACCTGTTCCAGAAAATCGTCGCAGGCGCGGCGCTGGACGCCGGGGTGGATGCCTCCATCGTCGGGCGCTTTGAAGGCGCCGCAGACCACCCGGTGCTGTTATCCTTCCCCGAGGGGGAATACCTCAAAGGGCTGTTGCTCAGGCGTGCTTAAGCAACAATTCATGGCGCATGCCGAAACCGCATATGCGCCAATAATGTTTAACTTTTAAAACCATTATCTTCAAGCGGCACCTTATCTGTAGCCGGATCAAAGTGCCAAAAATGGCAAGTAAGCCGGATAGGCTCTAACAGGACAGACGATGAATCCACAGAACATGGTGCCGGTCACCATACTTACCGGTTTTCTGGGCAGCGGCAAAACCACCTTGCTGAACCGCATACTCCAGGAGCAGCACGGCAGCCGCATCGCCGTCATCGAAAACGAGTTCGGCGAAGTCGGCATCGACAACGAGCTGCTGATGCACGATACCGGTGAACAGATCATCGAGATGAACAACGGCTGCATCTGCTGCACCGTGCGCGGCGATCTGGTGCGCATACTGGGGGAATTGCAGACCAAACGCGAGGCGAAGCAGCTGGACTTCGAACGCGTCATCATCGAAACCACCGGCATGGCCGACCCCGGACCCGTGGCGCAGACTTTTTTCATGGACGAGGACATCGGCGGCTATTACCTGCTCGACTCCATCGTCACGGTGGTCGACGCCAAGCACGCGGACCAGCAGCTGGACGATTTTCGCGAGGCGCAGGAGCAGGTGGGCTTTGCCGACCGCATCCTGCTGTCCAAGACCGACCTCATCAGCGCAGCGGAACAGGACCAGCTGAAATCGCGCCTGGTCAAAATCAATCCGCGCGCGCCCATCAAGCCGGTGCATTTCGGCAATACGCCGCTCGCTGACATACTCGACATCCGCGGCTTCAACCTGAACGCGATCCTGGACATCGAACCCGGCTTCCTGGAGGAAGAACACCACGAGCACGACGACGCGGTGCATTCGTTCGTGTTCCGCGCGGACCAGCCATTCGACGGCGTGAAGCTGGAGGAATTTCTCTCCGGCATGATCCAGGTCTACGGCCCGGACCTGCTGCGTTACAAAGGGGTGCTGTGGCTGGACCAGAACGAAAACCGCGTGGTGTTCCAGGGCGTGCACATGCTCATGGGCGGGGATGTGGGCAAACCCTGGGGGCACGAGGAAAAGCGCGGCAGCGTGATGGTGTTCATCGGCAGGAAGCTCCCCGAGGATTTGTTCGTGCAAGGGCTGAAACAGTGCCTGGTCGCCTGATGGGCGTCGCAAAACCTAGGTAATAGGCGCGAGGGCGGCGGGCTCGCCGGCCCCAAGTCTCTGTCCTGAAATGGATTTTTACCCGATACCGCGGGCTGTGCGCGGTCAAGTCGGGCAACTCGCCTTTGGCTGGTCGGTAAGCGCAGTCCCGCCCGCCAGCCTGGGCGTACGGTCGGGTTGATTCCCGAAAATATGCCCCAATATCCATGCATTGAGCGTACCGGACCCGAAAAATGGAACAATTCCGCGGTACTACCATCCTGTCCGCCCGCCGCGGCAGTAGCGTTGCGCTGGGCGGAGACGGCCAGGTGACCCTGGGCAATATCGTGATCAAATCCGGCGCGCGCAAGGTGCGGCGCCTGTATCACGACCGCATCCTGGCCGGATTTGCCGGCGGCACGGCCGATGCCTTTACGCTGTTCGAGCGCTTTGAGGCCAAACTCGAGAAGCATCAGGGAAACTTGCTGCGCTCGGCGGTGGAACTGGCGAAGGACTGGCGCACCGACCGCATCCTGCGTCGCCTGGAGGCGATGCTGGCCGTGGCGGACAGCGAAAGCTCGCTGATTATCACCGGCATGGGCGATGTACTCGAACCCGAACTGGGCCTGCTGGCCATCGGCTCGGGCGGTCCCTACGCGCAGTCTGCCGCGCGTGCCCTGCTGGAAAACACCGAATTGACGCCCAAGGAGATCGTTGCCAAGTCCCTGGGTATCGCCGCCGACATTTGCATCTATACCAATCAGCAGCTTGTGATCGAAACGCTGGAAGGATGAACCGAATTGAAACCGGCGCTGTCCAAGCCCTTTAGGCCATAAGCCATGTCGCACATGACTCCGCAGGAGATCGTCCACGAACTGGACAAACACATCATCGGCCAGGACCGCGCCAAGCGCGCGGTTGCGATCGCGCTCAGAAACCGCTGGCGGCGTCAGCAGGTGGCCGAACCCCTGCGCCACGAGATCACGCCGAAAAACATACTCATGATCGGACCGACCGGCGTGGGCAAGACAGAGATCGCACGGCGCCTGGCGAAACTCGCGGACGCGCCGTTCATCAAAGTCGAGGCGAGCAAATTCACGGAAGTGGGCTACGTCGGCCGCGACGTCGACACCATCGTGCGCGACCTGGTCGAGATCAGCTTCAAGCAGACACGCGAACAGGCGGTGCGCCAAGTGCGCACCCGCGCGGAGGACGCTGCCGAAGAGCGCATCCTCGACGCGCTGCTGCCTCCCGCGCGCGCCGCGGTCGGTTTCGAGCGGCAGGAGGCCGATGGCGGCGAGACCTCGGCGACGCGGCAGAAGTTCAGGAAAAAACTGCGCGAGGGCGAGCTCGACGACAAGGAAATCGAAATCGAATTGTCCGCTTCGGCCGCGCAAATGGAAATCTTCGCCCCGCCCGGGATGGAGGAGCTCACCACGCAGATTCAGGGCATGTTCCAGAACCTGTCCGGCAGCCGCAAGAAAACGCGCAAGCTGAAAATCCGCGAGGCCCTGAAGCTCACTGCCGAAGAGGAAGCCGGGCGCATGATCAACGACGAGGATATCAAGACCGGCGCGCTCGCCAACGCCGAGCAGAACGGCATCGTGTTCATCGACGAGATCGACAAGATCGCCAGCCGTTCCGAGATGTCCGGCGCCGACGTGTCGCGCCAGGGGGTGCAGCGCGATCTGCTGCCGCTGGTGGAAGGCACCACGGTCACCACCAAGTACGGCATGGTCAAGACCGATCACATCCTGTTCATCGCCAGCGGCGCGTTCCACCTGGCCAAACCTTCCGATCTGATTCCGGAGCTGCAGGGAAGGCTGCCGATACGCGTCGAACTCGACTCGCTGTCCGCGGCCGATTTCGAGAACATTCTCACGCAGACCGACGCCTGCCTCACGCGACAGTATCAGGCGCTGCTCGAGACCGAGGGCGTGACCTTGCAGTTCAAGGCGGACGGCGTCAAGCGGCTGGCGGAGATCGCTTTTGCCGTCAACGAGAAAACCGAGAACATCGGCGCGCGGCGTCTGTATACGGTGATGGAAAAGCTGCTGGAGGAAATATCGTTCGATGCGGGCAAGCGTGATGCCGAAGTGATTATCATCGACGCCCCCTACGTAGACGCGCGGCTGAAAGAGTTGGCGCAATCCGAAGATCTGGCGCGTTACGTTCTGTAGTTACATTGAATCCGCAGCAGGAGTCATTTGCTGCGGTCTGAATCAGGGGAGCACGAGGGGAGGTCCCCCAGGGGGACTTCCTTCGGGGCGTATCCCCTCGTATTGTTGCAGACACTTATGGAGACAAACATGAAACATTCCACACGGGCCGTACTGTTCGGTTCAATCGGCTTGGTGCTGGGTGGCGGGCTTCCGACCAGCGTGGTGCATGCGCAGGAGGTGACCATTCGCGAACCCTGGGTACGCGGCACCGTGCGCGGGCAAAAGGCGACCGGCGCGTTCATGCAGCTGACGGCGACCGAGTCGGCGACCCTGGTCGCCGTGGAAAGCCCGGTCGCAGGCTCGGTGCAGATCCACGAGATGAAAATGGAGAACGACATCATGCAGATGCGCGCCATCTCCAGGCTGGACCTGCCCGCGGGCAAAGCGGTCGACCTGAAACCCGGCGGCTATCACGTCATGCTGATGGACTTGAAGCAGCCGCTGAAAAAAGGCGTGGCCGTGCCGATCCGGCTGCGTTTCGAGGCCAAGGACAAGACCTTCAAGACCATCGAGATCCAGGCGCAGGTGCGCGAACTCGGTGCGGTCGCAAAATAGTCAGCTCTTGAACCCCGGCTCTTGAAACCCGCACTGCTCCCCCCATATTTAGTCTACCGGTCGACAGACCGCAAACCGACAAATTTTGGAAGGAGCATGATCATGGCAAACATTTCGCGTTATGACCCCTTCACGGACGTATTCGACGACCTGCTGAAGGGCTTTTTCGTGCGACCGATGGCCTACGAGGGACAGGCGGGCCAGGCGGTGGCAGCCGGGCGGATCAAGATCGACGTGACCGAAAAAGACGGCGCCTACGTCGTACACGCCGATATTCCCGGCGTGAAGAAGGAAGACATCCAGGTCAACATCGATGGCGACCAGGTGTCGATCAGCGCCGAGGTGCGCAATGAAAAGGAAACCAAGGAAGGCGAGCGCGTATTGCACCGCGAGCGTTACTACGGCAAGGTTGCACGCGTGTTCCGTCTGGGATCGGACATCGACCAGACGGCTGCCAACGCGAAATTCGCGGACGGCGTGCTCGAGTTGACCCTGCCGAAGAAGGCGGATGTGGCCGGGCGCCAGCTGACGATTCAGTAAGGTTCATAAGGCGTCGGGAAAAGGCGGCCTGCGGCCGCCTTTTTTCGTTCTGGCGGCGGTAAAATGCGCTCATTCCCTCATTTGGCTCGTTCCATGTCCAAGCCCGCCCTACCCGCACTCAAGGCCCAGACCCTGGCCGAGGCGCTGCCGTACATCAAGCGCTTTCACGGCAAGACCATTGTGGTCAAGTACGGCGGCAACGCGATGACCGATCCTGCCTTGCAGAAGAGCTTCGCCCATGACGTCGTGCTGCTGAAGCTGGTCGGCATGCACCCGGTGGTGGTCCACGGCGGCGGCCCGCAGATCGAGGCGCTGCTCAAGCGCATCGGCAAGACCGGCGAGTTTGTGCAGGGTATGCGCGTAACCGACGCCGAAACCATGGACGTGGTCGAAATGGTGCTGGGCGGTGCGGTCAACAAGGACATTGTCACCCTGATCAACCAGGCCGGCGGCAAGGCGGTGGGGCTCACCGGCCAGGACGGCGCGTTCATCCGGGCGCGCAAGCTCATGCTGCACGACAAGGACAAGCCGACGGAGATGCTCGACATCGGCCAGGTGGGAGAAATCGAATCGATCGACCCGCAGCTGATTTCGGTGCTGGAGCCCGGCGGCTTCATTCCGGTGGTCGCGCCGATCGGGGTGGGCGCCAACGGCGAATCGTTCAACATCAACGCGGACCTGGTCGCGGGCAAGCTCGCCGAGATTCTGAAGGCGGAGAAACTGGTGCTGCTCACCAATACCCCGGGTGTGCTCGACAAGGACGGCAAGCTGATCACCGGGCTGACGGCCAAGGACGTGGATGCCCTGTTCGCCGACGGTACGCTTTCCGGCGGCATGCTGCCCAAGATCAGTTCGGCGCTGGATGCCGCGCGCAGCGGGGTGAAAAGCGTGCACATCATCGACGGTCGCGTCGAGCATGCCTTGTTGCTGGAAATTCTCACCGACCAGGGTGTGGGCACGCTGATCCGCGGAAAGTGATTCTGTCGGGCATGGCCCGACAGAATCATCCCGAGGCGCGCAGCGCCGAGGGATCTGCTTTTTGTTGTGTGATGCGCGCAGCCCGGGAAGATCCGCTTTATGCTCTACGCGATCTCTTTCCCGCCCTTGTCGCGCAAGCCATCGAGATAGCCGGCCTTGGGATCGTAAATCGTCAGCAGCTTGCCGCGGGGCTCCTTGCTGAACGATAGATGCACCCATCTTCCGTACTCCAGGATGCACTGGTCGAATTTGATGCCGGCCTCGCGGATGGCTTTGATAATATCCACGGGTGATCCGAATTCGGCGCAGGTGAAATCTGCGGCCAGCCCCAGTGTGTGCTGCGAAGTTTTGGCGCCGCCCACACGCCGGTTGAGTTCCGGGCACCTGTAGCCGCTGGAGATTGCCAAAGGAAATCCGGTCAGGGCCTGCACTTTCTCCAGGCCCTTGGCGAGCAGCCGCAGGTTTTTGACGATGTCCGGGGCGGGCGCGTTGTCTATGCCTACGCGCAGCGCGGTTTCGGAGAAGATCAGTTGCTCGAGTGAGAAGTTTCGCGTGAGCCGCATGCGGCGATTCTAGATGGGACTGGCGGCCATGCCAACAAGACTTACCTGGATTTTCGATCTGGACAACACGCTGCACAATGCGTCGCCGCATATCTTCCCGCATATCAATCGCAGCATGACCGCGTATCTGCAACAGCATCTGCAGCTGACGGAGGAGGATGCCGGCAAACTGCGGGCACAGTACTGGCTCAGCTACGGCGCAACGCTGCTGGGCATGATGCGCCACCATGGCACGGATCCGGAACATTTCCTGCGCGAAACGCATGCGTTTCCGGACCTGAACAATATGGTCGTGTACGAACGCGGACTCGCCGCCATGCTGCGCCGGCTCCCCGGCCGCAAGCTGGTGTTGTCGAACGCGCCGCGGCAATACGCCAGTGCCGTGTTGCAGCTGATGGGCGTGGAGAGCCACTTCGACGCCCTGCATTGCATCGAGTCGACCGGCTATCAGCCCAAGCCTTCGCTCGCCGCTTTTCACAGCCTGGTGCGCGCCCACGGCCTCATCGCGTCGCGTTGCGTCATGGTCGAGGACAGCCGCCTGAATCTGCGTCCGGCGAAGCGCCTGGGCATGAAAACGGTGTGGATCACGCGCGAGCCGCGCGCACCCGCCTATGTCGATGTCAAGACGGCTTCGGTACTCGCATTGCCGCGCTTGCTGGGACGCCTGGCGCCATAAAGGGTTAGCGCTTACCAACCGCATGGTCTAGAATCGGTGCAGTTCCGCATTCAGAGAGGCGAGCATGGCGACCCGGTCCGGCGAACGCAAGAACCAGATTCTGCAGGTGCTGGCAGAGATGCTGCAAGCACCCAAGAGCGAGAAGATCACGACCGCCGCGCTTGCGGCCAGGCTCGACGTATCCGAAGCCGCGCTCTACCGGCATTTCGCCAGCAAGGCGCAAATGTACGAGGGCCTGATCGGCTTCGTCGAAGAGACGGTGTTCGGCCTGATCAACAAGATCAGCGCTGAGCAGGAAAGCGGATTGAAGCAGACTCATGCGATCGCCGCCATGCTGCTGTCCTTCGCCGAGAAGAATCCGGGCATGACGCGCGTCCTGATCGGCGATGCCCTGGTCAACGAAAACGAAAGGCTGCAGGCGCGCATCAACCAGTTGCACGACCGGCTGGAGGCGACGCTAAAGCAATCGTTGCGCCTGGCCGCGACGCAGTCCGAGATCGACAAGGACGCCGACGTAACCGCCCAGGCCAACCTGATCCTCGCCTACATCATTGGGCGCTGGCATCAATTTGCGAAGAGCGGCTTCAAGCGCATGCCGACGGAACTGTGGCAGAAACAGGGGCCGATGTTGCTGGGTTAGGCGAAGCCGCTGACTTGGGGGATATATAAGGGGGCGTAGCCCCCTTATTCGTTCCAGCCGAAGAGCGGCTTCAAGCGCATGCCGACGGAACTGTGGCAGAAACAGGGGCCGATGTTGCTGGGTTAGGCCCCGCACACTTTGCACGCCGTGTCTTTCGATAGCCTGATGGAACGCCAGTCCATGGCGAGGCAATCGAGCAGCAGCAGGCGGCCGTTGAGCGATTCACCGACGCCGCAGAGCAACTTCAGGGCCTCGGCCGCCTGCACCGTTCCGATGATCCCGGTCAGCGGCGCGAACACGCCCATCACGGCGCAGCGGGTTTCCTCGGCTTCCATGTCTTCCGGAAACAGGCAGTTGTAGCAGGGCGCCCCGGGCTGGCGCAGGTCGAATACGCTGACCTGGCCGTCGAAGCGCACACCCGCCCCCGACACCAGCGGCTTGCGATGCAGGACGCAAGCACGGTTGACCGCATGGCGGGTGGCAAAATTGTCGCTGCAATCGAGCACGACATCGGCACTCGCGACCAACTGCGCCAGTCGCTCGCCTTCCAACCGCTCCGGGATGGCGGTCACCTCGATCTGCGGGTTCATCTGCGCCAGGGTGTCCTTGCCGGAATAGGCTTTTGCGCGTCCTACCGCGGCGGTGGTATGCATGATCTGGCGCTGAAGATTGGTGAGATCGACCGAATCGCCGTCGGCCAGCGAAATGCGCCCTACGCCGCCGGAGGCAAGATACATCGCCGCGGGAGAGCCCAAACCGCCGGCGCCTATGATCAGTGCGTGGGCCGCAAGCAACTTTTCCTGCCCTTCGATGCCCATTTCGGGGAGCAGGATATGCCTGCTATAGCGCAGTAGCTGATCGTCGTTCATTGGGTGCGGAAGACAGGAAGCCGGATGCCGGGTGCGAACCGAGGGCGTTCCCCGAGCGGTTCACGCCGGCGGTTAATTCTTCTGAATGATCTGCAGGCCTTTCAGCATGTTGAGTGCCTGCGTCAACTGATAGTCCTTGTCCGAACCGAACTCGACGGGCTTGGACGGCGCCTCGCCGTTCTCGCTCTTGGGTTTGCCGTTCGGCTCCGCTGCAGGCTTGTCCGAACTGGCCGCCGTATCCTTGTCGTTGGACAGATGCTTGTTGAGGTCGGCTTCGCGCAGGAACACACGCGTATCGACGCCCGGTTCCTCGACCACGATGTCCGGCGTGATGCCCTTGGCCTGGATCGAGCGACCGCTGGGCGTGTAGTACCGCGCCGTGGTCAGTTTGATGGCGGTGTTGTTGCCCAGGGGCATGATGGTCTGCACCGAACCTTTGCCGAAGGTTTGGGTTCCCATGATCAATGCACGCTTGTGGTCCTGCAGCGCACCGGCAACGATTTCGGAGGCCGAGGCCGAGCCGCCGTTGACCAGCACCACCATGGGCACGGTCTTGATCGCGGTCGGCAGTTTTTTCAGATAGTCCTCGCGGCCGCCGCGCAGATAGTCCTCGGTGCTGGCGAGATACTTGCGCTTGGCATCCTCGGTGCGGCCGTCGGTCGTGACCACGATGGATTGGGGCGGCAGGAATGCAGCCGATATGCCGACCGCGCCGTTGAGCAGTCCGCCCGGATCATTGCGCAGGTCCAGCACCAGGCCTTTCAGCTCACCGCCTTTGTATAGCGTGTTGATGTGCCTGACCATGTTCTCGCCGGAACGCTCCTGGAACTGCACCACCCGCAGGTAACCGTAGCCCGGCTCCACCAGCTTGGATTTGACGCTCTGCACCTTGATCACATCGCGCACCAAGGTGATCTCCATCGGCTTGGGCTCGCCTTTGCGCAGCACCGTGAGCTTGATCGACGTGCGGGGCTTGCCGCGCATGCGCTTGACCGCGTCGTTCAGGCTCATGCCTTTCACCGGCGTGTCGTCCAGTCTGATGATCAAATCACCCGACTTGATGCCGGCGCGGTAGGCGGGCGTGTCTTCGATCGGGGAGACCACCTTGACGAACCCGTCCTCCATGCCCACTTCGATACCCAGTCCGCCGAACTGCCCTTGCGTGCCCACCTGCAATTCGCGGAAGGCGTCACGGTCGAGGTAGGCGGAGTGCGGATCCAGCCCGGTGAGCATGCCGTTGATGGCTTCGGAGATGAGTTTCTTGTCCTCCACATCTTCGACGTAGTTGCTCTTGATGGCGCCGAATACTTCCGCGAAGGAGCGCAACTCTTCCACCGGAAGCGGGGAGCGTGCCTCCTCTTTCTGGGCCACTGCCGAGTAATTGAGTGACAGGAACACGCCCGCCATCGCGCCCAGCAGAATCAGGCCCAGCTTCTGGAATTTGTTTTTCATGTCAGGCACCACCCTTCTACTTCAAAGATACCCAGCGCAACGGATCGAAGGCTTTGCCTTGATAGCGGATTTCGAAGTATAAACCCGAATCCGGGTTACCGCCGCTGTTGCCGACCGTCGCGACCGCGTCTCCGGTCGCGACCGTATCGCCCACCTGTTTCAGCAGCGCCTCGTTGTTGCCATAAATCGTCAGGTAGCTTTGGCCGTGGTCGATGATCATCAGGTTGCCGAAGCCGCGCATCCAGTCGGCGAACACCACCCGGCCGACCGCGACCGCGCGCACTTCCTGCCCGCTGGGGCCGCGTATGAACAAACCCTTCCAGCTCAGCCCGCTCTCCTTACGTGGACTGCCAAAACGGTTGATTAGTTCCCCGCGGGTCGGCAGTCTGAGCTTGCCTTTGAGCGAGGCGAACGCCTTTCCGGCGCCTCCGGATTCGGGCAGCCTGTCGTTGCGCAGCCCGTGCGCGCCGGGCGCGATGGCTTTTCCGAGTTCCTCGACCAGGCGTGACAGGCGCGCTTCGTCGCGCTGCAGGGATTTGATCTCACGACGTTGCGAACGGATCTGCGTCGCAAGTTTGGCGAGCACGCGGCGCCGTTCCTTATGTTGCGCGAGCAATTCCTTGCGGCCTTCGCGCTGGCGCGCTTCCAGTTCCGCGAGTTCAGCGCTTTTTCCGCGTGCTTCGTCCGCGAGCTGCGCCAGCGCGGCGAGATTGGCGCGCAGCGAGCGGATGAAATCGGCCTGGGCGCGGGAGATGTAGCCGTAATAATAGAGCTCGCGCGCGGTCTGGTTCGGATCGCGCCCGGACAGCAGAAGTTTCAGGTAGTCCTGATGGCCCGAAACCTGGCGCACCGCGAGCAACTGCCCGAGTTCCTGCTGCTGCGCGGCGATGGCAGCCTCCAGCTTGCTCGATTGTTCGGCGAATCGCCCGAGGTCGGCGTGCGCCGCGCGCTGTCGCGCTCCGATGTTGCGCAGCTTGCGATTCGCCTCGGAGACGCCGCGCTCGGATTCACGCAGCGCGTCGCTCGCCTCCGTTCGGTTTTCCTCGGCGCCGCTGAGATTCTTTTTCAGCGTTTCGATGCGGCCGCGCAGCGCATCGAGATCGGCTTCATCGGCGGCCCATGCCGGATGCGCGACCAGCAGCGCCAGCAGCAGAATGCATTCTTTGCTGCAGCAGGCACGCGCGGTGCGGAGGAGTGGCGCGAATTCCCTCCGCGTCGCATGCCTCCACTGCGGCAAATTCAAGCCTTCGCCTTGCCCTGGTTGGCTACCGCCTGCATTGCTTTTTCGACTTCGGCGGCATCGCCAAGGTAGTAGTGGCGCAGAGGCTTGAGCGTGTCGTCCAGTTCGTACACCAGCGGCACCCCGGTGGGAATGTTGAGGCCGACGATGTCCTCGTCGCTCACCTTGTCCAGGTACTTCACCAGGGCGCGGATGGAATTTCCGTGCGCTGCGATGAGTACGCGCTTGCCAGCGCGTATGTCCGGCGCGATCGCCTGGTTCCAGTATGGAAGCACCCGCGCCACAGTATCCTTGAGGCATTCGGTCAGCGGCACCTGGGCGGGCGCGAGGCCGCGGTAGCGCGGATCCTTGCCCGGGTAACGTTCGTCGTCCTGGGACAGGGCCGGCGGCGGGATATCGTAGCTGCGGCGCCAGGTGAGCACCTGCGCGTCGCCGAACTTGGCAGCCGTTTCCGCCTTGTTCAGGCCTTGCAGCGCGCCGTAGTGCCGCTCGTTCAGGCGCCACGAGTGCAGCACAGGTATCCACATCAGGTCCATACGCTCCAGCGCCAGCCACAGGGTCTTGATCGCGCGCCTGAGCACGGAGGTGTGCACCACATCGAACACGAATCCCGCCTCCTGCATCAGTTCTCCCGCCTTTTTCGCTTCTTCCACGCCTTTGTCGGTCAAATCGACGTCTGTCCACCCGGTGAACCGGTTTTCCTTGTTCCAGGCGGACTCGCCATGTCTGAGCAGGATGATTTTTTTCATGAAGGTCTCTTTTTGCCGTACGGTAGGCCTGCGAATATTTTATAATATTCCCGTGCCGGAAACCGTAAGCGGCTTGTTTCGGTGCGAGATATTTTCGATAGGGCCAATATACAAGGTTCTACACAAGGGTCGGTGGGGCGGGCCCCTCCATTTCCCGCCCGAATCCCCCCCATTTCGCAATGACCTGCTGGGAGTACGCGTGAAATTTGTAATGGATAATATTTTTCTGGTCGCAATCGCGTTGCTGAGCGGTTCGATGCTGGTGTGGCCGCTGTTGCGGCGTGGTGCCGGCGGACCTTCGGTTTCCACGCTCGAGGCGACGCAGATGATCAACCGGCAGGATGCGCTGATGCTCGACGTGCGCGAACAGGCCGAATACGCACAGGCGCACATCCTCAATGCGCGTGGACTGCCGCTGTCACAACTGGAGGCGCGCATTGGCGACCTCGAGAAGTTCAAGGACAAGCCGCTGATCGTCTATTGCGCCACAGACAATCGTTCGAGCACCGCGGTCGCAACACTCAAGAAACGCGGATTTTCCAACGTATTCAGCTTGAGCGGCGGATTCGCCGCCTGGCAGAGCGCCGGTCTGCCGGTACAGAAATAACGGGTATCCCCTCATTTTGAAATGAACTCTTAGGAAAGCGCGGGGGCCGACTCTCCGCCTATCGAAAAGGTTACGCATGGCCAATGTCCGCATGTACAGCACCGCCTTCTGTCCGTATTGCCAGCGCGCGGAAATGCTGCTCAAGTCCAAGGGCGTCGCGGAAATCGAGAAAATCCGTATCGATGTCGATCCTGCGCGGCGCGATGAGATGATGAAAATGACCGGCCGGCGCACAGTGCCGCAGATTTACATAGACGAGCACCATGTCGGCGGATTCGACGATCTGGCGGCGCTCGATCGCGCTGGCAAGCTCGATCCGCTGCTGCGCGGCGAGACCTGAAGCCGTCAGAACTTAATTTCAATAACTGGAACCACCATGAACGAACCGGAACAGCAGCCGACATTCGGCATCGAAAAGATCTACGTCAAAGATCTATCCCTGGAGATTCCGC
This sequence comes from Burkholderiales bacterium, assembly GCA_014860445.1. Classification (GTDB taxonomy): domain Bacteria; phylum Pseudomonadota; class Gammaproteobacteria; order Burkholderiales; family SG8-39; genus 2-12-FULL-64-23. The sequence goes on from JACZJT010000023.1 coordinate 52,220, forward strand.
ACGCCCCGGAGGTATTTCTTTCCGGTGATCAGCCCCAGGTGGATGTGCAACTGCATAACGAGGGCGCCTCCATCTCCGACGGTCTGTACCAGGTCGTGCTCACGGTTACGGTGACGGCGAAGGCCGGCGAAAAGACCATGTTTCTGGTGGAGGCTGCGCAGGCCGGCATTTTTCAGATTCGCAACGTGCCGGAAGCGGATCTGGAGCCGCTGTTGGCAACCGCCTGCCCGAATATCCTGTTTCCCTATGCGAGAGAGACGGTTTCGGACGTCATCGCCCGCGCCGGTTTTCCTCCCGTGTATCTGGCGCCGGTGAATTTCGAGGCAATCTACCTGCAACGGCTGCAGCAGGCGCAGGAGCAAGCCGAACCGAAGATCGAAATCGCGCATTGACCCGCAGGGCAAGGGAATGCACCGCCTCGTTTTCCTGTTTTTGCTGATGGCCGCCCCGGCCGCTTCGGCGGGGGAGTTCCGTTCGATAGGCGAGAATGCCGTGCCCATGTATGACGCGCCTTCCGCCAAAGCGAACGCGCTGTTTGTGGCGAGCAGATTGTATCCGGTGGAAATCATCGTCCAGGTCGACAACTGGACCAAGGTGCGCGACGCGGCCGGCGACCTCACCTGGGTCGAGAAGAAAAGCCTTTCGGATAAGCGCACAGTCGTCGTATTGGTGCCGCTCGCGGATGTGCGCCAGAAAGCGGAGGATGATGCGCCGCTGGTATTCCAGGCACGTCAAGGCGTCGCGCTGGAAGTCGTGGAACTGGGCGTGGGGCCCTGGGTCAAGGTGCTGCATAGCGGCGGTCAGTCCGGGTTCGTGCGCGCGAACCAGGTCTGGGGGCTGTAGCGCCCGCGGCGCCGGCGCCGGCCCGACGATGAAGATTTCCGTACTCGGCGCCGGAGCCTGGGGAACGGCGATGGCCGCCATCCTCAGCGCGAGACATGAGACGGTCCTCTGGGGGCGCGACCCCGGCCAATGCAGGGACGTCTCCGCGCTCAGGCGCAATCGGCGCTATCTTCCTGAAATCGAGCTGCCGCCGCAACTCACCATAGAGCCCGAGTTTGAGCGCGCGCTCAGCGCCGCGGAACTGGTGCTGGTGGCGACGCCGACCGCGGCGCTGCGCGACATGCTGGTCCGTCTCGCGCCAAAGCGAAAGCCGGTTCTGTGGTTGTGCAAAGGGTTCGATCCGCAAAGCGCCGAATTGCCGCATCAAATCGCCGCGCAAGTGCTGGAGCCCGGGAGCGTGTATGGGGCCTTGTCCGGGCCCAGCTTTTCTCTGGAGGTCGCACGCGGATTGCCGACCGCGCTCACGCTTGCCTCGACGGACGCGGGATTTAGCCGTGCAGCCGCGCGCGAGTTGCACGCCTCGCGTTTGCGTGTTTACTTCAGCAGCGATCTGGTCGGGGTGGAAATCGGCGGCGCGGTAAAGAACGTCATGGCCATCGCGACCGGCATCGCGGACGGCCTGGAACTGGGCGCCAACGCGCGTGCCGCCCTGATCACCCGAGGCTTGGCGGAAATGACGCGCTTCGGGGTGAAACTCGGCGGTCGGGCCGAGACGTTCACAGGACTGACGGGTGCCGGCGACCTGATACTGACCTGCACTGGCGAGCTGTCGCGTAACCGGCGCGTCGGACTAAGCCTGGCGCGAGGCAGGAAGCTCGAGGAAGTCCTGGGCGAACTCGGGCATGTGGCAGAGGGCGTGCATACCGCTGCGGCGGTGGAAAGGCGTGCACTGGAACTCGGCGTCGACATGCCGATCACCGCCTCGGTGTGCGATGTCTTGTTCCGCGAGGTGTCACCGCGCGAGGCGGTCGAACAGCTTTTGTCGCGCGATCCGAAAGAGGAAACCCAGGCGCGCGCTTGAAATCCGCTTGATCGGATTGCAAGCGCCCCGCTATTTCGCGCCGGCAAAGCCCAGCTGGCGCCAGGCTTCATACACCGCCACGGCGACCGCATTGGAAAGATTCAGGCTGCGATTGCCGGGTCGCAGAGGCAGACGCAGGCGTTGCGCCTGCGGCACGGCGTCGAATATTTCCGGCGGAAGGCCGCGGGTTTCCGGCCCGAACACGAGCACATCATCTTCCCTGTATTCGGGTTCGGTGTATGGACGCAGTGCGTGCGTGGAAAAAGCAAACAGGCGCCGGCCCTGCAGGTATTCGCAGGCCGTCCGCCAGTCCTTGTGCACGATGAGGCTGGCGTACTCGTGATAGTCGAGGCCGGCACGCTTCAATTCGCGGTCCTCGAGCTGGAAACCCAGCGGTTCAACCAGATGCAGCGCGGCGCCGGTGTTGGCGGCGAGCCGGATGATGTTGCCCGTATTGGGCGGAATCTCCGGCTGGTAAAGAACGATATCAATCACCGCGCGGCGTCCGCGCGACCACCCAGTTCGCGACCCGCGACGCGCCGCTGCGCTTGAGGGAGCGCGCGAACTCGTCCAGCGTCGCGCCGGTGGTCATCACATCGTCCACCACCGCGATATTCAAGCCTGAAATGTCGCGATCGCAGGCAAAGGCCCCGCGCATGTTGGCCGCGCGTTCGCGCCACGGCAGCTGCGCCTGCGGCGCGGTGTTGCGCACACGCCGCGCAAGCTGCGCATCCATGGCAACGCCGCAAAGGCGCGACAGCGCCTTGGCGATCTCGGCGGACTGGTTGAAGCCGCGCTCGGCCAGGCGCAGGGGGTGCAGGGGCAGGGGCAGGATCAGATCGGTGTCGTTCGCGCCGCCGATGCACTGGTGTATCGCCTGCGCGAACATTCCGGCGAGAGCCAGCTGCCCGCCATACTTGAGGGCTTGAATCAGCGCATCCACCGGGTAGGTGTAGAGGAATGCAGCGCAGCTGGCGTCGTAATGCGGCGGTTCGGCAATGCAGGCTCCGCATTCATGGTTGTCGGCGACGGCCAGCGCGCAACGCGGGCAGGCGGGCCCAGTCAATGGAAGCTCGCGTGCGCAGGCCGCGCACAGCAGCTGCGTGCCGCTCGCTGCCTGGCATAGCAGACAGTCCTGGGCGAGCACGGATTGTCCAATTCGGGCGCCGACATTCAGCAATGAACGCAAGGAAATTGACAAGTGGAAATGCATCCCCGAAGATGGACTGGCCGCGCAAGCGAGAAGAGAGTAACCATGAACTCCGGGATGGTCAAATCCGGCGCCGCGATCGCATTGCGCTTGCGCCGATTGCCCGGTTCGATACACCTATCCACGAGGCGACGATGAAAACAATATTGGCACTCGCAGGCGAGCTGGCCGCGGGCAAGACCACCAGTCAGAAATTGATCGAGAATGCGCTCGTGCGTATCGCCGCACCCGCCGGAGAGGGCGCGCGCGTGTTCCTGCGCACGCATCGCGATTCGGCGCTGGCTGAAGCCAAAGCCAGCGATACGCTGCGCGCGCACGGTATCGTGCCCTCGCCGCTGGCGGGCATTCCGGTGTCGGTGAAGGACCTGTTCGATGTCGCCGGCGACATCACGCGCGCCGGATCGAAGGCGCTCGCCGATTCCACCCCGGCAAGCCGTGACGCTTTCGTGGTGCGGCGCCTGCGCCAGGCGGGGGCGATCGTAATCGGGCGCACCAATATGGTCGAATTTGCCTTCTCGGGATTGGGCCTCAATCCGCATTACGGCACGCCGAAGAATCCCTGGGACCGCGCCACCGGCCGTATCCCGGGCGGCTCTTCTTCAGGCGCGGCGGTATCGGTAACGGACGGCATGGCCGCGATGGGCCTGGGCACGGACACCGGCGGCTCGGTGCGCATTCCCGCAGCGCTATGCGGACTTGCCGGTTTCAAGCCCACTGCCAGACGCATATCCAGGGACGGGACATTTCCACTTTCGAGCACGCTCGATTCGATCGGCCCGATCGCACCGAGCGTCGCTTGTTGCGCCCTCGTTGACAGCCTGCTCGCCGGCGATGGGCCCGAGGTACCGGTGGCGCTGCCGCTGAAGGGCCTGCGTCTCGCCGTGGTGCAGGATTACGTTCTGGACGGCCTGGACAGCGCCGTGGCCGACGCCTTCGAAAAAGCGCTCGCACGGCTGTCGCGCGCCGGCGCGAGCGTAAGCGAGGTGCGTTTTCCATCACTGCTGCAATTGCCGCAGATCAATCACAAGGGCGGCCTGGTGGTGGCCGAGGCCTACGCGGTGCATCGCGAGTTGATTGCAAAGCGCAAGGACCAGTACGACCCGCGCGTCGTCTCGCGGACCCTGCGCGGCGCCGACATGAGCGCCGACGAATACATCGAAGTGCTGAACCGGCGTGCCGCCATGATAGCCGAGAGCGCGCGCCTGGCAGCGCCCTACGACGCATTGCTGATGCCGACGGTCATCATGGTCGCCCCCGCGATCGCGCCCCTGGAGGCGGACGATCAGCTCTATGGCAAGACCAATCTCGCCGTGCTGCGCAATTGCAGCGTGGTGAATTTTTTGGACGGCTGCGCGCTTTCCATCCCTTGTCATGAGCCGGAGTCGGCGCCGGTGGGCCTGATGGTGGTCGGACAAAGCGGCGGAGACCGGCGCCTGCTTGCCGTGGGCCTGGCGCTGGAGTCGGCGTTGCGCGCGTGAATGCAGAGGTCCGATTGAAGGCGGGGTGGTCCTGGAAGCGCCATTGATTGACCGCCGCGCCGTGCGACGCGCGAGTGCCCGTGCGGCGGGAGGTTATGCTGCCGCGGCCGTGCTCGCGCGCGAAGTGCAGGCGCGCATGCTGGAGCGCCTGCAGTACATCAAGCTGGCGCCTGCGCGCATTCTGGATGCGGGCGGCGGCGTAGGCGCCGGCGCCGCGGATCTGGCAGGCATCTATTCCGAGGCGCACGTGCTGGGGCTGGATTTTGCGTTCCCGATGCTGCAGGCCGCGCGCAGCCGCGATCCCTGGCTGCGCAGAATTCTCAAGCGCTCGCACGTCGATTTTCTGTGCGCCGATTTCGCCGCCGTGCCTTTGCCCGCGGCCAGCGTCGATCTCGTATGGTCGAATCTGGCGCTGCATTGCGCTGGAGACCCGCAGCCGGCATTGAAGGAACTTTACCGGGTGCTCAAGGTGGGCGGACTGCTGATGTTCAGCTGCTACGGCCCCGATACCCTGAAAGAGCTCGGCAGTGCGTTTGCCGCGAATGACGCCGCAGCGCACGTGCACGGGTTCATCGACATGCACGATCTGGGCGACATGCTGTCCGCGTGCGGATACGCCGAACCCGTGATGGACATGGAGCTCATTACGCTGACCTATGCCGACGTCGACGCTCTGCTCTCCGACCTGCGCGCGACCGGCCAGGTCAATGCGCTCGCCGGGCGCAGGCGCGGACTCACGGGCAGGGGCGTGTTCAGCGCCATGCGCGCGGCATACGAGAAGTTTCGATGCGAAGGCAGGCTGCCAGCGAGTTTCGAAATTGTCTACGGCCACGCATGGAAGCCGCAGCAGCGCGTGACCGATGAAGGTCACGCCATCGTCAGGCTCGATCTGCCGCGCGCCAAGCGGACTTGAACCGGCGTCTTGAATTGCGCATCGCTTGTCGAAATTTGAAAAGCTTGATTAAGCCTCTTGCCTATGCTAGCTTACCGGACTTTTTTTGGCTGGGCGCTTGCGCGGACGTGACGTCGGACCGCGGGTGCTCTGAAAGGGCGGCGCATGCCGCGGGAGAGACCGGGACAGGCTGGGACAATAGCGCGAACGAACGCGACACCAGCGCATCCAGCAATATAGTATGTGGCTGGCTGCGCCAATGCTGCAACACCGGCAACCGGGATTTTGAGGTGAAGAGGAAATCATGAACAACAAACTGGGACGACTGACGGGCGGCCTGCTGCTGGCGCTCTACGCGGAATTGGCGTCTGCCGCCTATCAGCTCAATTTTCAGGCGCCGGTGACGCGGATCGCGAGCGAGATCTACGATCTGCACATGCTGATGATGTACGTCATCCTGGTGATTTTCTGTGTTGTATTCGGCGTGATGTTCTACTCCATCTATGCCCACCGCAAATCGGTCGGCCACAAGGCGGAGCAGTTCCACGAGAACACCACGGTGGAAATCATCTGGACCGTGATCCCCTTCCTGATCCTCATCGGAATGGCCTGGCCCGCGACCAAGACCCTGATCGCGTTCAAGGACACGGCGAACCCGGATCTGACCATCAAGGCCACCGGCTACCAGTGGAAATGGGGTTACGATTACATCAAGGGCGAGGGCGAGGGCGTGGCCTTCCTGTCCGCGCTCTCCACGCCGCAGGATCAGATTCACAATCAGAAACCCAAAGGCGAGAACTACCTGCTCGAGGTGGACAATCCGCTGGTGGTGCCGGTGGGCAAGAAAGTGCGCATACTCACCACCGCCAACGACGTCATTCACTCTTTTTGGGTGCCGGCCTTCGGCATCAAGCAGGACGCCATTCCGGGTTTCGTGCGCGACACCTGGTTCAAGGCGGACAAGGAAGGCACCTACCGCGGCCAATGCGCCGAGCTGTGCGGCAAGGACCACGGCTTCATGCCCATCGTGGTCGAGGTCGTCTCGGCGGAGAAATACACGCAGTGGGTCGCCGAGCAGAAGAAGAAAACGGCTGCGGCCGCAGAGGACCCGAACAAGCAATGGACTGCGGGCGAGCTGATAGCCAAGGGCGAGAAAGTGTATGCGGCCAGCTGCGCCGCCTGCCACCAGCCGACCGGGAAAGGGCTGCCGCCGGCATTCCCGGCCCTGGACGGTTCCAAGATCGCAACGGGCGACAAGAACGCGCACATCGACATCGTGCTGAACGGCAAGACCGGAACCGCGATGACCGCTTTTGGCAAACAGCTCTCGGATACCGACATCGCGGCGGTCATCACCTATGAGCGCAACGCCTGGGGCAACAAGAAGGGCGACGCGGTGCAGCCGGCCGAAGTCAAAGCGGCGCGCAAGTAACAATACGAATTCCAGGAGACAAGCATGAGCGCAGTCATCGATACTCACGGTCACGCAGATCACGACGGCCATGGCTATCAGCCCTCGGGGCTGATGCGCTGGGTGACCACCACCAACCACAAGGACATCGGCACGATGTACCTGTGGTTCTCGTTCACCATGCTGCTGCTGGGCGGGGTGCTGGCGCTGACGCTGCGCCTGGAGCTGTTTCGGCCGGGCATCCAGATCGTCAACCCGGAGTTCTTCAACCAGCTCACCACCATGCACGGCCTGATCATGGTGTTCGGCGCGATCATGCCGGCCTTCGTCGGTTTCGCCAACTGGCAGATACCGATGATGATAGGCGCGCCCGACATGGCGTTCGCGCGCATGAACAACTGGAGTTTCTGGCTGCTGCCGGTGGCAGCCTCGCTGCTGGTGATTTCGTTTTTCGTTCCGGGCGGCGCGCCCGCGGCCGGCTGGACCATCTATGCGCCGCTTTCGACGCAGATGGGCCCGGGCATGGACCTCGGGATTTTCGCGCTGCACATCATGGGCGCCTCCAGCATCATGGGCTCCATCAACATTGTCACCACCATCCTCAACATGCGCGCGCCGGGGATGACGCTGATGAAAATGCCGATGTTCGTGTGGACCTGGCTGATCACGGCTTACCTGCTGATCGCGGTGATGCCGGTGCTCGCCGGCGCGATCACCATGGTGCTCGCCGACCGCCATTTCGGCACCTCCTTCTTCAACGCCGCGGGCGGCGGCGACCCGGTGATGTTCCAGCACATCTTCTGGTTCTTCGGCCACCCCGAGGTGTACATCATGATCCTGCCGGCCTTCGGCATCATCAGTCAGGTGATCCCGACCTTCGCGCGCAAGCCCCTGTTCGGCTATGCCTCGATGGTGTACGCGACCTCGTCGATCGCGATTCTTTCCTTCATCGTCTGGGCGCACCATATGTTTACCGTGGGGATGCCCACCGCGGGCCTGCTGTTCTTCATGTATGCCACGATGCTGATCGCCGTGCCCACCGGGGTGAAGGTGTTCAACTGGCTGGCCACCATGTGGAAGGGCTCGATGACCTTCGAGACGCCGATGCTGTTCGCGGTCGGATTCATATTCGTGTTCACCATGGGCGGTTTCACCGGCCTGATGCTGGCGATCATGCCGGTGGACGTGCAGCTGCAGGACACCTACTACGTCGTGGCGCACTTCCACTATGTGCTGGTGGCCGGCTCGCTTTACGCGATTTTCGCCGGCACCTATTTCTGGATTCCCAAGTGGACCGGCCGCATGTACGACGAGACGCTGGGCGAGTGGCATTTCTGGCTGTCGCTGGTGTTCTTCAATATCACCTTCTTCCCGATGCACTTCCTCGGGCTGGCGGGCATGCCGCGGCGCATCCCCGACTACGCCAGCCAGTTCACCGAATTCAACCAGATCGCCACCGTCGGCGCGTTCGGTTTCGGCCTGTCCCAGCTCCTGTTTCTTTACATCGTGCTCAAGGTAAGCGTGTTCGCCAAGGGCGAGAAAGCGCCGGCCAAACCATGGGAAGGCGCAGACACCCTGGAGTGGACGCACCTGCCCAGCCCCGCGCCCTATCACAGCTTCCACGAGGCGCCTGAGGTCAAATGATGTCCGGGACCAGCATGATCCGGGAACAACCGCAGAACAAAAGGACCGCGCTGGTCCTGGCGGCGGTTGCGCTCGCGTTCTTCCTGGCGATCGTGCTCAAGTACTGGATGGCTGAATGAACGCGCCCGCCGCGGGTTCGGTGTCCAACCGGCGCATGCTGAAGAAGCTGCTCGTCGTGGCCCTGGGCATGTTCGGTTTCGGCTTCGCCCTGGTGCCCCTGTACAACAAGGTGTGCGAGGTCGCGGGCCTGCGCAATGTATGGCAGCCCGGCCAGTCCGAGGCGGCGGCGGCAAACACCCAGGTGGACCGAAGCCGCACGGTGACCATCGAGTTCGATTCCAACACGCGCAAGCTGCCGTGGACGTTCAAGCCGATGGCCTCGAGCGTGGCAATCCACCCGGGCGAACTGACACAGGTGATGTACGAGGTGAGGAACACGCTGGACGAGCCGGTCACCGGGCAGGCGGTGGCGAGCTACGGGCCCAGGCTCGCTGCGCAGTATTTCAGGAAGCTGGATTGTTTTTGCTTCACCCAGCAGACGCTGGCGGCGGGTGAGGTGCGGCAGATGCCGGTGGTGTTCGTGATCGATCCGAGCCTGCCGAGCGACGTCAATACCATTACGCTTTCCTATACGTTCTTCCGCGTCGACGGCGCGAACGTGAAGGCGGCGAAGGGATGACGGCGGTGGCGCAGGCGCAGAAAAAGGCGTCGGCTTTGCAGGTGGCCAAGGCCGTTTTCTGGTCGTTCCTCGGCATACGCAAGCGCCGCGATTACGATGCAGACAGTGTGCAGTTGAAACCGCAGCAGGTGATTGTTGCAGGTTTGATCGGGGCGGCGTTTCTTGTTTTGGGTTTGATACTGCTGGTGCGTTTCGTCATCGGCAACCTGGCGTAAATGGAGGAGAAGAACATGAGCGACCATGCTCAACATTATTTCGTGCCGCAGCCGTCACACTGGATGATCGTCGGTTCGTTCGCGCTTCTGTTCATGGCAGGTGGTGCGGTGTTGTGGTTCAACGGCGCGGATTTCGGCCGCTACAGCGTACTGGTCGGCTTCGCGCTGCTCGTGTTGATGATGTTTCGCTGGTTCGGCGATGTCGTGCGCGAATCCGAGGGCGGCAAGTACGGCAAGCGCGAGGACGTTTCGTTTCGCTGGGGAATGAGCTGGTTCATATTCTCCGAAGTCATGTTTTTTGCGGCGTTTTTCGGGGCGCTCTTTTATGCCAGGGTGCTGGCAGTGCCCGATCTGGGCAGCCTTGCAAGCAGGGAATTGTTGTGGCCGGATTTCAGCGGCCAGTGGCCCAGCGCGGGACCGGGCTTCACCGATCCGTTCACGCCGATGGCGGCCTGGGGCGTTCCCGCGTTGAATACGCTGTTGCTGCTCACCTCGGGCGTGACGCTGACGGTTGCCCATTTCGGCATGATCGAGGGCAATCGCTTCAAGCTCAAGCTGTGGTTGTTCCTGACAATCGCGCTGGGTGTCACTTTCCTCGGTTTCCAGATTTACGAATATTCGCATGCCTATTCCGAACTCAACCTCAAGCTGAGCACCGGCATCTACGGCACGACGTTTTTCATGCTCACGGGCTTTCACGGGTTTCACGTGACCATCGGCGTGATCATGCTCACGACCATGCTGTTCCGATCGATCGCCGGCCACTTCAAGCCGCACAACCATTTCGCTTTCGAGGCGGTGGCCTGGTACTGGCATTTCGTCGACGTGGTCTGGCTGTTGCTGTTCATTTTCGTCTACTGGGTGTAGCCCGGACGACGCGAACCGACGCAGTTCGAGGAAAAAAGGACTAAGAGGAGGCAGGAGAACCCCGCAGAGGGCTTTGAACGCGCCGCACACTGTGCGGCGCGCTTTTTTGGAAATCAGGAACCTGTTTCGGGAGCGCCGTGGCGGTATTCAGGAAATCTTTCCCGGTATCAAGCCGAAATAGTATCCCGCCATCAAGAGCAGAAACAGGCTTACCGACAGGCCGACGCGCAGGGCCAGAGCGGTGACGGTACGTTTGGACTGGCCGCGATCGCTGACCAGAAAGAACAGCGCCGAGCCGAGACTGGCGAGGATCAGCAGCAGGAATAGGATGACGATGATTTTCATTGCGTACGCCGGCGGAAAGGTCTTAAGTAGTACCCTATGCGAAATGGGTTTTGCAAGGGTTCGGTCAAGGAGAACGTGAGGAGAGCGATCACCTCATATCGAAATATGGTCCAAGTGTATCCCAGTCGAACCGGTCTTACTAGAATAGCTGCGCCCTCATGTTAGCCAGGCGACGCTTCCGTCCCGCGTTCATGCCCGGCGTCGCCGCGCTTGCGGGAATTGCGCTCACCGTGTCGCTCGGAAACTGGCAGACGCACCGAGCCGAGGAAAAGCTGGCCCGCGGGCACAGTCTCGACGATGCCGCGCGCCGCGTGGAACGTGCCCTGCCGTCCAGCCCGGTCGAGGTGCGCGACTACGAATTTGCGCGCGTCAGCGCGCGCGGTGAGTATTCGGCCAGGTACACGGTTCTGCTCGACAACAAGGTGCTGCACGGCACCCCCGGCTATCAGGTGCTGGCGCCGCTGAAGCTGGCCGGGGGCGAGCGCTATGTGCTGGTCAACCGCGGCTGGGTTGCCGCGGGCACGCGGCGCGACATCCTTCCCGAGATCCGCACCCCCGCCGGTATGGTGACGGTCGAGGGAATAGCGGTTGTTCCCAGCAGCCATATTTTCGAACTGGATACGAAAACCGAGGAAGGTATCGTGTGGCAGAACCTGGTGCTTGCGCGCTATGCCAAATGGTCCGGACTCAAGCTGCAGCCGGTCGTGCTGCAGCAGACCAGCGATACCGCCGACGGCCTTTTGCGCGTCTGGACGCGGCCCGACACCGGCGCCGACAAGCACCGCGGTTACGCCTTTCAATGGTATTCACTTGCAACCGCCATACTGATCTCCTATGTCGCATTCAGCTTCAAACGCACAGCCTGATCCGCGCCCCGGGCGCAGAAAGATGCTCGCAATCGCGGCGCTGTGCCTCGCGCCGTTTATCGCCGCGTTGATCGCCTACTTTTACTGGCAGCCGCAAGGGGGCATGAACTATGGCGAGCTCATTCCGGCTCACCCGCTGATCGACCCGCCGCTGCGCCACCTCGATCAGCGGGCGGTCAGACTGTCCGCGTTCAAGGGCAAGTGGATACTGCTGCAGCTGGATCAGGCCGATTGCGCCGAGCCCTGCCGCGCCAAGCTGTACAACATGCGCCAGGTGCGCCTCGCGCAGGGGCGCGAGATGGAGCGCGTCGAGCGCGTCTGGTTGATTCTGGACGATGCCCCGCTAGAGACCACGCTGATCCGCGAGTACGACGGCACACGCATGCTGCGCGCGGCCGGCAGCCCGCTCCTGGCCGAATTTCCCCCGCCGGGCGAAGCGCGCGATCACATCTATCTCATCGATCCGCTCGGTAACTTGATGCTGCGCTTTCCCAAGGACGCCGATCCGCACAAAATGTACAAGGACCTGGCGCGTCTGCTCCGGGCATCCCGCGTCGGATAGGCACCCGGTCAGCGCGTGATAAACTCCTTCGACATTCTTTAGACACCATCCCATGGCCTTGCAGCTTACATCGCACCACACCGCACAGCGCATGCGCCAGTTCTACGCGTTGACCAAGCCGCGCGTGACCATGCTGGCGGTATTCTGCGCGGTGATCGGCATGTTTCTCGCGACGCCGGGCATGGTCCCCTGGCGCATCCTGTTTGCCGGTACCGCCGGAATCGCGCTGCTGACCGGCGCGGCTTTCGCCATCAATTGCCTGATCGAGCAGGAAATCGACGCCAAGATGGCGCGCACCCGGGCGCGTCCGCTGCCGCGCGGCGAATTGAGTTCCCTGCAGACTATCGTGTTCGCCGGCGTGATCGGCGGCATCGGCATGTTCCTGCTCTACCGTTATGTCAATGCGCTCACCATGTGGCTGACCTTCGGCACCTTCGTCGGCTATGCGGTCATCTATACCATTTTGCTAAAGCCGGCCACGCCGCAAAACATCGTCATCGGCGGGATATCCGGGGCGATGCCGCCGCTGTTGGGCTGGACCGCCGTCACCGGAGAAGTGGCGCCCGAGGCGCTGTTGCTGGTGCTGATCATCTACGCCTGGACGCCGCCGCATTTCTGGGCGCTCGCCCTTTATCGCACCGATGATTTTGCACGCGCCGGCCTGCCCATGCTGCCGGTGACCCACGGGCAAAAATTCACCCGGTTGTACGTGCTGCTCTATACCCTGATATTGATCGCGAGCACGCTGCTGCCTTTCGTCTACGGCATGAGCGGATGGATCTATCTGACGGCGGCGCTGGCACTGGACGGCATGTTTCTGTATTACGCGATCAGGATCTACACCGCCTACAGCGACCGGCTCGCGCAGCAGACCTTCCGCTATTCAGTCGTCTACCTCGCGGGTCTGTTCACCGCACTGCTGCTGGACCACTATGTCTAATGTTCTGCGCCTGCTCGGGGCCGCGGTCCTTGCGCTGACGCTGGCCGGCTGCAGCATGCCGCAGCCGGCATTCAAGAACACCGATGTCACCGGTGCCGATTGTTGCAGGGATTTTCGCCTGACCGATCACAACGGAAAAACGCGGACCCTGGCGGACTTTCGCGGCAAGGCCGTGGTGATTTTTTTCGGCTATACCCAATGCCCCGACGTCTGTCCGACCACCCTGGCCGAAATGAAGGCCGCCCTGGGTCAGCTAGGGGCCGACGCGCAGCGCGTGCAGGTGCTTTTCGTCACCCTGGATCCGGAGCGCGACACGCGCGAACTGCTGGCCAACTATGTCTCGGCATTCGATCCGAGCTTTCTCGGCATGTACGCAGACCTGGAGACGACGGCGAAGACCGCCAAGGAATTCCGCATTTTTTATCAGAAAAACGCCGGCCCCACGCCTACCAGTTATACGCTGGATCACACCGCCGGAAGCTATGTGATCGATCCACAGGGGCGGGTGCGCTTGTTCGTGCGCCACGGCGACGGCGGCGCAAACCTGGCCGCCGATCTGCGCAGCCTGCTGAATCAGGGTTAGATCTTTTGGCGCGAGGGCACACCTGATAGGGGTGCGGTAAGCGCCTCGACTCTATTGGCGCTCATGCCTTCACAGCGCACAGTGCGCACCGCTTGCTAAGTGGCGGCGAGCAGGCCTTTCATTTTCTGCATCGCTTTGACTTCGACCTGGCGGATGCGCTCGGCGGAAACCTTGAATTCGGCCGCAAGATCATGCAGGGTGGCCGGATCTTTTTCGCGCAGCCAGCGGGCTTCAATGATGCGGCGGCTGCGATCATCCAGGCTGTCCAATGCAGCGCGCAGCCCTTCGGAGCCGACGCGCTCGTTTTCGGCTGATTCAAGCACTTTTGACGGCTCGTTGTCGACGTCGGTCAGGTAGGCGATCGGCGCGAAACTGTCCTCGTCGTCGTCGCCCGCTTCCAGAGCCACGTCCTGTCCGGCGAAGCGCATTTCCATTTCCCGGACTTCTTCCGGTTTGACGCGCAGCTGCCGGGCCATGTCATCAACGGCATCCTGCGACAGCGGCCCCAAGTCTTTTTTCATCGAACGCAGGTTGAAAAACAGCTTTCTCTGCGCTTTCGTCGTGGCAATCTTGACCAGGCGCCAGTTCTTGAGCACGAACTCGTGCATTTCGGCCTTGATCCAATGGATGGCGAAGGAAACCAGGCGCACATTGCGCTCGGGGTCGAAGCGCTTTACCGCTTTCATCAGGCCGATATTGCCTTCCTGGATCAGATCGGCATGCGGCAACCCGTAACCGAGGTAGCCGCGGGCAATGGCCACGACCACGCGCAAATGCGAAACGACCAGCGCCCGCGCCGCATCGATATCGTTCTCGTCGCGCAGCTTGCGGGCCAGGCGCAGCTCTTCCTCTTCCGACAGCAGCGGAAAGCGGTTCACGGTCGCAATATAGGTCTCCAGGCTTCCGACCAGGGAAGGTACCGGCAGGGTCATCACTTGGTTCATGTCTAGCTCCTTCTTAACTTGGCGTTCGACTGCGTGCCCGATGGCACGCGCGCTTGGTCGCGCCAATTGCTACGATTAATGTAATTTTAGCACTCGTAGCGTTCGAGTGCCAATGTGCCTGGAAAGTTCCCCTGCGGAGTCCAAGGCAACCGGAGCATGGCGATGTACAGCCTTTATCTGGGCTCTATACCAGATAAGTGTCTGCTTACTGACATATACGCCCCCAACCAGCCGAGTAGGGCGGCAAAGCCCAGCAGGGCGAGGCAGTCCGAGAGCCCGAAGAAACTGAGGCGGAAGTCGGATCCGTACAGGCGGGCCAGCTCAAGGATGCTGCGGTTGAGAATCAGCATGCACAGATAGACGATGGCAAGCGCCGCCAGCCCGCCCAGTCCTCCCTGGATGAAGCCCAGGTGAAAGAAAGGCCGGCGGATAAAGGAGTCGGTCGCGCCTATCAGCTTGCTCACTTCGATCTCGTCTTTTTGCGTCAGGATCTGCAGCCGGATGGTGTTGAAGGTCACCGCCACCAGGCCGCAGGCAAGCAGGGTCGCCAGGATCAGCACGGCCATCCGCCCGAGTTCCAGCAGGCTATCCAGGCGCTTGACCCAGGCTGAATCGAGTTGCACATGGGCGATTTTGGGCAAGGCTCTCAACTGCGCTTCGAGCTGCTCCAGTTCGGCCGCGCCGCCGGCGCTCTCGATGACGAAAGCGTCGGGCAGGGGGTTGGTTTGCAAGGCGGAAACGACGTCCGACAGGTTCTCCGAACGCTTGAGCCCCTCCAGTGCCTGTTCGCGCGAAATGAAACGCAGCGTACGCACGCCTGCCATTTGTTTCAGGCGCGCTTCCAGCGCGGCGATATCGGCCTTGTCTGCATCGCGGGCGAGGAACAGGCTGATCTGCGGGTTGCCGGTAAGCTGCTGCGCGACACTGCCGAGATTCTGCAGCAGCATATAGCCGCCCAGCGGCAGGGCCAATGCGACACCGATCACAATCACATTGAGCAGCGTGGCAACAGGATTGCGCGCCAGCCGCGCAAGCGTCAGGCCGAAGGTCTGCCAGTGCTGGCGCAGCCAGGTGCTCAAGGCTCCAGCCTCCCTTCCTTGAGCTTGAGCACGCGCGGATTGAGGCGTTGGACCATACCCTCGTCGTGCGTCGCGATCAGCACCGTCACGCCGACCTGGTTGAATGAGCGAAACATGTCCACGACCTCGGCGGCGGACGACGAATCGAGGTTCGCGGTCGGCTCGTCCGCAAGGAGGATGCTGGGGCGGTTCACCACGGCGCGGGCGATGCACAGGCGTTGCTGTTCCCCGCCGGACAGCGTGATCGGGTTCGCCTTTTCCCGGTCCAGCAGGCCCACCTTGTCCAGCGCCGCGCGTGCGCGGCGCGCCGCGTCTTTGTGCGCGTGGCCCGTGAAGGCGAGCGGCAACATCACGTTGTCGAATACGCTCCGGTCATTGAGCAGCTTCTGGTCCTGGAAAATCAAGCCCAGATTGCGGCGCAAAAAGGGAACGGCGGCAGCGCGCATGCTGCCGATGTTTTGGCCGCTGACCAGCACGGTGCCGCTGGTCGGGCGCTCGATTGCGGGAATGAGCTTGAGCAAGGTGCTCTTGCCCGCGCCGGAGCGTCCGGTGATGAACACCATTTCGCCCGATTCGATCGTGAAGGAAAGTTCGCACAGCGCCTCGTGGCCGCCGCGATAGCTCTTGCGCACCTGATTGAAGCTGATCATTTGGGGCGGGACGGCAAGCGCGGGTTCAATCGGAATCGAGCAAGGCGGTGGCGAAGTCCTTCGCCTGGAACGGACGCAGATCGTCGATGCCCTCGCCTATGCCGATGAAGCGTATCGGCACCGGACGCTCTCTGGCGATGGCCGCAATCACCCCGCCCTTGGCCGTTCCGTCCAGCTTGGTAAGAATCAGGCCGGTCAGCCCCAGCGCGTCGTCGAAGGCCTTGACCTGGCTGAGAGCGTTCTGCCCGGTATTGGCGTCGAGCACCAGCAACACCTCATGCGGCGCGCTCGCATCGGCCTTTCCGATGACGCGCTTGACCTTGCGAATCTCGTCCATCAAATGCATCTGTGTCGGAAGCCGGCCGGCCGTGTCGGCTAGCACGATGTCAATCTTGCGCGCGCGCGCCGCCTGCACCGCGTCGAAAATGACTGCCGCCGGGTCGCCGCCCTGCTGCGTGATCACCGCGACCTGGTTGCGCTCTCCCCAGACCGCAAGCTGTTCGCGCGCCGCGGCGCGAAACGTGTCGCCGGCGGCGAGCAGCACGCTCTTTCCCTGCGCCTGGAAGTACTTTGCCAGTTTTCCGATCGAGGTCGTCTTGCCTGCGCCATTGACCCCGGCCAGCATGATAATGAAGGGGTGGTGCCCTTCGGGGGTCAGCGGCCGCTCCAGCGGGCTTATCAAGCTTGCCAGCGCTTCCTGAAGCGCGTCCTTGAGTTCCCGACGCTCGGTCAGGCCTTTCTTTCCCACCTGCTTGCGCAGATTTTCCAGGAGGTACTGGGTGGCGGCTACGCCTGTATCCGCGCATAGCAGCGCCGTTTCCAGTTCCTCGTACAGCGCGGCGTCGATCTTGCCGCCGCCGAACAGTCCGCCGATCTGCACGCGCGTGCGCGCGAGTCCGACCTTGAGTCGTTCACTCCAGGATGGAACCGGTGCTGCTTCGGCAGGTTTCTTGAGGAAACTGAACATGGACGCCCGCGCGGACAACTGAAAACCCGCTAAGATAGGCGTCGATTTTAGCAGAAGGGTGTGCATGAAAATCCCGATGTTTGCCCGCCTGTTGTTTGCGTTCTTCGCTGCAATGGCCATCAGCAACGCAGCCGCGCAGACCGGCGTGCAAGAGCGCACGCTCGCCAACGGGCTGCGCGTAATCGTGAAAGAGGACCATCGCGCGCCGACCGCGGTGCACATGGTCTGGTATATCGCCGGCAGCATGGACGAGGTAAGCGGCACCAGCGGCGTGGCGCATGTACTCGAGCACCTGATGTTCAAGGCCACCAAGACCGTCAAGAGCGGCGAGTTCTCGCGGCGCATTGCGGCGGCCGGCGGACGCGAGAACGCATTTACCAACCGCGACTACACCGCGTATTTCCAACAGGTGCCTAAGGCGGCTCTGCCGCTGATGCTGCGCCTGGAGGCCGATCGCATGTCCAATCTGCTGGTCTCCGAATCCGAATTTTCGAGCGAGATCAAGGTGGTCATGGAAGAGCGGCGCCTGCGCACCGAGGATCAGCCGCGGGCCCTTGTGGCCGAAGCGCTAAACGCGGAGGCCTATTTTGCCCACCCCTATCGGCGCCCGGTCATCGGCTGGATGGACGATCTCGTCAACATGAACCATATTGATGCGCGCAACTGGTACCAGCGCTGGTATGCGCCCAACAACGCATTTGTCGTCGTCGTGGGAGACGTCGATGCGGAGAAGGTGTTCGCACTGGCCGAAAAATATTACGGCCGCATCAAGGCCCGGGCGTTGCCCGCGCGCAAGCCCCAGACCGAACCGGAACAGCGCGGTGTGCGCCGCCTGGTGGTCAAAGCACCGGCCAAGTTGCCCTATCTGCTGATGGGTTGGAAGTGCCCGGTGCTGCGTGACACCGAGCGGGACTGGCAGCCCTATGCGCTGGAAGTCCTGACCGGCGTGCTGGACGGAAACGAGTCGGCGCGCTTGAATCAGTCCCTGGTTCGGGACAGTCGCCTGGCGAGCGCGGTGGGCGCAGGCTACGATTCGACAGCGCGCGGTCCGGGTATGTGTTTTATCGAAGGAACGCCCAGCCAGGGCCGGACCGTGGTCGAACTGGAAGCGGGTTTGCGCGCCGAACTCGCGCGACTGGTGCGCGACGGCATCACGCCGGAGGAGCTGGCGAGGGTGAAAGCGCAGGTGGTGGCGAGTCAGGTATTCAAGCGCGACTCCATTTTCGGCCAGGCGATGGAGATCGGCCGGTTCGAGACCGCGGGGCTGTCCTACCGCGACATCGACCGCTTTCCCGAGCGCGTCAAGGCGGTAAGCGCAGAGCAGGTGCGCACGGTGGCGAAACAGTATTTCGTCGACGATCAACTTACGGTGGCGGTGCTCGAGCCGCAGGCGCCGGAGCAAGCGCACGAACAGAAACGCGACCAAACGAACAAACGGACTACGAACAACGGGACGTCATCCGGCGCGAGGCACTGAAATGGGCTGCAATGTTAGGCAGAATATTCCGGCGCACCTGCTGTTCGCCGCGGTCCTTTGGATAGCAAGCTGTGCAGCGCAGGCGGCGCTGCCGATCCAGCACTGGACCGCGACCTCGGGCGCGCGCGTCTATTTCGTCGAGAGCCGCGGCATCCCGCTGCTCGACGTCAATGTCGATTTCGACGCCGGCGGCAGGCGCGCGCCCGGCGAGAAAGCCGGCTTGGCAGGACTCACACACACACTGCTCAAGGCAGGGTCTGCCACGCAGTCGGAGGAGGAACTAGGACGTCGTATTGCCGATGTCGGCGCGGAGCTGGGCGGCGATGCGGATCGCGATCGCGCAAGCCTGTCGCTACGCACCTTGTCGAGCGAACGCGAACGCGCACAGGCAATCGCGGCGTTTGCCGAAATACTGCAGTCGCCGGCGTTTCCGGATTCCGCATTTGCGCGCGAACGGGCGCGATTGGTGGATGCGGTCAGGGAGGAGGAGACCAAACCCGATGCGATCGCAAACCGGGCTTTCTACCGCCAGCTGTATGGTACGCACCCGTACGCGTTTGCGCCGACACCCGATACGATTCTGCGCATTGCGCGTGAAGACGTCGAGGGATTTTATCGGGAGAACTATGGCGCGTCCCGCGCCGTGGTCACAATTGTCGGCGATGCCGACCGGGCGCTCGCACAGCGCATTGCCGAAGAACTCACCGCCGCACTGCCGCGCGCCAGCGCCGCGCCGGCCCGGATTGCAGCGGTAATCCAGCCCTCGGCACGGACGCTGCACATCGCGCATCCGGCGTCGCAAAGCCACATCCTGCTCGGCCTGCCGGCGATTGCGCGCGGGGATCCGGACTATTTTCCGCTGCTGGTGGGGAATTATGTGCTCGGCGGCGGCGGTTTCGTTTCGCGACTGTACGAGGAAGTGCGCGAGAAGCGGGGCTATGCGTACAGCGTCTACAGTTATTTCCTGCCGCTGGCGCAGGAAGGTCCGTTCCAAATCGGATTGCAGACCAGGAAAGATCAGGCCGGGGAAGCGCTGGCGCGCGTGCGCGCGGTGCTCGAGGAGTTTCTGGCGCACGGACCGAGCCCCGCCGAGATGAAGGCGGCGAAGCAGAATCTGGTCGGGGGGTTTGCATTGCGCATAGACAGCAATCGCAAACTGGCCGACCGTGTTGCATTGATCGGTTTTTACCGGCTGCCGCTTAGCTGGCTGGACGATTTTCCTCAGCGGGTCGAGAAAGTCAGCGTGGCCGAGGTTCGCGAGGTGTTCGCAAGGCGCCTGCGCCCGGAACATCTGGTGACCGTCGTCGTCGGCAATGGCAAAGAGTAACCAGGTACGCATCATCGGCGGCGAATGGCGCAGCCGACGCATTACCTTTCCGGATCATGAGGGTCTGCGCCCCAGCGGCGACCGCGTGCGCGAAACCTTGTTCAACTGGCTGGGACAGGACCTGGGCGGGCAGCGTTGCCTCGATTTGTTTGCCGGCAGCGGCGCGCTTGGTTTCGAGGCCGTGTCGCGCGGCGCGGCGGGCGTGGTAATGGTGGAGAAGAGCCGCCGCGTATTCGAGACGCTGCGCCGTAATGCGGACTTGCTTGGAGCGAAAAACCTGCGATTGCACTGTGTGGATGCGCTAGAATTCGCCACTGCCGCCGCAGCGGATGCGGCGGTGCGCTTCGACATCGTGTTTCTCGACCCGCCGTTCGGTTCGATCTTGCTGGAACAGGCGCAAGCGCTGGTTCTGCCTCTGCTCCGACCTGCGGCGAGAGTGTATATCGAGAGCGCTGCAGCATACGCGCCTTCGGGCGGCTGGCGGATTCTCCGGCAGGGCCGCGCAGGGCAGGTGCACTACACATTGGTGACATATGATGACTAGGGCAGTTTATCCCGGAACATTCGACCCCCTCACGCGCGGTCACGAGGATCTGGTGCGGCGCGCCGCCATGGTATTCGATGAACTGGTTGTCGGCGTCGCGGACAGCCGCGGCAAGCAGCCGTTTTTCACCCTGGACGAGCGCGTGGCCATGGCGCGCGAGGTGCTCTCGGGTTACGCCAACGTGCGCGTGGAGAGCTTTCGCGGCCTGCTGATGAATTTCATCCGCACCCAGAACGCGCGCGTCGTCTTACGCGGACTGCGGGCGGTGTCGGACTTCGAATACGAATTTCAGCTGGCAGGCATGAACCGCAATCTTTATCCGGATGTCGAAACCCTGTTCCTCACGCCTGGCGAGCAGCACATGTTCGTGTCCGCGACCATGGTGCGCGAAATCGCGACCTTGGGTGGGGATGTGAGCAAGTTCGTTCAGCCCACGGTGGAGCGCTATATCAAGGAGAAGGTGCGGCAGATGGGCGGCGCGTGATGTTGAACTACACTCCGAATAGGCAAGCCCCATGGCGTTAAAGATCACCGACGAGTGCATCAACTGCGATGTGTGCGAGCCGGAGTGCCCGAACGAGGCGATATCCCAGGGGGAGGAGATATACGTCATCGACCCGGCGAAGTGCACCGAGTGCGTCGGTCATTTCGACGAACCCCAGTGCGTAGCGGTTTGCCCGGTGGACTGCATTCCCCTAGACACGGGCCATCCCGAGACCAAGGAAGCGCTGCAGCTGAAGTATCAGCAGTTGATGGCGCAGAAGCAGAGCAGCTGAGCGACGGCGCCAGATCGGTGGGGCCGGCTACTTCTGGCAGGCGGGACAATAAAACGTGGATCGCTGACCCTGGCGCAGGCTGCGGATGGGCATGCCGCAGACCCGGCACGGGAGCCCGCTACGGCCGTATGCGTAATACTGCTGCTGGAAATAGCCCGAGCCACCGTCGCTGTGGACGAAGTCGCGCAGGCTGCTGCCGCCGGCCGTCAGCGCTTTTCTAAGCGTCGATTTGACTGCAGCCGCGAGCGCCTCATAGCGCGCAAGCGATACCCTCCCGGCCGGCGTGCGCGGGTTGATGCCGGCGTGGAACAGACTTTCATTGGCGTAGATATTGCCCACGCCGACCACGATATTCGCGTTCATCAACGCGAGCTTGACGGCAACTTTGCGCGCGCGCGTGGCCGCGTGCAGAAATTTTCCGTCGAATGATTCCTCCAACGGTTCAACGCCCAGGCCGGCTATCAGCGGATGCCGGGCGATATCGCCGCCTGTCCAGAGCACCGCACCGAAGCGGCGCGGATCGCGCAGGCGCAGCAACTTATTGCCCAGCAGCAGGTCAAAGTGCTCATGCCGTTCTGCTTTGGTTCCCGCGTCCAGGATGCGCAGGCTGCCCGACATCCCCAGGTGCAGGATCAGCCAGCCGGCGGATCCACTTTCTCCGCAATCGACGAGAATGTATTTGCCGCGGCGCGAGACACGCGCGATGCGCCGGCCCGTGACGCGGACCGCGAGCGTGGCCGGGATCGCCCAGCGCAGTCTGCGTTCGCTCACGCGGACGCCGGTGATGATTTTTCCCGTCAGATAGGGCTCGATGCCGCGACGCGTGATTTCGACTTCGGGTAGTTCGGGCATGGCGTGGTTCTTCTTGTACTGGCACACAAATATACCTAATATGTACCCCCCACGCTAAGCAATCAGCGCCTCAATGTCTTTTCCGCGATTTCCCGCCTTCCTTCCCCTCGCCCGGATACTGCTTGCAGGCTCGAGCTTGGCGCTTGCCGCCTGCGCGCAGCACCCGGCGCGGCCCGCGGCGACGGCGACCGGGCAGACGCCGGTTCAGGACCAGGCCGACAAGCCGGCATCCGCGAAAGCTGACTCCGCGCAGACCGCACCAACGGCGGTGGTCAAGCCCGAACCCAAGTTGCCCAAGCAGGATCTGACCGAGGCCGTGTTGTATGAGTATCTGCTGGCGGAAATTGCCGGACAGCGCGGCGCCGTCGGCTTGTCGGCGCAGGCCTATGCCGACCTGGCAAGACACACGCGCGATCCGCGCATCGCCAAGCGCGCGACGGAAGTCGCCATGTACGCGCGCATGCCCGCCGCCGCGATCGAAGCGGCCAAGATCTGGTATGAAACGGAGCCGTCCTCCGTGCAGGCGCTGCAGGCGCTGACCAGTTTGCTGATCGGTGCAAAACGTCAGGAGGAAGCGCTGCCCTACCTGCAGGCGTTTCTTGAGAAAGATGACAGCGGCGCGGGTTTTCTGCAACTGCCCCGACTGCTCGCCGGCAACAAGGACAAGGCGCTGACGCTCAATCTGGTGCAGCGACTCGCGCAGCCCCATCCGAAAATAGCGCAGGCGCATTATGCCCTCGCCCAGGCTGCCGCTGGTGCAGAGCAGGGTGAACTTGCGCTGACCGAAGCACGCGCGGCATCCAAACTCCAGCCTGACTGGAGTCTGCCGGTACTGCTTGAGGCACAGCTGCTGCAGCGGCAATCGAATGCGCTGGCCCTGCAGCATCTGGCTGCGTTCCTCGAGAGGCATCCCGAGTCGCCGGAGGTGCGCATGACTTACGCGCGCGTTCTGGTTGCGGAAAAAAAATATATCGAGGCGCGAGGCGAGTTCCAGACCCTGTCCCGGGATTTTCCCGATAACACCGATGTGGTGTTTGCCGTCGGGGTGCTGTCGCTGCAATTGCAGGACTACGCGCTTGCGCAAGCCAACTTCACGCGCCTGCTCACTTTGCCCTATCGCGACAAGGACACGGTGCGCATGTATCTGGCGCAGATCGCAGAGGACCAGAAGAATTATCCGGAGGCGCTGCGCTGGTATGACGAAGTCAGCGGCGGCGATGCGTATCTGCGTGCCCAGATACGCTACGCCCTGGTGTTAAGCAAGCAGGGCAAGCTCGACGAGGCGCGCGCCCACCTCAAGGGGGTCGAGGTCGAAAGCGACTCGGCGCGGGTGCAGTTGTTGCTGACCGAGGCGCAGATGCTGCGCGACGCCAAGCAGGAGAGCGCCGCCTTCGATCTGATCGGCAAAGCGCTGCAGAACATGCCCGATCAGCCGGATTTGCTCTACGACTACGCCATGCTGGCGGACAAGCTGGAGCGCGCGGACCTGCTCGAATCCAGTCTGAAGAAACTGATCCGCCTGAAGCCCGATCATGCGCACGCCTACAACGCGCTCGGTTATTCGCTGGCTGATCGCAACCTGCGTTTGCCCGAGGCGCAGGGATTGATCGAGAAGGCGCTGCAGCTTTCTCCCGAGGATCCGTTCATCATCGACAGCATGGGTTGGGTGCTTTATCGCATGGGCAAGAACAAAGAGGCGCTGGAGTACCTGCGCAAGGCCTACGCCAGCCGCCCCGACCCGGAAATCGCGGCGCACCTGGGCGAAGTGCTCTGGGTCGCGGGCGAGCACAGGGAAGCCGAGAAGATATGGCTGGAGGCCACCAGCAAGACTCCAGATAACGACGCGCTGAACGGTACGATCAAGCGTTTCAAGCGCTGACTCGGTCAGGCTCGGGGCATATAAGTGTCTCCTGCAGCCGAAAAGCCCGTTTTCCGCGATCAAGGGGACGCCTCCTCTCAGCCATCAAGGGGGCTTTATCAAGGTGTCTATCCCCCGCAGGCGCAGTGCCGTCGTATCGACTCTATGTCCAATGCCGAGGCGTCAACAGGTGAATAACCCCGCATTCGCAGTTCTGGTGATGCGATACGCAGGCTTCCTGAGCTGCCTGCTGTTGATTGGCTGCGCTGCGATCGAGCGGCAGCCGGTGCCGGATGGGCATCCCGGCGAGCGCTTCAATCTTTCGGGCCGGGTGTCGGTGAAATACGGTAGCGAGGCCGTGAGCGGAAATTTCGGCTGGCAACATGATTCCACAAGCGACGATTTGCTCATTTCGACGCCGCTCGGTCAGGGGGTGGCGCGCATCGTGCGCGCCGACGGGGTGGTGAGCCTGACGACCTCGGATCAGAAGGTCTACCAGGCGAGCGACGTCGAGAGCTTGACCGAGCAGGTCCTGGGCTGGCGCCTGCCGCTAGCGGGCTTGCCCGACTGGGTGCGCGGCCGCGCAGCGGCCGGCACGCCGGCACAAACACGCACCGACGGCTCGGACAGGCTCGCCGAGTTGAGGCAATCCGGCTGGCTCGTGGAGTTTCTGGGCTACGATAGTTCCAATGGATTCCCCAAACGGCTGACGCTCTCGCGTGCGGACGTCGAGATCCGCCTGCTGATCGATCAGTGGCGGAGCAAGCCGTGAACGGCTGGCAGGATGCCTGGCCGGCGCCGGCAAAGCTCAATTTGTTCTTGCATGTCACCGGACGGCGCGCTGACGGCTATCACAGCTTGCAAACTGCATTCCGGCTGATCGACCTGGCCGATATCCTGCGATTCGAGCCGCGCGTTGACGACCGCGTCACGCTCAAGCGGTTGCTTGCCGGCGTGCCGCCGGAGCAGGAACTGTGTGTGCGCGCGGCGTGTTTGCTCAGGGAAGCGACCGGGCACAAGGCCGGCGTCTGCATCGACCTGGAAAAGCGCATCCCCATGGGCGGTGGTCTGGGCGGCGGCAGTTCGGACGCAGCCACCACGCTGATCGCGCTCAACCACCTCTGGCGACTGGGATTACAACGTGGCGAATTGCAGGAATTGGCACTCAAGCTCGGTGCCGATGTGCCGGTTTTCGTATTTGGCGAAAACGCGTTTGCCGAGGGTATAGGTGAAGAACTGTCTCCGCTCGTGCTTCCGCAGGCCTGGTATCTGTTGCTCATGCCGCCGGTGGAGGTGCCGACCGCCTCCGTTTTCAAGGCTCCTGAATTGACACGGGAGTCAAAACCCATCAAAATTACGGCCTTTTTCGACGGGCTGAAACACCGCACCTTGCATAACGACCTAGAGCCCGTGGTGTGCAAACGCTATCCGGAAGTAGCGCGCCATCTGGCTTGGTTGAAACAGCATGGCGAGGCGCGCATGAGCGGTTCCGGCGCCTGCGTGTATGCCGAATTTTCCACTGAATCAGCGGCGTATGCGGCTCATGCGCAGTTGCCGTCGGCAATGCGTGGGTACGTGGTGCGCGGGCTCGAGCGTCATCCGCTGCATGGATTGACCGGGTAGTGCGATCTTGAAATAGGGGAAACGGATATTCTTCCCCTAACGTGGTCTGTTGAGAAGGGCGTGTTGTCGTAATCGAGTCGTTTTTCGGCTGTTTCGATGGTTTTTCGACGGCCTGTTACAGTTTTGGGGAGTCGCCAAGTGGTAAGGCACCGGATTTTGATTCCGGCATTCGTAGGTTCGATCCCTACCTCCCCAGCCAGCAATTGATGTTCCCGCAGCTGCCAGGCTGCAGGCTTGGACGGGCAGCTAAGGCGCTGAAATAACTTGGCTTCAGATATGGCTTACGATCACCTGATGATTTTTGCAGGCAGTGCCAATCCGCAATTGGCTGCTGCGGTTGCAAAACGCCTCAATATTCCGCTGGGCGGGGTGAGCGTGGACCGCTTCTCCGACGGCGAGGTGATGATCGAGTTGCTGGAGAACGTGCGCGGCCGCGACTGCTTCGTGCTGCAGTCCACCTGCGTACCGACGAACGACAATCTGATGGAAGTGCTGATCATGATCGACGCGCTGAAACGCGCCTCGGCTGCGCGTGTTACCGCGGCACTTCCGTACTTTGGCTATGCGCGCCAGGACCGGCGGCCGCGCTCGGCGCGGGTCGCGATCAGCGCCAAAGTCGTAGCCAACATGCTCGAGGCGGTGGGCGTGGACCGGGTGCTCACCATGGATCTGCACGCGGACCAGATCCAGGGATTTTTCGATGTGCCGGTGGACAATATCTATGCCGCGCCCATCCTGCTGGGCGATCTATGGAAACACGGCTACGAAGACCTGCTGGTGGTCTCCCCGGACGTCGGCGGCGTGGTGCGCGCACGTGCGCTCGCGAAGCGTCTCGAATCGGACCTGGCCATTATCGACAAGCGCCGTCCCAAGGCGAACGACGCCGAGGTGATGAACATCATCGGCGACGTTTCGGGCCGCACCTGCGTCATCATGGACGACATGGTGGACACCGCCGGCACGCTGGCCAAGGCGGCGCAGGCGCTCAAGAACGAAGGCGCAGTCAAGGTGCTTGCCTACTGCACTCACGCGGTGCTTTCGGGCGGGGCGGTGGAGCGCATCGCCAAGTCGGCGCTGGACGAAGTGGTTGTCACCGACTCCATCCCGCTGCGAGAGGATGCGAGGCAGTGCAGCAAGATACGCGTGCTGTCGGTGGTCGACCTGCTGGCGGAAACGATATTGCGCATCAGCAACGAGGACTCCGTGAGTTCCTTGTTCAGCGAGTAGAGCACAGGCATCAGATTCAGAATTCCGATTTTTGAAACGGCGGGCCCTGGTCGCGGGGCTGCCATAACCAGGAGTGCAACATGCAAATCGAAGTCAACGCGCAAAAGCGCACCAAGCAGGGCACCGGAGCGAGCCGCCGCCTGCGCCGTGAAGGCAAGACCCCCGGTATCGTTTACGGGGGCAATCAGCCTGCGGTCGTCATCGAGCTCGATCACAACGCGCTGTATCACCAACTGCGCCAGGAGGCCTTCCATGCTTCCGTGCTCATGCTCAATCTTGAAGGCGCGAAGGAGCAGGTGCTGCTGCGCGCTGTCAACATGCACCCGTTCAGGGTGGAGGTCCAGCACATCGACTTCCAGCGCGTCCAGTCGGACGTGAAGATCCAGATGAAAGTGCCGCTGCATTTCATCAACGCCGAGTCGTCGCCGGGGGTGAAACTGTCCGGCGGTCTCGTCAGCCACGTCATGAGCGAGCTTCTGATCCGCTGCCTTCCGGCGGACTTGCCGGGGTTTATCGAGGTGGATCTGAAGGACTTGGAGATAGGCAATACAGTCCATGTCAAGGATCTGAAACTCCCCAATGGGGTGGAGTGGATACTGCACGGCGACGAGAATCCTTCGGTGGCTGTGGTGCAAATTCCGCGCGCGCTGGTGGCGGACGAAGCGGCAGACGCAGCTGCGGCCGAAGCGGCCCTGGCACCTTCCGAGGTGCCCACCACCAAACAGTCGGCCGAGCCGGCAGCTGGCGAGAAGGTCGCGGACAAAGGCGACAAGAAGTCCGAGAAATCGGACAAGAAGTAGGAATTCGTCCCGGCACGAGGCCCTGTTCTCCCTCGTGTCTCCAATTCAGTGGCCGCTTCAACCGTTTCGAAACGGCCGCTTAAAGCTTATCCGCCTCGAGAGTAGGCAGAGGCCCCGGCTTCTGCCTCATTTCTTAGAGCGGCGTCAAGATGCCGATCAAACTCATTGTTGGCCTGGGCAACCCGGGGAAAAAGTACGAGAGCACGCGCCACAACGCGGGTTTCTGGCTGGTCGAGCGCTTGGCGGCGCAGCACCGGCTCACCCTCAGGAAAGAAGCCAAATTCCATGCCTTGGTAGCCAGGCTGGAAACCGCATCCGGCAACACCTGGCTGCTGATGCCGCAGACCTGGATGAATGAATCGGGCGCGGCCGTGGGAGCGCTGGCGCAGTTTCACAAGATTGCTGCAGACGAAATACTGGTAGCGCACGACGAACTCGATCTCCCGCCTGGCGGCGTGAAGATCAAGCAGGGCGGCGGCCACGCGGGACACAATGGCCTGCGCGACATCATTGCCAAGCTGGGCACGCCGGATTTCTGGCGCATGCGTATCGGCATAGGCCATCCGCGCGATATTGCGGCAAGCGAACAGGAGGTGGTCGATTTCGTGCTCCACCCGCCGCGCAAGGAAGAACGCGAGATGATTGATGCGGTGATCGACCGCTGTGTCGCGGTATTCGATCAGATACTGGCGGACAACATGGCGGCGGCCATGCACAAGCTGCACACCAAGCCCAAGCCGCCATCACCGGAAACTCCAACAAAGGCAGAGTGAAATTCAGAAGGGCAGTCCCCTTTTGCATCCTTCAAACTGGTTCAAGGCCTCAATATGTCTCTTAAATGCGGTATCGTCGGACTGCCCAATGTCGGCAAATCGACTCTATTCAATGCTTTGACCAAGGCCGCCATTTCGGCGGAGAACTACCCTTTCTGCACCATCGAGCCCAATGTCGGCATCGTCGAGGTGCCCGACGCTAGACTGGCGCAGCTCGTCGCGATCGCAAAGCCGCAGAAAACCATCCCTGCGGTCGTAGAGTTCGTCGACATCGCCGGCCTGGTCGCAGGCGCATCCAAAGGCGAGGGACTGGGAAACAAATTTCTCGCCAACATCCGCGAAACCGACGCGATCGCCCATGTGGTGCGTTGTTTCGTCGACGACAACGTCGTGCATGTCGCCGGGAAAATAGATCCATTGAGTGATATCGAGACCATCAACACCGAACTCGCTCTGGCGGATCTGGCGACCGTCGACAAGACCATGGCCCGCTACGCCAAGGTGGCGAAGTCTGGCGACAAGGAAGCGCAGCGCATCGTCGCGGTGCTGGAAAAGCTGCTGCCGGTGCTCAACGAGGCGCGCCCGGCGCGCAGTCTGGCGCTATCGCGCGAGGAGCAGCAAGTGCTGAAGCCCTTGTGCCTGATGACCGCCAAACCTGCGATGTACGTGGCCAACGTCGATGAAAACGGCTTCAGCAACAACCCGCTGCTCGCGCGTGTCGAGGAATACGCCAAGGCGGAGGGTGCGCCGGTGGTGGCCATCTGCGCCGCGATCGAAGCGCAGATGGCGGACCTGGCCGAGGAGGAAAAGCAGTTATTCTTGGCCGACATGGGACTCGAAGAGCCCGGCTTGGGTCGGTTGATCCGGGCCGGCTACGCCTTGCTCGGACTACAGACGTATTTCACCGCCGGTCCCAAGGAGGTGCGCGCCTGGACGGTGGAAATCGGCGCGACCGCGCCGCAGGCTGCAGGTGTAATCCACACCGACTTCGAGCACGGTTTCATTCGCGCCGAAGTGATTTCCTACGACGAATTCATCGCCTGCAAGGGTGAGCAAGGCGCCAAGGAAGCCGGCAAGATGCGTCTGGAAGGCAAGGAATACGTGGTGCGCGACGGCGACGTCGTGCATTTTCGCTTTAACGTCTAGATCCGAGGCGCCCGCGCCGCTTCCCGGATTGCCGCCCGGTCTTAGCCGCCGATCAGGTGTTGCGTGAGCAGCCGCCATTCGGCGGCCGAGCGCAAGGGCAGCGCCACCAGTTCCGGTTTTAAGACCGTATTTTCCAGCGGACCCAGCCGCTCACGGTGCTTGTCGAGGAAACGCTGCGCGTAGCTCCCCCAATCCTTGTCGTTGCTCGGCTGTGATTCGCGGACCACGAGGATGTCGTTGCAACTGGCGCAGTCCAGGCCCGACTGCGCCGCGCGCAGGCTGAAATCCAGGTCGTACAAATGCCGGCCATCGAAGGCGGACTCGTCGAAACCCAGTCGCAGGGCGGTGTCGCGGCGCGTCGCGAGCAACAGGCCATCCAGGGCCTGCAGCCCCTTGGTCTCGCGCTCCGTCACATCGTACAGGGCCACCACATAACGGCCCCCGCCATTGGGCATGCCGATCTGGCCGGCAAGGTGCGGATAGCCGGCAAAATGCCATGCGCCGCCGGCCAGTTTGCGCGTTCCCGCGATGCCGACCATCTCGTGGCGGCTGAGTCCGCGTAACAGTCGCGCTGCAAAATCCGAGCTGAGGATGTCGATGTCCTCGTGCGCCATGATCACGACATCGTGGCGCGCCCGGCGCAGCCCCCGGTTGTAGCCCTCGGCAAACGAACGCGCGTCGTCGATGACGATGAGCTCATGCTGCACGTCGCCGAGCAGGCGGCGATACATCGCTTCGGCCCGGTCCCGGCGCCCCGCGCTTGCGCTGCAGAGCAGAACGGAGACCGACTGCCGGTGCTGCGGCAGGAGCGTTTCGATGACGGCCGTTTTTCCGTTCGCCACGTCCATGCGCGCGTGGCATAGCGCCTGGCGCGCGTGCGCCTCGGCAGACAAGGGGTACTTGGGTTGCAGATCGAGACAGCGCGCGAACGCCTGCAGCGCTGCGGGGGGTTGTTCCTGTCCCATACGGCAGCAGCCGAGCAGGTAGTGCAGCGCGGGCAGCGTCGGCTCCAGTGCCAGCGCCTGTTGCGTAAATGCCGCGCACTCGTCCCAGTTGTCGACGGCGAATGCGGCGGCGGCGCGCTGATACAGGGCTTCGACCGGATCGGCCTCTACGCCGCCGCCGTGCACTGCACGGCGCGGCGGCAGCGCCGCGTCATGCTGCGCCTGCGTCGCCGCCGGCTCGCCCATGGCTAGCGTCGCGCGTTGCGCCGCGTCGGCGCGCGTCTTGAACGCGAACACGTGCAGTTCCAGCAAGGCGAGCGGCTGGGCGAAATAAATCTCGCCGAATCCGTTCGAGCGCAGCGCGCGCAACAGGGAATCGCGGCTGAACCCGGTCTTGTGGGCATAGAAATCCTGACCGCTGGCCTCGATTTCCGGCGCGTAGCCGTAGATCATGTCATGCGCCGTGATCGGTCCGATGTTGGCCTTGTAGATTTCCTGCTCGATGTCGAGTTCGTTCGTTGCCAGCAGCTTGATCAACTCGCCAATATCGGGCACGCGGATTTCGGCGTAGCCGTCCGCCTTGAGCACATGCAGAAATCCCTGCAGCACCTTGTCGACGTCGTGCCGGTAATAGTGTTCGAGGTTGTGCGAGCAGTAGACGGCATCGAACGCGTCCGGCTCGGCGGCCTCGCGCAGCGAGCGCGCATCGCACACCAGGTCCGCGCCCGTGCGCGGGTCGATGTCGAGCAGCAGCTGCTCCCACTCGTGGAAATGCGGCGGCAGGGCGACGCCCTTGCTGCCGCCGCCGACGTTGAGCACGCGCCGCGGCGCGCCCTTGGCGTCGGCCGGCCGCGCAAACAAGTCTTTCAGCGCACCAATCACCGCAGTCGATCAGTAAGTACCCGGATACGAACCGCCGTCGATAAGGAAGTTCTGGCCG
This sequence comes from Burkholderiales bacterium, assembly GCA_014860445.1. Classification (GTDB taxonomy): domain Bacteria; phylum Pseudomonadota; class Gammaproteobacteria; order Burkholderiales; family SG8-39; genus 2-12-FULL-64-23. The sequence goes on from JACZJT010000023.1 coordinate 83,703, forward strand.
GTGACATAGCTTGCTTGCGCGCTGCAAAGATAAGCGCAGGCGTCGCCGAATTCCGCCGGATCGCCGAAGCGGCCGGCCGGACACTGGGCCATGCGTTCCTTGCGGATTACTTCGACATCTACGCCGCGGTTCTTGGCCTGGGCGTTCAAAGTCGTGCGTATCCGGTCCGTGTCGAACGAGCCCGGCAGCAGGTTGTTGATGGTGACGTTGTGCGCGACGGTCTTGCGCGCGATGCCGGCGACGAAGCCGGTGAGGCCGGAGCGCGCACCGTTGGAAAGTCCCAGGACTTCAATCGGGGCTTTCACCGAACTTGAAGTGATGTTGACGATGCGGCCGAACTTGCGCGAGATCATGCCGTCCACCGTGGCCTTGATGAGTTCGATCGGCGTGAGCATATTGGCGTCCAGTGCAGCGATCCAGGTATCGCGCGTCCAGTTGCGGAAATCGCCAGGCGGCGGCCCGCCTGCGTTGTTGACCAGAATGTCCGGATTGGGGCAGGCTGCAAGCACGGCGGCGCGTCCGGCTTCCGTGGTGATGTCGCCGGCCACGGCAGTGACTCTTACGCCGGTTTCGGCGCGAATCTCCTCGGCGGTCTTCTCCAGCGCCTCCTTGCCGCGCGCGGTGATGATCAGGTTCACGCCTTCTCGCGCCAACGAAAATGCACAACCGCGTCCCAGGCCCTTGCTCGAGGCGCATACGATAGCTGTCTTGCCTTTGATGCCGAAATCCATGACTTACTCCTGCTGAAAAATTCTTAAATGTGATTTTGCTGCCGCCTTCACGTACGCGCATGCCGGGGGATTGCAAGCGCGTTTCGCGCGGTTCAGGTCTTGGGCCTTATTGTAACCAGCATTACACCGCCTAGCACCAGTGCAGCGCCGACAATCTGCAGCGCGGTCATGGATTCTTCCAGGCCGATCCAGCCGAGAAAGATCGTGGTCACCGGCCCGGCGGCGCCGATGATCGCGACGTGGTTGGCGCCGATGCGCTTGAGCGCCTCGGAGGTCATGAATACCGGCAGCACCGTGCACAGCACGCCCATCGCAGCCGCAAGGCCGTATACTTGCGGTGGCAGGTCCAGCGCCGAAAGCGGCCGCAGCAGCAGGAACTGCGCAATGCACAACACGCTGGCGACGCTGGTCGCATACGCGGTAAAGCGCATCGAGCCGATGCGCTGCACCAACTGGCTGCTGGTGACCAGATAGATGGCATAGCTGACCGCGCTGCCGAACACCAACATCGCGCCTAGCAACAGATTGGGATTCGCGCTGCCGAACGCGCGCGACAGTACCAGTGCGAGGCCGGCGTAGGAAACGATCAAAGCGACCACCTCGCGCGGCCTGACCCGTTTCCCGAGGAACAGGGCCGACAGCAGGACGGTGATGGTCGGGTAGAGGAACAGCATCAAGCGCCCCACGCCCGCGCTGATGTATTGCAGGCCGAGAAAGTCGAGGAAGCTCGCCAGGTAATAGCCGAGAAAGCCCAGGAATGCCACCGTCCACAGGTCGCGGCGCGTGAGCGGCGCGCTGGCGCGATCCCGCTGCAGCCACAGCGCGGCGGCGACGAAGAAGGGCAGCGAAAACACCATGCGCAGCGCGAGCAGGGTGACCGGATCGGTCACGTAGGCGTAGGCGAGCTTGATCAGGATCGGCCGGAACGAAAAGGAAACGACGCCGGCCAGCGCCAGGGCGATGCCCCAGGCGCGATAGGAAGCTGTGTTCACTGAGCGGGATTCGGAAACGGTCGTCCGGTCGCGGCGGAATCGCGCGGACCGCGCATCAGCGTTTTCCGCCGGCGAACAGGGAACCCAGAATGCCGCGTACGATCTGGCGCCCGACCTGCGAGCCTATCGCCCGCGCTGCGCTTTTTGCCGCCGATTCCAGCACGCCCTCGCGACGGCCGCCGCGCGGGCCCGTCGTTCCGCCGAGTATGCCGCCCAGCGTATCCATGATTCCGCCGCCCGCGCCCTGCGCGGAGCCGGGCGCAGCGGGTCCCTTCTGGGCATCGGCGGCCGCACCCTGCAGTGCGCGCCCCTTGAGCTTCTCATAAGCCGATTCGCGGTCCACCGTCTGCTCGTAATGGCCGAAGATTACCGAGCCGCGTACGACCGCCTGGCGTTCCTCGGTGCTGATCGGTCCGATTCTGCTCGCCGGCGGCAGAATGAGCGCGCGCTCGACCACGCACGGTCGGCCCTTCTCGTCGAGGAAGGAAACCAGCGCTTCTCCTACGCCGAGCTCGGTGATGACGGACTCCACCTTGAGCTTCGGGTTCGCGCGCATGGTGCTCGCCGCGGCTTTGACGGCTTTCTGGTCGCGCGGCGTAAAGGCGCGCAATGCGTGCTGCACGCGGTTGCCCAGCTGTCCCAGCACCGTCTCCGGGATGTCGAGCGGATTCTGTGTGACGAAATACACGCCCACCCCCTTGCTGCGGATCAGGCGCACCATCTGCTCGATTTTCTCGAGCAAGGCCTTCGGCGCGTCGTTGAACAGCAGATGCGCTTCATCGAAGAAAAATACCAGCTTCGGCTTTTCCGGGTCGCCCACTTCGGGCAGGTTCTCGAACAACTCGGACAGCATCCACAGGAGGAAAGTCGAGTACAGCTTGGGCGCGCCCATCAGACCGTCGGCCGCGAGGATGTTGACCATGCCGCGCCCTTTCTCGTCGGTCTGCATCAGGTCGGCGATGTTGAGCGCCGGTTCGCCGAAAAAACTGTCCGCTCCCTGCTGCTCGAGCTGCATCAGGGCGCGTTGTATGGCGCCGATCGACGCCGCCGAGATGTTGCCGTATTCGGTGGTGAATTCGCGCGCGCTTTCGCCCACATGCTGCAGCATTGCGCGCAGGTCCTTCATGTCGAGCAGCAGCATGCCGTTGTCGTCGGCGATCTTGAACGCGAGCGCGAGCACGCCTTCCTGCGTGTCGTTGAGGTTCAGCATGCGCGCCAGCAGCAGCGGTCCCATGTCGGACACGGTCGCGCGCACCGGATGCCCGGCTTTGCCGAATACGTCCCAGAACGTGACGGGGCAGGCGGCAAAGGCAAAGTCCTTGATCGCGAGCGCGTCAAACCGCTCCTTCAGCCGGGGCGACATACTGCCTGCCTGCGCAAGGCCGGACAGATCGCCTTTGACATCGGCCATGAATACCGGCACGCCGATCGCGGAAAAACCCTGCGCCAGCGTTTGCAGGGTAACCGTCTTGCCGGTGCCGGTCGCGCCGGCGATAAGGCCGTGACGATTGGCCATTCGCGGCAATAGGGCAAGCGCTGTCTTGCCGGATTTGGCGATGAGCAAAGCTTCGGGCATGGAGGTTCTCGCTTAATGGGTCGGGAATGCGGGCAATGCTAAAATTATAGACTTACAAGGGAAATCGAGGCGGTAATCATGGCGGGACATTCCAAATGGGCCAATATCAAACACAAGAAGGCCGTCACGGATGCCAAGAGAGGCAAGGTATTCACACGGCTGATCCGGGAGATCACCGTGGCGGCGCGCATGGGCGGCGCGGATCCCAACATGAATCCGCGCCTGCGCCTGGCCATGGAAAAAGCGCGCGACGTGAACATGTCCAAGGACAATATCGAGAACGCGAGCAAACGCGGCGCGGGCGCGCTCGATGGCGCCAACTACGAAGAGGTGCGCTATGAAGGCTACGGCATCGCCGGCGCGGCGGTAATGGTGGACTGTCTCACCGACAACCGCACCCGCACCGTCGCCGACGTGCGCCACGCTTTCGTCAAGCACGGCGGCAACCTCGGCACCGACGGCTCGGTCGGTTTCATGTTCAAACACTGCGGACAGTTCGTGTTTGCGCCGGGCACAAGCGAAGAAAAGGTCATGGAGGCGGCGCTGGAGGCGGGCGCCGAAGACGTGCTCAGCAACGAAGACGGCTCGGTAGAAGTGATTTGCGCCTTCAGCGATTTCTCAGACGTAAAACAGGGCCTGGAGAAGGCGGGCCTAAAGGCGGAACTGGCGGAAATCACCATGAAACCGCTCAGCGAAACAGTGCTCGCCGGGGAAGACGCGCAGCGCATGCAAAAGCTGCTCGACGCGCTGGAGGCGCTGGACGACGTGCAGGACGTATATACGACGGCGGTGATCGAGGAGTAGAGGGTAGGGTCATCGCCTAAGGCTATAATCGGCCGATGGCGTCAAGCACCATTACCATACTCGGCATCGATCCCGGCCTGCGCATCACCGGCTTTGGAATCATTCACAAAGCCGGCAGCAAACTCACCTATGTCACCAGCGGCTGCATCAAGGCGCCGGAATCGGACCTGCCGGGGCGCCTTAAAACCATACTGGAGGGATTGCGCGAAGTGATCCAGACCCATCGTCCGCAGCAGGCCGCAGTCGAAAAAGTCTTCGTCAACGTCAATCCCCAATCGACTTTGCTGCTGGGCCAGGCGCGCGGGACGGCCATCTGCGCCGCGGTGCTGGAGAGCCTGCCGGTGGCCGAATATACCGCCCTGCAGGTGAAGCAGGCGGTGGTCGGGAACGGGCACGCAAAAAAGGAACAGGTGCAGGAAATGGTGCGGCGCCTGCTTGGCTTGCCGGGCAATCCGGGCGCCGATGCGGCTGACGCGCTCGCCTGCGCCATTTGTCACGCGCACGGCGGCCAGGGTCTGGGCATGGTATCCACGGCAGGCTACCGTGTGAAAAAGGGGAGGCTGATATGAAGCACGCGGCCCGGGACGGAATGAAATGATCGGACGCTTGAGCGGTGTGCTCCTGGAAAAGAACCCGCCGCAGCTGATGCTCGAGGTGCAGGGCGTGGGCTATGAAGTCGACGTGCCCATGAGCACTTTTTACAACCTGCCCAACGTGGGCGAGCGGGTGACGCTGTTCACCCACCTGGTCGTGCGCGAAGACGCGCACCTGCTCTACGGCTTTGCCAGCGAATCCGAGCGCCGGGCGTTTCGCCAGTTGCTGAAAATCAGCGGCGTCGGCGCGCGCACCGCGCTGTCTTTGCTCTCCGGCATGAGCGTTGCAGACCTGGCGCAGGCCGTGGCCGAGCAGGAGTCCGGACGGCTGACCAAGGTTCCCGGTATCGGCAAGAAAACGGCCGAGCGCCTGCTGCTGGAACTGAAGGACAAACTCGGCACGGAACTCGTCGGCGGAATCGCGTTGAACCGAGCCGCGCCGGCGTCCAGCGACGTACTCAATGCACTGCTTGCGCTCGGCTATAACGAAAAGGAGGCGCAGTACGCGCTGAAACAACTGCCCGAGGGTGTGAGCGTGTCCGACGGGATACGCCTCGCGCTCAAGTCCCTGGCCAAGGGTTGAGCGGATCGATGTGTGCCGGGTCCGTACTGGCAATCCCGGACCGGTGCGCCAGCCGGCGTTCGCCGCAGTACGCGTGTCGAACCCTGATAAAATTTGGCGATGCGCTCTTCGGATGACTGACATCGGCTCAGAAAACAGTACCGGGACGGGAAAGTACCACCGCCTGGTCAAAATCGATTTCCAGGTTCGGGCCATCTCGTTTGCCGCGCTGTTCGTCGTAATCGGCGTCCATATGTGGGGGCGGGGATACGGCGGGCTCGCCTGGACCTCGCTCGCGCTGCAGTTCCTCCTCTATCCGCACCTGCTGTTCTGGCGCGCCCGCAGAGCCCCGAATTCGCTCCAGGCCGAACAGGTCAATTTGGTGGTCGACGCGCTGCTGCTCGGAGTCTGGGCGGCCGCCCTCGAATTCCCTCTCTGGATCGCGTATACGCTCTTCATGGGAACGCTGCTCAACAACGCGATGTACCGCGGTGTGCGCGGCGCCGTGGGCGCGCTGTTCGCGTTTTCGCTGGGCGCGCTCGCGTGGGTCCTGGTCTACGGATTCGAGTTCTCGCCGCAGACCGAACCCGGGGCCATTGCCTTGTGCATGCTGGGCTTGTCGGTGTACGTGGTCGGCGTCGGCAACATCGTGTTCGCCCAGTATCGCAAGTTGCGCGAAACGCGCAACGCCCTGCGGCTGAGCGAGGAGCACTACCGCATCATCACCGAGAACGCGGGAGACCTGATCGCCATGCTCGATGCCCGGGGGCGCTGGGTCTACGCGAATCCGGCGTACCGGCGCCTGCTCGACGAGGAGGCGCTGGCAATCGGCGCCGATGCCCTGGTTCACCTGCGACCAGAGGACAGGGACGTGACGCGCGCCGAGCTGGAACAGGCGGTCCAGACCGGGGAATCGCGGGCCTTTCTATACCGGCTGATCGCCACCGACGGCAATGAACACGAGTTCCAGGCCAAGGCAAAATCCTTCGTGCACGCGGGTACCCAGAGGATCGTGCTGGTCTCGACCGACGTTACCGAATTGCGCAAGCGCGACGAGAAGCTCGCGATCCAGGCGAACGTATTCGAGAACATGAGCGAAGCCATGCTGATCGTCGCCGCGGATGGAACCATCGTTTCGGTCAATCGGGCGTATACGGCGCTCACCGGCTACAGCGAGGAGGAGGTGAGCGGCAGGCCCGAAAGCGAGTTTCGCACCGCCCTGCAGCCGGCCGAGTTCTACGATGAAATACGTGACACCTTGTTGCGCCAGGGGCACTGGACCGGCACGTCCTGGTGCCGCCGCAAAGACGCCGGCATCTACCGCGAGTGGCGCAGCATATCGGCGATCCGGGACGAGGCCGGAAACGTTACGCATTTCGTCTCGTTTCTGGCGGACGTTTCCCAGTCTGCGCATCCCGACCGCGCCCCGGGGCGCTGAGCGAAATGGGCGAGCAGCGCGCACGGTCGCAACAACGGCAGCCGCGGGCGCGGGTAAGATAACGCATGGCCATTGAAACCGACCGCCTGATTGCCGCCGATCCCGCCTCGCCGCAAGAGGAGGCGCTGGAGCGTGCGCTGCGGCCCAAGGCATTGTCCGAGTACGTCGGCCAGGAGAAAATCCGCGGCCAGCTCGCGATATTCATCGAAGCTGCGCGCCAGCGCAAAGAATCGCTGGATCATGTGCTGCTGTTCGGTCCGCCGGGCCTGGGGAAAACGACGCTCGCGCACATTATCGCGCGCGAGATGGGGGTGAACCTGCGCCATACCTCGGGTCCGGTGCTGGAGCGCCCGGGAGACCTTGCCGCCCTGCTTACCAACCTCGAGCCGAACGACGTACTGTTCATCGACGAGATCCACCGTCTGTCGCCGGTGGTGGAGGAAATCCTCTATCCCGCGCTGGAGGATTTCCAGCTCGATATCATGATCGGCGAGGGCCCGGCGGCGCGTTCGGTCAAGCTGGAGTTGCCGCCGTTCACGCTGGTCGGCGCGACCACCCGCGCGGGCATGCTCACCAACCCCTTGCGCGACCGCTTCGGCATCGTCGCGCGACTGGAGTTCTACTCGGCACCGGAGCTGCAGCAGATCGTGAGCCGCTCGGCCGGATTGCTCAAAGTCGAAATCGCCGCCGCAGGCTCGCTTGAAATCGCGCGCCGCTCACGCGGCACGCCGCGTATCGCCAACCGGCTGCTGCGGCGGGTGCGCGATTACGCCGAGGTCAGGACGAGAAGCAGCGTGAGCCGCGAGGTCGCCGACGCAGCGCTGCAGATGCTCGATGTGGACACGCTGGGCCTGGATCTGATGGACAGGAAGCTGCTGATGGCCGTGATCGAAAAGTTCGCCGGCGGCCCCGTGGGCGTGGACAACCTCGCGCATGCCATCGGCGAGGAGCGCGACACCATCGAGGACGTGATCGAGCCGTTTCTGATCATGCAGGGCTATCTGCAGCGCACTCCGCGCGGGCGCGTCGCAAGCTTGTCGGCCTACCGTCATTTCGGCCTGACGCCTCCGCGTACGGGCGCCAATGGCGATTTGTGGAACGGGCCGGGCGAATCCTGAGACGACCATGACGCAGGCTTTTTCCTGGCAGGTGCGCGTCTACTACGAAGACACGGACATCGGCGGCGTGGTGTACTACGCCAATTACCTGAAGTTCTTCGAGCGTGCGCGCACCGAATGGCTGCGCAGTTACGGCGTGAATCAGGATAAACTCGCACAAGAGGAAGGTTTGATCTTCGTGGTGCGGCGGGCAACACTGGAATTCGACCGACCGGCGCGGCTGGACGACCTGCTTGAGGTCACGGTTGAACCGCTCAAGATTGCGCGAGTCTATATTGAACTCAAGCAGGAAGTGCGCAGCGGCGCGCAAGTCATCGCGCGTGCCGAGGTCCGGGTGGCCTGCCTGAACCAGCAGAGTTTCAAGCCTGTCGCCATGCCGCAGTACCTGAGGAGCGTTCTCTGATTCGGGAGACAGGAATGAGCAGGCGAGCCCACATGACAACCAACGAAAATCAACAACAATGAACGTAACCCACGATCTATCGATAATCTCCCTGATCACCAACGCCAGCGTGCCTGTGCAGCTGGTGATGGCGCTGCTGCTGGTGGTCTCATTCATGAGCTGGCTGTTTATTTTCCGCAAGTTGTTTGCGATCCGCCAGGCAAGGACGCAGACCGAGAAATTCGAACGCGACTTCTGGAGCGGCAACGACATGAACGGCCTGTACCAGAGCGCGGTCAATGACCGCCATCGGGCCGGTTCGCTGGAGCGCATATTCGAAGCGGGCTTCCGCGAATTCGCCAAACTGCGCGCCCAGCGTGGCACCGACCCCAGCATTCCCGTCGAGGGAGCGCGACGCGCCATGCGCGCCACCTATCAGCGCGAAATGGACAATCTGGAGCGGCACCTCGCTTTTCTCGCGTCGGTCGGTTCGGTCAGTCCCTACGTCGGCCTGTTCGGCACGGTATGGGGCATCATGAATTCGTTTCGCGGCCTTGCAAACGTCAGTTCGGCGACGCTGGCCCATGTCGCCCCCGGCATTGCAGAAGCGCTGATCGCCACGGCCATCGGCCTGTTTGCGGCAATTCCGGCCGTGGTCGCCTATAACCGTTATGCGCACGACATCGACCGGCTTGCGATCCGCTTCGAAAGCTTCATCGAGGAGTTTTCCAACATTCTGCAGCGCCAGTCCGGCGTGGGCAAATAGGAAGAACGAAGATGCCGCGTTCGCGCCGTGCCATGAGCGAAATCAACGTCGTGCCTTATATCGACGTGATGCTGGTGCTCCTGGTGATATTCATGATCACCGCGCCGCTGGTGAATCCGGGGGTGATCGAGCTGCCCTCGGTGGGCAAATCCTCCCAGCCGCCGGAATTGCCTTTGGAGGTGGTGATCAAGGCGGATGCGTCGCTGGTGTTGCGCGAACGCAGCAAGACCACGGCGAGCGAGCGCGCGGTGTCGAGCGCCGAACTGGTCGCGGCATTGCGCGAAAAGCAGAAAACGCATCCGGAGCAGGCGGTGGTGATCGCCGCGGACAAGGATGTGCGCTATGAAGAAGTGCTCAAGGTGATGGACGAACTGCAAAAGCAGAGCGTGCGCAGAGTGGGGCTTCTGGTGAAGCCCGTGGCTCGATGAGCGCGGCGGCCGGCGCGCTCGTGTACGCGGAGCCGGGCAAAGTCCCTTCGGTTGTTCTCGCGGTACTGGTGCACGTCCTGCTCGCGGCGTTCCTGTTTTTCGGCGTGCACTGGCAAAGCCAGCAGCCCGAGGCCGTGATGGTCGAGTTGTGGACCAGCCCGCCCGCGCCCGTGGTCGAAAAGATCCTGCCCAAGCCGCCTCCGCCGGCCCCGCCTGTCCCGGAGGTGAAGCTGGAGCCCAAGCCCGAACCCAAGCCCGAACCCAAGCCGGAACCCAAGCCCGAACCCAAGGTGGTCGAGAAAGCGATCGAGGCGCCCAAGCCCGACATCGCGCTGGAAAAGAAGAAGGAAATCAAAAAGGAAATTCCGAAAGAGCCGGAACCAAAACCCAAGCCCAAGGCCAAACCGGAACCCAAGCTCAAGTTCGACCGGAGCAAAGACATACGCGCGCAGCTCGAGCGAGAGACGGCCGCCTTAAACCAGAATCGGGAGAAGGACAGAATTCTCAATCAGATGCGGCAGGAGGAGGCGGTGTTTGCCGCAAGAGCCGACGCGGCCTACATCGGCAAGTTAAAGGGCAAGATCAAGGGAAACATCGTGCTGCCGCCGAATATCGCCGGCAACCCCGAAGCCATTTTCGACGTGGTGCAATTGCCAACCGGTGAGGTCATGTCGGCCACATTGCGCAAGTCCAGCGGCCACAAGGCCTACGACGCAGCGGTGGAACGGGCCATACTCAAGTCCTCGCCATTGCCCAAACCGGACCGGCCCGAACAATTCCAGCGCAAGCTGGAAATAAAGTTCCGGCCGCTGGACTGAATCCATGCTCGCACTATGCGTATAATTGTATGAGTATTTTTTCTGGATCCCGCATGCAAGTCCTGTTCCGTGCCGTTTTGTTCCTGCTCGCGCTGGCTTGCGCCAACGCGCAGGCGCAGCTGTCCATCGAAATTACCGGTGGCGGCGCCAACCAGATACCGATCGGCGTGCTGCGCTTCGCAGGCGAGCAGGTATTGCCGCAGAACATCAGCGACATCGTCGAAGCCGACCTGCGGCGCAGCGGGCGCTTTCGCATGCTGTTCGCCGGCAGCGTCGAACCGCTGCCCACCGAGTTGGCGCAGGTCAATTTTGCCGACTGGAAAAGCCGCACCGCCGACGCCATGGTGATCGGCAGCGTGGTGCGCCTGGCAGACGGCCGCTTCGAGGCGAGTTTCCGCCTGCTCGACGTGCCCAAGCAAACGCAAATCGGCGGCGTCGCGTTCACTCTCACGGCGCAACAGGTGCGCACCACCGCGCATCGCATCGCCGACATGGTCTACGAAAAGCTGACCGGCGACCGCGGTGTCTTCTCCACTCGCATCGCCTATGTCGTCAAGCAGGGCAGTCGCTATGAACTGCAGATCGCCGATGCCGACGGGATAGGCTCGCAGACCGCGCTCGCTTCACGCGAACCGATCATTTCCCCGGCATGGTCGCCCGACGGCACGCGTATCGCCTATGTATCGTTCGAGAACAAGAAGCCGGTGGTGTACGTGCATTCGCTGGTTTCCGGCCGGCGCCAGGTGGCGGCCAATTTCAAGGGATCCAACAGTGCGCCGGCCTGGTCAGCCGACGGCAAGCAGCTCGCGGTCGTGCTGTCCAAGGACGGCGGCTCGCAGATTTATCTGATCGGCCCCGACGGCAGCAATCCGCGTCGTATCACCAACTCGGGTTCGATTGACACGGAACCTTTCTTCACGCCAGACGGCAAGTACATCTACTTTACCTCGGACCGCGGCGGCAGCCCGCAGATTTACCGCATGAGCGCGAGCGGGGGCGAGGTTGCGCGGGTGACCTTCGACGGCGGCTACAATGTCTCGCCGCGCATTTCGAACGACGGCAAGACCCTCGTTTATATTGCGCGCGATTCAGGACGTTTTCAGCTCAGATCGCTGGACCTCGCGACCGGCCAGGGGCAGGCGCTTACCGACGGGCAGCGCGATGAATCTCCCAGTTTCGCGCCCAACGGCAAAATGATTTTGTACGCCACCCAGACCAACAACCGCGGTTCGCTGGCGGCCGTCTCCAGCGACGGCAGGGTAAAGCAGCGCCTGTCGGTGCAGGCAGCAGATGTACGCGAGCCCGCCTGGGGTCCGTTTTTCAATAATTAGCTGGTCACGAGAAGGAGATGGGTATGAGGAAATTATTTGCATTTGTGGCAGTGGCGCTGCTGGCAGCTTGCGCCGGCACACCCGAGATGGAGTCCAAAGCCGGTGTCGAGGACCGCGCCGCGACCAGCGCCGCAGGGGACAGGCAAGCGGGCTCCGCGGTTACGCCGGTCGCGCCCAATGCCGGGCAACAGGCAAATCCGCTCAAGGACCCGGGCAGCATTCTGTCCAAGCGCAGCATTTTCTACGACTATGACAAATACGACGTCAAGGACGAGTACAAGCCGCTGTTGCAGGCGCACGCCCGCTATCTCGCCCAGAATCCCGGCGCCAAGATGCTGGTTCAGGGCAATGCCGACGAGCGCGGCAGCCGCGAATACAATATCGCGCTGGGTCAGAAGCGCGCAGACGGCGTGAAAAAAATCCTGCAGCTGATGGGCGTAAAGGAAAGCCAGGTTGAATCGGTTAGCCTGGGCGAGGAAAAGCCGCGCTGCGCCGAGGCCACCGAGGAATGCTATAGCAAGAACCGGCGCAGCGACATGCTCTACGGCGGCGAGTACTGATAGATGAAGCTGCGTGCCACCCTGTTGCTGGTGCTTTGCGTTGCGGCCGGCGCAGCGCGCGCCGGCATGTTCGACGACGAGGAGGCGAGAAAGGCGATCGCCGCCGTGAGCGCCCAGGTCGATGCCAACCGGAAAGCGGCCGAGGAGCGCCTCGCCAAGATTGAAGCTCAGGCCCAGGATCGCTCGATCGATCTTGTACGACAGATCGACGAGCTGAAGCAGGATCTGGCGCGCTTGCGCGGCCAGCTCGAAGTGCAGGCGCACCAGCTCGAAACCCTGGACCAGCGGCAAAAAGATCTCTATGTCGACCTGGACGCGCGCCTGCGCAAGCTCGAAGCAAGCGCCCAGGCGCAGGAGAAGCAGGCAGGCGATGCGACCGATCCCGCCGAAGGCAAGGCCTACGAGGCTGCGCTGAACCAGTTCAAACTCGGCAACTATCAGGCCTCCATTGCCGCGTTCCAGAGTTATCTCACCACCTATCCGCAGAGCCAGCAGGTATCGAGCGCGCAGTACTGGATCGGCAACGCTTATTACGCGTTGCGCGATTTCAAGACGGCGATTTCGGCACAACAGAAGTTGCTCGCCGCCTGGCCGGATAGCCCGAAGGCGCCGGACGCCTTGCTCAATATCGCGAGCAGCCAGGGCGAGTTGGGCCAGACGCGGATGGCGCGCGATACCCTGCAATCGCTGCTGAAGAAATATCCGGGAACGCCCGCGGCAGACCAGGCCAAACAGCGCCTCGCAGGCAAGCGTTAGCGTGACTGCGGCGGGAGCGGGGAAGCCCGCTCCCGCGATTTCAGAAACTGACTCCTGGCAGCGACCATCCCATGCGTAAAGCCGTCGTACTTCTTTCCGGGGGGCTCGATTCCGCCACGGTGCTCGCGCTGGCGGTGCGCCAGGGCTATGCCTGCCATGCGCTGTCGATCGACTACGGCCAGCGTCACCGCATCGAGCTCGAGGCCGCGGCGCGGGTCGCGCGCGCACTCGGCGCGGTAGAGCAAAAGACCCTCAGGATCGACCTCGGCACGTTCGGCGGATCCGCGCTGACCGACGACGCTATCGCGGTGCCGACCGGCGGCGTACAAAAAGACGGCATTCCCGTCACCTATGTGCCGGCACGCAACACCATCATGCTGTCGTTCGCGCTCGCCTGGGCCGAGGTCCTGAACGCGCAGGATATTTTTTTCGGCGCCAACGCCGTCGATTACTCCGGCTACCCGGATTGCCGACCCGAGTACATGCGCGCGTTCGAGCGCATGGGCAATCTCGCAACCAAGGCCGCGGTGGAAGGCAGCAGGCTGGTACTGCACACGCCGATCATCGCCATGAGCAAGGCCCAGATCATCGAGCAGGGCGTGGACCTGGGCGTGGACTACAGCCTGACCGTGTCCTGCTACCAGGCCGATGCCGACGGCCGCGCCTGCGGCGTCTGCGATTCCTGCCGCCTGCGCCGCATGGGTTTCGAGGCCGCCGGTGTGAACGACCCGACGCGCTATTTCACCGCCGACGCGTAAATTGCGGCATCGCTGCGCATCTGCGGCGAATGCGCGTTAGCAAGAGCGGATAGGCGCAGGTTATTCGCAGCCTAAAATATTTTGCTTGCGCCCCACCGTACCCAGACTAGAATCGCCCGATTAAAAAAGGGTGGGGAGGCCCATGAACGAAGTCAATCCGGCGGCACTTGCGACCACCGTGGCCTGGAGCGGATTCGCGCTCGCTTTCATATTCGGGGCAGTCGCGAACAAAACCAATTTCTGCACCATGGGCGCGGTGTCGGACATGGTCAACATGGGCGACTGGGGACGCATGCGCATGTGGCTGCTGGCTATTGCCGTCGCGGTTCTCGGCGCAAGCGCGCTGCAGCTCGCAGGCCTGGTCCAGTTGTCCAAGTCGATTTACATGGGCTCGAATTTCCCCTGGCTGTCCTACCTGGTCGGCGGCCTGACTTTCGGCATCGGCATGACCCTGGGTTCCGGATGCGGCAGCAAGACCCTGATCCGCATCGGAGGCGGCAGTCTCAAGTCGCTGGTGGTATTCGTGTTCCTGGGCATATCCGCCTATGTCACCCTGAGAGGCCTGTTCGGAGCTTTCCGCGTGACCGTACTCGACCCGGTATCTCTCCAGCTGTCGAGCGGCCAGGACCTGCCTTCGCTGCTGGCAGCCGCCTTCGGCGCGGACAAGAGGACCATGCTCATGCTCGCGAGCGCTGCGGTAGCCGGCGTATTGCTGCTGTTCGTGTTCAAGGATCGCGACTTTCGCGGCAACCGTGACGGCATCCTCGGCGGTGTCACCGTAGGGCTGGTGGTCGTCGGCGGCTGGTTTGTGAGCGGCAAGCTGGGATATCTGGTGGAAGACCCCAATACGCTGCAGGAGGCCTTCGTCGCCACCAACAGCGGGCGCCTGGAATCGCTCTCCTTCGTCGCGCCGCAGGCCTATACGCTGGAATTGCTCATGTTCTGGACGGACACCAGCAAGATCGTCACCTTCGGTATCGCCTCGGCCATCGGCGTTGTCACCGGCTCCGCCGCGTATGCGCTGGCGAGCGGGAATTTTCGCTGGGAAAGCTTTCGTGACGCCAAGGATACCGGCAATCACATGATAGGCGGCGTGCTGATGGGCTTTGGCGGCGTGACTGCCATGGGCTGCACCGTGGGGCAGGGCATCACCGGATTTTCCACGCTGGCGATCGGCTCCATGTTTACTCTCGCTGCAATCATCGCGGGCTCCGCTCTGACGATGAAATGGCAATACGCACGCATGATGCGGGAAGCATGAGGATTTTTCGCCGGAACTAGCTGGATATCGACGAAATCAGAGTGAATTCAGGCGAAGAAAGCCCGGATTTCGTTGACACGAGTACCCCCGGCAAATTAAAATCTCGCCTCTTTTCGGGTCGTTAGCTCAGTTGGTAGAGCAGCGGACTTTTAATCCGTTGGTCGGCAGTTCGAGCCTGCCACGGCCTACCAGAATTGATGCGGCTCACAGCGATGTGGGCCGCATTTTTTTGGTCGACGCCGGGACTGCAATCGCGCGGTCTCGCCGCATATTCCCAAGCTGATTTCACCGCAATCTCCCCTGCTTTCCTAGGTGTTTGATCTAGGTCAAAACACCTGATTCCCAAGGGAAGATACTTGCCTCCTCTTATTGGTGGAATACGTGTTGAACGGCATTGGTTTGGATGGATCGTCCCGGAAATCGACGTGCCGGCCTGTGCACGGCGCAGACGCGGACAGATGCTCCGGACTCAAACTGATCGATCCGAAATCGGGTTCTGAAAAGCCGTCAACGGCGCAGAAGAGCAGCCGGCGAATATCACCGAATTCCCCAACACCCTATAGATGAGCCGGCCGAGGCGGACCAATATGAACGCGAATGCAATGTCCAATTTCGAAATCGTCGCGCGCGAGGATTTCTCCGATGTCACCTATCTTCTCGAGGTGCGCCATCCGCTGATGTCCAAGGCGGCCAAGCCGGGGCAATTCGTGATCGTCATGTTGAACGAGCACGGCGAGCGCATCCCGCTGACCATCGCGGACTTCGACAGCAAGAAGGGGACCATTACGCTGGTGATCCAGGCCGTGGGCAAGACGACCAGGCAGATGCAGCAGGAATGCAGGGTCGGTACCTCGCTCTACGGCATGGTCGGCCCCATGGGCATACCCAGCCCGATCAGCCACGCGAAAAAAGTCGTGTGCGTGGGCGGCGGCCTGGGCGTCGCGCCGATTTTCCCGCAGGCGCGCGGCTTCAAGCAGGCCGGTGCGTATGTGATCGCGGTCCTCGGTTTTCGCAACAAGGACCTCGTGTTCTGGGAAGACAAGTTCAAGGACTGCTGCGACGAACTCATCCTTTGCACCAACGACGGTTCGGCCGGAATGAAGGGCATGATCACCGACGGCATCAAGGTCGCCATGGCGGGACACCCCGATATCGACGAGGTGGTCGCGATCGGTCCGCCGGTGATGATGAAGGCCTGCGCCGACGCGACGCGCGCGGCCAAGATCAAGACCATGGTGAGCGTCAACCCGATCATGGTCGATGGCACCGGGATGTGCGGCGGCTGCCGGGTGAAGGTCGGTGATCAGGTGAAGTTCGCCTGCGTGGACGGTCCGGACTTCGACGGGCATCTGGTCGATTTCGACGACCTGATGCTGCGCCTGCAGCGCTACACCAAGGTCGAGAAAGACGCGCACGAACGCTGGTCGGAAAGCTGCCGCATGACCAAGCAGGTCGGCCCCAGTGCGCTGGATGAGCTTGCGCGCGGCCGCGCTCCGCAAAAGGAGCTGCTCGAACTGCCTGATCCGTTCGAGGATGCGCCCGGGGGTTGATTCGGTTCGATGATTGATTTCGCGGCATTGCGGCGATAGTCGGGCACCGCCCGATCACCCGCGACAGCCGTTCGAGGATAAGGACATGGCAAAGAAGAAAACCATACGCAGCATCCCCCAGGAACGCACGCCGATGCGCGAGCAGGAACCGCAGGTTCGCGCCAAAAACTTCGAGGAAGTCGCCTGCGGCTACAGCCTCGAGGACGCATTGCGCGAATCCGAGCGCTGCCTGATGTGCCCGGACGAGCCCTGCATTTCGGGCTGCCCCGTGGGCATCAATATTCCGGGTTTCATCCAGAAGATCGGCGAAAAGAACCTGCGCGGCGCTTACGACATTCTCACCGACACCAATCTGCTGCCCTCGATCTGCGGCCGCGTGTGCCCGCAGGAGAACCAGTGCGAAGGCGTGTGCACCGTGGGCGATTCGCTGGAAGCGGTGGCGATCGGTCGCCTGGAGCGCTTCGTCGGCGACACCGCCCTCAAGGAAGGTTGGGTCAACATCCCCTACATCGAACCCAACCGCTATCGCGTCGGCATCGTCGGCTCGGGACCGGCCGGCATGGCCTGCGCCGCCGACATGGCCAAGTCCGGATGCGACGTCACCGTCTACGAAGCTTTCCACGAGCCGGGCGGGGTGCTGAAATACGGCATCCCGGACTTCCGCCTCCCCAACACGGTCATCGACGCCGAGATCAACAATCTCAAGAAATTCGGCGTCAAATTCGAATGCAACACCCTCGTAGGCCGACTGTTCACGATCGAGCAGATGATCGACGAGATGGGCTTTCACGCCGTATTCGTCGGCGTCGGCGCGGGCTATCCGACCATGCTCAATATTCCCGGCGATTCCCTGAACGGTGTGCTCTCCGCCAATGAAATGCTCACGCGTTGCAACCTGATGCGCGGCAGGGACTTCCCGGATTTCGACACGCCGATGCCCATAGGCAAGCGGGTCGCCGTCGTAGGCGCGGGCAATACGGCGATGGACGCGACGCGCGTATCGCTGCGCCTGGGTTCGGAAAAAGTGTACTGCGTCTATCGCCGCTCGCGCACGGAAGCGCCTGCGCGGGCGGAAGAAGTGCACCACGCCGAGCAGGAAGGCGTGGAATTCCACTGGCTCACCGCGCCGGTGGCGGTGCTCGACGACGGCAAGGGCGGCGTGCGCGGCATGCGCTGCGTGCGCATGGAACTGGGCGAGCCCGACGAATCCGGCAGGCGCCGTCCGGTACCCGTGGCCGGCAGCGAGTTCGATTTCGAGACCGACCTGATCATTTACGCGATTGGCACCAATGCGAACCCGATCATGGGACAAACGTCGAAACTCAAGCTGAACAAGTGGGGTTATATCGGCGCCGACGAAAATCTCGCCACTTCCGTGGCGGGCGTGTTTGCCGGCGGCGACATCGTCACCGGCGCGGCGACCGTGATCGAGGCCATGGGCGCGGGGCGCAGGGCCGCACGCAGCATGAAGGCCTATCTGGGAATCCGCGACACAGGGCTTCCCTATGTCTCGAGCGAGGGAGCCGGCACGCTATTCGGGATCGATGTGCGCGAGCGCAATTTCGCGCGCGTACGCATCGCCTAGGCGGACACAGGCCCGGGTCATCAACGGCAGCAACACATACTCAACAGCGGCTCAACAGCAGCGACGGACGAAAACATGAATCAAATGACCAAGCAAAAACCGGCCAAGAAAGCCGTACAAAAACCGAAGGCAGCGACTAGCGTCAAAGCGCCCGTCAGGCTGAAAGAGCACATAGTCGAGATCATCAGCGATTCCGGAGAGGGCGCACAGAAGTGCGGCCAGTCCCTGGGCGCGATTGCCGCGCAAATGGGCAACGGTATCTGGACCACGGAAATCATTCCGGCCGAAATCCGCCCGCCGGCGCGCAGCGTTGCCGGCGCGAGCGGCAACCGCATCCGCATCGGCTCGGGCTATATCACCAACGGCGGCGACGAGACCGACATGGTGGTGGCGTTCAACGAGCAGGTGCTCCTTGGCCGTGTCCGTGCGAAAGAGCTCAAGCCCGGCTGCACCATCCTGCTGGAAGACATGTGGCGCACGCACGCCGATCCGAAAATCGTCGCGTCCTACATTGAGACCCATGACGCGCTGGTCAAAGCGGGATACAAGGTCATCGAGATACCGATGGAGCGCGAATGCCGCACCATGGTCGCAGATCCGCGCCGAGGCAAGAACATGTATGCCCTCGGCATGCTTTGCTACATCTACAGCCTGGAACTGAAACTGGCCGTGGACCAGATCGTGCTCGCCTTCGGCAAGAAGGACCAGAGCGTGGTGGATTCGAACATCATGCTGCTCGAGGCCGGGCACAAGTGGGCGGCGGCCAATCTGGATTTCTGCTACAGCATCCCGGCGGTGCGCTCGACCGAGCCGCAACTCGTGGTCAACGGCAACACCTCGCTGGCCTTGGGCGTGCTCGCATCGGGGATGGAAATCTGCGCCATGTACCCGATCACGCCCGCCACCTCGGCTTCGCACTATCTGTCCGAAGTGTTCGAGAAAGTGGGCGGCATGGTGCACCAGGCCGAGGACGAGATCGCCGCCTGTGCCTTTGCCATCGGCGCCTCTTACGCAGGCAAATGCACGGTCACGATCACCTCCGGTCCCGGATATTCGCTCAAGCAGGAGGCGATCGGCCTGGCGGTGATGGGAGAAATTCCCCTGGTCGTGGTGAACGTGCAGCGCGGCGGCCCGAGCACGGGTCAACCGACCAAGATGGAACAGGGCGATCTCATGACCGCCATATTCGGCAGCCACGGCGACGCGCCCAAGGTGGTGATGGCGCCGGGCACCATCGAGGAATGCTTTTACTCGATCATCACCGCGCGCAAAATCGCCGAAACCTTCAACATGGTCGTGGTGGTGCTGACCGACGCCGCGCTTGCCACCTCGCAGCAGCCGTTTCCGCGCCCGCAGTTCAATGAATCGTGGATGGCACCGCCGGTCGACCAGAGTCCGGTTCCCGCGGGTGCGAAGCCCTATGACTGGGACGATACGACCGGCCTCGCGCGCCGCTTCATTCCGGGCCAGCCCGGCGGCATGCACACGCTGACCGGCCTTGCGCACGACCGCGACAGCCATGTGGCCTACGACGCCGAAATCAACGAGCAGACCCTGCGTTTTCGCAGCCTGAAACTGGCCGCGCTGCAAAAGACATTGAAAGCGCCGAAGGTGTTCGGTGATCCCAAGGGCGACCTGCTGGTCGTCGGCTGGGGCAGCACCAAGGGCGCGATCGAGGAAGCGGTCGAGATGTTGCGCGCCGAAGGAAAGAAAGTGTCTTCCCTGCACCTGCAGTTTCTGCAGCCCATGGCTCCGGGAATCAAGGAAATTCTGCAGGGGTTCAAGAAGGTCATGACCGTAGAGAGCAACTGGAGCGACCGCCCCGACGACAAGATCATCGACGAGTCGAATCGCCGCTATTCGTCCATGGCCATCCTGTTGCGCTCGCGTTTTCTGATCGATATCGACTGCTTCAGCGAGGTGAAGGGCCAGCCGATCAAGCCCGGCACCATCCGCCGCGTGATGCTGGAAAAACTGAAAAAGTAAGAGTGAAGCAATACGAGGCCATTTCAGGTTTACCGAAATGGCCCCTGAATTAGGAGAGCACGAGGGGAGGTATCCCCTCGTTTTGAAACAGGCTCTAAGAAACGAAAGGTGAAAAAACCATGAACATGATGTCCGACATGAATTCCGCCACCGCCTGCCTGCTGCAGATGACCGACGAGCACTTCCAGCTCGAGGACTATCAGAGCGGCGTGCCGCGCTGGTGCACGGGCTGCGGCGACAACGCCATTCTCGCGGCGGTGCAGCGCCTGTGCCGCGACGAAGCGCTGCGCCCGGAGAAGACCGTGTTCGTATCCGGCATCGGCTGCTCCAGCCGCTTTCCGCATTACATGAAGACCTACGGTTTCCATGGCATACACGGGCGCGCGCTGCCGGTGGCAGAGGGCGTGAAAATGGCGCGCCCCGACCTGACCGTGTTCGTGAATACCGGCGACGGCGACTGCACCAGCATCGGTGCGGCGCACTGGATCCACGCCATCCGCTACAACATGAACCTCACCGTGTTCCTGCACGACAACCAGATTTACGGCCTGACCAAGAAACAGGCCTCGCCCACCTCGCCCATCGGCACCAAGAGCAACACCACGCCGCGCGGCAGCTACCTCGAGGCCTTGAACCCGCTGACCGTCACGCTGGGCGTGCAAAACGTGTCCTTCGTCGCGCAGGCCGCCGACTGGATACCGGAGGTGCTGTTCGACATCGTCAAGGCGGCTTATCACCATCGCGGATTGTCCTTCGTGCGCATCATCCAGCGCTGCCCCGAGTGGCTGCCGAAAGCGCTCGATCCGTGGATGCACGATCCCAACAAGGTGCTGTTGCTCAATCATGCGAACGGACTGCAGGCCAGCGCCGGCCTGTCGCGGGTGTACAAGAATCAGATCGAGCACGACCCGCTGAACATCGACCGCGCGCGCGAAATCGCCTCCGACACCGAGACCATTCCGGTCGGAATTCTGTACAACAACCCGGCGGTTCCCTGCTACGAGGATCTGCGCCAGAGCGACAAGCTGCGCACCGCCGATCTGACCCGCGCCGGGCTCAATGCGGAGCTGGACAAGTACACGGTCTGGCCGCAGGGCGCGGAACAGAAGGTGGCCTGAGACGAACAGCGCAATACGCCGGCGCGCGCCATCGACCGTTACGACGGGCGCCTTAACCGATCACACAGAACTCATCAGCAAGGCAGGTTGACAAAACATGGAAGCGGATACCCAGGCACACGTTGCTTTTTTTCTGACCGGCAGGCGGCCCAGCCAGCATCTGGACGCGGTAGACGGGTTGAAATTGCGCCCGGCGCTTTTCGCCGGCTATCGCGAGCTCACCCAGCTGCGCTACGATTTTCCTTTGGTACTGGTCGCACAGCCATCGAATAAGCTGTTCGTGCAGTCCCTGTCGGGCATCGTTGACGCGGCCCTGTCCACTGCTGCGCGCGGCAGCAATGCCGAGCGCATCCGCAAGCACGCGCTGCGCATGGAGCAGGAAATTCGCGTTCTGGTCGCAGGCGGCGCAAGCGGGTCGCTTTCCACCCTGTGGGACAAGGCGGCCACGCGTCTCGCCAGGGACAGCGACAATACGCTCGCGGACAGCCTGCGGCGTACGCGCAAGGCGATCACTACAGACGGCGAACTCGCCGATTGCGACGCGGCCCTGCCCGCGCGTCTGCTGCAGCATGCCTGGAGCGCGGTGCAGAAGCAGAAGTCCGAGGATTTCCGCAAGGACCTGGACCGTCTGGTGCTGAAGCTATCCGACATTCTCAAGGCGGATTTCCAGCGCTCCGAGGCCGGTCGCAGCGCCAAACACCTGAAAGAAGCCGTGGGCAGCGGATTCGACAATGCCTTTGACTTCGATGCGATGTCGCAACTGCTCGCGAAGGCCCTGCCGAAGGACGCATTTCCCGAGAGCCGGCGCAAACGCATACGCGAACTG
Source organism: Burkholderiales bacterium (assembly GCA_014860445.1). Taxonomy (GTDB): domain Bacteria; phylum Pseudomonadota; class Gammaproteobacteria; order Burkholderiales; family SG8-39; genus 2-12-FULL-64-23. The sequence continues at coordinate 105,642 of JACZJT010000023.1, forward strand.
CTGGCGGTGCTCGGTGCGCAGCAATTCTATCGCTCCGCGGATGCCGCCCCGAAGAAGGGTACGGCCAAGCCCTATTCGTTTCTTTTCGACAGCTGCGCCGGTGCGCTTGCCGCGTTTCGGGAGCGCATGCCCAAGCTGATCGAGCTGGCCAGGGCGATCGCCGTCGCCGAACTCGAAATCGACGGGCAATACAGCGAATCCAAGCATGACGCCCTGTTCGAGCAGTTCGGGGCCAACGGACTCGATCCGCAGGACCTGGCGCCGTTCCCCGACTACCTGGTATGCGTCAGCGCCGAAAAGATGCTTCCCGAAGAACAGTCGCAGCTCATGGAAATTCTCTCCTCGGGCCTGCCGATCAAGGTGCTGCTGCAGATCGACGACATCCTCGAGGAGGCGACCGGCGGAGAAGGCAATCTCGCAGCGGGCATGCGCAGCCGGCAGATCGCCAACATGGCCATCGGCCTGAACGAAGTCTATGTGCTGCAGTCCTCCAGTTCGAATCTCTACCGCTTCCGCGAACCCATGTTGCGCGGCCTTGCCTATCGCGGGCCCGCCTTGTTCAGCGTGTATTCGGGCGCCAACGCGAAGGCCTCCGACCTGCCTCCCTATCTGATGTCCGCCGCGGCGATGGAATCGCGCGCCTTCCCTGCATTCACCTACGATCCGTCTGCGGGCGCGAACTGGGCGGCGCGTTTTTACCTCGAAGCCAATTCGCAGGTCGATCTGGACTGGCCGGTACAGGGTTTCGCCTACGAGAATGAAGAGCACCAGCGGGTGTCGGAGGATCTCGCCTTCACCCTGGTCGATTTCTTTGCGAGCGACCGCCGCTATGCCCGGCATCTTGCGCGGGTGCCGCGCGAGAAGTGGAACGGCAGCATGATCCCGGTGGACGAGTCCCTGTCGCGCGAGCGCAAGGGTCTGCCGGACAAGGTGCCCAGCCTGTTGATGGTCGATGCGGACAATGTGTTGCAGCGCGTGATCGTCGACGAGCGTCTGATCCGCGAAGCGCGCCGCTGCCGCGAAATGTGGCACAGCCTGCAGGAACTGGGCGGGGTGCACAATTCGCATGCGGAAAAGCTGCTCGCGCGCGAACGCAGCGCCTGGGAAGAGCGCATGAAGCAGGAAGCGGAAGCCCACGCCGAGGCCGCGCCGGTGGCGGCAGCGAGTGCGCCCGCCGCGTCTGCCACGGCCGCTGTGGCGGTCGAGGAGGAAGCGGAACGCTCGCCCGACGAGGCCTACATCGAGACACCGCGCTGCTCGACCTGCAACGAGTGCACCACGCTCAACAGCAAGATGTTCGCCTACGACAACAACAAGCAGGCCTATATCGCGGACATCAATGCCGGCACCTACGCGCAATTGGTGGAGGCCGCCGAGAGCTGCCAGGTGTCCATCATTCACCCGGGCAAACCGCGCAATCCGAATGAGCCCGGCCTGGAAGAACTGCTCAAACGCGCAGAGCCTTTCCTGTAAACGGCATTCGTGGCAAGATTTGTCTTGCCACGATCGGAGTCAGGTGGGAGTGCCTGGCTGCGCCCCGTCGCAAGCTAACCTGCCCGCATAATTGCTCTTTGCGCCGCCTGTGCCGATTCCACTGCACGGCGTTTTGCGCGTATTCTCAGCCCTGACGCCGCTGGTCCATCGCTAGCGCGACGGTCGTGAGACGACCGCCCGGGAACCCTGCAGCAAGCAAGTTTTTCCATACGCCAGAGCAATACCGACATGGACCCGTTCGCCGAAGCAGAAACCAATTTTCTTGAACATTACCCGGACTACTGGACCACGACGCCGATCGAAGCGCTGCGCCATGCCGAGTACGGGCAGCTTAATCGACTAGGGCATTGCTACCTGGATTACACCGGGGCCGGACTGTATGCCGGCACGCAGATTAAAGAACACATGCAGTTGCTGCTTGCGGATGTGTTCGGGAATCCTCACTCCTCCAGTCCCACGTCGGCGCTGGCCACGCGCCTGCTCGAGCGTGCGCGCGGTGCTGTGCACGACTTCTTCAATGCGTCCCCGGATGAATACATCGTCGTGCTCACGCGCAACGCGACCGGCGCGCTCAAGCTGGTGGGCGAGTCCTATCCCTTCGATGACGCCAGCCGCTTCCTGCTGACACTGGACAACCACAATTCCGTCAACGGAATTCGCGAGTTCGCACGCACCCGCGGAGCCGCAGTCAACTACTCCCCGCTGATGCTGCCCGATATGCGCATAGACCGGGAGAGTCTCGCTGCGCATTTGGAAGCTTCCGGCGACACGACGCACAAGTTGTTTGCCTATCCCGCACAGTCCAATTTTTCCGGCGTGCAGCATTCCCTAGACTGGATCGAGTTCGCGCATGCGCGCGGGTGGGACGTGCTGCTGGACGCAGCGGCCTACGTGCCCGCCAACAGACTGGACCTGGAGCGGGTAAAACCGGATTTCGTTTGCGTTTCCTTCTACAAAATGTTCGGCTATCCGACCGGGGCGGGCTGTCTGATCGCGCGCAAAGCCGTGGTGCCGAAACTGCACAGACCGTGGTTCTCCGGCGGGACGATCACTGTGGCGTCGGTCAAGGGCGACCGCCACTATCTGCACAGCGGGCCCGAAGCCTTCGAGGACGGGACGCCGGACTATCTGAGTGCGCCTGCGATCGAGATCGGATTGAAACAGCTCACAGGTATCGGCTACGAGATGATCCATGCCCGCGTCGCAGCCCTGACCGGCTGGATGCTCGAGCAACTGGGGGCATTGCGCCACGGCAACGGGATGGCGGTAGCGCGCATCTACGGACCGGACACCATGGATGCGCGCGGCGGTACGCTCGCATTCAATATTTTCGACAAGGACGGCCAGTTCATTGATCATCGGATCGTGGAGGAGCGCGCGGCCGCCATGAACATTTCCCTGCGCACCGGCTGCTTTTGCAACCCTGGCGGCGGCGAGGTGGCGCTGGGCATTTCCGAGGAGGAGCTCAGCGCATGCTTCTCCCGGACGCCAAGCGGTATGACGCTGGACGATTTTCGCGTGTGCATAGACGACAAGAGCAGCGGTGCGGTGCGGATTTCCTTCGGGCTGGTAAGCAACTTCGAAGACGCCTACCATTTCCTGCAATTTGCCATGCGCTTCGTCGATAAGCGCGCTGTCGATATCTAGTCCTGAGCGTGGGCTTGTCAGTTGATTGAAGACGTACGCCGCATTATCCATGTGGACATGGACGCCTTCTACGCCTCGGTGGAGCAGCGCGATGATCCTTCGCTGCGCGGCAGGCCGCTCGTGGTCGGCGGCCAGGCGGGTGCACGCGGCGTGGTGGCGGCGGCCAGCTACGAGGCGCGCGCGTTCGGGGTGCGCTCGGCTATGCCCACTGCGCGGGCCCTGCGCCTGTGCCCGGAACTCATCATCGTGCGGCCCGACTTTCCGCGTTACCGCGCAGCCTCGCAGCAGATACTCGGCATATTTCGCTCCTGCACCCCCTTGGTCGAGCCGCTGTCGCTGGACGAAGCCTACCTCGATGTCACCACCAATCTTTGGGGCGAGCCGCTGGCGACGCACATCGCCAGGCGGTTGAAGCAGCGCGTACGCGAGGAGACCGGACTGACCGCCTCTGCCGGCGTCGCGCCCAACAAGTTCCTCGCCAAAATCGCGTCCGGCTGGCACAAGCCCGACGGACTGACGGTGATTTCACCGGACCGGGTCGAGGCCTTTCTGCAGCAATTGCCGGTGGATGCGCTGTGGGGCGTGGGGCCGGTAACCGCGGGGAAGCTGCGCAAGATCGGCATCGCGCGCCTGGTGGATGTGCGCACGGCCGACCCCGCGCAACTGCAGCGCGCAGTCGGCGGGCTCGCAGAGGTGTTGCAGCGGCTGGCCCGGGGCGAGGACAGCCGGCCGGTGGTGGCGGACCGGCCGCACAAGTCGTCGAGCAGCGAGAACACCTACAACGAAGATCTGCTGCAGATGGACGCGATTCGCGCGGAGATCGAGCGCATGGCACGCCAGACGGCGGAATGGCTGGCGCGCAAGCGTCTGCTCGCGCGCACCGTGACCATCAAAGTGCGCTACGCTGATTTCACCACGATCACGCGCAGCCACAGTGTCGCGGCGCCGACGAGGGACGCTGCGCAGATCGTTCAACGCGCGCTGGCCCTGCTCGAGCGCACCGAGGCCGGGCGCCGGCCGATACGCCTGCTGGGTGCGGGCGTGCACGGACTGGTGGGCGAAGATGCGGCCAGCACCTATTCGGGCATGCTGAAATTCGAAGACTAGGCTACGGTCATGCAGGCGCGCAGGCACTCTGTCCGGTTTTGCGTTCACCTGAATTAGGCAGATAATTTGACATCACCCATGTCCAATTTTCTGCTCGATCTGAGTTTTGGCGTCAAACGGCCGGACGGTTATGTGTCCGACATCTGGCGTGCCTACACCACGCGCCTGGGTGACTTTCGCCTTGCAACGCGTTCGATTACCGGGGTGGAGGAATACAGTTTCAACAAATCCGGCATGTGCCGCAGCGCCCACAGCGGAGCGGAGGAGACGCCGGAAGCCCTGCGCGACCGTGCCGGTTTCAAGTGGCGCCGCGCCGTCACACCGCCGCGCGGCAGCGGCAGGGCGGCGCGCGTGGCCTGGATCGCTTTCCCCACGGACTACCTGTCGCGGCCCAGCGTGGAAGATGACGGAGAGATTTTCTGGATCGCGGCTGCGCCGGCGAGTGGCGCAACCTACGTGGAGTTCGCCTATGCAGCCGAACCGGAGCAGGGAATTCGCGGCGTGCTCGATGTCGTGCAGGACCGGACGCTGGTGCGCTGCGCCGCGCTACCCAACGGCGAAACGCTGGTGATCTTTTGCTATCACGCCGACTGGGAGAACAAGGATCTGCGCGTGCCGGGAAACGGCGTGGCCGCCGACGTCCTGTTTTCCGCCGATGATCCGCTGGCGACCGGGCGCCCTTTGCGCCATCGCTTCGGTCCGATGCCCAAGGACGAGGAGGCGGTGCTGCTGCTGGAAATGGGCGGGACCGCGGTCACCAATTGATCCGCAGCAGGTTTGCAGATTTTCAGGTGATGGCGGCATAGTCCGGTACCATTGCGGGCATGAACCTAACTGTCCTGCCCGCACTCTCCCAGCCTATGGTTTTCCTCGACCTGGAGACCACCGGCATGGCGGCGGCGCAGGAACGCATCACCGAGATCGGACTGGTCGAGGTAGCCGGGGGCGCGTGCGTGGGGAGCTGGAGCCAGCTCGTGAATCCGCAAAGAGACATACCGCCGTTCATCCAGTCGCTCACCGGCATCAGCGACGCAATGGTTGAGCATGCCCCCACTTTCGCCGAGCTCGCGACCGGCCTGTTCGAGCGTCTCAGCGGAAAGGTTTTGATCGCGCACAACGCGCGCTTTGATTACGGCTTTCTCAAACACGAGTTCGAGCGCGTCGGCCTGTCCTATGCTCCGCGCGTGTTGTGCACCGTCAAGTTGTCGCGCAAGCTCTTCCCCGAACAGCGCCGCCACAACCTGGACAGTCTGATCGAACGCCACGGCCTCTCCTGCAGTTCGCGCCATCGGGCCTTGGGGGATGCGGAAGTGCTGTGGCAGTTCCTGCAGAAAATTCAGGCCGAGGTCGATGCGGAGCGCATCGAAGCCGCGTTGCGGCTGCAGCTGGACGCGCCGGTGGCAGCTGCCGCGGCGTGAACCGGTATTGCCAAATATAGCAATAGAACAAACCGTATAATCAGTAAATACGCCAGTCTTTGAAAACGAAAGTATAGAAATATAAGGCGAACCGCACTGGCTCTAACCATGTTTCCGGGCGCCGGGTCGCGTGTAGAGCCGAATTCACGGAGCGACTATAATCGTCGCAGCAAGCGGAGGAGCAGCATGCCGAAAGCGGATTTGCCCATAGTCATCGCCGGCGGCGGCATCGGCGGCATCGCCGCCGCGCTGGCGCTCACGCAAAAGGGATTTGCGGTCCAGGTGCTCGAGCGCGCCGCCGATTTCCACGAGCTCGGCGCCGGCATCCAGCTGGGTCCGAACGTGTTCCGCATGTTCGAACACCTCGGCGTGGGTGTGGAGATGTCGCACTGGGCGGTGTTTCCCAACAGCCTGATCATGCGCGACGCGCTCGACGGCAGTGAAATTACGCGCATTCCGACCGGAGAACCGCTGCACCGGCGCTTTGGCTATCCCTATGCGGTAATCCACAGGGCGGACCTGCACAAGGTGTTGCTCGACGCGGTGAGGCGCTCGCCGCTGGCGACGTTGACGACGAGCGCCAAAGTTCTGTCGTACGAAGATCGCGGCGACCGTGTGCTGGTGCAGACCGAAGACGGCAAGAGCATCGAGGGCGCGGCGCTGATCGGCGCCGACGGTCTGTGGTCGGCGGTGCGCAGCCAGTTGGTCGGCGACGGCAAGCCGCGGGTCTCAGGCCACATCGCCTACCGCGGCGTGATCCCGCTCGCAAAAGTGCCGGAACATCTGTGGGAGAACAACGTGGTGCTCTGGGCCGGGCCGAAGACCCATCTCGTGCACTATCCCCTGCATCGCGGCGAAGTCTATAACCTCGTGGTGGTGTTCCACAGCAGCCGCTACGAAGAGGGCTGGGACACCTACGGTGATCCCGCGGAATTGCACGAACGCTTCGCCGGCCAGCATCGCCGCGTGCGCGAGTTTCTGGCCATGGCGAACGAGTGGAAGATGTGGGTGCTGTGCGACCGCGATCCCATCAGTCAATGGACCAGCGGCAGCGTAACCCTGCTCGGCGACGCCGCGCACCCGATGCTGCAATACCTGGCGCAGGGCGCGTGCATGGCGATCGAGGATGCGGTGGTGCTGGCGCGCATTCTCGCCGACGCGAACGGCGACTACAATGCGGCCTTCCTCGCCTATCAGCAGCAGCGCTATCTGCGCACCACGCGGGTGCAATTGACCGCGCGCATGTACGGCGACATCTATCATGCCACCGACGCCGTGCGCGACCTGCGCCGGCAGATGCTCGCGGGGCGCACGCCCGAGCAGGCCTATAACGGCATGGCCTGGTTGTACGACGGCATTTAACCGGACCCGAGCAGTCGCTCGATGAGTTTGCGCACCGGCACCGGTATTGCCGCGCCGTGCGCGTCTTCGAGCGACAGCCATAAGCGTCCGGACTCCTGCGCGGCCGGCGTGAATGTTTTCACCGGGCATAACAGCGGCTGGATATTCAGCTTGAAGTGGGTGAAGCCGTGCGCAAGCGGCGCCAAAGTTTGCGGCGCGGCGATGCTGCAGCCGTAATGCGTGCGGCAATGCGTGCGCACGCCCGCAGCGTCTCCCAATTCCGGCAGGCTCCAAAGACCGCCCCAGATGCCCGAGGGCGGGCGCTTTTCGAGCAACACTTCGCCGTTTCTCAGTAGCAACAGCATGTGGACGGCGCGCGTGGGCACGGCTTTGGCTGCACGCGGCGCCGGAAATTCCGCTACGCGATCAAGCGCGCGTGCCTTGCAGCTATCCGCCAGCGGACACTCTTCGCAGCGCGGCCTGGCGCGCGTGCACAGCGTCGCGCCCAGGTCCATGATCGCCTGGGTGTAGCGGCCGCTCGCGCGCGGCGGCAATTGTTCTTCGGCGAGTTGCCAGAGCTGGTTCTCTAAGCGCTTGTCGCCCGGGTATCCGGCCACGGCGAAATGACGCCCCAGCACCCGTTTGACGTTTCCGTCGAGGATGGCCGCGCGCGTGCCGTAGGCGAATGCGGCGATGGCGGCCGCAGTCGAGCGCCCGATGCCGGGGAGCGCGGCGATGTCTTGCAGCGCGCGCGGAAACACGCCCTGGTGGCGTTCGGCCACCAGCTGCGCCGCGCGCTGCAGATTGCGTGCACGCGAGTAATAACCGAGGCCGCTCCACAGCCGCAGCACTTCATCCTGGGGCGCGGCGGCAAGTGTGGCGATATCGGGGAAGCGCTCGAGAAAGCGGTCGTAGTAGGGAATCACCGCGGCGACCTGGGTCTGCTGCAGCATGATTTCGGAAACCCAGATGCGGTAGGCGTCGCGCGTGCGCTGCCAGGGCAGGTCGTGGCGACCGTGGCGTTTGTGCCAGGTGAGCAGGCGGTTCGAAAAACTGGCCATATCGACATTGTCCGCGTAAACGAGAGGAGCGACAGGCCGGAGAGTCAATAAGGACGCCAGTTTCCAGGCAGTCCCCTGCGCGTGCACATCCGAGCGAAACCGGATTGGAGCGGGAGACGAGTCTCGAACTCGCGACCTCAGGCTTGGGAAGCCGGCGCTCTACCAACTGAGCTACTCCCGCTCTAGGGGCGGATTATAGAGCGTTTCCGCAAGATCTTCATCGCGCGCGCCCGCGCCTGCGCGCTTCAGGCCGCGGTTCTGAGTCCGCTTCTGACGAGTTCCGGGGGCTTGGGTTTCGGTGATGCCGGCGGCAGACCCGGGGCGAACTGCTTCAGCAGCAGGGGCCTGGCCTCGGCGCGCACCAGGTCCATGAACGCGAGCGCGACAGCCGACAACTGCTTTCCTGTCGGATAGACGAACTGCCAGTGGCGCTCGAGCGGAAAGCCTTCCACGTCCAGGCAGGCGAGCCGCGTTTGCGTACTGTCCAGGGCCAGGGTGTGGCGCGACAGTATCGATACGCCCAAACCGGCGAGGATGGCCTGGGTGATCGCCTCGTTCGAGCCGAGTTCCATGCTTACCCGGGGTTTCAGCCGGTGCTGCGCGTACACGGCTTCCGCCGCCAGACGCGTGCCGGACCCGGGCTCGCGCATCAAGATGGGCTCGCGCGCGAGCCGCGCGAAGGTGATGTTTTTCTCGCGCGCAAGCGGATGATCGGCGCGCGCAAATACCACCATCGGATTGGGCAGGATCGTCTGGGCGACGAATGCTTCGCCTTCCGGTGGATCGGCGAAAAGGTACAGATCGTCTTCGTTCGCGGCCAGGCGCTCGATCAGCTCCCGGCGGTTGTGAACCTGCAGGGAAACTTCCACACCGGGATGGCGGCGGACGAATTCCGCGAGCATGCGCGGCGCGAAATACTTGGCGGCGGTGCTCACGGCAAGCTGCAGGCGACCTGTGTCCAGGCCGCGCATCCCCGCCAGACCGGCTTCGAGTTCGGACAGGGTGCGAAACATTTCCGCGCAACTCGCCTGCAGGCGGCGCCCGGCTTCTGTCAAGTAGATGCGCTTGCCGATCTGCTCGAACAGGGGCAGGCCTACGGTTTCGGTGAGTTTCCTGATCTGCACGGATGCGGTCGGCTGCGCCAGATGCAACTCTTCGGCTGCGCGGCTGAAGCTGCCCAGCCTGGCGCTGGCTTCGAACATGCACAACTGCGTAAGCGTTCCGTGCCTGAGGTAACGGTGGATATTCGATTGCGGCATGGCGATTGCTCCTGAAGAACTGCCATTACCGCCGTGCCCAAACGCACAGCGGCCTTCACCTCGCTGGCGAAGACCGCTGGTCCCAAAAGCGCCTTCGCCGAACTGGCAAAGGTCTCGCTCGCATTGCTGCACGCAATGCCGACGCGCCCGGGGCCGTAGCCCGTATTGACGATCGCGCCGTAGCAGCCGGGCGGCTGCTGAAGCTACTCCCCTTTGGAGGGGTGCCCGGCTTGCGCCGGGGCACTGATTCTTTATAGCAGAACAAATACGGCCGATCAAGGTTTCCTATCACGGGCAATCCATTACAAATCGTAATGCCAGGCATTGCAAGACTTGCTGTTGGCCACGTTTTCGCAATGCAAAGCATCACGAACTTCAATTTTCTTTTCCCGATGGACCGGCACATACTCGAATGGAAGGAACCCGCTGAACAAGCCGCAGGTGGATGTCGCGGCGAGCCAGGCGGGCAACGCCCGGCGCAGTGATGCAGCACACGGAGGTTTGTATGCAAGACAGCGAAGCCCATGCCAAGCCGATCAATGAACTCGTCAGCAGCCTGCAGACGCACCTTGAACGGGGTCTGACGCCACGCGAGGCGCAGGAACGCCTCGCGAAGTTCGGCGCCAATGAACTGACAGAGCGGCCACGGCCGGGATTCCTGGCCCTGCTCTGGGATCAATTCAACAATTACCTGGTGATCATACTGATCATCGCTGCGCTGATTTCGCTCGCGCTCGGCGAATACGTCGACTCCATCGCCATCATGTTCATCGTGGTGCTGAACGCCGTGGTCGGCGTAATTCAGGAATCGAAGGCGGAACAGGCGCTTGCCGCCTTGCAGAAAATGTCCGCGCCCAATGCGCAGGTCATGCGCGACGGCGTGCAAGTGACGATTCCGGGCCGCGAGATCGTCGCGGGCGATATCGTCCTGCTCGAAGCCGGAAACTACGTCCCTGCCGACCTGCGCCTGGTGGAAAGCGTCAACCTGAAGATCGAAGAAGCCTCGCTGACGGGTGAGTCGGTGCCGGTCGAGAAGAATGCCGCGCCGGTGCTGGACCGGGAAATTCCGTTGGGCGACCGCAAGAACACCGCTTTCATGGGTACGATTATTACCTACGGACGCGGCAAGGGCCTGGTAACCGGCACCGGGATGGGCACGCAGATTGGTCTCATCGCCGAAATGATCCAGTCCTTCGAGGCCGAGGACACGCCGCTGCAGATAAAGCTCGAGCACCTGGGCAAGGTTCTGGGAACCGCCTGCCTTGCGATCTGCGCCCTCGTATTCATCTACGGCCTGTTCCGGGACACGAATCTCGCGAACGCCCTGGACGGTGGTTTCCTCAACTATCTGGAGACGGAGAAGAAGGCCATCATCAATCTGTTCATGACCGCGGTGAGCCTGGCCATCGCCGCGGTTCCCGAGGGATTGCCGGCGATCGTGACCATCTGCCTCGCCCTGGGAATGCAGCGCATGATCAAGCACCATGCGCTGATCCGCAAACTCCCGGCTGTCGAAACGCTGGGCTGCGCAACGGTGGTCTGCTCCGACAAGACCGGTACCCTGACGCAGAACGAGATGACGGTGGTGCAGGGATGGGCAGGCGGCAAGCGCTTCCGCATCAGTGGAGAAGGCTACAGCCCGAAAGGGGAATTCTTCGCCGGCAGCGAGGCTTTTGATCCGCGCGCCGACGCGGACGCGACGCTGCTGCTGCATGGCGCTTTGGCCTGCAACGACGCGAGGCTGGAAGAAGGAAGCGACGAGGCGGGCCGGCGTTCGTGGCGGATCATCGGCGATCCCACCGAAGGCGCGATGGTCGTCGCCGCCGCGAAAAGCGGGTACCGGCGCGCCGAGTTGGACCAGGCGCTGCCGAGGATTCAGGAGATCCCGTTCGATTCCGACAGAAAGCGCATGAGCACAATACACAGCGTGGCCGGCGCGCAGGCGCGGACCGGATTGCAGGCTTTGGTCTCCGTCCCCGGCGCGCCGCCGCTCATCGCCTTCGTCAAGGGCGCACCCGATGTCATCCTGGATCTGTGCAAGCACAGCCTGCAATCCGGCGAGACCGTGGGGCTGACGCAGGCGCAGCGCGCGGCCATACTCGAACAGAACCACGACATGGCGAGCAATGCCTTGCGTGTGCTCGCCGTGGCCTATCGCCCGCTGCAGGAAGTCCCGGAGAGCATCAGCCCGGAAAACGTAGAGAAGGATCTCGTCTTCGTCGGCCTGCTCGGCATGATAGACCCGCCGCGGCCCGAGGTAATCGATGCCCTGAAAGTGGCCCGCGGCGCCGGCCTGAAGAGCGTCATGGTGACAGGCGACTACAAGGACACCGCCGAGGCCATCGCCCGGGATATCGGTCTCCTGACACCGGGCGGGCTGGTGCTGACCGGACCGGAAATCGAAAAGCTCAGCGATGAGGAACTCACCGCCAGGACCGACAAACTCGAGGTGTGCTGCCGGGTCTCGCCGCAGCACAAGACCAGGATCGTCGATGCCTTCAAGGCGCGCGGCCACGTGGTCGCGATGACCGGCGACGGCGTCAACGACGCGCCGGCGCTGAAGCGGGCAAATATCGGTGTCGCCATGGGCATCACCGGCACGGACGTGGCCAAGCAGACTGCGGACATGGTGCTGACCGACGATAATTTCGCCAGCATCGTCGCGGCCATCGAGCAGGGGCGGATCATCTATTCCAACATCCGCAAATTCGTTTACTTCCTGCTTGCCTGCAATGTCGGAGAGATTCTCATCATCTTCGGCTCCATGCTGGTGGGTTTGCCGATCCCCTTGCGGCCGGTGCAATTGCTATGGCTGAACCTGGTCAGCGACGGTGCGCCCGCTCTCGCCCTGGGCCTGGAGAAGGGTGATCCGGACATCATGAAGCACCCGCCGCGCGCGCCGACCGAGCCTGTCATCAACAGGGACATGGCGATCGGCATCGGTGTCGTCGGCCTTGTCGACGCCATCGCCATACTCGCCGTCTTCTATCTGGCCCTGCAGCGCTACCCGGATCAGTTGGTGGCTGCCCAGACCATAGCCTTCGTCACCCTGTGCAGCTCGGAACTGATCCGCGCCTTTACCGCGCGATCCGAGTATCACAGCATTTTTTCCATTGGCGTGTTTTCCAACCGCTGGATGGTGTGGGCCGTGGGGCTGTCGTTCCTGCTGGTGCTGCTGGTGGTCTACGTGCCCTTCCTGCGGCCGTTCTTCGACACCGTGCCGCTCGGCGCCGATGACTGGCTGTTCATGCTGCCGTTCTTTTTCGCTTCGCCGATCGCAATGGAACTGCTCAAGGTGTATTTCCGCGGGCGCGCGCCGAGGGCCCCGGAAGCGGCCGGCATGATTGATGAACGTTTCGATGCCCCGATCACCGGATCTGCGCGGCAGGGTGCACAGCAGGGATCGATCCCGGAAAAATCCGCAGGAGGGAATGCGATGCTAAAAATACTCATCCCGGTCGACGGCTCGCGCAACAGCCGCTTCGCCGTGCAGCATGTGATCAACGAGTTCATGAACAACACCGCGATGGAAATCCACCTGCTGAACGTGCAGCCGCCGTTCTCCAGGGAGATCGCGCGCTTTGTGAGCGGGAAGACGCTCCACGACTATCACCGCGACGAGGCGGAAAAGGCGCTGAGCCCGGCCAGGCAGATGCTCGATAATTTCGGCGTCCCCTACGCGGCGCACAGCGAGGTCGGAAACCGGGCAAAGGCGATCGCGAACGCGGCGCGGCGGCTGCGCTGCGACCGGATCGTGATGAGCACGGCGCGCAAAAACTCGCTCACGAGGCTGATCGAAAATTCGGTTACCAACAAGGTGCTCGAACTGACCCCGGTGCCCGTTGAGGTGATTGCGGGCGACGCAGTGTCCAATTACGAGCGCTACGGCATTCCTGCCGCACTGGGCGCGCTGGCGGCGGTGCTGATGCTGGCCGCAGACTGAAGCCTGCGTTAAAACAGGGCTATTTCAGTTTCGCGCCGCAATTCGAACAGAAGCGGTCGTCCGGGTCACGCGGGGTGCCGCACTTGGTGCAGGCGCCCGCGCCGCCAGGCCGTGCGACACCGGCCTTTGCGCGCTCCCGCCACCACAGGAAGGCCATGCCGATGCCGATCAGCAGCGACACGGCGAGGATGAACACCAGCACCCCCTTGGTTACTTCGTCGCCGGAGCCCGCGGCCGGCGCGGCTGAAACCGCAGCCGGTGCACTCGTTTGCGCCTTCGGTTGCAGTATTTCCGCGGAAGTGCGCTTGTCTGTCTTCTTGTAACTCACTTTGATCGGCAGCTGCTTGCCGGCTTCCTGGGCACCCAGTTCTCCCGAAACGTAGCGCAAACCGTCCTGACCTTTCGCGCCGGCTTCCAGTTTTGGCAGCACTGAAAAATCGCTGGCTTCCGCCGGTTCCTGCACCACAACGCCCATGCGATTGACCGCGAGATCGCCCGGCCAGACATAGGTGTAACTGCGCTCGGGCGTGCCGGTCGCGAGCGGATCGTAGAACTCGATATGAAAGTAGCGCTCCGGCACCTTGAAGCGCAGCGTGATGTAATCCTTTGCGTCCGTGCGTTCATGCTCCAGGTTCAGCAGATTGCCGCCCGCGACTGCGGAGTACGCCATCGCCGAAGGTCCGCCGGTGGAGGCGGCAATGCGCAGCGTCACGTCTGCCGGCAACTTGGTATCCGCCGCAAGCGCGCCCCTGAGGATCACCAGCGCTGCAGGGCGGTCGAACTCGGGCCAGACCTCGATCTGCATGCTTTCGAGGCGCGGATTGCGCAGCGGACCGCCCCCGCCCGAGGGGCCGGCGGCGTAGGCCGGCAGCAGCGACAGCGCCAGGAACGCCATCAACAGACGCGACGCCAATGGCGCGCTCATTCGCTTTATTGCATGCCGCATATTCGTTTCTCCTTTGCCTGCATTATCGCCGCCGCACGGAAAAAATGGGCGTTTCGTTTAAGCCGTGATTATACCCCATATGGGTATTTGACAAATACCCATATGGGGTATATGATTCGCATCTCCATTTTCTTATTTTACGGTTACATCCCATGAATTCCTCCTCTGCACTTAGACTGGACCTGCCGCTGGAAGGCATGACCTGCGTTGCCTGCGCGGCGCGCATCGAAAAAAGCCTGAACAAAATGCCCGGCGTGGTCGCCAACGTCAATTTTGCGGCGGAGTCGGCGCGGGTGACGCTCGAGGCGAACAGCAGCACGCCCGCCGCCGTGGTCGAGACGATTCAGCGCACCGGATATTCGGTGCCTGTGCAAGTGGCCGAGTTCCAGGTCTACGGCATGACCTGCGTCGCCTGCGCGACGCGCATCGAGAAGGCGCTGAACAAACTCGAGGGCGTGGAAGCGACGGTCAACTTTGCCAGCGAAACTGCGCGGGTCAGCTATATGCCCGGGCTGGCCACACCCGAGCGGCTCATCGAAATCATCCAGAAGACCGGCTACGAAGCGAACGAGCGCGTCGAGGCGAACGCCGCCGAGGAAAAAGCGCGCCGTGCAGATGCCTTCCGTGGCGAACTGCGCTTATTCTGGATTTCCGTCGCGCTCAGCCTGCCGCTGCTGGCAGGGATGTTTACCATGTTCGGTCCGGGCCACGCGGAACTACTGCCGCGTTGGCTGCAGCTGGCGCTGGCAACACCGGTGCAATTCTGGATAGGGCGGCGCTTCTACATCGGTGGCTACAAGGCCTTGCGCGGTGGTGGCGCCAACATGGACGTGCTGGTGGCGCTGGGCACGAGCATGGCCTACGGCCTTTCGGCAGTTGTCACCTTGTTCGGGCTGGTGCATCAGCATGTCTACTTCGAAGCCAGCGCGGTGATCATCACGCTGGTGCTGATGGGCAAACTGCTCGAAGCGCGCGCAAAACTCGGGACCTCGGCGGCGATTGAGGCGCTCGTCCGACTGCAGCCCAAGACCGCGCGCGTCGAGCGCGACGGCGTATTGGTCGAAGTACCGGTCGCAAGCATACAGAAGGGCGACATCTTCGTAGTTCGTTCGGGCGAGAGCATCCCCGTCGACGGTCTGGTGGCGAGCGGCGAATCCGGCGTCGACGAGAGCATGCTCACCGGCGAGAGCCTGCCGGTCGGCAAGCACAGCGGGGACAAGGTCTACGCCGGCACCATCAACCAGCAGGGGCTGTTGCGTTGCGCGGCCGAGGGCGTGGGTGCGGCGACCATGCTGGCCGGCATCATCCGCTTGGTGCGCGAGGCCCAGGGCACCAAGGCGCCGATCCAGCGTCTCGCCGACCAGGTCGCGGCGGTGTTCGTTCCGGTCGTGGTCTCGATCAGCGCAGTCACTTTCGTTCTTTGGTGGGGCATAGGCGGCGAACTCGCGCCGGCACTCGTCAATGCGGTGGCGGTGCTGGTGATCGCCTGCCCGTGCGCGCTTGGTCTGGCGACGCCGACCGCCATCATGGTGGGCACCGGTCGCGGCGCACAGGTGGGCGTGCTGGTCAAGAACGCCGTGGCGCTGGAGCAGGCCGAGAAAATCCGCACCCTGATCGTCGACAAGACCGGCACGCTGACCGAGGGCAAACCGGTGGTGACCGATGTGGTTCCGACCGCGGGAATTTCCGAGCAGGATCTGATCGCTGCCGCTGCGGGCCTGGAGTCGGGTTCGGCGCATCCGCTCGCCCACGCCGTGCTCGAGTATGCAAAACAGAAGGGCATCACAGCGGCGCCGATACGCGATTTCAATTCGGTCACGGGCAAGGGCGTACAGGCGATGGTCGACGTTCCCGCGCTCGGCGGCGAACAGACGCTGCTCTTGGGCGCACCGGAGTTTCTGACGCATGAAGGCCTGGCGATCGACGCCGCCGCGATCGGACCGCTCGTCGGTCAGGGGAAGACCGTCATCGCGGTCGGCGGCGGCGGACGCGTGCTCGGCTATCTCGCCATTGCCGACAAGCTGCGCGCAAGCTCCCGGGAAGCCGTGGGCAAGCTGCGCGCCATGGACATTGACGTGGTGATGCTGACCGGCGACAACGCCGAGACGGCGAAAGCGATTGCCGAGGCCGCCGGCGTAGCCAACTACAAGGCGCAGGTGCTCCCCGGGGACAAGGCCGCGGCAGTCGCCGAGTTCAAGTCGGCCGGTCAGGTGGTCGGCATGGTCGGCGACGGGGTCAACGATGCGCCCGCGCTCGCGGCGGCCGACGTGAGCTTCGCCATCGGCGCGGGCTCGGATGTCGCCATCGAAGCGGCGGACATCGCGCTGATGCGCAACGACCTGCTCTCGGTGGTCGACGCCATCAGCCTGTCGCGCGCTACGCTGAAAAAGATACGGCAGAACCTGTTCTTCGCCTTTATTTACAACGTGCTCGGCATCCCGCTTGCCGCTGCGGGGATGCTGAATCCGGTGATTGCCGGCGCGGCGATGGCCTTGTCTTCGGTGTCGGTGGTCAGCAACTCGCTGCTGTTGCGGCGCTGGCGGCGCGCTTAAGTTTTTCTAGTGGTCAAATCAACGCATCACAAACAGGAGATCGATATGGAAACAGTAACACTGGGAATTTCAGGCATGACTTGCGGTGGCTGCGTGAAGAGCGTAACCAATGTACTGAAGGCGCAGGACGGCGTCGCGAAAGCCGATGTGTCGCTGGAAAAGAAAAACGCAGTCGTCGAATTCGATCCGGGCAAGGTGCAGCTCGAGCAGCTGAAGCGCAGCGTCGTGGAGGCGGGATTTGAAGTCGCAGCCTGACGCCGTTGAGTGCGAGCACCACGCCGAACATGGCGTAGTGCAGCCCAACAAGGCGGCCCTGTTGAAGCGCTTGAACCGCATCGAGGGGCAAACGCGGGGTGTGGCGAAAATGGTCGAAGAGGACCGCTACTGCGTGGACGTACTCACGCAGATTTCGGCGATCCAGTCGGCACTGGACGCACTCGCCCTGCAGCTGCTCGAGAGCCATACCAAGGGCTGCGTGCGCTCCGCGATCCGCTCGGGCAACGGCGAGGCGGCGATCGACGAACTCATGACCGTGGTGAAGCGATTCGGGCGTTAGCCGGACGGCGGGGGAGTAGCCGCCGTCAATTGAGGTGATCGGGCCGTGAAGATCCTGAAAAAATCTCCCGCCATGCCGCGCGGCATCTGGATGCTGGGCTTCGTCAGCCTGTTCATGGACGTTTCGTCCGAACTGATACACGGGCTGCTGCCGGTGTTCATGGTCACCGCCCTGGGCGCGAGTGCGTTTGCGGTGGGCATGGTCGAAGGCATCGCGGAATCGACCGCCTTGATCGTCAAGGTTTTCTCGGGCGTGCTCAGCGATTACCTGGGCAAGCGCAAGGCGCTGGCGGTGATGGGCTACGGCCTCGGCGCATTGTCCAAGCCGCTGTTCGCGTTGGCATTGACGGTGAACTGGGTGCTCGCGGCGCGCTTCATCGACCGCATCGGCAAAGGCATACGCGGCGCGCCGCGCGACGCCCTCGTCGCCGATCTCGCACCGCCGGAAATACGCGGTGCGGCCTATGGCCTGCGGCAGTCGCTCGATACGGTGGGCGCGTTTCTCGGCCCCTTGCTCGGTATCGGACTGATGCTCATCTGGGCGGGGGATTTCCGGACGGTATTCTGGTTCGCCCTGATTCCAGCCTTCATCGCCGTGCTGCTGCTGGTGTTCGGGGTACAGGAACACGCCGCAACTGCGCCGCCCAAACCGGCCGCGCGGATCCAATGGGCGACGCTGCAGGAGATGGGCAATGCCTACTGGTTCGTGGTCGCGGTGGGCGGCGTGTTTACCCTCGCCCGTTTCAGCGAGGCCTTCCTGATCCTGCGCGCGCAGCAACAGGGTCTGCCCGACAGCTATGCGCCGATGGTGCTGGTGGTCATGAGCCTGGTGTACGCGCTCTCCGCCTATCCACTGGGAAAACTCGCCGACCGCATGAGCCACATGAAGCTGCTCGCCGCCGGCCTCATCGTGTTGATCGCCGCCGATCTGGTGCTGGCGCAAGCGCAGGGGCTGGCCGCTGTCGCCTTAGGCGTGGCCTTGTGGGGCCTGCATCTGGGCATGACCCAGGGACTGCTCGCAACCATGGTCGCGGATACGGCGCCTGCGCATTTGCGCGGCACGGCTTTTGGATTTTTCAACCTGGCGAGCGGCATCGCTATGCTCGTGGCCAGCGTGCTCGCGGGCCTGCTGTGGGACCGGCTGGGACCGGGCGTCACGTTCTATGCCGGCGCGGTTTTTTCCGCGGCCGCCCTGCTGATGCTCCTGCTGCGCAGCCGGCGCCTGTCCGTGCTCTGAGCTCTGAGGGGAGGCCGCTATCGTGGCGGCGTTTGCGCTGTGCTAATGACCCGCGGAGTGAACTGACGTAAAATCAGCATAGTCGCGGACGCGGTTCCGCGACAGAACGCTGGCCTGCCGAAACCGGGGCGTGGCTTGCGCTACAGCCCGGTCGCGGCTGGATCCGCCCGCTCACACAGGTTCCGATAGTGATTGAAGTCAAGGTAAACGGCGCCGCCCAGCGCTTCGACCCCAATACCGACATTGCAGCCATGCTCGAGCGCCTGCAACTGGCGGGCAAGCGCGTGGCGGTCGAGCGCAACGGCGAGATCGTGCCGCGCAGCCGTTTCGCGCAGACGGCGCTGGCCGAGGGCGACCAGCTGGAAATCGTGGTCGCAGTCGGCGGCGGCTGAACCTTTTATGCTGGAGTAAAGCGAGAGCAAACATGAACGATTCTCTTATTATCGGCGGCAAGTCCTACCATTCGCGCCTGCTCATCGGTACCGGCAAGTACAAGGATTTCGACGAGACACGCCGCGCGATCGAAGCGAGCGGGGCCGAGATCGTCACGGTGGCGATCCGCCGCACGAATATCGGCCAGAATGCGAACGAGCCTTCGCTGCTCGATGCCGTGCCCCCGTCGAAATACACCTACCTGCCCAATACCGCAGGCTGCTACACGGCCGACGACGCGGTGCGCACCCTGCGCCTCGCGCGCGAGCTGCTCGACGGCCACGAACTGGTGAAGCTGGAAGTGCTGGGCGATCCGAAGAGCCTGTTTCCCAACATGATGGAAACGCTCACGGCCGCCGAAACCCTGGTGCGGGAAGGCTTCAAGGTGATGGTGTACTGCAGCGACGATCCTATCCTGGCCAAACGCCTGGAGGAAATCGGCTGCGTCGCGGTGATGCCGCTCGCCTCCTTGATCGGATCGGGCATGGGCATACTCAATCCCTGGAATCTGCAGCTGATCCTGGAAGACGCCAAAGTGCCGGTGATAGTCGATGCCGGCGTGGGTACGGCGTCCGATGCCGCCATCGCCATGGAACTGGGCTGCGACGGCGTGCTCATGAACACGGCAGTCGCCGCGGCGAAAAATCCGGTGCTCATGGCGCAGGCGATGAAAAAAGCGGTAGAGGCCGGGCGCGAGGCCTGGCTCGCCGGTCGCATGCCCAAGAAACTCTATGCGGCCGCGCCCAGCTCGCCCACCGGCGGCGTCATCGGCAAAGCCGCCTGAGGTGTGCCGGGCGCGGTCCCGGCGACGCTATTTCCGATGAGTGAACCTTCGCATCCGCCGATACGCAGCTTCGTGCTGCGTCAGGGCCGCGTGTCCAATGCGCAGCGGCGTGCGGTCGACACCCTGTCGTCGGTCTACGGCATTCCCTACGCGCCGGGTGCGCTGGATTTCGCGCAGATATTCGGACGCAGCGCGCCGACCATACTCGAAATCGGTTTCGGCATGGGCGAGACCACCGCCTTGATCGCGAAGGCACACCCGGAGAACAACTACCTAGCCATCGAAGTGCACACGCCGGGTGTCGGCAGCCTGCTCAAACTGATTGCGGAGGGAGAGTTGGCGAACCTGCGCCTGATCCAGCACGACGCGGTCGAGGTGCTGGAGCATATGATCGCGCCCGCAGCGCTGGCCGGCGCGCACATTTTCTTTCCCGATCCCTGGCCCAAGAAACGCCACCACAAGCGCCGGCTGATCCAGCCCGGATTGGTCGCGCTACTGGCGTCGCGCCTCGCGCCGGGCGCCTACCTGCATGCCGCAACGGACTGGCAGGAGTACGCGGAGCAGATACTCGCGGTGTTCGCCGCCGAGCCCACACTCGCCAATACCACGGCGGGATACGCGCAGCGCCCCGATTACCGGCCGCTGACCAAGTTCGAGAACCGCGGACTGAAGCTCGGTCACGGTGTGTGGGATATCATTTTTAGAAAGATTTAGGTCGTCGCAGTATCCGCTTGGCATAGTTTCCCCGAACGCGGTTAATTGGTATCAAGGTGATTGATTCCCGAAAACCATACTGCGTTGCGGAACGCAGTCGGCTGAAATTGAGGACGAGAGGGAGATGCTAACGGTCCCGGTTAGACCCACTCCTGTCTGTCGATCCATCAGAGGTTCAAGGGCAGGTATTAGAGTCGAGCAGTCGTTTGGCACTTCTGCACAAAGACAGAAAGTCGCCCATCACTCCCGATGGTGTTGGCTCATTTGAACGGCTGATGTAGCGATGGTTGCCGACGTTGGCAGGCTGGATCACCTAAACGAACGACCGATTTCATCAGCGGCGTAGCGTGGCGCTAGACTCATTGCCGCCGCCCGATTTTGTCAAATGGTCAATGTGGAAGCGGTTTGGGGGAGGACTGTTTGACCTGACAGCTTGTGCAAATCGCGCCGGTCCTGTTGGATAACCGATTGTTGTTTAATGACTATTCTGACATGCCCGCCGACCAGAAAATTTCGCTTGACCTTCCCATAATGGGAAGCTTGACCATGGCGCCGCTTTCAACCACTTTAAGGAGCGATACCATGAGACACAGCATGAACCTGACAGAACACCACGAGGCGGGGTACATACCGCCCCACGATCATCACCGCCACCATGGCCAGCACGGCGCGCACGGTGGCCAGTCGCTGAGCCGCGTTGCCTGGATGGCGACGCTGCACTGTCTCGCCGGCTGTGCGATCGGCGAAGTGGCCGGTATGGTGATTGGCACCGCGCTCGGCTTGAGCAACTTCGAGACCATTCTGCTCGCAACCGTGCTGGCATTCATCTCCGGCTACGCCATGACCATATTGCCGCTGCTGCGCGCTGGAATGAAGTCCGCGCAGGCCGCGCGACTTGCGCTCGCCGCTGATAGCGCATCGATCGCCGTCATGGAAGTTGTCGACAATCTGGTCATGCTGGTCGTGCCCGGCGCGATGGACGCGACGCTTGATTCGTTCCTGTTTTGGGGCAGTATGACGGTCGCGCTGGCAATCGCTGCGGTAGCGGCATTCCCGGTAAACCGTTGGCTGATTGCGCGCGGCATGGGCCATGCGGTAGCGCATGCACACCATTGAGGGAGGTGGCATGAACATCGGAGAAGCTGCCGCAGCATCGGGCGTTACCGCCAAGATGATACGACACTACGAGTCGATCGGCGTCATTCCGAAGGCAGGGCGCAGCCTCTCCGGCTACCGCGTCTATACAGAGAATGACGTGCATGTTCTGCGCTTCGTCAGGCGCTCTCGGTCCCTGGGGTTTTCGATGGCGGAAATCAAACAGCTGCTGCTGCTCTGGCGTGGACGCCGGCCCAGCAAGGAAGTGAAGCGACTCGCAACGGCGCACGTTGTGCAACTCAGGGCGAAAATCGCGGAGATGCGGGCGATGGTGAAAGCGCTGGACCATCTTGCCGCGCACTGCCACGGTGACGAGCGGCCAGAGTGTCCGATACTCGAAGGCATCGCGTCGCCCGGTAGCGTCACGGAAAAGGCGAGACGAATGTCTTGAAGCTCCCCGAACAATCGCGGCTGCCAAGGCTCCTGTCGATTGGGGATTGCATCATATTGGACTGTGTGACAAACTCAAAAAAAAGCATAAGCGTATATATATAAGCGTATTTATAGGCGCATAAGTAAATATAAGCGCATACAGGGGGAAGGATGGGAAAGCTTGCGGAGCGGCTGATCGATGCGCAGCGCTCGGGTGTATACCGCGTAGAGTCGACGGTAGCGCTCGAAGAAGCGGTGGCGCTAAACCGCTTTTCGCTCAGTCGCATTGCGCTCCAGGGAATTCCCGGCAGCGCGCTTAACAACATCGCAACGGAGGCGGCTCACGCGGGCGCCGATGGTCTAGTGCTGCTGTTTAGCGGCTTCGATGCACATATGCGCAGCGTGCCCGATGCAGTGGATCAGCTAATTGTGCGATTACAAGCGTTAGCGACCCGGCATAGAGAAACCGGGGAGCATTTTTTTGCCGTATTTCTGGATCCCAAGGCGACTTTGCCTTTGCCGCAGCTTTATAACTGGCACCGAAGCACTGCTGCGACCAAGGTATCTTGATGCGAAATGTTGTTAACAACGAGGAGGATGGGAATGGATAAGCTGAAACCCGAAACGAACCTGAACCGCCGCAGGCTGCTTGTTGCCGGCGCAGGCGGTGTTGCCGCCGGACTTAGCGGATGGAGCCCGGCAGGCTTTGCACAGGCAGCCGGAAGCAAGCCGCTGCCACCCTTTGCGGCGTTCAAGGATGCGAGCCGCGTTATCGTCCATAGTTCGAAGACCGTCGAGACGCGGCGCGATGCTTTTGGTACCAGCGGCATCACCGACACCGATATCCTGTTTGCGCGCAACAACCTGGAGACTCCCAACGCCTCGGTCACGGCGAATCCGGACGCGTGGGTGGTCGAGATCGACGGGGTTGCGAATCCGCGCAAGTTCACTGTCGGCGATCTAAAGGGCATGGGTCTCGCCAGCGTATCGATGGTGCTGCAGTGCTCGGGTAACGGCCGCGGATTCTTCGCACACAAGACGAGTGGCTCCCAATGGAAGGTCGGCGCCGCCGGCAACACTCTGTGGAGCGGCGTGCCGGTGAAGGCCTTGGTGGAAGAACTCGGCGGCGTGCGCGGTGGCATGAGCTATATGACCAGTTCCGGTGGCGAGACCATCCCGGCGGGCCTGGATCCGAAGAAGGTGATGGTCGAACGGTCGGTGCCCTGGACGGCGATGGAAGAGGCAATCCTTGCATGGGAACTCAACGGCCGGCCGCTTCCGCTCGCGCACGGGGGGCCGCTGCGCATGATCATCCCCGGCTACTACGGCGTGAACAATGTGAAATATGTTAAGCGCGTTGCTTTTACCGTAGAGGAGACCCACGCGCACATCCAGACCGCCGGCTATCGCGTGCGAGACATTGGCGTGAAAGGCGCGCCGGACCAGCCGTCGATGTGGGAGATGAACCTCAAGTCGTTCATTACCCACCCTGCCGATGACTCTAAGCCCGTGCGCGCAGGCATGGTGCAGGTGCACGGCGTAGCATTTTCCGGTGGCAGTCCGGTGAATGCCGTCGAGGTTTCCATCGACGGCGGAAAGACCTGGCACGCGGCCCGGTTCATCGGCCCGAACCTTGGACGCTATGCCTGGCGCGATTTCGTGCTGCCGGTGCGCCTGGCGCCCGGTTCATACACCATCACGAGCCGAGCCATTGCCGATGACGGCGAGGTACAGCCTGAACTGCGGGTCGAGAACCATCGCGGCTATGGTCACAACGGCTGGCGCGATCATGCTGTCAAGGTGAAAGTAGCGTGAGGATCGCGTTGGTCGCGGGGCTTGCTCTTCTGCTTGCCCCGCCTCTTTCCGCGCGCGCTGACGAACTCGGCAAGAACGTCTTTACTCAGATCGCGCAGCCGGCCTGCGCGATCTGCCATACCCTTAAGGCGGCCGGCGCGGCCGGCACCATTGGTCCGTCGCTCGACGAACTCAAGCCCGACAAGGCGCGCGTGATGGACGCAGTGAAAAACGGCCTTGGCGTCATGCCGCCGTTTGCCGGCAAGCTGACTGCACAACAGATGGACGCCGTCGCCGATTTCGTCGCCAAGGCCACCGCGGGCCAATAGGCGGCGCAGGTGGCGTTGGTGGTCTAGTCTTTGATCAGGCCGCGTTTGACAAAGCCTTGCACCAGGCAAGTTCAATCGCGAAATGGGGGCGTCAAAATTACAGACCCAGCTTCGCCGCGAGATCGATGAAGTCGGCGGCATTAACGTCGAAATCCTTTTCCGGTTTCAGGTCTTTCTTCTTCGGGTCTCCGAACTCCAGTGGTCGCTGCACGAATGCGGCGCGCAGCCCAGCTTTCTGCGCCGCGTGCAAATCGTTCTTGTGCGCCGCGACCATCATCACTTCATGCGGCGCGAGGCCGAGCATGGCCGCTGCGCCCAGATAGGCTTCCGGATCGGGTTTGTAGTGATGGAACAGTTCGGCTGAGAGCACGCAATCCCAGGGCAGGCGAGCGTGCTTCGCCATATTGGTGAGCAGGCTGACGTTGCCGTTGGACAGCGTGGTGATGAGGTAGCCTTTTTTCAGGCGCCTCAGGCCGCGCACGGAATCGGGCCAGGGCGAAAGCCGGTGCCAGGCACGGTTGAGGTGGTCCTTTTCTTCGTCGCTCAGCATGTCGAGGCCGGATTCATCCAGGATGCGCTCGAGGATGCGGCGGTGCAGTCCGTCGATGTTGGTCCAGGGCAGTTTGCCCGAACGCACCTCTTGCATCGCCGGTTGGTAACCGGCGCGCCAGGCGTCGGCGAACGCCGTCCAGTCCGCGCGCACGCCCAGCGCCTGTCCGAGCTTGCGACCTTCTCGGCTGATGCTGCCGCGCCAGTCGACCACGGTGCCGAACACATCGAAAGTCAGCGCCTTGACCTGCTGCAGGGCCGGGCTCAGTCGCTTTGCCATGATTTCTCCTTGGAAAACTTATGGGATCAACCGCCCGGGTGTCGGCGGTCGAGAGTGCTCATGCAGCATAGGGCATCGCCTCGAAAAAAGGCGGCAGCGGCGAATCCAGTGTAGAACAAATCGCGCGCAGCAGTTCGGCATCGGTCAGGCAGAGTTCGCCGTCTGCGAGTGCGCATTGCACCAACGCCTTTACCAAACGCGGTTTTTGCATCAGCGCCAGCCGGTTGAGGCGACCGAGCGCCGTTTTTACCGCGCCGAAATTTACGGCACGCGCGTCGAGCAGGGTGAGCGGGATGCCGAGTTCCTTCAGGCCGTGCTCGAAAGAGACGGCATTGTTGCCGTTGGTCGCATGCGCGACCAGAGACAGGATCAGGCGCGCCTCTTCTGCAAGCTGCTCCAGCTTGCGGTAGTCCGCATTGACGGCGCGTCCGGCGCGCTCGCCCAGCGCCGCTTCGAGCATGGTCGCAACCACGAATTCCTCCAGCGTGACGCGACGATCGGCGGCGATCAGTTGCTGCAGCAGTACCAGAAACGCCGCGCGCTCTGCCGGCGGCAGGCTTTTCAGCGTAGGCGTGGCGAGCGCGATCAGCGGCAGGCGTGCGATCTTCCCGAGACCTTGCACTTCGGCGGCGACCTTGGCTACCTGTTCCGCGTCTTCGCGGCCCGCGCGCAACAAATCCATCTGTGCGGCCGTCGCCGGTCCGTCAAACGCAAATACCAGGCCGAACATCGCATGCTTCGAGCCCGCCGTATCGCGCGTGAGCGCGCGCGCATGTTGCGGCAGCGAGTCGAGCAGCGACTGGGCGTAATCGACATGCCGGGTTGACAGTTCGCCCATGGAAGCGATGACCGCGTTGGCCCCGGTTTTCATCACCGGCTGCGCTTGCGCGCCGGCGCTGCGGCCGAATTCCTTGCCGCCGGCAAATGCGCTCACCGCCGCGGCTTCGGCAGGCTCCGGCAAGACCGGAGCGGAGCGTGACACGATGTCGCTGATCGCCACGGGGCGACCGTAGATGCGTTCCAGCCGTTCGCGCAGGGGCGGGTGGGTCGCCATGAGGCTGCCGAAACTGGAAGTGATTGCCTCGCCGAAGAACATGTGGCTCGCCGCTTCGGCGCTCGGATTGTCGACGAGCGATCCGGCGCGGCCGATTTTCGCGAGCGCTCCGCCTATGCCATCGCGGTTGCGCGTGAACTGCACCGAGGAAGCGTCGGCGAGGAATTCGCGCTGGCGCGACACACTCGCCTGAATCAGTCTGCCGAAGAAAACCCCTACGAAGCCGATCACGATCAATCCGATGCCGAGCAGAACCAAAGCGGAACCCTTGCTATTGCTGCGCGACGAGGATCGCGCGAGGATGCGTCCCAGTGTAGTCAGCAGGAGTATGCCGCCCAGCACCCCCATCAGACGCAGATTGAGGCGCATGTCGCCATTCAGGATATGGCTGAATTCGTGCCCGATCACCCCCTGCAGTTCGTCGCGGTTGAGCGTTTCCAGCGTGCCGCGCGTGACCACCACGGCGGCCTGATCGGGGGAGAAGCCCGCGGCGAAGGCGTTGATCGTTTGCTGCTCGTCCATGACGAAAACCTGCGGCACCGCCGTGCCCGAGGCAATCGCCATCTCTTCGACCACGTTCAGCAGCCTGCGCTCGTCCGCGTCGGTGCTGTCGCGCGATACCGGTCTTGCGCCCATCATGACCGCCACGGCCGCGCCGCCGCCGGCGAGTCTTCTCATCTGCACCAGGCTGCCGCCGGCGATCAATGCCAGCGTGGCGAGGGTCACCATTGCGTAAAAGGACGCTGGCGCCGGGATGCGCGCGCCGTGCTTCGCCGCGTCTGCGGACACGCCCACAAATGCCAGCGCAGCCACGATGTTCACGGCGATGACGATCGCCGCCACCGCCAGCAGGAACAATACGACCAGGCGCGTGGTGTGGCGCCGCGCCGCGTCCTGCTGCTCGAAGAAATTCATCGCGGTGCCGCAGCCGATCCGGCTGGCGCGCTTAGCTGAACGATACCTTGGGCGCTTTGCGCTCTTCCGCCGATTCGGTCGCCTGCAGCAGTTCGGCTGATTTGAACTGGAACCAGCCGGCGATGATGTTGTCCGGGAACGACTCTACGCGGGTGTTGTAGCTCATCACCATGTCGTTGAACGCCTGGCGCGCGAATGCCACTTTGTTCTCGGTGCTGGTGAGTTCTTCCGACAGTTGCATCATGTTCTGGTTCGCCTTGAGATCCGGATAGGCCTCGGACAGCGCGAACAGGCGCCCGAGCGCACCCGAGAGCCCGGCCTCCGCCGCGGCGAGACCCTGGATCGCCGCGCCATCCGCGGGGTTGGCCGCGGCGCGCTGGTTGGCGCCGACCGCCGTGTTGCGCGCCGAGATCACCGCTTCCAGCGTCTGGCGCTCGTGCGCCATGTACGCCTTCGCCGTCTCCACCAGATTGGGGATCAGATCGTAGCGGCGCTTCAGCTGTACGTCGATCTGGGCGAACGCGTTCTTGAAGCGGTTGCGCAATGCGACCAGGCCGTTGTAAATCGAGATGCCCCAGAGGAAAGGCGCCGCGAGAATCACGAGAAGAATGATCAGTCCGGTCCAGTTCATGTCGTCCCCCTTCAGGTGCTGGTTGCGTCATTCCCGCCGACCGGCAGAAACAGTTGCAACAAGTCGTTCAAAAACCGCTGCCCGCGCTTTGTGGGCGCGATGCGCATATGGTCACGCGTTATCAGACCACGCTGCACCGCTTCCCGCAAGGGCTGCTCCACCGCGGTGAGGGCGAGGCCGGTGCGTTCGGCGAACAGCGCCGTCTCGAAGCCCCCGGTCAGACGCAGCGCGTTCATCATGAATTCGAAACCCAGGTCCTTGCGCGATACGGTGTGTTCCTGCTGTACATGCGATTCGGCGACGACGCCTTGCATATAGGCGCGCGGCTGCTTGTGGCGCACTTGACGAATCACGCGATCGTGAAAGGAAAGTTTGGAATGCGCGCCCGCACCGATGCCCAGGTAGTCGCCGAAGCGCCAATAATTGAGATTGTGCCGGCATTCGCGTCCCGGTCGGGCGAAGGCGGAGGTCTCGTAATTAACGAAACCGGCGCCGGCGAGCTTCTCCTCGATCATGTCCTGCATGTCGGCGGCAGTCTCAGCGTCCGGTAGCGGCGGCGGATTTCGGTGAAACAGGGTGTTGGGTTCCAGTGTGAGGTGATAAGCGGATACGTGGCTGGTGCCGAAGGCTAGCGCCGTGTCCATGTCCTGCCCGGCTTCGTGCAGCGTCTGCTGCGGCAGGGCGTACATCAGGTCGAGGTTGATGTTGTCGAAATGCGCCTGCGCGATACCGATCGCGCGGCGTGCCTCCGCATCGTCATGAATGCGTCCGAGCGCCTGCAGCTTTGCCGGATCGAAGCTCTGGATGCCGATCGATAGGCGATTGATCCCGCTGGCGCGATAGTCGCGAAACCTGGCCGACTCGAAGGTGCCCGGATTGGCTTCCATGGTAATTTCGGCGTCGGCGGCGAGATTGAGCCGGGCGCGAAAGGCGTCCAGCAGGGTTTCGATCGCGCGCGCGGAGAACAGGCTGGGCGTGCCCCCGCCAAAGAATACGGAGTACACGCGTCGGCCCCAGATCTGCGGCAACGCGAGTTCCAGGTCGGCGATCAAGGCGCGCACGTAGTCCTGCTCCGGCGCCTCGCCCCGGGCCTCGTGGGAATTGAAATCACAGTAGGGGCATTTGCGCACGCACCAGGGGATGTGCACGTAGAGGGACAGGGGCGGCAGCGCCTTCAGCCCGGTCGTCCCCGGCGGTGAAACGAAGCTGGCGTGCTCGACGGACATGGGCGCGGCTGGAAACAGCAGTTCGGATCAGGGGAACGCGCGCAGTTTTTCCACCAGCTGGCGCAAAGCCTGGCCGCGGTGCGAAAGGCGGTTCTTTTTTTCGGCGCCGAGCTCGGCGGCGGTCTTTCCCAGAGCTGGCAGAAAGAAATACGGATCGTAGCCGAAGCCGTTGCTGCCGCGCGCCGCAGTACCGATCTCGCCCCACCAGTAACCTTCGCCGATCAGCGGCTGCGGGTCGGCGGCGTGGCGCACGAGCACCATGGCGCAGTAGTAGTAGGCGCGGCGGTCGGCGCTGGAATCCAGCGCCGCGATCAACTTCGCGTTGTTGCGCGCGTCGCGCTCCTCGCGGCGCTCGGCATCGCCGGCATAACGCGCCGAATGCACGCCGGGCTCCCCGCCCAGTGCGAGCGCGCAAACCCCGGAATCGTCAGCCAGCGCCGGCAGGCCCGCGATTTGCGCCGCGTGGCGCGCTTTCGCAAGCGCGTTCTCGATGAAAGTGGGGTGCGGCTCTTCTGCGTCGGCGATGCCCAGATCCGCCTGCGTCAGGATTTCGAATCCCAGTGGTCCGAGCATGGCCCCGATTTCGCGCAGCTTGCCGGCGTTGCTGCTGGCGATGACGAGTTTCTTCATGGGGACATTTTACGCCGGCGTCGCCGCGGCCCGCTTACGCGACGAATGCAATCGCGGGCATCACGCCAGTCCGAGTGCCTGTTTCTGCCTTGTGACAAGTTGCGCGATGCCGGTCTCGGCGAGCGCCAGCAGAGCGTCCATTTCCCGGCGCGAAAACGGCGCGCCCTCGGCCGTGCCCTGTACCTCCACGAAGCCGCCCGATCCGGTCATGACCACGTTCATGTCGGTGTCGCAGTCCGAATCTTCGGCATAATCAAGGTCGAGCACCGC
The DNA here is from genome assembly GCA_014860445.1 of Burkholderiales bacterium. Classification (GTDB taxonomy): domain Bacteria; phylum Pseudomonadota; class Gammaproteobacteria; order Burkholderiales; family SG8-39; genus 2-12-FULL-64-23. The sequence continues at coordinate 135,337 of JACZJT010000023.1, forward strand.
GACGCCCTGGTATACCCCGACCGAGACCGCCGCGACGAAATCGCGCAGCGGCGTCTTTGCGATCAGGCCGCGCTGCAGCAGCAGCGTGACCGCGTCGTGAACGGCCACATGCGCGCCGGTGATGCTCGCGGTACGCGTGCCGCCGTCTGCCTGGATCACATCGCAGTCGATCTTGACGGTACGCTCGCCCAGCAGCGACAGATCAGCCACCGCGCGCAGGCTGCGGCCGATCAGGCGCTGGATTTCCTGCGTACGGCCGGACTGTTTGCCACGGGCGGCTTCCCGGTCGGTGCGGGTGTTGGTGGCGCGCGGCAGCATGCCGTATTCAGCCGTGAGCCAGCCGCGTCCCTGGCCGCGCAGGAATCCCGGGACTTTTTCCTCCACGCTTGCGGTGCACAGCACCTTGGTATCGCCGAACTCGACCAGGACGGAGCCTTCTGCGTGTTTGGTGAAATTGCGTGTGATGCGGACGTCGCGCAACTGATCGAAGTTGCGCATGCTAGGTCTTGTCATGGGTCTGCCCTTTAAGTGCGTTTCGAATCCGCTCGATGGCGCGTTCGATTTCTTCGTCTGAAAGGTAATCGCTTTGCGCCTCGGCTTCCGCCGCCGGCGGCGGCTCGATCTGCGGCGGTGTTACGACGCTGACCGGGGCCGTTCCCTGTTTCCGTGTCCGGTCCGGACGCGCGGCCTGGATCTGTTCTTCCCAGGTCAGGGCCACCACCGAGATATTGTCGCAATCGCGACCGGCACGCCGTTCCGCATCGTCGAGCAGATCCGGAATTCCCTGCATGATGCCCATGTTTAGCACTGCGCTGCTGATTATTTTTTCGGACAGGGGACCCCACAGCCCGTCGGAACACAGAATCAGTGTGTCGCCTGCGCTCAGCGGCATCTCTCCGGACAGGTCCACGCGCGGCAGGCGCTGCGAACCGAGGCAATTGAAAATCCGGTTGCGGTCCGGGTGCGCCGCAACCGCCTCCTCGCGTATGCGTCCGCTGTCGATCAGCTGCTGCACCAGGGAATGATCCTTGGTCCGCGCAAGCACCTTTCCGTCGCGGATATAGTACAGGCGCGAGTCGCCGGCGTGCGCCCAGAAAGCGGTGTTGTCCTGCACGACGCATGCGACACAGGTGGTGCGCGGCGACTCGGGCAGCCCGCTCTCCTCGGCATTGCGGACGATCGCGCGATGCGCATCCGTGAGCGTCCGGTGCAGGAAGGAGGCGGGATCGCTCAGACCGGGCGCGGCCTCGCGCCGAAATGCCTCGGTGATGTGCAGCATCGCGATCTGCGCCGCGCGTTCGCCGTGCAGGTGCCCGCCCATGCCGTCGGCGACCAGCATCAGCAGCGCATCGCGGCTGTAGCAATAGGCGATGCGGTCCTGGTTGGACTTGCGCGCTCCGCGCCTGCTCTCCTGGTAGATCGAGAATTGCATGGTCGGACTCAGCTTCCCGGGCGCCAGTTGGAGAGTTTTTGCACCAGGTCGCGAAAACCCGCGGTGCGCGAAGTCAGGGACGCAGTCGGGTCGCGCTCGCGCAACAACACCTTCTGCAATGCAAACACGCTTTGCGGCCGGCGCAGGTGATCCAGACGCAGGCACCAGTCTATGGTCTGCAGCAGGTGGTCGGAGTACCTGCCGGCCCACTGTTTTCTCGCCGGCACGTATCTATCCTTGTCCAGGCGCTGGTCGGCGGGCGGCGGCATGTCTGCGGCGATGCAGGAATACATGGCCGCACCGATGCTGTAGATGTCGCTCCACGGCCCCAGCAGCTCCCGATTGCGGTATTGCTCGGGCGAGGCGAAACCCGGCGTAAACATCGGGCTCAGACTGGTCGTTTGCTCGGTGAGCGTCTGTCGCGCCGCGCCGAAATCGATCAGTACCGGCGAGCCGTCGTTGCGGATGTAGATGTTGGCCGGTTTGATGTCCAGGTGCAGCAGCTTGTTCGTGTGGACTTCGCGCAGTCCGTTGAGCAGCTGGGCAATGACGCGGCGGATGAATTCTTCCTTGATGCCGCCGCGCTGGCGCCGTATATGCTCCTGCAGGGTCCGGCCGCGCTCGTAGCGCATCACCATGTACGCCGTCTCGTTGGCGCGGAAGAAGTTCAGCACGCGCACGATGTTGTTGTGCGACAGACCCGCGAGCGATTTGCCTTCTTCAAAGAAGCACTTCATTCCATAGCGGAACGTGGCCAGGTTTTCCTCGGCGATCGCGGGCAGCACGTCCCCTTCGTTCCTTAGCGCGAGCGACGAGGGCAGGTATTCCTTGATCGCCATCGGCACGTCGTTCTCATCGTCGGCGAGATAGACGATGGAAAATCCGCCGCAGGAAAGCACCTCCCGGATACGGTAGTTTTGCAGCTGATATCCGTCGGGGAGCGGCTGGTTGGCTTGCGTCGGCATCGCGCGCTTGCGGCCTCTGTTATGATTGCATTGAAGACGATTGTGGCTGCGCGCATTCTCGGTTCACGGGCCGGTAATGTAAAGCGTGTCCACAGACAGGATTGTTTCCCATCGCGGGGAGTTGCGCGGCAAAACCCCCGATTCTCCTAGAGCGGAAAGATCCCCGGCCAAACGCGTCACAAATTTCGCAGGCACACATGATTCAAAGCATGACCGGATATGCAGCCCTGGCGCGGGAAACCGTGCAGGGCTCGCTGTTTCTGGAGCTGAAAAGCGTCAACAACCGTTTTCTCGACCTGCAGTTTCGCGTGGTCGAGGAGTTGCGTCCGCTGGAACAGAATCTGCGCGAACTGATAGCGGCGAAAATCGGCCGCGGCAAGATCGATTGCCGTGTAAGTTTTACCCCGGCGCAGGCGGCCGGCCGGCTGCTGTCGCTCAATACGGAACTGCTTGCGCAACTCGGGGTGCTGGAACTGGAGGTGCGCGCCTCGATGCCCGAGGCGCAGCCCTTGCGCGTAGGCGAAGTGCTGCGCTGGCCGGGCATGCTGGGCGATGCGGCGATTGCAGCCGACGCCTTGCGCGAGCCCTGCCTCGAACTGATGCGCGATGCGCTGATCGACCTCTGCGCCACGCGCGCCAGGGAGGGCGCCAAGCTTCGGGAGATGATTCTGGAACGCGTCACCTCGATGCAGGCGCTGGTGGACAAGGTGGCGCCGCTGCTGCCGCTGGCTGTTGCCGCCTATCAGGAGAAGCTGGCGGCGCGGCTGCGCGACGCGCTGTCCTCGAACGACGAGGAGCGCATACGCCAGGAAATCGCGGTGTTCGGCATCAAGGTCGATGTCGCCGAGGAACTCAACCGCTTGGCCGCGCATTTGCAGGAAGTGCGGCGCGTGCTCGATGCCGGCGGCGCGGCGGGCAAGCGCCTGGATTTCCTGATGCAGGAACTCAATCGCGAGGCCAATACCCTGGGGTCCAAATCGGTTTCCAGGGAAGTGTCGGAAGCCGCGATCGAGCTGAAACTGCTGATCGAGCAGATGCGCGAGCAGATACAGAACATCGAATGAACGGCAGCCTGTTCATCATCAGCGCGCCCTCGGGCGCGGGCAAATCGACCCTTACCGCAAAGCTGCTGGAGGATGACAGGGACGTTTATCTGTCGGTGTCCTACACCACGCGCGCGCCGCGGCCGGGAGAAGTCGACGGCCGCGACTATCATTTCATCGAGAAGGCACAATTCATGCGCATGCTCGAGCGCGGCGAGTTTCTCGAAAGCGCCGAAGTCCACGGCAATCACTACGGAACGTCGGAGGCCTGGATAAGGGAGCAGCGCGCCGCCGGTCATGACATCCTGCTCGAAATCGACTGGCAGGGGGCGCAGCAGGTGCGCAGGATAGTCCCCGACACCATAGGCATATTCGTCCTGCCGCCCTCTATCGCTGAACTGGAACAGCGCATGCGCCGGCGGGGGCAGGATAGCGAAGACGTGGTGCAGCGGCGGATCGCCGTCGCCGCCGACGAAATGAGCCACGCAGCCGAGTTTGAATATGTTATTATTAACAATGACTTCGAGGAGGCGCGTCGAGATCTTGCGGCAATCGTGCGTGCGTCCAGGCTGGTATATTCGCGCCAACTCGCGCGCAAACCAGACGTTTTCAAGTTTTGAGTAGGTGGCAATGCCAGGGGGATGTTCTCTGGCGCACCCGTCTTACCGGGGCTGCGCGCAAATTGTTGCGAGCGCCTCTTAACCAAGGAATACCATGGCTCGTATCACCGTCGATGACTGCATGAAGCTGATCTCCAACCGTTTCGAATTGACGCTGGCTGCGACTTACCGCGCCCGTCAACTGACCAACGGGGCAACGCCGCTGGTCGAGCCGGACAAGGACAAGGCCACAGTCATCGCGCTGCGCGAAATCGCGGCCGGCAAAGTCGGCAAGGAAATGCTCAACCGGTCGAACGCCGCATAAACAGCGGGCGGGACTCCCCGCCCGCATGCCGCGCCAGGATCATGAACGCGCTCGCTGAATTCACCGGCAATCTGGCTCACTACCTCAAGCCGCCCGACATCGAGCGCATAGAGGAGGCCTACCAATTCAGCGGCAAGGCCCACGAGGGACAGTATCGCGATTCGGGCGAGCCCTATATTTCGCATCCGCTGGCGGTCGCCGGGATCCTCGCCGATTGGCACCTGGACCCGCAGGCCTTGATGGCCGCGCTGCTGCACGACGTCATGGAGGACACCAAGGTCTCCAAGGCGGAGATCAGCAGGCGCTTCGGAAAGCCGGTCGCCTCCCTCGTCGACGGACTGTCCAAGCTAAACAAGATCGAATTCCAGACGCAGCAGGACGCGCAGGCGGAAAATTTCCGCAAAATGCTGCTGGCGATGGCGCGCGACGTGCGCGTCATCCTGATCAAGCTGGCCGACCGCTTGCACAACATGCGCACCTTGGGTGCAGTGCCGCCGGCCAAACGCCGTCGCATTTCGCGCGAGACGCTTGAGATCTACGCGCCCATCGCCAATCGGCTGGGGCTGAACAGCCTCTATCAGGAAATGCAGGAACTCGCGTTCTCGCACCTCTACCCGCTGCGCTATCGCGTTCTGGCCAAGGCGACCAAATCTGCGCGCGGCAATCGCCGCCAGGTGGTGGGCAAGATCCTCGGGGAGATCAATCAGTGCCTGTCGGCGGCGGGCATCGAAGCCGAGGTCACCGGGCGCGAGAAGCACCTGTACAGCATCTACAAGAAGATGCTGGAGAAGAATCTGTCGTTCTCGCAGGTGCTGGACATCTATGGCTTTCGCCTCGTGGTCGAGAATGCCTCGGCATGTTATCTCGCGCTGGGCGCGCTGCACGGCCTGTACAAGCCGGTGCCGGGGAAGTTCAAGGACTATATCGCGATCGCTAAGGTCAACGGCTATCAGGCCCTGCATACGACGCTGATCGGGCCGTTCGGCATGCCGCTGGAAATCCAGATCCGCACGCGGGACATGCACCGAATCGCGGAGGCCGGGGTCGCGGCGCACTGGCTGTACAAGACCTCCGATGCCAATATCAACGAACTGCAGCAAAAGACGCACACCTGGCTGCAATCGCTGCTCGACATCCAGAGCGAAAGCGGCGACGCCGCGGAGTTTCTGGAGCACATCAAGGTGGACCTGTTTCCGGACGAGGTCTATGTGTTTACGCCCAAGGGCAAGATCATGGCGCTGCCGCGCGGGGCTACGGCGGTGGACTTCGCCTATGCCGTGCACACCCACATCGGCAATCGTTGCGTCGCCACCAGGATCAACCTCGAACCGGCACCGCTGCGGACCGAACTCAAGAACGGCGACCGCGTTGAAATTATCACCGCGGTGCACGCGAAGCCGAATCCCGCGTGGCTCAACTACGTGAAGACCGGCAAGGCGCGCTCCCACATCCGCCATTTCCTCAAGACCATGCACTATACGGAATCGACCGATCTCGGTGAAAAACTGCTGAGCCAGTCGCTGCAGGCGCTGAACACGGATCTGGTCGATATCGGCGATGAGCAATGGGAAAAGTTGCTGCGCGACATCACCGCCAAGTCGCGCGAGGAGTTGTTTGCCGACATCGGATTGGGCAAGCGGCTCGCGGCCGTGGTGGCGAGAAGGCTGCTGGCCGCTTCGGAGCAGTCGCTGGCGGAGGTCAACGCCGGGCCGATCGTCATCCGCGGCTCCGAGGGCATGGCGGTACAGTTCGCCAAGTGCTGCCGGCCGATTCCCGGCGATCCCATTATCGGTTCGATCAAAAAGGGCCAGGGCATTGTCATCCACACGCACGACTGCCTGACCGCGGCCAGGTCGCGTACCGATCCGGACAAGTGGCTGGACGTGGAATGGGCGCCCGAGGTCGCGCGCCAGTTCGACGTTGGCATCCACCTCTCGGTGAAAAATCAGCGCGGCGTGCTGGCCAAGGTGGCGGGGGCGATCGCGGCGGCAGGCGCGAACATCGACAACGTCATCATGGATGAAGAGCGCGGCGCGTACACCGAGATGTATTTGACCGTGCAGGTTGCCGATCGCCAGCATCTCGCGCGCATCAAGCGCAGCGTTCGCCATATCTCGGAGGTCGTAGGCATCTCGCGAGAGAGGACCTAGGGGCCCGGCATGGCGGTTGGCGGGTTCGCACCGCATGCGCATTTTTCGGAGCGCTTGAATTGAAAAACCCGTTCGCCGAACACGTCGGCTTCACGTTGCAGATGGGCCGGCGCGGCAGCGGCTCCAGCACGGCCGCGCTCGAAGTGCTGCCCGAACTGCTCAATCCGAACGGCGTTGTTCACGGCGGCGTGTTGTTCACCATGGCCGATACCGCGATGGGCGCGGCATTGCATACGACGCTTGCACCCGGCGAGTATTGCGCGACCGTGGAGATCAAGATCCACTTTCTGCAGCCGGTAAGCAAAGGCAAGATTCGCTGCAGTACGCGGCTGGTGCACCGGGGTAGTCGCATCGCAGTCCTCGAATCGCATATACGCGTGGGACGGCTGCAGGTGGCGCAGGCGCTGGGCACGTTCGCGATCTTTGTGCCGCGGGCGCCGAAAGCGAAGGGCAGCGGCGGCGCGAAGCGCCGGCGTCTGTCAAAATAAGGGCCTCACACCCGCCAATCAGACTGACAGGAAACCGATATGAAATTCGCCGTCAACGGCATGGACGTCAATTACACCGTCGAGGGCCAAGGCCCCTGGTTGGTCATGAGCCACTCGCTAGCCTGCAATCTGCACATGTGGGACGAGGAAGCGAAGCGCCTGTCGAAGCGCTACAAGGTGCTGCGCTACGACACGCGCGGCCATGGCGAAAGCAGTGCGCCGGCCGGCGCCTATACGCTGGAGGCGCTTGCCGACGACCTGCATGCCCTGCTGCGGGGGCTGGACGTGCAATCCCCCCATTTCGTAGGCTTGTCCATGGGCGGCATGATCGGCCAGACCTACGCGCTCAAGTATCCTGGCATGTTCAAGAGTCTGGCCTTGTGCGACACCACCAGCCGTTATCCGGCTGAAGCCGCCGGTGCCTGGGTGGACCGTATCAAGACGGTGGAGGCGCGGGGCATGGAGCCGATGGTCGTGCCTACGCTGGAGCGCTGGTTTACCGCTACGTTCCGGAAGGAGAGAACGGAAGTCATCGAGAAAGTGGCGGCAATGATCCGCGCCACACCCGTGCAGGGTTTTGTCGGCTGCTGCCATGCGATTCCGAAAATCAATCTGACGGCGCGCTTGAAGGACATCAGCTGCCCCGTCGTGGTCATTGTTGGCAAGGACGATCCCGGCACGCCGGTAGCCATGGCCGAGGAAATCCACGGGGCGCTGCCGGGTTCTAAGCTCGTGATCATTCCTTCCGCCGCGCACCTTTCCAACCTGGAGCAACCGGACCTGTTCAACCAGGCCTTGGGCGAGTTCATCGACAAGGCAAACAAATAAGGCGAGTGAAATCATGGGAAGCATCGAAACCGAACTGGGCATAGATCTCTCCGCGTTCTGGATGCCGTTCTCGGCGAACCGGCAGTTCAAGCAGGCACCGCGGATGCTGGTGGGCGCGAAAGGCATGCATTTCACCGCGCACGACGGGCGCAAGGTGCTCGACGGCACGGCGGGCCTGTGGTGCGTCAACGCCGGCCACGGTCGCGAGAAAATCATCAATGCCGTGAAAGCCCAGCTCGATCAGCTCGATTTTGCGCCCACCTTTCAGATGGGCCACCCGAAGGCGTTCGAGGCGGCGCAGAAGATCGCCGCGCTTGCGCCGTCGGGCATGGATCATGTGTTTTTTGCAAATTCCGGATCGGAAGCGGTCGACAGCGCACTGAAGATCGCGCTGGCCTACCACCGCGCCCGCGGCGAGGGTACGCGCACCGTGCTGGTCGGGCGCGAGCGCGGCTATCATGGCACCGGTTTCGGCGGCATTTCAGTCGGCGGCATGACCAACAACCGCAAGACGTTCGGGAACCTGCTGCCGCGCGTGGACCATCTGCGTCATACCTGGGACCTGGAGCAGCAGGCCTACTCGCACGGCCAGCCGGGGTGGGGCGCGCATTTCGCCGACGAACTGGAACAGCGCATCATCCCCTTGCACGATGCATCCAACATAGCCGCAGTGATCGTCGAGCCGGTGGCCGGGTCCACCGGCGGACTGATTCCGCCCAAGGGCTATCTAGAGCGCCTGCGCGCGATCTGCGACAAGCACGGCATCCTGCTGATTTTCGACGAAGTGATCACCGGTTTCGGCCGACTGGGCAAACCGTTTGCCGCAGATTATTTCGGCGTCACACCGGACCTCATGAGTTTTGCCAAGGGCGTCACCAACGGCACGATCCCCATGGGCGGCGTGATCGCGCACAATCGCGTTTATGACGCTTTCATGCAGGGGTCGGAGGGGGCGATCGAATTGTTCCATGGCTACACCTACTCCGGTCACCCGGTAGCCGCAGCCGCGGCGAGTGCGACCGTCGATGTGTATCAAGAAGAGGGTTTGTTCGAGCGCGCCGCAGCGATGGCGCCGTATTTCGAGCAGGCCTTGCACTCCTTGAAAGGGCTGCGCAATCTCATCGACATCCGCAACCTGGGGATGATCGGCGTGATCGAACTCGAAGCGCGGCCGGGCAAGGTCGGCGCGCGCGCGTTCGATGTTTTCACCGACTGCTACGCCAACGGCCTGTTGGTGCGGCCGGCGGGTGACACGCTGGCGCTGTCGCCGCCTTTGATCGTCGAGAAGACGCACATCGACGAAATGGTGGACAAGCTGGGCGCCGCACTCAAGCGCGTCGCTTGAAAGGAACAATGATGAGTACGGAACTCGCCTACACTTCCGCCACTGAACTGGTGCGCCGCTACCGCGCGAAAGAACTGTCGCCGGTCGAGGTCACGCAGGCGGCGCTTGCGCGCATACGCGAGTTCAATCCGAGACTGAACGCTTTTTGCCTCGTCGACGAAGAAGGCGCGCTGGCGGCGGCACGCGCTTCCGAAGCGCGATGGACGAAAGGCGCGCCCCTGGGCTGGGTGGACGGCGTGCCGGCCTCGATCAAAGACCTGATCCTCACGCGCGGCTGGCCGACGCTGCGCGGCTCGAAGTCGGTAGATGCTGCCGGCCCGTGGGGCGAAGACGGCCCGGCGACGGCGCGCCTGCGCGAAAACGGTGCGGTGCTGCTGGGCAAGACCTGTACGCCCGAATTCGGTTGGAAAGGTGTGACCGACAGCGCGCTCACCGGCATCACGCGCAATCCCTGGAACACCGAGCGCACGCCGGGTGGTTCCAGCGGCGGCGCCTCCGCGCAGGTCGCCGCCGGAATGGGTCAACTCGCGGTCGGCACCGACGGCGGCGGTTCGATACGCATCCCCTGTTCCTTCGCCGGTATCTCCGGGATCAAGGCCGGCTTCGGCCGTGTGCCGGCCTGGCCCCTGTCACCCTTTGGCACCGTCGCGCACGTCGGTCCGATGGCGCGGTCGATCGCCGACTGCGCGCTGATGCTCAACGTATTGTCGCAACCCGATACGCGCGACTGGACCGCCCTGCCTTATGCGAATATCGACTGGACCCAAGGGCTGGATGCGGGCGTCAAAGGCATGAAGGTTGCCTATAGTCCGCGCCTGGGCTACGTGAAACACGTGGACGCCGAGGTCGAAGCGCGGGTTGCCGACGCGGTCAAGGTGCTGGCGGGCCTGGGCGCGACGGTGGAAGAAGTGGATCCGGGTTTCGCCGACTGCCGCCAGATCTTCTGGGTGCACTGGACGGCGGGTGCCTACAATTTCTTGCGCAACATGCCCAGGGAAAAATTCGCGCTGCTCGATCCCGGCTTGCGGCAAGCTTGCGAAAGCGGCTCGAAGCATACGCTGGCGCAATATCTCGATGCTGTCAACGCGCGCGGCGCGCTGGGCGAGCACATGAAACGCTTCCATGAGAAGTATGATTTGTTGCTTACGCCGGCAACGTCGATCCCGGCCTTCGCCGTCGGCGTGGTGGCGCCGGAGCGCGCAGACGGCGAGCAAGACTGGACTTGGTGGACGCCCTTTTCCTTTCCCTTCAATCTGACGCAGCAGCCGGCGCTGTCCGTGCCCTGCGGTTTTTCCGGCGATGGCATGCCCATCGGACTGCAAATGGTGGGACCGATGCAGCGCGAGGACCTGGTATTGCGCGCGGCGCATGCATATCAGCAGGCGACCAGCCACCATTTGCAGCGCCCACCGCTGTAATCGCAAGTGCGCTGATCGAATTCTTGCGGTCTGCGCCTGAATTTTCCGGCGCCGGCGAAAGCCGATCCCGAGCAAGGCCAGGCCCTAGGACAGCGCCCGGTTGGTCATGAGTAGCGCGATTATTCAGCAAATGGGCCCGCGCAAGTGAGAGCCTGTCGCAATTGAGACTGTGTGGCGGCGCGCGCGTGTCGTCCATGGCTTGCGCATTTATCCCGGGGCCAATATATTGGGCCTTGGGGGCGTAAATAAATTCCAATGCGGGCGCGGGAGGCGGATATGAGTTCACGCTGGATCGACATCAAGGCGCAGGACGGGGGTACCTTTAAGGCGTATCTGTCGCTGCCGCGCCAGGCGGAAAAGGCGGGCAAAGGGCCTGGCATCGTGCTCATCCAGGAAATATTCGGCGTCAACGCGCATATACGCGGCGTGGCCGATCAATACGCGAGCGACGGGTACACCGTGCTCGCCCCCGACATGTTCTGGCGCATGCAGCCGATGGTCGAACTCGGTTACGACGGGGACGATTTCCAGAAAGGCATCGGCTATATGCAGAAGATGGATTTCGCTGCCGGCCTGAAGGACCTGACAGCCACGGTGGCTGCGTTGCGGGGTATGCCGGAATGCTCCGGCAAGGTGGCCTCCATTGGATACTGTATGGGCGGAATGCTCTCCTACCTATGCGCTGCCAATGCCGGTGTGGACGCGGCGGTGTGCTATTACGGCGGCGGCATACACAACAAGCTGGAAGAGGCGGCAAAAATAAAATGCCCGGTGCTGTTTCACTTCGCCGGCGACGACGCACATATTCCGGCGGCCGCAGTCGAGGCGGTGCAAAAGACCTTCGCAGGGCGCAGTGGCGTGCGCATCGACGTTTACCCCGGCGCAAATCACGGTTTTAACTGCTGGGATCGTGCCGCTTACCACCAGCAAAGCGCGGCGCTCGCACGCGGACGTTCCCTGGCTTTTCTCGCCACCACCATCAGCTAAAGCAAAGGCCTGAAAAGCATGAGCGACAGAACCTATCTCGAGTGGCCGTTTTTCGACGCGCCGCAGCGCAAACTCGCGACGGAACTCGATACCTGGGCGGCGGCGAACGTCGCCCATCTCGATCATGGCGCGGACGTCGATGCGACTTGCCGCGATCTGGTCGCCCGCCTGGGCAGGGACGGTTGGCTCAAGTACTGCGTACCTTCGGCCTATGGCGGGGCCGCGGAGCAGATTGATTCGCGCTCTTTGTGCATCGCGCGCGAGACCCTGGCGCGCCACGAGGGCCTGGCCGATTTCGCCTTTGCGATGCAGGGCCTGGGTTCGGGGGCGATTTCCATCGCAGGCAGCGAGGACCTGAAGCAACGCTATCTGCCGCGCGTGGCCCGTGGCGAAGCCATCGCCGCATTCGCATTGTCCGAACCCGACGCAGGGTCGGACGTGGGCGCCATGACCACCAGCGCGCGCCGCGAAGGCGAGGACTATGTACTCGACGGCGAGAAAACCTGGATATCCAACGGCGGCATAGCGGATTTTTACTGCGTGTTCGCCCGTACCGGAGAGGCGGCGGGAGCGCGCGGCCTGAGCGCGTTTGTCGTCGATGCAGCCAACCCGGGGCTCGAAGTCACCGGCCGTATCGAGTTGATCGCGCCGCACCCTCTGGCAAGCCTGCGTTTTCGCGGCTGCCGTGTGAGCGCCGCACAGCGCCTGGGCGAAGCCGGCCAGGGATTCAAGGTGGCGATGCAGACGCTGGACATATTTCGCGCCTCGGTCGCGGCGGCGGCGCTGGGATTTGCGCGGCGCGCACTCGACGAAGCCCTTGCGCGCGCCAAGGGCCGGAAGATGTTCGGACAGACTCTGGCCGATTTCCAGCTCACGCAGGCGGCGATAGCCGAAATGGCCACCGCCATCGACAGCGCCGCGCTGCTCACTTATCGCGCCGCCTGGCTACGCGACGTGAAGGGCGCGCGCACCACGCGCGAAGCGGCCATGGCCAAGATGGTCGCGACTGAATCGGCCCAGCAGGTCATCGACCGTGCGCTGCAGATTTTCGGCGGCCTCGGCGTGGTGAGCGGCTACCCGGTGGAAAAGCTTTACCGCGAAATTCGCGCGCTTCGCATCTATGAAGGCGCAACCGAGGTACAAAAACTGATAATCGCGCGCGAAACATTGAAGGGGTAGGGCGCCAACGCGCCAGGGCCGCTTCCCTTGGCGCAATCGACAGCCGCACATCTGGAGGCTTAATGGAACCCACGGCTCACATCGACACCTTTGTCAGGGACAGGCTGCCGCCAAAAAACCAGTGGCCCAGGCTGGTTTTCGATCTGCCGGAGCTGCGCTATCCGAAACGCCTGAACTGCGCTGCTGAACTGCTAGACAAGATGGCGGCCGGCGTATACGGCGAGCGCACCGTGATCCACACCCTGGTCGAGGGCAAGGCCTATTCCTGCAGTTACCGGACGCTGCTCGCCCGCGCCAACCAGATTGCACATGTGCTCACCGAGGACCTGAAGCTCAAGACCGGGAATCGCGTGCTGCTGCGCGCACCCAATAATCCGATGATGGCGGCCTGCTGGCTGGCCGTAGTCAAGGCCGGACTTGTCGCTGTGCCCACGATGCCGCTGCTGCGTGCGAAGGAGTTGAAGCAGATTATCGACAAGGCCAGAGTGGGTGCGGCCCTGTGTGATTTGCGCCTGAAAGACGAAATGGAACTGGCGCGGGCAGAGTGCCGGGACATGAAGCAGGTGCTCTACTTCAACGATGGCGGTGCGAACTCGCTCGAACAAAGACTCGCGGATAAACCCACGGCGTTCCGCAACGTCGACACGGCGGCCGACGACGCCTGCATGATCGCCTTCACTTCGGGGACGACCGGGCAACCGAAGGGCACCGTGCATTTTCATCGCGACGTGCTGGCCATGTGCGATTGCTTCCCCCGCTCCTGCCTGAAGCCGACACCGGACGACATTTTCTGCGGTACCCCGCCGCTCGCTTTCACCTTTGGCCTGGGGGGGTTGTTGTGCTTCCCCATGCGGTTCGGCGCGTCCACGGTGCTGATGGAAAGGCTCAGTCCGGACACCCTGCTCGAAACGATACAGAAGACGAAGGCGACGATCTGCTTTACAGCGCCGACCTACTATCGCCAGATGGCTGCCCTGGTCCGAAACTACAACCTGCGCAGTCTGAAGAAATGCGTATCGGCGGGCGAAGCGCTGCCTGATGCAACGCGCCAGCTGTTCAAGGAGGCGAGCGGCATCGAGATCATCGACGGGATCGGCGCGACCGAGATGATCCACATTTTCATTTCTCACACGCCGGAGCGCGTCCGCCCCGGGGCGACCGGTTATGCCATACCCGGTTACGAGGCGACGGTGATCGACGAGAACGGCAGGCCCTGTGCACCGGGGGTGGTCGGACGACTGGCGGTAAAAGGGCCGACCGGCTGCCGCTATCTAGCCGATTCGCGCCAGAAGAATTATGTAATCGGCACTGGAAACCTGCGCGGCTGGAATCTGACCGGGGATGCTTACAAGATGGACGCGGACGGCTATTTCTACTATCAGGCGCGTACCGACGACATGATCATCTCCGCGGGCTACAACATCGCCGGACCCGAGGTCGAGGCGGCGCTGCTGCAGCATCCCGCCGTGGCCGAGTGCGGGGTGGTCGGTGTGCCGGACGCGGAGCGTGGCCAGATCGTCAAGGCCTGCGTGGTGCTCAAATCCGGCTACACCGGCAATGAGCTGATGGCAAAAGAGCTGCAGGAATTCGTAAAAAAGACCATTGCGGCCTACAAGTATCCGCGCGCCATCCAATTCGTGGCGTCCTTGCCGCGAACGGAAACCGGCAAGCTGCAACGCTTCAAACTGCGCGAGCCCGCCTAGTACCGTGCCGGGGCGGACCGGAGTCGATATCGGCCGGTCGCAAAACTAGGTGCCGGCTTCGCCCCAGCGAGCCATCAGCTCGTGCTCGACCTCGAGTTGGTCGAGTACGCGTGCAACGATGAAATCGACCACTTCGCCGACGTTCTGCGGCCGGTGGTAGAAGCCCGGGTTGGCGGGCAGAATGACAGCGCCGGCGTGTGCGAGCTTGAGCATCGCTTCCAAATGGATGGAGGAAAAAGGCGTTTCGCGCGGCACCAGCACGAGCTTGCGCCGCTCCTTCAGCATGACGTCAGCTGCGCGCTCTATCAGATTGTCCGACATGCCTGCGGCGACTGCCGCCAGCGTACCGATGGTGCAGGGACAAATCACCATGGCATCGGGCGCGTTGGAGCCCGAGGCGACCGGCGCAAACCATTCTTCCCGGCCGAACACCCGCAGCTGGCCCGGCTTTGAATTGAAGCGTTCGCTGAACAGCGATTCCGCCTCGGCGGTGCGCGCCGGCAATGTCAGATCCATCTCCTGTCGGGCGACGACCTGCGCGGCCTGCGAGTAAATCAGGTAGACGCGCACGCCGGCGGCCAGCAGGCATTCGAGCAGGCGTATGCCGTAGGGCATGCCGGAGGCGCCGGTGAGGGCGAGTGTGACCGTTTGTTTCATCTTATCTGTCGGTGTCGGATCATCACCTGATTGTCGGTGCCGAAGGCCGCGCCCAGGCGCTCTGCGAAATACACCGAACGATGCTGTCCGCCGGTGCAGCCGATGGCGACGGTCAGATAGCTGCGATTTTCGCGCACGAAAGCGGGCAGCCAGGTGGCGATGAATGCGTGAATGTCGCGGTACATGCGCTGTGTCGCTTCCTCGTTTTCCAGGAAAGCGGCGACCGCCGCGTCCAGGCCGGTCAGGTCGCGCAAGTTGGGCTCGTAATAGGGGTTGGGCAGGCAGCGCACATCGAATACGAAATCGGCATCCAGCGGAATTCCCTGCTTGAAGCCGAAGGACTCGAACAGCAGCGTGAGACGCGAGCGGTCGATATCGACCAGGTTTTTTATCCAGCTGCGCAGCGTATTGGGCGAAAGTTCGCTGGTATCGACGTGAAGACCGAGCTCACTGATGTCGCCGAGCAGTTCGCGCTCGCGTGCGATGCTTTCGGCCACGGTAAGTCCGCCCTTGCTCAGTGGATGGCGCCGCCGCGTTTCCGAGAACCGCTTGATCAAGGTTTCGTCCTTGGCCTCCAGGAACAGCAGCCTGACATCCACGCCCTCATCCTTGAGTTTTGCGACGGTCTGCGGCAGTTGGCGCACGGAGGTGCCGCTGCGCGCGTCCATGCTCAATGCGACATGCTCATGCCCTGTACCCGCGAGCGATTCGAGCAGCGGCACGACCAGCGCGACCGGGAGGTTGTCAACGCAGTAGTAGCTGCTGTCCTCCAGTACGTTGAGCGCGACGCTCTTGCCTGAGCCGGAAAGACCGCTGATCAGCACTAATTGCATACCATCAGGATATCATCCGGGTGCATCATAAAGCCAATTCATCGGCGCTCGGCGCGCTGCGAGGCACGAGAATTAAAGCAGCCCGCGCAAGGGGTGCGCGCGGGCGGTCCTTAAACAAACAGGGGGCGCAGGCAACGCCTGCGCCCCCTGTTTCCTGCCCGGTGCCTTGCTAGCCCTTGAGGCACTCGCTCATGAATTTCTTGCGTTCGTCACCCTTGAGCTTCTTCGCCCCGGCTTCCTTGTTGCAGTAACCCATCTTCTGCTTCTGGTCCGCGGGCTTGGCGGCCGCCGCCGGCTTTGCGGGCACGGCTTCAGCCGCGACATTCCCGCCTTTCAAGCAACCGCTCATGAATTTCTTGCGTTCGTCGCCCTTGAGATCCTTGGCCTTGGCTTCCTTGTTGCAATCGCCCATCTTGCTCTGCTGCGCGCCCATTTTCTTTTCCGCTGCGGGCGGCGCGGATTTTTCAGCCGGTTTTTTGTCCTCGGCCTGCGCTACGGAAACGCAGAACACCCCCGCCATCAGCACCGCCATCAATTTGTTCATGCCTGCTCCCCTGGTTTGGTTGTAAAAATGCTCACTGCCAGGGTTAGAACGCGGACACGGGGGGATCAGTTGACCTCGCGCTTCAACTCGCCCTGCTGACGCGCAATGAATTCCTGGGTGCTGTCGTAGCCGCGCAGTTGCAGTATGTAGTTGCGGACGGCGGCTTCCACCAGGACGGCCAGGTTGCGTCCGGCGGCGACCGGAATGACGATTTCGCGGATCTGCAGGCCGAGGATGTCCTCGGTGAGTTCGTGCAACGGCAGCCGTTCGGCGGGGGTGGCACCGGCCTGGCCGGGTTTTTCCAGATGCACGATCAGTTTCAGGTTCATTTTTGGGCGCACGGCCGTTTCGCCGAAGATGACGCGTATATTGAGCACGCCCAAGCCGCGCACTTCGAGAAAATCCTTGAGCAGCGGCGGGCAACGCCCCTCCAGTGTTTTCGAAGCGATGCGCGAGATCTCCACGACGTCGTCGGCGACCAGGCCGTGGCCGCGGCTGATCAATTCCAGCGCGAGTTCGCTTTTTCCGACTCCCGATTCGCCGGTGATCAGCACGCCCAGGCCGAGCACGTCCACGAATACCCCGTGCAGGGACGTCGAATCCGCCAGGATCTTGGCGAGGTAGCGGCGCAGCGTATCGATGACGAGGTCGGCGGCGGACTCGCTCGCAAGTACGGGGACGCTTTTGATTTCCGCTTCCCGCAACAAGCTTTCCGGCGCGGCGACGTTGTCTGCGAGGATGATGGCGGCCGGTCCTGCGGCGAACAGATTGGCGATGACCTGACCGCTGGCGTCGCCGCTATAACCGTCGATATAGGCCAGCTCGCGCAGACCCAGCACCTGGATGCGGTTGGGATGAATCAGATTGAGGTGGCCGACCAGCGCCGCGGTATCTGCGCTGTCGCGGCGTACGGGCAGCGCTTCGCCGCCGCGGCCGGTGACCCAGCCTAAGCCCAGTCTTGCGGCGTTGTCTTCATACAGCCGCGCGATGCTGGTCTGTAACATCAGGCTGCCAATTGGCGATGAGCTGGTGCAGGCTGCTGGCTTCCTTGGTCTGGATCAGCTGCTCGCGCAGATCGGGGTCGGAAAACATTTGAGCCAGTTCCGACAGGATTTGCAGATGCTGCTCTGTTGCCTGCTCCGGTACCAGCAGGACGAACAACAAGCTGACCGGCTTGCCGTCCGGCGAGTCGAAAGGCACCGGGGTGTTCAGGCGCACAAATGCCGCCACAGCCTCGCGCAAGCCTTTGATCCGGCCGTGCGGAATGGCGACACCCTGACCGAGACCGGTCGACCCCAGGCGCTCTCTCGCGAACAGGCTGTCGAACACGAGGCTGCGCGCAAGTTTTTGATTGTTTTCGAAAATAAGCCCTGCTTGTTCGAACATGCGTTTCTTGCTGCTGACTTCCAAGTCGAGCACGATGTTCGAAGGCGGCAGTAGTTTTGAGATGAGATTCATGGCGCAAGAGAAGTATAGAAGGCGGGCTTCCGTCGCGCTCGAATCGCGCTGGTGGTGCCGGAAGGCGCGCCATTCTACCGCAATTCGGGTACCCGGGTCATTCCTCGGCGACCTGGCGCTTGAGGGTGTCGTGGGGGTGGGCGTAGGCTTTTTGCTTGTGCTTGATGATCTGGCGGTCGAGCTTGTCCATCATCAGATCGATCGCGGCGTACAAGTCCTCATCGTCGCTTTCAACGTGGATGTCCTTGCCCCGCATGTGTACGCTAATCTCGGCCTTTTGTCTCAGTTTTTGCACCGACAGAATGATGTTGACGTCAATAACTTGGTCGAAATGGCGCTGTATCCGTTCCAGCTTGGACAAGACGTAATCGCGAATCGGTTGGGTGACTTCGACGTGATGACCACTGACCTGAACGTTCATCTTCGACTCCTTTTCTAAATTACAGCGACTTACGCAGGCTGACCGATGGAATGTTCATTGATTCCCGGTACTTGGCTATAGTGCGTCGCGCAACCACTATGCCCTGTTCACCAAGAATCTTGGAGATCTTGCTGTCGGATAACGGCTTTTTCTCGTCTTCGGCGAGCACCAGTTGTTTCAGCAACGCGCGGATCGCCGTGGCCGAGCAGGCGCCGCCGGTTTCGGTGGCCACATGGCTGCCGAAGAAATATTTCAGTTCGAAGATCCCGCGCGGCGTGGCCATGAATTTCTGCGTGGTGACCCGGGATATGGTGGACTCGTGCAGACCCAGGGTTTCGGCGATTTCACGCAGCACCAGCGGCCGCATCGCAACTTCGCCGTGGTCAAGGAAATGGCGTTGGCGTTCCACGATCGCCTGCGCCACGCGCAGTATCGTTTCGAAGCGCTGCTGTACGTTTTTGATCAGCCAGCGTGCTTCCTGCAACTGGGTGGACAGGCCGCCAGCCGAGTGCTGCTTGTCCTGCAGGATCTTGGCGTACATCCGGTTGATGCGCAGCTTCGGCATGGCATCGGGATTGAGGTTTGCAACCCAGGCATTCTTGACCTTCTTCACGATCACGTCGGGCACGATATAGCGGGTCTCGTTCGCCGCGTATTCGGCGCCCGGATGCGGATTCAGGCTTTGGATCAGGTGTTGCGCCTCGCGCAGGCTCTCGTCGTCGCAATGCAACAGACGTTTCAGGCGGGCGAAATCGTGCGCGGCGAGTTCGTTCAGGTGCTCCTGCACAATGGAGAGTGCGAGTCGGCGTGCCGGAATTTCCGGCGGCAGCGCTTTCAATTGCAGCGCCAGGCATTCTGCGGGCGAGCGTGCGCCGACTCCGGTGGGATCGAAGCTTTGCAGATGATGCAGGGCAATATGCAACTCGTCGAGACCGACCTCCAGTTCCGGCGGCAGCATCTCGGCGATTTCGGCCAGACTCTGCGACAGGTAGCCGCCTTCGTCCAGCGCGGCGATGAGGGTGTTGACCAGGCTCTTGTCCCGCGCCGAGAGTTGGGTCAGGGCGAGTTGTCCCATCAGATGCTCGACCAGTGTGGGTGTGCTCGCCGCCAGTTGTGGATATTCCGATTCTTCCCCGTCTTCGCGCCGCGCCGCACCGGAGGGCGCGTCGGCAAACCAGTCGATGTCGGCCGGGTCGCTTGTGGTCGTATCGCTTTCCGGCGCCTCGGCAGTGCTGGCCGCGTATTCTTCGCGCTCCGCACCATTTGGCGGCGGAGGCGGGGGCTCGCTTTCCGCGTCGTCGCGCTCCAGCAAGGGGTTTTCCATCAGGAAGGTCTCGAGTTCCTGATTGAGTTCCAAGGTGGACAGTTGCAGCAGCCGAATGGATTGCTGCAACTGCGGGGTCAGCGTCAGCTGTTGCGACAGCTTGAGTTGCAGGGTTTGTTTCATCTTGTGCGGGAGCGTAGCTTTAGGGTTTTTCAGCCCCTGGGCTACATGCGGAAATGCTCTCCCAGATACACGCGTCTCACGTTTTCATTATAGACGATTTCATCCGGCTTGCCCTGCGCCAGGACCGATCCTTCGTTGATGATGTAGGCATGGTCGCAGATGCCAAGGGTCTCGCGCACGTTGTGATCGGTGATCAGCACGCCGATTCCCCTTTGCTTGAGAAAGCCGATGATTTTTTGGATGTCGAGCACGGCGATCGGATCGACGCCCGCGAAAGGCTCGTCGAGCAGGATGAAACTGGGGCGCGAGGCGAGCGCGCGCGCTATTTCAACGCGGCGACGCTCGCCACCCGAGAGCGACAGCGCCGGATTGTTGCGCAAATGCGCAATATGCAGATCGCGCAGCAGGCCTTCCAATTGTTCGCCGGTTTCCTCCTCGGACAGGTCCTGCAGCTCGAGCACCGCGCGCACGTTTTCCTGCACCGTCAGTTTCCTGAACACCGATGTTTCCTGGGGCAGGTAGGACAAGCCCAGGCGCGCCCGGCGGTGAATCGGAAACCTGCTGATATCGGTGCCATCCAGGACGATGCTGCCGGCATCCAGCCGCACCAGTCCGACCATCATGTAAAAGCAGGTGGTTTTGCCCGCACCGTTCGGGCCGAGCAGACCGACCACCTCGCCGCTTTGTACCTCCAGGGATACGTCCTGCACCACCGTGCGGGACTTGTAGCGCTTTTTCAGATTGCTGGCCTTGAGTTGACTCATCTATGGCTGGCTCATTTGTGGTCGGCTTGTTCGCGCTAGCGCTTCGGTGGGGCTGTTGCGGGGGCCTTTTCGGCGTCGCCGACGGCAGCGCGCGGCTGGATTACCGCGTGTACCCTGCCTTTGGGGGCCTCGTTCGTGCCGGTGCCCGTGCCGCCGGTGACAGTGAAATACTCGGTGCGGGAATCGTAGGAGATGTAGTTGCCGCGCACTTCGTCCGCGGGTTCGCGCAGGAGTCTGGCACGATTGAAGAATTCCACACGGTCCAGTTTGCCGTCGTATTCGATACGCTGGGCTTCGCCCTGAATATAGCCTTCGGCGCCGTCGCGTTTCTGGCGAAACACGGCCGGGTTGCCGCTGGCGCTGCCAAATTGGTGACCGTCCTTGTCCTGCCGCACCGTTACCTTGTCGGCGCGTATGCTGAGCGTTCCCTGGGTCATCAGTACATTGCCCTCGAACACGCTCGTGCGTTTGGTGTCGTCGACGTGCATGCGGTCGGACTCGAGGTTGATGGGCTTGGCCCGGTCGGCGCGCTCAGCCTGGGCCGTTCCGGCCAACAGCCCGGCACAGCAGAGCAGGAAGGCGATTTTTCTATTTGCCCGCATCGAAGGTGCCCCGGACCTGAGACAAGAGCTCGAACCGCCTCGTCTTGTTGTTCAATTCCATGCCTACGCCGGCAAGCCTGGAGCGGCCCTCGGTGATGGTCACGGGTTTGTCGGTGCGGGCGAGATCGCGCTCTGGAACGATTTGCAGGTATTCGGTTCGCATGCGCAGCTCGCTTCGTCCCCGGCCGGCTTCGCGTACCACCACGACATCGCCGTAAAAGCTGGCTTCTTCGCCGTCCCCGGAGACCACGCCGCGGTTGGCGCGGATGACAATCGGTGCGGCGTCGTCATGTTGCTGCACCAGGCGCGGCTCCACGATGTCGGTGCTCTCGTCATCCGGAAAATGCAGCATGCGCGTGGCC
This sequence comes from Burkholderiales bacterium, assembly GCA_014860445.1. Taxonomy (GTDB): domain Bacteria; phylum Pseudomonadota; class Gammaproteobacteria; order Burkholderiales; family SG8-39; genus 2-12-FULL-64-23. The sequence goes on from JACZJT010000023.1 coordinate 156,887, forward strand.
GACAGGCTGTACTCGGGTTTTCCCGTTGTGCTCATTTTGGTGACGCCGAAATCTTCCGCGATGAAATCCGGATCGTGGCGCGTCTTGCCGGAGTTGTCCCGATCGGGCGCCTGTACTGCGCGTTCCAGCCAGAAGCTGCCCGCTGCCAGCACCAGCAGCAGCAGCAGCGGAAACAGACTGGATGTCCTGTTCCGTCTCATTGTCTGTCGTTCATCGAATTTGGCTCACAGCAAGTGCGCGTCGACCGCGCGTTCAAGCGCGTCCTGGGCGCTCAAGATGAACTCGCATATTTCGCGTACTGCGCCATGTCCGCCCTGCGCGCGCGTCACATAGTGCGCGCGGCGCTTTAACGCCTCCGGCGCGGCCGGAACGGTCGCGGCAAAGCCGCAACGCGTGATGAGCGGCAGGTCCAGCAGGTCGTCGCCCATATAACCCGATTGCGCCGCATCCAGCCGCAGTTGCGCCAGCAACGCGGCATAAGCGCCGCGCTTGTCCTCGACGCCCTGATGCAGGTGCGCGATACCCAGGTTGGCTGCACGCAATTCCACTGCGCGCGAACGCCTGGCCGTGATCAGCGCGACCTCGACCCCTTGCTGCCGCAGCATCTTGACGCCATGGCCGTCCTGAATATTGAACGCCTTCAGTTCCTCCCCGCGCTCGGAGTAATAGAGCATGCCGTCGGTCATTACGCCGTCGACATCGAAGATCATCAGTTTCAGGGCTTTGGCGCGCAGCAGGGCTCCATCCAGGTCCCCGCGCTCGGGCGTGCCATGCTGAACCTTGCGCTTCAATGGGCGTGCCATCGGCGTTCAGATGACCTTGGCGCGGAACAGGTCGTGCATGTTCAGCGCGCCGACCAGCTTGCCTGCCTCGCTGACGACCAGCAACTGGTTGACCTTGCGTTCTTCCATGATCTGCACCGCTTCGACCGCGAGTTTGTCCGGACCGATGGTGCGCGGCCCGCGCGTCATGATGTCCGCAATGCGCGCAGCCCGGATGTCGTCGATCTGGGCCAGCGTCCGGCGCAGATCGCCGTCTGTAAATACGCCGCTTACCTGCCCCGCGGCGTCGAGCACCGCCGTCATGCCCATGCGCTTTTGCGACATTTCCAGCAGGGCTTCGGAAAAGCTGGCGGTTTCCGGCACAGAGGGTACGTCGTCGCCGGTTCGCATCACGTCGCGCACGTGGGTGAGCAGGCGCCGCCCCAGTGCGCCGCCCGGATGCGAGCGTGCGAAGTCCTCGGCGCCAAAGCCCTTGGCGTCGAGCAATGCCACCGCCAGCGCATCACCCAGCGCGAGCGCGGCGGTGGTGCTGGCAGTCGGCGCAAGATTGAGCGGACAGGCTTCCTTGTCGACGTGCGCGTCCAGGTGCACGTCGGCTTCGCGTGCGAGTGCCGAATTGGTGTTTCCGGTGATCGCGATAAGCTGCGCTCCCTGGCGTTTTAACATCGGCAGAATGGTGAGCAGTTCCTCGCTTTCGCCGGAGTTGGACAGCGCGATGAGCACGTCGTCGCGCGCGATCATGCCGATGTCGCCATGGCTGGCCTCCGCCGGATGCACGAAGTAGGCCGGCGTGCCGGTGCTCGCCATGGTGGAAGCGATCTTGCGCGCAATATGGCCGGATTTTCCGATGCCGCTCACCACCACGCGACCCTTGCAGTTGAGCAGCAGAGCCACGGCGTCAAGAAAACTCTGACCCAGCCGCGCAGAGAGGCTTTGAATGGCCTCTGCTTCGATGGCGAGCACCTGTTTTGCCAGCTCCAGCGCGGTCTTGGACGGTAAGATTTTGTCCATGCGGGATGCTGCAGGTATCATGGGGCAAAGTATATCAGAACGCCAACCCCACCCTTTCGAAGCCCGGGCCCCGATGACCAATCCGCTTGAACTGGTACTGCTGCTGCTGGCTAGCGCCGTGCTGGTGGTGGTGCTGGCGCGCATCCTGCATCTGCCGCCGATGCTCGGCTACCTGCTGGTGGGCGTCGCCATCGGGCCGCATGCCTTGCATTGGATCCCGGAGAGCAAGGAACCGGGCTACACCTATCTGGCCGAGTTCGGCGTGGTGTTCCTGATGTTCTCCATCGGTCTGGAGTTCAGTCTGCCCAAGCTATTCAACATGCGCCGCGTGGTGTTAGGCCTGGGAATGGGGCAGGTGCTGCTCACCATATTCGCACCGACCGTGGCCGCCTGGTTGTTGGGATATCCCTGGCAACTCGGCTTTGCGCTGGGCGGAGCGCTCGCCATGTCCTCGACCGCGATCGTGATCAAGCTGCTGGCCGAGCGCATGCAGCTGGAATCGGCGCACGGACGGGAGATCATCGGTGTCCTGCTGTTCCAGGATTTGGCCGTGGTGCCGCTCCTGATCCTGATCCCGGCGCTGGCACAGCCGGCGGAGAATCTCGCGCCGGTGCTGGTGCTGGCGCTGGTGAAGGCCGCGGCGGTGTTGTTCCTGATCCTGTTCGCAGGACAGAAACTGATGCGCGGCTGGTTCCACATCGTGGCGCGGCGGCGCTCGCACGAATTGTTCGTGCTGAACGTGTTGCTGATCACCCTCGGCCTCGCCTGGGCCACCGAAATCGCGGGCTTGTCGCTTGCGCTGGGGGCTTTTCTCGCCGGCATGCTGATTTCGGAAACGGAATACCGGCATCAGGTGGAGGAGGACATTAAGCCGTTCCGCGACTTGCTGCTGGGGCTGTTCTTTGTCACCGTCGGCATGCAGTTGGACGTATCCGTGGTGGTCGACCGATTCGGGCTGGTACTGCTGCTGTTCACGGTCCCAGTGCTGTTCAAGTTCGCCTTGATCGCTGTGCTTTCGCGCCTGTTCGGCGCCACCCCAGGCAATGCGCTGCGCACCTCGCTGGGGCTGGCACAGGCGGGCGAATTCGGCTTCGTGCTGCTGGCGCTAGCCGGAGGAGTCGGGCTGGTGGATCAAGCGCTGCTGCAGCCCGTCCTTGCGGCCATGCTTTTGTCCATGCTGAGCGCGCCTTTCCTGATTCATTACAGCGACCGGCTGGTGCTGCGTTTCGTTGCTTCGGAATGGATGCTGCGCTCGCTCGAACTGCACCAGATCGCCGTTTCCGGCATGGCGGCCGCGAAGCATGTCGTGCTGTGCGGTTACGGTCGCACCGGACAGAACCTTTCGCGTTTTCTCGAACAGGAAGGCATCAGCTACATCGCGCTCGACCTCGACCCGGAGCGCGTGCGCGAGGCGGCGGCGGCCGGCGATACGGTTGTGTACGGTGACGGCGCGCGCCGCGAGGCCTTGATCGCAGCGGGCCTCGCGCGTGCCAGCGCCCTGGTGATTTCGTTTCCCGACATACCCGCCGCACTCAAGATCCTGCACCACGCGCACCAGATCAACCCGGCGCTGCCGGTGATCGTGCGCACGCTGGACGATGTGGACATGGAGCGCTTGCAGGAGGCCGGCGCCGCGGAGGTGGTGCCCGACACCTTCGAATCCAGCCTGATGCTCGCGAGCCACGCGCTGGTGCTGATGGGCGTGCCGCTTGCGCGGGTGGTGCGCAGCATGCGCGCGGTGCGCGAGAACCGCTACAGCCTGCTGCGCGGGTTCTTCCACGGTGAAGGCGACGCGCCGGCGGATGTCGCGGAGCACCGGCAGCCGCGCCTGCATTCGATCACGCTCACGCAGGGCGCTTATGCCGTCGGAAAAACCCTGGCCGAACTGGACCTGACGGCGCTCGCCGCCAGCGTGACGCGGGTGCGCCGTCGCGGCATCCGCGCCGGCGAACCCGCGCCCGAAACCCGCTTCGAGGCGGGCGATGTGGTGGTGGTGCTGGGCGAACTCGATGCGCTCGAGGCGGCGGAAATTCGCATGCTGCAGGGGACGAAATAAAGAACCTGCCTCTCGTGGGCAGGCGTTAATCAAGTTACCGTGTTGGCGATTTGATTCAGACCTGTGCCCCCGAGAGGGAAAGCGGACCTCCTTCTTGTCCGCGTCTTCTATTTTACAGTGCGTTGCAGTTTAATATTGCATGTATATATAACTAATTGACTATACATATGTTTGCTAGTATATTTAATTGCATATTGCGTTGCATTATTTTAGATTGCCGTGACCAAGCTAAGAAGTGATGACCTGATCCGGATACTGCGGCAGCACCCCCGATCGGGCAGCGCAGAACTGTGCGCGCGACTCAAGGGCATTAGCCGCGCCACGCTGACGCGCGCGCTGAAGACACTCGGGGATGCCGTGATTAGCGGCGGAGAATCACGCCGTACCCGCTATGCCTTGCGCCGGCCGCTTCGAGGGAACGCCGCACCCATTCCGCTCTACCGCATTGATGAGAACGGGCAGGGACACGAAATCGGGGAACTGTCATTAACTTATCCCGAGGGCTCCCACCTGTCATTCCGGGAAACCTTTCCCTGGCCGCTACACAGGGACATGTCGGACGGCTGGTTTCACGGTTTGCCCTACACCCTGATCGACATGCGCCCCCAAGGATTTCTCGGGCGCAACTTTGCCCACGCTCGCGCCCTCGACCTGGGGGTGTCGGATAAGCCTGACGACTGGCCGGATGACGATGTTGTCCATGTACTGGCGACGACAGGATATGACCAGCCAGGTGACCTGATTCTCGGGGAAGCAGCCTATCGTCGCTTTCTCGATTATCGCCGGATCGGCGCAGACCGCTTCCTTGCGGAATCTGCGGTTGGAGCAAGCTACCTTCGGTCAGCTGAAGCCGCTATGAGGCATGGCGACGCCGGTTCATCTGCCGGCGGCGAATTTCCCAAGTTCACAGCTAGCCGTCACCTCAATGGAAAAAAAGTCGATGTCATAGTCAAATTTTCCGGAGCGGATGACTCCGTTGCGGTACGCCGATGGTCGGACCTGCTGGTTTGCGAGCATCTTGCTTCCTTGACCATGCCTCGGGTATTGCAGATGCCGTCTGCCGATTCCGCAATTTATCAGTATGGCGGGAGAACATTTCTGGAGGTCGTGCGCTTCGACCGCCACGGCGATTTCGGTCGCTCACCCGTTTGCACCCTCGGCAGCCTTAACGCCGCCCTGACCGGCACCGCGGGCCGCAATTGGCCAAAGACGGTGCGCATGCTTCAAGCGGCAGGCTGGCTCTCCGAAATAGACACGGTCGCGCTGATTTGGTGGTTTGGGAAGCTCATCGGAAATACCGATATGCATGACGGCAATCTTGCCTTCCGTCCGGGCCTGGCGCTCGCTCCCGCATACGACATGTTGCCAATGGTGTATGCGCCGATGCGCGGTGGAGAACTGCCGAACAGGGAATTTTCACCAGCCCCGCCATTGCCGGCCGAGGCGCCGATATGGATTGAGGCCGCCGAAGCCGCGGTCTATTTTTGGAACCTCTGCGCCGAGGACGGTCGAATCAGCGCTGACTTTCGCAGAATCTGCGGCGATAACGGGCGAAATATCGCGGCTTTACTCTCACGCATGCAGTGAGATTTTCCGCGCAGGTTTCAGTCTGCCCGACTCCCCGACGTTCACCTGCGCTTGTATTCGAATCGTTATGCCGCTCAAGCGGCCGGGATTCCGAAGTGCTCAAGCTTTCGGCGCGGCGGACAAGCGTGCCGCGCGTCGCTTCGGAATCGGCAGGTCTTCCGCCTTGAGGCCGGCAAAACGCCGTTGTATCCGTTGCGCGAAGCCGGCGCCGGCGGGCTGCGTCTGTACCGCCCGGCGCAGGATGTCGCGCGCCTCCTGCTCCATGGAGCAACCGTGGCGGGCCGCTTGCCGGCGCAGCAGGCTCTTGAGTTCATCGTCCAGATTGCGGATCGTCAGGTTGGTCATGAATTCACCCCGGGGTGATTGCAATGCCTGCATTGTGCGCATTGCGATCGGATGCAGCAAGGTGGATCGGGCAGCAGGATTCCCCCGGTCGCGGTCCCATCTGATGGAATTCCTGGTCAAGGTCAACAACGGCGGTTCTATTGCGGTCCGGTAGCCGGTCACTTACGCAGCTTCCGTTTCGATCAGGCTCGATCGGGCCGAGCGTTTGCTGCCTTGCGGGACGAGTTTCTTGATCTGGCGCACCTGGGCTGTGGTCAAGGGGCCATCATCCTGCTCGTACTGGGGCAAAATCCCGACACGCTAGTTCGTGTAATGCCTGGTGGATAGCCTGGGTTTCATCCACGCCAAATTGGGCGGCCAGACGTTTTGCGGTCTCGCGGCTTACGTCGGTTGCGCTGTCCGTGGTGCGGTAGCGAAAAGCGATCTGGTTGTTGTGCTTGCGGTCGCTCGAAGCGGCGGAGATAGGCCTGCCGCAGGGGACGAAATAAAGAGGACTCGATGGCCGCCGCCACTACTTCCGTCGTATGGCGGCCCAACGCTATACCAAGATTTGATCGCCGTTAGTAGAGCTAGACGCACCGAGGTTCACCTGCGCTTGCATTTGCATCGTCATACAGCGGCCAGGCGTTTGACCGTATCCGGGTAACGCGCGACCAGACGGATCAGCAGCGCTGCCTGGGCGTTTGGCTTGGCGCGGCCTTGCTCCCAATTTTCCAGCGTGCGCTCGTTGGCGCGCAGGTAGCGAGCGAACACCGCCCGCGACAAATTCAAGCTCTGCCGGATGCTCACGAGTTCCTTTGCGGTCACTGCGGCTGCCGGTTTTCTCTTGACCGCATGGGTGCGCAGGGTGATCTTGCCCTCGCGTTCCGCCTTGAGCGCATCGAAGCCCTCGGTCAGCTCAGAAAATACATTACGTTTCATGCCTTTCTCCTTGCGTTCAGTTCCCGTTTCAACATGTCCTTCAATGCGGCGCGTTCCTTGGCGCTCAAATCGTCGATCGTGCCCTTGTCGTATAGCGTGTAGAGCCAGAACTGATCCCCCGCACTCCACCAGAAGTAGATAACGCGAATGCCGCCGCGTTTGCCCTTGCCGCGCCGTATATCTGCGTGGCGCACCTTGCGCAGCCCGCCCGTACCCTCGATCACGTCGCCTGCTTCCGGGTTGTCCAGCAATGCGCTCTGCAAGGCCCGGAATCCCTCATCGTCCAAATAGTCCGCGCGGTGGCGAGCAAAGGCGGGCAACTCGATGAACAAGGCTTTCATCGGATAATTATACGCAACTTGCGTATATCATGCAGGTTGATTTGAGTCGTCGTTTGCTGCCCGCGGATCGGACCTGCCGACCGGCTTGTTCCGAATTCACAGCAAACCGGCCGCGGCCGAAGTTGACGAATGCGAAAACGCGAGATGTCGTGGGGGTTATGCGTTGTTCTCTGAAGGTGCGGCATCTGTCTGGGTCAGCCCGCGCCGGCGACCCGCTTCGAGGAGGGCGACGTGGTGGTTGTGCTGGGGGAACTCGATGCGCTAGAAGCGGCGGAAATTCGCTTGCTGCAGGGCGGGAAATAGAAGAGCGGCTCGTTGAAAGACGCGCAGCCCGCGCCGGCGCGTGTTCAGGTACAGTTCGATCCGCCCGCTTCCTTGGTCAGTTCAAGCAATGGCTCTATGGCACGCCGATTCGCGGTGAGCGCGGTTACCAGTATCCGGATCGTCTCGTCGCATCGCTTTGGAAACGTGTACAGCGTCTGCGCAAGCAGTTTGCGGGCCTCGATTGCCTGTCCGTCCAGGGCGAGAAATACGACCCTGCGCACGAGGATCGCGTTCGTCGGATAGTGATGCGCGATGCGGCCGCTCATCGCGAGCCGTTCGGCGAGGCCGTCTTGGTTCAATGGCGCGCCGCCAACAATCCAATATTCGGCGACCGGCCCGAGCAGGCCGTGAGTCAGGTCGCGCATCACGGCGGCATCACGCGCCGCATTCGCGGCGCTGGCAAGGGTAATCGTGGTTCCTGTTACGCGCGTGGCGTAGAGCCTCACGTAGTCCCTTAGAAGCATTGTCAAGGTCAGGGCGAGAATTGCGCATGTCCCCGCGGCCGCAGCCCAGGTCGTGCCCGAGGTTGCGTGCGAACCGACGCTCGGCTTTGCGCCCAGTCCGATCAGGAGTGCGGTGACACCGAGAAAATGCGCGCTCCACAACGGATATTCGAACATCGAATGAATCAACTCGACGCCCACCGCGGCAATGATCCACCCAATGGCCGGTTGTGCTTTCGAGAAGTAGCGCCGCCCGATTTGCCAGCTCCAGGTGAATAGTCCGGCGAGCGCCAGGAACGTGCCCAGAATTCCGGTTTCGGCCAGCAGCTGCAGCGGCAGATTGTGGGGCGAAGTCCAGACCTGATTGCCAAAGTGGGTCAGGCTAGGCGGCAGCCCGTATCTGAATACGGTGCCTGCAAATTCGCCTATACCGGCGCCGAGTAGCGGCGCATCGGCAAAAAGCCGCCAAGCCAGCAGCCAGATCTGCCAACGCGGTTCGGTATCCCCGAGCATTGTTGGCAAGGCGCGCTCGATCGCGCCTTTAGCCAAGTTGTCGAGTCCGGGCGTAGAGTTAATCCAGGGGACTAGGGCATGAGCTGCAAGGACGATGGCGCCAAAAGCAAATGTCGCAATCCTGAGTCTTTGACCGGCTATGCCCGGTTGCAGTCGATGCGCGAGCAGGCCAAATATGACATACCAAAGCGCGTACAGCAGCGAAGTGCGCGATCCGGACAGGGCAAAGGCGACTGCCAGCAGAACGGCGGCGCCGATGGCAAAGTTGGTGCGAACGCTGCCGCGCAACCAGAGGAAGAGCAAGGCAGTGCCTCCGATCGCCAGATAATTTGCGTACAGATTGGGTTGCCCGATATTGCCGTAAGCGCCAAACCCGTAGGGCATTTCCGCAATGAAATCCTTCAGCGGATCGGGTATGCCATAGAATTGAATCACACCCGATGCCGCGTTCGCTAACGCTCCTATCAGCAGGCACGTAGCCAGGACTTCCACTACGCGTTCGAGGCCGCTCGCTGCCGCCAATTGCCTTCCCAGCCAGATCATTAGCGCGGCGTATAAAACGAAAACGATGGCGATCACCGGCACTTGGAGGTATGTCGGGTGGACGAAGACGGCCTGGACGCCGAGAAACAAAGCGAATGCGACCAGCCACCGAGCTGGTGTGGGCAGGGCCACGGCCGAGACGCGGCCGCCCATGAGCGCGGCGAACGCGGCCGCGACCCCCAAGGCCGCAGCCAGCCATTCGCCCTCGAAAAGCTGGTTGTACGGAAGCAAGAAGGGCAGTACACACATTCCGCCGGCAAGCAGCAAACCCACCGTCTGTGGCTTTGCGTTCCGTGTCTCAAGCATTGGCGGGGCCGATTCTGATATCGGGTCGGTGCTCTTGAGGCAGGCGTCGCGTGGTCATGGCGCTACTATCTGCGAAATCTGTCTGGGTTGAAACGAAAAAGCCCGCCAAAGCGGGCTCTTTCTTGCAAAGCGCGAAGCTCTACATGTTCTTGCAAAGCAAATACTGGTTGGTGCCGGTTTCCGCGTACACGTCTGCAGTAGTTGTAGCCGGCACTGTAGGGTTGGGGCCCGTCTGCAATGTTGCGCGTACTTGACCGGACGCAGCAGTGGAATCGTCCATCTGCGTGTCCACCGCGATTGCTATCTTGTCCGGAAGGTTGCTTGAACACACGATGTTGGATGTGAAACCCAGGCCGGTAGTCTGCACGCCCATAATGCCATTCGCTGCGTTCGCGGGCTGTTGACCAGCTGCAGCGCCAGTCGTGGCGCCTCCCACAAACCCCGCGAGGCGCAAATGCCACCAGAATGAATTGGACTCGTCAGTAGTCGTAGGGGCTGCAGCCAGGACTTTGTTGTACACGGTATATGTGGTCGTCGATGCAACACCAAATACCCCGTCGCCATTACCTTTTACCGCGCCCGACCAGCGGGTGTCAGCGGTCTGGTCGTCACCAGGCAGGGAACGATAGCGGTCCTGATAGGAGTTGACAGCCGCGGTGATGCCGTTGAAGTCGTTGACCACATTCTTGATCTTGGCCTGGGTAATCATTTCCTGGCCCTTCAAGATGCCGCCCAGAAGCAGGCCGATGATCACCAATACGATGGCGATTTCGACTAGCGTAAATCCGGTTTGTCTTGCTTTCATGTCACTTCCCCCATTGGAGAACATTAGTGGTGGGGCTGTAGCAGCAATATCCATGCCCGGTTTTAAGTGAGTTATTTCACAGTTTGCGGCAATTTCCAGGCAGGATTTGTCGGAATACAGACAGATATGTCGATATTCTGACAAATTACCTTAGCGTTTGCCCTTCCGCTTCAGTCTGTCCTCTATCTCCCGCAGGCGGCCATCCAGAAACCTCAGCTCGCCCGGATCGCTTATCTGGCCGCTTTCGAGCAGGCCTCCTATCATCAGCCGCGCGGTTTCCAGTTCATTCCGATCTTCGCGGATGAAGATTTCCATGGTCTTCGCCCACGCCGGCACGTCCTTCGCCGTGGTGTATTTCTGCAGGGCGGCCGCATACTTGAGCGCCAAAGCCATGTCCTTCAGTCTGTGTTTGGCGAGGAACGTGGCGTGCGCAAGCCAGGGCCAGCGCCGGTTGGGGTCGAGCAGATACTGCTGATAGACGAATTCGAGCATGCTGCGCTGCCTGGCTTCGTCCGGAACCTCGGCGTAGAGTCGGCTCGCGGCGAGCAGCGGATATTGCCCGCGGGGATCCAGGTCCAGAATACGCGCGAGCCAGGCTTCCACGCGCCCGTAGTCCAGGGCCCTGTAGGGTACCTTGGTACCGGAGCGGTAATCGAAGGCCTGCAGCTGCAGCATCAGAAATTTGGCTAGCGCGATGGGCTCGCCCAAACTGGCCAGGCGCAACAGCGCAGTGTCGGGCGGAGGCAATAGCTCCGGTGCCGTTGCCCGGGGTGCAGGCAGGGCGGCGTGCAGTCCGATCTGCAGCACGAGTCCGGCCGCCAGCAGCGCCAGCACTGGCGTGGAAACATGGCTCAGCGGGCGTTCGTCGCGCATCAGAAATTCTTGCGTTGCAGGTCGAACAGCGCCGCGCCGCACAACAAAAGGACATACACGGCGGTTTGCGCCAGCAACTGCGCGATATCTACGGTCCCGGGCGCGTCATAGATCAACCAGCCGGTCTGGGTCATGCGATCCATGCCGGGCAGCAGAAACGCGATGGTATCGACAAGGAAATTGACGGCACGCTGGCCCAGGCTGAGCCCGTCCGACAAGGGGCTGGCGGCCATGATTTGTAGCGCACTGATGGAGCGCGAGAGCAGATAGAAGCTGGCGACGGCTGCAAGCGCGGACATCACCTGCGACAGCGTCAGAACGCAGAACAGCGCGAACGCTGTCACCATCAGCAATTCGCATGCGAGCGACAGGCTCCACAGTGCTACGCGCGGTACTGGCGCGAACAAGGCAAGCGGCAGGCTGAATATCAATGCGAGTGCGAGTGCGACCCCCGCGTACCCCGCAAGTTTGCCCAGAAAATAGCTGCTTCGCCGCAGCGAGCGCGAGAGGATCAACTCCATTACTTTGTCGTTGAATTCGCGCACCATGCTGGTGACGACGAAGCCGGCGAGCATGAAGACGGCGCCAACCCGCAGCAAGGCTGCAAGCAGGGCAGCCTGAATCTGGTTCGACTCGGTGATCGCGACTTGCTGCAGAAACTGGGTAAACGCAAGTCCTGATGCCACCAGGATCAGCGCCAGCCAGAGCAGACGGTTGCGCAGCGCCTCGAGCAGGGTGTAGCGGGCAATCGGCAGAATATGGCGCAACATGGCTCTTTCGACAGCGGTTCGGAACGCGGCGGATTTACGGCAGCCCGCGGGTGCCGAGACTGCCTTTCTCAGGTTAAACTGCAAGCATAACAAGTGCAAGCATCATGGCCGCCACCAAACTGACCCGCGCTTATCCGCCGCTGATTTCCCGCTATTGGCGTTTTCTATTCGTCGCCATGCTGGCGCTGCTGCACCTCACAGCAATGCGCGGCGTGGAAGATTTCTGGGCGCGCGCGTTGATGCTTGCCCACTTCGGATTGTTCATTCTGTGGCAGCCGTTCATGCGAGCGGAACAGCGTCTGAGCGGGTCGCAGCTCCTGGTCATCGCGCTCGTCTGCGTGCTCGTCCTGTTTTTATGGAACTGGTGGTTGATGCTGTTGTGGCTGGGCCTGCTTGCCGGCGTGGTCGGCGGCAAGGTGTTCATGTTCCAGGAGCGCTGGCAGCGATATTTCCATCTGACCGTGCTGCTCTACCTGGTAGCGCTGCTGCTGATCTGGGTTTTCCCGAAGTTGCTGCCCGCGGTTTCGCAGTCGGAGGCACTGACGCAATTCACCCAGTACGGCCTGCCGCTGCTGTTCCTGCTCCTGCTGTTCATGCCCGCCAAGGCCGAAACCAGCGAGACGCCGCAGGTGGTGGACTTCTTCTACAGCGCGTTTTTGTTCATGATCATCGCGCTGCTGGTGCTGGGCAGTTTCGCTTTCATGACGCTGGGCAAGCTGAGCTATCCGCTGGCACTCACATACAGCCTGCTGACGCTGGCCGCAATCCTGATGTTGCTGGGACTCACCTGGAATCCGCGTGCGGGTTTCTCTGGACTGGGCATGCTGTTTTCGCGTTACCTGCTGTCGGTGGGCCTGCCGTTCGAGCAATGGTTGTATTTTCTCGCCGAGCTATCGCAGGCGGAATTGCAGCCGGAACGTTTTTTACGCCAGGCCTGTGCCGGTATGGGCAAGCTGCCCTGGGTCAGCGGCGGCACGTGGCGCAGTTCCGCCTACAGCGGAGAATTCGGACAACCGAACAAGAACACGGTGGAATACGCCGATCGGGAACTGCAGCTGCGTGTCTATACACAGTACGACCTGAGCCCGGCGTTAAGCTGGCACTTTCAGCTGCTGGGCCAGATGCTGGGGGAGTTCTACACGGCCAAGCTGCGCGAGCAGAAACTGCAGCAGCAGTCCTACGTGCAGGCCGTGCACGAGACCGGTGCGCGCATGACGCATGACGTCAAGAATCTGCTGCAGTCGCTCAATGTGCTTTGTGCGGCGGCGGAGCAGGAAGACGGCCGTTCCGACGAATTGCAGGCGCTGATGCGGCGCCAATTACCGGTGATTACGCAGCGCTTGCAGCAGACCCTGGACAAGCTGCGTCAGCCCGAAAACGACACCAGCAGTGCGGTGACGGCGCGAGACTGGTGGAACGGTTTGCAGGGTAACTACACCGGACAGAACATCGAGTTTCGCGACGGTGGTGTTCGCGCGAACGCCGAATTGCCGGGAGAGCTGTTCGATAGCGCGGCCGACAACCTGATTCAAAACGCGCTGGCGAAGCGCAGGCAGCAGGGCGATTTTCCGATCAGCGTCGGCTTTGCCTGCGACGACACTGTCCGCATGGAAGTCAGCGACGCCGGAAATGCGATCGCGCCGGAAATCGCCGCCGAACTGCTGCGCGGACCGGTCCCTTCGGAAAGCGGTCTCGGGATAGGGCTGTACCA
>JACZJT010000024.1 GCA_014860445.1 Burkholderiales bacterium
CCCGGCTGCACCACCATGTCCACGCCTTTCAATGCGTCGACCGCGGCGTCGCCCTCACCGTAGCGCTTGGTGAGGCCGCTGATTTCGATTGCAGGGTGTGTCATCCCAGGCCCTCGATCGCCTTCGCCGGGTCGATGCGCCGCGCGCGCGTCGGCCCTCGGCGCCGATTCGCCCCGGGTCGCATCCCCGCTGCGCGGGGCCCCTGCTCCTAGGCTCACGTCGCTAACCCCCGATCGCCGTCGCCGGATCGACGCGCAGTGCGGCGCGGATCGCGACGATGCTCGCCAGCGCGGAGATCGCCAGCACCAATATCGCGCCCAGCACCGCGTCTCCTGGGAGCAGCAGCACGTACTTCGGGAAGATCGGCGCCCATAGCGTCGCCGCGGTCTTGCCGACAATGAAACCGATGGCGCCCAGGCCCAGCGCCTGTTGCAGGATCATCGCGGCGATGGTGCGATTGCGCGCACCTATCAGTTTCAGCACCGCAATTTCGCGCACCTTGTTCAGCGTCATGGTGTAGATGATGAAAGCGACAATGGCAGCGCTGACAATGGAGAGAATGACCAGAAACATGAAAATCTGCCTGGCCGAGGTCGCGATCAGCTTCGCCACCAGAATTTCGTCCATGTCGGACCGCGTGTACGCTTCCAGGTGTTTCCAACGCCGGATCTCACGCGCCACTACCGCTTCGTCGGCCTGCGGCGCGAGGCGCAGCATCACCACATTGACGTTGTGACTGCTGGCCTGGCTCGCCTGCACCGCCTCAAGCAGTCCCGGCACACCCGGGCGGTTAAACGCCGGATTGGCGGCGGTGCGCGCGCGCTCGTTCACCAGCGCGTCGTTGTCCTTGAGGAACTGCACTTCCTGCGCGTCCTTGAGCGGAACGAATAACATCGGGTCGCCGCCCGAGGACACCATGCGCCGCGTCAGCCCGACCACGGTGTACTCGTGGCGGCGGATGCGGATGCGTTCACCCAGTTTCAGCCCGCTGCGCAGATCGGCGATCGCCTCGTAGTGCGCGCGCGTGATCGGTCGGCCGGCCACGAGATAGCCCGGCTCGCCTGGATGTCCGGGCTCGAAGCCGACCAGCATCACCCGCACCTCGCCGCGCGCGTGTTGAATCTGCATCGTCAGATAGGTGACGTTGCCGGCCGCGGCGACGCCGCGGATGCCGAGCAGCCCGCGATAGGCGTCGTCGCGCACGCTCGAGGGCTCGGCGTAGGGACCGAGCGTGTCACGCTGCACTACCCACAGGTCGGCGCCGCCGTTCTGCAGCAGCACCCTGCCATCGTCCACCAGACCGCGATAAATTCCCGCCATCGATAGTGTGACACCGATGAGCAGGCCGAGTCCAAGTCCGGTGAAAACGAACTTGCCCCAGCCGTACAGGATGTCGCGGCCGGCAAGATTAATCATGATCCGGCGCGCACGATCGCGGGAACGACCTTGACCTTGGCGTCCTGTGTTAATTCCCGCTCGCTGTGCACCACGACCTCGTCGCCTGCATCCAGGCCCTCGATAATCTGGCTGCGTCCGTCCAGGCTAGTAATCCCGAACTTAACCGGCTTGAACGCGACGCGTCCGGCAGTGATCTGCCAAACGCCATCCTGCCGCTCCAGGCGTTTCACTGCCGCCGCCGGCACCGAACGTACCTTGGATAGCTCGGCCGTGCGGATGGTCACCTCGACCAGCTCGCCGACAGAGATGCTTTCGGGCCGCGCGGCGAAGCCGACGTTGACGATGCGCTCTTCGGTGACCGCGTCGCTCACCCAATCGACGCGCTCGACCTGACCGCGATAGGCGCGGTTCGGGTCGGAGCGAAGGACGATCTCCGCCGGCTGGCCCACGCGCACGCCGCCAGCCTGCCCCTGATCGATGCGCGCCTTCACCCACAGACTCTTCGGGTCGATCAGCTGCACCACCGCCTGACCCGCGACGATGGTCGTGCCGGGCTCGACCAGGCGCGCGCTGATCACGCCATCGACAGGACTCAGGAGCCGCGCCTGCGCGCGCAACTTGCCGACACCGGCAACGTCAGCCAGCGCCCGCTCGCGGTCGCGTCGCGACACCGCCAGTTGGGCCGCCGCTGCGTCCATTGCCGCGCTTGCGGCATTCGCGTCGCTCTGCTTGACGTCGCTGGCCTCCTGGCTCACAAAATTCTGCGCGCGCAATTCGGCGTAGCGCTGCGCGCTGGCGCGGGCGAGCTGCGCACGGCTCTGCGCTTCGGCGAGCTGCGCTTGCGCGGCGCGGATGGCGCTGCTTGCGCGCTCCGCGGCAAACTGGCCGCTCGCAACGCGATCCACCAGATCTACCGGATCGAGTTCTGCGAGCAGTTGCCCCGCCCTGACCGCATCACCCTGATCGACCAGCACGCGCGCCACGCGGCTCGCGAGCGTGGGGCCGATCGCATAGCTGCGCCGCGCCTCGACTGTGCCGATGCCGAAGGTACTTGCGACCAGGGGCCCCTGCTCCACCTTGGCGAGAGTGACCTTGGTCGGAGCCAGCGGCCCCTGACTCGAAGCCAGCCAGCCAAGAAGTAGCGCCGCGCCGATACCGGCAACAGCCAACGCCGCCTTGCCGCCCAAACGCAGGTTCATGCTTTACTCCGTCCGCGATACCCGTCCAGGAGCAGCGGGAACAGCCGCCGCGCGCGTTTCACCATTCCGGCTTCGTCGCCGCTCAAAGCCGTCTGGATGACCAGGCTTTGCACCGCGCCAATGAACAGCACAGGTGCGAGTGTGATGTCCAGATCGGCAGGCAGTTCGCCAGCCGACTTTGCCTGCTTGAACAGCAGCGCAAGCCCCTTGCCGTATTCGGTGATCATCGCGCGCACCTCGACGCGTGCCGGCGAGTCGCCCGGGTACTGCAGTTCGTGGAACATGACACGCGGAACACCGGGATTGGCGGCGATAAAGACTACATGTGCGAGAAATGCCTGCTCGATCTTTGCCAGCGGCGTTTCCGCCTTCGCCACCGCCGCAGCGAAGACCGCGCCCAGCGATACGCGCACCCAGGAGAACACGGCGAGCCAGATCGCCTGCTTGTCGACGAAATGCCGGAAGATCGCGCCCTGGGTGAGGCCCATCCGGTCGGCAATCGCCTGGGTAGTAATTGCGTCCGGACCGCGCTCGCGCGCGAGCGCGAGCACGGCTGTGACGATCTCGCGCTGCCGCTCGTCGGTCAGTAGGCGCTGGCGCGGCGCGGCGCGGACAGTATTTCGAGCAATCATCGGCTTGGTGCCTTGCACAAAAGTAAGTAATCAAGTACTATCTTACATCGCCGCTGGCGGTTTGGCAAGCCACGGCCGCCCAACACCCCAAGGAGAACTTCATCATGCACTTACCCGATTTCTTTGACGCGGCGCCTCGAATAACCGTACGCGACCGGTTGGCTGGGTTTCTCGGCGCGGCAAAAGACGGGATCATCGAATATCGCTACGCCGACGCGGTCAAGCTCGCCGGGCATTCCTGCCCGACCGTAGCCTCTGCGTTCCTGATGACTCGTTCGGCGCTCACTGCGCTCTACCCCGATGCACTGCCGGAGCGCGGCGGTGTCCGGGTCGACCTGCGCGAGGACCGGCTCGAAGGTGTGACCGGCGTCGTCGCCAATGTCGCAAGCCTGATTACCGGCGCGACGCAGGACACCGGCTTCAAAGGCATAGGCGGCCACTACGATCGCCGCAATCTGCTGTACTTCGGCGCCGATATTCCCGGACAACTGCGCTTTACCCGCACCGACACCGGCGCGGCTGTCGAGGCCAACGCCCGGCTCGATCGCGTGCCGGGAGACCCGCGCATGTCCGTGCTGCTGCCGCGCTGTCTAAACGGCACGGCTACCCCTGCCGATGAAGAACTGTTCCAATCGCTGTGGCAAGGCCGCGTCAGGACGCTCCTGGTCGAGCGCGCCGACGATCCTGAGGTAATCGCCATCCAAAAACAATAGATGCGATATGCCTAGAAAAAAGCGCCAGAGCCATTCTACGCAGCGCCGCGTACATCAAAGCCGTCAGTTCCTAACGAAATCAATCGCAATTGCCCCGGGTTCGCGCTGCACATAGCGAATCGTGACGGCTTCACCGTAGCGCATCGCCAGCTGGTCGAGCAGCGGCAGCGGATCATGGTCGTTGACGAAGCGCATGGTTTCACCCGGGTTGAGCGCATCCAGCGCGCCGAAGATCGCGGCGTGGCGGAAGCGTTTGGCGACGCCGCGGGCGTCGAAGGGATAGATCGCGTCGGGCGAGAGATGCAGATGCGGTGCTGTGGCCATGGTTCAAGCTCCTGTGGTAGTTGGATTGTATTGCGCCGGTCGGGCGACCGCGGCGGCAGCGACGGCTGCCAGCGCAGCCGCCGGAAGTACGGTTTCTGCAAGCGGAAACAGTTCGCGCTCCTCGTAGCGCACATGCGCTTCGAGCAGCAGGCCGAAGGACAAAAGGCTTGCCGGTTCGCCTGCGGCGCCGGCCCGCGCCAGCGCGCGCAGCCGCCGGTGTTCGTCGAGGGTACGCGCGGCGTGCGCAAATTCTCCGGCATCGCGCAGCGCCGGCAGCAGCTTCTCTTCCTCGATGAGGAAATGCGGCTCCAGTTCGCACGCGAATATTTCTGTCAGCTCCGCGGCAAGCGCGCGAGCACCAGTGCATGGTGATGCTCGCGCGTCAGCGCGATCAATTCCTGGCTGCGTTTCATCGGCGGCGCCGGCTCAGGCCTTGGCCGGCAGTGCGTCAGCTGCGGCCTGCGCACTCAGGCGCCTGCCGCCGGCCCACAGGCGCAGCGCGAACAGCGCCAGCAGCAGCGCGCCCAGCGTGAACACCAGGTCGCCCGGCACGCGCATCCACACCATGGTTTCCATGAACGGCGAGTGGATCACCTCGGGTGAACGCGCGAACCACATGCCCTGACTGACGCTGGCCCAGGCCTGGTAGATGCCAGAGGGCACCAGCGACATGAACACCATCATCGCCAGACCGATGTTGAGGCACCAGAACATCGGCCGCAGCAGATTGTCGGCCCAGGCGGCGCGTTCGCTCAGCCCGCGCAGGCAGAACAGCATCAGTCCGATGCCGAGCATGCCGTAGACGCCGAACAGCGCGGCATGGCCGTGGGCTGCGGTCATGTTGAGGCCCTGCATGTAATACAGTGCAATCGGCGTATTGATGGCGAAGCCGAGCAGTCCCGCCCCGACCACGTTCCAGAAACCAACTGCGATGAAGCACATGATCGCCCACTTGTAGGCCTGCACCCAGGGCGCCGCCTTGGAGCGGCGGTAGTTGTGGTAGGCCTCGACGCCGATCATCGCCAGCGGCACGACTTCGAGCGCCGAAAACATCGCACCGATCGCGATGACGAAGGTCGGCGTGCCGGTGAAATACAGATGATGCAGCGTGCCCAGGATGCCGCCGAACAGGAACACGATGGTCTCCATCACGATTGCGGTATTGGCGGTGCTGGCGCGCAGCAGTCCGAGGCGGGTGAACAGCAGCGCGATCACCGCGGTGGCGAACACCTCGAAAAAGCCCTCGACCCACAGATGCACCAGCCACCAGCGCCAGTATTCGATCATCGAGTAATGCGTGTGCTGACCCCAGGCGAGCGAACTGGCATAAAAGCCGCCGATGCACAGGGCCGATAGAAACACCATCGCGATCAGCCCGCGGCTTTCCGACGGGCGCTTCAGCGCCGGCATCAGCGCGCGACCCAGCAGCGTCACCCAGAACAACAGGCCGATGAACAGCAGGATCTGCCAGACGCGGCCCATGCTGGTGAATTCCAGCCCCTGATTGCCGATCCAGAAGCTGAAAGCGCTGCCCCCGTGCTGCAGCGTCCCGAGCCAGCCGAAAGCGGTGGACCCGACGACGATGAACAGCAGCGCGTAGAACAGCACGTTGACGCCCAGTTTCTGGAGTTTGGGCTCATACCCCGAGATCGCCGGGGCGATATACAGTCCGGTGGCGAGCCAGGCGGTGGCAATCCACAAGACGGCAAACTGGGTATGGATGGTGCGGCTCACGCTGAACGGCAGGATCTGTGCCAGCGGCAGGCCGAAGAAACTTTGCCCCTCGACTGCATAGTGCGCCGTGATCACGCCCATGCCGATCTGCGCCAGGATCAGGCCGATGACCACATAGAAGTACTTCTTGGTCGCACACATCGACGGCGTCGGCTTCAGGTCGAACAGCGGGTCGGCCTTGGGCGGCGTCGGATCGCCGGCCTCCTTGCTCGCCGCGTGAAAAAGAATCATGGCTGCGATCGCCGCGATCATCAGGATCACGCTCGCGATCGACCAGATCCCGGCGCCGGTGGTCGGGGTGTTGCCGACGAGTTCATCGTGCGGCCAATTGCTCGTGTAGCTCAAACCGGTTTCCCCCGGCCGGTCCGTGGCCGCAGACCATGCAGCCCAGAAGAAGAACGCCGTCAGCGCCTGCCGGTCGGCCGGATCCGGCAGCGAGCCGGAATTCATCGCGTACTGTTCGCGCAGCTTGTCCAGCCGCTGCTCGTCGCCGAACAGGCCGGCGTAATGCATTGCCACCTCTTCGACCGCTTGCGCGCGCTCGTTCGAAAGCGTGATGTTTCCTGACTTCGGGTCGTAGGTGTTGCGCCGCATTTCCGCCTGCAGCCGGGCGCTCAGATCTGCCTGTGCACCGGCGCCTAGGCGCTCGAACGCCAGGCCGTAGCCCTTTTGCGCCCAGAGTTCGCGCAGCGCCAGGGCTTCGCGGTGCAGCCAGTCGGCCGACCAGTCGGGCGCGACGTAACTGCCGTGGCCCCACACCGATCCCAACTGCTGGCCGCCCGCTGCGAGCCAGGCCTGCTGCCCGCGCTGAACCTGCGCGGCCGTAAACAGGGTGTCGCCCCGGGTGTCGACGACTTTGTTTGGGATCGGCGGCGCGGTGACGTAGATTTCCGTTCCGACCCAGCCGAGGACCGCGAAGGACAGCACGCAGATGAGCGCCAGCCAGGTCCAGAGTTTGCGTGAGGCATGCATGGCAGATTTTCTCCTGTTTGTCGATAAAGTGAGTAAAAGCGGGGGCACTGTCGTGTCCGTATTACATGTATATTACATACATGTTTTAATATTTTCAAGTAATTTTGCTCCAACCACGCCTCCCCTCTGACCCTGATCGGCCTGCACTCCTGCTTGCACAGCGCCTTATCGCACCATCCCCAATACGCTACATATTGGCTTCTGTACTGGGTTTCCTTCTACTCCCCTTCTCCCGTACTTATTTATGGCGCTCAGATAGGCACAACGGGACCACTCCCGTGCCGTTTTCCGGCCCGGTCTGCGGCTTGACAATAAGCTTCATCTTCCGTATATGTTTCGCATTGCTGCACGACCGGACGCGGCCGCGCGCCGTAACGTCCGGGCGCGCTACCGACATTCAAACGAGTATTTACATGCCTGCAAGCTACGACCTGCTCAAGTACCTCCACGTTGGCTGCGTTGCGCTCTCGGGCGGAGGCTTCGTGCTGCGCGGCACATGGATGATGCGCGCTTCGCCCATGCTCGCGCGACGCTGGGTGCGCATAACGCCGCATGTGCTGGACACCGTACTGCTCGCGAGCGCGATTGCGCTGGCACTGCTGATCGGCCAATTCCCGTTGGTAGACACATGGCTTACGGCCAAGATCCTAGGACTCGTTGCGTACATCGTTCTTGGCACGATTGCGCTCAGGCGCGGTCGCACGCGCGCCGTTCGCATTGCGGCGTTTTGGGGCGCGCTGCTGGTCTTCGCCTATATCGTGGCCGTGGCAATGACGAAATCGGCGCTGCCTTATGTCGACTGACGCAAACGCGATTCCGGCGCCGGCGGCCCCCGGCCTGGGCTGGATCAGGGTGGCGCCGCACCGACTGTTTTTCTTTCTCGCCACGCTGTTATTGCTGCTCGCCTCGACCTGGTGGTGCGTGGTGCTGGTGCTGCGGCCGTTCGGGGCAGCCCTGCCGACTGCGCTAGCGCCGACGCTGGTGCACGCGACGGCGATGCTCTATACCTTTATCCCGATGTACATGTTCGGCTTCCTGTTCACCGCCGGTCCTTCCTGGCTGGGCGTGAAAGGCCCGAGCGCGGCGGATCTGCTGCCCACCGCACTGCTCGCCTTCGCCGGCGGCGCTTCGATCACCCTGCTGTCCATCGTTTCCATGCCCGCGTCCGGCGCAGCAGCGCTGCTGTTGGCTGGGTGCTGGGCGCGCTACCTGCTGATTTTCGCGCGCCTGATCAGCCAAAGCACCGCGCTGGACCGCAGGCACGCCAAACTCGTGTTCACTTTCATGCTGCCGGGCGTCGCCGGCCTGGCGTGCTATGCGCTGCTGTGCTTCAGCGTCGATCTGCGCTGGTTTGCCTGGGTGATCGTCGCCGGACTGTGGTGCTTCGCCCTTCCGGTATTCCTGGTCGTGATACACCGCATGCTGCCCTTTTTTACCGCCGCGGCGCTGCCATCCATCGCCGCCTGGCGCCCGTTCTGGGTGTTGTGGTGCTTTCTCGCTGCTTCTGTGGGCCATGGCGCCATTGAAATTGCCGGCCTGAGCCGCTACGCCTGGACCGTGGATGCGCCCGCGGCGGTGTTCCTGCTCTGGCTCAGCCTGCGCTGGGGATTGCTGCACAGTCTGCGCATCCGCCTGCTCGCGATGCTGCACCTGGGCTTTGTCTGGCTCGGCATTGCGTATGCCCTATCTGCGGTCGACGCGGCACTGACACTCGCCGGCGCGCGCGGACTCGGCTTGGCGCCGCTGCACGCGGTGACGATGGGATTCGCCGCTTCGGTGATGTTCGCCATGGTGACACGCGTCACGCGCGGCCACTCCGGCAGTAGCCTCACCGCCGACGACGCAACCTGGTACCTGTTCTGGCTGCTGCAGACCGCCGCCGTGCTGCGCCTGGGGTCGGAGCTCTGGCCACAAGGCTACGCGTGGTTGACAACTGCAGCCATCTTCGCCTGGCTCGCGGCGTTCGCCACCTGGGCGTGGAAATACGTTCCGGTTTACCTGCGTCCGCGCAGCGACGGCAAGCCGGGTTGAGCCGATGACCATGTCCGACAGCCTCAAACAATGGCGCAAGGCGCGGCGCGAGGAAATCCTGTCGCGCCGCGTGTCGGTGACAACGGAGGAGCGCCGCGCCTGGAACGAGGCGATCACCGCGGCGCTGCTCGAGGGTTTTCCGCTGCTGCAACAGGCGCTGGTCGGTTTCTACTGGCCGTTCAAAGGCGAATTCGATCCGCGCTTTGCCATCCACGGCTGGCGCGGGGGCGGCGCCAGGGCGGCACTCCCGGTAGTGGTCCAGAAAGGCGCACCGCTGCAATTCCGCGAATGGTGGCCGGGCGTAGGCACGACCAAAGGCGTGTTCGACCTGCCAGTACCCGTAGGCACCGACATCGTCACCCCCCAGGCGCTGCTGATACCGCCGATTGGTTTCGATCAAGGCGGTTATCGGTTGGGATACGGCGGCGGCTACTTCGATCGCACGCTCGCCGCGCTCACGCCGCCGCCGCTCAAGATCGGCGTCGCGTTCGAACTGTCCAGAATTCCCTCGATCCAGCCGCAGCCGCACGATATTCCGATGGACTTCATCGTGACTGAAAACGGCATTCATATTGTCGGCCCGGCCGGTCTGGAATTGGCGAAGGATCGGACGCAGGTTGCGGCGCTTGCGAGGGCGATCGCTGCGGAACGCAACTGGGATATCTCCGGCGGCAAGCTCCAGGCCAGCGTGCCAGACGGCGGCGACGTCGGTTTCCCGGCACCGAGCAGCTTTTCGCGCTGCTACGCCCGCGCAGTCGAACCTGGCGACGAAACTGCCTGAGCGGCCGGCGCGGCCCGCCGCAGCGTATGTCCCGGAGCGTCGATGCACCGCTCCACGGCAGCCGAGGCAGCGCGCTTGACAATACATCACAACATGATATATTTGCCCAATCGCTTGCTGTCCGCCAGGCATGCGACGCCGCCTCGACGGCTTGATGAATCCGGACCCCCGCCCGGTCCGCCGCACCGCAGGAGACCGCCATGAACTTGTTGCAAATGCCAAAAATGATTCTGTCATTCCATGAAGGTTGGGATGAACTGATCCGCGTGCATCCGTCCATAGGGCGCATGTTTGCGCTGCTAGTTTTTCCGTTTTCGATCCTGCCTGCCGCGATGATCTATTACGCCGGCGGCCATTACGGCGATGTCTTCACCCCCGGCGTGTCCGCGCAGCAGTGGCATTTCGCAGCCGGCGTCTTCTTCCTTGCCGAACTGCTTACCGTCCCGGCCATGGCCTGGATCATGCATCTGGCCTGCCGCGCGAATGACGTCCCCGCTGGCTATCACCAGTGCTTTACCCTCGCAGCAATTGCACCCATCCCGATGTGGATATCGTCCCTGGTGCTGCTGATCCCGAATCTCGCCGTCTGCATCGTCGTCGGCGCCCTGGGCCTGGCCTGCTCGCTGGCGATCACCTATCGCGGCATGTTTGCGTTGTTTCGTATGCATGAAGACCTGCGCGCGATGCAGATGGCGACCGTCGTCACCGGCGCCGGATTGCTCGCCTGGCTGGTGCTGATGCAAATCGTGCTGATGCACTGATGCCGCGGCGCGGCGCGCGCCGCTTGTCACAGAGGGAGAATTAGGCGACGATGTGGGCAATTTGCTGATATTCGCTCCGCTGGATACCCCGTGACAAACGCCGTCGCCCGCCCCCTGAACAAGCGCGATTTCGAGACGCTCGCCGATTTTCGCTATCAGATTCGAAAATTCGTCAGATTCAGCGAGCAACTTGCACTGCGGAACGGACTCCAACCCCAGCAATACCTGTTGCTGCTGCAGATCAGAGGCTTTCCTGGGCGCGACTGGGCAACAGTGGGAGAACTGGCGGAGCGCCTGCAGGCCCACCACCACGGTGTTGTTGCGCTCGTATCGCGCTGCGAAAAGCTGGGCCTGGTCCAACGTCGGCGTTCCGAGAACGACCGGCGGCAGATCGAAGTACGCGTGCTGGAAAAAGGTGACAAGCTGCTCAACAAGCTGGCGCGCCTGCACCGGGCCGAGCTGGTGTCGCTGCAGGGCCGCTTCGTCGTTCCGACAATACGAACCTTCGAACACCGCTAGTTGTAAGCAACCTATAGGCTCAGTCTGCGATTCGGGACTGCTGGTTCCCGGCTCAGGACCCGCGGGGGCAGTCGCATCGATGCAGCGACCAGCAGCCAGAGCGCTGCGATCAGGGCGCCGAAGACGAATACTCCACCGACTCCAAACCGATCGGCCAGCAAGCCGCCGACCGTGCCACCCGTGAAGAGGCCGAGCGCCTGGCACGTGCTGTAGACACCCAGTGCCGCACCCTTGGCGCGCGCTGGCGCCACGCGCGAAACCAGCGACGGCAGACTGGCCTCCAGGATGTTGAATGCCACAAAGAACACCCACATCATCGCGACGATCACGATGAAATCCCCCCTTCCCATGAAACTCCCCGCCTCGGCAACGATCAGCAGCGCGATGGCGATCAGGAATACGGGCTTGAGTCTCGCGCGCTTATCAGCATAGATAACTGCCGGCACCATGGGCACGAGCGAGGCGAGCATGGTGCCGAGATAGACCTGCCAGTGTTGCGTGAGCGGCAGATTGCCGGTGCTGATGAGCAGGCCCGGCATGACCACGAACATCGCAATCTGGATCAAGTGCAGGGAAAAAATGCCGAAATTGAGCCGCAGCAGTTGCGCATCGAGCAGTACTTCGCGCAGCGGCACTTTCGGGCCTGCTTGTATTCGCGGTGCGGCCGGCACGACGTAAAGGACGAGTCCGATAGCACCGATTGCCAATATCGCCGTCAGCCAAAAGATGCCGGCCATGCCGACGACCGCATACAAGGCTGGCGCGCCAATCAACGAAGCCGCAAAAGCCAGACCAATGGAAGCACCGATCATGGCCATGACCTTGGTTCGATGCTGCTCGCGCGTAAGGTCTGCCGCCAGCGCAGTAACGGCAGCGGAGATGGCGCCGACTCCCTGCACCACCCGTCCGAGGACCACCATCCAGATGTCCCCGGCGAGTGCCGCAATGGCGCTGCCGATAGCGAACAGGATGAGGCCGATCACGATTACGCGCTTGCGCCCCCAACGATCGGAGGCAATGCCAAACGGAATCTGGAACACGGCCTGCGTCAGCCCGTAGGCGCCCATCGCCAGGCCGATCAGGGCCTTGCTACCACCGCCTGGAATATGTCTGGCGTGCTCGGCGAAGACCGGCAGGATCAAAAACAGCCCCAGCATGCGCAAAGCCAGGACCGCGGCCAGACTGGCGCCGGCGCGCCTCTCGTCGCTGGTCATTCGATCGCCGCTTGGGTAGCGCATGGTTTGGCTTGGGATAATGATTGACTAGATATCACATTATGATATATTTCCTTCCGCTTCACTCATGGAGTACCGAAGCGTCATGAGTTGCATCTGTCGATACATCGCGGCGATGACAGGTGCTGCCACATGGCAGAACAGGCGATACGGCACACGGCAACGTCGATTTTGTGGATCAATGAAGGGAGATACGCGATGAACCGATTCCTACTGATTGCTGCACTCACCACGTTGCTTGTAACTGCCTGCGGCAAACCTGCCCCGCCGCCGCAAGCCGCAGCGCAGCCTGCTCCAGCGGCGGGAGCCGTGCCGACAACCGCAACCGCCACGCTCGACGACGCAAAAGCACTGGCAGTCATGAATAAGGCCGGTTGCGCGGGTTGCCACGCGATCGACAAGAAGATCCTGGGACCGTCGTACGCCGATGTCGCAAAAAAGCGTAAAGGCGAGCAAGGCGCCGCCGCCATGCTCGTGAAGAAAATACGAGAGGGTGGTGCAGGAGCCTACGGGTCAATACCCATGCCGCCGAATTCCACAAGCCAGATCAGCGACGACGACTTGAAGGCGATGGTCGATTGGGTGCTGACCAAATAATATGAGCGCGCGTCGAAACGGCACCGGAATTCACCTCGGCAATAGAATGAAGCGACGGATCGCAGGGCTCGCGCGCAATGCCAAAGCCCCTAAAACTATCGTGGGTTTTGCAGCGCAAACCAGCTTCGATTTTTTTGACTTAAGTTAAATCTTTTCGCGACCCAGACAACTACAGTCGTTAGCGGTGGAGATTCGCGTCGCTCCGCCAGTGTTTGATCTGACCTGATCCGCCATAGAGGAGGCCACAAGATGAACAGCCCGGCTCAAGAAGAACAGATTCCCCTGATGCAGAAATTTCTGGACAACCCCTTCCTGTTGCTGTTTTTCGGCGTCATGGTCCCCATGCTGGTCTATACACTCTGGGGCGTCATTGAAATTCTGACGGTTCCGCTTGCCAAATAAGCGTCGGTCGACGCGTCGCGTGTCTTTTCAACGAGGGGTGTGAATATGAGCGCAATCCTGCCGCCGTCAGAGCGACTCTGGTGGAAACAGCCTTTGGATCGTGTCGAAGGGACCTGGATTCTGATCGCTTTTATCTGGTGCATGATCATGTTTGCCATGATGGTCGGCTGGCATATCTACGGCAAGCAGAACCTGTCGACCGAGACCTACAAGACGTCCCGGGAGATGTACACGGCAAAGACGCAGGCCATGGTGGACAAATACACCGTGCGCACGGAAACCGACAAGAAAATACCGGTGGTGCGTCCGCCCGCGGGCAGCGACGTCTATCTCATCGCACGCCTCTGGGATTGGTGGCCGGTCCTGGAACTGGAGAAGGACAAGACCTATCGCCTGCATCTGACCTCGATGGACTACAACCACGGGTTTTCCTTGCAGCCGGTCAATATCAATATCCAGGTCGTGCCGGGCTATGAACATGTGGTCAAAGTGACACCGAATCAAGCCGGGATTTTTTCCATTGTCTGCAACGAATACTGCGGCATCGGCCACGCCAATATGGCCGGCCGCATCTACGTCAAGTAAGGGGAGGCGCCAATGACTACCTACCGCACCTGCCCGCGCTCCGGGCTGCAGTTCGACACTCAAGCCGAAAAACTCATCCTGGCCAATGCCGTCGTGGCCGTGGTCTGGTTGCTGGTTGGCGGGATACTCGCAGTGGGCGTGGTGCTGACCCGCTGGCCCGCTGTGCACTGGCTCGCCGCCGACAATTTCTACATGGTGCTTACCGCCCACGGCATCGACATGCTGATCTTCTGGATCATTTTCTTCGAAATCGCGGTCCTCTATTTCTGTTCCTCGACCCTGTTGCGCTGTCGCATTGCCACGCCTAGGGTCGCATGGCTCGCGTTCGCGCTGATGCTGATCGGTTCGGTCACCACCAACGTCGCCGTATTCCAGGGCGATTCCAGCGTGATGATGACTTCCTATGTGCCGATGATGGCGCAGCCTGCGTTTTATCTCGGGCTGATCCTGTTTGCGGTCGGTGCGCTGGTCGCTTGTTTCGTGTTCTTCGGCACGCTGGTCGTGGCGAAGAACGAGAAAACCTACCAGGGTTCGGTGTCACTGGTCACTTTCGGCGCCATTACGGCCGCCATTATCGCCGTGTTCACTATCGCCTCGGGCGCGATCATCCTGATCCCGACCTTCCTCATGTCGGTGGGAATCGTCAAGGAAGTGGATCCCTTGGTGTACCGCACCATCTGGTGGGCTTTCGGCCATTCCTCGCAGCAGATCAACGTTGCCGCGCATATTTCGATCTGGTATGCCATCGCCGCCATCTGCTTTGGCGCCAAGCCGATGTCCGAGCGCGTCAGCCGCGGTGCCTTCCTGCTCTACATTCTGTTCCTGCAACTGGCGAGCGCGCATCACCTACTGGCGGATCCCGGTCTGAGCACCGAATGGAAAGTGGTCAATACCAGCTACTTCATGTACTTCGCGGTGCTCGCGTCGATGATCCACGGCCTCACCATTCCGGGCGCTATCGAAGTGGCACAGCGCAAGAAGGGGTACACCAAAGGCCTGTTCGAATGGCTCAGAAAGGCACCCTGGGGCAATCCGGTGTTCTCAGGCATGTTCATTTCACTGATCGGCTTCGGCTTCCTCGGCGGCATCTCCGGCGTGATGATGGGCACGGAACAACTGAACATGATCATCCACAACACGATCTACGTCCCCGGCCACTTCCATGCCACGGTGGTGATCGGTACCACGCTTTCGTTCATGTCCTTGACCTACTTCCTGATACCGGTATTGTTCAAGCGCGAAATGATCAGCCCGGGACTGGCAAAGCTGCAGCCTTACCTGTTCGGCCTGTCGATGTACTTCTTCGTTGTGGTAATGATGGGCGCGGGAACCCTGGGTGTCTCCCGCCGCCATTGGGACATGGCCATGGGCGGTTCTCCGTTCGCCTACGAGTTTCCCGGTGCTGCCTACCTGATGATGGGGCTGGTCGGAATCACAGGTGTAGTGGCCATAATCGGCGGTGCGCTCTATATCTACATTACCGTAGGCTCGCTGCTCTGGGGCAAGAAATTGGACGCAGGCGTGCACAAGCAGGAGACCGTGCCGATCCCAGTTAGTCCCTCCACGGTCGCGCTCGAAGGTCATGGATCGGCCGGCTTCGCCGCGCCAGGCACGTTTTCCCTGGCGATGGTGTTTCTGGTGGCATTCGTACTGTATTACTTCATCAACTGGAAGTATCTGTCCCAGGTATGGGGGCTCAGCTGATGCCTTGCCGCGTAGGAACGCGCTAAT
>JACZJT010000025.1 GCA_014860445.1 Burkholderiales bacterium
CTCTCCGCGGGCGGGGAGAGGGTAGGGGTGAGGGGAAGGCGCGAGTAACCGCCTACCAGTTGCTTCCCCAAAGCATCCACCAGGGATCTTTCTTCCCTGCGGTGCCATTGAAATAGGCGCTCTTGGGGAAATTCTTGTGCATGACCCGGTCTGCGTCGTCGCGCAGGACGGTCATGCCCAGTGCATCGTAGGCTTTCACCATGACGAACAGCGCTTCCTCGATCGCGGGGGCCTCGGGGTAGTTCAGCAGCGCGTACTGCGCGCGATTCGCCGCCGCGATGTAGGCGCCGCGCTTCATGTAGTAGTGCGCCACGTGGACTTCGTGCGAGGCCAGCGCATTCACCAGATAGCGCATGCGCTCGATCGCGTCCGGCGTATATTTGCTGTCCGGGAACCGGTTGGCCAGTTCCTTGAACGAATCGAATGACTCGCGGGCGGCCTTCGGGTCGCGTTCAGTCAGATCCTGATTGCTGAGTTTGCCGAGCAATCCGCGGTCCTCATTGAAATTGACCAGACCCTTCAGATAGAACACGTAATCGACATTGGGATGGTTTGGATGCAGCTTGATGAAGCGATCTGCAGCCGCGAGCGACGAGGCCTGTTCGCCGTCCTTGAAGTAGGCGTAGGCCAGTTCGATCTGCGCCTGCTGCGCGTAGCGGCCGTAGGGATAACGCGCTTCTATTTTTTCCAGATACTTGATCGCTGTGGTGTAGTTGCCCCCCGACATCTCATCCTTGGCCTCGGCGTAAAGCTTGTCGGCAGACCAGCCCGCGGTTTCGTCTTTTACCTCGGGGAGCAAGCCGCAGGCGCTCAACAGCAGGATAAGGATTACCGCTAAACTACGTTTCATGGTGGCTGGCACAGAAATTTTGGAAACACAAAATTATAACGCACTCGAAGCTCTGGAGCGGGATGTTCCGGCCGATTGCGCCGGAATGCGCTTCGACCAGGCTCTGGCGCGCATGTTTCCCGAGCATTCGCGCAGCCGTCTCGCCGCCTGGGTCAGGCAGGGCCAGGTGACACTCGATCACGCCGCGGTCGATGCCAAGCACAAGGTCTGGGGCGGGGAGCGCGTATCGCTGGCGCTTCCGGCCGAAGCGCGCGAAGGCTCCGACGCAGCCGAGGTGATGACCTTCGAAATCGTGCACGAAGACGCCGCCTTGTTGGTGCTCAACAAGCCCGCAGGCCTGGTGGTGCATCCGGGCAGCGGCAATTGGCAGGGGACGATGCTCAACGGGCTGTTGCACCATCATCCGCCACTTGCGGCCATTCCGCGCGCAGGCATCGTGCATCGACTGGACAAGGACACAAGCGGTCTCCTGGTGGTGGCGAAGACCTTGCCCGCGCAGACCGACCTGGTGCGTCAGTTGCAGGCACGCACCGTGGCGCGCCAGTACCTCGCGCTGGTGCATGGCGTGGTGGCGCGCGACGGCCTGGTCGACGCGCCCATAGGCCGACATCCGACCCAGCGCACGCGCATGGCCGTGACCGAGCACGGCAGGGCGGCGCGCACCCATTATCGCGTGCTCGAACGCTTTGCGCGCGCCACGCTTCTCGAGTGCAGCCTGGACACAGGGCGTACGCACCAGATCCGCGTGCACCTGCAATCGATCAGTCATCCGCTGGTGGGTGACCCGGTCTATCGCGCCGGGCGCGGGGCAGCGCCCGGACCGCTGGCGAGTTTCAAGCGTCAGGCACTGCACGCCTACCGCCTCGGCCTGGTGCATCCGGACAGCGGAAAGGCCATGCAATGGGACGCGACTATGCCTGCGGACCTGCGCGGCTTGCTCAGCGAGATTGCTGAATGAACGGCAGCGACTGGATCGTGCCCGACTGGCCCGCGCCGGCCAAGGTGCGCGCGCTCATTACCACGCGCGCGGGCGGCGCCAGCCGCGGCGCCCACGCAGGACTCAATCTGGGCATGAACTGCGGCGACGACATGGATGCCGTTGCGCAAAACCGCGCCAGCCTGCGACGCTCCCTCCCGGCCGAGCCGCTTTGGCTGCGCCAGGTGCATGGAACGAGGGTGGTCGACGCCGAGGCCACGGAAGGCGCGCCCGAAGCGGACGCGGCGGTCGCGCGCAGGCCGGACAGTGTCTGCGCCGTGCTCACTGCGGACTGTCTGCCGCTGTTGCTGTGCGACGAAGCGGGAACCACCGTTGCCGCCGTGCACGCGGGCTGGCGCGGTCTTTGCGCCGGTGTGATTGAACAGGCGCTGAGCGCCATGGATCTGCCGCCGCAGAACTTGCTCGCCTACCTCGGACCCGCGATCGGGCCCGAAGCCTACGAGGTCGGCGCCGAGGTGCGTGCGGCTTTTGTCGCGGCCGATCCCGAGGGCGACGCGGGCTCCGCGTTTGTACCAGGGAAGCCGGGCAAGTTTTATGCAGACCTCTATGCGCTCGCGCGCCGGCGCCTTGCGCGAGGCGGTGTCGCAAGGATCCACGGCGGCGGCTTTTGCACTTACACTGAACGCGAGCGCTTTTACTCTTATCGCCGCGACAGCGTCACCGGGCGCATGGCGAGCCTGATCTGGATGGAACCCTGAATATGTCGGTGCTGGAATGGATCATCGCGGCGAGCCTGCTGGGCGGCGTCTTGTCGGTCGCTTGCGCGGCCCTGTTCGCCCTGAGCGCGCGCGCGGCCTGGGTACCGATGTTGGTCAGCTACGCGATCGGTGCATTGCTCGGAGCGGCCTTTCTCGAATTGCTGCCGCATGCTTTCGAGGGCGCAAGCAGCGTGCGCAGCGTTGCAGCCACCATCCTTGGCGGCATTTTCGGATTTTTTGTCCTGGAAAAACTGGTGCTGTGGCGCCACTGCCACATCGAGGACTGCGATGCGCACGACCCGCACGCCGATGCCCACGATCACGGACGCAGCGGCCTGCTGATCCTCATCGGCGACAGCTTTCACAATTTCGTCGACGGCATCCTGGTCGCCGCTGCATTCATGGAAAACACCCAACTCGGCATCGTCACCGCGCTCGCGATCATCGCGCACGAAATTCCACAGGAAGTGGGCGATTTTCTGATATTGCTGCACTCGGGTTACAGCCGCACACGCGCGTTCATGCTCAATCTGCTGTCGAGCTTCGCCATGCTCGCAGGCGGGGTGCTAGCGTATTACTTTCTGCAGTCCATGCAGGAATGGGTGCCGAGTTTTGTCGCCCTGGCCGCGGCGAGCATGATCTACGTCGCCGTAGCCGACCTGATTCCCGGGCTGCACAAGCGTCCCGAACTGCGCGCGACCCTGTCCCAGTCGGTGCTCATCGCGCTCGGGGTTGCCTCGATCTGGCTGGTCGGTTATCTCACGCGCAATTACACCGCATGAAAACAGGCGCATCTGCCGGGATCGTCGGCATTGGGCGAACGCTATAATGTTGTTCGTCCACTCGCCCGGAGCATGAGGTGATTCTGGTAACCGGCGGCGCCGGCTTCATCGGTTCCAATTTCGTATTGCAGTGGCTGGCATCGCAAGGCGAGCCTGTCGTTAATCTCGACAAGCTCACCTATGCAGGCAATCTGCGCAATCTGGAGATCGTGCGCGGCGACGCGCGGCACGTCTTTGTGCGCGGGGATATTGACGATCCTGAACTGGTGGCGCAGTTACTGCGCGATCACAAACCGCGCGCCGTACTTAATTTCGCCGCCGAAAGTCATGTGGACCGTTCCATCCTCGGGCCGGCGGAGTTCGTGCGCACCAATATCCACGGCACGTTCAATCTGCTGGAAGCGGCGCGTGCTTACTGGGGCAAGCTGGCAGGCGAGGCGCAGCGCACATTTCGCTTTCTGCAGGTTTCTACCGACGAGGTCTACGGTTCGCTCGGAGCAAAGGACGCGCCGTTCAGTGAAACCACGGCCTACGCGCCGAACAGCCCCTACGCCGCCTCCAAGGCTTCGGCCGATCACATGGTGCGGGCGTATCACCACACCTACGGCCTGCCTACGCTGATCACCAATTGCTCCAACAATTACGGGCCGTACCAGTTTCCGGAAAAACTCATACCGCTGGTGATCCTGAACGCGCTGGCGGGCAAGGCGATTCCCGTCTATGGCGACGGGCAGAACGTGCGCGACTGGCTGTACGTCGACGACCATTGCAGCGGCATCCGCAGGGTGCTGGAAGCGGGGCAGCCGGGTGAGGTCTACAACATCGGCGGCAACTGCGAGAAAGCCAATATCGACGTGGTGCAGACGCTTTGCGCCACGCTGAACGAGTTGCGCCCGGCGGCAAAGCCCTATGCCTCGCTGATCACTCACGTCAAGGACCGGCCGGGTCACGACCGGCGCTATGCCATCGACGCGAGCAAAATCCGTCGCGAACTCGGCTGGAAACACGCCCAGAATTTTGCGGGCGGCATACGCAGTACCGTCGGCTGGTATCTAGCCAATGCCGACTGGACCGAGTCGGTGACCTCAGGCGAATATCAGAAATGGATGAGCGCGAATTATCGGGAAAGGGGGGCGGCAGCATGAAAGGAATCATCCTTGCCGGCGGCTCGGGCACGCGCCTCTATCCGGTGACGCACGCGGTGTCCAAGCAGATGCTGCCGATTTATGACAAGCCGATGATCTACTATCCGCTGTCTACCCTGATGCTCGCCGGAATACGCGATATCCTGGTGATTTCCACGCCTGAGGACACGCCGCGCTTCCAGCAACTGCTCGGCGACGGCTCGAAATGGGGGATAAGTCTCACGTACGCGGTGCAGCCGGCGCCCGAGGGCATTGCGCAGGCCTTCATCATCGGCGCCGATTTCATCGGTGACAGGCGCTCGGCGCTGATACTTGGCGACAATATTTATCACGGCACCGACCTGGTCGCCAACCTGCGCGCTGCGGTCGACAAGCCGACCGGGGCCACCGTTTTCGCCTACGCGGTGCAGGATCCGGAGCGCTACGGCGTCGTCGAATTCGACGCGGTGCGCAAAGTGCTGTCCATCGAGGAAAAGCCCAAGCTGCCGAAATCGCGATACGCAGTGACGGGACTGTATTTTTACGATCAACAAGTGGTCGGGCTCGCGCGTGCGCTCAAGCCCTCGGCGCGCGGGGAACTCGAAATCACCGATCTGAACCGCCGCTATCTGGAAATGGGGCAGTTGAACGTCGAAGTCATGGGCCGTGGCACGGCCTGGCTGGACACCGGCACGCACGAATCCCTGCTCGAGGCCTCGACTTTCATCCAGATCATCGAAAAGCGCCAGGGCTTGAAGGTTGCCTGCGTCGAGGAGATTGCCTACCGCCTGGGGTACATCGACTCTGCGCAGTTGCAGCGCCTCGCAGAACCGATGCGCAACAACGGCTACGGCCAGTACCTGATGAGCGTGCTGAATGATCGCGTGTTCTCGAGGCGGGGGGAATAGACATGTTTTGTTCTTGTCGTCCCATCTCACGGTGTCATTCCGAGCGTAGCGAGGAATCTGCTTTTGAATTTCGAATATTAATCCACGCACAGCGAGGAATCTGCTTGCTGCAGAATCGAAAAGCAGATTCCTCGGGCTCTGCCCTCGGAATGACATTCTTATGTGGGCCCCGATGAAAATCACGCCCACCGCCATCGCAGACGTGCTGTTAATCGAGCCCAGCGTCTTCGGCGACGAGCGCGGTTTCTTTTTCGAGAGCTTCAACGAACGCGTATTCGCCGAAGCAAGCGGAATCACGATGAAGTTCGTGCAGGACAATCACTCCCGCTCGGTCAGGAATACGCTGCGCGGCCTGCACTACCAGATTAAGCAGCCGCAGGGCAAGCTCGTTCGCGTGGTGACGGGCGAGGTCTACGACGTGGTCGTGGATATCCGCCGCAGCTCGCCGAGCTTCGGAAAGTGGCTGGGACATCGCCTGTCCGCCGAGAACAAAATGATGGTCTGGATTCCGCCGGGATTCGCGCACGGCTTTGTCGTGCTATCCGACTCTGCCGATTTCCTCTACAAGACCACGGACTACTGGGCGCCGCAGCACGAGCGCACCCTGCTGTGGAACGATCCGGAACTCGCCATCGCCTGGCCGCTTGCAGGAGAGCCCATCCTTGCGGCCAAGGACCGAGCCGGCACGCCGCTGGCCGCGGCCGAGGTGTTCGATTGAGCCGTATCCTTCTCACCGGGAAGAACGGGCAAGTCGGCTTCGAACTGCAGCGGCGCTTGGCTCGTCTCGGGCGGGTGACAGCGACAGGCAGGGAAGAGATGGACCTCGCCAATCCCGATTCGATTCGCAACATGGTGCGCAATATTGCGCCGAACCTGATCGTCAACGCGGCAGCTTACACTGCGGTAGACCAGGCCGAGTCCGAACCCGAACGTGCGCTCGCGATCAACGGCGTCGCCCCCGGCATCCTCGCCGAGGAAGCGAAACGCCTGGGGGCGGTGCTGATTCACTACTCCACAGACTACGTGTTCGATGGCACGAAGGCCGTGCCGTACGCGGAAGACGACGAACCGCGGCCGCTCAGCGCCTATGGCCGCAGCAAGCTCGCGGGCGAGCAGGCGATCCAGGCCGTGGACCTGCCGCACCTGATCCTGCGCACCAGCTGGGTCTACGGCGCGCGCGGCAAGAATTTCATGCTAACCATCCTGCGACTGGCGAAGGATCGGGAGGAACTCACAGTCGTGAATGACCAAGTCGGCTCTCCGACCTGGTGCCAGGTGATCGCCGCGGCCACCGGCGGCGTCCTCGAAAGCCTGCGCTACGGACAAGCGGAGTTTCGCGAAGCCTGCGCCGCGAAACGCGGCATCTACCATCTGACTGCCTCGGGGCAAACTTCCTGGCACGGTTTCGCGGCAGCGATCCTCGCCAATGCGGCAATCGCAGCGCCGGGAAAATCCGGCTTCGCGCTCGCGCGCGTGCCCAAACTCAAGCCGATTACCACGGAGCAATTTCCACTGCCCGCCCAGCGGCCGCGCAACTCGCTACTGTCCAACACCAAAATTCAAACCGTGTTCGGCCTCGCCATGCCTGGATGGGAATCCAGTTTGGCGGATTGCATGCGCAGCGACAAACCATAGTCTGCGAAGGCACATAAAACAATAAAAACATACAGTTACAATGTTTCCCTGATTCCGGGTTTGGGGTTGGGCCGAACGGTCAATTGTCTCCGGAGATTTTTCTTGCTAGCCTGATCGCCCACAGTTCGGCCATAGACCGGCAAGAGGGCGCCCATGTCGCTCCACATGCCTTTGGCAAGCGTGCATTTCGTCTGGGCTCTCGGCGCCATCAGCCGGCTCAAGCGCATTCCATTTGCTCCGGAACTCGTAGCACAGCAATTCCCGCCGCCGCATTCCGCCGCCACCTTGCTCGAGGCAGCCGCAGCACTGGGCTTCGCCGCGCAGCGGCAGGTCAGCGCCGCGATCGAAATACAGCGCGTGCCTCTACCCTGCGTGGTTTTGCTCAGGCCGCCCGAGAAGACCGTGGTAGGTGCAATGGAAAGTGGAGCAGGGCGGGGGCAAGGAGATGACGACAACGAGTCTGCGCACGCGTTGGCAATAGTCCTCAAGGCCGACAGCGAAAAAATCACGATGATCGAGCCCGGTGCTGCGAGCGGGGCGGCGCTCACCGCTGCTGATTTCGACAAGCGCTACGCGGGGGAACTGATACTGTTTACGCCGCAGTCAAAGCCGCTGACCGACGCGGATGCGGCGTCCGTTCGTAATCAATCCTTTGGTTTCAACTGGTTCGTGCCCGAGCTGCTTAAACACAAAAAGATTTGGCGCGACGTTTTGCTCGCATCCCTTGCCATTCAGCTCATCGCGCTTGCCACACCTCTATTCACGCAGGTGGTTTTGGACAAAGTCGTGGTCCATCAGGCCTTGAATACGCTGACGGTCATCGGCATTGCCCTTGGGGTGTTCCTGGTGTTCAACGCCGGCATGAGCTGGATCCGGCAGTATCTGGTTTTGCATACCGGAACGCGCGTCGATGCCGTGCTGGGCACCCAGGTATTCGATCATTTGCTCAAACTGCCGCCGCGCTATTACGACTACCGGCCCACCGGCGTGGTCGTCGCGCGCTTACATGGCGTCGAGACCATACGCGAGTTCGTTTCCGGCGCCGCAGTCACGCTATTGCTTGACCTGCCGTTCATGGTGATATTTCTGGCCGTGATGTTTTACTACAGCTGGGTCCTGTCGCTGATCACGCTCGCGATCCTCGCCGCCATCATGCTGCTGAGCCTCGCTGTCGTGCCGTTGATCCGCAAGCGCGTGAACGAGCAATTTATGCTCGGCGCACGCAACCAGGCTTTTGTTACCGAATACATTGCCGGTATGGAGACGGTGAAGTCGCTGCAGATGGAGCCGCAGCTCAAGGCGCGCTACGGAGAATTTCTGTCTAGCTATCTGCGCGCCGGTTTTAACACGCGCCAGCTTTCCAATACCTACAATGCGGCCGCCACCACGCTGGAACAATTGCTCACGCTATTGATCCTAGTCGTCGGCGCGTCGATCGTGATGAAGAACGACGGTTTCACTATCGGTATGCTGGTCGCGTTCCAGATGTTCGCCGGACGCATGTCGCAGCCTTTGCTGCGTCTAGTGGGCCTGTGGCAGGAATTCCAGCAATCTGCAATTGCCGTCAAGCGCCTGGGCGACATCATGAATGCGCCAGTCGAACCGTACTCGGCAGTTCCTGCGCGCGACGGTGCTGGGCTGGGCGCGATAGAAATCTGCGACCTAAGTTTTCGCTACGGAGACAACTTGCCCTATCTGTACCGGCACCTGAATGCAGGATTGCGCCCGGGCACCTGCGTCGCCCTCATGGGCCCTTCGGGCAGCGGCAAGAGCACGCTCGCCAAACTGCTTCAAAGCTTCTACCTTCCCACTGAAGGACAGATCAAAATTGACGGGCACGACATCCGACATCTCGCGGCCAATGAACTACGCAACTACTTCGGCGTGGTGCCGCAGGAGACCGTGCTGTTCTCTGGCAGCATCTACGACAATCTGATCATCGCTAATCCCAGCGCCACCTTCGATCAGATGATGCAGGCCTGCAGGTGGGCTGAAATTCACGACACCATCGAGCAGCTGCCAGAAGGCTATCAGACGCAAATCGGCGAGCACGGAGCCGGCCTGTCCGGCGGGCAGAAACAGCGCCTCGCCATAGCGCGGGCGCTGCTCAAGCGGCCGAAAATCCTCATATTCGACGAAGCCGCGAGCAATCTGGACCGCCCGACGGCGGAACAATTCGCGCGCACCATCAACCAGCTCAAGGGAAAGGTGACGATGCTCTACATCACGCATCAGCTACCGAAGGGCTTGGAGGTGGATGAAATCGTGAATCTGGAATCGAGGGAAAACTAGGTGGGAACGGCTATTTCCAGCATCCTCAAGCGGTCGCTCTTGTGCGCTGCGCTCTTCGCAAGTGCT
The DNA here is from genome assembly GCA_014860445.1 of Burkholderiales bacterium. Taxonomy (GTDB): domain Bacteria; phylum Pseudomonadota; class Gammaproteobacteria; order Burkholderiales; family SG8-39; genus 2-12-FULL-64-23. Next base: position 9,353 of record JACZJT010000025.1, read on the forward strand.
CTCGGAGGTTGCACACGGGAAAAGGACCGGTTGGACGATGAGGTGCGACGGCTATGCGCAAAAGACGGTGGGATAAAGGTTTTCGAGCGGGTGTGGTTGCAAGGAGACAAATTTGACGAAACTGGATTCATAAACTTTTATCACAGGATGTCCAGTGACCCACTTGGGCCAGATTTCGCGTTTGACGTGCATGTTGATTACTACCAAAAGGGAAATCCAGAGATGTGGCGGAACTACTATCGTGTAGTTCGTCGAGTAGATGGAAAAGTCCTAGGGGAGTCTATCGCCTACAGTCGAAGGGGTGGTGATTGGCCTGGGCCTTGGCATGAATCGTCGTTTGGATGTCCTGCAATCGCCGGTGATGCCGCTTTGTTAAGAGCGGTCTTCGTCAACTTGAGCTTGCCTTCAGAAAACAATGCCCGCCATAAGTGACTACTTCAAGCAAGCTCAACTAGCGCTAGCAGCCTATGCTGATCTGCTGCCGGGCTTGGCTAATGCTGCCGAATTGCAACGTGCGGGTTTCTCATTTAGTCAAGCCAATCAATACCTAGACAACTGGCGCGTCGTCGATCAATTCCGAGACTCGAATTCTGGATTGTCCGCCACAGTTTTTCATGAGATCTCGACAGGGAGGAGATATCTCGCGATTAGAGGCACCAACGACCTACTTGATCTGGCAACGGACATAATAAGTGTGGCCTTAGTAGGGACGACGGTGCTCCAGCGGCAATACCTGACGCTACGCGCCACGGTTAGGACGTGGATAGACAACGGTATTCTGCCCGGGAGCTTTACGGTTACCGGGCATTCGCTCGGCGGTTTTCTCGCTGTCGGTATTGCGGCGGAGTTTTCAGCCCATGTCGAGCATGCCTATCTGTACAACGCGCCTGGATTAAATGGCGTGCTCGGCATAGTTACCGCGCCCATTTTGCGAGCGTTGGGAATTGCTGCTCCCGTTGCATCAGCCAAGCTGGCGAACGTCAGAGCCGATACGGGGATCTCCCCGATTGCCGGGCTTGGCGCGCAATTGGCATTGCCAATCCGCATCGTGATCGAAGATCAGTTCAATTCCGATGTAGTGAATCCCCCCGCAGCAAGGAACCACAGCCAAGAGCCCCTGACCGATACGCTAGAGCTGTATGCGCTCTTCGGCGCAGTCGATCCAGCAATTGGCGTTAGCCAGATCGGTGAATTGCTCAAAGCAGCAAGCGCGCAAAACAACCGATCGCTCGAGGACAGCCTGGATGCATTGAGGCGAATCTTTGGTTTCGATCAGACGACTGAGACTGGGCTAAGAGAATCGTTTTTCAGCAATCTCTATGATCTGCAGGCGAATCCGATATTTCGAAGCATTGCAAATACTGAGTCGGGCTTAAACGCGTCGGCTGGACGAATCGCGTCGCTCGTTGGCATGGATGTGATGCAAATAGCGTCTCATGCAAAAAGCGATTTTGGCTACCTGTATGCGCTTAGTACTTTGAGCCCGTTTGCGGTACGCCGGGCAGATAGTGTTTTTGAAGCAACCCACGGTGATCTTTACGGCCACTGGCGGGCCGACCAAACCTTGACCTCCGCAGATTTGGCCGCAGGACGGGGAAACTTTAGCAACGCATATTTGCAGGACCGCGCCCAGTTCCTCGCCTGGAAGAATCAGAAAAATCTCAAGGATATCGCCGACGGCGTTTCGATCGCGCGCACGGACGGCGGTGCGCAGAGCTATCTTTTTTCCGACAAGACGCTCAAGGACTCGCAGGGTCAGGACTACAGCATCTTTGTTGCGGGCAGCAGTCTTCTGCAACGGCCCGATCCCATCCATATCAGCTTCGCCAGCGACCTTGGCAATACATTGCAGGGCGGTAACTACGCCGATCATCTGTACGGCGGCGCGGGGCAGGATACGCTCGCCGGCGGCGGCGGCGACGATTATCTCGAAGGCGGCGCTGGCGGTGATGTGCTCCGGGGCGACGCAGGTGATGATACATTGATCGGCGGAGGCGGCGCGGACACGCTGATCGGTGGCGCCGGCAACGATATTCTTCAGGGCGGCAAAGGCGACGACATTCTGCAAGGCGGCGCCGGTAACGATGTCTATCTCATTCGCGCAGGCGATGGTCTCGATACCATCAACGACCACGAAGGGCGCAACACCATCATCTATACGGATGCCAGCGGTAAGCGCTCAACACTAGGCGCGCCTGCGTTCGCTGTCGCAGGACAATCCAATACCTGGACCAGCTACCTCGCCGGCGGGGAGTCGATAAGCTTTACGCGGAACTCGCCCCTGACTGCGACCCTGCCGGACGGTTCGCAAATCGTGTTCGACGACTACCAGGACGGCGACTTCGGCATCCAGTTGAGAGATCTTGCGCAAGCTGAGCCGGAAACCACCGGCCTCACGCTGCTCGGCGATCTCGAACCGGCGCTGTCTCCGATCTACGACGGGCAGGGCCAGGTGGTGGGTTGGGACTACGACGAGGATGAATTCGGAAATGCTATTACGGACCCGTCGACGCAGGCACCGGACAGGCAGGACCGGCTGTACGGAACAGACGGCAACGATTTCATCGCGGGATTTGGCGGCGCGGACTGGATTCATGGGGGCAATGGCGCGGATCGTCTACAGGGCGGCGCCGGCGCCGATTACATCTATGGTGAAGACGGGGACGATGTTATCGAGGCGCAGGTCGATCCTTCGACGAACACGGGATACGACCGCGTCTCGGGCGGCGCGGGCGACGATTGGATATTCGCGACAACAGAGTGCAGCATCGACGATGCATTGGCGCATGCGAATGACGCGGGACTCGAGAACTGGGGCGCCTTCATGATGGGCGAGGCCGGCGATGACGTCATCGTCGGATCGCCGGGCATGGACCGGATCGCCGGTGGTGCAGGGAACGACGTATTGATAGGCGGAGATGGCGACGACCTAATCTTGGGAGACGCGGATCTGATACCGGCCTTCAACGGCGGTTACGGGCCAGACCAGGGAGAGGCGGCCGATGACGCGGATGTAATCTACGGAGGCGGCGGCAGCGATACAATTCGCGCGGGCCTCGGCGACGACTATGTAGATGGCGGCGATGGTGACGATTTTATATTCGGCGAAGGCGGCACGGATATCCTGTTCGGGGGAGACGGAGACGACAATATCTTTGCCTACGTCAATGAAGTAAACCTCATCACTTTCGACGACGGCAGCGACTACATTGATGGCGGTGCCGGAAACGACTGGATCGCCGGCAGCGCCGGAGACAATTTTCTGTTCGGCGGGGACGGCGACGACGGGATCGACGGCGGTGGTGGAAACGACTTCATCGACGGAGGAGCGGGAAACGACCGGATTCAGGGCCGCGAGGCGCATGGTGGCGCGGGTATCGATGTTGTCGCCGGCACTGCAGGTGCGGATACCTTGTACGGCGACGATGGAGACGACGTGCTTGCCGGTTGGACCTATTTGTGGAACGAGCCCAATGACATCAGCGCAAGCGCTGGTGATGACTGGCTCTACGGCGGCGCCGGGAACGACACTTATCTGTTCAAGCTTGGCACCGGCACCAGCCATATCGTCGATGAAGCCGGCGTCAACACCATTGTACTAATGTCCTATGAATTCGACTTCCCCGAAGCGGGCGCCTTGAACCCGTTTGCACCGATCGCGCGCGAAACCATCCACGTCGAAATGCGGGGTGGCTCGTATTTTTTGATGTATGGAGATGCCGGCGACAGCATAGATTTGGGTGCCCTATATGGCAGCACCCTGCCCGTCGTGAAATTGAAGCATTTCGGACCGGTCCCGGAATTCGACGAATACGCTTATCCCGGACTACTCGACCCGCCGCCGTTCAGCAGATCCACCCCCGAAGAACTGTCTTGGTTGGACTTCCATGTAGACCAAACCAGCCCGTCAGAGGGCGGCACACTGATCGCGGCCGAGGGCTTATCGAATACGCTTGTTGGCAAGGAGGGCGATGACATCATCATCGGTGCTTCGCTCGACGATGTGCTCACCGGCGGGCCGGGCGACGACTTCCTCGACGGCGGCGAAGGAGGCGATCGCTATGTGTTTAACCCGGGGGATGGCGTCGACGTCATTTCCGATAGCGGTGTGCAAGGCGACGACACGCTCGCATTCGGTGCAGGTATCACCGCCGACGCGTTGTCTCTGGGCATCGGTTCCCTGCTGCTCCGGATCGGCGACTCCGGCGACGCCATTCATATCGATGGCTTCGATGCAGACGACGCAGCCGCGGCCGGAGCGATCGAGCGATTCGAGTTCGCCGATGGAACGGTGCTATCGCTTGCGCAACTGCTCAGCCGCGGATTCGACCTCTACGGAACCGATGCGGCGGACACGATCTTCGGAACCAATCTCGTCGACCGGTTTCACTCGAGCGCAGGAGATGACACGCTGATTGGCGGCGCCGGCGACGATGTCTACTATTTCGGCTTGGGCTCCGGTCGCGATTTCGTAATCGATCAGGACGTGACGCCGAACAATCTGGACAGCGTCGTGCTCGGCATCGGCATCGCGCCGGAAAATGTCGTCGTTCAGTCCAGTCCCGGTGTGCTGACCCTTGCGGTGGCGGGCACCGATGACAGGCTGGCCATTCAGTGGCAAACGCAGGCAGGGTATGCAATAGAGCGCGTTCAGTTTGCCGATGGCACGGTCTGGGATAGTGCCATGTTGGAAAGCCTGGCGGTGCCTGCGCCGGTGACCGACATAGGATCCGAACCTGTCGAAGCGGAGACAGAGCCACCGATAGAGCCAGAGCCGATAACGGTGGTGATCGTTACGCCGGCTGAAAGCTCGGGCGATTCAGTCAGCGAGCTTGCAGTGTTTTTCTCGGAAGGTGTAACCACCGTCGTGGTTGCTACTGCGCCGCCAGCAGATATTGGTTCTGCAACTAGCGAATGGGACGCAGAGCAACCGATAGAGCCGGAGTCGACATCTGCGGTAACTGTCACGCCGGCTGCAAGTGGGAGCGATTTAACCAGCGACGTCGGATCACTTGCCTCGGAAGACGGGACTCCCGGCAGTCTCGTCGCTGCGCCGTCGGCTAGTGGTGCTGCAGTGTCATCCGATAGCAGTTCATCCCTGTCCGCGGCCGACGCGACGCCGGCGCGCGATCGTCCGACTGATATTGGAAGTCAGGCTATAAAAATTGGTGGCGGCGTCGTTGTATTGCCAAATTTACAATCGGATGCAATCGAGCCATTGCGCAATAGCGCGAAAGCGACAGAATCTTCTAGCGCGCAAATCGCTGGTGAGCAAACTGCGTACAATCGCGACCCAGCTTCCTTCTTCACCGCGCTGCAGGCGTCCAAACCCAATATGCAGTCATGGCTGGATAACTGGCTGGGACCCAGCGCAAGGGCAGGCGCCGGTTCGTCCGAGCAACGTTCGGCGTTGTCGATCGACGATGATCAGTCGTCATCCGAACAAGAACTCATACCGCCAGACCCGGATAGCGAACTGCAGCAAGCTGAGCCCGAGGCCGAGCTTACGCCGGAAGAAATCGCGCAAAGCTATGACGACATCCGAGCCTGGCTCGATGCCCATCCGGGCGTAGGCGCTGGCATCGCGGGCGCAGGTGGGTCTCCGCCGGTGAAAAACCCGTTTGTCTTCGCCGGGGTTGGTATAGCGAACGAGGGTGGAACCGCGTCGATGGCGGTGTTCGGACTCTCCCCTGGTATGGCCGCAATCGGCGGTCACGCGCTGCAGCCTCTGCGCGGCATAAATGAGGGCTACCTTCCGCTCGGTATGGTGTGAGAACCCGTTGCAAAATGACGATTTCGAAAAATGTCATTCCGAGCGAAGCGAGGAATCTGCTTTTCGTAGGACGCAAAAAAGCAGATTCCTCGGCCGTTGGCCTCGGAATGACCGTTCATTCTGAGTTAGGTTATAAGCGGGACTGGTGAAACATGGCTGCATCGACCCGATATGCTTTGAACTCCCCGCAGATACGCGACGCGGAGCCCGCACCGCTGTCACGCGCAGTGCTTTACGCGTTACTTGGCCTGCTGGCCAGCCTGCTGCTCTGGGCCTACTTTGCGCCGCTGGACATCATCGCCATTGCGCCGGGCAAAATCATTCCTCAGGGTTACCTGCAGATTGTGCAGCCCAGCGAGTCCGGTGTGATCACGGAAATTCTCGTTGCCGAAGGCGCCCGGGTCAAAGCCGGCCAGGTTCTCGCGCGCATGGACGCGCGTGCGTCCGACGCCGATAGCCGGCAGCTGCAGAACGAGCTGAAACTCAAGCGCCTGCAATTGCGGCGCATCGACGCCGAGTTGGGCGGCGCGCCCTGGCGGCGGCTCGCGGACGACCCGCCCGAATTGTTTTCGCAGGTTGAGGCGCAGCTACATGCGCGCCGTCAGGCGCATCTGGGCGCGCTCGAAATCGAACGTGCCGTCCTGGTCAAGGCCGAGCAGGACTTGAGCAGCGCCGGGGAGGTCGAAGCGAAACTGCAGAAGACCATTCCTTTGTTCAAACAACAGGAGGCGGCCTACGATCAGCTCGTGAAGGACGGCTTTGCCGGCAAGTTCATGCACCTTGAAAAACAGCGCGATCGCATAGAAAAGGAACAGGACCTGCGCGCACAGCAATTCAACATTGCCAGCCTCAAGGCGACGATCAGCCAGGTGAAAAAGCGCATTACGCAGATTACCTCGAGCTATCACCAGCAGCTGCAGAACGAAAGAATCGATGCCGAGGCGCAATTTCACAAGTTGCGGCAAGACTGGGACAAACAAGCGCGCCGGCATGCTTTGCTCGAACTGAAGTCGCCGCAGGACGGGATCGTGAAGGACCTCGCCACGCACACGCTGGGGAGCGTCGTTGCGCCGGGCACGGTAGTCATGACCTTGGTGCCCGGCGGCGCAGGCGTATTGGCGGAAGTCTGGGTGAGCCACCTGGATGCTGGAATGGTGGAGGCCGGGCAGCTTGCCCGATTGAAGTTCACTGCCTATCCATTTCAGCACTACGGCATGCTGAACGGTCGCGTCAGGCACATCAGTCCGGATGCGGGAGAGCCAGCCGAGCAGAAAAGCGCGAAAAACGTTGGCATCCAGGACCAGACGGCTTCGGGCTTTCGCGCCCTGATCGAACTCCCCGAGCATTTCCTGCAGGCGCAGGGCAAGCGCTACAAGCTGTCACCGGGCATGCAGGTCAGCGCAGAGATCAAGCTCGGCACGCGGACTGTGATGGAATACTTGCTTTCGCCCGTGCAAAAGACATTGCAGGAGGCGGGGCGCGAACTATAGTAGCGTCGCGCCCCGGGCCGGGCGGCGTTCAATCTGCAGCTCACCGCGACGATGGTGTTGCAACTCCTGACGTATATGCTCATAATATACACGAAATGATCAACTTTGAGCTTGTCGATGGGTTTGACTGGGATGCCGGCAATGCTCGCAAGAATGAGCGGCACGGTGTTTCCCAGGCTGAGGCGGAGCAGGTTTTTTTCGACGCGCGACTTTTGCTGGTGGCAGATGAGGGGCACTCGCAAGCTGAACCCAGGTTTCATGGCCTCGGCGCGACCCTGGCGGGCAGGGTTCTGCACGTAACTTTCACTTTGCGTTTGGACGGAAGGAAGATACGTGTCATTTCTGCGCGCGACATGAGCCGAAAGGAAAGGGCTTACTATGAACAAGAAACCTAAAGCAGTCCCGCAATTCAAATCCGAGGCCGCCGAGCGCTCGTTTTGGGAAGCGCACGATAGTGCGGAATTGGTCGATTGGTCGAAGGCGGAGCGCGTTGTTCTCTCCAAGCTAAAACCGACCACGCAAAGCATCTCGTTGCGATTGCCGCTCCACCTGCTCGAGCGCATTAAATCGGCAGCCAATGCACGCGATGTTCCTTACCAGTCGCTGATAAAGGTCTGGCTAGAGGAAAAAGCAAAGAAATCCGCGTGACCGACGTCGCCGCCGTGCTGTGTGAAGCCGCGAGCGAAAAACTTGATTACACATCGGCATGCTGCCGGGCGAGAAGCTTGCCGAAATCCTGGTGTTCGAAGAGGAATTGCTGCGAGTTGAAACGCAGGGCGACTATTACAAGATCCTACCCTGGTGGGATAAGCGCACGCCGCATCAGCTCGAGCGCGAATACAGCTCGGACGAGCATCTCATCGACAACGCCGCCATCGCCGGCCTCGTAGAGCGCGCAGACCGCGAATTCGAAGCGCTGGAGATCGCCGGCGGGGAGTACGCCAAGTTCTGATTCCCCCTCGCCGCGTGCGGGGAGAGGGGGCGCTTTTCATCGCAGGCCATCGCCGCACCCTTATAGCTGCTCCGCCGCCCAGCGCTGCCAGCGCCACGTATCTGCGCACATTGCCTCGATGCCGAGTTCGGCACGCCAGCCCAGAGTCTTGCGCGCGAGCGATGTATCGGCATAGCACTGTGCGATGTCTCCCGCGCGTCGCGGCGCGATGCGATAGGGCACCGCTCTGGCGCTCGCCACCTCGAATGCTCGAACCATCTCCAGCACGCTGTAGCCGCGTCCAGTTCCCAGATTGACGGTTAATACGCCTGCACTCCCACGCAGTGCCTCCAGCGCTGCCAAGTGGCCGCGCGCAAGATCGACCACGTGAATGTAGTCGCGCACCCCGGTGCCGTCCGGGGTCGGATAATCGTTGCCATAGACCAGCAGCTCCTTGAGCTTTCCTGCCGCCACCTGCGCGATGTAGGGCACCAGGTTGTTGGGAATGCCATTAGGATCTTCCCCAATCATGCCAGAGGCGTGCGCTCCGACTGGGTTGAAGTAGCGTAAGCGCGCGATGCGCCAGGACGGGTCCGATAGTGCGAGATCACGCAACATCTCTTCGATAATGAGCTTGGAGTTGCCGTAGGGGTTGGTTGCAGACAATGGAAAATCCTCGCGGATTGGCACCGAGGCGGGCTCGCCATACACCGTGGCCGAGGAGGAGAACACCATCGTCTTTATCCCGGCCTCGACCATGCATTCCAGGAGCGCCACACTGCCGCAGACGTTATTGTCGTAGTAGGCGAGCGGCTCTTGCACCGATTCCCCAACCGCTTTTAGACCGGCGAAATGCATCACGGCATCGAAGCGTTGTTGTGCGAACAGTCTGCGCAGTGCCGCGCGATCCCGCACATCGATCTGCGCGAAACCCGGCCGCCGCCCGGCGATGCGCGCGACGCGCTCAAGGACCGAGAGTTTGCTATTGCAAAGATTGTCGATGACGAAGGTGTCGTGCCCCGCCGCCAACAACTCCACCACCGTGTGCGATGCGATATAACCTGTGCCGCCTGTGACCAATATCATGACGCTCTGCATTTCCTCGGATCGATGACGCGGAGCATAGCGGTATTCGAAACTGTGTGCATAGTGCTAGCGGGCGTGGCGGTGGCTGCGCTCGTTCAGGCAGCAATGCCCATGTCGCGCACGCTGCTGTCAGCAAGACGTAATTTCCGCGCGAACGATCGCCACGGAGCCAAGCTCCCCAGAGGTCCAAAAAATGCAATTTGCGCCCTTTCCCTCTGCTGTGTACAATCCGCTCACGTTTTTTGAACACAGCCGAACGTACTCGGGGAATCGACTGGCATGCCGGGACTAACCGATCCGCAACGCTTGGAATTGCTCAAGCTGCTGCAAGAGCAGCCGCAGATGAGCCAACGCGATTTGGCGCAGGCCATGGGCGTGAGCCTGGGCAAGGCCAACTACTGCCTGAACGCGCTCATGGAGAAAGGGCTGGTTAAGCTGGAACGATTTCGCGCGAACCCGGACAAGCGGCAATACGCATATCTGCTCACGCCGGCGGGCATGAAGGAGAAAACGCGTATCACCATGGCCTTCCTGCGGCACAAGGTTGCGGAATACGAGGCGCTGGAAAAGGAAATCGAACAACTGCGCGGCGACCTGGAAAACCGCAGAACACAATCCGTCGCGCAGCCCGAACGGCAATCGGAAAATCGATGATGAACAGATCTACACATTCCACGCTAGTCACGCGGCTTCCCGATCCTGTCATTCCGAGGGCGAAGCCCGAGGAATCTGCTTTTTGCTTGGTTCAAGTTCAAAAGCAGATTTCTCGCTTCGCGCCCCGAAGGAAGTCCTCTTGGGGGACTCGAAATGACAGGTGTCTGGGTTCTCGCTTCGCTCGAAATGACGATTGTCTGGAGCGTGGCTGATGAAAGCCGGCATCGAGCGTTGGTACGCCGTGTGCTGCAAGCCGCGGCAGGAGATGGTGGCCGAAGAGAACCTCCTGCGCCAGGGCTTTCAGGTGTATCTGCCGCGCATCCGCATTCGGCTACGCCGGCGCGGCCAATGGATCGATGCCGTCGAGGTGCTGTTTCCGCGCTACATATTCATTCGCGTCGATACACTAAAGCGCAGCACGGCTACAGTGCGCTCCACCCGCGGCGCGGTCGGCTTGGTGAGATTCGGCGGGCAACCGGCCGTGGTCCCGGACGCGATCATGGACGCGTTACGCGAGCGCGAAGACGCCGCCTCAGGCATGCACGAGGACAAGCGCCCCCTGTTTAACTCGGGCGACATGGTCAAACTGGTGGAAGGGCCGCTGGCCGGCATGGAAGCCATATTCACCGAGCAGGACGGCGACAAGCGCGTGATCGTGCTGCTGGAATTGTTGGGCAAGGCGAACAAGGTAACCGTAAGCCGCGACTGGATCGAACGGGCCGCTTAAACAAATCCAAAAACTGTCATTCCGAGCAAAGCGAGGAATCTGCTTTTCTTGAAGTGGCGCAAGCCCCGGCTGAGTTGCGGGGACAGAGTAAGGCGTTGTTGTAACAACCATTATGCGAAACACGAACGTGTCTTGCAGGGCGGTAGCGTGCCTGAAAGCTTGTGAAGGCGCTGCCCCCGCCGAGGCGGGAGAAGGATTGCTCCCTTTCCGCTGGAAACGGGGCAGAGGGCGGGGTAACGGGGTGACCTTAAGCGGGCTTTACAGCTATCCATAATATGGAAATTGTATGGACATCATTTAGCAATGAGGTCGAATGATGACAATGCACGTCAATCTCTCCACGGAGATGGAGAACTACATCAAAGGCAAGGTTGGCAGCGGGTTTTACGGCAATGCCACGGAAGTGATTCGGGATGCCATTCGGCGTATGCAGGCCGAAGAATACAGAATTTCCGCTTTCCGTGCGGCGGTAGCAAAAGGCGATGCCGAACTTGACCGGGGCGAGGGCAGCGCCTACACCGCTAACTTGATGGAGAGCATCACGCAGACGGCATTAAAGGACATGCACAGCGACAAGCCGATCGACCCGGATGTCCTCCCCTGAATATCGTCTGTTTGTCTCAGCGCAAGCCCAGCAGGACATTGCCAGCATCCTTCGCTACACCGGCAGAGCTTGGTGCCGAATCGAAGTCCGATCGGCCCCGAGGGCGGATCGTCCAACAGTGGCGGGTCGCTAGCTCCGCCCGCCGCTCAGGCGTGAGATTCGAAAATGAGCGACAATTGGATCGTTTCTTTTGCGAGGTTCAATCATGGAACTGACTGCTGTTCTTACACCCGCTGATGAGGGCGGATACATTGCGTTGAACCCCGAAACCGGCACCACTACACAGGGTGAAACGGTCGAAGAAGCTGTCGCCAACCTGAAAGAGGCGACGGCACTCTATCTGTCCGAGTTCCCATTACCCGCTCCAGGGCATCCTGTAGTAACCATGTTCAGCCTTCCGGCGAATGCCTAGGCTGCCTCGTACTACTGGGGCGGCCATCGTCAAAGCACTGGAGCGTCTGGGTTTCGCAAAAGTTAGACAATCCGGCAGCCACGTCATCATGCGGCGTGGGACTAAAGGATGCGTGGTACCGATGCATAGCGAGGTCAAAGTCGGAACGCTTGCGGGAATTCTGCGTCAAGCTGAAGTTTCTCAAGACGATTTCATTGATGCAGCGTGAGAACGGATCTGCCGCTCAGGCGTATAGTCCCAATAGACGCCGAAGTCTAAAAACGCTATGATTCCACGGGTTTTTAGGCACTCAAGAAACGTTTTCCCGACTGTTGCGTTGTTGGGAACCTCCAAAACTGTCATTCCGAGGCCTTTGGCCGAGGAATCTGTTTTTTGTGCTTCAGCAAAAGTAGATTCCTCGCGCTGCGCCCCGAAGGTCTCGATCCCGCTTCCTCGGTCCCGCTTGACGGGAGACGGGAAAGTCCTCTTGGGGGACTCGGAATGACAGGCTTGGGACTCTTGTTGATGCTTTTTTCGCATACAGACGTCGTACACTAAGGGATCAATCTGCATGGTTTTTCGCTTGCGTAGTTTTTTGATTTTGGTATTTCTCGGCCTGTTGCCCTTGGCAGCACATGCACAGGGCATGCTGCAACCGCAGCAGGGCGCTGGAACCGCTGGAACCGCTGGAACCGGCGCACCTGCCACACAGCCTGGAATCCCCGGTCAGCCCGGCACCGGACTGACTTCGCCTGCGATAGGTAATACCTTGCTGCAACGCCAGCAGCGCACCGGTCGCCAAACAGATCAGGTCCTCGATCCGCGCACCGGCTTGCCCATCGATCCGCGAACGCAGCAAATTATCCAGGACCTGCAGCCGCCGCCGGAGCGCATCGAATTTCAGGACTTCGTGGCCCAGTCCACCGGACGCGACCTGCCGATCTTCGGCGCCGATCTGTTCAAGAATGTCCCATCCACTTTCGCGCCGGTGGACAACATCCCGGTCACCAATGACTACCTCATCGGACCGGGCGACGAGATCATGATCCGCGCCTGGGGGCAGCTCGACGTCGACTTCGCCGCGGTAGTGGACCGCACCGGCACGATCAACATCCCCAAAGTCGGCACCATCAGCGTCGCCGGGATCAAATACCAGGACCTGCAGTCTCATCTCAAAACCGCGATCGGCCGCGTGTTCCGCAATTTTGACTTGAGTGTGAGCCTGGGTCAGTTGCGTGCGATTCAGGTGTTCGTTGTGGGCCAAGCGCGCCGTCCCGGCTCTTACACCGTCGGCTCCATGAGTACCTTGGTCAACGCGATATTCGCCGCCGGCGGTCCTTCGGCAAAGGGCTCGATGCGTGGTATCCAGTTGAAGCGCGGCAACAAGGTGGTGGCCGAACTCGACATGTACGACTTGCTGATCAACGGTGACAAGTCCAAAGACGCGAAGCTGCTGCCGGGCGACGTGATCTACATCCCGCCGGTCGGCGCGATGGTGGCGATATCCGGCAGTGTCAACATGCCGGCAATATTCGAACTCAAGCAAGACGGCAGCTTGGCCGATCTGCTTGCCTGGGCCGGCGGGCTGGCAAGCACCGCTTCGGGCCAAAAAGCCACGGTCGAGCGCATCGACGACCACAGGACGCGCAAGCTCGCCGAGTTCAAGTTGGACGCGGCCGGAATGCAGGCCAAGCTGCGCAATGGAGACGTGGTGACCATTTACGCGATTGTGCCGCGCATCGACAATGCGGTCACCCTGCGCGGCAACGTCGCGCAGCCGGGTCGCTTCCCTTGGTACCAGGGCATGCGCGTCAAAGACCTGATCCCACGAGTGGAAGCACTCCTCTCGCGCCATTATTGGCTGCGAAAAAACCAAACGGTCGGTCTGGACAACGCCGTGACCGAAGTTCTGCGACGCAATAGCGCGGTTGGGGTGGATATTCCGATTGCCGAATTGCTAAAGAAGAAACAGCAGCGCGAGGCCGACCTGACCGTAGCCGAGTCGATGCAAAGCACGCAGCTCAGTGCTGACATAGTGACAGCCAATGAGAAAGCACTGAAAAAGCTGACGGCGTCGACGGGGCTTGGTGTCGGCCAGGGTACGCAGGCGGGGGAGCGGGATGCCGCGCCGGGCGCGAAGCTTTCCGACGAGATCAAGCGCAACCTCAGCGAAGTCAACTGGAACTACGCCGTCATCGAGCGCATGAACCCCAGGGATCTGAGCACGACGCTGGTGCCTTTCAATCTAGGCAAAGCGATCCTCGATGGCGACCCGGCGCAAAACCTCTTGCTGCAGCCGGGCGACGTGGTGACCATATTCTCGGTTGACGACATCCAGGAGCCCATCGCCAAACAGACCAAGTATGTGCGGCTGGAAGGCGAGTTCGCCAACCCCGGCATTTATCGGGTCGAGCCGGGCGAAACCTTGCGCCAGCTGGTTGCGCGAGTCGGCGGCCTGAGCGCGAACGCCTATCTGTTCGGCGCGGAATTCACGCGCGAGTCAAACCGGATCTACCAGCAGAAAAAACTGGATGAAGCGGTCAATCGCCTGGAGCGCGAAATCCAGGCCGCCGCGGTCAGCGCATCCAAGAACATCATCAGCGCCGAAGACGCAGCCGGCATAGGGCGGGATGCGCAGGCGCAGCAAAACCTGATTACCAAATTGCGCCTGGTCAAGGCCACCGGCCGCATCGTGCTCGAATTGCCGACAGAGGACGCAAGCCTGAAGGACCTGCCAGAGATTTCACTGGAAGACAGCGATCGCTTCATCGTGCCATCCAGGCCGTCGATGATCAACGTCATCGGCGCGGTCTACAACGAGAACGCGTTCGTGTTCAAACCGGAAAAGCGTCTGACCGATTACCTACGTCAGGCAGGCGGCGTGTCCCGGACCGGCGACAAAGGCGACGTGTACCTGCTGCGCGTAGACGGCTCGGTAATCAGCAAGCGCCAATCCGGATGGGCGATGAGCAGCTTCGAGGGCGAGCGCCTGATGCCCGGCGACACCATAGTCGTGCCTGAAGATTTCGAACGCGTAAGTTGGACGAAGACGCTGAAGGACTGGGGATCGATACTGTATCAATTTGGGTTGGGTGCGGCGGCGATCAAGGTGCTGCAGCAGTAAAAAATCGTAGGAAAAATACCCCCGCATTGACCGAAAGACTCGTTCGACCCGCTTGAGGCGCGACAACTTTGGTGAGAGTGCTTTCGCTCAGTTGTATATTTAAAAATAACTTTCGCAAACAATCACATGACCGAATCCCCCAAGCCACCAGAAACCCGATCGACCGCTGATGAAGAAGAAATCAGCATGCTCGATTTGGCGATTGTCCTCGCCAAGCACAAGAAACTGATTCTCGGGCTGCCGTTTGTAGTCGCGGTCATGGCCGCTGGATACAGCCTTACGTTGCCTAATATCTACACCGCAAATACCAAGATCCTTTCACCTCAGAAAAGCCAGTCAGCTGCTTCGGCGATGCTAGCGCAACTTGGCGGTGGCATTGCTGGGTTGGTGGGCGGAGCGGTGTCGAATCCAAATGGCGTATACGTCGCTATGCTGAAGAGCCGTACAGTGGCAGATAATTTGATCCAGCGTTTCGGACTAATGAAACACTGGAATATCGATAGCAAGCACACGTCTGTCGCATACAATCGGCTCGCTGGAGTCACCAATATTACATTAGGCAAGGACACCCTCATTGTTATTGATGTCGAAGACGAAGATCCAAAGCGTGCTGCGGACCTTGCCAACGCCTATGTCGACGAACTCGTAAAATTAACAAGCGTGCTCGCAGTGACCGAAGCGTCCCATCGCCGTCTTTTCTTCGAGCGCCAATTTGCATTGGCAAAAGAAAACTTGGCCAAGGCTGAAGCCGCTGCAAGGCAAGCATTGCAGACGGGTGGGCTCGTGAAGGTGGATGAACAGGGCCGAGCGATGGTCGAAGCCGCTGCCAGCCTGCGCGGTCAGATCACGGTGAAGGAGGTGCAAATCGGCGCCATGCGCACCTTCGCCGCCGACAATAACCCGGACCTGCGACTGGCCCAGCAGGAAATTGAATCGATGAAACGTGAACTCGACAAAATCGAGGGTGCTGGTGCCGGTAGGGTTTCGACCAACGATCCGGTCGCTCAAGGCGGCGACAGCCTTCGTTTGCTGCGTGATGTCAAATACCACGAAGTAATTTTTGATATGCTTGCCAGGCAATATGAGCTAGCGAAAATTGACGAAGCCAAAGATAGTTCGATCATTCAGATATTGGACAAAGCGATTGAACCTGATCAAAAATCCAAGCCAAAGCGGAGCCAGATTGTGCTGCTATCGGCATTCGCCGCGTTCTTCCTTGGCATCATCGTAGCATTTTTTCGCAGTGGCATGGACAAAGCCAAAGTCGATCCGAAACAGGCACGCCGCCTCATCGATCTAAAGCGCTATTTAGCCTGGAAGTAGGCACGAGTCGCTCGGGGATGGAGTTGTTGGAAGCGAGTATGCCCGCGAACTGACCTTCACGGTTGCGCCGCAATGGTAGGCATGGAACGATCTTTCCCTTAGGGCCTTTTGACATTCAGCATAGCGAGGCGAAGATACCGAGGTAGGTTAAAAAATAAGGAGTCCGACGGATCGTGTAATTCTACGATACGGAGGACACAGGTGGAACGGATACCGTGGGGGGCTACACGCCAGAATTCCGGGTGGAGGCAGTGAAGATGGTGGAAGCGGAAGGGCTTTCAATTGATCGGGCGGCGCACCGAATATCGGTGTGGAGGAGCAGCATGATTAACTGGGGCCGAGCATCGCGGGCAGAAATACCGGCCGAGATGGGTTAAGGCCGGAGGCCACCAGCAGAGATGGAACTTGAGTTGGCGCGGTTGCGCAAGGAACTTGTAGAGGTCAAGTTGGACCGTGAACTGCTAATGAAGTTCCGGCGTATTTCGCGAAGGCGTCGCGGTGAGATATGTTTGGATCGAGGAATTGCGACACCGGTACCCCGCGCGACGCTGATGTGCCGCGTGCTCGATGTGTAGGAGAGCGCCAATCACGCCTGGCGCGAGCGGCCGTTTTCGACGCGTGCTCAAGAGAATGTAAGGTCGTATCGTCTGCGCGGTTCCCGTATCTGCACCTCAGGAGATTTCGCTTCGCGCAGAATCCGGATGATCTGTTCCTCAGTAAAGCTTGTCTTCATCTGTAAGTTCCCCATAAAAAGTCACCATAGCACTCACAGTCTTGTTGGTCACACGTTTCGTACCCAAGTCACCGATCTCGAATGCAGCATTGCTGCAAAATAGGCAGTTGCTCAGCTGGAAACGTTGAAATTGATCCCACCGCATAATACTTACCCCAGTATCACAGCCCTTCTGGTCCAGCTTTATCGACATACCAGTCGTCGCCGCCGCCGCCAATTTATGTTCTTGCTTTGCCTGACGGTGATCAGTTCCTTCGCCGAAGTCGTTAGTCTGAGTGCAGTCTTGCCATTCATTGGTATCCTCACGCAGCCGGAAAAAGTTTTCGATTCCCCCTTAATGGAGGAGGTAGTTCGAACACTGGGGATCACATCGGGTTCGGACTTGGTGGTACCACTGACCATCGCATTTGCCGTAGCCGCCTTGGTTGCGGGTGGGTTGCGTCTGCTTTTGCTTTGGGTCAGTATTCGGCTCGGCAATGCTACGGGTGCTGATCTTAGCATTGAGGTCTATCGTCGAACGCTCTATCAACCCTACAGTGTGCATGTAGCCCGCAGCAGCAGCGAGATCATCAGTGGGATTACGCAAAAGGTTGCAATTGCGACCGGTGTGCTGATATCAGGGGTGACCGTCATCACCTCAACGGCGCTCTTCGCAGCCATCATGATGACCCTAGTTGCTGTTGATCCAATCATAGCAATCCTAGCAGCAGCCAGTTTTGGATCTGCTTACGGAATTATTGCGTGGCAAACCCGCCAGCGCTTGGTGCGTAACAGCCAATGTATCGCGCAGGAGCAGACCCGCGTTATCAAAGTCCTGCAGGAAGGTCTTGGTGCCATTCGGGATGTGCTTTTGGATGGCACCCAGGCTGTCTATTGCGACGTTTACAGCACGGCGATCCTGCGACTTCGGCGAGCAGCAGGCGAGAACACGTTCATCAATGAAGCCCCTCGCTATGCTATGGAGGCATTGGGGATGGCGTTGATTGCTGTTTTCGTTTTAGCCATGAGTTATCGCCCCGGCGGCGTGGGTACAGCGTTGCCAATATTGGGAATGCTGGCCCTTGGTGCACAAAGGCTGCTTCCTCTAATGCAGCAACTCTATGGTAATTGGTCGGTGGTGGCCGGAAGCAAGGCTGCCCTGATTGACGTGCTTCGCTTGCTTGATCAGCCTTTACCAGCAGACGCCGGTGATCCGGCGCCTGCGCCTCTCGCGCTCAGGGACGCGATCAAGTTCGATAATGTTCGTTTTCGTTACGATAATGCCGGTCCTTGGGTGCTCGATGGAATTGATCTGGCGATACCCAAAGGAGCACGAGTTGGCTTTGTCGGCAGCACCGGAAGCGGCAAGAGCACGGCGCTTGACCTGTTGATGGGACTCCTCGAACCCGTGCACGGGAACATTCTTGTGGACGGGCAACCGCTCACCCGTGAGTGTCAGCGCGCATGGCAGCGAACAATCGCCCACGTCCCTCAAAGTATATTTCTGGCGGATGCCACCGTTGCCGAGAATATCGCGTTTGGGATCCCACCAGAACACATTGACCTAGCACGAGTTCGTAAGGCGGCCGCAAAAGCTCAGATCGCCGATTTTATCGAAAGACGTCCTGAAGGGTACGGCGCCATTGTCGGGGAACGTGGTGTGCGGCTTAGTGGCGGCCAGCGCCAGCGCATCGGCATTGCCAGAGCGCTCTACAAGCAGGCGAGTGTCCTGATCTTTGACGAAGCCACTAGTGCACTTGACAACGATACGGAGTTGGTGGTGATGGAAACCATTAAGAACCTCGATATTGGTCTAACCATCCTGATCATCGCCCACCGACTCACCACACTTAAGAATTGTGACACGGTCATTCGGATAGACCACGGGAAAATAGTAGCACAACATACCTATGAACAGCTTATGAACAGTAATCTAAACTGAGAATGATTGACGAACTAAAAAATCTGCTATTGCCCTTTGCAAAACCAATCCTTTCAAAAATTCATCGATACAAGGATCTGCATCGTGGGGAAGATTGTTATCTCATCGGTGATGGTGTATCGATCAAATGGTTTGATCTGGCTAGCTTCAGCGACAAAACCGCCATTCCTTGCGGGTTAATACCGTTTCACGATGACTTCGAAAAATTAGATGTAAAGTACTTAACTGTGGCAGAACCGTGGTGGTTTTATCCGACAAATTGGACAACCAGTCCGCCGAAGAAAATCATAAGAAACAGTATACAAAAAGCGTATAGAGAAACCATCAGCAAATACCCGGAAAAGGAATTCTTTCTTAACCTGAGCAATTATCCGGTCTTGCGACAAGAAAATATCACCTATTTGTTCAGAGATATTTACGATGCTAGGCTACCTGCGGATTTCATTACGCATCGCATCAATGCATTTCATGGCTCATTGAGAACCTCTATCCTGTTGGCGATATATATGGGTTTTGACCGATGCTACCTCGTGGGCTACGACTATACGCATGTGCCGAGCAGAAGTCGTCACTGGTATGAAAAAGGGCAAGGGGTGTTTTATCCACTTGAGAACTTTAACAAGGATTTTTTTGAAATCGCGAAAGAGTTTATTGACATCACAACAATCACGCTCGATGGCACCAGCGATTTTATTGATGCGATGACTTACAAGGAACACACCGGCCGCGATCCTGTGTTTAGGGAAAACACAGAAATTGTTGATCAACGGTACTTGAAGGTGCTGGCCACTTGGCCTGGCTATTCAATATAGCATGCCCCAGAAGCAAAGCCGCGCTATCGGGCTTGCCATTACTTGCCAGCGGCACGTCTCCCTGTGCTTTAGACACCGTATGAATAATCCGGGATAGCGTAAGAGTACCCTTATGCTAAGCAATTCATCTATCCTCATTACCGGCGGAACAGGATCCTTCGGCCATACTTTTGTGCCTTTAACGCTGGCTAAATACAAGCCGCGTCGTTTGGTAATCTACTCGCGCGATGAGATGAAACAGTGGGAGATGGCCAAGGTCTATGGGAACGACGAGCGGGTGCGGTTTTTCATCGGAGATGTGCGCGACAAGGACCGCCTGTCGCGTGCGCTTAACGGCATCGATTTTGTTGTTCATGCGGCCGCCACCAAGATCGTACCGACGGCGGAATATAACCCTTTCGAATGCGTGAAGACCAATGTGATCGGTGCTATGAATCTGATCGATGCCTGCATCGACCAAGGAGTAAAACGGGTAGTTGCGCTCTCGACCGACAAAGCCAGCAGCCCGGCGAACCTGTATGGCGCCACTAAACTGGCCTCGGATAAGCTGTTTATCGCCGGCAATTCATATGCGGGCGGCAACGACACTCGTTTTGCCGTAGTGCGCTATGGCAATGTCATGGGTTCGCGCGGCTCTGTGATCCCGTTCTTCCTGTCGCTTGCCAACAAGGGCTCGTTACCGATTACCGATGATCGCATGACCCGCTTCATGATCACCCTGGAACAAGGAGTGGACCTCGTCTGGCATGCCTTCGAGGATATGGTCGGCGGCGAGATCTATGTAAAAAAAATCCCCTCCATGAAAATGACCGATGTTGCGCGGGCTATTTCACCCGATGCGGTTCACGATATCGTCGGCATCCGCCCGGGGGAAAAGCTTCACGAGCAGATGATCGGGCCAGAGGATGCACCGCACACCTATGAATACGCGGAGCACTACAAAATCCTGCCGGCAATCCATCAGTGGAGTGATGATCCGTTGCGTATCAACCATGGCAAGAAAGTGTCGCCGGATTTCACCTACTGTTCGGACAACAACCCCGACTGGATGAGTATTGGTACATTGCGCGAATGGATCGACCAAAATCGCGAGAGGATTGGCAAGATTTGACCCGGGATGGTACTAGATCGGCGAAGCTCGCTCTCGGCACGGTGCAATTTGGGCTGTCCTACGGCATTGCCAATCGGGCCGGCCAAGTCTCTAGGTCTGAAGCAAAGAGGATGTTGCAACTGGCGGCAACTAATGGCATTGACACGCTCGATACCGCGATCCCCTATGGTGAAAGCGAGGCCTGTTTGGGTGAGCTTGGGGTCCAAAGCTTCAAGTTGGTGACTAAACTGCCCGCGGTGCCGGATGGTTGTACTGCCGTGAGCAATTGGGTTCAAGATCAGATAGCCGCATCTATGGCCCGGTTAGGGGTAAGCCAGCTATACGGCCTGTTATTGCATCGCCCGGAACAATTGCTTGGCCCAACGGGAAGGGAGCTCTATCAAGCATTGCAAGGTTTGAAAGACAGCGGACGGGTGCAAAAGATTGGAGTATCCATCTATGCTCCAAGCGAATTGGACAAAATAACCAAACTAGTTTGCCTTGACCTTGTTCAGGCCCCCTTCAACCTTGTCGATCGTCGCCTCCACACCACCGGCTGGTTGCAACGGTTGAAAGATAACGGCATTGAAATCCATACTCGTTCTGTGTTTTTGCAGGGCTTGCTGCTAATGCCGCGCGAAGCTATCCCGACAAAATTTGCAGCATGGAGTTCTCTGTGGGAAAAATGGCACAGATGGCTCTCCGAACATGACGCATCCGCTGTCCGGGCCTGCCTAGCGTTTCCGCTCGGCTTCGATGAGATTGATCGTGTGGTGGTAGGCGCTGACAGCGCGATTCAGTTGGCGAAAATTATAGAAGAAGTTAGCGCGACCTTATCGGTGGACGTGCCTGAACTTCAGTGTGATGCAGAGTCTCTAATCAATCCGTCCCGTTGGGCGGCTCTATGAAAGCAATTGCAATCGTTCAAGCCCGAATGGCGTCAACTCGCTTGCCCGGCAAAGTACTCGCAGATATTGCTGGAAAACCAATGCTGGCGTGGCTAATTCAGCGAGTCTCTGCAACGCCAGGAATTGAGAAGATCATCGTGGCGACAACAGATAATGCCGATGACGATGTGTTGGCAGATTGGGTCACTAATGTTGCTGGATTGGCGTGTTACCGCGGTAGCGAACAGGATGTGTTAGATCGCTATTATCGATGCGCAAGACTGTATCGGAGCGATTTGATCGTAAGAGTTACTGCCGATGACCCATTAAAAGACCCAACGATCATCCAGAAAGCGATCGATTCCTTTGATGCCACGCCAACTTTGGATTATTGCTCCAACACAATCAAGCCTACATATCCAGAAGGATTAGACATTGAGGTGTTTCGCCATGCTTCACTTGAGCGAGCATGGCGTGAATCGACATTACCCTCAGAGCGAGAGCATGTAACACCATATATCTGGAAAAATGCAAGCCTATTTAGTGTCGAGAATTTTGAATATGGCAGAGATTTGAGTAGCTGGCGTTGGACCGTCGATAAACCGAATGATATCGAATTCATGAATAAAGTACTTGGGCATTTTAAGAATGATCCATTGGTCAATTTTGAGGCTGTAATTCGCTATTTAGAGCTTGACCCGGCGTTAGCAAGAATTAATGCGGGAACGATCAGGAATGAAGGATATTTGAAGTCAATGAATGAGGAAATGCGATGAGCGACAATGCAGGTACCCGAATATACGGCAATGAACTGAAATATCTAAAAGAGGTACTTGACTCAGAGTTTCGCAGTTCAAGGGGATCCACGATGATGCGGCGCTTCGAGGAGGCGTTTTCGGAGCGTTTCGGTACGAAATACGCGATATCGTTTGTCAATGGGACCACAACCTTGCATGCGGCGCTGGAGGCGTGGGGCATTGGCCCGGGGGACGAGGTGATAGTGCCGCCGTTGACTATGTCGGCGACGACCTTTGCAGTGCTGCAGGCTAATGCAACCCCAGTATTTGCCGATGTTGATCCGGAAACGTTTCAGATAGCCCCGGATTCGATTGAGGCGAAAATAACGTCGAAAACACGGGCAATAATTACAGTTGCGCTCTATGGCCTAAGTCCTGATATGGATCCGATAATGGATCTGGCGCGGAAGCATGACTTATTGGTGATAGAAGACAATGCACAGTGTTTTCTGGGGACTTACAAAGGGCGTATCGCAGGCACTCTAGGCCACTGTGCCAGCTTTAGCTTGCAAAGCTCCAAGCACCTCACCAGTGGGGAAGGCGGAATCGTGATAACTAATGACCTCGAGCTAGCCGAGCAAATGCGGAGGGTTCAGTCGCTCGGTTATGCTGGGGTAAGTGCTACTAAAGGCAAGATTACCAAACGCGATATTCAAGATCCAGATTATTCTAGACATGTAACATTGGGATGGAATTATCGTATGGGGGAGCTTTGCTGCGCCGTCGCCCTTGCACAAGTTGAAAACATAGATAGCTTAGTCGGAAAGCGGATCGAGGTTGCGCGTCTTTTCAATCAGGCGATTGAAGGGTACGAGGATTGGTTTATTCCCCAAAAAGTCGGAAATGATTATGCACATTCTTATTACACGTGGGTCGCCAGGCTTGAAAAACCAGACATTGCGTGGCATCAGTTTCGTGACCGATTCGTGGAATTGGGGGGCGACGGGATTTACGCAGCCTGGCAGTTAACCTATCTAGAACCTATGTTTAAAGAGATGAGACTCTTGGGTAGAGAAAACTTCATTTCCATAGAAAATAAATCTAACTACCGCGAGGGCATCTGCCCAGTTGCGGAGAGATTGCAGCCGCGGCTCGCACAGTTTAAGACGAATTATTGGAATATTGATGATGCGAAGCGGCAGGCAGAGGTTCTCTCGAAAACGCTCGCGAGCTTTGCATGACGTCCTGATGGACAAGGTGCTAATCACAGGCGCTACAGGGCTGCTTGGCACGACTTTGGTTCCATATCTAAAGAAGTGTGAGAACTGCGTTGTTACGCATGCCAGGCGAGCGGGGGCGGATTTCTTGGTCGATCTCGACAATCGCGACCGATCGTTTGAATTTTTGACCCAGGTTCAACCAAGCGTAATAGTCAATCTTGCGGGTTTGACGAGCGTAGAACTCTGCCAGGAGGAGCCGAATTCAGCATACCTGGCCAATACACGAACTGTCGAGAATCTTGCCGAGTGGCTTTTGCAGAGCGGAGCAGCGTGCCATCTAATTCAAATTTCTACGGACCAGGTGTATGACGGGGTGGGACCACATGCGGAAGACCAGGTCACATTGACCAATTATTATGCGTTCTCAAAGTATGCGGGCGAGTTGGCCGCAGACCGAGTGCCCAGCACGATTCTTCGGACTAATTTTATCGGGCGTAGCAAGTTAAGTAATAGAGAGAGCCTTACGGACTGGGTCTACGCTTCGCTTACTAGCAGAAAAAGTGTTCAAGTGTTGAGAGATGTATTGTTTAGTCCGCTTTCTATGAATACGTTGGGTGAGATGATTCAACTGGTTATTGCGAAAAGGCCTACCGGCGTTTTCAATCTTGGATCGCAAGATGGAATGAGTAAAGCCGATTTCGACTTTGCTTTTGCGGAGCGTTTAGGGTTAGCAACAAGTACCATGTCTCGTATCGATTCCGGACAAGCGACATTCCTGAAAGCTTATCGGCCAAAAGACATGCGGATGGACTGTTCCAAGTTTGAAAATGTTCTCGGTGTCAAACTACCACTTTTAAGCGATGAACTTAACAGAGTAGCGAAGGAATATCATGAATTCACCTAGTTCTATATTGGAAATTCAGGGAAAAACAATAGGGCGCGACTACCCGGTCTATTTTATTGCGGACATCGCAGCCAATCACGATGGCGATCTTGGGCGCGCCAAAGATCTCATCTATCTGGCAGCGGAGGCGGGTGCGGACGCTGCAAAATTCCAGCACTTTAGAGCAGAGACAATTGTAAGTGATCAAGGTTTCAGGACTTTGGGCGGTCAGCAGTCGCATCAGGCAAATTGGAAGAAATCTGTATTTGAGGTCTACAAGGATGCAAGTGTCAGCTTAGATTGGACTGAGAGCCTGCAGCAGACCTGCGACAAAGCCGGTATCGTTTTCTTTACGAGTCCTTATGCCATAGATCTCGTTGACCATATTGATCCGTTTGTGCCTGCCTACAAGATTGGTTCTGGCGATATCACTTGGATTGATCTGGTGAAATACATCGCTACAAAGGGGAAGCCCGTCATCATGGCGACCGGAGCGTCCGCAATGGACGATGTTCATCGTGCAGTATGTGCCGCACTGGAAATCAATCCGATGCTTTGTTTGATGCAATGCAATACAAACTATACCGCCAGTCTGGAGAATTTCAAATACATTCACCTTAACGTGATAAGAGCTTATCGCGAGATGTATCCCGATATGGTGCTGGGCTTGAGTGACCACACGCCTGGACATGCAACCGTGCTTGGCGCGGTAGCGCTAGGTGCTCGGATGATTGAAAAGCACTTTACGGATGACACAAAGCGGGTCGGTCCGGATCATGCATTCGCAATGGACCCAAAATCTTGGCGTGATATGGTCGATCGTACACGCGAACTGGAAAACGCACTCGGCGTCGGTATTAAACGTGTCGAGGACAATGAAAGAGAGACGGTGGTCTTGCAGCGGCGCGCCATTTATATGGGCGTCGATCTTGCTGCGGGGAAAACTTTAACGCGGGAGCATCTGACTGTGTTGCGACCTTGTCCTTCGGATGGGCTGCCTCCCTATCGAATCGAGGAGCTAATTGGAATGCGCGTTAGGCGAAATATCAGCGCAGGGGAGCGACTACGATGGATCGATCTCGAGTAGGAATTGTCATCCCAGCTCTCAACGAATCAGCAACCATATTAAGTATCGTTAAGGCCGTTGGAATCTACGGCGTGCCGATCGTTGTCGACGACGGGTCGACAGATACTACGGCGGAACTTGCTTTTCGCGGGGGCGCGGTCGTCGTGTCTCACGAAAACAATCGCGGTTATGATGTGGCGCTAGATTCAGGCTTCAAAAAAGCGGCCGAGTTGGGAAGTGAAATCATTATTACGGTGGATGCAGATGGTCAGCATGATCCGGCGCTTATCCAGAAATTCATGGATGCTATTGATGCCGGCGCCGATGTCGTAGTGGGTATTCGCAGTCGGCGACAGCGGTTTGCTGAGCATTGCTTTGCGTGGTATGCAAATCATCGTTTTGGGATAAAAGACCCATTGTGCGGAATGAAATCGTATCGCACCGCGGTCTATAGGGAGCTGGGGCACTTCGATTCCTATGGGTCCATTGGCACCGAATTGATGACTTTTGCGGCCAAGAAAGGTTACCGGCTTAGTCAGATATCGTTTGATGTACGAGAGAGAAACGGACGGCCTCGATTTGGTAAAGTGCTTGCCGGGAATTATAAAATTATCCGCGCAATGATGCTCTCAATGTGGCGGCAGTGACGCAGCAAATGCACAGCCCGAATTCTTCATCAAGAATACTTTTCAAGTGAGATCGCTATGAGCACAGGTACAACCCTTACTACCGGTATCCGAAACGCCCGCAATGTCTTGCGCTATCTTTATGGTCAAGGTGCTATCGCGGATTTGGCCGACATCCTTGCGCCGCGCCGCGGAGCAGAGTCACGGCGGGCGGTCTTTTTTATTGACAGCTTTTTCCAAAAGAACGGCCTTCCGCAACGCCTAAATGCGATAACGCCAGATGATCAGGTGATCTATGTCGATACCACTAACGAACCGACGACAGCGCTGATTAACGGAATGTACGAAAAGGTTATCGATGAATCCAATGCGCTGCCCTGTGCGGTTGTAGGCATAGGCGGTGGGATTACCATGGATGTGGCGAAGGCGATATCCAACCTGCTAACAAACAAGGGACGCGCTGAGGACTACCAAGGTTGGGATCTTCTTAAGGTCCCAGGAGTCTTCAAGGTGGCCGTACCATCCATATCCGGTACCGGTGCAGAATCCACCCGGACCTGCGTGATGACCAATCCTGCCACCGGATTGAAGCTCGGCATGAATAGCGACTTCACAGTTTACGACCAGATCATCCTTGACCCCGATCTGACGCGCACGGTGCCGCGCAACCAGTATTTCTACACCGGCATGGACGCGTACCTCCACTGCATGGAAGCGCTGGGAGGCTCATACCGCAACGCGATTGGAGATGCGTATTCGGACCAGACGATTCGGCTCTGCCGCGACGTCTTTCTCGGCGAGGACATGATGTCTGAGGAGAATCGCGCCAAACTCATGGTGGCGTCTTATCTAGGCGGGAGTGCCATCGCAACGAGCTATGTAGGTGTCGTGCATCCGTTTTCCGCGGGGCTCAGTGTCGTGCTGGGTATCCATCATTGCGTAGGTAACTGCATCGTTATGCGAGCCATGGAAGAGTTTTATCCGGAAGGCCATCGTGAATATTGGCAAATGGTGCAGCGCCAGGGCGTGAAAATTCCAGAAGGGATTTGTCGTGACCTGACGCACGAGCAATACGAGCGTCTCTATGCATCGACGGTTATTCATCAAAAGCCACTTACTAATGCTTTGGGTGAGAATTACAAAGAGATTCTAACGCCGGAGAAAGTGAAACAGCTCTTTCGCAAATTGTGACCGATATGAACTTCAAAATACCTTTTAGTGGACGCGCCCACGCTTACACGGCAGAAGAACTTGAGACGATAGTCGAGACGGCGAAAAGTGCTGCTCCGTTGACGCAAGGGCGGCATCGCAATGAGTTCGAGGCTGCATTCAAGGCTTATGCCGGAGTCGAGCATTGCTTCGCGGTCTGTAACGCCGCATCGGCGCTGGAGCTTACTGCACAGTTGTGTTGCTTCAAACCTGGCGATGAGGTCATTATCCCTTCACATACCTATACGGCCTCGGCCTATCCTTACTTGAAAAAGGGCGCAAAGATCGTGTGGGCCGATATCGACCCGGCTACGCGAGTTGTGACGGCCGATACCCTGCGCGCGTGCATTACCCCACGAACCAGGGCAATTGTGGTCGTCCATCTCTATGGGTATGGCGCCGACATGCCGGCCATCATGGCGCTTGCGAAGGAAAACCAACTGCTCGTAGTCGAGGATGTGGCCCAGGCCTTGGGCGTCGAGATTGAAGGCCAAAAAGCAGGCAGCTTTGGTGACTTTGGCGTGTTTTCATTTCACTCGCACAAGAACGTCAGCACGCTTGGCGAGGGTGGCATGCTAACTGTGCGCGATCCCGCACGCGCAGCGATTGTGCCGATGCTGCGACACAACGGGCACGCCGATTATCCGGAACCACGCAAGGACTACTGGCGGCCCGCGATGGGCAATGTCGATCTGCCCATGTTGGGTGAGGAAATCCTCATGCCCAATAATTACTGTTTAGGCGAAGTGGAATGCGCGTTGGGCGTCAAGCTTCTCCAGCGCATCGATGCCTCGAACGCCGAGAAGCGTGCGCGCGCGATACGCTGTATCGATGCCTTGGCGGCGCATCCCGAGCTGCAATTCCATCGCGTCACGACCACGAGGCACAACTATCACCTCCTCGTCGCGCGAATCGCGAACAGCTGGCGTGATGGGTTTATCCGTCGGATGGCGCAAGAGCATGGAGTGCAGTGCGTGGTGCAGTACTACCCTCTGAACCGTTACCCGTTCTACCAGAAACTCGGTTACGGGGTGGCCAACAGTCCGAATGTCGATGATTTTTTCGACAACATGGTGTCGTTCCCGTTCCAGCACAGCCTCACCGAGGGGGAACTGGATTACATGGTTGGCGCGGCCAGAACGGTATTGAAGAAGCTGGCTGTTTGAGTGGAAGCATTGCTTATCGTCATCCCGGCCATCAAGAAGAGCGTTGCCTTTCCGGATGACCTGGTCAAGAAGCTGGCAGGAGTAACGCTAATTCAGCGTGCTATCGCTATCGCCACTGACGCGGTACCGAAATTGCAGGTTCTGGTGGTAACCGATTCAGCAGAGATCGACCTGATCTGCCGCCGCCAGGATGTGGCCACACATCTCGACCCGGCCCTGCAGTTACCCCGGCGGGCCATTTCGGCGCTTGACGTTGCGCCTTACCTTGAAGGCCATAAAGAACAGTGGGAGGACCTGCTGCTGCTTTCGCCCTATGTGCCGTTGCTAAGTGCGGCGACACTTAGATCGGCGTATGAATACTATTGTTCCGCCAATGCGAGGTTCCTGGTCCCGGTCATACGCCTTCATGCCAACCCATTTACGCCTTGGCCTGATACCCTGCGGGACCGGGCGCAGGCAGCGGGTCAGGTGTCGACCGTCGAATCCGCAGCCTTTTCGATCACCAGTCGTACTTTGCTCGAAGCCAAGGAAGAGGCCAAAGTTCAGGCGCTGGCCTTCCCGCTTGAAGACGAGCTGATTGAGATCTGCGATTATCAGGATTGGTGGCTATGCGAAAAATTGCTCAACCGCCGTCGCATTGTTTTTCGGGTCATTGGGCACAAGGCGGTGGGCATGGGGCACCTATACCGCTGCCTGGCTTTGGCCCACGAAATATCCGATCACGAGGTGTATTTCGTCTGCGATACGGAAAGCGTTGCCGCCGCAAACAAGTTGGCAGGATACGACTACTGGTTGGGCGCGTACGACCCTGGGGCCATCGAACAGGCCATCCTAGATCTTAAGCCCGATCTAGTCGTCAATGACATTTTGAATACCGACGCCAATTACGTTCACCGTTTGCGGGCAGCCGGCGTTCGTGTTGTCAATTTCGAAGACTTGGGTAGCGGGGCGGCCGAGGCCGATCTCACCATCAACGACCTCTACGATGAACCGCAATTGTCTGGAGCGAGGATTCTGTGGGGACAGGGCTGGTTTATTCTGCGCGACGAATTCAGTGACGCCCTTCCCCAACCGTTTCAGGACAGGGTTGCGCGTTTGCTGATTACTTTCGGCGGCACCGACCCGAGTGATTTCACTCGCCGTGTATTACCTCTTATCGCGCCGTATTGTGCTGACCAGGAAATTGGCATTGATGTGGTGACGGGCGACGGCTACGGCCATGTTGAAGCGTTGGAGACTCTCATTGCCGGATTACCAGCAGAGATAACCTACACTCACGCCACCGGCGTCATCTCGCAAATCATGGAAACAGCGCAACTGGCAATTTGCTCTAACGGTCGGACTGTTTATGAACTGGCGCAAATGCATATCCCGGCCTTGGTGCTCTCACACCACGCCCGCGAATTGTCTCACCGGTTTGCCTGCGAGCAAAACGGCTTTTCCCCGGTCGATATCCCGAACGGACCTGAGCATGATCCAAAGATCCTGCAGGTGCTTCATCGGCTCGTCGAAGATGTTGCCTATCGTCGAAAACTGTTCGATAGCATGCAACATCATAGCTTTTCCGGAAACAAACGCAAAGTCGTGGAACGGCTGCAGAGTTTGCTGAAAGAGGCGCGATGAAGGCGCCTGTTGTTGCAGTTATCCAGGCTCGCATGGGGTCATCCCGATTACCCAACAAGATGATGCTGTGGCTCCACGGTATGCCTGTTGTCGAATGGGTGTGGCGCCGGGTGGCGATGACAAAACAAATCGATCGCACGGTATTTGCGATTCCGGATACGCCGGCTGATCAGGTGCTGGCGGACTACCTCCTGCGTATCGGCGCGGCAGTCTTCAGAGGGAGCGAAAGCGATGTCCTGGGCCGTATGACTGAAGCAGCGCGCAGGCAAGGTACACAGACCGTGATCCGGGTTTGTGCCGATAATCCGCTGATATGCGGATCGGAAATCGATCGCCTGATCGACTACTACCAGGAAGGCGATTATGACTACGCGTACAACCACATTCCGCGCGGCAATACCTATCCAGACGGCCTGGGTGCGGAGATTGCCTCTATGGACCTGTTTGAACTGATGTTTAGAGAAGCCGTTACGCCTGACCAGAGGCAGCACGCCTTTAACTATGTGTGGGATCACCCAGAGCGATTCCGCATCGGTACCTGCGATCCGCTCGATGAATTCCTTGCGCATCCCGAACTGAAACTAGATCTCGATACGTCAGCCGACTACGCAGCCTTGCTCAAGCTTAATATTCACCCGGAAATGGGTGCGAGCGAGGTCGTCACCACCGCTTTGCAATGCTCACGGAGTTAATATGAACTTGCGCCAACTCATCGAAAGCCCTCTTACCGGCAAGCTTGATACTCAATCGAAACCGCGCCCTCATCTGATCGCCGAGGCTGGGGTCAACCACGAAGGAGATATGGATCTTGCGAAGCGCCTGATTGACGAAGCCAAAGAGGGTGGGGCCGATGCCATCAAGTTCCAGACCTACAAGGCAGAATCCATTGCTTCGAAAGATTCGCCATCTTACTGGGATCTGAGCAAGGAGCCGACGGACAGCCAGTACCGGTTATTCAAAAAGTATGACAAGTTTTGGAAGTCGGAATTTGAGGTGCTCGCCCGTTATTGCGAGGATGCGGGTATCGAATTCATCAGCACACCATTTGACGTGGAGTCCGCCGCTTTCCTCAACGACCTGATGGGGGTGTTCAAGATTTCATCGTCGGATCTCAACAACAAGCCCTTCATCGACATCCTGTGCAGTTACGGAAAACCAGTCATCCTCTCCACTGGCGCCGCATGGATGTGGGAAGTTGAGCAGACCGTCGGCTGGATTCAACACCATGGCAACTCAGTCGCGCTGCTGCAGTGCGTGCTCAACTATCCGACAGCGGATGAAAACGCCAATTTGGCCGTAATCCCGGAACTGACGCGCAAGTTTCCCGATTTGATAATCGGCTATTCAGACCATACCCTGCCCAAGGATATGAAAACGCTCGAAGTGGCGACTCTGCTGGGGGCTCGAATCATCGAAAAGCACTTCACGCACGACAAGACACTGCCGGGCAATGATCACTACCACGCGATGGACAAGGAGGACATCAAGCGATTCCATCGGCGACTGGATGCCTTGGGCCAACTGCTCGGAGACCGTCGCAAGCACCCGCTGGAGAGCGAGAATCTGTCGCGAGCCAACGCTCGGCGCAGCTTAGTGGCAGCGCGTGCCATCCCCGCAGGTAAGGCCGTTGAAGCGGCGGACATTACATGGAAGCGGCCAGGCCGCGGAATTGATCCACGTGACTTCGATCGGCTGATTGGAAGCAAGGCACAGCAGGAAATCATCGAAGACACCGTATTGCAGTGGGGAATGTTTGGTGTCTAATCGGTTTGTGAGAGAGCTAGGTTCTCGACCGCAAGCCAATCGCATGAATTTACCAACCCTATGCTATTAGTCACTACCGCAGTTGAGGAGACTTGGGGAGACGGCGGTGAAGTCCTGTTCCTCGGCGAATGGTGCAAGCTTTATGACAGAAAACACATATGGGGGACTCTAAGACACGAGACTTTGCCTTATCACTGGGATGATCGATTGAAGTTGAGAAGAGATTTCGAGCGCCTGCAGAGCTTTAATGATGAATTACTGGTTGATCTAACTGAAGCGCTCAACCGGTTGCATGGCGTTGATCATTCAATTCGGTACTGGCGACTCGTGCTTGGCTACTGGTTGAACTTATTCACCGCCGTCTTGTTCGATCGCTGGGAAATGATCCATCTGGCATTGGAAACGGGGCGGGCAAAAAGAGCGAATGGGCTGTTAATGTCGCCAGAGGATTTGGCGGCAAACGATTCGAACGGGTTTGTTGAGTCAATTCTGAGCGACTATTGGAATCAGTATATCTACCAAAGAATATTGCAGCAGCACGGTGGTGCCTTAAGCATAGATTATCTCTCAGGCGAGATGACTACGGGTTTGAACATGCGTGCCCGGACTAAGCCTGCTATTCATCCCCGTCAGCAGCTGAAGCGCCTAGCACGAAATGCCTTGAACCGCCTCGCTCGCATCGCCGGCCGGGCAACGGATCCGCTTTTGATCAATACTTATCTGTCAAATTGGGCGCAAGCCGAATTGCAGGTGGCGCTAGGATGCGTGCCGCAATTTCCGGCTGCCATCGACATACCTGAAATCAAATACAACGCTGGTATGCGGAAATGGGCGCTTTCTCGCATGGGAACTGCCGATAGTTTTGAAATTTTCGTGCGTTCGATGATCCCTGAGCAACTTCCAAGAGTATTTGTTGAGGGTTTTGAAACCCTCAAGGCAAGTATTGCGGCCGCCGGGTGGCCTAGACGTCCGCGATTTATCTTTACCGCATGTAGTCATTACACCGACGATGCTTTCAAAGTATGGGCCGGAGCTAAGGTCGATGCCGGTACGCCGTTTATTGCCGTCGAGCATGGGGGCTTCGGATCGAATGCCTTTAGCGGAGCAATAAATTACCAACTGGAAGTATCAGACCGCTCCCTATCTTGGGGCTGGGAGGATCCTGGGCACCCTCAGGTCAAGCCGTTCGCCATAGTAAAGGCCATTGGTAAGCGTCAGAAATGGGACTCCACAGGCGACGCACTAATGGTTCAAGTCGCCATGCCGAGATATAGTTTTGATATACGCGCGATGGCGATATCTGGACAAATGCTGGACTACTTTGAAGATCAATTTCGGTTTTACGAAGCGTTGCCCGAGGCGATCCAAAGCAAATTGCTTGTTCGCCTGGCTCAGCAAGACCTCGGATGGTGTCAAAAGCGCCGTTGGCAAGATAGATTGCCCGATGTGCGACTAGATGACGGGGTAGTGCCTATGGCAACCCTTATCGAAAAGTCGCGGCTTTATATCTCCACCTACAACGCAACTACATATCTGGAATCGCTCTCGCTTAATGTTCCGACAATCATGTTTTGGAACCCTAATCACTGGGAACTCCGTGACGAAGCGATTCCGCATTTCAGTCGACTTAAGGAAGTCGGTATTTTTCACGAGACGCCTGAATCTGCCGCCGCCAAAGTCGCCGCAATCTGGGGCAATGTACCTGGGTGGTGGAGCCAGTTGGAGATACAAGAAGCTAGGGAATTGTTCTGCCATCATTTTGCGCGGCAGGTAGAAAATCCTATAGCAGTTCTGAAAGACATCCTGGAAGCGGTTGAGGGCAAGCGGTCCGCGCCCGGTCGATTGAGCAAGTTGCTTGAAATGATTTTGTGATTGAACTCACTGTGATCGCAGGCGCGCTCATCCGCCTGCCGACCCGATTCCGTCAGAATTTCACTGGAAGTACATTGAAATGAAATCAACATGGAAAGAACGATTAAAGTCCTACCTTAAGTGGGCAATTGATTCACTTGTTATTCTCGCAAGACGAACACCTGCGGGTCGATACGCATACGCTAGAATCGTAAATCACGCGATGGAGTACACACAAGAGGTTAATCATTCTGGTACAAAGCTAAGTTTCTCCATACCGAATGCGATAAATGAATATCGTGTTGATAGTTTTTCTACCAAGGAGCCCGAGACGCTGGAGTGGATTGACGCAATGCAAGAAGGCTCTATTGTTTGGGACATTGGAGCTAATGTTGGTCTTTATTCTTGCTACGCTGCAAAGAAGCGGGGTTGTAAGGTGTTTGCATTTGAGCCCTCTGTGTTTAATCTCGAATTGCTAGCGCGCAATATTTTCAACAATGGATTGTTGGAGTTGGTAACTATTGTTCCGCTGCCACTTTCTGATGAATTGTCTATCAACACGCTCAATATGACGACTACAGAATGGGGTGGAGCACTATCCACCTTCGGACAGAATTACGGTCACGATGGTCAAATAATGCAAAGGGTTTTCGCGTTCCCAACAATTGGTGTAACCATGATGGATGCGGTTGAGCTTCTCAAGATTCCACAGCCAGACTATATCAAGATGGATGTGGATGGAATTGAGCATTTGATACTCAAAGAAGGAATCCAGGTTTTGTCCGGAACAAAAAGTGTTTTGATTGAAATCAATGACAGCTTTTCGTTACAGTCAGAGGATGCGGCGATGTACTTAAGAAACGCTGGCCTTAGTTTGATCGCGAAGAGACACTCTCAAGATGTTGAAGAAAGTAGAGAATTCAAGAATGCCTTCAATCAAATTTGGTTGCGCACGGAAGCGCATAATAATCCCAAGAAAGGGTCTAGGCTTTGAAAAATTACCCGACGAATCAGGAGCGAACGGCGGAGTATCTTGAGAAATTTGACCGAGAGAGAACTCTAAAATATTTGATTGAATGCAACCGCCCAGTCATTTTTGATGTCGGGGCAAATGTTGGATCCACGTTAGATGAATTCAAATTATGGTGGCCTGACTCGGAGGTCCACTGTTTTGAACCTCAGCAGGAATGTTGGGAATCGCTTGAGCAGCGAGCCGGCAAGTACGCTCCGGCGGATGTTGTAATAAACAGATTTGCTGCAGGAAGTGCCCCCAACGATCAGGCTCCCTTTTATTCGCACGACATCAGCAGCGGAATATCGGGGTTTAACAGGATTAATCTGCAGAGCCGAGATTCGGTCCACCTGAATCGGTTGATAGAGTCGGACCCGCGGGGTTTGCCAGAATATGAGCAATCTCTGAACCACGAAAGAAGTGTGAAAATTGTTCGTCTTAACGACTACCTAAATACATCGGGGATTCAGCGAGTACATCTTCTTAAGATAGATACACAAGGGTATGAACCTGAGGTGCTTGAGGGTTTCGGGGCAAGGTTAGCCGATGTGGATGTAGTCATTACCGAACTGATGTTTTATGACTACTACGAGCGCAGCTTATCGTTCTCAGATATTGAACGCTTCTTGCTGCCCGCGGGATTCCATTTATACGACATTAGCCATATCGCGAAGAATCCCATGAATGGCCGAACTGACTGGGTCGATGTTATCTATGTTAATAATCGGATAAGAACCGGGGGGCGGCGTGCTTAAGGAGAAATTGCGCAAAAATGAAATAGCGCTAGGGTCCTGGATAACGCTTGGTAATCCGGCAATAGCGGAAATCATGGCTAGGGCGGGTTTCGACTGGTTGGTGGTAGATTTGGAGCACAGCGTCATCGGCATCGATGTCGCCGGGGACTTGATACGCATCATCGATCTGTGCGGCGTTGCTCCACTGGTGCGGCTTACGTCGAACGACGCGAACCAGATCAAGCGTGTGATGGACGTCGGAGCCCATGGCATCGTCGTGCCTTCTGTAAATTCCCCGGCGGAGGCAGCGCGGGCGGTGGCGGCCACGCGCTATGCGCCCCGCGGGTCGCGGGGTGTCGGCTTGGGCCGGGCCCAAGGGTACGGTATCAGTTTCCAGGACTATCTTAAATGGCAGAGCGAAGGGCCGGTGGTGATTGTGATGATCGAGCATAAGGAGGCAATTGACCAATTGGAGGAGATTCTGACGGTCCCGGGCGTAGACGGCTTTCTCATCGGACCCTATGACCTGTCTTGCTCATTGGGGATTCCGGGGCAGTTTGAAAAAGCCGAGTTCACTAGCGCGCTTGCGCGCATCCGCGAGACCGGCAAGCGCCTCGGCTGCCCGGCAGGACTGCACATTGTCGAACCCGACACGCAACGGCTCGAACAGACCATTCGCGAAGGCTACACTTTCATTGCCTACGGCGTTGATATGCGCATGCTCGATGTCGGCGCGCGGCAAGGGGTCTCAAAACTGAAAGAGATACAACGATGAAAGCAATCGGCATCATTCCCGCCCGCCTGGGCGCAACCCGCTACCCAAACAAGCCCATGGCCACCATTCATGGCATGCCCATGGTGGGACATTGCTACCACCGTACCCGTCTGGCCCCCGGCCTCGCTGCGGCTTATGTAGCGACCTGCGATGAAGAAATTGTCCGGTATGTGCGCAGCATCGGTGGATCGGCGGTCATGACGGCGACGAGCCATACCAGGGCCACGACGCGCACTGCCGAAGCGATGGAGCACATCGAGGCCGCAACGGGTGAGCGTGCAGATGTGGTGGTCATGGTGCAGGGGGATGAACCGCTGATCCTGCCTGAGACGATAGCCGAGACTCTTGTCCACTTCCGGGATCCGGCGGTAGAGATTGTCAACATCATGTCGCGCCTGCGTACGTATGAGCAGTTTGTCGACAAGAACAATGTCAAGGTGGTCGTGAGCCAGGATAACAATGCACTCTATTTTTCCCGCGAACCGATCCCCTCGCCTTGGAGGGGGGTGGAGGGGGTGCCGATGTATATGCAGACCGGCATCATCGCGTTTCGCCGTGACGTGCTCCTTCGCTTTAACCGTATGGCGGAGACCCGGCTTGAGCAGATCGAATCGGTGGACATGAATCGGGTGCTCGAATCCGGCGGTCGGATCCGCATGATTCTGACCGAAGCCGTCACCATCGGTGTCGATACGCCACAAGAGCTCAAAGATGCGGAGGAACTGATGAAGAACGATCCAGTCCTGTCACAATATCTGACGCTATGAAAGACCATGAAATTCGACCGGAAGCGCTACTGAATCGATACATCGAATTGAGCAGCCAAGACGACGAACGCCATTTTAGAGATATAGGCCTGAGGCTTTCATCCCAGCCATGGCCTAGATTCGCCGTGAGAAGATATTGCGCCAAAAGATCAACGTTCTAGCAGGCCTTTGCGGGCGGCATGTTGGCTGGTTTCTAGAGATTTTTTAACGGGTCAGCTCGGTAGATAGCATCGTGACTACGCCGGGGCAGTTGGATCGATCTTATGCGCAAAACCATACTGCGCTACACGATGGGCAGCGCTTTCTCCACAACCGTATGGCAGAACACAGCAAGCCCTTGACATCGTACCGATTTCCGACCGAGCGGTGGCTGAGTTCCTATGTCTGGATCATTGGTCGAAAAACATTAGACAAAGAAATCGCACAATGACTGAACAAAGAGTCGGAATCGCCGGATTCGGTGTGGTTGGCAAGCGTCGCAAAGAATGTTTGGATCGTCATCCGCTTCTGCGTGTGGTCGCAGTGTGTGACCAGACCTTTGGCGGAGAGGGTGTGCTCCATGACGGTATTCGCCATTACAACGATTACCGTCGTTTGCTGACCGAAAAATTGGATATTCTGATTGTTTGCATGACCAACGACATTGCAGCGGAGGTGACCATTGCCGGCCTGGAATCTGGCTTGCATGTCTTTTGCGAAAAGCCACCAGGCCGTAGTGTGGAAGACATAGAGCGGGTTATAGGCCATGAGCGCAATCATCCAGAACTCAAGCTGATGTACGGCTTTAACCATCGTTATCATGACTCGGTTAAGGACGCACTGCGTATTCTTAATTCCGGGGAACTCGGCCGTGTAATCAATATGCGCGGCGTCTATGGCAAGGCGAAACTGATTACCTTTAATCAACCGGACTGGCGGACCAAGCGGGCGATCGCAGGGGGGGGGGTATTGCTCGATCAAGGTATTCACATGGTCGATCTCATGCGGCTGTTCGGTGGTGAATTCACCGAGGTGCGTAGTTTCATTTCCAATAGTCACTGGGGCTACGATGTGGAAGACAATGCGTATGCGTTGATGCGCAATGCCGATGGTGTAGTGGGTATGCTCAATTCTTCGGCCACTCAATGGCGACATCGCTTTAATTTGGACATCAATCTTGAGCGGGGCAGCCTCATTTTGGGTGGGCTATTGACGGGAACCAAGAGTTACGGCGCGGAGACGCTAACTGTCGTGCAAGCCGACCCGGATAACGATCGTGGCGATCCGAAAGAGCAAGTTACTCGCTACAACCGGGACCCTTCGTGGGACGAAGAAATCGCCGCTTTCGCGGATAGCGTTTTGCACGATAAGCCGGTGCAGAGCGGTACCTCCGACGATGCGTTGCGTACGATGCAACTTGTTTTTAAGA
Organism: Burkholderiales bacterium; assembly: GCA_014860445.1. Lineage (GTDB taxonomy): Bacteria > Pseudomonadota > Gammaproteobacteria > Burkholderiales > SG8-39 > 2-12-FULL-64-23. The sequence continues at coordinate 47,740 of JACZJT010000025.1, forward strand.
TTTACTACGCAGATGCTGCGTGGCGTTCAACCTATAACATCCCCAATCCGGAGTCCGATGAATAATATTGACCGCATTTTTACACCCGACCCAGCTGCCTTCGCCACAGCCTATATCAAGTATCTGCAATCAGTCATGCTGCATGTCGATGCGGCAGAGATCGGCCGCTTCATTGAAACGCTGCTCGATGCGCGCCATCGGGGTGCCACGGTATTTTTCATCGGTAACGGAGGCAGTGCCGCTACGGCTAGCCATTTTGCCAATGACTTGGCATATGGCACCAATGATTACAAACAGCCGTTTCGCGTCCTCAGCCTGACCGATAATGTGGCCGTCCTAACGGCATTGGGGAATGATTTTGGCTATGAGGAAATATTTGTCAGGCAACTGCGCGTGCTAAGCAAACAAGGAGATGTGCTGGTCGCCATTTCGGCTTCTGGCAATTCACCGAACTTGATCAAGACCATGGAGCATGCGAAATCAGTCGGGATCAAGACCGTGGCAATCACCGCCTTCGATGGTGGCAAGATGAAGGCGATGGCTGACGAGGGGATTCATGTACCTACCGAGCCCAAGGAATACGGCCCGGCCGAGGATGTCCATATGATGTTGGATCACCTTGTGGGCGCGTATTTGATGCGAATTGTCAAACGGGCCTGAATTGATCGAACTTCTCGATCTATGCAAATCGCTCGCAACCCAAGCGGGGTTGCGGTTGCTCGAGGACGCGAGCCCCGATGATAGGAGCTATGCTCATTCTAGTGAATTGCCTAAAGAGATCAAGGCTATTGCCGACGGTGTCCTGGAAGAGCACATCCTGCGTGCTCTTGTCCCTACCGGACTGTCGGTTCTAAGTGAGGAATCCGGCTATATATCTGGCCAAGAAAATTCGAAATTGCTCTTTATCGTCGATCCACTCGACGGCACGTTTAATTTTGTTAAGGGGCTGGGACCAAGCGCTGTTTCCATCGCCTTATGGCAAGATCGAACGCCGGTATTTGGTGTAATTTTCAATCTTTCGAACCGTCAGCTCGTCTGGGGTGGCGCTGGGCTGGGTTCTTACTCGGATGGTATCCGTATATCGGTTTCGGCGACTAGCGATCGTTCCAAAGCCTCAATCTGCACCGGGTTTCCTGTGCGGTTTGATCCAACGGGTGACAACGCAATGCAAAACTTCTGGCGCATGGTCACACCTTTCGCCAAAGTCAGAATGCTTGGCTCCGCAGCAATATCGTTGTTGCATGTAGCAAACGGTTCCGCTGATGTCTATTCAGAGCAAGACATTATGCTTTGGGATGTAGCGGCGGGCCTTGCCATAGTAGAGGGGGCAGGCGGGCGCGTCTATTATGCTTCCGGGTTAGTCAACGAACCGTTAGATGTTTATGCAACTAATGGGATTATTGGTGGGCCGGTTTGAGAATATCTATGAACGTGAAAGATAAAGTGGCTGTTTGTTCTCGTTCATTTTCAGGCAACTCGATCTTGCGTGCCGAATTGCTCGCGCGGTATCAGCATGTTACTTTTAACGATGCAGGCATCCAGTTAAAGGGCGATAGCTTGGTCGAATTTTTGAGAGGGCATAAGAAGGCAATAACTGCGCTTGAAATTCTAGACGAATCCGTTATTGCTCGTCTGCCTGAGCTTGAGGTTGTCGGAAAATATGGCGTTGGCCTAGACATGATTGACATGAAGGCAATGCGCGCTCATGGGAAACGTATAGGCTGGACTGGTGGGGTAAACCGCCGCTCGGTTTCCGAACTAGTTGTCTCGTTTGCTATTGCGATGCTTCGCCATGTGCCGTTAGCGAATCGTGAAGTTCTATCCGGTACATGGCGTCAGCATGTTGGAGGGTATTTGACTGGTCGCACCGTCGGTATTGTCGGTTGTGGGCACGTAGGCAAGGATCTGGTGACTCTGTTACGCGCGTTCGATTGCCCAATCTTGGCTAACGATATCCGCGATTATTCTGACTTCTATGCGGTGAATGGGATCAAGGCGGTTGCGTTGGACGAGCTGCTGATGCAATCCGATATTGTTTCCCTGCACGTGCCACTCGATGAAAGTACGAGCAACCTACTGAATGCAAAACGACTTGCTTTGCTGAAACCTGCTGCGGTACTAATCAATGCAGCTAGAGGTGGGATTGTTGACGAGATGGCGCTAAAAGAAATGCTGCAGACCAAGCGCTTGGCAGCGGCGGCATTCGATGTGTTTTCGGTAGAGCCTCCGCGGGACATGGAACTGCTGTCGCTACCTAATTTCCTCGTCACGCCTCACATCGGTGGAAGTGCTCACGAGGCAATACTTGCAATGGGGCGAGCCGCAATAATCGGATTAGATGAGAATCAAGTTCCGTCTATCGATTTTGCGAACTGAAGTTTAGGCATTTGTGGATACGGGTGAGTGCGGAGGTGTTGCTGTGCGTACCTTGCTTGTATGGGATGCGCCAGGTTCGCCTCCCCCCGGCGATTGGACTGTCATGCTTTGGCGTGGCTTTGATGAAAGCGCCTTCTCGGATGTCATTTCGATCCCAAAGCTGGTGGAAGCGGGCGCCGAGGAACTAAGGGCGCGTTACTTGGCGTGGATTTACGAGCTGGGTGAGATGCCCATCAGCGGTAAGCGCGTGGTCGATCATTTAGAGTTTCGAATTGGACTGAGCTATTGGTGGATGACGCTATTTGCAGAGAAGTGCAACTTCGACAAATCGCCCCAGATCGACGATGCCATTCGTCTGATGGCCTTTGAGGACTGGGCAACCGGCCGTTCTCTTGGCCGCGTCGTACTGGACAGTTGTAATGCTCCTCTTGCTGAGTGCATGCGTTCCTGGTGCGCAGGTTCAGGGATTGGGTTCGAACGGCAGATCACGGTGGCGGAGAAGGAGCGCCGGTCGTCGCTTAAACGTTTGTATCAGTCGATGCCCCATCCTGTGCAGGCCTTGGCATGGCTGGTTGGTCATCTGGTGCGATTTTGGCCGTTGAGGAATTTGGGTGTTCGGGAATGGCGCCAAACAAAGGGGCGGGTTACCTTTATTTCTTACCTGTTCAATTTGGTTCCCGGTTCCGCAAAGGAAGGGAGATTCGAAAGTCGCTATTGGGCGCATTTGCCGGATGAACTACAACGGGAGGGTTGCAAGACCAATTGGCTCCATTTGTACGTGGAGGATGCTTTATTGCACACGCCTGAGAAGGCGGCCGATGTCATTCGCCAATTCAACACAACTGGCCGAGATGGGCAGACCCATGTAACGCTGGACGCGTTTTTGAGCGCCAAGGTTGTTTTCAGGACGCTGCGCGACTGGTTCAGGCTTGCTTGGATAGGCGGGCGTTTGCGGCGAGCGATTGCCTCGCCACATGCGGCGGCGCTTAATCTCTGGCCCTTGTTCCAGGATGACTGGCAGCGGACGATGTCTGGCCAGACCGCATTAAGCGGTCTGCTCAATTACAATCTATTCGAGTCGGCACTGAAGGCCTTGCCAAAACAAAGGGTGGGTGTGTATTTGCAGGAAAATCAGGGGTGGGAGTTCGCGCTCATTCATGCATGGAGGACAGCGGGGCATGGCCGGTTAATCGGGTCGCCGCATTCGACCGTTCGGTACTGGGACCTGCGTTACTTTTTTGACCCGCGCAGTTACTCGCAGAAGGGCCGAAACAACATGCTGTTGCCAGATCAAGTCGCGATGAACGGCCCGGCTGCTCGTGATGCCTACGTTACGAGCGGGTATCCGGTGGGCGATTTGGTGGACGTCGAAGCATTGCGCTACCTCTATCTTGTCGATATCAAAGCCGATGCGGATATCGTTTTGGCGCGACCGACGGGGAGCCCTTTACGCGTGCTGGTACTTGGAGAATATTTGTTGAGTAGTACGGAGAAGCAAATGCGCTTGCTGGAGAAGGCGGCCGGGTTTTTGCCGAAAGATATGAAGATTACCGTCAAACCTCATCCCAACTGCCCGGTACAAGTTGCGGATTACCCCGGTCTCAGGCTGGAAGTGACAATGAGCCCCATATCGACATTGGTGCAGGCGTGCGACGTCGCCTACACAGGCAGTATAACATCGGCGGCTGTTGATGCCTTTTGTGCGGGTGTGCCAGTCGTTTCGGTGCTAGATCCAGATATTCTCAATCTGAGCCCGCTGCGAGGCCAGGCGGGCGTCTTGTTTGCCAGTACACCAGAAGAACTGGCACATGCAATGATTGCCTCAGTCTCCGGCCGCCGTGCGACAAAGGGACAAGACTTCTTCACACTTGACCCCAACCTGCCTCGTTGGCGGAAACTGCTGCTGGAGTCGATCGAATGAGATGGCATGTAGATCCGGGCGGAGCAATCCGTAGATCAGGTATTGAAACCGTAAAGACTCACCAATGACGATCCAGAGTGCATTTCACGGAAAAACTGTCCTCATTACCGGCCACACCGGCTTCAAGGGCGCGTGGCTCACTGCTTGGCTCAAACAACTTGGAGCCAATGTGGTGGGCATCGCCCTAGACCCACCGACCAATCCGTCTCATTTTGAGGTCGCGGGTCTGGCGGACGGGATGACCGACTTGCGTATCGACATCCGCGATCGGGTGGCAGTGGAAGACGCCATTGTCTCTGCTCAACCCGATTTTGTGCTCCACCTCGCTGCACAGGCTCTAGTGCGGCGTTCTTACGATGACCCTGTTGAAACCTGGCAGACCAATGTGTTGGGTACTCTGCATGTGCTTGAAGCGCTGCGTAAGCTGCACAAGCCCTGTGCGGCTGTGATTATCACCAGCGACAAGTGCTACGATAATGTGGAGTGGGTGTGGGGCTACCGTGAGACCGATACCATGGGTGGGCCGGATCCGTACAGCGCTTCCAAAGGCGCGGCAGAACTGGTCATTCGCTCACATATCAAGTCGTATTTCCCAAAAGCGACGAGTAAAGTGCGTATCGCTTCGGCACGGGCAGGAAATGTGATGGGCGGAGGTGATTGGGCTGCGGATCGTATCGTGCCGGATTGCGTGAAAGCGTGGTCAGCTGGTAGTGCAGTCGAATTGCGCAATCCCCATTCCACGCGTCCTTGGCAGCATGTGCTGGAGCCGTTGAGTGGTTACTTGAGTCTTGCCCTTGCCTTGTCAAAAAAACCTGAATTGCATGGTGAGCCATTTAACTTCGGGCCGCCAGCGCAGCAAAATCACAGCGTCCTGGAGTTGGTGCAGCAGATGGCGCTGCACTGGGATCAGGTGCGTTGGCAGGATGTGTCAAGGTCGGTGGCGGGGCCGTACGAGTCGGGCCTCCTCAAACTGAACTGCGACAAGGCGCTGCATCATTTGCGTTGGCACGCCGTGATGGGTTTTAAAGATACTGTGCGTATGACCGCTGACTGGTATCGCGCGTATTACCAACAGCCTGCGCAGATTGCCGCTACAACCCGATCGCAGATTGAGGCATATACGGCGATTGCCGAACAACAAGGATTGGCGTGGACACAATGAGCCTGTACGATATTTTGGTTACCCCGCTGGCGCGTATCGCGACAGCGGGCGGAGATGTGCTGCACGGCATGAAGCAGATCGACGCTGGCTATGCTGGATTTGGTGAGGCGTACTTTTCCTGGGTGATCGGGGGTGGCGTCAAAGCGTGGAAGCGTCATACTCGGATGACCATGAATATCCTGGTACCCGTGGGTCGGGTCAAATTTGTGTTTCGCTTACCTGATGCTGACGCTTTTCGGGTCGAGGAGATTGGAGTTGATCACTATGTACGCCTCACCGTACCACCCGGGGTTTGGTTCGGCTTTCAGGGACTGGCGGAGCCACAAAGCTTAGTGTTGAACATCGCGAACATCCCACATGAGCACAATGAAGTTGAGCGCCTTGCGTTATCAGAAATTGAATATGACTGGAAATAAGCTATGAAGGTAATCCTCCTGGCCGGCGGATTCGGCACGCGCCTCGCCGAATACACCGATGTCATCCCGAAACCGATGGTGCCGGTAGGTGGAAAGCCGATCCTCTGGCACATCATGCAGACCTATGCGCGATTTGGCCATAAGGATTTTTATGTCGCATTGGGTTACAAGGCTGAGGTAATCAAGGAGTATTTCCTCAACTACCGTGCGCTCAATGCCGATTTTACCGTGGAGCTCGCCACGGGCGCTGTTACACCACACCACGTAGATCCCGTGGAGTGGCGGGTGACACTGGTAAATACGGGTGATAAATCCATGACCGGCGGGCGCGTCAAGCGCATGCAGCCATTTATTGGTAATGAAACCTGCATGTTAACCTACGGTGACGGTGTGGCCGATATCAATCTTGATGCCCTCCTGACCTTTCACCGCAACCACGGAAAGTTGGTTACCTTGTCTGCAGTTCGCCCAGCCGCCCGCTTTGGAGAACTGGAGCTGGATGGCGCTCGTGTGGCCAAGTTTCAGGAAAAGCCACAGTTGCATGAAGGCTGGATCAATGGCGGCTTTTTCATTTTCGAGCCTGGATTTTTTGACCTAATCGCCGGGGATAGCACAATGCTGGAGCGTGAGCCTTTTGAGCGGGCGGCCGAGGCAGGCGAGTTGATGGCATATCGCCACGATGGCTTTTGGCATTGCATGGATACCAAACGCGACCATGAATTGCTGGAGTCGTTGTGGGTCAAAGGTGCTCCCTGGGCACTGTAGCTTGATGCCGTGCGCATACTGATTACCGGCGGGTTCGCGTTTATTGGTGGGCGCGTAGCTCGACATCTGCAGCATGCTGGGCATCAAATCATTCTCGGTTCACGGAAGGCTGTTGTTAGCCCACCCGACTGGCTCCCTCAAGCTCAAGTAGTGCGGATCGACTGGAATGATGTTCACGCCCTGGAGAAAATCTGTACCGGGATCGATGTAGTGATTCAAGCGGCCGGGATGAACGCACAGGACTCTGCCGCGGATCCTGTGGCTGCGTTGGAAGCGAACGGCCTGGGAACAGCGCGTTTAGTTAGTGCCGCAAGCCGGGTAAGAGTAAAACGGTTTATTTACCTATCCACCGCCCATGTCTATGCCAGTCCGCTCGTTGGAATCGTTACCGAGGACACCTGCGCGCGCAACCTGCACCCCTATGCTACGTCGCACTTCGCGGGGGAGAATGCCGTTTTAGGCGCCAGCCAATGCCTGCAAATTGAAGGTATTGTGCTGCGTTTGTCCAACGCTTTTGGCGTACCAGCGCATAAAGACGTGAATTGTTGGCTGTTGCTGGTGAACGATTTGTGCAGACAGGCTGTTCAAACGCGTGAGTTGGTCCTGCGTTCTAATGGTTTGCAGCGGCGTGACTTTGTTGCAATGCCCGAAGTTTGCTGCGCTATTGACGACCTGTGTTCCTTCAACTTCGGGTCAGATGTGCCTGGCATTTTTAACGTAGGTTCTGGAATGTCACAAACCGTTCTCGAAATGGCACATTTGATTCAGCAGCGATGCAAGCTAGCATTGGGTTATGAGCCGGCATTACGGCGGTGCGAGGCCAACGGTGATCAGAAACATGAAATGCTAGTGTATCGATCAGATAAATTAGCGAGAATGGGCGTAAGGATTGGTGTTGACAAAAGCGGGGAGATCGATCGATTGTTAACGTTCTGCCAAGATACGTATGGGACAATTTCGAGCGGGCGCGAATGAATGCCGGGACACGCCCTCTTGTCTCCGTAATTATTCCCACCTACAACCACGCCCATTTTCTGGGCCGCGCCATGCAATCGGTGCTTGATCAAACCTATACGAACTGGGAAGCCATTGTTATCGACAACCACTCTAGAGATCACACGGAAGAGGTGGTGCGTAGTTTTGCAGATCCACGTATTACCCTGATCAAAAACCACAACAATGGTGTCATAGCGGTATCACGTAATATGGGGATTCGCGCCGCCAAGGGAGACTGGATAGCGTTCCTGGATTCAGATGACAGCTGGATGCGCAATAAACTTGCAGTTTGTTTAGAACACAGTGGCGACGGGGTCGGCCTTATCTACCACGACCTGGACATTCTCAGAGATCACGCTACCCATTTGCAACGAAGAAAGATAAAGACTAGGCAGGTACAGAGCCCCGTGCTATTTGATCTCCTGATTAATGGCAACCAAATCGCCAATTCGTCTGTGGTCGTGCGGAAAAGTCTGATAGATCAAGTCGGCGGCATTGATGAAAACCCGAAAATGGTTGCAAGCGAAGACTACAATACGTGGTTGCGAATTGCACAATTTACAGACGCGTTTCTTTATATACCGCAAACTCTCGGGTCTTACAGGATTCACGAGGCTGCCGTTTCAAATAGGAATACATCTTTCTCGGACAAAGGTGCGATTGCTCCATTTCTCAATCTGCTAAGTGATTCTCAGCACCGCAGGATTGATGCGAGGCTGGCGTACATAAGCGGATCTTTTCACTATGGTCATCGTAACTATTTGGCGGCAACCAAAGAGCTCAAGGTTTCTCTCAGATGGGGCCATTGGCCCATTAAACTAAAATCTCTTTATATGATAGTGGGTGCGTTAGCGAAGCGCGTCTCAATATAATGATATCTCCTTTGGCTACAGTAACGGACAAAAAAATGCTTCGCGCACGAGATTACGTAAGTCGTAGCGCCGCTTTACCAAAGATGGATCTAAGCGGGATATTCCTAGCAGTATTGTTTACCGCGTTTCTAATGCCCTTCTCCATCGGAATCGGTGGAGAAGGGATCTCCGCTAACTATTCCTTTTTGTTGCTTCCAGCAGTTATTGCACTTGCTACGGGCAAACTCCAGTTGCCCAGCAAGAAATATCGCCAGATTATGATCATTTACGTCGCGATATTCATGCTGGCGACCATATTCCAACCTTCATATATTGGGCTATTCGATAGGAGAGTCGCAAGTTTTGTTATTTTCATGAGCGCTTTTGCCTACATGTTTATTAAGATTGAACTGGACATGGTGCGGTCTTTTAAGGTTGCGATTGTCGTAATATCTGTGCTTTTAACATTCCACCAACTGTTCCGGTACTTTTCATTGGACGTGGCTACCCTTGGCGATGCAGGTAAAGATGCCGTTGGTACGCAGCGGATTGGTTTTATCTATATTTTAGGTTTTTGGTTGCTGTTGCAATTCTTTCCTAAAGGCAAAATACTTCTTACTCTTAAATTTATTTGCTTGGCAATTGTGCTAGCGGGTCTCCTATTGACCTTTTCTCGAAGTAGCATCGTCGCGCTAATCGGAAGCGTAGGACTGTACGTTGCCTACGAGGTATTGAAATGGTTAAAGCGGCCGAAGCCGCTAAAAAAAAGAGCGATTCTTGGCGCAGCTTCATTGATTATCGCATTCTTGCCAATTACAGTATTGCTGGTCGATTATGTGCCTACTACATTCGAGTTCTTTGCGGATCGACTTTTTTCAACTCACACAGCAAGTGGTGCGGAAACCTTTGATTTCGATAACCCAGAAGCATCGGAAGGCTACCGAATATTTATTTTTAAGAAGATAGTGGAGTATGTCGCTTTTAATCCGTTTACGGGGTCGGGTTATTTGGGGGTGTGGATAATGTTCGAAAACGCTGCTGGCTCGGCACACAGTCAATACACGGATGTCTTATTTCGGACAGGGGTGTTCGGGTTCTTGGCCTACGCCTTCCTGATCATTAAGTTACTCAATTTTCTCCGCCCTAGGGAGCCAGGGCTGTTTTGGGGGGTCGTCGGCATTCTTATCTATGGTTTGTTTCATGAGACTTTTAAGGAAAGTCAAGGTGGCGTCATATTGGCATTTCTTCTAGGTATGATGGCTTCTTTTGAGAAAAAGAGTAGTAAGTCCACATGATCCTAGGTATCGATGCATCCCGTAATCGTTCGGGAGGCGCGAGGGCTCATGTAATCGGGATTCTTACGGACGGCGACCCTCGTCAACACGGAATTCAGGTAGTGCATTTATGGGCGCCCCGATCGTTGCTTGATTCCGTTCCAGATCAAACGTGGCTGGTCAAGCATAGCCCAAAGGAACTTGAGGAATCGCTTTTGCACCAAGTTTGGTGGCAGGCGACTCGGCTGTCTCTTGAGATCGCTAAGAATGGGTGTGATATCTTATTCACGACCGACGCAAGTACGTTTTGTCGCTTTAGCCCGACGGTTGTGTTAAGCCAAGACATGCTGTCATATGAGCCGGGAGTGATGAGGTCCTTCGGGTACACAAAGGCCCGATTGCGATTACTGTTGATCTTGTTAATTCAAAACCGTGCGTTTCGCTTCGCGCATGGTGTGATATTTCTAACGCAATACGCGTCCAAGATTATCCAACTGTCTTGCGGCCCTCTTCAACGAATTGTTCACATTCCCCACGGGGTGGGGGAGGAATTCAAGCGGGCGGAGAGGCCCCAAGGATGGCCGAGCGCCGGAGAGCGGCCTATCCGGTGTGTGTATGTTTCGAATGCCGAGATGTACAAGCATCAATGGGTGGTGGTTTGCGCCATCGCCGCGCTGCGCAAACGCGGCCACAATATCGCGCTCACGCTCGTTGGTGGCGGTGCTGGTCGGGCGCAACGGATATTGGATGCGCAGCGCGCAGCTTCGGACCCCGACGGGTCCTTCGTCGAGCAAATTGACTTCGTATCGCAGGCGGAGTTGCTAAAACACCTAATCTCTGCGGACCTTTTCGTATTTGCGTCAAGCTGTGAAAACATGCCGGTCACTCTTGTCGAGGCGATGGCAGTGGGCTTGCCAATAGCATGTTCAATTCGTGGCCCTATGCCGGAGGTACTCCAGGATGGTGGTGTTTACTTCAATCCGGAAGATGCCGAGTCGATCGCGGGTGCCGTAGAACAGATCGTCAAAGACCCTGCGCTTCGACTTAAAATTGCTGGGCGTGCGAAGACTGTTTCAGAGCAATATTCCTGGTTACGATGTTCGGATGAAACTTGGAGATTTATAGTGGAAACCTACAACAGTCTTAACAGATGAAAAAAAGACAATATCAAGTCTGCACGAACTGCGCCATGGATACTACCGATTCCATGATCCAGTTTGACGCAAATGGCGTGTGCGAGTATTGCAGGAATTACTACGCAAATATTCTGCCAAATTGGCATCCGGATGAACGTGGTCGACGTGAGTTAATGTCAATTGTTGAAAAGATCAAGCGGGAAGGGAGCGGTAGGGATCACGACTGCATAATTGGTCTAAGTGGCGGCGTCGACAGCTCTTACGTTGCCTATCTTGCAAAGCAATACGGCCTGCGTGCGCTTCTGTTTCACGTAGATGCGGGCTGGAATTCCCAGCAGGCCGTGAATAATATTGAGAAGTTGGTGGACGGCCTAGGATTTGATTTGCATACCGAAGTTGTGAATTGGAAAGAAATGCAAGACCTGCAGCTGGCATTTTTTAGGGCTCAGGTTCCGCACATCGATACCCCACAAGATCATGTATTTTTTGCGTCACTGTATAACTTTGCAGCGAAAAACGGATTTAAATACATTCTGACGGGAGCCAACTACTCTACCGAATGCGTCCGTGAGCCGCTGGAGTGGCACTATCATGCTTCTGATTTGCGCCAACTGAGGGATATACACCGGCATTTCGGGACCCGTCCACTGAAATCGTTCCCGCTGTGCAGTATCTTCACTTTCAAGATCTATTTTCGTTTCGTGAAAGGCATCAGGGTAGTCAAACCTTTGAACTTGGTTCCGTACATCAAGGAACTGGCGATGCAGGAGCTCGTGGAAAGTTTTGGATGGCAGCGGTATGCACACAAGCATTATGAGTCGCGGTTTACACGGTTTTATGAAGGCTACTGGTTGCCCACGAAATTCGGATTCGATAAGCGCCGTGCACATTTTTCCAGTCTGATTCTGACCGGGCAGATGTCGCGTGCAGAGGCGATTGAGAAGCTTTCGGGGACGGCCTACGATCAGGAAACGGTAGCGCAGGACTTCGAATACGTTGCAACCAAACTCGGACTCTCGATTGCCGAGTTGAAGGGAATTATGGCAGGTGAAAACAAGAGTTACCGGGACTACAAGTCGAGCATGTTCTTGATTGATTTGGGGACAAGGGCTCTGCGGGCCGTGGGGACGCAGAGGGCGATTATCCGGTGATCAAGATAGTCGATTACGGGTTGGGGAATGTCTGCGCCTTCTCGAACATGTATAGGCGATTGAATATTCCGGTCGTAGGGGCGAGGTGCGCAGCTGAATTGGAGGGCGCTACCAAGATAGTTCTCCCTGGTGTCGGCGCGTTCGATAGAGCAATGGAAATGCTCGATGCATCAGGCATGCGAAGTGCGCTTGAGCGGCTTGTGATGAACCACAAGGTACCAGTGCTGGGGGTTTGCGTTGGTATGCAGATACTTGCCAAGAATAGCGATGAAGGCAGGCGTCAGGGTTTGGGCTGGGTGTCAGGCAGCGTGCGGGCATTTAAGATGGAAAAGATGTCTGCACACCTTCCGCTTCCGCACATGGGCTGGAACGATGTGACGCCATTAGCGGGATCTGGACTATTTAATGGCCTGGAGGGTGACGCCCGATTCTATTTTCTGCATTCGTACTATTTTGAATGTGAGCAGCAAGAAAGTGTCGCCGCCAGATGCAGTTACGGTATCGATTTCAGTTGTGCCGTCCGGTCCGGCAATGTCTACGGGGTCCAGTTTCACCCGGAGAAGAGTCATCATTATGGTGCCCTGCTCCTGAAGAATTTCGCGGACTTGTGAGATGTTGAGACCGCGCATTATTCCGTGTCTGTTGGTGCATGAAGGTGGTTTGGTCAAGACCGTGGCTTTTAGAAATCCAAAGTATGTTGGCGATCCGATCAACGCAGTCAAGATATTCAATGAAAAGGAAACGGACGAACTCATCGTTCTGGATATTGACGCCACCGTCAACGGCGTTGAGCCTGACTATAAAATGATTGCCGACCTGGCTGCAGAATGTCGAATGCCGCTTTGCTATGGCGGAGGAATCAAGTCTACTGAGCAAGCCAAAACAATTATTGGATTGGGGGTTGAAAAGGTTGCTTTGAGCGCTGCAGCAATCGAAGATCCGAAATTGATAACGCAGATTGCCAGCGAAATTGGCAGCCAGAGCGTCGTCGTCGTGCTTGACGTGAAGAAACGAATGATGAGTAAGGATTACGATGTCTTTATTCATAACGGCAAGAAGAACACCAAACGTAACGTGTTTGAAGCGGCCACTCAAGCCGAGGCACTGGGTGCTGGGGAAATTGTACTCAATTCCATCGACAATGATGGTCATATGAAAGGCTATGACCTCACCTTAGCGCGGAAGATGCGTGACACGGTTAGCGTCCCACTCACGGTCTTGGGTGGCGCTGGCTCTCTTGCTGACATCGGTGCATTGGTTCGCGCTTGTGGTGTCGTTGGCGCTTCGGCTGGAAGCCTGTTTGTCTTTAAAGGGGCATACAAGGCGGTACTGATTAATTATCCAAGTGTTTCGCAGCGAGATGACATGATTCGAGCGGCTTTGGTCTAGATGGAGCGTAATGGTTTTCCTGTTTTGGGTGTTTGTCACTCGTGCGCTGGCAGAATGGGCGCAACGTAAATGATTTCACCGATTATTCAAGCCCATTGATGCGCAAGAATCTACGCAAAGTGCTCCGCTTTGTCTCGATCTACGGGTTTGGTCGCGTGTTGTTTAAGGTAGCCGGGCGCTTACGGTGGGGTATTCCACTATTGAGCCTTCGAAAACCGGTGCAGGACATCGGGGTTGCTGGATGTGGGCAATTTGCGTTTGCAACGATCGGGTATTTCATCTCCCGTACGTTTGGTCGTCGCTTTGTGGCTTGTTTTGATGTCGATCGGAATGCCCAGCAATCTTTCGAAAAAGCTTATGGAATTAGGCAACATATCTCTTCGTTTGGTGAATTGATCGCGTCTAGACGATTGCGGTTACTTTACGTTGCCTCAAATCATGCGTCACACACACCATATGCAGTCGACGCAATGGGCCGCGGAATTGATGTCTACGTCGAAAAGCCTATCGCCGTGAGCACCGATCAACTCGCGAATCTACTGGTTGCGCGGAATAGGTCTTCGGCTAGAATGTTTGCGGGCTATAACCGGCCATTTTCCGGGGCGATTCGCGACTTACGCAAGATGATCCGAGTTGAGCCCGAGGGTGGTTTTTCAATGCAGTGCTATGTGTCAGGACACAAGATCCAGGCTGATCACTGGTATCGCCGCTTGGAGGAGGGAACCCGGGTTTCTGGAAACCTTGGTCATTGGCTCGATCTATTCGTTCACGTTATCTCCTGGCGAGGACTTCCTGATAAGTTGCAAATTTGCTTGCTTTCTGCATCGGACGTAGAACCAGACGACAATATGACAGTTAGTATCCGCAGCGATCGGCAGGATGTGTTTTCGGTAATGCTGACGTCACGCTGCGAACCGTTTGAAGGCATAAATGAGACGATCAATATTCAACATGGCCATACTATTTGCAAGATCGATGACTTTCGGAGAATGACGGTCTGGCAGGATGAGCGTTTGGTGAAGAAGCGCTACTGGCCGAAGGATGTGGGCCACAGGCGCGCGATCTTGCAGCCGTTTCAGAATGACGTTTGTCGTGATTGGAGCGAGGTCGTTGTTTCAACGCTACTAATGCTCCGTATCGTAGATATGGTCCGATCTAACTCAAGGGATTTGACTTTTTCTATTGCCGATGGCCTGCGCCACCTTTCCGAGGAAATGGAACGGCGTATGCCTGTCAAAAGTGAGCACGCGGTCTGATCGGGGCCGCGCGCCCGCCGTCATGCTCCACAGGTGCTCGCTGCTTACGGGGTGGCTCTCGGCGCCAATCCGAGATAGCGAATACTAGCAAGCCTAATCTCATAACCTGCAACTCGTGATAGTTTGGGTCGGGGAATGAGTCCATATTCGATTGTTATCGCGCGATTAGATCGCAGGGCTAGATATGAAGCAGATTCTTCAAAGCCTCAAAACAGGTGCTACGGAAGTTAGCGAAGTCCCCTGTCCAGCCGTGGAGCGAGGGCAAGTGTTGATCGGGACGAGCCGGACGCTTGTTTCTGCGGGAACAGAGCGGATGCTTGTGCAATTCGGAAAGGCGAACTGGATTGCCAAAGCTCACCAGCAGCCGGACAAGGTACGCATGGTGCTGGACAAGATCCGCACTGATGGCCTTCAACCGACCATCAAGGCGGTATTCAACAAATTGGATCAACCTCTGCCACTAGGTTATTGCAACGTAGGGCAGGTGCTGAAAGTCGGTGCTGGCGTGACGTCGTTCGTGACAGGGGACCGTGTCGTTTCCAACGGCAGACACGCCGAGGTCGTGAGCGTGCCAGTAAACCTATGTGCCCGGGTACCGGACTCGGTGTCCGACGATGAGGCGGCACTTACGGTGCTTGGTGCCATCGCCCTGCAGGGGATTCGTCTTGCGCAGCCGACATTAGGCGAAGCCGTAGTCGTTACAGGACTGGGACTCATCGGACTGATTACGGTACAACTTCTGCGGGCTCATGGTTGCCGAGTGCTTGGCCTCGATTTGAATGCGGAAAAGCTCACACTTGCTCGTCAATTTGGGGCGGAGGTTGTGGACCTTGGGGCTGGCGGGGACCCATTCGCGGTAGCGCATAGGTTCTCTCGCGGGCGTGGGGTTGATGCCGTGATCATCACAGCATCCACCAAGAGTAGCGAACCGGTACACCAAGCTGCGCTGATGTGTCGCAAACGTGGGCGGATCGTGTTAGTCGGGGTCGCCGGCCTTGAATTGTCACGAGCGGACTTTTTTGAGAAGGAGCTAACGTTCCAAGTTTCATGCTCCTACGGCCCCGGACGATACGATCCGAGCTACGAGGAAAAGGGCAATGATTACCCGGTCGGTTTCGTAAGGTGGACAGAACAGCGCAATTTCGAGGCGGTGCTGGACATGATGGCGGACAGGCGGTTGGACCTGAAGCCGCTTGTTTCCCATCGATTTCCAATCAACGAGGCTGAAAAGGCCTACGACTTGGTGGGGGGGGGGCGAGCATCGCTCGGAATTCTGCTTGAGTATCCGCAAGACGAAAAATCGGCGTTGGCGATACGGCGGCAGACAGTGGAATTGCGGCCGCTGTCCACCGTTGCGCCCGCCGTGGGGCGGGCTTCTGTAGCTTTTATCGGCGCCGGGAATTATGCTGCCTCCGTGCTGATTCCAGCTTTCAAAGCAACCGGGGCACGTTTGAAAACGGTGGCCTCCAGTGGTGGCGTGAGCGGACTCCACGCGGGGCGGAAGTTCGGTTTTGAAGCTACGACCACAGATACTGCGGCCGTTCTTTCGGATGCTGACGTAAACACGGTGGTGATAACGACCCGGCACGACAGCCACGCGCGGCTGGTTTGCGAAGCCTTGCGGGCGGGCAAACATGTGTTCGTGGAAAAGCCGCTCGCCCTGCGAATGGAGGAGTTGGCCGAGATCGACGCGGCCTACGGCCAGGGCAGGGCAATGCTGATGGTGGGTTTTAATCGCCGCTTCGCGCCTCAGGTGAAGAAGATAAAGGAATTGCTTCAGGTAGTTTCCGGCCCGAAAGCTTTTGTGATGACAGTGAATGCGGGGGGCATCCCAGCAAATCACTGGACTCAAGATCGCGAGGTGGGTGGCGGGCGGATCGTCGGCGAGGCGTGCCACTTTATCGATTTGCTCCGGTTTCTGGCGGGCGCTTCTATCGAAAGTCACACATCCGTTGAGATGACCGGATCTACCGGCGACACCGTCACGATCAGCCTGTGTTTCTCGGACGGCTCAATTGGAACGGTTCATTACTTTGCTAATGGCAACAAATCCTTCCCCAAGGAAAAACTAGAGGTGTTTTCCGGCGGCAGGATCCTGCAATTGGACAATTTCAGAATGCTGACTGGTTTCGGCTGGCCAGGATTCAGGAAAATGAATCTGTGGAGACAAGATAAAGGGCAAAGGGCCTGTGCGGCCGCGTTTGTACAGGCGGTGAACGCGGGTGGCGGAGCGCCGATTCCGCTGGATGAGATTCGTGAGTCGAGCCGGGTGAGTATCGAAGTGGCAACGGCGTTGCGTGGTTAATGACGAAGGCCTCTGTTTATTGGCATACTCTTCGCCACCTTAAGCCGATCCAATTCTATGCGCGATTCTGGTTCCGGCTTTTTCAACCGCAACCCGATCTGCGTCCCGCCCCGCAGTTACGGTCGACTACAGGCGGTTGGGTCACACCGGCACGTCGCCAAGCAAGTATGTCGGAGGCGACCACATTCTGCTTTTTGAATGAAACGCGCACGCTTGATGAGGTAGGTTGGGAAGGTCGTGGGTTGGAGAAACTCTGGACCTATAACCTACACTATTTTGATGACCTGAATGCTAGCGATGCACGTGACCGGTGCGCCTGGCATGGCCTTCTATTAACACGCTGGGTAGCAGATAACCTTCCTGCCGTTGGCAACGGTTGGGAACCCTATCCGACGTCACTGCGAATCGTGAACTGGGCGAAATGGCGTCTGACTGGGAATGTCTTGCCGGATATTTGCGTGAAAAGCTTGGCGACACAGGCGTATTGGCTCAACAGGCGAATAGAGTGGCACTTATTGGGAAATCATCTTTTTGCTAACGCCAAGGCACTCGTATTTGCCGGGCTGTCATTTCAGGGTATGGAGGCCGATGCATTGCTTAATAAAGGACTATCCATCATCAATAAGCAGTTGCCAGAGCAGGTTCTTCGAGATGGAGGTCACTTTGAGCGCAGTACTATGTATCACTCCGTTTTTTTGGAAGATGTACTTGATCTAATAAATATTGCGCAGGCTCATTCAGGGTGCATTGAGATCGCGGTAGTGGAGGGCTGGCGCGAAACAGCTGGCCGGATGCTGTCCTGGCTCGTGGGCATGTCGCATCCTGATGGGCAGATTTCCTTGTTTAACGATGCAGCGTTTTCTATCGCACCGGAGCCTGTCGAGTTGGTCGCTTACGCTAGGCGGCTCGGTCTGCGTTGGGTCGAACCTACAGGGGAAGGTCTAGTTCAGCTGCAACATTGGCCTGACAGCGGCTATCTGCGACTTACGTCACGTGATGCAGTGGCGCTAATTGATGTGGCTCCTGTGGGCCCGGATTACCTGCCTGGGCATGCGCATGCTGATACGCTGTCATTTGAATTATCGTTATTTGACCAGCGCGTGGTGGTGAATGGTGGTACATCGCGCTATGGTTGTAGTTTGGAGCGCTCGCGCGAGCGGCAAACCGTCTCGCATAGCACGGTTGAGGTGGCGGGCGAGAGTTCCTCCGAGGTCTGGGGTGGATTTCGGGTAGCGCGCCGTGCATATCCATTTGAGCTTCGGATGCGTCAGGAAAGCGCATTGTTGTCGGTAACCTGTTCACACGATGGTTACACCCGTTTGTCTGGCAAACCAGTTCACAGCCGTAATTGGGTGATGGATGCGAATGGATTGTTGGTTACAGACCAGGTCGCGCCTGACAAGTATTCTGCGGTGGCTCGATATATTTTGCATCCCACAATTCAAGTTGCTGCCGCAGGAGAGAATGAGTGGGTGCTGATCTTGCGTGGTGGGGAGGTCGTACGCGTAAAGGTGCTCAATGGGCGTCCAAAGCTGGTATCCCACAACTATGCGTCGGAGTTTGGAAAAGTATTGGCGACGGCATGCTTAGCTGTGACCTTGGTCGAGGGACAAGCTCGGACCCAATTGATCTGGCATTGAATTTGAATGACCAATAGATGTCGCTAACAAAGATCATGCTGGTGTTTGGCACTCGTCCAGAGGCCATCAAGATGGCTCCTCTATACCATGCGCTAAAGCGATACCCGCGCGAGTTCCATACATTGGTATGTGTGACCGCCCAGCATCGGCAAATGCTGGATCAGGTTCTCAAGGTTTTTGAGATCACGACGGATATTGACCTTGATTTGATGAAACAAGGTCAGGATTTGTTCGACGTTACCTCTTCGGTTCTATTGGGCATGCGAGGGGTGTTGCGCGAACACACGCCTGATGCCTTGCTGGTGCATGGCGATACCACCACCACGTTGGCTGCGGCCATAGCAGGCTTTTACTCGGACATCCCCGTTGGCCATGTTGAGGCGGGCTTGCGCACACATGATATGCATGCCCCTTTCCCAGAAGAATTCAACCGGCAGGTAGCCACCAAGGTAACCCGCTGGCACTTCGCTCCCACGGCATTCAGCCGGAAGAACTTGCTGTTGGAGGGGGTGGATGAGGCCAGCGTAACCGTGACAGGGAATACCGTCATTGATGCTCTACTATGGGTGCTGGATCGTATAGAATCGGATCCCGTTCGGCGGAAGGCCGTTGCCAGTTTTTTGAGTGAGAGCTTGCCTTTCGACTGGGCCAGGCAGCGCTTTGTGCTAATTACTGGCCATCGTCGCGAGAATTTTGGCGATGGGTTTCTACAGATTTGCCATGCGCTAAGGGATTTGGCTGCACTCTATCCGGATGTGCATTTTGTATATCCCGTGCACCTTAACCCAAATGTACAAGTGCCGGTCAATGGCATTTTAGAGAGTCTGACCAATGTCCATTTGATCGCACCGTTGGAGTATGAGCCATTTGTATACCTGCTCAAGCACAGCTATATTGTCCTTACCGATAGTGGCGGTATTCAGGAGGAGGCACCAAGTCTGGGTAAGCCGGTATTGGTGATGCGGGATGTCACTGAGCGACCTGAGG
The DNA here is from genome assembly GCA_014860445.1 of Burkholderiales bacterium. Lineage (GTDB taxonomy): Bacteria > Pseudomonadota > Gammaproteobacteria > Burkholderiales > SG8-39 > 2-12-FULL-64-23. The sequence continues at coordinate 67,365 of JACZJT010000025.1, forward strand.
CGATTGAAGCCAAAACGGTACGACTGGTTGGGGCGAATCGCGACAGGATTGTGGCCAGCATAACGGAGTTGCTGGATAGCGAGGCTAGCTACAAAGTGATGGCGCGAGCGCACAATCCGTATGGGGATGGCAAAGCTGCTGAACGAATCATTTCCGTATTGAGGACGATATAGATGTCAACTAAAGTAGTGTGTGTTGTAGGGTTGGGTTACATCGGTTTGCCCACGGCAGCGCTATTGGCAACAAATGGCTATCAGGTGGTGGGCGTCGACCTGAATCCTCATGCCGTTGCTACCATTAACCAAGGGCAGATTCACATTGTGGAGCCAGATCTCGACGCCTATGTCCGTTCGGCTGTCGTTGCCGGCAAGCTAAAGGCATACGCTACGCCCCAGCAGGCAGACATTTATATGATCTGCGTCCCGACACCATTTCACGAAGGCGGCGACATCCCACAGCCCAATATCGATTTCGTGCTGGCGGCTGCTCGCGGCATCGCGCATCTGGTTAAGCCAGGGAATTTGGTGATTCTGGAATCGACTTCACCCGTTGGTACGACGCAAAGGATGAGCGAGATTCTGCAGGAGGCCGGAGCCGATCTTTCCTCAGTACACTTGGCTTATTGTCCTGAGCGCGTACTTCCGGGCAAGATCATGACTGAATTGGTAGAAAACGACCGCGTCGTGGGTGGCTTGACGCCGGAAGCAACAAGACTGGTGAGTAACTTCTACCGCACCTTCGTGCGTGGTGAAGTTTTGGAAACCGATGCTCAAACTGCCGAGATGTGCAAGCTCGCCGAGAACAGCTATCGAGATGTGAATATCGCCTTTGCCAACGAGATGTCATTGCTCTGCACGAAAGCGGGTATAAATGTCTGGCGGCTGATTCAGCTGGCGAATCGTCATCCGCGTGTGAACATCCTGCAGCCCGGGGCCGGGGTTGGCGGCCACTGCATTGCCGTGGATCCGTGGTTCATCGTAGCCCGAGATCCGAAAAACGCGCGTTTGATCCGTACGGCACGTGAGGTGAACAACTTCAAGACAGAGTGGGTGATCGATCAAATCAAGATTGCCATGGATGCCGCGCTTACAAGGACCGGACGCAAACCAAGGGTCGCTTGCCTCGGCCTTGCCTTCAAGCCGGATATTGACGATTTGCGCGAGTCCCCTGCATTGCATATTGCGTTGAGATTGCAGATGCAGGGATATGACGTCGTGGCGGTCGAGCCAAACATCAGCAGTCACAACGAACTATCATTGGTTGATCTTGAGGAGGCCCTGGCCATTTCCGATGTGGCAGCGCTACTCGTCAAGCACAAGCAGTTTGTTGAACCTTCTGTCAAAGAGAAATTGCACGCATCCGGTGCTATGGACTTTTGCGGCGTGGGTATATAAGCAAGCGATGAGCTTCGCTCTCAATTTCCGTGCCAATTTTCACTTTCCAATATTCTTGGCGTGACGTCTCCGGAATGGAATCGGCATATTGAGAGTTCTTCTGCTGAGTTTCTATTTTCGCCCCGATCTAAGTGCAGGTGCTTTTAGAGCTACGGCACTGGTCAAGGCGATAAGAGAGGTTGATCCTTCGACCAAGATAGATGTGGTTACTACCTTGCCAAACCGTTATGGCTCGTTTTCTGCTGATGCGTTGGCGATCGAACAAGCGGATGGAGTGATTATCCGGCGGATCGCGCTTCCAGCCCATAAGAGTGGAATGTTTGACCAGTCTCTCGCGTTCTGGAAATTCGCACGCCAAGCGCAATACTTGGTCCGTGACCAACACTACGATCTTGTGTTCGCAACATCAAGCCGGCTGATGACCGCAGTATTGGGAGCGTGGGTTTCCTCAAAGAGATGCGTACCACTGTATCTGGACCTTCGTGACATATTCGTCGATACGATTAAGGATGTCTTGCCAAAGCGGACCGCGCTGTTCGTCAAGCCACTGTTCGACGTTCTGGAACGCTGGGCGGTCAAGCGAGCAGAAAAAGTGAATTTGGTGTCGCGTGGGTTTTCCGAATATTTCGAAAGCCGATATCCACAGCAGAAATTTTCATACTACACAAATGGGATCGATGACGATTTTTTGACTTCCCAACCGGTAGAGCAGCAGGTTGCGAACCATTCACTGCCACTTCGGGTCCTCTATGCTGGAAACATTGGCGAAGGGCAAGGGCTTCATGCCATACTTCCAGTGCTTGGAAAGCGGTTGCAGGGGCGCATTCAGTTCATTGTTATCGGGGACGGAGGGCGTAAGGACATGCTTCGAGCTGCACTCGAATTAGCTGGAGTGAGCAACGTGGAGTTGTTGCCACCAATGGCGCGCGATCAGTTAATCGAAGAGTACAAACTGGCAGATGTGCTCTTCCTACATCTCAATAATTACGACGCGTTCAGGAAAGTGCTGCCGTCGAAATTGTTTGAGTATGCGGCAATGGGCAAGCCGATCTGGGCAGGCGTTCCTGGCTATTCTGCAGAGTTTGTTCGCGCTGAAGTGAGCAATGCCGCGGTGTTTCCGCCATGTAATGCTGTTGCAGCTGAACAGGCATTGGGGAGACTGGTTATACAAGATGCACCGCGAAAGGAATTCATCAAGAAATTCGCTCGAGGAAGCATTTGCCGCGAATTGGCCAAGGACATTCTCGCTCTTGCGCAAGATTGATGAGACTGGATGGCGAGCGCGTAGTGGCGGCCTTTGTGCCTAGGTCGCCACAACCGATACTTGTGACCGGGGCGAGTGGATTTGCTGGGACGGCACTGATGGATGCGCTCAGAGGCCGTGGATATTCAGCGCTTAGAGTCGTGCGAAAGCCTGGAAAGCTCGATGCGTGCACCGCAGTGGTTCCGTTGATTGATGGAAGAACGGATTGGAGTCAGATGGTCAGCGGTACGGCTGCCGTCATCCATCTCGCAGCAAGGGTTCATGTAATGGACGATTCAGCGTCAGACCCTTTGGCGGAGGTTCGTCGTACCAACGTTGATGGCACACTAAAGTTAGGTAACCAGGCCGCTCGAGGAGGTGTTCAGCGATTTGTCTTCGTTAGTTCAATTGAAGCAAATGGGGCGTCGACACCCTGAAGAACGGCCCTACACCTCCGTCGAGACTCCAAATCCGACCGATCCATATGGCATTTCTAAGCACGATACGGAATTGGGTTTGCGACGTATTGCGGCGGATACCGCAATGGACGTGGCGATCATCCGCCCGGTACTGCCCAGGAGTCGAAGCCAATTTCTTGTCTATGCATGGGCGATTTCCATGAACTCGCGCGTTCTTGTAACTGGGGCTAACGGTTTTGTCGGACGTGCGTTGTGCATAAGTATGGCGCAGCGGGGATATACCGTGCGGGCGGCAGTTCGGGAGCTTTCACGAGCGAAAGGCTTGCGTGGTGAAGTCGTAAAAATTGCAGATACTGGAGCGGATGCAGATTGTTCATCTGCTCTTGTGGGTATAGATACGGTCGTGCACCTTGCTGCACGTGTACATGTGATGCGTGACAAGGCGCTACAGCCGCTGACCGAATTTCGTGCAGTGAATGTGTTAGCCACAGAACGACTCGCACGCGCCGCCGCGGCGCACGGTGTAAAGAGGTTTGTGTATGTAAGTTCAATCAAGGTAAATGGCGAAGGCACGCAGCCGGGTCAACGCTATACCCCAGACGATGCGCCTGCACCCGCGGACTCCTACGGGATATCCAAGTACGAGGCGGAGCAGACGCTTCACCAACTGGCACAAGAAACCGGCCTGGAGGTAGTCATCATCCGTCCAGTACTTGTATACGGTCCTGGCGTGAAGGCAAATTTTCTTTCGATGATGCGTTGGTTGCATAGGGGCATTCCTCTGCCGCTGGGAGCGATACAAAATCAGCGCAGCCTCGTCGCGCTGGATAACTTGGTGGACCTGATAGCGACTTGTCTGCATCACCCGTATGCCCCGGGTCAGACCTTTCTGGTTAGCGACGGAGAGGACCTCTCCACGACGGAGTTGCTCCGACGCACTGCGGTGGCTCTAGGCAGACCGGTGCGTTTGATTTCGGTGCCGGCGGGGGTGCTGCGGATGGCGGCGCGCGCACTCGGCAGGGCGGATTTTGCGGAGCGGCTATGTGGTTCGCTGCAGGTCGACATTGGCAAGACTCGACAACTGCTGGGCTGGGCTCCGCCGGTCAGTGTGGATGAGGCGCTGAAGCAAACGGCGCGACATTTTCTGGCTAACCTATAATAGGCCTCAGTCGGAATCGGAGTAGAAATGGGGGTATTCTTTTTCAGCGGTGCGCTAACAGTCGCAATCATCGGGCTATTGCTGATTTCGAAACTCGCCGTGCGGCTTGCGGTGGATGTTCCAAACGACCGCTCTTTGCATAGCCGGCCGGTTCCGCGCATAGGTGGATGGGGCGTGATACCCGCAGCCATCGCGACGGCCCTCTTCTTCGGCGCGATTGAGTGGCCGCTGGCCGGACTTGCAATGGCGCTGTTCGTGGTGTCCTATTTGGACGATCGATTCGGTCTCCCCATTCTTGCGCGCTTGGCGATTCACGCCGTTGTTTCGGCTGCCTGGATAATGTATGGACCTGCCAGCCTGCCGTTGCTCCTTGGTGGCGTCGCGGCTTTTGCGATCATGTGGTGGATCAATTTGTACAACTTCATGGACGGTGCCAATGGCCTGTCCGGCGGGATGGGGCTCATCGGTTTCCTCGCCTACGCGGTCGCGGCAGCTTCTCACGATGCGGCGCCGCTTACGCTGTGGTCGCTGGCTTTGGCAGGCGCGTCGGCTGGATTCTTGCTGTTTAATTTTTCATCGGCTCGAGTGTTTCTGGGTGACTGCGGTTCGGTGCCGCTCGGTTTCCTTGTGGGCGCGCTGGGGT
>JACZJT010000026.1 GCA_014860445.1 Burkholderiales bacterium
TGAGCGATTGTCGGGGTGCACGCGCAGATGAAATTCCCGCTTTGCGCCGCGGCGGAATTTCGGCGGCAACCAGGGCATGACGGCGAACACTGCAGTCGCTGCAAATAGCAGCAACCATACCCGACCCAGCGGCCAGATATACAGCAGTGGATAGACCATCAAATAGAACCAGTCGAAGGCTAGCTTACTGGGCACCGTGCCGAAATCCGCCGCGCCGCCCTGGCTCAGCGCTGGTTCGGTTAGAGACAGGACGAGCAAGGTAAGGAGCAGGCTGACGATGATCGGCCGCGGCGGATTGGTGCTCGCCTTGGGTACGCGCTGCACATGGATCCACATCAACAGCAGCACCAGCAGCGGCAAGCCGATGTGCATGAAGGAAAGCAGCGAAAAGAAACGGTCGTTGACACTGGACTGGTAGATAAAATTGCGGATCAGCGCGCCGTCGAATATCGGCAGCCAGTCCAGCCATTCGAAACTGGCGACGACCACGAACTGTGCCAGTTTGTCCCAGGGAAGCATATAGCCGTTGATTCCGGATATATAGACCAGCCAGATGAGCAGTACGCCTGTCAGCCAGGAGAACCAGCGAAAGCCGCGAAAGCGGTCGAAGGCGAAGTGGCGCAGCATGTGCAGCAACATGGTCAGCACCATGGCGTCCGAGGCGTAGCGATGGACGCTGCGCAAAATGCCGCCGGCATACCATTGGCCTTCGGTCAGCGCTTGCACGGATGCATAGGCATCGGCGACGCCGGTCTTGAAGAAGACGTAGAGATAAAGGCCGCTGATGGTGATGATCCAGAACAGGAAAAAACTGATGGCACCGAGGTGATACAGCGGATTGAGCTGGTCGCCGAAGGCGGCATTGAACAGCGCCTCGACGCGCATGAACACCCAGCGCATGCCGTGCTGCAGGCGTTTGATCATCGTCCGCCCGTCCTATTGCCGTCGCGCACGGCGCAGATCACCACGACGACAAATAGCAGGCCGCCGATGATGGCGATGAGTCCACCCAGACCCATCAATCCCATGCCGGCGATTTCGCCGCCGGTTCTGAGCACCTGCTCGGCGCCGGCCACCTTGCGCTGCACGCCGTAGCCGCCTGACCATACCAGACCGGTAATGTGCATCAATTGTCCCGCGCCGTAGACGATAGGCTGCCAGCTGGCCAGCCTGCCGACGGGCGCGGCATAGCCCAGTTGCGGCAGCAGGTGATAGACCAATCCCATCAGGGCGAGGGTGACGCCGACGATGGATCCATGATAATGAGCGGGAATCTTCACATTGTTGCCGCTGATGAAAATGCCGATTGCGCCGCCGACCGCGAACAAAGCGACCGAGGCGATCAGTGCTGCGACCAGCGGTTTTGCTTCCTCGCGCAGGTCCGCGGCCGGACGCAGCGCCACCAGCACCGCCAGGCTCATCGGCAGGATCGCCAGCCCGCCGCCAAAACGCATGGCCCAGGTCAGCAGATGGCGGTGCTCGACCGAAGCGACGCCATACGCCAGATAGGCGTAGGGGGTGACGAATACGCAGACGAGAGCCAGCAGGAACATCAGCAGTGCCACGCGGGGACTTAGCGGCACGCGCGCGCCGCAGGCGCTGGTCAGCCAGATCCAGGCCACCAGCATCAGCAACGTCCAGGTGAACTGCAGGGCGTGGCCGCCACCCCAGAACAGGATTTCGTAATACGCTTTGCCGTCCAGTGATAGCGGAACCGCGGCATAAGACCAGGCGAAAGCCAGAATGGCCACGGCGGCGGAGACGGCGGCCGCATTCAGACCGAAGCGCAGCGCGCCGCTGCCGTTAAAACCTAGTCCCAGTACCGGGGCGAATACCAGGCTGCGCAAAACCAGCATCGCAAAACCCGCGCCGAATACCAGCAACCCGGAGATAAAGACCGGGTCGCTCAGTACCGGGATGTAATTTGCCATGATGGGTTCGCCGCCGCCGATGAATGGTGCGAACGACATCAGTGCCACGCCAAGCGCGCAAACCCACAGGGCAAGCCAACCCCAACTCATGGCCTGGCTGGAGCTATTGAGGCTCCACAGCATGCCGGCAATGGCGATGAACCACACCAGCACCGACAGGTCGACATGTGCCACCAGCGCGACATGAAAAAAATCCGCGACAGGAAAAAGTTTCTGCAAGACCGGGGTGCGTGACAGCACCAGCAACACCGAGAACACGCCCGAACCGATCAGCGAAAGCAGGCCCAGCCACAACCAGGCGCGCGCCAGCGCTTGCCGGGCAT
>JACZJT010000027.1 GCA_014860445.1 Burkholderiales bacterium
CATGAGACGCGTTGCCTCCAAATGCGGATGACTGCAAGGCGCGCGACGAAGCCAAGGGTGGTTCCCTTGGCGAGGAGCGCAACGCCGCAGGCGCCGCATTTGGAGGCAACCCGAAGGGACGGGGGATAATTTGGGCGCAGCGCTGCGTTGCTCGTCGCTTGTTTGGAATGACCAAACGGCACTCCTCACGCCTTGCGCGGCATCCCAAATTACCCCCGTCGCGCTCATGTGCTGATTGTCAACAGACCCTAACGTGCGCCTGTCCTGCCGCGTCGCGCCTTTCGGGCCCGCGCCGCGCCGGCTTGCGCCGCGCCGAACAAATCCTGTTGCGCCGCCTGGCTCATGGCGACCGTCGCCGGATGCTTGAGGCGGCGCTCGGTCGTGATCGCATACAGCTGCTCGACCACGGCTTCGATCCGCCCTACCCGGAGGACACCGTACTGTCCGCAGACGTGATCGGCGATGGCCGTAGGCGCGACGAACAAGCCCGCACCACCCTGGCCGAATGCCTTGAGCAGGGCGCTGTCGTCGAACTCGCCGACGATATGCGGATGTAGATCCTGGTCCTCCAGCCATTGCGCCAGACGCGGACGCACGGATACACCCTCACCCGGCATCAGGAACGGGGCGTTGTGCAGCGATGCGGGAAACGGTCCGCTCAGTGAATTCACCACCGCGGGTGCGCCGAACACGGTCAGGTCGCTGGTCCCGAGCAGGTGGTTATAGCCGCGCACCTTGAATTCGGTGGGCATCGGCCGGTCGGCGATCACGATGTCGAGGCGGTGCACCGCCAGGTCCGCCAGCAGGCCCGCAAGCCGCCCCTCGCGGCAGACCAGCTGAACCGGCTCTTCGAGGTGCAGCGCCGGCTCGACTACCCGATAAGCCACGGATTTGGGCACCGAGTCCGCGATGCCGATCATGAAGGGCAGCCGCTTTCTCGCCGTTTGGTCGCGCGCCACCTCCAGCAGTTCGTCGCCGAGGCTGAAGATCTCGTCGGCGTAGCTGAGGATGCGCCGGCCGACTTCGGTCAACTCCAGGCCGCGCCCTGCCCGGCGCATCAGTTCGACCCCCAGGGCGGCGTCGAGCTCGCGCAGCTGCACGCTGATCGACTGCGGCGTGACGTGCAATTGTGCGCTGGCGCGGGCAATGCTGCCTGATTTGGCGACAGCCCAGAAATAGCGCAGGTGCTTGAAGTTGAGCGCGGCCATCGGGACCCAGATAATCAGTTAAAAACTAATAATGAACCAATTATATTCGATTTGTTAGACCTATCGTGCGCCCGTAGAATTCGCGGCGTTCTCAATCCGATTGGAGCGCCAACATGCAAATCGATATCCAGGCCAGAGGCTTCAAGTTGACCCAGGGGCTGCGCAACTATGTCGAACGCAGGCTGAGTTTCGTTTTTGGTTCCACCCGGCGCAGCGTGCGCCGAATCTCGGTGCGCCTGAGCGATGAAAACGGGCCGCGCGGCGGCGACGACATGCGCTGCCGCATGCAGGTGAGCCTGGCTGCCGCGCCGTCGGTCGTAATCGAGGACACCGAGACCAGCCTGTACGTGGCGATCGACCGCGCCGCCGATCGTATCGGCCGTGCGGTTGCGCGCCGGCTCGAGCGGGCGCGCAAGAGCCGGCGCATTTCCCGCGTGCTCCCTGGTGGCGTGTTTTCGAGCCCCGGGCAGGAGCCGGCTGGCGAGGCATCCGCCGGGGCAGCGAAGCTTGTCGCGGCCAAGTCGCCGGCCTGAGGCCGGCATCACCGTTACAGAACAGGAGGCAAAGGAAGCATGGAAACGATAGGCACCTGGTGGATGTGGACGGGCTTCGGCGTAATCGTAGTTGCGATGCTCGCCGTCGACCTGCTCATGCTTGGCCGTGGCGAGCAGCGCCGCGTCTCCCCCAAGGAGGCCGCGGCATGGTCCGCGATCTGGGTTGGCGTGTCATTTCTGTTCGCCGCCGCGCTCTGGTGGTACCTGAACGGCGCGGCGGGACGCGAAATCGCCAACGCGAAAACGCTCGAATTCGTCACCGGCTATCTGATCGAGAAATCCCTGGCCATCGACAACGTATTTGTATGGCTCATGTTGTTTTCGTTTTTTGCCGTGCCGCTCGAGCTGCAAAAGCGCGTCCTCGTCTTCGGCGTGCTCGGCGCCATCGTCATGCGAACCGTTATGATTTTCGCCGGCGCCTGGCTGGTCACCGAGTTCCACTGGCTGCTCTACGTCTTCGGCGCCTTCCTGCTTGTTACCGGCATCAAAATGTGGTGGTTCGCCGATGAAAAGCCCGATCTCGCCAAGAACCCGGTCGTGAAATGGATCCGCAGCCACGTGAACGTGACCGACGAACTGCACGGCGAGCGTTTCTTCGTCATGAAGGAGGAGTCCGGCAAGTGGGTTCGCTACGCGACGCCGCTGCTCCTGGTGCTGGTGCTGGTCGAGCTTTCCGACCTGATCTTTGCGGTCGACTCGATCCCGGCGATTTTCGCCATCACCACCGACCCGTTCATCGTGCTGACCTCGAACGTATTTGCCATCCTTGGTTTGCGGGCAATGTATTTCCTGCTCGCCGACATGGGGGAGCGCTTCTCCCTGCTGAAGTACGGCCTTGCGCTGGTGCTCGGCTTCATCGGCACGAAGATGCTGTTGATCGACCTTGTCAAGATCCCGGTGCTTGTTTCCCTGGGTGTCGTCGCGGCGATCATCACCGCGGCCATCGTCCTGTCGCTGCGCAAGGATGCGCGCAATCGCCCGGCTGCGCCTTTGGCCGACACCGGCAACGCCTGAACGGAGGAATCACCATGCAAAAGAAAACGCAATTCTCGATTTGGTACTTCGCTTTCGCCTTCTTCGCCGTGCTCATGCTGCACAACGCATGGGTTGGCGCGCGCGGCACCGCGCCGATTGCCTACAGCGAGTTCCAGACCCTGGTCAAGGACGGCAAGGTCGTCGATATCGCGATCGCGGACAACCGGATCCAGGGCACGCTCAAGCAGCCGATCGACGGGAAGTCGCGCTTCGTCACGACCCGCGTCGATCCGGCCCTGGCCAAGGATCTGGCGGAGTACGACGTAAAGTTCAGCGGCATCATCGAGAGCACCTTCCTGCGCGACCTGCTCGGCTGGGTGATTCCGGCCCTGGTCTTCGTCGGCATCTGGGTCCTGGTCATGCGCAGGTTCGCCGACAAGATGGGAGGCGGCGGATTCATGAACATAGGCAAGAGCAAGGCCAAGGTCTATGTCGAGACCGACACCAAGGTCGATTTCGCCGATGTGGCCGGCGTCGAGGAAGCCAAGGACGAGCTCAAGGAAATCGTCGGCTTCCTCAGGGATCCGCAGCATTTCGGCCGACTCGGCGGCCGCGCGCCGAAAGGCGTACTGCTGGTCGGTCCGCCGGGAACCGGCAAGACCTTACTCGCCCGCGCGGTGGCGGGTGAGGCAGGCGTGCCGTTTTTCTCGATTTCCGGTTCGGAATTCGTCGAGATGTTCGTGGGCGTCGGCGCCGCGCGCGTGCGCGACCTGTTCGAGCAGGCGCGCGCGAAGGCCCCGGCGATCATTTTCATCGACGAGCTGGATGCGCTCGGCCGTGCCCGCTCATCCGGCGGCGCGCTGGGCGGCCACGACGAGAAGGAGCAGACGCTGAATCAGTTGCTGGTCGAGCTCGACGGCTTCGACGCCTCCAATGGGCTGGTGCTGCTGGGCGCCACCAACCGCCCGGAGGTGCTCGATCCTGCGCTGCTGCGGGCCGGGCGTTTCGACCGCCAGGTCGTTGTCGACCGGCCCGACAAGGCCGGCCGGATCGAGATACTCGGCGTGCACATGAAGAACATCAAGCCTGCTGCGGATCTGGACGCGGCGAAGGTCGCCGACCTGACACCCGGCTTCACCGGTGCCGAACTGGCCAATCTGTGCAACGAAGCGGCGCTGGCCGCCACCCGCCGCGACGGCGAGGCCGTCACCTTGGACGACTTCACCGTTGCAATCGAGCGCATGATCGCCGGCCTGGAAAAGAAGAACCGCGTGCTCACCCCACGCGAACGCGAAGTCGTCGCCCACCACGAAATGGGACACGCGCTGGCGGCGATGGCGCTGCCCGGCGTCGACCCGGTGCACAAGGTGTCCATCATTCCGCGCGGCGTCGGCGCGCTCGGTTACACGATTCAACGGCCCACCGAGGAGCGCTATCTGATGACCCGCAGCGAACTGCAGAACCGCATGGCCGTGCTGCTGGGCGGACGCGCCGCCGAGGAACTGATCTTCGGTCATTTCTCCACCGGTGCCGCAGACGATCTGCAACGCGTCACCTCGATCGCCCGCGCGATCGTGACGCGTTACGGCATGCACGCCGAACTCGGCCACGTCGTGTATGAAAAGGAACGCCAGAACTTTCTCGGACAGGTCACGCCGGGCTTCGGCGACAAGGGCTACAGCGAGGCGACGGCGCGCGAGATAGACCTTGCCGTGCGCAATATCGTCGCGGACGCGTACCGGCACACGCTCGAGCTTCTGCGCGTGCGCGAAGCGCTGCTGCGTGAATCGGCCGGCGAACTGCTCGAGCGCGAGACCCTGGGCGGAACCGAACTCGAACGCATACGCATCGCCGCCGCTGCACCGGTTCTGCCTCTCGCTCAAGCCGCCTGAGGCCGATCATTGAGTTTGTTTGACTTGATTTACACCTATTGAACTGAACGGAGTTTTCCATGAAACGCATTGCCTTGTTCCTTGTAACCAACCTTGCCGTGCTGGTCACGCTTTCGGTCGTCGTTCATCTCTTCGGGCTCAACCGGTTCATCAGCGCCCAGGGGCTCGATTTCGGCGGGCTGATTGCGTTTGCCGCCGTATTCGGCTTCGGCGGCGCTTTCATTTCACTGGCGATATCCAAGTGGTCGGCGAAAATGGCGGTCGGCGCCCGCGTCATCGCGCAGCCCTCGAACTCGACCGAGCACTGGCTGGTCGATACCGTCGCCCGTCAGGCAGAGGCAGCGGGCATCGGCATGCCGGAAGTCGCGGTGTACGACTCGGACGAGGTCAACGCCTTCGCTACCGGCATGAGCCGCAACCATGCGCTGGTCGCTGTTTCGACCGGCCTGCTGCAGCGGATGACGCGCGATGAGGCCGAAGCCGTGCTCGGCCACGAGGTTTCGCATGTCGCCAATGGCGACATGGTGACCCTCGCCTTGATCCAAGGCATCGTCAATACCTTTGTCATCGTCATCTCCCGCGCCGTCGGCTGGTTCGTCGACCGCGTTATTCTGAAGAACGAGCAAGGCCCCGGCATCGGTTATTACGTGACCTTCTTTGCGCTCGAGATCGGGCTGGGCATCCTCGCCTCCGGCATCGTCATGTGGTTCTCGCGTCGGCGCGAGTTCCGCGCCGACGCCGGCGGGGCCAACCTGGCCGGACGCAACAAGATGATCGCAGCGCTGGAGCGCCTGAACGCTCTGCATGAGGCCCCGCACCTGCCCGAGCGTGTCGCGGCATTCGGTATCTCCGGCGGCCGCAACGCGGGCTGGCGGCGTTTCTTCGCCACCCATCCGCCGCTGACCGAGCGCATCGCCGCCCTGCGCGCGGCCTCTGCAGCCCAGCCGGCCATGCGCCGGCAACTGGAATCCTGAGGCCTTTGACATGTCCGAACCCGTGTCCGCGACCCCGTGCCTGACGTCCGAAGCGCCTGCGCCCCTTCAAGCCCGCTCCGAAACAAGGGGCGCGAGGGTCGCTGCGACGCGCGTGAGCGCAGCGGTCTGGCGCGAACGCCTGGCGGCGTGGATTCAGGCGCCGCCGGTCCAGAACGCATTGATCGCGCTGATTCTCGTCAATGCGGCCATACTCGGGCTCGAAACCTTTCCCGGCGTGCGTTCGGACTGGGGCGACTGGCTGCGCGCGCTGGACCAGGCAATTCTTGCGGTATTCGTGCTCGAGATCGCCCTGCGACTGATTGCGCACCGGATGGCTTTCTTCCGTGATCCCTGGAGCGTGTTCGATTTCCTGGTTGTCGGTATCGCGCTGATGCCCGCCAGCGGGCCGTTCGCAGTGCTGCGCGCGCTGCGCGTCCTGCGGGTGATGCGGCTGATCTCGCTGGTGCCCAGCATGCGCCGCGTCGCCGGCGGACTGATCGCAGCTATCCCCGGGCTAGGCGCGGTGTTCGGCATGATCGTGGTGATACTCTACGTCTCTGCGGTGGTCGCAACCAAGCTCTTCGGCGAGCGCTTTCCGGACTGGTTCGGAACATTGGGCGAAAGTGCCTTCACGCTATTCCAGGTAATGACGCTGGAGAGCTGGTCGATGGGCATCGTGCGCCCGATATTGGAGGTCTATCCGCTCGCCTGGATGTTCTTCGTGGTCTACATTCTGGTCTCCACGTTTACCATGTTGAACCTGTTCATCGCCGTGGTGGTAAATGCGATGCAGGCTGAGCATGCGCGGGAGTTCGAGGCGGAGAAAAGCGACGCGGCTGAGCCTGCGCCGACCGATAGGTGGCTGCGTGACGAATTGCAGGCGCTGCACATCGAGGTCAAGCGGCTGCGTGAAGCGCTGGAGCGCAATCGGCCGCCTTCGGCCGCGACAAAACCAATAGAGGAGTCAGTATGAATAGCAGCAGCCCGCCCCAGCCTGGCATCGCCGCTGCAATGCAGCGCCTGGTTCACGCCGAATCGTTCCCGGGCGTGCTGCTGTTTGTCGCCGCCGTTCTGGCGATGCTGGTCGCCAATTCGCCGATGGCGGGCGCCCACCAGGCGTTTCTCGACATTCCGATCGTAGTCAAGATAGGCGCGTTCGAAATCGCGAAACCGCTCCTGCTATGGGTCAACGACGGCCTGATGGCGGTGTTCTTTTTCCTGGTCGGGCTGGAATTGAAGCGGGAAGTGCTGCAGGGCGAACTGTCCAGCTTTCGTCAGGCCTTTCTGCCGGTCGCTGCCGCCATCGGCGGAATCGCCGGGCCTGCAGCGATCTACGCGATCATGAACGCGGGCGATCCGGTGGCGGCGCGAGGCTGGGCCATTCCCGCCGCGACAGACATTGCGTTCGCGCTCGGCGTGCTCGCGCTGCTCGGCGACCGGGTGCCGCGCGGGCTGAAGATTTTCCTGCTTTCGGTGGCGATCGTCGACGATATCGGCGCCATTCTCATCATCGCGCTGTTCTATTCTTCCGCCCCGCCGCCAATTACGCTGGCGATCGCCGGCGCCGCGCTCGGTGTACTCATCATGCTGAATCGCAGCGGCGTCAAGCGCATCTCGCCTTATCTCCTGGTAGGCTTGATCTTGTGGGCCGCGGTGCTCAAGTCCGGCGTGCACGCCACGCTAGCCGGGGTGCTGCTGGCGTTGACGATTCCCTTGCGTGCCAGCCGCAGCGAAGGCGAAGGCCCGGCGCTCCGGCTCGAGCGCGATCTGCACGTTCCGGTCGCTTTCGGGGTCCTGCCGCTGTTTGCTTTCGCCAACGCCGGCGTGTCGTTCGACAACATGCAGTTCGCCGACCTGACCCACAGCGTTCCCCTGGGCATCACGGCGGGACTGTTCTTCGGCAAGCAGATCGGCATCATGCTTATTGTGTTTGCGCTCGTTGCCATGGGTTTGGCGCGCCTGCCTTCCGGCGCGAACTGGGCGAGTTTCTACGGCGTGGCGCTCATCACCGGAATCGGTTTCACCATGAGCCTGTTCATTGGCGGCCTCGCGTTCAAGGAAGAGTTTGCCGCGCAATTGCCTGTGGACGAGCGTGTCGGCATCCTGCTGGGCTCGGCCTTGTCGGCGGTGACTGGTTATCTGGTGCTGCGTTTCTCGCTGCGGAGGCGGCTGCAACCCTAGCCTGCGCCGACTTCTCGCAGCCCGAAGCGCAACTGACTCGGCTGCGGCGCCATGTCCCTCCCGGCGCGCTATTTGACGTCCAGCAGTTCCACCTCGAATACCAGCGTTGCGCCCGGCGGAATCACGCCGCCGGCGCCGCGTTGCCCGTAGCCCAGCGCGCTCGGAATGATCAGCGTGCGCTTTCCGCCGACTTTCATTCCGGCCACGCCCTGGTCCCAGCCTTTGATTACGCGGCCCGCACCCAGCGGAAAGCTGAACGGACCGCGGCCGATCGAGCTGTCGAACTTCGCGCCGCGCTGGTCCGCGGCCTTGGGATCGTGCAGCCAGCCGGTGTAATTGACCTGCACCGTCGCACCGGCGACGGCCTCTTTTCCCTTGCCGATCACCGTATCCGTCTTGACCAAGGACTCCGCGGCGCCGGCGTTGAGCGCGAACGCAAGCAGTGAGGCAGTGACAATTTTCAACAGGTTCATGCGGCCGCCTTGGACTTGATCGACAGTTCGAGCGAGACCGGCACTTTGTTTGCGAGCATGTCCAGCACCGGGCAATGCGCGTCGACCACCGAGCGCAGTTTCTGCAGGTCTGCCGCGCTTGCGCTCGATTCGATATTCACCGTGCCGCGTATGTTCTGGAAGCCGGATCGCACCGTATCATCGACTGCGAAAAAACCGCGCAGATCGATGTCGCCGGACAGTTCGACCGCCACCGAATCCAGCGGAATTCCCAGGGCCGTCGCGTAGGCGCGATAGGTGATTTCCTGGCAGGAGCCCAGCGCGGCTAGAATCAGTTCAACCGGGTTGGGGCCCGAATCGGCACCGCCTAGCGCTGCCGGCTCGTCCGCGGCGAGGCGGTGCTGCCGAATCGATACCTCGGAACGGAACCCTTCCGTCAAACGCGAAGATGATCTGAACGTCGCCCTGGCAGAATCCGGGTCTGAGCGGTAGGCCGACTGGGTATCGGCAATTAATTGTTTTAGTTTGACGCTCACGACATTCTCCTTGGGTGGGCTAGTCACTGGATTGAAGAGTGTGCCAACGGTCACGCTGGCGGGCGCTGACATCCGCGCCGGGTCGGCCGGGAAGCGCGGCACGGCGTAGTGTAGCGCTTCGAAGCCGCCTGCGTGCGGCGGTCTGCGACCGGGCGCGGTTCGGTCGTGTTTTGCGCGCGGGATTCCGTATCGTATTAAAGTACCGGCTTGTCGCTCGGCTTGCCCGCGGTTGTGCGGGCCGCCATAGCGATGTCAGGCAAGAGGCCCCCGGTAATGCGCTACCTCCCACAACTGTTTGAGAACAACCGGGCCTGGGTGGAACAGGTCACCGCCCAGGATCCGGAATTTTTCAGCCGTCTGGCCGCCCTGCAGGCGCCCAAATACCTTTGGATCGGCTGTTCGGACAGCCGCGTGCCGGCGAACGAGATCACCGGCCTGCAACCGGGCGAGGTGTTCGTGCATCGCAATGTGGCCAATGTCGTCGTCCACACCGATCTTAACTGTCTTTCGGTGATGCAGTTCGCCGTCGACGTGCTGGCAGTCGATCACATCATCGTCTGCGGCCACTACGGCTGCGGCGGCGTGCGCGCAGCGCTGACCGGGGAGCGACTCGGTCTGATCGACAACTGGCTGCGCCACATCAAGGACGTGCGCGACCTGCACGCGGATCTGTTGCGACCGGACATGGATCTGAATGCGCGCTGGGACAGGCTGTGCGAGTTGAACGTGATCGAGCAGGTCAGGCACGTGACCCAGACCAATATCGTGCGCGATGCCTGGAGCCGTAAGCGCAGTCTGGTCATCCATGGCTGGATCTACCGCCTGAGCGACGGCAGGCTGCGCGACCTGCGCGTTTCGGCGGAGCGCAACGAGGACGTCGAATCCGTCTGCGCCGCGGGGGTGCGGAGACTGGGATAGGAATGCTTCCCCTTGAGCTGGTCGGCGTTTCCTCGGCTCAGCGTTTTCTTGCGATCACATCCATGCCGCAGCGGTAGCGCGGGCTGACGGCGTAGTGCAGCGCCTCGAAGCCGCAGTCTTCGAGCAGCGCGTACAGCCGGGTGCGGCTGAAGCAATGGTAGTGTTCGAGTTCGCCCCAATAGGGATTGGCCTGCTGCGCATCCAGCGCCTTCCACACCGCGGTATCCATATTGGGTGTGGACACAAACAAGAGGCCTTGCGGCGCAAGCAGATTTGCCGCGTGTTCCAGGGGCTGGCGCGGGAAGGGCATATGCTCGATCACGTCTGCGAGCGAAATCACCTGGAATGTTCCGGGCTCGTCTAGATCCGAGATGTTGCAGGCGCGTGCGTCGAAGCCCAGCGCCTGCAGTTTTGCAACGCTGGCCGCGCGCAGGTCGATTCCCAGGGTCTGGTAGCCCCATTCGGCTGCGGTAAAAATCAGCGAACCGTTGCCGAAACCCACGTCCAGCCAGCGCCCGGTTGCAGCGGCGGCGCGCGCTGGCGCGGTGTTTAGCTGCGCGGTGACGCGCTCGACCACTTCGGCCCACAGTCCGCGCTGGCGCTCGACATCCTCCCCCGGTTCTTGCCCGGGCGGCGTGGCGGCAAAAATCAATTGCTCCGCGGCGCGGTTGAAATAGCCTTCGGCGAACACATGGCCGCAGCCGTGACAACGGCACCAGCCTATGCTTGCGGGCAGGGCGGCTTGATACAGGAGATGTTGCGTGCAGTCGGCTTCGAGCAAATCGAGGATGGCCGCATCACCGCAAAGCGGGCAGGCGGCATAGGCGATGCGCCCGGGTTCGATCTCAGCCACCGGTCAGCGAGCGTCCTATCACCAGGCGCTGGACGTCGCTGGCGCACCGGAAGGAACAAGGGGGCACGCCCCCTTGTTGATCCCCCATGTCAGCGCGTCGCTCCATCTCTAGGCGGTGAGTGCGCGGCCAATGACCATGCGCTGGATGTCGCTCGCGCCTTCGTATATCTGCGCGACGCGCACATCGCGATAGATGCGCTCCACGGGGAAATCGCTGAGATAGCCGTAGCCGCCGTGGATCTGGATCGCGTCCGAACAGACTTTCTCCGCCATTTCGGAAGCGAACAGCTTGGCCATCGAGGCCTCCTTCAGGCAGGGCAACTCCGCGTCGCGCAGGGTGGCGGCGTGCAGCACCATCTGCCGCGCCACCTCGATTTGCGTGGCCATGTCGGCGAGGCGGAAATTCACCGCCTGATGCTCGATGATGGGTTTGCCGAATGTTTCGCGTTCGTGCGCGTATTTCAAGGCGGCTTCGAAGGCGGCGCGCGCCATGCCCACCGACTGGGCGGCGATGCCGATGCGCCCGCCCTCGAGGTTGGATAAGGCGATGCGATAGCCCATGCCCTCGGTCCCGAGCAGGTTGGCCGCGGGCACGCGACAGTTCTCGAGCATGATTTGCGCCGTGTCGGATGCGTGCTGGCCCAGCTTTTCCTCGATATGCGCAACCACATATCCCGGGTTGTCGGTGGCGACGATGAATGCGCTGATGCCTTTCTTGCCCGCCGCTTTGTCGGTTACCGCAAATACCACCGCCACCTGCGCGTTTTTGCCGCTGGTAATGAACTGCTTGACGCCGTTGAGCACGTAGTCGTCGCCCGAGAGTTCCGCCCGCGTCTTGATCGCCGCCGCGTCCGAACCCACATGCGGCTCGGTGAGGCAGAAACAGCCGAGCATGTCGCCGCGCGCCAGCGGTTTGAGAAACTTCTCTTTTTGCGCGTCGTTGGCGTAGCCGTTGAATATATTGCATACCAGAGATTGAACGCTGGTGATCGTGGACGTCGCGCCATCGCCGGCCGCAATTTCTTCCAGCGCCAATGCCATGGACACGTAGTCCAGACCGGCCCCGTCCCATTGTTCCGGCACGGTGATGCCGAGCAGGCCCAGGGCCGCCATCTCCTTGATCTGTTCGTGGGGGAAAGTGCAATCACGATCCCATTGTGCGGCGTTCGGCGCCAGGCGCTCGGCGGCAAAGACCCGCACCGAATCGCGGATCATCTGCTGTTCCTGGCTAAGAATCATGATGTCGTCCGTCGAGCTTTACTTGGTTCAGACCAGTTCGATCGCCATCGCCGTCGCCTCGCCGCCGCCTATGCACAGACTGGCGACGCCACGCTTGCCGCCGGTCTTGCGCAGGGCGCCGATCAGGGTCACCACGATGCGCGCGCCGGAGGCGCCGATCGGATGGCCCAGTGCGCAGGCGCCGCCGTGAATGTTGACCTTCTCATGCGGCAGTCCGTGCTCCTTCATCGCCGCCATGGTGACGACGGCGAAGGCCTCGTTGATTTCGAACAGATCCACCTTGCCGGTGTTCCAGCCGGTCTTGTCGTAGAGCTTCTGGATCGCGCCGACCGGGGCGGTGGTAAACCAGCCGGGTTCCTGCGCGTGGGTGCTGTGGCCGGCCACGATCGCCAAAGGCGCAAGTCCGAGTTTCTCGGCGGTCGAGCGGCGCATCATCACCAGCGCCGCGCCGCCGTCCGAGATCGAGCTTGAGTTGGCCGCGGTGATGGTGCCGTCTTTCCTGAACGCGGGTTTCAACGTTGGAATCTTTTCGAAATTGGCTTTGAAGGGCGACTCGTCCATTTCCATGAAGCGCTCGTCCTTGCCGCCCTTGACCGCCATGGGCGTGATTTCCCAGGCAAACGCGCCGCTCTTGTTGGCCGCCTGCGCGCGTTCGAGCGATGCGACCGCGAACTTGTCCTGCTCGGCGCGCGTGAAGCTGAACTTGGCGGCGCAGTCCTCGGCGAAGCTGCCCATCAGCCGGCCCTTTTCATAGGCGTCCTCGAGACCGTCGTAGAACATATGGTCGAGCAACTGGCCGTGGCCGAGCCGGTAGCCGCCGCGCGCCTTGGCAAGCAGATAGGGCGCGTTGGTCATGGACTCCATGCCGCCCGCGACCATGATGTCGTTGGTTCCCGCGGCCAGCAGGTCGTGCGCGAACATCGCGGCTTTCATGCCGGAGCCGCACATCTTGTTGATGGTGGTGCAACCCGTGGCCAGCGGCAGACCCGCGCCTAGCGAGGCCTGGCGCGCCGGCGCCTGGCCCTGGCCCGCGGGCAGTACGCAGCCCATGATGACTTCGTCCACCTGCTCGGGTTTGATCTTCGCGCGCTCGACCGCGGCGCGGATCGCGGCCGCGCCCAGTTCGGCGGCGGCGAATTGCTTCAGTTCGCCCTGTAATGCGCCCATGGGGGTGCGCGTGGCGGAGACGATGACGATGGGATCGTTCATGGCTTTCCTTTCAATTTTCAGATGTGTCCCTTGAGTGCGGCTGGCGGCGGCCGGTCTTACCTGGTTTCGCCGAACAGTTCCCGCCCGATCAGCATCCTGCGGATTTCCGAGGTGCCGGCGCCGATTTCGTACAGCTTGGCGTCGCGCCACAGTCGCCCGGTCGGGGTTTCGTTGATATAGCCCATGCCGCCCAGGGCCTGGATCGCTTCGCCCGCCATCCAGGTGGCTTTCTCGGCGGAATAGAGGATGGCGCCGGCGGCATCCTTGCGTGCTCCCGTTCCCTTGAGCTTGCCGCGATCCAGCGCCTTGCCCACTGCGTAGACATAGGCACGGCAGGCGTTCATGGTGGTGTACATGTCGGCGAGCTTGCCCTGCATCAGCTGGAATTCGCCGATCGGCTGGCCGAACTGTTTGCGTTCGTGCACATAGGGAAGGACGACGTCCATGCAGGCGGCCATGATGCCCAGCGGTCCGCCGGAGAGCACGGCACGCTCATAATCCAGGCCGCTCATGAGGACGTTCACGCCGCGGCCCATGCCGCCGAGGATGTTTTCTTCAGGGACTTCGCAGTCGCGAAACACGAGTTCGCAGGTATTGGAGCCGCGCATGCCCAGCTTGTCCAGTTTCTGCGCGGTGGAAAAGCCCGGGAATCCCTTTTCGATCAGGAAGGCGGTAATGCCGCGCGGCCCGGCTGCGCCGTCGGTCTTGGCGTAGACCACGAGGACATCGGCATCCGGCCCGTTGGTGATCCACATTTTGTTTCCGTTGAGCACGAATTTGCCGTTCTTGAATTCGGCTTTGAGGCGCATGCTCACGACGTCTGAACCGGCGCCGGGCTCGGACATGGCGAGCGCCCCCACATGCTCGCCCGAGATCAGCTTGGGCAGATAGTTCTTGCGCTGCGCCTCGGTGCCGTTGCGGTTGATCTGATTCACGCACAGATTGGAGTGCGCGCCATAGGAAAGCCCGACGGAGGCCGAGGCACGGCTGATTTCCTCCATCGCCACGATGTGGGCGAGGTAACCCATGTTGGTGCCGCCGTATTCTTCGCCTATGGTGATGCCCAGAAGGCCGAGCGATCCGAATTTGCGCCAAAGATCGGCGGGAAACTCGTTGGCGCGATCGATTTCGGCCGCGCGCGGCGCGATTTCCTTAGCCGCGAATGCGCGGGCCGTATCGCGCAGCATGTCGATGTCCTCGCCCAGATCGAAGGGCAGGGAAGGAAAATCGGTCATTGTTTTACCCCTTCCGGTTCATTATCCGCTCTTGCGTCCCGCCCGGCGGTCGCCGGCGAGAATCTTGCGGCTCTGCGCCTCGAACACCGCAATCTCGCCCAGCATTTCGTCTATATCGGCGCGCTGGCGCTCGAGTTGCTCGCGCCGCTCGGCCAGCGCGGTCAGGAATTGCGCCAGCTGCGGCTTCTCGTCCCGGGCGGAATCGTATAAGTCGAACATCGCAGCGACCTCCGAGAGCGACAGGCCCAGGCGCTTGCCGCGCAATATCAGTTTCAGGCGCACATAGTCGCGCTTGGCATAGATGCGGCGGCTGCCCGACCGCTGCGGCGCGAGCAATCGCTGATCCTCGTAGAAACGGATGGCACGCGGCGTGACATCGAATTCGCGCGCCAAGTCGCTGATGCTGTACGTTTCTTCGTGTCGGGTCGGGGGAGGGCTCATGATATTGCGTTGCGGCATAAATGGCGGAAATCGCAAATATTTGCGAGAATTGCGCCCTTTGGCGCCTGACTGGTCTGGTCCTGGCTGCATTTTAGCCTAAGATTCCCTTGCGTTTTGCAACAGGCCCATTTAGGGGAGTTTGAGGGGATTTGTCCCCTCATTTGTTAATCGAACGCTAAGGCCGACCCGACTCAAACATGGACCCACAGCAAATCCTCCAGTTTCCGCATGCCGCCGCGCCCGCCGCTGGCACGAGCCTGGAGATCGTCCCCGGACTGCGCTGGCTGCGCATGCCGCTGCCGTTTGCGCTCGACCACATCAATCTGTGGATGCTCCAGGACGGGGATGGGTGGACCATCGTGGATTGCGGCATCGCGTCCGACCAAACCAGGGGCCTGTGGGAACAAATATTTGCAACGCCACTGGGAAATCCGGGCCGGCCGGTGCATGCGCCGCGCGTGCTGGTAACCCACTGCCACCCGGACCACGCAGGACTCGCACATTGGCTGTGCGAGCGCTTTGGCGCCACGTTGTGGATGTCCCAGGCCGAATATCTGAGCGCCCATGCGATCCGCGAGGGCGTCGCCGGCTACGTCCCGGACAATCTGCTAGCCATGTTCCGCAGGAACGGCCTTGCGGGCGAAGCCCTGGAGAAAATGTCGATGCGCGGCAACCGCTACCGACTCGCCGTGCCGGCGTTTCCGCAAAGCTATCACCGCATGATGGACGGCGATCAAATCCGCATCGGCGGCCGCGACTGGCGCGTGATCATGGGCTACGGCCACGCGCCCGAACATGCCGCCCTGTATTGTTCCGAACTGGGCGTGCTGATTTCAGGGGACATGGTGTTGCCGAAAATCTCCACCAACGTCAGCGTCTGGCCGGTCGACCCGGACGGCAACCCGCTGCAACAGTTTCTCGATTCACTCAAGCGCTATGCAAACTTGCCGGCCGATACCCTGGTGCTGCCATCGCACGGAATGCCGTTCCGCGGTCTGCGCGAGCGCATCGAGCAACTGGAAGAACACCATCGGCAGCGCTGCGAGGAATTGCACGAGGCCTGTGCACGGCCGTTGTCAGCCTTCGGGGCCGTGCCTACGCTGTTTCAGCGCGAACTCGATACACATCAGTTATTCTTCGCCATGGGCGAAGCGATGGCCCACCTGCATTACCTCTATTACCAGGGATCGCTCAAGCGCGAGACCGATGCAGACGGCGTAATCCGTTATCTGCAGGACGCTGTATTTCGAATGGGCTCCGATGCAATATGAGTGTTGCGGCGGGCAGGCCCGGGCGGACATGACTGGAGCGATCCCCTCGTGTCCGTACGACTTCAAAGGAGCAAGAGCATGAGCAAGCAGCAAGCCAAACCCGCCGCCGCGGAAGCCGACTCGGCCAGGATATTCGCCGAAGTGGCCGAGCGATCCAGCCGCATCATGGCGGACTATCTCAAGCGCCAGTCCGAATCGAAAAATTCAGCCGTGACCGACGAGTTCGGCATCGGCAAGGCGTTCATGGATATGTCGGCGCTGATGCTCTCCAAGCCGCAGCAACTGGCCGAGGCCCAGATGAACATGTTCTGGGACTATACCCGCCTGTGGCAAAACAGCGTGATGCAGATGATGGGGCAGAAAGTGGAGCCGGTCGTGACGCCGCGCAAGGGCGACAACCGCTTTCGCGATGCAGAATGGGAAAACCATTTTCTGTTCGACTACGTCAAACAGTCATACCTGATCGCCGCGCGCCACATCCACGATGCCGTGTCCAAAGTGGAAAACCTGCCGCCGGACGAGCGCAAGAAAGTGGATTTCTTCACGCGCCAGTACATCGACGCGCTGTCGCCTTCGAATTTTGCGCTGACCAATCCGGAAGTCGTGCGCGAAACGATGGCCTCGGGCGGGCAGAATCTGCTGCGCGGCCTGAACAACCTGCTCGGGGACATCGAGCGTGGCGACGGACAGCTGCAAATCAGCATGACCGACCCGAAGGCGTTCAAGATGGGCGAGAACATCGCCACTTCGCCGGGCAAGGTGGTTTATCAGAACGATTTGATGCAGCTGATCCAGTACCAGCCGAGCACGAAGAAAGTCTACAAACGGCCCCTGTTGATCATTCCGCCCTGGATCAACAAGTACTACATTCTCGACCTGCGCGAGTCGAATTCCTTCATCAAGTGGGCGGTGGACCAGGGACATACGGTGTTCGTGATTTCCTGGGTGAATCCCGGCAAGGAATACGCAGGCAAGACCTTCGAGGATTACCTGAAGCAGGGCCCGAGCGACGCGCTCGATGCAATTGAAAAAGCCACCGGAGAGAAGCAGGCAAATGTGATCGGCTACTGCCTCGGTGGAACCCTGCTCGGAGCCGCGCTGGGCGTGATGGCCGCGAAGAAGGACACGAGCGTTGCAAGCGCGACGTTCTTCGTCTCGCTGCTCGACTTTTCGATACCCGGCGAGCTCGGCGTGTTCATCGACGAAAAACAGGTGGAGAATCTGGAGCGGCGCATGAACGAGCGCGGCTATCTCGAAGGCTCGGAAATGGCGGGTACGTTCAACATGTTGCGCTCGAACGACCTGGTCTGGTCGTTCGTGGTGAACAACTACCTGATGGGCAAGGATCCGTTCCCGTTCGACCTGCTCTACTGGAATTCGGATTCGACGCGCATGCCGGCGACGATGCACAGCTTTTATCTGCGCAATATGTACCTGGCGAACAAACTGAAGGACCCGGGTGGCATCAGCCTGGGCGGCGTGCCCGTCGACATCAGCAAAATCAAAATTCCGGCCTACTTCATTTCCACGGCCGAGGACCACATCGCGCCCTGGAAGTCGGTGTACAAGGGCGCGCGCGTGCTCTCCGGGAAGGTGCGCTTCGTGCTCGGCGGTTCGGGCCATATCGCCGGTATCGTCAATCCGCCTGCGGCGAATAAATACTGCTACTGGACCAATCCGGAATTGCCCGAAAGCTCGGATGATTGGCTGGCGACCGCGGCGCGTCACGAAGGTTCGTGGTGGCCGGATTGGCAGGCGTGGATGGACGAGAATAACGGCGGCGTCAAAGTCGCGGCGCGCGCGCCCGGCGACGGCAAGCTCAAGGTGATAGAAGACGCGCCCGGAGCCTACGTCAGCCTGCGGCTGGGTGCGGAAAAAGCGAACGGAAAATCCGGTTCGACGAAGTCGAAGTAACAATAAATATTGTTGGCGTAGCGAACATCGAAGCAGCTGCGCCAGGGAAATATCGGGGGACATGTCCCCCGGTGTCGAAAAGTCCCGGGAGCGCGGGCTACGTGCCGCGACTTGCGTGTAAATCGTCGCCGATACGCGGGCGATAGAACAAACCCAGAAAAACCATAAAGCAAAAGTCTGACAAAAAAATCCGGAAACCTTTTTCCATTTCCGCTACTAATCGTTGTAGTATTCAGGTTATGGGCGACGATGCTGGGCGTCTCGGGGACCGGTTGTGAAGGCGGTGACGATAGCCTGATCGCGTTTGGTCCACGGCGATGATTCCAGCGCGTATTCGCGCATCAATAGTGTGTTATCAGAGTGGCAGGGGAGCGGTATTCCCGACGGCGCCCTGAGATTAGACACCAATCAAACTAGGAGGAGTCTCAACATGCACAAGCAATTCCAAGGTAGTGCTTTGGCCCGGGCGCTGGCAATCAGCGCGGCAATAGGCGTCGGCGCTCTTGCCGGAACACCGACCAATGCGAACGCGGAAGATACGATCACGCTGGGCTCCGCTATATCGATCACCGGCAAGTACTCGCAGGAAGGCAAGAACGCCAGCGACGGCTACAATTTCGCGGTGAAGGCGATCAACGACAAGGGCGGCGTGAAGATCGGCGGCAAGCCCTATAAGCTCGCGGTCAAATACTACGACGACGAATCGACCCCCTCGCGTACGGCGCAGCTGCTGGAGCGCATCATCAACCAGGACGGCATCAAGTTCGTCCTGGGACCCTATGGTTCCGGCCCCACCAAGGCAGCGGCACCGGTCACCGAAAAATACAAAATCCCGATGGTCGAAGCCGAGGGCGCCTCGCGCTCGCTGTTCACCCAGGGCTACCGCTACATGTTCGCGGCGCTGTCCACTTCGGATCAGTATCTCTCACCGCTGATCGACCTGGCTGCCGAACTCGCCGAGAAAAACGGCAAGAAGCCCGGTGATCTGAAGATCGCAATGGCGTTCGAAAACGATCCCTTCTCGCTTGACGTACGTGCGGGCGTGGTCGAGACCGCCAAGAAACACAATATGAAGATCGTGGTCGACGACAAAATGCCGCGCGACCTGAGCGACATCTCCGCGACGCTGACCAAGATCAAGGCGCTAAAGCCGGACGTCATCCTGTTCTCGGGTCACACCAAGGGCGCGGCGACCTCGACGCGGCAAATGAAGGAGATGGGCATCAACGCGTCGATCATCGGCGTCACCCACTGCGAATCGGCCAAGTTAACCAGCCAGTTCGGCGCGGCGGCTGAGGGTATCCTCTGCCCGACGCAGTGGTCCGAAACGCTCAAGTACAAGGACGATGTTTTCGGCACGGCCATGGACTACAACAAGGCTTTCCTGGCCGCGCACCCCGAGTACAAGAATGTGCCCTATCAGGTCGCGCAGGGCTCGGCAGCAGTCGAAATCTGGGCTGATGCCTTCCGGCGTGCGCAGAGCCTCGATCCGGAGAAGCTGCGTGACGCGCTGGCTGCGACGGATATGCAGACCTTCTACGGCAACATCAAGTTCAGCCCGGAGGGCAACAACATCGCCAAGCCGATGGTGCTGCGCCAGATCCAGGGCGGCAAGTATGTCGTGGTCGCGCCGACCAAGTATGCGGCCGATCCGGTCGTGTACCCGCGCAAGGCACCGCAGTAAGTTCCCCGGCTGTTAAATAAGGTGGTCTAACCTAGGGCGCACCGGCCAGTAATGGCCGGTGTGATCGTGCCTATGTGGGACAATTTCCAAATTCTCGTTACAGCGCCGGTCTTCAACGTTCAGCTTATTCTGAACGGGCTGAGCGTGGGCGCGGTGTTCGCGCTTGCCGCTTATGGTTTGGCCCTGGTCTGGGGTGTGACCAGCGTCAAGAACCTGGCCCAGGGCGATTTCGTCATGATGGGCGGCTACCTCGGATACGAGCTTTCGTTGCACGGCGTCAACCCCATCGTTGCAATCGTGCCGGTCGGCGTGCTGATGTTCGCTTATGGCTGGGTCATCTATGCGCTGATCATCCGTCGGGTGATCGAGCTCGATTTGTTTACGTCGCTGCTTGCGACCTTCGGCCTCGCGATCACCATGCAGCAGGTGCTCAACCTGGTGTTCGGTCCCGACGTGCGCACGCTCAAGTCCGGCTTCGGTCGCTTTGAGTTGCTCGACGGCATGGTCGACATTACGCAGATCCGCGTTGTCGCGTTCGGCTTGTGTATCGTGCTTGCGGTGGCGATGGTGCTGTTTCTGAGGAACAGCCGCATGGGACAGGCGATACGCGCTACGGCGCAGGATCCGCGTGCCGCTCGCGTGCTCGGCGTCAATACGGACCTCGTCTATGCGCTCACTTTTTCGATCAACTCCGCTATTTGCGGCGTGGCCGGCGTGATCATCGCGATGATCTGGGTGATCCAGCCGTTCTACGGCATTGCCTATTCCGTGCGCGCCTTCGTCGTCGTGACCGCGGCGGGGCTGGGGAATTTTCCGGCGGTGATCCTGACCTCTCTCGGCCTGGGCGTGATCGAGCAGTACAGCGGCTTCATACTCGGCGCCCAGTTCCAGCAGGCGACGGTCGTGGGTTTGCTGCTCGTCATCCTCATGTGGCGCCAGACGCTGCTGCGTCGCCATAGGCTGGCCCTGCAATGACCCGGCCTTCGCTCGCGCTGCATCTCGTGCTGCTGGTCGCCGGTATCGTCGCGCCGTTTCTGTTCCCCGCGCATTCTGTGCAGTTCGCCGTGTTCTGGATCTTCGTGCTGTTTGCCATGACCTGGGACACCATGGGTGGCCAGATGGGATACAACTCGCTGGGCAACATCGTGTTTTTCGGACTCGGCATGTATATCTGCGCGGTCGTGCAGATCGGTTTGTTTTACAACGTCGGCGATTACACGGCAGCCAGCGGCGAGATCAAGATCGACTTCACCGATCAGCAATATTACGGTGGCCTCGCCTTGGGAGTTTTCCTGGCGGCGATCGGACCGGTCATCCTGGCGGTGATTCTGAGCAAGGTCCTGTTTGGGCTGCGTGGACCGTACTTCGCGATCGGCACCTTGGGCGTCGCGATCGCGGCGGCTGAATTGACTGCCGCGTGGGGCTGGGTCGGCGGGGGCGGCGGAATTTCCATGCCGGTATTTCCCGGCGGTCCCGGCATGCGGGAGCGGTTCTTCTACGTGGCCTGCATGGTCACGACCATCCTGTGTTATCTCTTTCTGCGCTGGCTCTACAGTACGCGCTTCAGTCTGGCGATCAACGCGATTCGCGACGATGAAGACAAGGCGGAGGCGCTGGGCCTGCATACCGCCCGTTACAAGATGGTTGCGTGGTCGGTGTCGGCCTTCTTCATGGGAATTGCCGGCGCCCTGTTCGGCAACATGACCGGATTCATCGAGCCGCTCGAGACCGCCTATCCGACGCTCACCTTCGGCATATTCATGGTTGCGATGACCCTGCTGGGCGGGAAGGGGACGCTTTGGGGGCCGATCATCGGCGCGACGGTGTTCTACACCCTGCGCGAATTGACCTGGACTTATCTGCTCGGATGGCAGTACATCGCGCTTGGGGTGCTGATCATCGTCAACGTGGTCTACTTTCAGCAGGGCATCCTGGGGTGGGTGCAAGCACGCAAGCCGGAATGGTTCGGCATTCGCGTGGAAACGCAGCCGGCCAGAGCCGTCAAGGTGGACGGCAAGCCATGAGCCAGGCGATCATCGATGTGCGGGGCGTCAGCAAGGCGTTCGGCGGAGTCATTGCAAACCATGAGGTTTCGCTAAAGGTCGAACCCGGCAAAATTACCGGATTGATCGGGCCCAACGGCTCGGGCAAGACGACGCTGTTCAATTCGATCGTCGGCCAATATCCGATCGACGGCGGATCGATCCTGTTCGAAGGCCAGGAAATCTCGCGCATGAACGTGCAGGAAATCGCGCGGCTCGGAATGCTGCGCACTTTCCAGCAGACGCGCATATTTTCGAAAATGAACTGCATCCAGAACCTGCTGATTTCGGTGCCGCACCGGAAAGCCGCCTGGCGCAACATGTTCGGGAAACATTCGCCGGAACTGATCGAGAAGGCCGAACGGCTGCTCGAGTTCGTGGGCCTATATTCCAAGCGCAAGCTGGTCGCCGGCTCGCTGTCATTCGGGCAGCAGAAGCTGCTCGAGTTCGCGATGGCGCTGATGAACGAACCGAAAGTGCTGCTGCTGGACGAGCCTACGGCAGGCATCAACCCGACCCTGATCAACGGGCTGATCGACCGCCTCAAGCGAGCGAACCAGGAATTCGGCATCACCCTGTTCGTGATCGAGCACAATATGCGGGTGATCATGAACCTTGCAGACCAGATCTACTGCATGTCTCACGGCGAATTGCTCGCCAGCGGCTCGCCTGACGAGATCCGCGACGATCAGCGCGTGATCGACGCCTACCTCGGAGCGCACTGACGTGGCCAAGGATACGACACGCGCTGGCGGCTACCACGAAGGTTCGGTCGACGTCGTACTGTCCGTTGATGACGTCGCTCGGGAGGCGGAGGAGCTGCGCTCCGAGATTCCGGAATCGAATCTGAAGGCCCTGGCCGGAAACGAGCCCTTCCTGTCCATTCGCAATCTGCGCGCAGGATACGGCAACATGGAGATTCTGCACGACTTCAGCTTGCATGTCGGGCGCGGCCAGTCCCTGTGCCTGATCGGGCCCAACGGCGCAGGCAAATCGACGGTGCTGCACTCGGTGTTCGGCTTTACGCGGATTTTCGGCGGCGAGATCACAGTCGGCCAGGGGAGCGATAAACTCGACATCACGCGCCTGACTTCGGACCGCAAGCTCAAGGATGCACGCGTCGCCTACATACTCCAGGACAAGTCGGTGTTCCCGAACATGACGGTCGAGGAGAATCTTCTGATGGGAGGCTATCTGCTGCACTCCCATTCAAAGGCCAAGGCCGCCGTTGAGCGCGTATTCGGCAAGTATGACCGTCTGGCGGCGCGTCGCCGCCATCTTGCCAGGGTGTTGTCCGGTGGCGAGCGGCGCTTGCTGGAAATCTCGCGCGCGCTGGTGATGGAGCCCGATGTGTTGCTGGTGGACGAACCTTCGATCGGCCTCGAGCCGCGCTTCATCGATATGGTGTTCGAAATCCTGCACGATCTTCAACGCGTCGAGGGCAAGACCATCCTCATGGTTGAGCAGAACGCAAAGAAAGGACTGGAGTTCGCCGACATCGGCTATGTGCTCGTGTCAGGAGAGATCGCAATGGCGGCGCCGGGCGACGAACTTCTGGAGAATCCCGAGGTGGGTCGCCTGTTCCTGGGCGGTTGATTTCTCAGCGGGCGACCGGGCGCGGGATCAGCTGCGGGCCGAACCGATGTTCACGTTTATCTCTTCTCTGAAACGGCGCAGATAATCCATCCCCGCGATGGCGCGGTTGCCGTACCACGAGGTCATCTCGCCGTCGATCAGCGCCACTGTCTTGCCGCGCATGAACGGCAAGGCGCGCAGCTCGGCGACATGGCGGGCCCGAAAGCGGTAGGGTTCGCTTGAGAGCAAAATCCGTTCCGCATCACGCAGCAAGGTTTCGTCCAATTCCACCTTCGGATAGCGCGCAGGCGCGCTGACCGGCACGGTATCCCAGCCGGCCAGCGCCAGGGTGCGCGAAATGTAGGTATCGCGCGAAACGGACATCCACGGGTCCTTCCAGATCAGGTAGAGCACGCGCTCGCGCGGCCAGGCGCGCGCGGCCCGCGACAGCGCATCGTGCGCCTTCAGGAACTGCGCGCACAGCGCTTCCGCCATTCGTTCGACCCCGAAAACGCCGCCGATCAGACGAAACAGGGCCGGATTGTCCATCGGGCCGAGCGGATGCGTAACGATGAGATGCGGTACAAATCGAGCCAACGCCGCCGCGGTCGGCTCGTCGTTCTCGTCGATATTGAGCAGCACATGCGTCGGGGCCAGCGCGCGCACCTTGGCGAGGTCGACGTCCTTGGTCCCGCCCACTTTCGGCACCGCTTTCAAGATCTCGCGCGGATGCACGCAAAAGCCGGTGCGGCCCACGAGTTGTTCTGCAAGACCCAGCTCGCAAACCAGTTCGGTGATCGACGGCACCAGCGACACGATGCGCGCCCGACCTTGTGCGCGCTGATGCTGCGTGCCGACGGCATCGCGCCACATCATGAAGTCAGTCGGAAGTGTTGCGCGTTTTGCGCGGTGCCCGGGCGAACAGGCGGTCGTACAGCCAGTTCGGCATGCGTCGCAGCACAAAGAACACCATGCGCATCTGCCACGGAATGATGGCGAGACGCTTTTTCGCCGCGATGGCCAGTGCAATGCGTTTTGCCGCCTCCGGTGCGTCGAGCAGGAAAGGCATCGGGTTGCGGTTGCCCGCGGTCAGCGGCGTGGCGACAAAGCCAGGGCAGATCGTGAGCACGTCCACGCCGCTGCCGTGCAGCTCCAGGCGCAGGGATTCCAGCCAGGTGATGGCCGCGGATTTCGACGCACAGTAGGCCCCGGCCCCGGCCAGGCCCCGAAATCCCGCGACGCTGGCAATGCCGACCAGGCTGCCGCTGCCGCGTGCACGCATCGGCGCAACGAATGCCTGCAGCGTCGCCGCCAGGCCAAGCACGTTTGTCTGCATGATGCGCGCCAGCGCGGTGAGGTCTTCAGCCCGATCGGACCGGGTGCCGGCGCTTACGCCGGCGTTCGCGATGACAATATCGGGCGCGCCATGGCGGTGTACGAAGTGTTCTGCGGCCGAGGTGAGCGCCGCACTGTCGGTCACGTCGAGTACATAGACGCATACCTCGGTTGTCAGGGAATCGGCGAGAGCCTGCAGTTGTTCAGCGCGGCGCGCAGCCAGGCCCAGGGTGGCGCCGCGGCTGGCGTAGTGCCGCGCAAGATCGGCGCCGATGCCGCTGGATGCGCCGGTGATGAAAACCTTCTGCGGCACGAGTCCGGCTATTTCGCGCGTGCCTTGCGTGCCATTCCAACCAACTGCTCGACTACCTGCATGAGTTGGCTGGTGCCGCCTGTCATGCGTGCGGAAGTCACGAACCTGCCGTCTACCACAATGCTGGGCACGCCCTTAATGTCGTAATTCTGCGTCATATTGCGCGCCTCGGTCAGCTTTGCCTGAATTTCGGGTGAGTGATAGGTATCGATGAATTTTTGTTTGTCGAGACCATTGTGCGCCACCCAGGCCGCCATGGTCGCTTCCTCGTTCAGCTTGACGCCGTTGAAATGGAAATTGTCGTAGACCGGCCAGTGCAGGCGCGCAAGCTGGCCCATGCTTTCCAGGGTGTAGAACAATTTGGCGAAATTATCCCAATTGTCCGAGGACAGTGCCGGCACACGGCGTAGCGCGACCGACGGGGGACCGTTGAAAAACCAGCGGGAGAGTTTCGGTTCGAGCTCGTAGCAGACCGGGCAACCGTAGTAGAAAAATTCGATCACCTCTATCTTGTCGCCGCTGGTCACCGCGCGCGGCGGGTCGAGCAGGATATAGTCGCGGCCTAGTTGCGCCTGCGCCAGGGCGCCGGTCGCCACGAGCGTGAGGATAAGCGCCGCCAGCGCGTTTCTGAGGAGAATCATCGTATCGTTCCTTAGCCAGGCTCGGAATCCGAATAATAAGCCCATCTTGCGAATTTTGCCCGAACACTGGCGCTGATGCGCCCGCACGCGGGAAGCCTATTTTTTCGGTGGGGCCTTGGCGCCGCTCTTGCGCGATTTCTCGATCAGGAAATCAGTGATTTCGAGAAGGTTCTCGAACGAAGTTACATTGTCGGTCACCACGACGTACTTTCCGTTCACCGCCATCGAAGGCACACCTTCGATTTTGTACGCCTGCGTAAGTTGCGCGGCCCGCTTTAACTTGCCTTCGACGCTAAAGGAGCGGTAGGCTGCGGCGAATTTTTTCGTGTCCACACCCTGTTTTTCCAGCCATTCGGTCAGCGCGGCTTCGTTCGAGACCCTGAGCCGGGAACCGGTATGGATGGCGTCGAACAGGGCTTTGTGCAGGCGCTCTTCAACACCAATTGCCTCGAGTGCGTAGAATGCCCGCGCCCCCAGCGCATACTCTTCATTGAACATGGCCGGGATGCGGCGGAAATGCACGTCCTTTGGAAGCTTCTTCACCCAGGGCGTGATTACGGGCTCGAAATTGTAACAATGCGGGCAGCCATACCAGAAGAACTCGACGGCCTCGATCTTGCCGGGGGAGTCGGTGGGTTGTGCCGTGGCAAGTTCCCGGTACTGGACCCCGGCCTTCGGTTGAGCCTGCGCCAGTCCCACTGCAAAAAACACCATGAATACTGCGATTATCTGCTTCAACATTCCATTCTCCCGAAAAAGGGCACGGCGCTCAGCGTGAGCCCGCATCTTTGATTTTGACCAAGGAAGCCTCGATTCCGTTCTGCGCCAGAGTCTGGCGCAAACGGTTTATTTCCTCGACCTTGGTGTAGGGTCCGATCCGCACCCGGTACCATGTGCCTTTGTCGGCGAGATCAATGGGTTCCACCCCGGCCTCAACCCCGATTAGCGCGAGTCGGGCCTTCAGATTGTCCGCATCGGCCGGGTTCTGAAACGAGCCGACCTGCAGCATGTAGTTTTCCGTAGCTGTGCCGGATTTTGCCGCCTGTTTGAGCTGTTGCTCGGTCACGGGCTCTTCGGCCCCGGGTAGAATCTTGTAGAACTCGAACCGCGGTTTTTCCACCTGCTGCGTCGTTTTCTCGTCCGGCTTGACGGTCCCCTTGCCCTGCTCGGCAGGCAGCGCTTTCTCGGGTGGTTTGGCCTTGGTTAGAAACGGGATCGGCGTCTTGTTCATGTACCAGGCCACCCCGACAGCGATGCACAGGCCGAGAATGAGGCCGATGAAAATCCCGATCAGCGTGCCGCCGCTGCTCTTTTTCCTCGCCGCTGCTCTCGGTTTGTGGTCTTTGGCCATTTCAATTCGATTCAATATAAGGAAATCTAGGTCTACAACAAAGGCCCGCAACTCCTCACATCTTTTCAGGAGCGCGCACGCCCAGCAGCGCGAGACCGTTTTGCAGTACTTGGCGCACGGCCTGGATCAGGGCAAGCCGCGCCAGTTTCAGCCCTTCATCGGCGACGAGTACGCGCTCGGCATTATAGTAGCTGTGGAACTCTGCCGCCAGTTCGCGCAGGTAGAAGACCAGGGTATGCGGCGTAAAATCGCGAGCGGCTTCAGCCAGCATTTCCGGAAACTCACCCAGGCGCTGCGCCAGGACGAGCTCCCGCTCCAGCGCGAGCGGCGCAAGTTCGGCGGTTTGGAGCGATTGCGGATCGGTACCGGATTGCGCCAGCACCGAACAGATGCGCGCGTGCGCATACTGGACGTAATAGACCGGATTGTCCTCGGTCTGCGATTTCGCCAGGTCGATGTCGAACACGAACTCCGTATCGGCCTTGCGTGAAACCAGGAAAAAGCGCACCGCGTCGCGCCCTACCTCGTCGATCAGATCGCGCACGGTAACGTAACTGCCGGCGCGTTTCGACAGTTTCACCTCTTCGCCGCCTTTCATCACCGTCACCATCTTGTGCAGCACGTAGTCGGGATAATCGCGCGGTATGCCGGCGCCGGTCACCGCGCTGAGCGCCTGCAGGCCCGCGCGCACGCGCGCAACCGTGCCGTGATGGTCCGAGCCCTGAATATTGACGGCGTGTGCGAACCCGCGCTGCCACTTGGTTACGTGATAGGCGACGTCGGGCACAAAGTAAGTGTGGCTGCCGTCGGACTTCCGCATTACGCGGTCCTTGTCGTCGCCGTAATCTGTCGTCCTGAGCCAGAGTGCGCCGTCCTGTTCATAGGTTTTGCCCGAGGCGGTCAGCGCAGTGACCGTCGCCTCGACTTTTCCATCTGCATAAAGCGAGGATTCGAGATAGTAATTGTCGAATTTCACGCCGAAAGCCCTTAGGTCCTCATCCTGCTCGCGCCGCAGTGCGGCCACGGCGAATTTGCGCACCGTGGCGAGATCGTCGGGATCTCCGTTCCCGGCGAGATAGTCAGCCGCAATCTCGCGGATGTATTCGCCGTGGTAACCGGATTCGGGGAAACCCGCTGCTTCCCCGCGCTGCTCGCGCGCGCGGGCCTGCACCGACAAGGCCAGATTGTCGATTTGTGCCCCTGCATCGTTGTAATAGAATTCGCGCGCGACCTTCCAGCCTTGTGCTTCCAGCAGGGCCGAGATCGCATCGCCCAATGCCGCCTGGCGGCCATGTCCCACATGCAGGGGTCCGGTGGGATTGGCGGAAACGAATTCAACCAGGAACGGTCGCCCGTGTCCGGTATCGGCGCGCCCGTAGCCGGTACCCGCGGCAAGCACCCTGCGCACGGCGTCCAGTTTGGCGGCTGGTTTCAGGCGAAGATTGATGAAGCCGGGCCCGGCGAGTTCTGCGCGGTCCAGCCAGGGCGAAGCCGGGAGGCCGGCGATCAAGGCCTGCGCCAGTTCGCGCGGATTGCGCTTGAGCGGCTTTGCCAGCTGCATCGCGATATTGCACGCCCAATCACCGTGCGCGGCCTGCTTCGGACGCTCGAGCGCGATGGCGGATGCCGGAGACTGCGGCGCCACGCCGGCCAGCGACTGCGTCAGCAGGTCGATCAGGTGCGACTTTATATCAGCGGACAAGGGGAGGGGGGGTGAGCAAAAAGTCGCATATTATACCTTGGTGCCACGACCTGACCGGGTGTTGCAACGCGATTGACGCGGTGGAATAAAGCGCCATGGCCGCGAAGCTCGCCTTGCGGCAGGCCGCCGTGCGCTTCGCCGTGGATCATCCGCGACATCAAAATTCGATCGGATCGACGTCCAGATGCCAGCGCACTGCGCGCTGTGGCAGTGCATGCAGCTTTTCAGCCCAGGTGGTGAGGTAGGTCTGCAGCGCTTTGCGCGATGCCGATTGCAGAAGCAATTGCGCGCGTTCGCGCTCGGCGAGCCTTGCCACGCTCATCGGCACCGGATCGTACAGCGTGATTCCGGCCGGCGGCGGGCCGGCGAGTTCCGCCGCCTCGCGCAGAAATTCAAGCGCGCTGCCGATCTCTGCGGCTTCGGCGCGCAGCACCGCTTCGAACACGTACGGCGGGAATCCGGCTTGCTCGCGCTCCGCCAGCAGCGTCTGCGCGAAGCCGGGAAAATCGTGCTGCGCCAACGCCAGATACAGCGGATGCTTGGGGTATTGCGTCTGGATCAGGACCTCGCCGGGCAATCCGGCGCGCCCGGCGCGCCCGGCAACCTGTACGAGTTGCGCAAACAATCGTTCGGGCGCGCGATAGTCGGCGGAATACAGTGCGCTGTCGGCATTGAGCACCGCGACCAGCGTCAGGTTCGGAAAATCGTGTCCCTTGGCCAGGATCTGGGTGCCGACGAGGATGTCGGCGCGGCCCCCTTGTATTTCACCGAGCATGCGCGCAAAGCTGCCCTTGTTGCGGGTGCTGTCGCGATCGACGCGGAGTATGCGCGCCTGCGGAAAGCGCGCGGCCAGCGTCGCTTCCAGCCTCTGGGTGCCGCGGCCGAAGGGGTGGACGTCGGCATTGCCGCAGCTGGGACAGTGGCGCGGGACCGGCGTGCTCGCGCCGCAATGATGGCAGCGCAGCTGTCTGTCTGCGAGGTGCAGCACCATGCGCGAGGAGCAGCGTTTGCAGCCGCTCACCCAGTCGCAGGCCGGGCACATCAGCACCGGCGCGTAGCCGCGGCGGTTTAGAAACACCAGGCTCTGTTCGCCGCGCTCCAGGCGTTCGGCCAGCGCTTCCACCAGCGGTGGTGCGAATCCGTCTTCGAGTTTGTGCTTGCGCATGTCTACGGTGCGCACCAGCGGCAGCTGTGCCTGTGGCACGGCGCGCTGCGCCAGGCGCAGCAGCCGGTATCGGCCGGACAGGGCGTGCGCGTAGGTTTCCAGGGCCGGGGTGGCCGAGCCCAGCACGATCGGTATTCCCGCCTGGTGTGCGCGGAACACGGCCACGTCACGCGCCGAGTAACGCAATCCTTCCTGTTGCTTGAACGAGGCATCCTGCTCTTCGTCCACAACGATCAGCGCGAGTTTCGGCAAGGGCGCGAACACTGCCAGGCGGGTGCCGAGAACGATTGCGGCCGTGCCGCTTTGCGCCTGCAGCCAGTGTTGCGTGCGCTCCCCGTCGGCGAGGCCGCTATGCAGGCTGACCAGCGGCGTGTCGGGAAAGCGCGTGCGGAACTCCTGCTCCAGGCTCGGCGTAAGGCTGATTTCCGGCACGAGCACCAAGGCCTGTTTCCCGGCCGCAACGGTACGCGCAATCAGGCGCAGGTAGATTTCGGTCTTGCCGCTTCCGGTAATGCCGTGCAGCAGAAAGGCCTGGTAGCCGGGGCCGGAATCGTCGATATGCTTCAGCACTTGTTTCTGCTCGCTGTTGAGCGCAAGCTTTTCAATGAAACGGCCATTCCCGGGA
Source organism: Burkholderiales bacterium (assembly GCA_014860445.1). Taxonomy (GTDB): domain Bacteria; phylum Pseudomonadota; class Gammaproteobacteria; order Burkholderiales; family SG8-39; genus 2-12-FULL-64-23. Next base: position 30,286 of record JACZJT010000027.1, read on the forward strand.
CTCCCCTGAAGGAGATAGCGCTCAATCCATCCGGCATCGGCGAGCTCGGACAGCGCTTTCTTTGCCCCCGCGCTTTGCGCGAGCAGCAGTTGCTCGGCGCAGTCCGATTGCAGCAGGGTTTGGAGCAGCGCGCGTTTCACCTTCGCGCGGGCCGGCAGTTGCGCCAGCGCTTCGCGCCCGCCGTCGCCAAGCCGGTAGGCGGCGGCCTCTTTAAGTGTCGGCGTGGCGCCTGCCTGGCGCAGGCGCCACGGCAAGCCGTTGAAAATGACTTCTCCAAGCGGCCGGTGATAGTAGTCGCTGCAGAATTGCGCCAATTCCAGCCAATCGCGCGCCAGCGCCGGTGTTTCGCGAAGGACGCGCACGGCCGCCTTCAGTTTTCCGCTGCCGACTTCCGACTTGTCGGCGAGGCCAATGATTACGCCGATCGCCTGCTTGTTGCCGAATGGGACCAGCACGCGCATGCCGATGTCGGCTGTCGTCGCATCGTCGCAGGCGTAATCGAAGACACGCGGCAGCGGCAAGTCGAGCGCGACGCGCAGAATGGTCATTTATCGTCGGCGAAAAAAAAATCGCTTAAGGAAGCTACGCCAGATTTTTGAAGCTGATTATCGCGAAACTGCTGCATCACTCTATTGCCAAAGGGGAACTTTGCTTGTGCACAATTTTTGTGGGTAACTTTGTGAGTAAGTCGGTAATCGCGCTGTAACCTTCTTTCCCAAAAGGAATTTCGTCCGACGCCCAAATTTACAGCGGGGCGAATATCCATTTAAAAACATAAGGATGGATGATATTAGCTGTGGCGCACGGCTTTGCACCTGCAAAATCGCGGCGAAGCACGATGTTGTGCATAAGTCAAGTTCTATTGAATCTGCGGAACGCCTTAATTGGCGCGGTGTTTGACGTTGTCGCCGTGATAGCGCGTGCTCGACTCATGCACACAATCGACCAGTATTTTGACCGCTTCGGGCGGCGTGAACTGCGAGATGCCGTGGCCCAGGTTGAAAACATGGCCGCTGCCCTTGCCATAGGACGCGAGCACTTTTTCCGTTTCGCTCTGGATGACTTCCTCCGTCGCAAACAACACAGCCGGGTCGAGATTGCCCTGCAAGGCGACGCGATCGCCGATGCGCGCGCGTGCCTGCGCAATGTCCACGCTCCAATCCAGGCCCACGGCATCGCAGCCGATGGCCGCGATGTCTTCCAGCCAGTTGCCGCAGCCTTTGGTAAACACAATGGACGGAATGCGAACGCCATCGTGCTCGCGTTTAAGGCCGGCGATGATGCGCTGCAAATAAGCGAGAGAGAATTCGTGGTACGCCGCGTGCGACAGATTTCCGCCCCAGGTATCGAAAATCATCACAGCTTGCGCGCCCGCCTCGATCTGCGCGTTGAGATAGAGCGTGACCGACTGTGCGTTGATGTCGAGAATGCGGTGCAGCAAATCGGGGCGCGCATAAAGCATGGTCTTGATGGTGCGGAAGTCGTCGCTAGCGCCACCCTCCACCATATAGCAGGCCAGCGTATACGGGCTGCCGGCAAAGCCAATCAACGGCACGCTGCCGGCCAGCGCGCGCCGGATTTCGCTGACCGCATCCAGTACGTAGCGCAATTCGTCGCCGGGGTTGGCTACCGCCAGATCGCGGATGGCCCACTCTTCACGCAGCGGCCGCTCGAATTTGGGTCCTTCACCTTCTGCAAAGTAAAGGCCCAGGCCCATCGCATCGGGGATGGTGAGAATGTCGGAAAAGAGGATGGCCGCGTCGAGCGGGAACCGCGCCAGCGGTTGCAGCGTGACTTCCGTAGCGTAGCCGGGGTTTTTGCACAAACCGAGAAAGCTGCCGGCACGGCTGCGGGTCTGGTTGTACTCCTGCAGGTAACGGCCGGCTTGGCGCATCAGCCATACAGGGGTGTACTCGGTCGGCTGACGCAGCAGGGCGCGGATCAGGGTGTCGTTTTTGAGTTTGGTCATTTTATTTGAGCAGTTTGGTTGTAATGTATTTCCATTCGCCCGGGTCTACGGGAGTGATGGACAAGCGGTTGCCGCGTGCGAGCAGGCGCATGCCGGCCAGCGCCTTGTGCTTGCGCAACTCCGGCAGGCCAAGCAGCCTGGTTTTCCTGATGAACCTCACGTCGACGTTGAACCAGCGCGGATCGGCGCGCGTGGCTTTGACGTCGTAATACTTGCTCTTCGGATCGAACTGCGTATCGTCCGGATACGCTTCGGCGCTCACTTCCGCCAGGCCGGCGATGCCGGGTTCGGGGCAACTCGAATGATAGAACAGAATCTGGTCGCCGATTTGCATCTGGTCGCGCATGAAATTGCGCGCCTGGTAATTGCGCACGCCGAACCAGGCGCTGCCGCTGCGCTGCGCACGCGCGAGATCGTCGATGCTGAACTCGTCGGGTTCGGATTTCATTAACCAATATTGCATCGCGATGGGTCCTACAAACAAAAATCGCAGACCCTGCGTCTGCGATTCGGTCTGCGATTCGGTCTGGGATCGATGAAGTATTAGATTCCCCGCAAATGCCGTCAGACCCGCATCCTCTGAACCTGCAGTCCAGAGTGGTCGCATTCCGGCTGCCGAAGGTACATCCACGTTCGCACGAGGCGGCGGGACGCGCACAAAAGCAGCGCTATGGTCTGCAACCCAAGCACATATATTGGTTCAAGGAATATATGGCCTTAACGAGCATCGCAGGGAAACTCTTCGCGGTCCTGCCCGTCCGGGCGCGATCTAGAACAGGGAATCCTGTTGCGACAACGCCTGATCAAGCTTGGACTGCACTGAATTCATTCTACGCTTTAATTCCGCGATGTCAAAACCGCTGCCTATCTTGATCGTGAGCAATTCATTGGCGATATTGAGCGCGGCCATGACCGCAAGGCGTTCGGTGCCCGCGACCTTGCTCGCAGATTTGATTTCCGTCATTTTCTTGTCGACGTAGGCGACGGCGGCAAGCAAGGCTTCACGTTCTTCGTCGGCGCAGGTGACGCGATAATTGCGCCCCATGATGCTGACATCAAGCGTTTTGCCCTTCGTGCTCATTCCGGGATCTGCTGCAATAGTGATTCGAGTCGTGTCCGGGCGCCGTCGACCTTGCCTTCCAGGAGCTTGACCTCATTCTGAGCCGATGCCAATCGGAGCCTCAATTCCTTATTCTCGCTTTTCAGGCGCTGGCATAGCTGCAAGAACTGGTCGATCTTGCCGTCGAGCGTGTCGAATTCCTCATTCATCGCCACACTATAGTTTCAAAAATCGTGACAAGTCAAGTAATAACAGGCAACTCTCAAAGCTCTTTCCATGATGAATAGGCAGCCCTATTTCCCTGAGTCAATTCAGGATTTTGCTCAAGTCGAATTTGTGGATTTCGCTACCTGCCGCGGCACATCCGACGGGGTCCGCCGGCGGGTGCGCGGTTCCGGCCGCGGCGACAGCCGGAAACGGATTTGATCAAAGGATTTTTGTTTTCGTGCGCCAGCGTGTAATATCTGGGCACTCGTTCGAGGTGTCCGCCTGCGCTTCACGCAGGCGGGTGAAACGGGAAACAGGTACGGCGTGTTACTGCGCCAAAGCCTGTGCTGCCCCCGCAACGGTATATGAGCGCGGGTCTGTCACGACGCCACTGCAAGAGATTCGCTTGCGGGAAGGCGACAGATCCGATCCCATGAGCCCGGAGACCGGCCTTGCGCGACAGGTGGAAACACTGCGGGGACGCGGTGCGCCAGTTGTGGCTTTGCTCTCCCCGCGTTTCCTTTGTTGTATCAGTCATGCAGCCTGCGGGGACGCCGGCTGCGGGGAGAAATCATGTATTCCAAAACAGCAATTACCGCCATTGCGCTCGCGCTGGCGGCACCGGTCTTTGCCTCCGACGAGGCGGTGGTGGTCGTGGGGACGCGCTTTCCGGAAAAGCGGCTCGAGCATCCAGTCGGGGTAACGCTCATCACGCGGGAGCAGATCGTAAACAGCACGGCGAGGACGCTGCCGGAGCTGCTGTCGCGCTACGCAGGCATCAATATGCGCAACAATACGGGCAGTCCGGACGTTGCGATCGACATGCGCGGATTCGGCGTGAGCGGCGATCAGAATACCCTGGTGCTGCTCGACGGTCAGCGCCTGAACGACATCGAGCTCGTATCGGTGCGTTGGTCCGCGATTCCCCTCGAAGCGATCGAGCGCGTCGAAATTCAGCGCGGTGGAGGGGCGGTACTCTACGGAGGGGGAGCCACCGGCGGAACCATCAACATCGTCACCCGTTCGCCGATAGCCGGCGCGAAAAGCGCCGTCCTTACGCTGGCCCGAGGTTCTTACAACGCCGATGAGCTGAATGCGGCTTTCAATCTCGCCGGAACGTATACCGGTTTTTCTCTGTCTGCAAACCAGCGCAACACGGACAACTACCGAACGAACAATAGACTGGAGCAGGGGAGCCTGCTCGGTGACTTGCGCTGGACCGGAAATCGCGCCGGCCTGGTGTTCAAATTCGGTCTGGACAACCAGAGTCTGCGCTTGCCTGGTGCGCGTACCGCCGCGCAGTTCGAAACCGATCCGCGCGGCAGCGCCACGCCGGGCGACTACAGTGCGCGCGACGGCAAACAGGCGACGCTTTCCGGACGCTATGCGTTCGACTCGGCCGATCTTGCCGTCGACCTTTCGTACCGGGATACCAGGCGCACCGGGTTTTTCGACGATTACTCGGGCTTCGGTTTCAGCACGTTCACCGATACCAGCGCCAATGTCTGGGCGCTGACGCCGCGCGTCAAGATTCCTTACCGATTGCTAGGGCGGGACAATGTGCTGATTGTCGGAATGGATGCCGACATCTGGGATTACCGGGCATTGCGTGCCGCCAGATTCGAGCAACTGGGTGCGCCGCAAGTCAGTCTCGAAGCCACGCAAAAGGACAGGGCGTACTACGTGCAGAACCACACGGCCTTGGGTGCGGCGACAAAACTCACCATGGGTGCGCGCTTGCAGCGCGTGGAAATCTCCGCGAACGATCGAGCGAATCCGGCGGGCTATGCTAGCGCGACCCAGACGCGCGATCCGCGCGCCTGGGAACTCGCGCTGCGGCACAACATCAGCGCGGCGCTTGCGCTATACGGAAAGCTGGGGGCGAGCTTTCGCGTCGCTACCGTGGACGAAATATATAACCAGTTCGGCGGTCCGGTATTCGACTCCATCCTGACACCACTGGAACCGCAAACCTCGCGCGACCATGAAATCGGCTTGGAACACAGGTTCGCGCGCGGCCGCTTGCGCGCAAGCCTTTACCGCATGGACCTGCAAAACGAAATCCATTTCAATGCGCTCACGTTTGCAAATATGAATCTGTCGCCGACGCGGCGCGAGGGCGCGGAGATCGAAGGCAGCTGGAACCTGGCAACGGGCGTCGATTTGTTCGGCAGTTACACCCACGCGAAAGCCATCTTTCGCGAGGGCGTATACGGCGGGGTCGATCTGAGCGGCAAGAACGTGCCGCTGGTGCCGCGCAACTCCGCCAAGCTCGGCCTCACCTGGAAAGCAGCGGAAAAAACCACTTTGAGCGGCGCGCTAGGCTATGTCGGCAAACAGTATTTCGACAACGACCAGGCCAATACCTATCCGGGGCAAATGGCCTCGTTCCTCACCGCCGACGCCAAGCTGCGCCACGTCGCGGGGCCGTGGACGCTGACTTTGGCGATGAACAACCTGACCGACAAAAAATATTATACGTACGCCATACGCAACGGCGCAGGGACTTCATTCAACGCCTATCCGATGGCCGGCCGGAATTTCATGCTCGCCGCGGCCTACCGCTGGCAATAGGACGAGCAGGGCTTTGTGCCGCGCGCTGCTCATTTGGCTGGCCCTGGCGGCGGTGGCGTTCGCCGCGTTCGTGCTTGCGCTCGTCAGCGGCAGCGCGCACCTGCCGCTGACCGAGCTTTGGCAGGCGCTGGTTTCCCCGGGCGACAGCGTGGCGGCCGAAATCGTCATGCGGCTGCGATTGCCGCGCGCGCTGGCTGCTTTCGCTGTCGGCGGCCTGCTGGCGCTCGCCGGGGCACTGATGCAGGTGCTGCTGCGCAATCCGCTCGCCGATCCCTATGTGCTGGGCCTCTCGGGCGGTGCGGCGGTCGGCGCGCTTGCCGCCATGCTGGCCGGGCTGGGCGCGCTGGCTGTCAACCTGGGCGCGAGCGCCGGCGCACTCGCCGCAATTTTGCTGGTGTTCGCATTCGCCAGGCGCGACTTCGCGCGCCAGCAGATGTTCGGCGCGCTGGACGCTTCGCCGCGCCTGTTGTTGACAGGCGTGATCATGGCCGCCGGCTGGGGCGCGCTGATCACGCTGACGCTGACGCTGGCGCCCGAAGCCCGGTTGCGCGGCATGTTGTTTTGGCTCATGGGCGATCTGAACGGCGTCGAATCGTGGGCGCCGGCGCTGCTCGCGCTGGCGTGTGCGCTGGCCCTGACCTATCCGCAGGCGCGCGCGCTTAATGTGCTGCTGCGCGGCGAGGTTCTGGCGCAGGCCCTGGGCGTGCGTGTTGCTCCGTTGCGCCGAACGATCTATCTGGTTGCCTCGGTGGCAACCGCGATGGCCGTGACCACAGCGGGCGCCATCGGTTTCGTCGGCCTGGTGGTGCCGCATGCCCTGCGTCTTGCGCTGGGTAATGATCAGCGCATGCTGCTGCCGGCAAGTGCGATTGCCGGCGGTACGCTGTTGCTGCTGGCCGACACCGCTGCGCGCAGCCTGCTTGCGCCGCAGCAGCTTCCGGTAGGCGTAATCACGGCGCTCGTCGGCGTGCCCGCCTTCCTGTTCCTGTTGACGCGAAAGCCGGAGAAAGTATGAGCGTTCCCTTGCTGGAAGCGCGAGAACTGCTGCTGCGTGTGGGCACACGCACGCTGGTGCAGGAGATGGACTTTCGCCTCAATGCAGGTGAAGTTTGGTGCCTGCTGGGTCCCAACGGTTCGGGTAAATCGACGTTTTTGCACACCGCGGTCGGCTTGCGTCAGGCGCAGGGCGGCACGCTGCACCTTGCCGGCCGGGCGCTTGCGGATTGGCCCGCGGACGCCGCCGCCCGACAGCGCGCATTTCTGCCGCAGGCTTTTCATGACGCTTTCAGCGCAAGCGTGCTGGAGAGCGTGATGCTCGGACGCCATCCCTATCTATCGCGCTGGCAATGGGAAGGCGAGGAGGAGCGCGAATTCGCCCGGTATGCATTGCGTTCGGTGGATCTCGCGGGATTCGAACAGCGCGACGTGCTGACGCTTTCCGGCGGTGAACGTCAGCGCGTTGCGCTGGCAGCGCTGTTCGCACAGGATGCGCCGCTGCTGCTGCTGGACGAGCCGGTATCGCACCTGGACCTGCATCACCAGGTAATGGTGCTCGAGCACCTGGTCATGCTCGCCCGGGATCATGCCAAGGGCGTGATATTCACGGTGCATGACCTCGACCTTGCGGCGCGCTTTGCCAGTCACGCACTGCTGCTTTCGCCGCAGGCGACGGTGCTGCACGGGCCGATACGCGAGGTGATGACCGAGGCGGCGCTGCAGGCTGCGTTCGGGCATCGCGTGACCCGCGTCGAAGCTGCCGGGCGCACTCTGTACGTGCCGGCCTGATACGGGTGCGTACCACGCGATGAAACGAAGCAAATTGCTGAGCAGGCTGCGTTGCTGTTGCATGCTCGTGGCGGTGTTTGTGAGCTGCAGCGCAGCACGCGCGGCCGAAATTCAGGTCGTCGACGACGCCGGCCGCATCCTGAGCCTCGCACAGCCGGCGCAGCGCATTATCAGCCTGACGCCCCATATGACCGAATTGCTGTTCGCCGCCGGTGCCGGCGGGAAAATTGTGGGAACGGTCGAGTACAGCAATTTCCCGGCGGCGGCGCAGCGCATTGCGCGCATCGGCGACAACGCGCAGCTGGATCTGGAGCGCATCGTTGCCCTTAAGCCCGACCTGGTGGTCGTATGGCAGTACGGCAACGCACAGCGTCAGCTGGACAAGCTGCTGCGGCTCGGCATTCCCGTGTACTACAACGAACCGCGCAGGCTACCCGATATTGCGCGCGCGATTGAACAACTCGGGCGCCTGGCCGGCACCGAGGACGTGGCGCGGCAGGCGGCGCAAGAGTTCGCCGGGCGTCTGGCTGATTTGCGGCGGCGTTACGCCAGTCGCGCGCCGGTTACCCTGTTCTATCAGATCTGGGACAAACCACTGATGACCGTCAACGGCGCGCATCTCATCAGCGACGTGATCAGGCTGTGCGGCGGTCGAAACGTATTTTCCGCATTGAAAGTGCTGACGCCGGTAATCTCGACCGAAGCGGTGCTCGCGGCTGATCCCGAGGCGATCGGTGGCGGGAGCGCCGAACCCGGCGGGACTCGGGAGCTGGATGGCTGGAAGAAATGGTCGCGCCTTACCGCCGTCGCGCGCGGCAATCTGTTCTTGATTCACGCCGATATCATCAGCCGCAATACGCCGCGCATACTCGATGGCGCGCAGCACATGTGCGAGGCTTTGGACAAGGTGCGTGCAAAACGCCGATGAGCCGCGGTGAAGTACGGCGCGCGGCCATTCACCGCCCCGAATTTCTCTGCTATCGTGCGTGCATGCTCAAGGACCCTGTGGATTTGCAAAGCGTGCGCCGTGTGCTGGTGACCAAACTGCGCCACCACGGGGACGTTCTGCTCGCCTCGCCTGTGTTTTCCGTGCTCAAAGCGCATGCTCCGCATTTGGAGATCGATGCGCTGGTCTATGCCGATACTGCGCCCATGTTGAGTGAAAATCCCGCGGTATCCCGGGTTTTCGGCATCGACCGCGCCTGGAAGACCCTGGGCTGGATGGATCGCCTGCGAGCGGAATTGGCAGTGCTGCGGCAGTTGCGCGACCGCGACTACGATTTGCTGATTCATCTTACCGAGCATCCACGCGGCGCCTGGCTCGCCCGGATGCTCGGGCCGCGCTACCGCGTTGCCGCCGATTACCCCAAAGCGCGACGCTGGTGGAAAGCGAGTTTCAGCCACCTTCATCCCCTGCCCGGCAACGGCAGGCGCCATGTCGTCGAGTTGAATCTGGATGCGCTGCGCCGCATTGGCCTGCAGCCGGGTGAGCAGGAACGCGGGCTGAGTTTCGTGCCCGGGGAAGACGCGGAAAGGATAGTGCAAGGCCTGTTGGGCGAGTTCGGACTGGCGCCGGGCGGCTACATCCATTTGCACCCCGCCTCGCGCTGGCAATTCAAGTGCTGGTCCGTCGAGAAAACCGCCGAATTGATCGACGAACTGCATGCACTGGGCGAGCCGGTTGTGGTGAGTGCGGCGCCCGAAGCGAACGAAATCGAGCTCGTCCGCCGCATAGCCGCCCTGGTGAAGGCGCCGTTCGTTGACGTGTCGGGCAGACTCACGCTGAAGCAACTGGGCGCGCTTACGCGCAGTGCCAAGCTCTTTGTCGGCGTCGATTCCGCGCCCATGCACATCGCCAGCGCAATGCAAACCCCGGTGGTGGCATTGTTCGGTCCCAGCGGGGAGTTCAACTGGGGTCCCTGGCGGGTGCCGCACCGCGTGATCACTTCGGATCACAGCTGCCGCCCCTGCGGCAACGACGGTTGCGGCGGCGGCAAGCTGAGCGAGTGCCTGACGAGTCTGCCGGTGTCGGCGGTGTTGCAGGCGGTGCAGGCCTTGCAGTCGCGCTGATGCATCTTTCCTGCGCGCAGGCAGAAACGGCGCGATGAAACTTGCGCTAATCCGTCAGCGTTATAACCCGTTCGGCGGCGCGGAGCGCTTTGTAGAGCGTGCCATGACGGCGCTTGCCGCGCAGGACCTGGAACTGACCTTGCTCACACGAAGCTGGTCGGAGAAACTATTGGGAACGGGTTCGCAGGACAGTGCCGACGCGGATGCAGCGGTGCGAGTGATCCGCTGCAACCCCTTCTATATTGGCCGCGTGTGGCGCGACTGGGGGTTTGCGCGCTCGGTCCGCGGCGCGGTGAAATCGGGCAACTTTGATCTGGTGCAGTCGCACGAGCGCATCGCCTGCTGCGACATCTACCGTGCCGGTGACGGTGTGCACCGCCAGTGGTTGATCAACCGCAAACGGGCGGCCGGGTCGTGGGAGCGCATCGCACTTACGCTCAATCCCTATCACTGGTATACGCTGGCGGCGGAGCGGCGCCTGTTCCAAAGTCCGCGTTTGCGCGCGGTCATCTGCAACTCGAACATGGTGAAGCAGGAGCTGCGCCATCATTTCGGCCTGCCCGAATCGAAGCTGAAGGTGATTTACAGCGGCGTCGATCTCGCAGCGTATCATCCCGGACTGCGCCAGATCTGGCGCGAGCGCAAACGCAAGGAACTGGGCATTGCGGACGCAAGCATGGTCTTCTTGTTCGTCGGGTCCGGATTCAGGCGCAAGGGACTGCCGCAGCTGTTGCGAGCCATTAGCGGTGTGGAGGAAGCGCATCTCGTGGTGGTCGGGGCGGACAAGGAGCTTCCGAGCCTGCGACAAGGCGTAGGTAACTCCGGACTTTCAAGCCGGGTGCATTTCACCGGAGGGCAGGACGACGTCAAGCCCTGGTACGGGATGGCCGATTGTTTCGTGCTGCCCACCATTTATGATCCTTTTCCCAATGCCGCGCTCGAGGCGATGGCTTGTGGCCTGCCTCTGGTCACGAGTTTGCAGTGCGGCGCGGCAGAGTTCGTGGAGAGCGGGGTCGAGGGCTATGTTTGCCGCGATCCCCTCGACGTGGTGGAACTGGTGCGTTGCCTGAAACTGGCGGCCGCCCCGGGGCAGGCGCAACGCATGGGTGCGGCTGCGCGGCGCAAGGTCGAAGCCCATGGACTGGAGGGTATGGCCAGGCAATTGACGCGGCTTTACTCTGACCTGCTGCGAGAGCTGTCGCAATAGCGCGCAGCTAAGCCCAGGGCGAGGTTTAGGGCTCTGATATAATTGGATATTTTTCGCCATGACACCGATCCGATAATGGCCGTCCCCGAAACCAAGAGCCGGGTTCTGTACCTGCGCCTGCTGCGCTACGTCGCGCCGTACTGGCGCATGTTCGCGCTATCGCTACTGGCCATGTTGTTGGTGGCGGCGACGGAGCCCCTGCTTCCGGCGCTGATGAAGCCTTTGCTGGACGGCAGTTTCGTCGACAAGGACCCGACCACCATCCGTTACATTCCATTTGCCCTGGTCGGCTTGTTGCTTGCGCGTGGGGTGTTCGGTTTTGCCAGCGACTATGCGCTCAGCTGGGTATCCAACCACGTCGTGCTCGATCTGCGCGCCGCGATGTTCGATCGAATGATCAACCTGCCCACACGCTATTACGACGACGCGTCCTCGGGCGCGCTGATTTCCAAGGTTTCCTATGATGTAACCGGCATTATGGCGGCAGCGACCTCCGTGCTGACAACGCTGGTGCGCGACAGCTTTGCCGTGCTGGGACTGCTCGCCTGGATGTTCTACCTCGACTGGAAGCTGTCGCTGATCACGCTGGTAATCGGTCCGATCATCGCCGTCCTGATCCGCATGTTCAGTAAACGCCTGCGCGAAGCCAGCCGCAATGCGCAGTTTGCGATGGGGGACATTACCCATGTGCTGGACGAAGCGATCGAGTGCCATAAGGTAGTGAAAATATTCGGCGGGCAAGAGTACGAAAAACGCCACTTTGGCGCTGCGATCAAACGCATGCGGGATTTTTCCATGCGCCAGACGGTGGCCGCCGGAGCCTCGGTGCCCCTGGTGCAAGTGTGTGCCGCGATCGCCGTCGCAGTCATCGTCTACTATTCCACCCGGCAAAGTGGCGCGGACGGCGTGACCGTTGGCGGCTTTGTTTCCTTCATGACAGCCACGCTGATGCTGCTCTCGCCGCTCAAACGGCTGACGGGGGTCAACGCATCGCTGCAGCGCGGACTCGCGGCCGCGGAAAGCGTTTTCGCGGTCGTCGATGAAACGCCTGAGGAAGATTATGGCACCCAGGTTCTGGCGCGGGCGCAGGGCCGCATCGATTTCGACCATTTGTGTTTTTCCTACCCGAATGCGACCCGGCCGGCGTTGAATGACATCAATTTGAGCGTCGCACCCGGAGAAACGGTGGCCCTGGTGGGCGGTTCGGGTGGGGGTAAAACCACGTTGGTCAATCTGATTCCACGCTTTTATCAGCCCAGCGCCGGGCGCATCCTGCTCGACGGCGTCGACACCCAGACACTGACCCTCGCCAGTCTGCGCGCCAATCTCGCGCTGGTGAGCCAGGATGTGGTGCTGTTCAACGATACGGTTGCGGCCAATATCGCCTACGGCCCCTCGGCGGGTGCAGCGGAGGCGGCAATTATCGCGGCGGCAAAGGCTGCGCACGCGATGGAGTTCATCGATGAAATGCCGCAAGGCCTGCAGACGATGATCGGCGAGAACGGCGTGCGACTCTCAGGGGGGCAGCGCCAGCGCCTGGCGATCGCGCGTGCGCTGCTCAAGAATGCCCCGGTGCTTATTCTGGATGAGGCCACTTCGGCCCTGGATACCGAGTCGGAGCGGGTGGTGCAGGCGGCGCTGGAGACGTTGATGCAGGGCCGCACCACGCTGATTATTGCGCACCGGCTTTCAACCATCGAAAAAGCGGACCGCATTGTCGTGCTGCAGAAGGGCGCGGTCGCCGAAACCGGCTCGCACGCGGAGTTGCTGGCGCGCGAAGGGCTGTACGCGCATTTGTACAAGATACAGTTTGCCGTCGAGGATGATGCTGTCGAGCGGAAGCGGGACGGGGCGCGCGGCGTGGCTTCCGTCCCGATCTGAGGCGGTCCGCGGGCGATGCACTTAGTTCATACCGAGGCCTCCTGCGGATGGGGCGGGCAGGAGATCCGTGTGCTGGAAGAGGCGGCGGGCATGCTCGACCGCGGCCACCGCGTAAGCCTATTGTGTCCGCCCCAAGCGCCTATCTATGCCGAAGCGACGCGACGGGGCATCCCGGCGGTGGCACTGCCGATCGCGCGCAAGGGGTTGCGTGGAATAATCGCGATGCGCTCATGGCTCTTGAATAACCACGGCGATGTGCTGATCACCCATAGCTCCACTGACAGCTGGCTTGCCGCGCTTTCCCTGCTGGGGATGAATCCGCGGCCGGTCCTGGTGCGCACGCGCCACATTTCGGCGCCCATCCCGGACAATATTGCGACGCGCTGGCTGTACCAGTCGGCCACGCGCCGGATCGTCACGACCGGCGAGCGCCTGCGCGAGCAGCTGATCCGCGACAATCGTTACCGTCCCGATTCGATCGTTTCCGTACCCACCGGCATCGATCTGGCACGCTACGCGCCGGGCGACCGCGCACAGGCGAAGGCGCGCCTGAATCTGGACCCGGCGCTGGCCTGCATTGGCATTGTCGCCACGCTGCGCAGCTGGAAGGGTCATCGCTACCTGGTGGAGGCCTTCGCCGGCTTGAAACGCAAAGATGCGCGTTTGCTCGTGATCGGCGACGGACCGGGCTGGGGCAGCTTGAAACAGCAGGTGGGGCAAGCAGGACTGGATGCGCGCGTCCTCATGCCGGGCAATCAGGCCGATGTCCTGCAATGGTTGCAGGCGATGGACGTATTTGCCCTGCCATCCTATGCCAACGAGGGTGTGCCGCAGGCGCTGATGCAAGCCATGGCCGCGGGGGTGCCTGTGGTATCCACACCGGTCGGCAGTATCGAAGAGCTGGTTGAGCACGAGAAAACCGGCCTCCTGGTGCCGCCACAGGATGCAGACGCCTTGCGAACGGCAATCGAGCGTTTGCTGGAAGATGGCGAACTTGGGCAGCGGCTCGCGCAGGCGGCCCGCGAAAAGGTGCGCCTCGGCTATTCGCGTGAACACATGCTGGATCGCATGGAAGGGGTATTTCGCGAGGCGACGGCATGAGGCGGGGCGGGTCCGCGCGCGGCGAGTGACGATGAAGTTTCCGGTCCGAGTGCTCCCGCTTGCCGTGCTCTTGTTCATTCTGCCGTTTCCGCACACGACGGCGCTTCGTCTCCTGGCGCTTGCCGTCGGACTAGTCGCAAGCGCATGGAGTTGGCGCAGGGAGGGTTTCCCGCAGATTCCGGCGAAGAACGCGATATTGCTCTGGTCGTGCTGCGCCCTGCTGTCACTCGCTACCGCGGTCGACCCCGCCTATTCGCTGGGCGAGATTAAAAACGAAATCGGTTATGCCATGGCGGCATTTCTCAGCTTCGTCACTCTGACGCGAACCAGGCAAGACGCCGTATTCTTCATCATCGCGCTGATTCTGGGCAACCTGGTGCTCACTGTGCTCGGATTGTGGGATACCTTTTCCTCGGGCACGACGACTTGGGTCAACGGGCGGGCCGGCGGCTCGGGCACTTACAGCACCTATCAGCTTGCCTTGCTGCCGGTCTTGCTCTGGGCGGGAACTTTGCTAAGGCACAAGCAGCGGTGGAATCTGATTTTCGGACTGATTGTCTTGCAGTTGGTGGTTGCGGCGTTTGTCGAGCAGCGCGTGTTCTGGATGGTGTTCGCGGTGCAGGCGCTGACCGCCTTGTATCTGCTGCGAGCGCGCGGATTCATTGCGATCTCTGCATCTCGGGTGCGTACAATCGGCATTGCTGCGGTCCTCCTTTCCGTGCTGGCGGTAACCGGTGCGGAAGTAAAGCGCCAGACCATCGGGTGGGAGCAGGATCCGCGCCTCGAGACCTGGACCGGGGTTGCCACTCGCATAATCGACCATCCCCTCGCCGGCAATGGCTTCGGCCGGGAGGTCATGAAAAAAGCCTATCCGGAACTGCTGTCGCAGGAATATCCGGCGGTTTGGCACGCACACAACCTGTTCTTGAATTACGGCCTTTCCATGGGCATTCCGGGCATGATCGCTATCCTGGCGCTGTTCCTCCTGCTATTGCGCAAATTCTGGTTATTGAGTCGCACCGATGACCGCATCGTTGCGATGGCCGGCATATGCGGCGTGTTGCTGGTGACGGGCGTGGTGGCGCGCAATCTGACCAATGACTTTTTCCAGCGCGATCTTGCGCTGCTGTTCTGGGCTATCGCCGGAATGTTTTTCGGCTATGCGCAGCATGCCCACAAGGCGTCGGAGCCGATCGCCTCGCGCTCGGCGGAGAATTGAGCGCCATGCCAGTGCGCACCGTCTACCAGGTCAACCTGCAGGCGCGGTTCGGCGGAGGCGAGGTCTTTACCCGGTTTTTTACCATGGCGCTGATCGATCTGGGCTATCGCGTGGTGTTGTTCGTCAGTCCCGGAGTCGGTTTTTGGGACGCGCTCCTGCCGGGCGGCGTGGAACTCGTGCGCGTGAGCGGTGCCGACGAAATCCAGCAGCGCCTGCCGCAGGAGCGGTCGCTGGTGGTGACGCAGACGGCCTTGGACGAGAGTACGGCGCAATGGGTGACCGAGCGTCATCTGTTATGCGGATTCATCCATATGCCATTGTATGAGCGCAATCCGCCGGCATTGCGCCACTATCGGTTGCTGTTGCCGGTGTCTATCCATGTGCTGGACAGCATCAGGGCGCGCGGCTACGAAAATGCTTACACCGAGCCCATGTATGGCGTCGCGGAACCGTCGCATGCCGCGGGCGACAATACGCTGGTAGCGCGTTCGGAATACGATTGGGACACGCGCAAGTTGCGCGACCGTCTGCTCGGCCTGGCCGAGCCCTGGTGGAGGGCGCAACTTGCCCCGGAAAGATTTGCAAAGCGGCCCGGTGTCACGCTGGGCCTCGTATCGAGGCTCACGCCGATCAAACAATTCCCTCTAATGTTCCGCATCCTCGCGCCCAAACTGGCTGGATACCCTAAGGTTAATCTGGAAATTTTCGGCAGCGGCGGTTACGCTTCGGTTCGTGATTTGCGCGCCAGCCTCGCGCCAATCCGGAAACAGGTGCGCTTCTGGGGGCACCAGCCCAATGTGGCTGCGGTCTATCCGCAGCTCGACTTCGTGCTGAGCGGCTTGCCGGAGAAGGAGGCGCTGGGTTTGAACCTGATCGAAGCCCAGTATTGCGGTACACCGGTGCTTGCCGTGGCGGCCCCGCCGTTTACGGAAACGGTAGTCGAACCCGAGACGGGTTACTTCTTTGCAGATCCGCGCCAGGACGGTGGTGAGTCCTTCGCGAGGCTGTTGGAGCGGCTGCTAGCAGGTGCGGCGCGCCACGACCCGCGCCAGGCAAGGATGCACCTGCAGCGCTTTTCCGTCGCCGCGTTTCGCGGGCGCGTAGCGGATGCACTTGCCGCCGCCGCGGCGTTGCAGTAAAGCCAGGGTAACGGGCAATGCGTGGACCCATACCGAGTCCGGTCGGAAAGGAGAGGGGGCGTGATGGCTGAGTTTCTGGACAAGCACTGGCGTCGACTGAAGCGCTCCGTATCGCGGCGTTTCCGCGAGAAGCTGTTGCCGCGCGGATACCGCAGGTTGGGTACGCGCTATGGCGGATGGTGGGTGGATACTCGTCAGATCAGCGGGTCCCCTTTGTTGATAGATTGCGGCTTGGGCGAGGACATCAGCTTCCCGCTTGCGTTCCTGCAGGCGTTTGGCGGAAACGTGGTCGGCGTCGAGCCCAATCCACGCAGCCTGAAGTACTGCCGGAGCCGCGTGCCAGAAAACATGAGTGTGTTGCCCAAGGCGTTTTGGTCCGAACCAGGGAAAAAGCTGGAATTCTTCCTGCCGCGGCCCCAGCAGGAACTGCCGAAAGGCGCCGATGGTGTATCCGGCAGCCTGGACGGCAGTCATGAGTATGCAGGCGACAACAGGCTCGAAGTGGAAACGACCTCCCTGGCCGAAATACTGAGTCAACAAGCTCGCGCGGAATGCGATGTGCTGAAGCTGGATATCGAGGGCGCGGAGTACGAGGTTCTGAGACAGCTTTGCAGCAGCGGCGAAATACGCAAGGCCGCCCAGGTCCTGGTCGAGTTTCACCACAACGTGACCGGGCATACGCGTGAGGATACGCAGCAGACGGTGGCGCAAATGGAGCGCAGCGGATTTCGTCTCGTGCACACGGAGGACCGCAACTATATTTTCCGCAGGCAGGGACTTGGCCGCTAAACCGCCGTCCTTTCTGATCATCAACGTTTCGCGCATTGGCGACACGCTTTTGGTTACGCCGGCGATTCGCGCCGTCGCCCGGGCGTTTCCGGGAGCTGCCATTACTTTCTTGGGTCATCCAAAGCGTTGCGAGGTGGTCCGCCATCTACCCTATGTTTCGACAGTCCGGGAAATTACCAAGAATCGAGCCTGGCTATATGGCTGGCTGGGGCCGCGTTACGACTTTGCGCTCGTGTACGGTCATGACTTGCCGCTGCTCAGGTACGCGCTGCGGGCGGCTGAACGTGTCGTCGCGTTCCGGCAGAAGGACGCAGCGATTAACAGGCGGCTTTTTCGCGCGGTGGAGCCGCCCGCCTTCCAGTCCCTGCATTCGGCTCGCGTTCCCCTGTTGCTCACTCAGGCGCTGGACATCGCGCCGGACGGCCATGGTCTCGCCTATGAAGTGACGGCGGAGGAACGCGCATGGGCGAAGTCATTCCTGCAAGGGCAGCTGCCTCCCGGCAAGGGTCCGTTGCTCGGATTGCAAGTGGCGAGCTTTCCGACCAAAGCCTATCGCGACTGGCCCGTGCCCCATTTTGCTGCCTTGTGCGAGAGAATCTTGTCGGCACATCCGCAAGCGCACTTTCTGCTGCTGGGCGGGAAGGAAGAGGCGGCCAAAATTCGCGAGCTGGAACGGCAGTTGAACAACCATGCCACCGTGGTTGCGGGAAAACTCAGCCTGCGCCAGACCGCTGCGCTGATGCAGCAACTCGATCTTTATGTCGGTGTGGATACGGGTCCCACCCATCTGGCCGGCGCCGTGGGTGTGCCGATGGTCGCGCTGTACCACTGTTATTCGCCGGGGCGGCTGCTGGCACCGCTGGAGCGCGACAATCTGCAGGTGGTCGAGCATCCGGCATTGGACGCCGGCGGCACGCTGCAGTCCGACATGGCGGATATTTCGGTCGAGCGCGTCTGGAATGCCGTCGAAACGCTGCTGAAGAACGGCTGAACCTCCTACTCCGGCGCGACGGCATTTTGCTTTCCCTAAAATTGAAAATTGCCCTGGTTATCACCAACCTCAGTGGCGGCGGCGCCGAAAAAGCTTTTCTCAAGCTTGCTGCGTTGCTGCACCGAAGAGGACACGACGTGCATTTGTTCCTTCTGGAAAACATCCGTGAACATGTCCCCGAACCCGGCATCGGAATTCATGCCTTGACCGAGTCCGGAATCGCGCAGGCCAAAGGATACTTCGGCAAGCGCCTGGCTGCGCTCCGGCTGCGGCGCGCGTTTCGGCAACAGCAGACGGAAGCACAGTTTGATTTCTGTATCTCGACACTGCCCTATGCCGATGAAGTCGTGAATCTCGCAGGTTTGCCGAGAGTGTGGCATCGCATTGCCAACACGCTGTCGGCGGAAATCGAAAATCTGAAGCGTCGCAGCCCGGCCAAAGCTGCCCGCAGACTGGCCCGCTATAGGCGGATTTATGACGGAAAGAACCTGGTCGCCGTGTCCGATGGCGTTGCCCAGGATCTGCAACGTGAATTGGGCCTGAGCAAGGCCAATATCCAGCGTCTTTACAATCCTTTCGACCTGGATGAAATCCGCGCCCTTGCGGCGGAGCCCGCCGCTCTGCCGAAGGAGCGCTATGTCGTACACATCGGCCGCTTTGCGCCGCAAAAGCGGCACGACCTTTTGCTGGAAGCGTGGGCGATCGCCGCATTGCCGCATAAGCTTGTATTGCTGGCTTCGCCGAGTCCGGCATTGGATGATTTGATCGCTGCTGCCGGCCTGGCTGGGCGCGTGATCGTCGCCGGCTTTCAGCAGAATCCTTATCCCTGGATACGCGCGGCAGACGCGCTGGTGCTCTGCTCGGATCACGAGGGCTTGCCGAATGTACTCATCGAAGCGCTGATCTGCGGCACCCGGATCGTCAGCACCGACTGTCCCTCCGGACCGCGGGAAATCATGGCGGGCCCGCTGGCGCGCTACCTCGTGCCGCCCGGCGATGCGCAAGCCTTGGCGGCGGCCTTGCGTGCAGCGGTCGACAACCCACTTTCCTCGTCCGCTGCCGATCTCACGCGTTTTTCCGCCGATACCGTGGCTCAAGGCTACGAAGGCCTGCCGGCTCTCTGGCGCGAACCCGGGTAAACTCGATCGATGTGCGGCATTCTCGCTCTGATTGAAACGCCCTGGGAATCCGCCGCGGCAGCGTCGCTCGCGACTTTGCATGCGCGCGGCCCCGATGCCCAGGACATCGTGCGCCTGCCTGGCGCGGTCCTGGGTCACGCCCGCCTCGCCGTCATTGACCTGGCGGGCGGGAAGCAGCCCATGCACACGCCGGATGGCCGCTACACCATCGTGTTCAATGGAGAAATCTATAATTTTCAAATCTTGCGCGAGGAATTGGCCGCGCGCGGTCATGTGTTCGCAACGCACTCGGACACCGAAGTCATACTGCGCGGCTATGTGGAGTGGCAGAGCGGGGTGGTCCGGCGGCTGGACGGCATGTTCGCTTTTGCCATCTGGGACAGGGACAGCCGCACGGTATTTGCGGCACGCGACCGGATCGGGATCAAACCCCTGTTCTATTCCACGCAGCAAGGATTTTCTCTCGCGTCCACACTGGCGCCTTTCTTCCGGTTCGACGGTTTTCCGCGCCAGCTCGACTACGAGGCCCTGCGCGATTTTCTCGCTTTTCAGGCGGTTCTGGCGCCGGCGACATTCCTAAAACAGGTGCGCCAGCTTCCTCCGGCCTCGTGGCTGGTCTACCACGCGCCCACGCGGCGATTGACGGTCGAGCCGTACTGGACGATTCCAGCGGAATCGGAGGTGCGCCCTCCGGGACAGGAGGAACTCGCGCGCGAGTTCGATGCGCTGCTGCAGGACAGCGTGCGCAGCCAGCTGGTTTCCGATGTGCCGCTGGGAGCCTTCCTAAGCGGCGGCATCGACAGCAGCCTGATGGTTCACTACATGGCCGGCGCCGGCGCGAAACCGGTGCGCACGTTCAGCATGCGCTTTGGCGAAGCCGCTTATGACGAGACTCGCCACGCCGAGGCCGTCGCCCGGCAATACGGCACCGAGCACCACATCATCGACGCCCCGGACATCGGACCGGACAGGCTGCTAGAAACCATAGTCGCTCTGGACCAGCCGCTGGCCGACCCCGCCTATATCACGACCGCGGAATTGTCGCGCCTGACCAGAACGCGCGTCACCGTGGCGCTCAGCGGTGACGGCGGCGACGAGTTGTTCGGTGGATACGCGCGTTTTCTGGATATCGAAGCGAATCATCCGGACACTCTTGTGAAGCGGATGCTGCGCGCGCTGATCGCCAGCGGGCTACTACCTGGTTCGCTGCGACGGCGCAGCCTTGCCGGACAGGACCTCCTGCTTTACCGCAGGCTCGAACTAGGTCCTTACGAAGCTTCGCGCAAGAGTCTCAAGCGATATCTGGGTCCCACGGCCTGGCAGGCGTGCCGGCCGGAGAAAACCCTGGAGGGGTGGCGTCAGCTTGCGCTCGCCTTCGGTGGGCGCATGGACAGCGGCAGCCTGATGCGCGCCGACCTGTGGACTTACCTCAGCGAGAACTGCCTGGTCAAGACAGACCGAGCCAGCATGCTGCACAGCCTGGAAGTGCGTGTGCCCATGCTCGCAAACGCCGTTCTCGACCGCGTGCTCGCGCTGCCGGCGCGGGTTCATTTCGATGATGCCGGCGGGAAAGTCATCCTGCGCCGGTTGGCGCAGATGCACCTCCCGGAACAGGTCTGGAACAGACCCAAACACGGATTTTCCGTTCCGCTCCAAGCCTACTTCAAGGGACAATGGCAAAATGCAGGCGATGAATATTTCGGCCGCAGTTCGCACATCGCCCCTTTTCTGGACAGCAAGTCCCTGAGCGCTTTGTGGAGCGGCGCCAAGACCGGCGCAGCTTCCAGGCGCCTCGCCTATACGTTCCTGGTGCTGTTGATCTGGCTCGACAAATTCAAACTGGAGGCTTGAGGAAAAGCATGGACCGCGCCGGCTCTTGCCATCGACCACGACAATACGCGGGTGCGCGGTGAGCCTGCCCGACGCGCGCGCGCCGAGGATCCTGGTCATCCGGCGCGACAATATCGGCGATCTGGTCTGCACCACGCCTTTGATCAGTGCGTTGCGTCGGCATTTTCCGCGTGCGCATATCGCTGCGCTGGTCAATACATATAACCGGCAGGTGCTGGACGGGCATCCGGACCTGGATGCGGTGTATGCGTACGCCAAGGCCAAGCATCGACTGCCGGGGCAAAGCCGCACCGCAGTCTACTGGGGCAAGTTTGCACTGGTGCTGAAACTGCGAAGGCAGCGTTTCGACACCGTGCTGCTCGCCTCTTCCTATCCCGGTTCGAGCGCGCTGAGGCTGGCCCGCTGGATCGCGCCGGCGCATATTGCCGGCTACGCCGAGTCGTCTGGACTGGTGGACGTGGCGCTGCCTCACGGCGGCGCTATGGCGGCGCATGAAGCAGAAGATGTGTTCCGGCTCGCAGGTCTGTTCGGCATCGAGGGTGCAGCTGGAAAGCTCAGCATCGCAGTGGACGCGGAAGCGCGTGCACGCGCCGGCAGCGCGCTCGGCCCGCGCGGTTCGGGGCGAAAGCTGATCGCTGTGCACATCAGTGCGCGCAAGCCGAGCCAGCGCTGGCCGGCGGAGCGCTATGCCCAGTTGATGCTGGCCCTGCGCGAGGAGGCAGATTTTCTTCTGCTATGGTCTCCCGGCGCCGCCGACCATCCGCAACACCCCGGCGACGACGCCAAGGCGCAAGCCGTCGTCGATGCCGCTGGCGATCTGCGCTTGACCGCGTATCCGACGCGGGAACTGAAGGACCTGAGCGCGGCACTGTCGCTCGCGGAGTATGTGATCTGCAGCGACGGCGGGGCGATGCATATTGCCGCGGCATTGGGAAAGCCGGTCCTGTGTTTTTTCGGCAACTCCGATGCGTCGCGCTGGCATCCCTGGGGCGTGCCCTATCGCCTGTTGCAGCCGGAAAGCCGCGATGCCGCGGATATCAGCGTTGCCGCTGCCCTGCAGGCATTTCGCGAGTTGCAGCGCGAGGCCCAGCCCGCCGACTAGGCGCTCGCGGCGCGCATGACTTTCGCGACCGCAGTGCAGGTGTCCTGCATATCGTGCTCGGTAAGTCCGGGGTGCAGCATGAACATCAAGGTCGAATCGGCCAGGCGGCTCGCCACGGGCAGCGGCTGCTTCGGACCGAAGCCCCCGTCTTTGAAAGCCTTTTCGAGATAGATTTCACTGCAGGCGCCGACGCTGGACGGAATACCCTCGGCATCGAGTGCCTCGAGGATGCGTTCCATTTTCCATTCCGTACGGAGCATTTCCGGCCGAATGAAGACATAGTACTTGTAATAAGCGTGCTCGCTATGCGGGGGTGGCGAGACCAGACGCAGGCCCGGGATTGTGGACAAGCCCTGGTCGAGCAGTGCCGCATTGCGCCGCCGTGCGGAGAGCCACTGCGGCAGCTTTTTGAGTTGCAGCCTGCCTATTGCAGATTGCATTTCGGTGATGCGCCAGTTGCTGCCGAAGCTTTCGTGCAGCCAGCGAAAACCAAAGGGATGATCGCGCTCGTACACTGCCGCGTAGCTCTTGCCATGGTCTTTGTAGGACCAGGCTTTTTCCCACAGCGCGCGTGAATCGGTGACCAGCATGCCGCCTTCGCCACCGGTGGTGAGGATCTTGTCCTGGCAGAAGGAATACGCACCGATGTCGCCGATCGAACCGGTGACCCGGTCCTTGTATCTCGCGCCCACGCTTTGCGCGCAGTCCTCGACGACGAAGAGGGCACGTTTTTTCGCCAGGGCAAGGATCTCGTCCATTTCGCAAGGCCAGCCGGCCAGGTGCACCGCGATTATGGCTTTGCTGCGCGGCGTTAGCGCCTTCTCGACGCTTGCGGCCGTCAGATTCTGGCTGTCGGGATCGATGTCCGCGACCACGGGTGTTGCGCCGAAGCGCACAACGCAACTCGCGGTGGCGATGAAGGTCTTGCTCGGTACCACCACTTCGTCGCCCGGGCCTATCCCCAGGGCATAGAGGGCGAGCTCAAGAGCGGCCGTACCGTTGCTCAGGGCCACCGCATATTTGGCGCCGACATACCGCGCGAACTCGCGTTCGAATTCCCGCGATTGTTCCCCGGTCCAGTAATTGACTTTGCCGGAGCGCAGAACCGAGGCCACAGCTTCGATTTCGTCGGCGGCGAATTCCGGCCAGGGGGCAAACGGACCTTTGCGCACGGGCGCACCGCCCTCCAGTGCCAGGCGTTGCAAGCCGTCCAGGTTTCCTCCCGAGGCCATTTCAGCTCAGCGGTTTCGCTGGCGAGCCGGAAATTTTTGCGTAATCCGCCACATCCCGGATCACGGTGGAACCTGCGCCGATGATAGCGTTCCTGCCTATTTTCACGCCTGGGGTGACGGTGGTGCCTACGCCGAGCAAGCTACCCGGCCCCACGCTCACGCCGCCGCAGAGGTGGCAACCGGGTGCAATATGCACGGTGTCTTCTATGCGGCAATCGTGGTCCAACGTCGCCCCGGTGTTGACGATTACATGGGCGCCCAGATGCGCGTCGGCGTTGAGGACGCAGGCGGCCATGATGACGCTGCCCGGACCTATTTCCACTCCCCGGCTAATGCTCGCACCGGGGTGTACCGCGTTGGCAAAGCGCCAGCCTTGCGGTTCCATGAGCGCCGCAACCGCGGCGCGGCCGGCATTGTCCCCGATGGCGACTATGGCGTGACGCAGCTGCGCCGAGAGCAGGGCCGGCAGTTCGGCGCGCGAGCCGAGTACCGGATAGCCGAAAAACTGTTGGCCGCGACGATTGAGGTCGTCATCGATCAGTCCTGCGATTTCGAACTCGCCCTGGCGTTCGACGATATCGATCACGACCTTGGCGTGGCCGCTGGCGCCGTAAACGATGAGTTTCTCTTTAACTTTCATTTCCTGCCGCCGTTCCGGGAGCCTGTAAACTTGGCCATGGTCGCCTGACCTTTCTGCGCAATGCCGCGTGGCCGCAACAAGCGCGCTGCTGTCATGGCGAGGATTTTCAGGTCCAGCCAGAACGACTGGTGCTCCACGTACCAAAGGTCGAGTTCGAAGCGCTCCTCCCAGTCCAGCGCATTTCTGCCGTTGACCTGCGCCCAGCCGGTAATGCCGGGCCGCACCGCGTGGCGCTTTGCCTGGCGCTCGCTGTACAAGGGGAGATACTCCATCAATAGCGGCCTCGGCCCTACCAGGCTCATGTCGCCTTTAAGGACATTGAACAACTGCGGCAGTTCGTCCAAGCTGAATTTTCGCATCAATTCGCCGAAAGGGGTCAGCCTTGCGGCATCGGGCAGGAGTTCTCCGGTGTTGTTCCGGGCGTCGGTCATGCTGCGAAATTTATAAAACTTGAATGCCGCGCCCTGTAGTCCGGGCCGTGTCTGCGCGAACAGCACCGGGCTGCCGAGTTTCCAGCGTACCGCCAGCGCCAGCAGCGCGAACAACGGCGACAGCGCCATCAACAGGGCGAGTGCGGCGAAGAAATCGATACTGCGCTTGAGCATGTTCGGCAAAACCCTCAATCGGCGCGCTGCGCCATGAGCGATCGATAGTATTCGACCAGGGCCGCGCTGACCACGGTTGCGGAAAAATCACGCTCGGCCCGCACTTTCGCCTTTTGCCCCATGCGCACGCGCAGGCCCGCATCGCCGGCCAGTGTACGCATGCTTTGCGCCAGCTGCCGCGTATTGCCGGCATCGAACATCAGACCGGTTTCGCCCTCGACGACGGCATCGGTGATCCCGTAGATATTCGAACCTATGGCCGGAATGCCTGCGGCTGCGGCCTCGATGATCGTGGTACCGAATCCTTCGCGATAACTGGGCAGGCAGAAGACGTCGGCGGCTGCGAAATATTCTTCAGGGCGGTCGGTATAGTCGACCCTGTGCAGCCTGCCGGCGCACCCTGCCGCAGCTACTTCAAGCTCGGGACCAAGTAGGGCCTCATCCGGTCCCACCAGCAGCAGATGCAGGTCGGCATGATCCCCGCCTGCCTCGGCGAATGCATGCGCCAGATCGAGCAAGCCCTTGTCGCGGTTGATGCGTCCGAGGTAGAGAAACAAGACTGCAGCGGACGGGACGCCGAGGCCGGCCCGGATGCGCTCGCGGGCAGCTGCGTCCGGCCGAAAGCGTACCGTATCTACCCCGCAAATCGAGCCTTTGGCCAGCACCGTCGATTTGGTCGCCGCAACGATGTTTTCGGCGATGAGGAATTCGCGTTGCGATCCGCTGTCGGCGAGTGCGTGGGTGGCGAGCCAGGCGACCAGTCGGTCCGTGCTCTTGAGCAGCGCCCGCATCAGGCCGGTGCGGGTAACCCAGACCTGGCCGGTGAAGGTGTGCAGGCGCAGCGGGACCCCGCCCATCC
The DNA here is from genome assembly GCA_014860445.1 of Burkholderiales bacterium. Lineage (GTDB taxonomy): Bacteria > Pseudomonadota > Gammaproteobacteria > Burkholderiales > SG8-39 > 2-12-FULL-64-23. The sequence goes on from JACZJT010000027.1 coordinate 55,706, forward strand.
TGGCCGCGAGCATGGCGAGCAGTCCGGCCTTGGGGGTGATCGAGTGTACGAGGTCGAACCGCTCTTGCCGGAACAAGCGTAGCAGCGCGATCAGTGCGAGAAAATCCGCCCACGGTGAAATGGGTCGTACGATGGGTATTGCAACCCGGGCGATTCCCTCAGGCCAAGGATACGAGGCGTCTTCCGGAAGGAAATTAGCGACGAGCGTAACGTCGGCGATTCCGGTTAGCGCCTTTGCGTGCCCGAGCATGAACGCCTTCAGCGTCAGGGGCGCGGCGACGACGATGCAGACACGCGGCCGTCGACCTGGGGCGGCGCTCATGCCCTGGCGCCCTTATTCTGAAGAGTACCGGCTCCTCTCACGAGTAGCCGTTTGAGAAATTTTGCCAGGGAGAATAGCGTAGCGGCCGCCAGCAGGCCCGAGCCGATTCTTTCCGCCCTGAAGTGCGATACAAAATTCGCGAGTTCGGCTCGCTCCATTTTCCATAGTTGGCCGCTCAAGCCGCTGCTTCCATATGGGGCTTTGTGAATGTAGGCCAAATCGCTTTCGAGACGCACGATTGCCAGTCCGGAAAGTGCGACTTGCTGCCACAGGAACGCGTCTTCGACATAGCGTTGCCCCTCCGGAAACCGGAACGGGATCGTTCTCTTTGCCATCACCGTCGGCGTAGAGAACGCATTGCTGAATAGCAAGCCGGTCGCAGTGATGTTGGTCGCAGCCGGATTTTTCGCGGGAGCGCCTGGATCTGCATCGTCGCGCAAATGCGCGCGCCCGTGACCGCAGACGGCGATGTCCGGATGGGTATTCATGTATTCATACTGAACGCGCAGCTTTTCGGGGTGCCAGGAATCGTCCGCGTCGAGAAAGGCCACATAGGGCTGAGTGGCGAGTGCCCACCCGGTATTCCTCGCGGACGCAGCCCCGCAATTCACCTTCAGCGGTACGACGCTTATCCGCCCGTGATAGTCGCGCTCCAATTGCCGCAAGGCCGCCGGCGTCTCGTCATCGCTGGCATCGTCGACCAGGATGACTTCGGTCGGCGCCAGGGTTTGCGCAAAGACCGAATCCACCGCGCGCCTAATGGTCGACGCGCAGCAAAAACAGGGTATAAGCACGCTGATCGGCGCCGATTTCATCCCCGATCCTGATCTCGCCGCTTGTTTCGGAATTGCCAATACGTCCGGTATAGGCCGGCATGGTCCAGGACGGACTTCGCCAGCTTGCGCAAGCGGTAATAGCCGCGAAGCTTGATCTCTGCCCATTTCGAAGACATGTAACCATTTTTCTTTAAGGCGAGGACGATTTCATCCACGACGCGGTCCCGGTTTACGGTGCTCACGCCGCCGGTGCGCATATTCGTTACAAGCAGCGGCACATGGACAGTCCGTACCGCGAGCGCGCCCCTGAGCAGCCATTCGTAGTCCATCCCTATCCTGAAATTTGGGTCGAATAGCCCGTATGTCTCGAAATAGGACCGGCGCGTGAACAATCCAGAGTGCCGGATCATCTGGCCCCGGAGCAGCGCTTTTCGGGAGACCTCGATATCGGTGCGATGCAGCAATTCTCCGGAAGATCTGTCCACGATGTTGCAATCCCCGTAAAGTAGATCGGGAAAATCGCTCGCGACGATGGCTGCGGCGATCCTTTCGATGACCTCCGGATTGGCCAGCGTGTCGTCGGCGTTAAGGGTAAGTACGTAATCTCCCGTCGACAGCAAAACCCCCTTGTTGAAGGCGTCCGCAATTCCATTGTCGCGCTCGCTGATCCATCGGCTGATTCCCGATTCATGCGACTTGATGATATCGACCGTCCGGTCGGTCGAGCCTCCGTCGATGACAATGTACTCGATGTCCGCATAGCGCTGCTTCAGTACGCTTTCGATTGCCTGAGCGACGAATTGCTCCCCGTTTCTGACTATCGTGACGACCGAAATCCTGGGTGGGGAGGCTGGCTGGGGCTGCACTGGAGGCGCCATAGACAAGGCCCTAGTGTTCCGAATCGTTAGTTCGTTGAATATTTGCCCGGCGTGAAGACAATGGTTGAAACAGAAAAGCGGCGAAAACGGCGCCAGACAAGGCGCAAAGCGCAGCAAGGTTGGACACCTTGCGAGCATTTGCAACGCCGTATGGCGTCGTTTCTCGGCGTCTTTTCGTCAGCGAATTAGCGATTCGGGACACTAGCACCTGCTCATCGAACTTCAAGCGTTGGCAACGGGAAAACCAGCGTACAGGCTGCGAATTTCGAATTTTCCAGAAAAAAGTTCCTGAAATGCCAGGGCAGTACCAGCAGATAATCGGGCTTCATTGCCAGCAACCGGTCTTCCGCAATGATCGGAATCCAGGTGCCGGGGGTGTGGCAACCGAACTTGTCTACGTTCACATCACCGATGCAAAAGATATCCTCTACGCCCAGTCCGCAGTATTGCAGCAGGACGTTTCCCTTGGTGGAGGCGCCCAGCGCCGCCACTTTCTTGCCTTCGGCTCGTGCTGTCGCTACGAACTTGCGTATGTCCGCTCTCGACTTGGCGGCGGCGGCGGCGAAGGCTTCGTAGGGGGCGAGTGCATCCAGATGCATATCGCGTTCTGCGTCGAGTATCTTCTGCACTGAAGGGGGAACGCTGTCATCCCCGTGCGATTTTGCGACGGTGATCGAAAAGCTGCCGCCGTTCACGTCGTTCAACTCGACGTCGAGTATCCTCAGGCCGACCTTGTCCGTCATCCATTTGATCTGGCGCAGCGCGTAGAACTCAAGATGCTCGTGGCAGACCGTGTCGTAGGAATTGGTTGCCAGCATGGTCGGCATATAACTTTGCTCGAACACCCAGATTCCGTCGTCGTCAAGCACCTCATGGACTTCCTGCATGAAAGCAGTCGGATCCTCCAGATCGTAAAACATGGAAAACGAGGTAACAACCTTTGCCTTCTTGCCGGGTAAGCGCTTATGCAGCAAAGAGGCGGAGAAGAAATCCGGAATCAGTTCGATGTGCGGGGGATAGTATTTTTGGAATTTCACCCCGGTCGGGTCCATCCCGATCAGGATCAGGCCGTTTTCAGGATAGGCTTGCAAGGTGGTGCTGTCATTGCTTCCGATGTCGATTACGAGATCCCCTTTGTTGAGCTTGATTCTCTCCAGGATCTTTTTCACTTTGCCGTGCAAATGCCTCACCATGCTGGCGTTCAGGCCCGAACGGTAGCCGTAGTTTTCTCCGTACATCTCGCCCAGGTCATAGGAGTGCTCCAATTGCAACAGCCCGCAGGTGTCGCTTCCACCCGTGCACTTGACCAGGCGCAAGGGACCGGAAGTAATGTTTTCGTCCCGGGTTTTAGGAAAGACGCCGGTCAACATCTGCTTACCCAAATCGAGAACCTGCAACAGTTCGGTATTGCCGCAAATTCTGCAGGCTGCAAGTTTTCTGAACATCTCTGTCCTTCTTTCCTTATTTCGTCGTGATCTGACTGGAAAGCGTCCGCAGATCGGCATCGACCATCATCCTGACCAGCTCCGGAAAGCCCACGCTCGGCTCCCAACCCAACACCTTGCGGGCTTTACTGATATCGCCTACCAGCAGCGCGGGCTCGGAAGATCGGAACGCCGCGGTATCCTCGCGTACATAGTCCCGATAGTCCAGCCCCAGGTGGCTGAAAGCGCAGTCGCAGAATTCGCGCACTGAATGCACCTCTCCGGTCGCGACCACGTAGTCGTCCGCCAAAGGCTGCTGCAACATCATGTGCATTGCGCGCACAAAGTCGCCTGCATATCCCCAGTCCCTCATGGTGTCCAGATTGCCAAGGTAAAGTTCGTTTGCCTGCCCCAGCTTGATTCTGGCTGCTTCCCGCGCAATTTTCCGCGTCACAAATGCGAGACCCCGGCGCGGGCTTTCGTGGTTGAACAGGATTGCCGAGCAAGCAAACATGCCATATTGCCGGCGAAATATACGGATCATCGAATCGGCATAGAGTTTGGCCGCGCCGTAAGGGCTGCGCGGATCAACTGGCGTTGCCTCCGATTGGGGGCTGGCCGGCGTGGCGCCGAATATTTCCCTGCTGGACGCCTGGCAGAAGCGGATGTTTGGATCCGCGTCGCGTATGGCTTCCAGAATTCGCACGACGGACAAACCGTTGGCCTCCCCTATACCGATCGGGTCGTCAAACATCCCCGAGCCCGTCGAATAGGAAGCAAAGTTATACAATTCCGCGGGCTGACAGGTCGACAGAATATTCGCCAGTTTCGCCTGATCTAGCAGGTCCCAGTCGACGAGTTCGACCTTGCCAAGTAGAGAACCAGACAGAGACCGTGCACATTTGGCCGCGTCCCTGGTCGTGCCGATCACCCGATATCCCTTGCCCAGAAGCAGTTCGGCCATATAGGAACCATCCTGGCCGGAGACGCCGGTAATCAGTGCCGTGGTCATTTCTTAATCGAAAAAGTGAGGCCGAGCGCTTGCGCGATCGACCGGCTGGCCGTAGACGCATAGCGGCTGCACAGGACGTCAAACACCTGCAGGCGAGCCGCCCTGTTGAACAACAAATAATAGAGTACGACGATAAGATTCGCCAGCTTTCCTGGAAAGGCCGCGACTGCATAGGCCACGACCCAGGCCAGCCCCTTTGTTCTCGGCGACAAATACTTGCGAAATTCAGCAACCGAGTAGCTTCCCATCGCGCGGTGGTAAAACACGAATTTCAGTCTTCGCCATTGTTCCCGCGGGCAAACCGCATGCTTTGCCGCTTCGGAAAGGTCGGGGAATGACCAAATCAATTCCGGCCATTTGATCGCCCATATTTCAAAAGTACGGGGAACCCAATTGGCGTTGCCGTCTCTAATGGCGATCAGCGGCTCCGAGACGACCTTGGCCGTCTCGATCGCGGGGTGCTGGAATATCACTCCGACGTGGATGAACACGGTCCCGTAGTAACTTTCCCGGTCACGCGAAAGCCAGAATTGGCGCCTGATGATCACGCAGCCGATGAAGCTGAGCTGGTTTGCAATGTCGATGAAGAATCGTTCCTGATCGTCCTTTCGATAGTCGACGTCTGCTGCGAATTTCAGTCTTCGATCGAGCAAGCATTGCGAAAAATCCGCGTTCCATACTTCCGTATTGGCCACGATCAAGTCGGTTTTCCCGTCGATGGCCGACAACACCCGCTGTACCGCGCCCGGTTTCAACAGGTCGTCATCGGACATCAACCAGCAATATTCACCGCTTGCGTATCCGACCGCCTTGTCATAGTCGCGATCCACGCCGGAATTGACCTGCTCGCGGAAATATCGAATTTGCGGGTGTCGCGACAAATACTGCGCCATCACCGCAGGCGTATTGTCCGGAGACGCGCCATCGACCACCAGCAACTCTACCCCTGGTTGAATTTGGGACAGGATGGAATCCAGGGTCTCGCCGATATAGTTGCCCCTGTTGTAGGTTGCAATGCAGATCGACAGCTTCGGCATCGCGACGCTGTCTGTGCGTTCCGGCCCGGTCATTGGTTCAGCCACTTATCTGCATGTTCCGGGCCGACGAAAAGGTAGTTGAAGGTTCCTGAGTCGCAGAATCTGGCGTTCAGCCAGCGATCGACATCGCCGGGCGCCACCTGGACAGGCCTCTTCGCGGCAGTAAATGCCTGATAACCGTTGTCCCAAAACAGCTGAAAGATCTTTTTGTAGTCTGGATTCATGCCCTGCGGGTGAAATTCGTGCAGGCATACTTCCAGTAACCACATCGGCTTCACGCTGCGTGCGAGCGTGGCGTGGGCGCCGGAGAGGACCTGATATTCGGCGCCCTCTACGTCGATCTTGATAAGCAGGCGCTGGTCCAGCAGGCGAGTGCCCAGCACGTTGTCTAGCGTCGAAACGGGTACTAGTTGGTGGTGCCGCGCTGAATACCCGGCCCAATTCTGAACCAGTGACGCCGAAGGACCCGAGGCGCCGTAAAGATTCAGCAGTCCGGGCTTGGCGCTCAACGCTACCGGGTACACCTCCACGCCTTCCTGCCAGCCATTGGCGATCAGGTTCTGGAACAGACACTGCAGGTTCTGCTTCTGCGGCTCAAATGCGATCACGGACCTGCCGCGGCTCAGCGCAAGGCAGGTGTAGTAGCCGAGGTTGGCGCCAATGTCCACAAACCAATCGGCCTCGGCCAGCATGGAGCCAAGATGCGCAGTTTCCTCGGGTTCGAACTGTCCGCTGCGCATCAACGCATAGGCCGGATGGAAGCCGGAGCGAAGCTTGAATCCCAACGGCGTCATGACTTCAGTTGTTTTCTTCCAGACCTTCGTCCCCCACCAGTCCTTGAGCAGGTACACGCGCCAATGCAGTTTGGCGGACAGGGCTACCAGCGTTTTGAAGCGTCTGAAAAATCGCTTCAGAGCGCCGGGCAATATCGACATTCGCTTTCTCTTTTCAGCAATTCAACGCGACACTCAAACGGCGACGTACTTCTGATCCGCGATCAGCGCAAACTGCTTGTCGCTCGGCATTCTGAACCGGGTGTACTGGCTCATGTTTTCAGCGAATCCTAGCGATTGAATCGCGTTCAGGAAATCGGCATCGAAGACGTCCGGATCGACAAAAAACGCATTGACCCCGTTTCGTTCGACCGTGACGAACCGGTAGCCATGCGAACCGAACAGCTTGCGCCAAGCCGCGATGGAAACGCCATAGTAAAGCTGGGTCGGGTGCGCTTTGGTGGAAACGAAATTCTCCTGATATTCGATGGTCGTGCTTTGTTCGGGCCCGTACACGGAGTTGTACTCGACCACGAATATTTTGGGGCGCATCCCGCCGCTCAGTATAGCCTGCGCAATGTAATAGTCGTTACCGTCGATGTCCAACGAAAAGACATCGGGATCGCGGTAAATCGACATCGGCAGCAGTTGCTTGACGCTCTCGAGGGTCACAAACATGTTCTTGCATTCGACGCCGATACCATGTCCTTCGATCATCCTGCGGGCGCGCGCCGAGCGCGCCGGATCGCCATCGATCAATATCCCGCTGTATTTTTCCGCCACGACGAGCCAGGCGGAGTTGTTTTCGATGCCGTCATAGGCGCCTATTTCGATCAGATATCGGTTGCTGTTTCTTAGTTGTCCGCGGAGTACATCGAGTACGCCATCCTCGCCGTTCTGGCTGAACCCTGAAAATTCCCAAGTAGCCGGCTGCGTCAGGTTGATATTTCTCGCTTGCATCATCGCCGCGCCCTTGCTCAGCGCGATAATGATTCGCTGACGATCCCGCAAGTCATACGCGAAATTGACTAGTCTTCTGATCATCATTTCTCCAATGGATGCAGGCGCGGAATTACGCCGTCACCCCATGATTTCTTCCAAATGCGCTCCGCAGCGCGTCGCGCAGGGGGCGTGAAGCCGAAAGCGAAAGAGCGATCGCGGCAGCGGCCAGTAGTCCGGTGCCGGCCACTTTTACGTACGTCGGAATTGCGGACGGCTGGATGACATAGTGTCCGATCAGCCCCGCGAGTAGCGACAGGATCAACGGGACTCCAATATCCTGGAACAGCCACTTGCCTCCCACCCCTTTGAGCAATTGACGATGCGTTAGCCAGGATGTCAGACAAACGTATACCACGTGCAGAATAAGCCACGCAATCGCGCCGCCCAGCGCGCCATAGGTCAGCGCGAAGTACACAACCAGTGGGACGAATATGGCCATCAAAATGGTGATGATCGTGAGAGGCAGGCGCGTCATTCCATAAGCCAATTGCAGGGCATAGGGGAGATAGGTTACGCCATGCAGAGCGCTACCGATCGCGAGTAAGGAAATGATGGGTGCGACATCCGCGGCGAGAGCGGGATTGCCGGTCCAGATTCGCACGAAATCCCCGGCAAAGACAGCGAGCAACATCGCGATCGGAAAAAGCACGGTTGCAAGCAAGCGCGTGCCCAACCGGTACAGTTTGGTCAATTGTTCCACATCCTCCTTGACGACAAGCGCGGAAAAGCGCGGGTAGACGACGTTAAAGATGGGTGTTATCAGAACGTAGAGCGCGCTTACAACGACCGTAGCGAGCATGTAGTGCGCAAACTCCTCCAATTCCAGCATCTTGCTGAGAATCACCTTGTCCAGTTGGGTGAATACGAGCGCGGCCAGACCGATGCCGCCCATGCCTGCGGAGAAGCGCCAGACGCGCTTCAGTCGATCAATGTCGAATTTGATCGTTTCCGTCCGTTCTATGATGCGCCAGGCCGCCCAGCGGATGCTCAGCGCATAAGCAAGGCCCACGCATGCCTGCCAAACGAAGAAAGCCTGAATCGTCGGTGACACGAATGCGAGCACCGCTATCGCGCCCAGGCTTCCGATAGTCGTCATCAATATGCTGATGCCGCTCGACACCGTCAAACGTTGTGCTCCGATCAATGCGCCCTGGTACAGACCAACCGGCCAGCGACACGCGACAACCAGGCCCATCAGCATTACTGCGTGCTCAACCGTTTGCCGTGAAAGATGCTTGGGCTGCAGCCAGTGTCCGGCGATCAAGTGAGCCAGCCCCGCAATCAGCAGCGCAATTACCACCGCCATGCACCAATAGACAAGCGCGAGCGTATGCAGCAGGCTGCCTGCTTCCTTCAGGCTTCCGGAGGCAGAACAACGCGCAACCTCCCGGTTGATGGTCGGAGCAAGCCCCATGTCGAGAAATTGGAGCAAGGCCTGGGTTGTCACGAAGAAACCGATCAATCCGTAGGATTCGATTCCCAGATACTTTATGTACAGCGGAACCACTGCCAGCGCGATCAGGGCAGACCAGATCGAATTGGCCAGTCCCGCAAAGAGATTACGGCTGAGACTCATAAGGCATCGTTCGCACCACCCGCAGACGGGGAGTGCAGCCTGTTCGTATCCAATTGCTTAGAATCCGTTGTCGGACGGCTCGTCCGGTCTGACCGTGTCGTCTTCACCTTCGGAGTCTATTCCTGCCGCAGCGCCATCAGCTTGGCGTACTTGTGAAAACTATTGCAGCACCCGATGGCAATGTGAACCAGGCCGGGCACGCCGTCGAGAAACCCCAGGCGCAGAACGTAGAATTTGGCGAAGCGCAGCGCCGGTGAGAGCAGCAGTTGAGCGATACCGCTTCGTTTTCCGGCTTTGAACAGTTCCTCAGCCTGCATGCTCGTGTAGCGATTCTGCTTGTCAAGATAGGCAGCGAGCGTTTCGGCCGAATCGTGCAGCAGGTCGCCCGCCAGGGATGCCACGGGCGTATCAGTGAGCACTTTCTCGTGCACCGGGTCGTCGCTCCAGCGGGCATGCCTCCGGTCAAACAGGCGCAGGCTCCAGTCCGGATAGCCTTCCCCATGGCGCAGCCAGCGACCCATGAAGCGATTGCAGCGCGGCATGGTATAGGCCTGCGCCGCAGGCGCCGCCAGCGCGGCGAGGATGCTCGCGCGCAAAGGGACGCTTACGCGCTCGTCGGCGTCCAGGCACAGTACCCAGTCGTGGCGGGCCGCTTCGACCGCAAACTGCTTTTGCGGGCCGAAGCCCTTCCATTCCCGTCGCTGAATCACCCGGGCGCCGTTTCTTGCAGCGAGCTCTGCGGTGCCGTCGGTCGAGTCCGAGTCGACCACCACGATTTCGTCGGCGAAGGCGGCGCTCTCCAGGCAGGCGGCAAGCTGGGCGGCGGCATTTTTGGTGATGATGACGACCGACAATCGCTGGGAGGACAAGGGATCGGATACCTTATAATTTGCCGCTGGCTGCATTCTAACAAAGCCTGCCGCGTTCCCAATCGATGCCCAATATTCTGCTCATCAAGACCTCCTCGCTCGGCGACGTGGTGCACAACCTGCCGGTGGTGAGCGATATCCGCGCGCGTTTTCCGAACGCACGCATCGATTGGGTGGTGGAGGAGGCTTATCGCGACATCGTCGGCATGCACACGGGTGTGCACCGGGTGATTCCGGTGGCGCTGCGGCGCTGGCGCGGAAACGTGCTGAATCCCGCGCACTGGCGCGAATTCGGGCATTTCCGTCGCGCGCTGTCGGGCATGCGCTACGATTTTGTCATCGATACCCAGGGCCTGATCAAGAGCGCGCTGCTGGCGCGCGCCGCTTCGGGAACCCGCCACGGCTATGCGAGCGCGAGTGCGCGCGAGCCCCTGGCAGCGAAGTTCTATGACGTCGTGCATGTCGTCGCGCGCGATCTGCACGCCGTGCTGCGCAATCGCCGGCTTGCCGGTCTGGCGCTGGGGTACAAGGTGCAGGCTGCGCCCGACTACGGCATTGCCGCACCGGCCGGGGCCGAGGAGCGCGGGCCTTACTGCATGCTGCTGCACTCGACCAGCCGCGCCGACAAGCTGTGGCCGGAAGCGGCATGGGTGCAGCTGGGGGGCGAGATTGCGCGTCAGGGCTACTCACTGCTGCTGCCCTGGGGCGATGCGGCCGAGCGCGAGCGCAGTGAGCGCATCGCGGTCGCCTTGCCAGCCGCCGTGGTGCCGCCGGCGCTGGACATCCCCGGCATTGCAAGCATGCTATCCGGAGCGCATGCGGTGATCGGTGTCGACACTGGCCTGACCCATCTGGCAGCCGCACTGGGCCGACCGGTGGTCGCGCTTTACTGCGACACACATCCCGGGCTTACCGGGGTGTACGCCGGCCACGGCGCGCGGGTGCGCAATCTGGGCGATCGTGACCTCATGCCCGAAGTTGGCGAAGTGCTCGCGGCTTTGCAGGAAGTCGCCGGCGAAAGCGCGGCATGATCTGGCGCCTCGGCTATCGGCTGCTGCTCTGGCTGCTGTTTCCCTGGGCGCTGATCCACCTGTGGTGGCGCGGCCGGCGCCAGCCCGGCTACCGTGCGCATATTGCGGAGCGTTTCGGCTGGTATCACAACGCTGCGCCGAACCGGCCGGTGATCTGGCTGCACGCGGTATCGGTCGGCGAAACACGCGCGGCGGAACCATTGCTGCGCGCGCTGGCCGCGCGTTATCCAGGGCATGAATTTGTGCTCACGCAAATGACCCCGACCGGCCGCGAGACCGCGCAGCAGCTTTTTGGCAGTACGGCGACCATCGCCTATCTGCCATACGACTATCCCGCAGCCGTCGCGCGATTTCTGACGCGGTTCAGGCCCAGTCTGGGCATCCTCATGGAAACCGAGATCTGGTTCAATCTGGTCGGAGATTGCGCGCGGCGCGGCATTCCGCTGCTGCTTGCCAATGCGCGCATGTCCGAAAAATCGGCGCGTGGTTACGAGCTGGTGTCGCCGTTGACCCACGTTGCGCTGCGACGCCTCGCGGCGGTCAGCGCACAGACACGCGAGGACGCGCGGCGCCTCGAACACCTGGGGGCGCCAGCGGTGGAGGTCACGGGCAATCTCAAGTTTGATGTCGTGGTGGAACCGCGGCTACTGGCTCTGGGAGCAGTTTTCAGGCAGCGCATCGGCCCCCGTCCGGTACTGCTCGCGGCAAGCACGCGCGAGGGCGAAGAGGAACTGGTGCTGGATGCGTACTCGCGCATTGGAATCGAGGGCCTGTTGCTGCTGCTGGTGCCGCGCCATCCGCAGCGCTTCGACGAGGTCGCGGCGCTGTTGCAAAAGCGCAAGCTCGCCTATGCGCGGCGCAGCGAAGATGGTCTTCTGCCGCGGGATTGCCGCGTTCTGCTCGGTGACAGCATGGGCGAAATGGCGGCCTACTACGCGGCCTGCGATCTGGCCTTCATCGGCGGCAGCCTGTTGCCGTACGGGGGACAGAACCTGATCGAGGCCTGCGCGGTCGGTCGGCCTTTGTTGTTCGGCCCGCACATGTACAACTTTTCCGAAGCATCGAGGTTGGCCCTGGACGGCGGTGCGGCGCTGGGGATTGTTGATGTGGTCGAATTGGCCGAGCGCGCCGAAGGGCTGCTCTCGGACCGCGCCGCGCTGGCGCGTATGTCGCAAGCGGCGCTCACGTTCAGCCGCGCTCACCAGGGCGCAACCGCGCGCAATCTGGCTATCTGCGAGCGCTTGCTGAAAGACGGCCGAAAAGCGGCTGCAAATTAGGTTTCTTGCGGGGCCAGGCCCGGAAAGCAGGAGGGGAGGGGTTTCCCCTCGAATTAAGCGATATTCCGGGACGACATTCTCAGTTGGTGCTCAACAGGCGGTTTACCGCCTCCAGGTCGTCCTCGGTGAGCGTGCCGGACGCGGCTTTGAGCTTAAGTCCTGCCAGCAGCGTGTCGTAGCGAGCCTTCGCCAGATCGCGCTTGGTCGAGAACAGCTGCTGCTGCGCGTTCAACACATCGATATTGATGCGCACGCCCACCTCATATCCGAGCTTGTTCGAGTCGAGAGCACTCTGGCTGGACACCAGCGCCTGCTCCAGCGCGCCCACCTGCGCCATGCCGTTGTTGACGCCGAGATAAGCCTGGCGCGCCGCCTGCGCGGCGCTGCGGCGCGCAGTTTCCAGATCCTGGCGGGTCTTTTCCTGATTCGCTATGGCCTGGCGTACCAGCGAATTGACGCCACCGCCGGCGTAAAGCGGGATGGCGAGTTGCAATCCGATTACGGTGCTGGTGCTGTCGGTGCCTAGGTTTTGCGTGCCGGTTGTGCTGAAGCTGGACGAGTTGTGCCCGTAGCTGCCCACCAGATTGAGCGTAGGATAGTGGCCGGCGCGGCTGCGTTCGATTTCGCGCGTTGCGATTTCGAGCGCGGTTTGCTGGATGCGCACGGCGAAATTCTGCTCTTCGGCTCTGGTCACCCACGGCTCCATCGCATGGGGATTGGGCGGGCTAAGACCGGTCGCCGGCTTGAGCGGAGCGAGTCTTTCAGGAAACTTGCCGATGATCTGCTGCAGCGCGCTTTTCTTGATTTCGAGGTCGCTTTGGGCTGCAATTTCCTGGCTGGCGGAGAGGTCGAAACGCGCCTGCGCTTCGTGCGTGTCGGTGATGGTTGCCGTGCCGACCTCGAAGTTGCGCTTGGCCTGCGCCAGTTGCTCGGAAATTGCCGTTTTCTGCGCCTGGATAAAGGCGAGCGTGTCCTGGGATGCGAGCACATCGAAGTAAGCTTGCGCCACCCGTACGATCAGATCCTGCGCCACCTGCGCGAAGACCGCTTCGGCCTGCGCCACTTTGAATCCGGCTTCCTTGTACAGCATGAAATTCTGCCAGTTGAACAGGGGCTGCGTCAGCGACAGGCTGTAGCCGTTGGTATTGCCATCGCGCGACGCGGACGGTAGCGCGTCGCGGTAATCGATGTCGATGTTGTTCATTTGCGTGAACCCGCTGGCGCTTATAGTCGGCCGCAGCACAGCGCGGCCCTGCGGCAGGCTTTCGCGCCCGGCATCACGCGCGGCCCGCGCCGAGGCGTAGACCGGGTCGTTGGCACGCGCCTCGCGGTAGGTCTGTAGCAGGTCCGCGGCCGAGAGCGGCTGGCTGAACGCAAGTATGGCGAGGAAAATCGCGTGTCGTTTCATGTTGGGCTCAATATCTGGGCATCGCGGGTTCAACCTGGTCTGCCCAGGCATTCACCCCGCCCTGTAGGTTATACAAATTGGAAAAACCGTTGCGCTCCAAAAACAGTCCCACCTGGAAGCTGCGCGCGCCATGGTGGCAAATCAGCACGGTATCCGTGTCGCGATCGAGTTCCTGCGCCCGCGCCGGTATCGTGTTCATGGGTGCGAGCATCGATCCCTCGATGCGGCATCTTTGGTATTCCCAGGGCTCGCGCACGTCGAGTAAAACCGGCGGCTTGCGCGCGCGGTCGCTCAGCCATTGCTGCAGCAGTTGCGGTGTTATCTGCGTCATGTTCAGAAGCTGAAGCGTTCGCCCGTGAGCGCATTCGTGAGCGGAGCAATCCGCGTTTCCAGCACGTCAATGGAGTTATAGACGCCGGAGCCGGTGCAGGTGACCAAGCGGGCGGCCATCACCGGAGGCTTGCCGACGACGGAGAACAAGCGCCCCCCGGGTTTCAGTTGCTGCAGCAGTTGCTGCGGCAGCTCGGGTGTCGATCCGGTGAGCACAATGATGTCGTAGGGCGCGTGCTTGGTCCATCCAAGCGCCCCGTCGCCAAGTTCCAGGGTCACGTTTTGAATGCCCGCGCGGCGCAGGTTTGCCTCGGCCGAGGTTTTCAGATCCGCGTTGATTTCCACGCTGTAGACATGCTGCGCACGGTACGCGAGCAGCGCTGCAAAATAACCGGAGCCGGTGCCGACTTCCAGGACCAAGTCGGTCGGTTTCACAACCAGTTCCTGCAGTATGCGCGCCTCCAGCTTGGGCTGCCACATGCGCTCGCCATGGCCGATTGGAACCTCCAGGTCGGAGAACGCGAGCATGCGGTAGGCGGGAGGCACGAAATCCTCCCGCTTGACGGCGTAGAGCAGATCCAGAACGTTCTGGTCGAGCACCTCACACGGCCGGATTTGGTACTCGATCATGTTGAGGCGGGCTTGTTCGATGTTCATCGAAGACATGGCGTATCAACTCGCACGGGTGATTGGAAGGAAAGGGATTTTACCATCGTTTGCGCGGCGTCCCTGTGACCCTGGTCACACAGCAAACGCCGGCTCGCAACAGGCTGAGCAGGCCGGTTTTTCAGCATCGCGTCAGCCTTGGGCATCGCGGCCGGCGCTTAGGGCATCCGCATCGCGGTCCGAGCCGAAGCGGTTTTTCGCCCAAGTCGCCAGGTCGTCCAGGTAGGTGTAAATCACCGGCACCACAACCAGGGTCAGCAGCGTGGAAGTAATGATGCCGCCTATAACGGCGTGCGCCATCGGCGCTCGCTGCTCCGAACCTTCGCCTATGCCCAGCGCCAGCGGAATCATGCCGAATACCATGGCGAAGGTGGTCATGAGTATCGGCCGCAGACGGATGCGACCCGCCTCCAGGATGGCCTGCGCGCGCTCCCTGCCCGAGGCGCGCAACTGGTTGGTGAAATCCACCAGCAGAATCGCGTTCTTGGTCACCAGTCCCATCAGCATGACAAACCCGATGATGGAAAAAATATTCAGCGTTGAGCGGGCGATCAGCAGCGCTAGCAACACCCCGATCAGCGACAGCGGCAGGGACATCATGATCGCCACCGGCTGCAGAAAGGAGCCGAACTGACTGGCCAGGATCAGGTAGATGAAAATCACCGCGAGCAGCAAGGCAGACAGCGCGTAGCCCATGGTCTCCTGGATGTCCTTGGTCGACCCACCCATGACGAAGCGATAGCCCGGCTGCGTCGGAACCTTGGCGAGCTGCGCGATGATTTCTTTGCCCAGGTCGCCGGCCGGCCGCCCCAGCGCATTCGCGGTGACCAGCACTTCGCGCGTAAGATCCTTCCTGTTTATCTGGGTTGCACCGAGAGTGGGCACAAACTCCGCAACCTGGCGCAGCGCCACCATCTTCGGACTGCCGTCACTGCCCGCCTGGTTGCTGGCGATATAAATGCGGCCGAGATCACCCCTGTTTTCGCGTCCGCTTTTCGGCAGGCGTACTTTGACATCGTAGTTCTCGTCGTCGGGCGCTCTCCAGCTGGAAATCGCTTCACCCGCGAGCAGCGGCCGCAGCGCCTCGCCGATTTTTCCTACGCCCACGCCGAGGTCGCTCGCGAGGTCGCGATTGACGCGCACCGCCACCGTCGGTTTTGCTGCCTTGAGGCTGGAGTCGATATCCACCAGACCGGGGATAGCCCCCATGATCTTCCTAACCTCCCGCGAAAGCCGCTCGATTTCCGCCATGTCGGGCCCTTGCACCGAGACCTGCAGCGGCTTGCCGCTGCCCACGGGCGCATAGACGCCGAGGTTGGTGATTTCGATGCCGGCGATTTGCTGCAGGCGTTCGCGCATGCGCTTTTGCAGCTGCTTCAGGTTGGCTGCACGCTCACCGCGGTCCACCAGCCTGACGAAAATCGTAGCGTAATTCTTGCCCGGCGTAGTTCCGGTGTTGACCGTGGCGTAGGTGTAGATCACCTCGGGAAATTCGCGCAGCGCCACGCCGGCTTGTTGCACCTTGTTTTGGGTGAGCAATAAGGAAGACCCCACCGGGGTGTTCATCTGCACCAGGATTTCGGCCAGGTCGGCTTCGGGCACGAATTCCGAGCCGATCTTCGGCACCAGCGCGAAAGCGCCGAGAAAGCTTGCAAACGCAATCGCGATGACGCTTTTTCGGTGCGCCAGCGACCAGGAAAGCAGGCCTGAGTAACGTACGCTCACGCGCTGGATCATCTGCTCGTTCCAGTTCAGCATGCGCGCGAACCGGCCTTTTCCGTGTACGCCGTGTGCCGCGGGGTCGTACCAGACCGAAGACAGCATCGGGTCGAGGGTGAAGCTGACGAACATCGACAGCAGCACCGCCGCCGCCACGGTGATGCCGAACTGATGGAAGAATCTGCCGATGATGCCGCCCATGAAGCCGACCGGCAGGAACACCGCGACGATGGAAAAAGTCGTGGCCATCACGGCGAGGCCGATTTCCTGGGTGCCATCGAGCGCCGCATCATGGTGGCTCTTGCCCATGGCGAGATGGCGCACAATGTTTTCGCGCACTACGATGGCGTCGTCGATCAGCAGACCCACGCAAAGGCTCATGGCCATCAGCGTCAGCATATTGATGGTGAAACCCGCCGCATACATTACGAGGAAGGTGCCGATCAGCGAAATCGGCAGCGTGAGCCCGGTGATCACGGTGCTGCGCCAGGAATTGAGGAACAGGAACACGACGAGGATGGTGAGCGCGGCGCCTTCGAGCAGGGTGTGTCTGACATTGTTGACCGAGTTGCGAATACCACGCGAGGTGTCTCTCACCACCTCGAGTCTGACGTCGGCGGGCAGTTGTGACTTGAGCGCGGCCACCACCCGCATCACGTTGTCCACGGTGTCGATGGTATTGGCGCTCTGCGATTTGACGATGTCCAGCGACACCACGCGCTTGCCGTTCACCAGCGCCGCGCTTTCTTCTTCCTCCTGACCGTCGACCACGGTCGCGACCTGCGACAAGAACACCGGCTGGGCGCCGCGGCGAGCAACGATAATGCGGTTGAATTCATCGGGCCGCACGATGCGGCCCTGCACCTGAACCAGCATTTCCGAATCGCGCGTGGTGACCGCGCCGGCGGGCAATTCCTGGTTTTCGCTGCGCACGGCGGCGATCACCTGATCGATGCCGACGCTCAGAGATTCCATTTCCGCGGGTTTGAGGAAAATCTGAATTTCGCGCTTTACCCCGCCGACCAGGGTAATCTGGCCGACGCCGCGCGCCGTTTCGATGCGTTTCTTTACGACCTGATCGGCAAGCGTGGTGATTTCCCGTAGCGGCCGGCTCTCCGATTGGAGGGCGAGCGAGACGATGGGCAGATCATCCGGATTGAAGCGGGTGACGCGCGGCTCCTTCACTTCCTTCCTGAAACCTATCTTGACGACGGCAACCTTCTCGCGCACGTCTTCCGCGGCAACACCGGGGTCGACGCTGAGGTCGAATTCGGCGATCACCACCGACAGGCCTTCGTAGGATCGTGACGACAGGGTCTTGATGCCGCTGATGGTGTTGATCGCCTCCTCGATCTTCCGGCTAATGTCGCTCTCGACGCTCTCGGGCGAAGCGCCGGGGTATTGCGTCTGCACCACCACGACCGGAAAGTTGATGTCGGGAAACTGCTCGACCGCGAGTCGCTGGTAGGCGAACAGGCCCAGCACCAGGAATGCCGCCATCATCATGGTGGCGAATACGGGATTCTTGATCGATATGCGGGTGAACCACATGACGCGAATTTCCTGTCTTGTCTGCCTGTGCGTCTCAGTTGCGCTCAGGCGCGAGCTTGACAATCGCGCCGGGTTTCAGTGTGCCGGTGTTCGTGCGGACGATCCGGCTTTGCGCGTCCAGGCCGTCGAGGATCTGCACCACCCCTTCTTCCTCGTTCCTGATGCCGAGCTTCACCGCGCGCTGTTCCACCCTGTTGTCGGCGATGCGCAGCACATAGGGATTGCCATTTGCTTTACTCACGGCGGAGAGCGGCAGCACGAGCGCGGACTCGATCCGGCTCAGCGTTACGCTGCCTTTGGCGAACATGCCGCCCTTCAGCGCGTTGTCGCGATTGGGCAGCAGCGCATACACGAGGATGGAGCGCGAACCGGCTTGCGTCGCAGGGTTGATGCGATCAATGCGACCGCTGAATTCGCGTTCACCGAAGCCCTCGACGCGAAAGCCCACTTCCTGTCCGACGCGGATGCTGGGGATATCGCCGGCGGGCACCGCCGCCTCGACTTCCATTTCGGCAAGGTCCACCAGCGTGAGGATCTTTCCGTCGACCGGCAGCTTTTCGCCCGGCTGGGCGTGGCGCTGCGAGACGATGCCGGCCTGTGGCGCGCTGACCACGGTATCCGCAAGCGCTTTTTTCGCCAGAGCGACCTGCGCTTCGAGTGCCTTCAGTTTCGCCTCAGACACCTGGTAGCTGCTCTGCACGCTGTCGAAGGCGTTTTGCGAGATGAACTTCTGCTGCAGCAGCGCCAGATTATTAGTGCGGTTCTTTTGCGCCAGAGCGAGCTGGGCACGGCCGGCCTCGAGGTCCGCCATTTTTTCGTCGAGGCGGGCCTGCGCGTCCTGCGCGTCGATGCGCGCGAGCGTTTGCCCGGGACTGACGGTCTCTCCTTCGCGCACCAGCAGCGACTTCAGTTCGCCCGCGACTTTGGCCTTGACGGTAGTCCAGTTGCGCGGTTGCAGCGTTCCCGTGATCGAAATCGACGTACGCATCTCGCGTATCTGCGGCTGTACCAGGTCGCTCGCGGCGAATTCGATTACCGGCGCGCTCGCCGGCTGGGCCGAGGCGATGCTGTTGTCGTGGGTAAGCAGAACGACGGCAACAACCGTTGCGGCGATCGCACCGGCCACCAGCCACCAGCGCTTATTTCTTCTTGCGGGCATGCTTTTTCTCCGTCGGCTGTGGATTGCGCAGGCTGTGCAACAACATATCCAGATAGGATTCCAGGTAGTTCTCCGGCTCCGGCTGCTCCCGGGAACAGCAGGCAAATGAGTGGCGCCACACGGCCAGCATCACCAGGGGCGCAAGCGCCACGTGCACGAGATTGTCGACGCCGACCTCGCGGAATTCGCCGGCCTCCACGCCGCGCCGGAGCACACGGCGAAACATGGACAAGGCGCGCAGGATTACTTCATCGTGATAAAACCTGGCGAGATCCGGAAAGTTACCGGCTTCCGCGATGATCAGTTTCGGAATGCCGGCGACCTTGGTCGATCCGGTCAGTTCCCACCAACCGAGCACAAGCTGGCGCACCAGGTCGGCCGAGCTGCCGGAAAAATTCTCCACCAGCAGCTCCCCGTGTTGCAGCACCGGCAGTACATTGCCGCGTACCACCGCCTTGAACAGGTCTTCCTTGTTCTCAAAATAGAGGTAGAGCGTGCCTTTGCTCACACCCGCACGCGCTGCCACGTCGTCCAGGCGCGTGCTGGCGTAGCCGCGCTCCACGAATAGCTCGAGCGCGGCGGCGATGATTTCCTCAGGGCGCGCATCTTTGCGGCGCGTCCAGCGGGGCTGCGACTTTTCTCGAGGGGCGTTCATAATGATTTATATAACTGACCGGTCAGTAATGTATAGATTTCCGGCTATATCGTCAATCGACTCTTCCGGCATCGCACCCGGTGGCCCTCGGGCAACAGGGTGTAAGGCGCGCGCTACAGCAGTGAGGCCGATTCGTCCTAGGGGTTCAGGCGGTGTTTAATTCCGTCCGCCGTCCCTGCGCGCCGCCTGTTTCCCGCGCCGCGCCGAGTTTCCAGGTAGCGGCGAGCACGTCGAGCATGGCCTTGATGACGGGGTCGCCCCTGCGTTCGGCGCGGTAGATGAACCACAGGTCGGTCTGGATCCGCACGTCGCGCCACAGGCACACTTCGCCTGCGCCTTCCTTTTCCAGCGCCAACTCTTCACGGATCAGCGACAGGCCGACGCCCGATCCGACAAGGTTCGCGATGACGAACTCCTGGTCGGCCTCCACCACCTGGGTCGGCACGATGCCGTGCTTGTCGAACAGCGAACGCACCAGTTTGTGGTGAGTGCTGATCTGCGGGGTGACGATCCATGGCAAGGCCGCGATTTCGTCCCAGTCCGCGTCGACCACGCGGTCCTTCCAGGCAGCAGGTGCGGCGACGCGATAAACAATGCCTCGCAGCCGCAGTCCATCCATTCCGGGATGCGCTAGCGCACCAAAATAGAAACCTGCATCCAGTTCGCCGTCACGCACCTTGGCGAAAGCCGCGCCCGAGATCTCATGTTGCAACTCAAGCTGCAGCAGGGGATGGCGCTCGACCATAATGCTGAGGAATTCGCCGATGCGGATCAGCCACGGATCAGTAAGCGTGCCGACGCTCACCGTGCCGCTTGTTTTGCCCTTGAGCGCACTCGCCTCATTGCGCAACCTCTGCGCCGCGGCGAGAACTTTCTCGGCGCCGGCGAGCAGACGCTGGCCGGCGAAGGTGAGTTCCATGCCGCCGGGTGTGCGTTCGAACAGCGCCAGCTCGAATTCGTCCTCCAGCGCCTTGATTTGCGCGCTGAGCGCAGGTTGACTGACGTGTATCTTCTCTGCAGCACGCGTCAGATGACCGGCCTCGGCTACGGCAATAAACCCGCGTAATTGATAAAGCTCCATCCGTTTGCCGACTTTAACGTGGTGTTCAGACGCCTATTCTAGACCGATAATACTGCATTGCAACATATATTTAGACTAGGTATAACTCTGGCCGATTGAATCAATTCAAACAAGCAATTGGATTATTGCCGGCGGAGCCCGTATGTTGTGTTCATTCAGCAGATTTACTACGCTGGTTCAATTAGATAGAAAGGATGGAAAATGAGACTCTACCCGGAAATGTGCCCCGCTGAAAGCATCCCGCAAGCTGGTTTCCAAGCTCGAGAAGGTGCTGTCGGCGTATGGGAGAAGGCCGCATCCAAGGCATTTATTGTGCAAAGCAGTATTCGCTCGAAAAATCGTCCTGCGCCCCGAATCGATATTACTGGGATCGAGCAGCGGGCACGCGCAGCGCGCAGCGCCTGGATCGGCAGTAAGCTGAAATCCTATTATCAAGCCCTGGTTCTCAAATTCGAGCGCGCCGGGGCGGCGGGGAGGGAAGATTACCTGGCCGCCTCACAAAGCCTTGCCGAGCTGGAAGAACGCATTCGTCGCCAAGAGCGCCTGAACCAGCCCTGAATCCGGGGCCGAAATGCCTAAGCGACGCCGGCGCGTTCGATAGCCACGTACGCGCCGGCGTCGTCCTGCGGTCACTCCCGTCGATAAACGTCTCGCGCGTCGGCGCGCATTGCGGATTGCAAAGGGTCAGTGATTGCGGTACCTTGGGCGCTCAACGTTAGGGGTCCTGCGCGCAGAGTGGAAATCGGGCGCGGGTGAGAGAGTCCCTTAGAACCTGATGCGGATAATGCCGCCGCAGGGAAGCGTGAGCAGACCTCCCTCCTGCCTTCGCCCCCGCGGTAACTGGGAACAAGCCATGAACGCCAACCCGAAATTCATCGCCGCTACGGCGCACGTCGACGACGCTGCCGTGCAGCCGCTGCCCAACTCGCGCAAACTGTATGTGCAGGGCAGCCGAGCCGACATTCAGGTGCCGATGCGCGAAATCAGCCAGAGCGACACACCGGCTTCTTTCGGCGCTGAAAAGAACCCGCCGGTTTATGTCTACGATACTTCGGGGCCCTACACCGATCCGAACGCGAAAATCGACATTCGTAACGGCCTCGCGCCACTGCGCGCCAAATGGATAGAGGAGCGCGCCGATACGGAGGTGCTGTCGGGGCCGAGCTCGAAGTTCGGCGTCGAGCGCCTGCTTGATCCAAAGCTCGCCGAGTTGCGCTTCAATCTGCAGCGCAAGCCGCTGCGCGCCAGGCACGGCATGAACGTGTCGCAGATGCACTACGCCCGTCGCGGCCTGGTCACGCCGGAAATGGAATACATCGCCATCCGCGAGAACCTGCAGCGCCGGCAATACATAGCAAGCCTGCGCACCTCGGGGCCGCAGGGCGCCAAGCTGGCCGAGCTCATGGCGCGCCAGCATCCTGGACAGTCTTTTGGCGCCGCCATCCCCGAGGAGATCACGCCGGAATTCGTGCGCGACGAGGTGGCCCGCGGCCGCGCCATCATCCCGGCCAATATCAACCACCCGGAGTCCGAGCCGATGATCATCGGCCGCAATTTCCTGGTGAAAATCAACGCCAACATCGGCAATTCCGCGCTGGGCTCATCCATCGGCGAGGAGGTCGAGAAAATGACCTGGTCGATCCGTTGGGGCGGCGATACCGTGATGGACCTGTCCACGGGCAAGGATATTCACGAAACGCGGGAATGGATCATCCGCAATGCGCCGGTGCCCATCGGTACTGTGCCTATCTACCAGGCTCTGGAAAAGGTCGACGGCAAGGCCGAGGAACTGACTTGGGAAATTTTCCGCGACACCCTGATCGAACAGGCGGAGCAGGGCGTGGACTACTTCACGATTCACGCCGGCGTGCTGTTGCGTTACGTGCCGCTCACGGCGAAGCGCATGACCGGCATCGTCAGCCGCGGCGGCTCTATCATGGCCAAGTGGTGTCTGGCGCATCACAAGGAGAGTTTCCTCTATACGCATTTCGAGGACATCTGCGAGATCATGAAGGCCTACGACGTCGCGTTTTCCCTCGGCGACGGCCTGCGTCCGGGCTCGATTTACGATGCCAACGACGAAGCGCAACTGGGCGAACTGAAGACCCTGGGCGAGTTGACCGATGTCGCCTGGAAGCACGACGTGCAGGTGATGATCGAAGGTCCGGGCCACGTGCCCATGCACATGATCAAGGAGAACATGGACCTGCAGTTGCGCGATTGCAAGGAAGCGCCCTTCTATACCCTGGGGCCGCTCACCACCGACATCGCGCCCGGCTATGACCACATTACCTCAGGCATAGGCGCGGCGATGATAGGCTGGTACGGCACGGCCATGCTCTGCTATGTCACGCCCAAGGAGCACCTGGGACTGCCGAACAAGGCCGACGTCAAGGACGGCATCATCACCTACAAGATCGCGGCGCACGCTGCCGACCTTGCCAAGGGCCATCCCGGCGCGCAGATCCGCGACAACGCACTGTCCAAGGCGCGCTTCGAGTTCCGCTGGGAGGACCAATTCAATCTCGGCCTGGATCCGGACAAGGCGCGCGAGTTCCACGACGAGACCTTGCCCCGCGACAGCGCCAAGGTCGCGCACTTCTGCTCCATGTGCGGCCCGCACTTTTGTTCGATGAAAATCACCCAGGACGTGCGCGACTATGCCGCCGCCCAGGGTGTCGACGAGCAGGCGGCCATCGCGAAGGGCTTGGAACAAAAGGCGGCGGAGTTCGTCGACAAAGGTGCGCAGATTTATTCCAAAGCCTGAACCACCCCGGCCCGGTTGAAAACGGCGCGGTAACGCGCCGTTTTTTTCTTCTGAAGCCGCTTTGGACCGTCGCCAGCGCTTACAATCGCGCCCATGGACATTGTCATCCTCATAAAAGCGCTGATCCTGGGCGTGGTCGAAGGTCTTACCGAATTTCTGCCGGTGTCCAGCACCGGGCATCTCATCCTCGCAGGCGACCTGCTTGATTTCAACGACGAGCGAGGCAAGCTGTTCGAGATCGTGATCCAGTGCGGCGCGATCCTGGCGGTATGCTGGGAATACCGTGCGAGGATTGCGACCGTGATATCCGGTCTCGGCTCCAAGCCGGACGCGCAGCGCTTCGCCCTCAACCTCGCCATCGCCTTTACACCCCTCGCCGTGCTGGGCCTTGCGTTCGGAAAGGCGATCAAGGCGCAACTGTTCCAGCCGGTGCCGGTGGCGCTGGCGTTCATCGTCGGCGGCTTCATCATCCTTTGGGCGGAAAAGCGCAAACACACGGTGCGCATCCGTGAAGTGGAGGACCTGCACTGGACCGATGCCCTGAAACTGGGATTCGCTCAGGCGCTTGCACTGATTCCCGGAACCTCGCGCTCCGGCGCCACCATCATCGGTGGACTTCTGTTCGGGCTGTCGCGCAAAGCGGCAACCGAGTTTTCGTTTTTTCTCGCGATACCGACGCTGTTCGCCGCCTCGGCGTATCAGTTGTACAAGGAGCGTGCGCTGCTTTCACTCGATGACTGGGGAATGTGGGCGGTCGGGTTCGTCGCGGCTTTCCTGTCAGCCTTCCTTTGCGTGCGCTGGTTGCTGCGCTACATTTCCAGCCACGATTTCACGCCCTTCGCGTGGTACCGAATCGCCTTCGGTCTGGCCGTACTGGGCACCGCCTACTCCGGAACGGTTAACTGGTCGGCGCACTGATCCTTTAGCCCCGGCTCCCGCGAGCAAGCAGCCGGCGGTCTATTTGCACCGAAGTCAAAACGCCGCGACCGCGCCGTCGGAGCGCGGGTCGGCGCCGCCTTCGAGCACGCCGTTGGCATGGCGCACGATCGCGCCCGCATGTCCCATGGTCTCGTCCCAGGCCTGCAGCACTTCCACCTCGTGGCCGTAGCGCTTGAGCCGCGCGATTACGTCTGGGGGGAAGCGCGCTTCCAGTTTGAGCGTGTCGCTGACCTGTCCCCAGGTGCGTCCTAGCAGCCAGCGCGGCGCGCTCACCGCTTCCTGCGGGTTCATGCCAAATAAGGCATAGCGGGTGAACACCGCGCTCTGGCTCTGTGGCTGGCCATCGCCACCCATATTGCCGTAGACCATGCTGCGCCCGTCATCGAACAGCGCCAGCGCCGGGTTGAGCGTATGAAAGGGCTTGCGCATCGGTCGCAGAGCGTTCAAGGCCCCGTCGTCCAGCGAAAAGCTGCAGCCGCGATTCTGCCAGACGATGCCACTGTCTTTGAGCACCACGCCGCTGCCATACTCATGATAGGTACTCTGGATGAACGTCACGGCACGGCCCTCGCCGTCGGTCACGCCCATCCAGACCGTATCGGCCGGGTCCTTGCCCGCGCCCCAGGGCGCGGCCTTTTCGCGATCAATCGCGTCCGCTAGCGCGCGTATTTTTGCAGGTTCGAGCAAGCTTTGGGCATCGACCTTCATGTATGCAGGGTCGGTGATACAGCAGTCGCGAATCGCGAAGGCCTGCTTGGTCGCCTCCACGCACAGATGCACATAATCCGCACCCGCGGGATCCAGTTTGCCGACTTCGAGAACATCCAGAATTCCCAGTATCAGCAGGGACACCATTCCCTGCGTCGGCGGCGTCATGTTGTACAAGGTGCCCAGCGAGTGTTTCAACGCCAGCGGCTCGCGCCATTGCGCTTGATGCTGGCGCAGGTCTTCCAGCGTCAGCGGGCTGCCCGCTGCCGCCAGGTCGCGCGCCAGCGATGCAGCCAGTTCACCCCTGTAGAAATCGTCCAGCCCCGCCTGGGCCAGGCGGCGCAAGGTCGCGCCCAGGCGTTTCTGGAAGAACACGCTGCCGATTGCGGGCGGCGCACCGTTCACAAGATAGGTATCGTCGAAGCCGTGCACACCTTTGAGCCCGTCCAGTTTTGCCCTTGTGGTTGCGTTCTGGCTGCGCGTGACCACAATGCCGCTCTCGGCGTAATGGATGGCGTCGGCAAACAGACGCGCCAAGGGCAGCTTGCCGCCGAGTTGTTTCCTGCTGAATTCGTAGGCTGCGTTCCAGCCGGAAATGGTGCCTGCGACCGTATTGGCGGCAACGCCGCCGCGAAACGGTATGCTTTTCGTGATGCCGCTCTCGGCGTACCAGGCAATGGAGGCGGCCGCCGCGGCCGCGCCGCAGGCGTCGATGGCGCGCGGCGTCTGTCCGGGCACGTGGATCAGCCAGAACGCATCGCCGCCTATGGAATTCATGTGCGGATAGACCACGGCGATATTGGCCGCGGCGGCGATCATCGCCTCGACGGCGTTGCCGCCTTCGCGCAGGATGGCGAGTGCCGCCTGGGCGGCCAGCGCATGCGGCGCGACGGCCATGCCGCGGGTACTGCGAATTGAATTGAGCACAGAAAATCCGGAAGAACGACCAGTGCGCGATTCTACACAGTAAGCAGGGAGGCGGGTTCAAGCCTGGCCGCCTGAAGAATCATCCCTGCTTCCAGGGCAGCCCGGCTGCCCGCCAGCCGCCCAGCAAATTGCGCTGGCCATTCGGGTCTTTGTCGCCCTCGAAGCCTTGCAGAATATTGTAGGCCCGACTGTAACCGTTCGCCGCGAGCGCGACGGCAGCGTGGTGCGAGCGCACGCCGCTGCGGCACAAAAGCATGACGGTCGCGTTTTTGTCCACCGATGCCTCGAATTCCGAGATGAAATCGAGATTGCGATGGCTGTTCGGCCAGCGATTCCATTCGATCGCGACGCTGTCCGGTATTCGTCCGACACATTCCAGTTCCGCGCGGGAGCGAACGTCCACCAGTTTGCTTTCTGGCAGCGCGCACATTAATGCATGTGCTTCCTTGGGCAGCAGGGCGCCTGCGTAGGGCAGTTTCAGTTCCCGCCCGCGTTCGTGTGCTCTCGCGATTATTGCTTCTGGTGTTTCCATGTCGGTATGCCCGTCGGACGGCCCTTGAGGGACCAAAGTATAGGCCGGAAGCGGGAAGGAGCGGGAATCGGGCGACTGGATCGGCATGGCACAACAATGGTGCATGTTTTTGTGTTTCGCACCAAACATGGGCGTCACTGCGTGTATTCACAATCCGGGTTCCCTTATGGCACAATGCTCTGCTCGTATTTCGTCCGATGGCATGTTTTCTGCTGTAATACCTCCGTATCCCGAAATCTATTGTCATTAACCGCTTCTTGAGGAGATTTTAAATGGCTATGTCCCAGGCCGACGTACTGAAACAGATCAAGGACAAGGAGGTGAAGTTCGTCGATTTGCGTTTCACCGACACCAAAGGCAAAGAACAGCACGTGTCGGTTCCCGCCAAACAGTTCACCATGGAAAAGTTCGAAGACGGTCACGCCTTCGACGGCTCGTCGATCGCCGGCTGGAAGGGAATCGAGGCCTCCGACATGCTGCTCATGCCCGAGGCCGACACGGCACGCCTGGATCCGTTCACGGATGAAACCGTGCTGAACATCACTTGCGACGTGATCGAACCGTCCGATGGCAAGGGATACGATCGCGATCCGCGCTCGATCGCCAAGCGCGCAGAGGCCTACCTCAAGTCTACGGGCTTGGGCGACACCGCCTACTTCGGCCCGGAGCCCGAATTTTTCGTCTTTGATTCGGTGACCTGGAAAGTCGATATGTCCGGCTGCTTCGTGAAAATCGATTCCGAGGAAGCACCCTGGTCAAGCAGCAAGGAGTATGAAGGCGGCAACATGGCCCACCGCGCACCTGTGAAAGGCGGTTACTTTCCGGTACCGCCGGCGGATACACTGCAGGACATGCGCAATGCCATGTGCCTGGCGATGGAGGCCCAGGGTGTGGAGGTAGAGGTTCATCACCACGAAGTCGCGGCGCCCGGCCAGTGCGAAATCGGCACCAAGTTTGAAAAGCTGGTAAAGCGCGCGGACTGGCTGCAGATCCTCAAGTACACGGTGTGGAACGTGGCTCACTCCTATGGCAAGACGGCCACCTTCATGCCCAAGCCGGTGGTCGGCGACAACGGTTCCGGCATGCACGTGCACCAGTCGGTGTGGAAGGGCGGCGAAAACATGTTCGCCGGCAACAAATACGCCGGCTTGTCCGATTTCGCGCTTTACTACATCGGCGGCATCATCAAGCACGCAAAGGCGCTGAACGCGATTACCAACCCCGGCACCAACTCCTACAAACGCCTGGTCCCCGGTTTCGAGGCGCCGATCAACCTCGCGTATTCGTCGCGCAATCGTTCGGCGGCCTGCCGCATTCCCTACGCCACCAACCCCAAGGGGCGTCGTGTGGAAGTGCGCTTCCCCGATCCGACCGCCAACCCTTATCTGTCTTTCGCCGCAATGCTGATGGCCGGATTGGACGGCGTGCAGAACAAGATCCACCCGGGGGATCCGATCGACAAGAATCTGTACGATTTGCCGGCTTCCCAGGCAAAGAAAGTACCGAATGTCTGCTCGTCGCTGGATATGGCGCTGGAACATCTGGCAAAGGATCATGAGTTCCTGACTCGCGGCGGCGTGTTTTCCGAGGCGATGATCGATGCCTATATCGGGCTCAAGCAGGAGGAGGTCACCCGGTTCCGCATGACCACTCACCCGCTGGAGTTCGATATGTACTACAGCAGCTGATCGACGCTTCCGTGCAAAAAAAAGGCGGGGACGTTCCCGCCTTTTTCCATCCCGATTCCGGGCCGGGCAGTCCGCTCTGGTCGACCGATGTCTTAACCTTACAAAAACGATTTGAAATCAGCTGGATAATGGCATAGACTTAACCTTCATTCTGAATGACCTGGGTACTATGCCACTACGCACCGCCCGAAGTATGAGCCTGATCGCTGCCCTCGCCAGCATGTTCTCGCTGCCTGCGCTGGGCGATACCTACAAGTGCGTAGACGCAAACGGCCGCGCCACTTACACCAACATAAACGAGGAAATCCGCGGCAAGAACTGCACTTTTGTGAAAGGCGATAATGTTTCGGTGGTCCCCGCCATCAAGCCGGTGCAGAGCGCCAAACCGGGGCCGTCGCCACCGGGATTTCCCAAGGTGGATCCGGCGACCCAAAAAAACCGTGACGACGGAAGACGCAGAATTCTCGAAGGCGAATTGAGCAGCGAGGAGAAGGCGCTGATTGAGGCCAAGGCAGAGTTGACCCGACAGCAGTCAATTCGCAACGGCGACGAACGAAACTATCAACGCGTTCTCGACCGCTTGCAGAAGTACAAGGACGATGTGGAGCGGCACGATAAAAATGTCGCAGCTCTGAAAAGAGAGCTCGAAAACATCAAGTAAGCGGGTTGTTCGCCGGCGCGGCTTTTGTGCCGTGCAGCCCGGTCTTGCGTTCACTAACTCGCACTGACCCGACATGGCTACGAACCCTTATTCCGGCCTCGATCTGCTCGCTACCCCGGTCATTCTGGTAGACGACGAGTTGCGGGTCGCGCACGTGAATCCCGCGGCGGAAGACCTGTTTGCGCTCAGCTTGAGAAGCATATCCGGCCAGCTGCTGGCGCAGCTATTCATCGATTCCGCCGAACTCACTGCGTGCCTGGAGGACGTCCTCGGGCAAAACTGGAGTTATACCGGGCGCGACCTGATCCTCACGCGACCGACGCAGGCGAGTCAGCATCTGAATTGTCTGGTCATGCCGATAGAGGATTCCGCCGTGCGGTTTCTGATCGAGTTTCGACCCATAGACCAGCAGCTTAAGCTGGCCCGCGAGCAGCGACAATTTGATCAGCAGCAGGCGAACCGCGAGCTCATACGCAACCTCGCGCACGAGATCAGAAACCCGCTTGGCGGTTTGCGCGGTTCTGCGCAATTACTTGAGCGCGAGTTGGAGCGGCCCGAGTTGCGCGAATATACCCAGGTCATCATCAAGGAGGCCGACCGGCTGCAGGCCTTGATGGATCGCTTGCTCACGCCGCATCGGCCGCCGAAATTTGCGGCACTGAACATCCACGAAGTGCTGGAACGGGTGCGGAGTCTGGTGCTGGCGGAATTCCCGGACCGCATCCGGATCGAGCGCGACTACGACGCCAGCCTGCCCGACCTGCATGGCG
Organism: Burkholderiales bacterium; assembly: GCA_014860445.1. Taxonomy (GTDB): domain Bacteria; phylum Pseudomonadota; class Gammaproteobacteria; order Burkholderiales; family SG8-39; genus 2-12-FULL-64-23. The sequence continues at coordinate 85,244 of JACZJT010000027.1, forward strand.
ACAAGGAGCAGCTGATCCAGGCGGTGCTCAATGTCGTGCGCAACGCGGCGCAGGCCCTCAACGGGACGGGGGAGATCGAATTGCGTACACGCGCCGCGCGCCAGGTGACGCTGGCCAAGCGACGCTACAAGCTGGCATTAGAATTGCAAGTGATAGACAAGGGCCCGGGAATACCGGATGAGTTGCGCGAGCGGATTTTTTATCCCTTGGTATCGGGCCGAGACGGCGGTAGCGGACTGGGACTGACCTTGTCGCAGACGTTCGTGCAGCATCACCATGGCACGATCGAATGCGACAGCGAGCCAGGCCGCACCTGCTTTACGATCATGCTGCCAATGGAGTAGAGGGGCGATGGACCACGAGTAACGGCCGAGAGCGGGGTTTCCCGCGTCCGACTGTCCTCGATGTTTCATTGACCACCACCAAAATATGAAACCAGTCTGGGTCATAGACGACGATCGCTCGATACGCTGGGTGTTTGAAAAGGCGCTGGCGCGCGAGGACATCCCGTACAAGACATTCGCCACGACGCAGGAAGCGCTCGATGCACTAAAACAGGGCGTGCCGCAAGTGCTGGTGTCCGATATTCGCATGCCCGGCGCCTCGGGTCTGGAACTGTTGCAAAGCGTCAAGCAAAGTCATCCCGGCCTGCCGATCATCATCATGACCGCTTATTCGGATCTCGAATCGGCGGTCGCGGCCTTTCAGGGCGGCGCGTTCGAATACCTGCCCAAGCCGTTTGACGTGGATCAGGCGGTCGCGTTGATCCGCCGCGCAATCGGCGAGAGCATGCGCGAGGCCGAGGGCGAGGTGGCGCGCGAGACCCCGCCCGAGATACTCGGTCAGGCGCCTTCGATGCAGGAAGTATTCCGCGCGATCGGCAGGCTGTCCCAGTCCAATGCAACCGTTCTCATTACCGGCGAATCCGGCACCGGCAAAGAACTGGTGGCACTGGCCTTGCATCGCCACTCCAGCCGCGCGGCAAAGCCCTTCGTGGCCATCAATACGGCGGCCATGCCCAAGGATCTGCTCGAGTCGGAATTGTTCGGTCACGAGCGCGGTGCGTTTACGGGCGCACAGGCGATGCGTCGCGGACGCTTCGAGCAGGCCGAGGGCGGCACCCTGTTTCTGGATGAAATAGGCGATATGCCGGCGGAACTGCAGACCCGCCTGCTGCGCGTGCTCTCCGACGGACAGTTTTATCGCGTCGGCGGTCATCAGCCGATCAAGGCCAATGTCAGGGTCATCGCGGCCACGCACCAGGACCTGGAAGAGCGCGTGCGCCAGGGTTTGTTCCGCGAAGACCTGTTTCACCGCCTCAACGTGATCCGCTTGCGTCTGCCGAGCCTGCGCGAGCGGCGCGAGGACATCGGTTTGCTGGCCAAACACTTCCTTGTGAAGAGCGCGCAGCAACTTGGCGTAGAGGCGAAGCGGCTGTCGGTTGAAGCTATGGACTATCTGGCTGTGCAGGATTTTCCCGGCAATGTGCGCCAACTCGAAAACTTGTGCCACTGGCTGACCGTCATGGCGGCGACGCAGGCTATTGAAATATCCGACCTGCCACCGGAATTGAAACCGGGAGGCGGCACGGCGGCGGAATCGGATTGGGTATCTGCGCTTGAGCGCGAGGTGGAGCGCGCATTCGCGGGCGGCGAGACGGCGATTCTGGACAAGTTTTCTCAAGCGTTCGAAAAAGCCGTCATTGGAACGGCGCTGGCGCGGACCGGAGGTCGGCGCATCGAGGCAGCCAACCTGCTGGGCATGGGGCGCAATACGATCACACGGAAGATCGCCGAGTTGCGGCTGGACGCCAAAAGCGGGGCGGACGAAGCTGTCTGAGCCAAAGTCAGGGCTATCGTACGGTCTGCAATGCCGTAATCCGGAATGCAATTCGTATTGCGGAATGATCCACGGGGCAATAAAATAAGTCCCTTTTTCCCCGCAATCCGCAACCTGGAGTCCCACTAATGAGCGAGAAATTTCCCGGCGGCGTGGAAATCCACGGCCCCATCACCCCGGAATTTGCCGAGATTCTGACACCGGAGGCCGTGGCGTTTGTCGCCAAGCTGTGCCGGAAATTCGAGGCGCGTCGCCAGGAACTGCTGGCCGCACGCACGGTGCGACAGAAGGAATTCGACGCCGGAAAAATGCCGGATTTCCTGCCGCAGACTGCAAATATCCGCAGTTCCGAGTGGACAGTCGCGCCGCAGCCCGCCGACATGCTCGACCGACGCGTCGAAATCACCGGGCCCACCGCGCGCAAGATGGTGATCAACGCGCTCAACTGCGGCGCATCAGTGTTCATGGCGGATTTCGAGGATGCGGACACGCCGACCTGGCATAACATGATGGACGGCCAGATCAATCTGCGCGACGCGGTGCGGCGCACCATTGCGTTGGACCAGGACGGCAAGAAATACAAACTGAATGACAAGACCGCGGTGCTGATGGCGCGGCCGCGCGGCTGGCATTTGAACGAAAAGCATATGCTGATCGACGGCAAACCGGTTTCAGGCAGCATCTTCGATTTCGGCCTCTATTTTTTCCACAACGCCAAAGAACTGCTCAAGCGCGGCACCGGCCCGTATTACTATCTCCCCAAGCTCGAATCCCATCTCGAGGCGAGGTTGTGGAACGACGTGTTCGTGATGGCGCAATACGAACTCGACGTGCCGCAGGGTTCGATACGCGGGACGGTCCTCATCGAAACCATCCTCGCTTCGTTCGAAATGGACGAGATCCTGTGGGAACTGCGTGACCATTCCGCCGGCCTGAACATCGGTCGCTGGGACTATATGTTCTCCTGCATCAAGAAATTCCGTTCGCACCAGGAGTTCTGCCTTGCCGACCGGGTGCACGTTCGGATGACCGCGCGCTTCATGCGCGCCTACGCGCTGCTGCTGGTGAAGACCTGCCACAAGCGCCATGCTCCCGCGATGGGCGGAATGGCGGCGCAAATTCCGATCAAGAACGATCCGGCGGCGAACGACGCGGCGATGGCGAAAGTGCGCGAAGACAAGCTGCGCGAAGTGACCGACGGCTGTGACGGCACCTGGGTCGCGCATCCCGGCCTGGTGCCGGTCGCCAAAGCCGTGTTCGACCAGTACATGCCCGGCGCCAACCAGTACGACCGGCAGCGTCCGGAAGTGAACATCACGGCGAAAGAACTGCTCGACTTCGAGCCGGAAACGCCGATTACGGAAGGCGGGCTGCGCTACAACATTTCGGTCGGCATCCAGTACCTTGGCGCCTGGCTCGCCGGCAACGGCTGCGTGCCTGTGTACAACCTGATGGAGGATGCGGCGACTGCGGAAATTTCGCGCTCACAGATCTGGCAGTGGATCCGCTCTCCCAAGGGCGTGCTCGAAGACGGCCGCAAGGTGACCAAGGAATTGTTCCGCAGCCTGCTCGCCGAAGAACTGCCCAAGGTAAAAGCCGAGTTGGGCGAGGAGGGGTGGAAGTCGGGCAAATACGAACTGGCCGCGGAACTGTTCGCGAAAATCACCACCGACGACAATTACGTCGAGTTCCTGACCCTGCCGGCGTACGATCTGATCGACTGAGCGGCTTCTTGCGCCAATTGGACGCCGGGCATGCCCGGCGTTTTCATTTAGATGTTGATGTCGGCGACTACCGGTGCATGATCGGACGGGCGTTCGTTGCGGCGCGGCTCCAGGTCGATCCAGCTTGCGGTGCAATTCGCGCTGAGTTCCCGGCTGAGCAGAATATGATCGATGCGTAGACCCAGGTTGCGTTTGAATCCGTTCATGCGGTAATCCCACCAGCTAAAGGATTTCTCCGCCTGTTCGAACTGGCGAAAACTGTCGCTGAAACCCAGCCCGATCAGGCGGTGAAAGGCCTCGCGCTCCGGCGGGCTAACCAGAACATTGCCTTCCCAGGCCTTGGGATCGTGTACGTCGCGGTCCTCCGGGGCGATGTTGTAGTCCCCCAGCACCGCAAGCCGCGGGTGCCGAGCCAGTTCCTGTTCCAGCCAATGGGAGAAGGCTGCGAGCCAAGCGAGCTTGTAGCGGTATTTGTCAGAATCCGGACTCTGGCCGTTGGGTACATAGGCGCACACCAGGCGCACGCCATCCACATCAGCGCTGATGATTCTGCGCTGCGGGTCATCGAAACCTGCGATCCCCGGTGCAATATCTGCGGCCGGCTTCCGGCTCAGGATCGCGACTCCGTTATAGGTTTTCTGGCCCGAATATGCGGCGCAGTAGCCGGCCGCCTCGATCGCCGCGACCGGGAAATTCGCGTCCTCCATCTTGAGTTCCTGCAGACACAGCGCATCCGGTTCGTGCTTCGCCAACCAGTCCAGAACCTGCGGCAAGCGCACTTTGAGCGAGTTGACGTTCCAGCTTGCGATCCGCATAGGGAGATTATCTCGTTGTATTGCTGACGCATTGTACCCGCTGCCCGAATCTCCCTCTCCCGAGTTTGATGCCGGTCAAACTTGCTGCATTGCGGAACTGCTAACCTTATGATTCTCGTAATACTTGGCTCGATTGCACAGCTTAAGCACCTTGGCTATGACTTTTTCCCGCCGCGCAGGCGCGCGCTGCATTTCCACGCACTTCAAAGACGGTTAGGGCCGGGATGCAATCGAAAACCCTAAAGTTCAAGGTCGTCTTCTATCTGGCCGTAGCGTTGACGCTGGCGATGCTGATCTTTATCGCCCTCGTCGTCCGGCACCAGCGCGATGAGTTGCTGCGCGAAGCAATTGAGCACGTCGGCCAGATTTCGGACGTCATCAAGAAAAGCACCCACTTCGCCATGCTTGCCAACCAGCCGACCTATGTGGACAGCATCATCAAGGATGTGGGCAGCCACGGGAATCTGGAGAAAGTCAGGATACTGGCCAAGGACGGCACCATTATTCACTCCACTTACCAGGCCGAACTCGGCTCAACGGTGGACCGCAAAGCCGAAGGCTGCGTCCTTTGCCACCGCAGCGATGCGCCGCTGGAGCCGATTCCGCAGACCCAGCGCACGCGGCTCTTTTCCACGCCGGACGGACGGCCGAGGCTGGGGGCGATGGACGTGATTCGCAACGAACCCTCCTGCTATACCGCGAACTGTCATGTGCACAGCAAGGCGCAATCGGTACTGGGCGTCCTCGACATCGTCTATTCGCTTGATGACCTTGATCGAAAGATGCGCATCAACGCGATCAACATGGTTCTGCTGTCAATCGGATTCATCATCATCGCCGCCCTCAGCGTGGGGTTTTTCGTGCACCGACTGGTCTATGTGCCCCTGCGCGATTTGGAGGCTGGAGCCAGGCGACTGTCTTCTGGAAATCTGGACGAGACCATCCCGGTGCGCAGCCAGGATGAATTCGGCCAACTGGCGGGTTCGTTCAATTCCATGACCGTGGCGCTGCGCAATTCCCAGGCGGAACTGCGCGAATGGGGCCACACGCTGGAACAGAAGGTCGAGAAGCGAACGCAGGAATTGCGTATCGCCGAGGCCGAAACCGCGCGCACCGAGAAACTGGCATCGGTCGGCCTGCTTGCGGCCGGGATCGCGCACGAACTGAACAACCCGCTTACCGGGGTGCTTACCTTCACCACCTTGTTGCGCAAAAAAATGCCGGAGGGAACCCCGGACGCCGAAGATCTCGATCTGGTAATCCGGGAAACCAAACGCTGCGCGACCATCATCAGGCGGCTCCTGGATTTCGCGCGGGAAAAAACCCCGGAGAAGAGTTTTGCCGATCTCAACCAGGTGATCGAAGACACGGCGCGGATTGTCGAGCGGCCCGCGTCATTTCGAGATATTGAAATTGCCATGAATCTCGACCCGAACCTGCCGCAGGTCTGGGTTGATGCCGACCTGATCAAGCAGGTCATCATGAACATGTTGGTCAACGCCCAGCATGCGATCGAGCACGAAGGCAATATTACGGTTCGCAGCCGCCTGTTTCCGCAGCCGCGGAGTCCCGAGCCGGGAATGGAGCCGGTGAACATGGTGGAAATCTCCGTGATCGATACAGGATGCGGTATTCCGGAAAAAAACCTCAAGCGGATTTTCGATCCGTTTTTCACGTCGAAAGAAGTGGGCAAGGGCACCGGGCTGGGCTTGTCGGTGAGTCATGGGATCGTAAGGGCCCACGGCGGGGCCATCGAGGTGGAAAGCGTCGTCGGAAGCGGGTCAACCTTCCGCATTTATTTGCCCGTGGAACCTCCCGCGGGCGAGGCGCAAAGCAGCAGGAGCTATCAATGAAAGCCAGGATACTGGTGGTCGACGACGAAGAGATCGTCGTCAGAAGTTGCCTACGCATTCTGGGCGATGACGGCGAATATGAAGTCGAGGCAGTGCGGGACGGCATGGAGGCATTGAGGAAGATCGACGAGAATCATTTTGACGCGCTCATCCTCGACATCATGATGCCGAAGATGGACGGGCTCGAGGTGCTGCGCCGGGTGAAAGAGACGCATCCTGACATCGACGTCATCATGGTCACCGGACTGTCCCAGATCGAGACCGCGGTGCGCTCGATGAAGCTCGGGGCCTTCGACTACCTGTCCAAGCCCTTCGATCCTGACGAGCTCAAACTCGTGGTGAAACGTGCCATCGAGCGGCGCAAGCTGATGCAGGAGAACACGGAACTCAGGAGCGAAGTCAGCTCCAAGTACCGCTTCGAGAATATCATCGGGGCCAGTCCGCAGATGCAGAACGTCTACCGGCTGATCGCGAAATGCGCGCCGACCAACAGCACGGTGATGCTGACCGGCGAGAGCGGAACCGGCAAGGAGTTGATCGCGCGCGCGATCCACTACAACAGCCTGCGCAAGGACAAGCCTTTCGTGGCGGTCGATTGCAATTCGCTCAGCGAGAACCTCCTCGAGAGCGAGATGTTCGGACACGTAAAGGGCTCGTTTACCGGCGCCGTAACCAACAAGAAAGGCATGTTCGAAGTCGCGGAAAGCGGGACTCTGTTTCTGGATGAGATCGGCAATGTCTCGCTTACCACCCAGGCCAAGCTCTTGCGCGTCATACAGGAACGGGAGTTCAAGGCGGTGGGCGATACGCGGACGCAGAGCGCCAACTTCCGTCTGATCACCGCCACGAACAAGGATCTGAAGGCAATGGTGGCAGAAGGAACCTTTCGCGAGGATCTTTTTTACCGCATCAATATATTTCCCATTCCGATACCGCCGCTGAGGGAGCGTCGGGACGACATCGCACCTCTGGCTTTCCATTTTCTAAACGTCTTCAACGCGGAGTTGGGGAAGCAAGTCAGCGAGTTCTCCGAAGGGGCGATGAGCGCCCTGGTGCACCATGACTGGCCAGGCAATGTGCGCGAACTGGAGAATACGGTTCACCGCGCCGTGATCCTGGCCGCAGACAAGGTCGTTCGGCAGGCGCACCTGACCAACATTGTCGACATGCTTCCGCGGCTCGATCTGGACGTCCCCATGACCAGCGACGAGCTCAAACGGATCAAGAAAGTGGCGCGGGAAAAGTCGGTGGAAAGCATTGAGAAACTGTTCGTTCTGGAGGCGCTCAAGCGCAACGCGTGGAACGTAACGCGAAGCGCCGAGGAAACCGGAATGCAGCGCGCCAATTTCCAGGCGCTGATGAAAAAGTACGATATCCGCATCCGCGGTACCGAGCAAAATCCCGTCGACTCACCCTCCGAATAGATTTCGCGCTGTGTTGTAAGCAACCGGGGTGAGGCGCGACCCTCCTCGAGTTCACGCATTCTTTCCCAGCGGCAATCAGCCGCCGCATAACGGCCAGGCGCTTCTCATTGAACTCTGCCGGCCTCATGCAGAGTATCAAAACCCTCTTTGACAATTATCAAGCGGACGCGCACCGTCGCGCGCAAAATTTGATCAACCGATATTCTTTTTTTATTGCTGCATGCGTTTTGCAGGGTGTGAATGAACAGGCTCAGGAAAGAAAACGACGACAGACGCGAGCGGTGGGCGCGAACTATCAAGCAACCACCTCGCGCACGCTCAGGTCACCACCCGAAAGACGCAATCCACAATTCAACCGCTGTTCTCGGCGGGTCAAATCCGAAAGTTTTCATCGTACAGATTATTGCTTGCCAAGCATTGACGGAGGCTTGAAATGGTTCTCTTAATTGTGGTTCTCACCATCATTGTCTTCATACTGGTGGATTTTTCGCTGCGCGTATATTTTCAAAGAAGGCAGGCGCTGAAACTCAAGAAAGAGCGCGAAGAAGCGCTTGATATTGGACTGAGGCTCGACTATTCGGAAGAGGCAAAAACGCTCAAACGCGTGGAGGTCAAAGATCCGAAAGCGCGAATACTGGCCGTTGACGATGAGTCGATCATCCTGGACAGCTTCCGGAAGATTCTGGTCGTCGCGGGCTATAGCATCGATACGGTAGAAAAAGGCCGGGAAGCGCTGGGTCTGATTCTGAAGAATGAATACGACTTCGTCTTTACCGATCTGAAAATGCCGGAAATGGACGGGCTGGAAGTTACCAAGGCCGTGAAACACCTGCGTCCCGATATCGATGTGATCGTCATCACCGGCTATGCGTCGATCGATACCGCGGTAGAAACCATGAAGTACGGGGCAATGGATTACGTCCAAAAGCCGTTCACAGAGGACGAGTTGATCCAGTTTTTCAACAAATCCGTGATCAAGCGCAGGGACCGCATCGAACGGGAAATGAAGCCGACTGTGCGGCTGATCACCGCTTCAACCACCGAATCAGGGTCGCGACGCGAATTCAACGTGCCCGCGGGAATCTTCGTTTCCCGCAATCACACCTGGGTCAATGTGGAAATGAACGGCATCGCTCGTGTTGGAATCGACGACTTCGTGCGCAAGATCATCAAACAGATCGACAAGGTGGAACTGCCCAAACCAAACAAGGACGTAAAGCGGGGTGACCCGCTCTTCTCGATTACGCACAACGGACACACCATCGACGTCGCATCGCCGATCAGCGGAAAGGTCACAATGATCAACAAGGAACATCTTGAACACCCGGATCTGATCGCGCTGAGTCCGTTCGAGTTGAGTTGGATGTGTTGCATCGATCCGTCCGACCTAGCGGAAGAATTGCACTCCCTGAAGATCGGCGCCGATACCATCAACTGGTATCGCGAGGAAATTGACAAATACGCCGAGCTCGCAAAAGGAATCGAACAGGACGGCGCCGCGGGAACGCCGACAGTCCGAGGCGCGGACAAGGCAGCAGATCAAAAAGCGGACGAAAGGCTGGTCGAAGCGTTTGCCAATGCCTTTCTGCGCCGGCGGATAGCAGCCTGAACCGGTCGTAGGCGCTCAGTCGAATATCCGAAAGGGGTAGCCATGTTCAAGTATCTCGCTGCAGCCGGCTCGTTGATTCTTCTCCTCGCGGTCAGCCTGCCGTGCAAATCGGACACACTCGCGATTCCGTCGGTAAAGAGCTTTCCTTCCTCGGTGGGCGAGGTGACGTTTACCCATGAGATGCACATCAAGGACCGCGGGATCCAGTGCGTCGAGTGCCACCATTCGCTGAATGCAAAGCCCCTGGGCGCGCCGCGAACAGCAGATGTCAAATCCTCATCGGCCAAATGCCCGATAAATGTCAAGACGTTAAATACCCCTCATCCCGACTATTTCAAATCCTCCTCGATCAAATGCGCGATTTGTCATATCGATTCGGATACGACGAAAGAGAGTGCGTACACGTGCTCGGGATGCCATCGCACCAATCCGGTAAACATTGCCGATGAAACGCTCAGTTCGAAAGTGGTGGTTCACAAGCAGTGCTGGAAATGCCACCAGGTGGGTGTGGGCAAGGAAGCCGGCAGCGCTTGCGAAAAATGCCATTCCGGCGAAAAAACCCTGGATCGATGATATTCAGTCAATGCGCCGTATCTAGATAGGACATATCGTGGATAGAAGACAGTTTTTCATGGCAACGGCTACCGTAGCTGCAGGCGGCGTACCCAACCTCAACATCAAAGCCGACACTGCGATACCGCCCAAGGAATTCGTGGGTGTACTCGTCGATACAACCCGGTGCATCGGGTGCAGGTCCTGCGAAGTCGCCTGCTCGGAAGCGCAGAGCAACTTTGTCCCGGATACGAAGAACGACAATGCACTTGAAAAGATCAGGGATACAAGCGAAAAGCAGTACACGATCGTGAATCGATTCGAAACGGAAAAAGGCCCTGTATTCGTAAAGAAGAACTGCCTGCATTGCTGGCAGCCCGCATGCGCGGCTGCGTGTTTAGTAAACGCAATGCTCAAGACCAAGGAAGGGCCGGTGACCTGGGACGGGGATAAGTGCATGGGATGCCGGTTTTGCATGATTTCGTGCCCGTTCGACATCCCGAAATTCGAGTATTCCGGGTGGAATCCGAGAATTATGAAATGCACCATGTGCTACGAGCGATTGCAGGAGGGAAAGAAACCCGCCTGCGTGGAGGCCTGTCCGACGGACACCCTGATGTTTGGCCAGAAGAGAGAGCTGATGGAAATTGCGCGGCATCGTGTGTACAGCCATCCGGACAAATATGTGCATCACATCTACGGTGAAAACGAAGTGGGAGGAACGGGCTGGCTGTACCTGTCCTCCGTTCCGTTTGACCAGATCGGGTTTAGAACCGACCTCGGAACCATACCCTATCCGGAATACACGAGAGAATTTCTTATTTCCATTCCGCTCATTGAATTCGGTGTCCCGGCGTTCTTGCTGGCACTGAATATGCTGACAGATAGAAAAGACGAAGTGCGTGAAGAGGACGGCTGGACAGAGACAGGGGCGGACAAATGAATACAGCGGCAATCCCCACGAACGAACTTGTTCGGTTTGCGAAATTCTTCCTGCAGGAATTGAAGCCCCGCGGCAAGTGGCTGACCCCGTTCAATGTCATTTCCATCCCGGTCATTCTCGTCGGACTGGTGATTCTCTATTTTCGCTTTACGCTGGGACTGGGGGCGGTCACCAACCTGTCTCAACAGTATCCGTTCGGGTTCTGGATCGGCTTCGACGTAATGACCGGTGTGGCACTTGCCGGCGGCGCTTATGTCCTCTGCTTCGTCGTATATGTGCTGAGAATTGAGAAATATCATTCAATCCTCAAGGTGACGATACTGAACGGGCTGTTGGCGTACATTTTCTATTCGGGCGCTCTGTTGCTGGATTTGGGAAGACCCTGGCACATCATAAATCCGATCATCGGAAACTCATTCGGATACAACTCCGTTCTGTTTCTGGTGGCATGGCACTTCCTTCTCTATACGGGCGCGCTGTTTCTGGAATTTTCGCCAACCATTGCCGAGTGGGCGCACTGGGAAAAACTGCGCAAGTTTCTCACCAGCATGACGCTGGGCACGGTGATAGTGGGCATCACGCTCTCGATGCTCCACCAATCCGGCATCGGCGCGATGTTTTTGATGGCCAAACCGAAAATTCATCCGCTCTGGTATTCCGAATACATCCCGCTCCTGTATTTTGTATCCAGCATTTTCGGTGGACTGGCGATGGTCATATTCGAGGGAACCATGAGTTCCAAGATCTTCAGCAACCTGATCGGCCAAAAAACCCACCATTCTCATAACGACATCATCCTGGGTCTGGCCAAGGGTGCGGCCATCACCATGTTTGTCTACTATTTTTTCCTGGCATTTATTTTCATGCACGGGGAAAAATGGACGCTGATCAATACGTCCTGGGGCTATTGGTATCTGGTTGAGGTGATCGGTTTTGTGCTGGTCCCGTGCTTTATGTTTGCCTACGGTGTGAGAAACAAGCGATTCGGCGTAATCAAGACGGCGGCAATCATGACCGTGTTGGGCGTCATCCTCAACCGGCAGAATGTATGTCTGATCGCCTACAACTGGTATGTCGTGGACAAGTACTATCCGTCGTGGCAGGAGCTAACCGTGACGCTCATGGTTGTCTTTGTGGAAATATGGGTCTTCAGGTGGATAGTGACCCGCATGTCGGTATTCAGCAAGGAATAGAGTAAGGATGCGCGATGGAATATTACAGCTACATAAATATCTTCGAGACAAAAGGCCTGGCATATCTCCTGTTGTTGTCGTTTCTGGTTTTGGGTGTGCTCCTGATCAGGTACCTCTCGGGCCCTGAAAGGAAGGACGCTGCACGGAAACGGGAAAGCGATTCGACAAACAGTTACGAAGGCTTTTAGCTTGTCGAATTGGCGGACCGGATATGCGGATGCGTATTGCGTCAACGCCCCGGCCTGTAGCATTCCAGTTGGCGCATGCGCATACGGCTTCGGCTAAAAGCCCTTTCTGCCCGGTGCGCGGCGTGTTTTGTCGGCCGTAACCGATCTCTTGAGTTAATTGACGCGCGATGATTTGAAGCATCGGCATCTGGAATCCAAATGGTAACAAGAATAAGTTTAAGGCTGATACTAGCCGTCGGCGTATTCACCGTTTTTATCATCGGTGTATTTTCCTATTTCAGCATCGGTGCACAGACTGATGCACTGATTTCCCAGGCGGGAATACATGCGAACCAGCTGAGCGAGGCAATCAAGAACAGCACGCTTACCAGCATGCTGGAAAACAAAAGAGACGAAGTGCACGCGATCATCAATACCGTCTCTCACGACTCGAGTATTACGGAGATCCGGATACTCAACAAGGAAGGCGTCGTTACATTTTCTTCGCGCGGTGATTCGATCGGAAAATCGGTCGATAAGCATGCCGAAAGCTGCTACGCGTGCCATACGGCAAATGCGCCCTTGCAGAGGCTGCCGATCGACGAAAGAATGCGGATCTACCGGATCAGTCCGGATTCCCCGCGCATACTCGCCGTCATCAATCCGATTTACAACCAGCCGACCTGCCACCAGGCGGCCTGCCATGCGCACACCAAGGACCAAACCGTGCTGGGGGTGCTCGACATCAAGATGGACTTGAAGAATGTCGACCAGCAGGTGGAGGACAGCAAGTTCAGATTGATCATTTTTGCCGCCATCGCAATCCTCGCTTTGAGCGTGTTTATCGCTTATTTCGTCAGAAAATGGATCGGCAAACCCGTCAGGGAGTTGGTGAAGGCAACCAATCAGGTGAGCTCGGGGAATTTGAGTTACGAGATAGAATCGCCCGGCAAGGATGAACTGGGAATACTCGCAAGGTCATTCAACAAAATGACCAAGAGCCTCGCGGAAGCCAAACAGCAGCTGTTTCACGCCGACAAGATGGCGTCGCTTGGGAGGCTCGCAGCGGGTGTTGCGCACGAAATCAACAACCCGCTTACGGGTGTGCTGACGTACAGCAGCTTTCTTCTCAAGCGGACCAAGGACAATCCGGAACTGCAGGAGAACCTCGAAGTCATCGTCCGGGAAACAATACGCAGCAGGGAGATCGTCAAGAGCCTGCTCGATTTTTCCCGGCAGTCTGTTCCGAAAAAGCACAGCGCGGACGTCAACAAGGTTTTGAAAAACGCGATCGAAGTGGTCGCAAGCCAGCTCTTGCTCAAGAAGATCGAGCTTGACGCGCATTTCGATACGTCCCTGCCCGAAGTGAAAATCGATGCGAATCAGATTCAGCAGGTTTTCATAAACCTGTTTGTGAACGCCGCCGACGCGATCGGAGACAACGGCGGCAAGATTTCCGTCGATGCTTCAGTGATATCGCTCTCGCCGCAGGGGCTGGCACAGATCAAGGCCGCAGTTTGCCCGAAAGGGCACGACCTGATGGACAGCGAACTGAAAATCTACGGCCTGCCGAGCGTGAAAGTAAAGATTGCAGCCAACGGCAATGTGGGCACCATAAACCTGGATCCGGTTTACGGAAAACACCGCCACGAATACGGCATCACGATCGAAAAAGGAAGGGAAGTGCGGGTTTCATGTCCGCAATGCAACGCTTCGTTGGTCGAGGAAAATGTCAAGTGTCCGGAATGCGGATCATCCGTCTGCTGTTTTGATGTCCTGTCAAACGGTAAATTCGAGGGCTGCACGAATCCGGAATGTGCCTGGCAACGATGGCAGGCAGTGGACGAAATCGGGCACAAGGAATTCATACAGGTAAAAATAGCCGATACAGGCCAGGGAATCCGAAAGGAGGATTTGTCGCGGATTTTCGAGCCGTTTTTCACCACCAAAGGCGAGCACGGAAACGGCCTCGGACTCGCGGTCAGCTGGGGAATCGTTGACAGCCACGATGGAACGATTAACGTCGAGAGCGAGCTGGGAACGGGAACGACGTTTATCGTACGCCTGCCTCTGCAAAAATAGTCGTGATCCGGGGTGCGGTGGTCGACGCCCCGGCAGATATGCCGCGCCAGCAGTCGCGAAGCGCTACGCGAACCGGCCGCACGAGCCTGTATCGCTATTCCAGCATCCTCGTTTGATCAATATCAAGCCCCCGGGAACCACGCCGGCTTACCATACGCGGTCATTGCCGCAAAGGCATGTAATTGGAGGCTGGGAATGGGAAGTTCGCTGAGAAGAATCACGGCGATAAAAGCGCGATTGCATGCGCGATTGACCCTTGTCGTCAGGCTGGTTTTGGCTGCGGCAATGCTCTTCGCGGCGAGTCCGAGTTCCGGCGCGGCCGACAGCGCCATATCCCAGCTCGACGAACAGTGCCTGGCATGCCATTCCTCGAAGGGAATGGAGATGAAACTGGCGAACGGTGACGTGCTTTCATTGCAGGTGGAAGGCGCGGCGTTTGCGAAATCAGTCCATAGCAAGATCGGGTGTGCGGTCTGCCATGCGGATACCTCGTTCGAGAACCATCCCCCGATCAAGAGGAAGATCGCCGGCAGCCGCGAATATTCGCTCGCGATGACGAAGGTGTGCGAATCCTGCCACGCGCCCGTCGCCAAGCAGTACGAGGGCAGCATACATGCGGCCCAACTCCGTGACGGCAACGCCTATGCGCCTGTTTGTACGGACTGCCACAGCCCGCATGCGGTGATGGCCAAGCAGGCCTATGAGGCGTCGACCGGCGCGCCCTGCAGCAAGTGCCACGATCCCATTTTCACCGCCTACACCGGCAGCGTGCATGGCCAGGCCACCCTGGGCTGCTCCAGCTGTCACAATGCCCACGACGTAAGCGCCGCGTCCAAGGGCGACAGGTTGAAGAGCGCCTGCCTGGGGTGTCACCAGGATGCGCTGGAAGCCCACCAGAAATGGCTGCCGAATGCCGGACGGCATTTCGACGCGGTGTCCTGTCCGGCGTGTCATTCACCCAACGCAAAACGCAAGGTCGACCTCAGGCTTTATGACGCAGTGGCGAAAGAGCGTGTTGCCGAAAAAGAGGGTGTACCGCAGTTCGAAAGCCGTGCGCGCCTGGCCGACGCCAAGGGCGGCGGCCTGGACGCGCTGGCATTGCGTAGCCTGCTGCGCGGGTTCAATTCCGAGGGAACAGACACGACCCTGCGCGGCCGCCTCGAGGTCAGCACGGGCGTTGAAGCGCATCAACTCGTGCGCAGCGCGCAAGCGATTCGGGACTGCGCAAAATGTCACCAGCAGGGCGCCGATCCGTTCCAGAGCGTCACGGTTTCCATCGTCGGCCCCGACGGCAGACAGGTGCGCTATGGTGCAAAGCCCGAGGTCCTCAACTCCATCATTTCCGTGGATTCGGTAAGCGGGTTTTACGCTATCGGCGGGACCCGCATCAAACTGCTGGACTGGCTCCTCGCCCTTGCCGTGCTGGGCGGTATCGGCGCACCCCTGGGTCATATGACGATCCGCTGGTTATTCAAGAAATACGCGAAGAGAATCAGCGGGAAGGAAGACTCCTGAGTTATCGGGTACAGATTGACCCGAGTCCTCCGCAATCCGGCCGACACTGCAAAGTAAAAGGAACTAGGCAATGCACAGAATTTATGTCCACCCGCTTCCAGTCAGGATTTGGCACTGGATCAACGCGTTCGGATTCGTGGTGATGATTTTCACCGGATTTCAGATCCGTTACATCGGATTGATCGATCTGGTGTCGTTCCGGACGGCGGTGGTCGTGCACGACTGGATCGGATTCGTGCTCATCGGCAATTTCTTCATCTGGCTGCTCTACTATCTGTTTACAGACAAAATCCGGGTTTATCACCCCGAATTGAGCCCGATGAAGCATTTCCGCGCGAGCCTGCGCCAGGCCATGTTCTATGGCTACGGCATTTTCAAGGGCGACCCCAATCCACACCACGTCAGCGTCTACGAAAAATTCAATTCGATGCAGAGCATGAGCTACCAGGTCATCATGCTGCTGCTGGTGCCTTTGCAATTCTGGACGGGCGTGCTGTTGTGGGACGTCAAGCGCTTTTCCGGCATGATCGACATGCTCGGAGGGGTGCGGGTGGTGGACACCGCCCATGTGCTGATTTTCATCTTCTTCTCCGGTTTTATCTTCATGCACATCTACCTCGCGACGCTCGGCCACACGCGCATGGCTCACATCAAGTCCATGTTCAACGGCTACGAGGAAATAGAGGAAGAGCCGGGCAGCGGCAAGTAAGGCAAGCGCCCCGAACGTCTGGAGTGCAGGGCGACCCGGACTGTTGCAGGAGGCGGCGGCTTATCGCAGACAAAAAAAGGGCGGGGATTTCCCCCGCCCTTTTTTGTCGATGACATCTTACTCGGCGTCGGAGTGCTCGGCGATAGCCTTCGCACCGAGTTTGCCCCAGGCCTGAAAACCGAACCAGAGCAACATTACCAGTCCTACGATGGGTCCGGCGATGATGAATGCCAGCCCGATGAAAGGCGCCGCGAGGAATATGGCGGTGCTTTTCACGAAGCTTGATTTCGCTGGCGCTGTCGGTTCCAGCTTGGCCGCCTCTTCAGATTTTTTCTTCTGCGCCTGGAGGGCCATTCCCGCAAGCATCACCAGCCCGACAATCGGGAAGGCGAGGATGTAGGCGAGTCCGATAAACGGCGCCGCGAGGAACAGCGCGATATTCTTGACCACGCGCGCGACATTCTGCACCCTGCTCTGCGCGGGGACCGCGGCAGGCGCGATGACGGCCGGGGCCGCGTCCGCGCTTTGTTCCGCTGCGCTTTTTTCAGACAGGGCTTTTTGAGCGCTGTCCTCGATCATTTCCGGTGAAAGCGGTTTGCGCAGGAAGCCGGACACGCCTGCCGCCGCTGCGCGGGCTTCGTTCCCCGGCGAGCCGTAGCCGGTGACGATGACTACCGGCAGCCACGGACGGCGCTGTTTCACCTGTTCAGCCATGTCGAGGCCGCTCATCCCGGGCATCTTGATGTCGGTGAACACGAGGTCATAATTTTCCGTCTCGAGCTTGTCGAGCGCTTCCTGTCCGCTGGCCGCGGTAATCACCGCGTAGCCTTTGCCGGACAGTACGCGGTCGAAACTCCTGCCGACCACCGGGTCATCATCAACTACCAGAACTTTGTGTAAGGCACTCATGGCATTCTCCTTGTTTCAGTAAGTAAGATCGTTTGGTTTCCATCCGGAACCGGCCTGTGCGCCGGTCCCTTCTTCCGGTTCATTCCGGTCCCGGTGCAGGGACCACTTCTTCTGTGTCATCGCGCCGTTCGCGACATTGATTACGTCGTCGGGGCCGACCGGTTTCGCAAGATAATCGTATGCACCCAGGCGAACCGCTTCCTTGGCGGTCTCCACGGTCGGATATCCGGTGATAATGACCACTTCGGTTTCCGGCCATCTTTGCTTTATCGTTTTGAGAACCGCCATGCCGTCCATCCCGGGCATGCGCAGATCGAGCAGTACTACATCGGCCGGCCGTTGCTCCATGACATTCAGCGCTTCGTTACCGTCCCGAACCACCTCTACGTTGCAATGAACGCTTGCCAGCGTCCTGATATGGCTGAGCCGCACGACTTCTTCATCGTCGACCACCAGGATTTTTGTCTTCTCGTCCATGTTCGCTTCCTCGCAGGGTTTCTTTTGCTTATAGCTAACGCAACGACCATGCCAACCACGCAAGACGGAGATATATGCTGTTGTTTATCAATGGACTAGACGCGAAAAGCAGGCTGAATGCGGCGCGTATCGAGGTGCCGGCACAAGCGCCGAAGTACATTATTTTTGTACCTCGTTCCTGCGCCGAATAAAGTTTCGCTGATAATTCAGACAGCTACGAACTATCCAGGCGAGTATTTTGTTTATGCACCGCCAGGGACGGTGGTCTCGCGGGGAGGAATGGATTTGGCGCGGCGCCGCGCGCGCCGCCGGCGTTCAGGCTGCGGTCATGCCGCTATGGCGAAGCAGTGCGTCCACGTTGGGCTCACGCCCGCGAAAGGCCTTGAACGACTCAAGTGCAGGCCGGCTGCCGCCGACCGCGAGCACCTCGTCGCGAAAGCGCTGGCCGCTGCCGCCGTCCAACACGCCGTTCTCTTCGAACAGGCTGTAGGCGTCGGCCGAAAGCACTTCGGCCCACTTGTAGCTGTAATAGCCGGCGCTGTACCCGCCGGCGAAAATATGCGAAAAATTGTTCTGGAAACGGTTGTACGCCGGCGGGACCGCCACCGCGACCCGGCTGCGGATTTCATCCAGCAACTGCTGCGGGCTCTTGGCGCCCGTGGGATCGAAATCGTAGTGCAGATGCATGTCGAACAGCGCGAACTCGAGCTGGCGCACGGTCTGCATGCCGCTTTGGAAGTTTTTGGCGGCGAGCATCTTGTCGTACAGTGGGCGCGGCAGCGCTATGCCGCTGTCCGCGTGTGCGCTCATGTGCGCCAGCACTTCCCATTCCCAGCAGAAGTTCTCCATGAACTGGCTGGGCAGTTCGACCGCGTCCCACTCCACCCCGTGGATGCCGGACACGCCGATGTAGTCCACGCGGGTGAGCATATGGTGCAGACCATGGCCGAATTCGTGGAACAGCGTCAGCACCTCGTCGTGTGTGAACAGCGCGGGCTTGTCCCCGACGGGGGCCGAGAAATTACAGGTGAGATAGGCCACCGGAGTTTGCAATCGCGCGTCTAGCCTGCGGCGACTGATGGCCTCGTCCATCCATGCGCCGCCGCGCTTCGTATCGCGCGCATAGGGGTCGAGGTAGAACTGGCCGAGCAGCTTTCCCTCCGCGTCATTGATGCGGAAAAAACGCACGGCAGGATCCCAGGTTTCGGCCTGATCAGGCTGGATGCGCAGGTCGAATATCGACTCCACCAGACGGAACATGCCCTGCATCACCTTGGCTTCGGGGAAATACTGCTTTACCTCCTGATCGGAGAAAGCGTAGCGCGCCGCACGCAATCGTTCCGAAGCGTAAGCGAGATCCCAGGCCTCGAGCTGCGCCAGGCCCAGCTCGGTCGCGGCAAAGCTGCTGAGTTCCGCATAGTCTTTCCGGGCGAAAGGCAGCGCCTTGGCGGCGAGGTCCTCCAGGAACTCGAGCACCTGCTGCGGCGTTTGCGCCATTTTCGGAACCAGCGAAACTTCTGCGTGGTTCGCGTAGCCCAGCAGCTGCGCCGCTTCGTGGTGCAGCCTGAGTATCCGCGTGATCAGTGACGTATTGTCGAATTCGGGTTTGCCGAATTCGCTCGCGCGCGTGACGTATGCCCGGTACAGTTGCTCGCGCAGTCCGCGGTTTTCCGCATATTGCATGAAAGGCACGTAGGAGGGAGCCTGCAGGCTGAATTTCCAGCCGGGCTTGCCGTCCTTGTCCGCCGCGGTACGCGCGGCTTCGATCACGTCGTTGGGAATTCCGGCAAGCTCGCTCCGGTCCTCGACGTAGAGCGAAAAAGCGTTGGTGGCGTCGAGCACGTTTTCGGAGAACTTTGTGGACAGCTGCGCAAGTTCCTCCGAAATGGCCGCAAAGCGCAGCTTCTTGTCCTGCGACAACTCCGCGCCGGAGAGACGGAAATCGCGGATCTCGTTTTCCACGATTCGGCGCTGCGCCGGTGACAACGCGGCGAATTCGGGCGCAGCCCTCAAGACCTTGTACTTTTCGAACAATTTCAGATTCTGGCCAAGTTCGGTGTAGTACTGCACGATCTTGGGCTGGTTCGCGTTGTAGGCCGCGCGCAGCTCGGGCGAATCGAGCACGCCGTGCAAATGCCCGACCGCGCCCCATGCGCGAGCCAACCGCTCGTTCGCATCCTCCAGCGGTGACACAAAGGCGGCCCAGGTCGCCGGCGTCTCCGCCTGGGTCAGCTTGTCGACGCACGCGCGGTTTTCCTCCAGCAGCCGGTCTATGGCAGACGCAACGTGTTCCGCCCTGATCGCCGCAAAACGCGGTAAGCCAGTGAAGTCCAGTAGTGGATTGATGTCATTCATAGCGATGATCTTTCGGTGTTCAATTGTCTGAGGAAGCGCGCGAGCGCCGATCGGGCAGTCCGGGAGCGGGCAATGCTAGCATGAGTGCGTCGGCGCGCGACGCCTGCGTCCCGCCGGAACGATGGCCTTGGGCTTGGTCACTGTATAATATTCCAACGGAAATCCGTGATTTGAAACCAAAGCGGCTTGCGCGCTCCGTCCGCGCGAGGTCGTCGCCTCGTTAGACCGCTGGTAGTAAATCGCCACTGCAGCCGAGAAGGAGTTGCCATGTCAGCCGTTCCCGATTTTCCCGCAGCCAACGATCCCGATTCCCTGGAAACCCAGGAATGGCTGGACGCGCTCGAAGCCGTGCTGGAGCGAGAGGGCGCCGAGCGCGCCCACTACCTGCTGGAAAAGCTGATCGACAAGGCGCGCCGCTCGGGCGCCTATCTGCCCTATAAGGCGCAGACCGCCTATATCAATACTATTCCGCCGCACATGGAGGAGCGCTCCCCCGGGGATGCCGCGCTGGAAGATCGCATTCGCGCCTACTGCCGCTGGAATGCGATGATCATGGTGGCCAAGGCGAACAAGGTCGAGGGTGATCTCGGTGGCCACATTGCCAGCTTTGCTTCCGTGGGAACGCTGTTCGGCATCGGACAGAACCATTTCTGGCACGCACCCAGCGCCGATCACGGCGGCGATCTGATCTACTTTCAGGGACATTCCGCCCCGGGGATCTATGCGCGCGCCCTGCTCGAAGGACGCCTGAGTGCGGAACAGCTGGTCAATTTCCGCCGCGATGTCGACGGCACCGGCGTCACCTCCTACCCCCACCCCTGGCTCATGCCGGATTTCTGGCAGTTTCCCACGGTGTCCATGGGTTTGGGACCGATCCAGGCGATCTACCAGGCGCGCTACCTCAAGTACCTGCATGCGCGCGGCCTGGCCAACACCGAGAACCGCAAGGTCTGGGCTTTTCTGGGCGACGGCGAGACCGACGAGCCCGAATCGCTGGGCGCCATTTCCATGGCGGCGCGCGAAAAGCTCGACAACCTGATTTTCGTCATCAATTGCAACCTGCAGCGACTGGACGGCCCGGTGCGCGGCAACGGCAAGATCATCCAGGAACTGGAAGGCGATTTTCGCGGCTCGGGCTGGAACGTCATCAAACTGATTTGGGGCTCTTACTGGGACAAACTGCTGGCGCGCGACAAGGAAGGCATACTGCTGCGCGTCATGGAAGAGGCGGTCGATGGCGAGTACCAAAACTTCAAGGCCAACGACGGCGCCTTCGTGCGCAAACACTTCTTCGGCAAGCATCCGAAGTTGCTCGAAATGGTGTCGAAAATGAGCGATGCCGATATCTGGCGCCTCAACCGCGGCGGACACGATCCGCATAAAATCTACGCGGCCTACGCCGCCGCAGCGAAACACAAAGGCCAGCCGACGGTGATCCTCGCCAAGACGGTCAAGGGCTATGGCATGGGCAAGATCGGCGAAGGCAAGATGGCCACCCATCAGCAGAAGAAAATGGACGTCGACTCGATCCGCCAGTTTCGCGATCGATTCAACATCCCGATACCGGACGACAAGCTGGAGGAATTGCCCTTCTTTGTTCCGCCGGCCGATTCGCCGGAGATGAAATATCTGCATGCGCGCCGCCAGGCGCTGGGCGGCTACCTGCCCAGCCGCCGGCGCAAGGCCGACGCCGTGCCCGAGGTGCCGCCCCTGTCGGCGCTGGATGCGGTATTGAAGCCCACGGACCGCGAAATCTCCACCACCATGGCCTTCGTGCGCATACTCAATGCGCTCCTGCGCGACAAGAACCTGGGCAAGCACATCGTCCCCATCGTGCCCGATGAAGCGCGCACCTTTGGCATGGAAGGCATGTTCCGCCAGCTCGGCATTTATTCCTCCGAGGGGCAGAAATACGTCCCGGTCGACCGCGACCAGGTGACCTACTATCGCGAGGATACGGCCGGGCAGATTCTGGAGGAAGGCATCAACGAAGCCGGCGCGTTCTGCTCATGGATCGCGGCGGCCACGTCCTACAGCACCACCAACGTCGTCAGCATTCCGTTTTATATTTTCTATTCGATGTTCGGATTGCAGCGCATCGGCGATCTGGCCTGGGCCGCAGGTGATCAGCGCGCGCGCGGATTCCTGCTGGGCGGCACTGCCGGACGCACCACCTTGAATGGCGAGGGCCTGCAGCACGAGGACGGGCATTCGCACATCCTGTCCTCCGTGATCCCGAACTGCATTTCCTACGATCCGACGTTCGGCTATGAACTCGCGCTGATTATCCATGACGGCCTCACGCGCATGGTGACCAGGCAGGAAGACGTGTACTACTACGTTACCGTCATGAATGAGAACTACACCCACCCCGGCCTGCCCGAAGGTGCGGAAGAAGGAATTCTCAAGGGTATGTACCTGTTCAAGCCGGGACCCAAGCTCAAGGGAAAAACCGGCGCGGACAAGCCGCCCAGGGTCCAGCTGCTCGGTTCGGGCACCATATTGCGCGAGGTGATCGCCGCAGGCGAATTGCTGGAAAAAGACTGGGGCGTCAGCGCCGACATCTGGAGCTGCCCGAGCTTCACCGAATTGCGCCGCGACGGACTGGCCTGCGAGCGCTGGAACCTGCTGCATCCCGCGGAGGCGCCGCGCGAATCCTGGGTCGAGAAAAAGCTCAAGGACAGTGAAGGCCCGATCGTGGCGTCGAGCGACTACATGAAAACCTTTGCCGAACAGATACGCCCGTTCATTCCCGCGGGCCGGTCCTACCGGGCGCTCGGCACCGACGGCTTCGGCCGCTCGGACACGCGCGAGAAGCTGCGCGACTTTTTTGAAGTCGACCGCCACTGGGTCGCGCTGGCAGCGCTCAAGGCGCTTGCCGACCAGGGGAAGATCAAGACCTCGGTGGTTGCCGCCGCGATCAAGAAATACGGCATCGACCCGAACAAGCCGAATCCGGCAAGCGTGTAAGAAACCGTTGCAGCATGAATTCTGCAACGGCTTCATCTAGGGAAGTATGAGGGGATCGGTCCCCTCATATCAACAGGATCTAAAAGGAACGACCATGGCGAGCATCACGGAGATCAAAGTCCCCGACATCGGCGATTTCAAGGGTGTCGATGTCATCGAGATCCTGGTCAAACCGGGCGATACGGTGGCCAAGGAAGCGTCGCTGATAACGGTCGAATCGGACAAGGCGACCATGGAGATTCCTTCCCCCGCAGCAGGCGTGGTGAAGGAACTCAAGCTCAAGATCGGCGACAAGGTGGCCGAGGGCAGCATGATACTGCTGCTGGAAGAAAGCGAAGGCGAGGCTCCCGCGGCGAAGGCGGCGGACACACCTGCCCCCGCACCCGCGCCTGCCAAGCCGGCCGCGGCGAGCGCGCCCGCAGCCGAGCCGGCGGCCCCGCCAATTCCCAAGCCCGCGCCGGTCCCGCTCGAACCCGTCGCGGAAGTGCCCGCGTTCCAGCCGCATGCCAGTCCTTCGGTGCGCAAGTTCGCGCGCGAACTCGGCGCCGATCTCGCAAAGATTCGCGGATCCGGTCCCAAGGGGCGCATCACCCAGGAAGACGTGCAGGCTTTCGTCAAGGGCGTGCTCACGCAGGCGCCGGCGGCCGCGACAGCGGCGCCTGCGGCGGCAGGCGGCGTTCCGTTCAATCTTCCGGACTGGCCGCAGGTGGATTTCGCCAAGTTCGGGCCGATCGAGCTGAAACCCCTGTCGCGCATAAAAAAGCTCTCGGGCGCCAATCTGCATCGAAACTGGATTTCCATCCCGCATGTGACGCAGTTCGACGAAGCCGACATCACCGAGCTCGAGGCCTTCCGAAAGGACAGTGGTGCGGCGAGTGAAAAACAGGGCTTCAAGCTCACCATGCTCGCCTTCCTGATCAAGGCCTGCGTCACCGCCTTGCGCCAGTATCCGGAATTCAATGCCTCGCTCGACCGCGGCGGCGAGAATCTGGTGCTGAAAAAATATTTTCACATCGGTGTGGCGGTGGACACGCCGGACGGCCTGGTGGTGCCGGTGATACGCGACGCCGATCGCAAGGGCGTGTACGACCTCGCGCGCGAACTGGCGGAGGTGTCCAAGCTGGCGCGCGACAAAAAACTGAAGCCGGGAGACATGCAGGGCGGGACATTCAGCATCTCCAGCCTCGGCGGCATCGGCGGCTCGGCATTCACACCCATCATCAATGCGCCGGAAGTGGCCATACTCGGCGTGTCCAGGTCCGCGATGCGCCCCGTTTGGGCCGGCGGCAAAGGCGAGTCCGGCCAGTTCGTGCCGCGGCTGATGCTGCCGCTGTCGCTGTCCTATGATCACCGCGTCATCGACGGCGCCTCGGCCGCGCGCTTTACCTCTTATCTCGCGTCGGTGCTGTCCGACATCCGGCGTTCCTTGCTGTAAGGCCGGGCCGCGTTCCACCAAGTGCACATTATTCAACTGAAGCGGGGATACGCATGAGCGACACAATCGAGGTCAAAGTCCCGGACATCGGCGACTTCAAGGATATCGATGTCATCGAGGTCCTGGTAAAGCCCGGTGACGCGGTGGAGAAGGAGACCTCGCTCATCACCGTGGAGTCCGACAAGGCGACGATGGAAATTCCTTCTCCGGCCGCGGGCGTGGTGAAGGAGATGAAACTCAAGGTCGGCGACAAGGTGTCCGAGGGCACGCTGATCATGTTGATGACCGGAACAGGCGATGTGGCGGCGCCGCAAGAGGCGGCAGCGCCGAGCGCACAGGCGGCTGCTCCGGCTGCTTCGGCGGGGAAGTCTGAAAGCAGCGCGGGGGCCGCTACTACAAGTTCGGCACCGGCGGCGGTTCCCGCAGCAATATCGGAAAATGCGGACCTGCACGCGGAAGTCGTGGTCCTGGGTGCGGGCCCGGGCGGCTACACGGCAGCGTTTCGCGCCGCCGACCTGGGCAAGAAAGTCGTGCTGATCGAGCGCCATGCGACGCTGGGCGGCGTCTGCCTCAACGTCGGTTGCATCCCTTCCAAAGCGCTGCTGCACGCGGCCAAGGTGGTGACGGAAGCCGAGGAACTGGCGCACTCCGGCATCACATTCGGCAAGCCCAAGATCGACATCGACAAGCTGCGCGGATGGAAGGACACGGTGGTGGGCAAGCTGACCAAGGGCCTGGTGGCGCTGGCCAAGCAGCGCAAAGTGACGACGCTGCAAGGCGTGGGGAAATTCGAATCGCCCAATCTGATCGCGGTGGAGACGGCCGAAGGCGTAAAGCGCGTTTCCTTCGATGCCTGCATTATCGCGGCCGGTTCGCGCGTGACGCGGATTCCGGGCTTCCCTTACGACGACGCGCGCCTGATGGATTCGACCGGGGCGCTGCAGCTCGCGGACATCCCGCGGCGGCTGCTGGTGATCGGCGGGGGCATCATCGGCCTGGAGATGGCTTGCGTCTACGATGCGCTCGGCTCAAAGGTGACGGTGGTGGAATTGGCCGACGGGCTGATACCGGGCGCCGACCGCGATCTGATCCGGCCGCTCGCCAAACGCATCGAGAAACGCTACGAGGCGGTTTACCTGAATACCAAGGTGGTGAAGCTCGAGCCCAAGGACGAGGGACTGCTTGCCAGTTTCGAAGGCGAGGTCAAGCCGCAGCAGCAAATGTTCAACCGCGTGCTGATGGCCGTGGGGCGCCGCCCCAATGGCGCTGACATCGGCGCCGACCGTGCCGGCGTCTCCGTCGACGCGCGCGGTTTCATCGCCGTGGACAAGCAGCAGCGCAGCAACGTGCCGCACATCTTCGCCATCGGCGATGTCTGCGGCGAGCCGATGCTCGCGCACAAGGCCACGCACGAGGCCAAGGTGGCGGCCGAGACCATTGCCGGTCACAAGGTCGCGTTCGACGCGATGACCATTCCATCGGTTGCCTACACCGATCCCGAAGTCGCCTGGATGGGCTTGACCGAAACCGAAGCGAAGAAGCAGGGCATCGCTTACGACAAGGCGAGCTTCCCCTGGGCAGCAAGCGGCAGGGCGCAGTCGATCGGCCGCGACGAGGGCGTGACCAAACTGCTCTACGACAAGACGAGCAAACGCATACTCGGCGCCGGCATCGTCGGCGTGAACGCCGGGGAACTGATCGCCGAAATGGTGCTCGCGCTGGAGATGGGCGCGGACATGGAGGACATCGGCCTCTCCATTCACCCCCATCCGACGCTTTCGGAAACCCCGTTCTTCGCTGCCGAAATGGCGCTCGGCAGCATCACCGATTTGTACGCGCCCAAGAAATCCTAGCCCGAATACGGAACAACGATGACCCAGGACGAACTGAAGCTCGCGGTTGCCCGCGAGGCGATCAAGTACGTGGTCGAGGACGCCATCGTCGGCGTCGGCACCGGTTCAACGGCCAATTTTTTCATCGACGAGCTGGCGAAAATCAAAAGCCGGATCGACGGTGCCGTGGCGAGCTCGCAGGCGAGCGCAGACAGGCTCAAAGCCCACGGCATCCGCGTGGTCGACCTGAACAGCGTGAACGAACTGCCCGTCTACGTGGACGGCGCCGACGAAATCACCGAGCACCTCGCGATGATCAAGGGCGGCGGGGGCGCGCTCACGCGCGA
Organism: Burkholderiales bacterium; assembly: GCA_014860445.1. GTDB lineage: Bacteria > Pseudomonadota > Gammaproteobacteria > Burkholderiales > SG8-39 > 2-12-FULL-64-23. Next base: position 111,994 of record JACZJT010000027.1, read on the forward strand.
GAAAATCGTCGCCGCGGTGGCGCAGAAGTTCGTGTGCATCGCCGACGAATCCAAGCTCGTCGGCGTGCTCGGGAAATTTCCGCTGCCGGTGGAGGTGATCCCCATGGCGCGCTCCCATGTCGGGCGCGAACTGGTGAAGCTCGGCGGCCAGCCGGCCCTGCGCCAGGGCTTCACCACCGACAACGGCAACCTCATACTCGATGTGTACGGCCTGGCCATTCTCAAGCCGATGGAACTCGAAGCCGAGCTCAACAACATCACCGGCGTGGTCACCAATGGCTTGTTCGCCCAACGCGGTGCCGACGTTCTGCTCCTCGGCACAGCTACCGGCGTTCGGACCGTGAAGAAAAAATAGCACCATGCGGGCGCGGTAACCAATCTGTCACAATATGTTGCTAGCCTGCCGGTCTGATGAGGGTTTTGGAAATGACTGAACATATTTCGAAACAGTTCGACGCCGAACTGGAGGCGGTGCGCTCGCGTGTGCTGCAGATGGGCGGTCTGGTCGAAGAGCAGATCGTCCATGCCGTGGACGCGCTGGCCAGCGGCGATATTGCCGTCCTGGATCGCGTGATCGAGGACGATCACCGCGTGAACGCCATGGAAGTCGGACTGGACGAGAGCTGCAGCCATATCATCGCGCGGCGCCAGCCCGCGGCCGGCGACCTGCGCCTGGTCATGGCCATCATCAAAACCATCACCGACCTCGAACGCATAGGCGACGAGGCCGAGAAGATTGCGCGCATGGCCAAGCTCATCCACGGAGCGGAGCGTGCGCACCTGCCGCGGCTGGAACTCAAGCACGTGGCGAACCTCGCCCTGTCCATGCTGCGCAAGGCGCTGGACGCCTTCGCCCGGCTAGACGTCAATGCGGCGCTCGAGGTCGTGAAGCAGGATCGCGGGGTGGACGACGAATTCCGCTCGATTCTGCGCCAGCTCATCACCCACATGATGGAAGACCCGCGCACCATCACGCGCAGCCTGGAGATCCTGTTCGTGGCCAAAGCCATCGAGCGCATCGGCGATCATTCCAAGAACATGGCCGAGTACGTGGTCTACATGGTGGAAGGCCGCGACGTGCGCCACATGCGGGACGAACACCACATCGAAGGCCTGTAGCGCCCGTGTGCGGGCGTTCGCGCTAAGCGCTTCGAACGCGCCTATTTCTGCGGCGGTACGTAGCCCGCGGCCACGTCGGCGCCGCCGCCGAAGAAATGCTTCTCCAACTGCTCGGCCAGATATTTTCTCGCCGCGCTATCGGCCAGATTGAGGCGATTCTCGTTGATCAGCATGGTCTGGTGCTTGATCCACTGCTGCCAGGCTTCCTTGGATACGCTTTCCCAAATGCGTTTTCCCAATTCACCCGGGTAGGGCGGGAAATCCATGCCTTCGGCCTCGCGGCCAAGCTTGATGCAATTAACCATTCTTGCCATTGCCACGACTCCTGTCGATGCGAGGCGCTATTTTAGCCTAAGAGGCCATTTCAAAATTAACTGTCATTCCGAAGCCGAAGGCTGAGGAATCTGCTTTTTGATTGATTCAGAAGCAGATTCCTCGCTGCGCTCGGAATGACAATTTTGGGAATCGCCATTTTGCAACGCGCTCGAAGCAGTCCCGCTGGTTTCTTTCAACCCGCCGCTTTCGTCAGGTCGCCGCTTTGATAATCGCGTATCGCCTGCTCGATTTCCTCGCGCGTGTTCATGACGAAGGGCCCGTGCTGCACGATGGGCTCGCCCAATGGTTTCCCGGCGAGCAGCAGGAAGCGCGCGCCTTCGGGGCCTGCGCCCACTTCGACCCTGTCTCCCGGGCCGAGCAGACCGGCGCTGTGCGTGGCCAGAGTGCGTGCCGTTCCGGTGGCGCCGACGCTCGCGCCGCCTTCGAACACATAGATGAACGCGTTGCGCTCGTCGGACAGCGGCTGGACGAAGGCTGCGCCTGCCGGTAGTTCCACATCGACGTACAGCGGATCGGTGGTCAAGCCCTGGATCGGTCCCGCCACATCGCGTTCCTGCGAAACAAAGATGCCCGCGATGAGTTTTGCGCGGCCGCCGCCGGGCAGGTCGATGAGCGGAATTTCGCCGGGTTCAATATCGCGGTAGCCGGCAGGTTTCATTTTCTCGCGCGCCGGCAGGTTGATCCACAGCTGGAAGCCGCGCATGCGCCCGTGTTCCTGCTGCGGCATTTCCGAGTGGATGATGCCGCGGCCCGCGCTCATCCACTGCACGGCGCCGCTCTTCAGGTCGCCGCGATTGCCCATATGGTCTTCGTGCAGCATGTGGCCGTCGAGCAGGTAGGTGACCGTTTCAAAGCCGCGATGCGGGTGCGCGGGAAAGCCGGCAATGTAGTCGTTCGCGTCGAACGACGAAAATTCGTCCAGCATCAGAAATGGATCCAGGCGCGCGTAGGGGGACTGCCCCAGGCTGCGGCGCAGCCTCACGCCGGCGCCGTCGGAGGTCGCAACGGATTCGATGATTCTCTTCAGCGCGCGCGTGGTCGTTCCGGCATTCATGAGTTCGCTCCCGTTGCGATGGGCCGTGATGGATCCGTGATCCATTCGCTCCATGAGCCGACATACAGTTTGCCGCCCGGCATGCCGGCAATTTCCATGGCGAGCAGATTGTGGCAGGCCGTGACCCCGGAGCCGCACATATGGATGGCTTCGTTCGGTGGCGATCCGCCGAGCAAAGGTTCGTAGAGCGCGCGCAGTTCTTCCGCCTTGAGGAAATTCCCGCGCATGTCGAGATTGTCCTCGTACGGCGAATTCAGCGTGCCCGGGATATGCCCCGCGACTTTATCGAGCGGCTCGATGAAACCCGAAAAACGCTCTTCCGCGCGCGCGTCGATGATGACGCGTTTTTGTTCCAGGGCCTGCAGCATCGCAGGACTGTCTATCCAGAGATTGTCATCGGGCGCAGCGCGAAACGCGGCCGGCTGAATGAGGGGGGTGTCCGCGCCGAGCTCGCGGCCCTGTCTTTGCCATGCCGGAAAGCCGCCGTCGAGCAGCGCGACGGCGTCGTGGCCCAGCCAGCGCAGCAGCCACCACAGTCGCACGGCCATCGCACCGAAGCTGTCGTCATAGACGACCACCTGCTTGTCGCCGTCCACGCCCCAGCGGCCGAGCTTGTCCGCGAGCAGGTTCGGATCGGGCAGGGGATGGCGGCCGCTTGCGGGTGTGATCGGCCCGCACAAGTCTTCCTCCAGGTGCGCATAACGGGCGCCGGGTATGTGCGCCTTCACATACGCCTGGCGGCCCGATTCCGGCCGGGTCAGCGCAAAGCGGCAGTCGAAAATCAGCCATTGCGGATCGCGCAGATGCGCCTCCAGTTGTTCGGGGCTGACCAGGGTGGTGAATTTCATCGTCTCGGTGGAATTTGTCACGTTTGCATTTTGCGACACAACAAGCGGCTTGCGCTAGCGTTTCTACGGACCCAAAATACGCTCCCTGCTTATTCCACGAGGCGGCGATGGCTATCACCGGGCACGATGATTGACGAAATTCCGGCGCAGGAGCGCAGCGGCAGGCTGCTGCGCGCCGGATTGGGCGAGTCCGACGTGCAGTCCCTGCTGCGCGAACTGGCGGCGCCCGCCGCAGCGGGCTTTCCCGCGGATTCCGCGCGGGTGGGCAAGGCCTGCCGCGATGGCCGCGCCCTGCTCGCGTGCCTCCCCGCACGATCGAAGCGCAATGCGGACGAACAGGCGGCGGGGCATGCGCTGGTGCATCTGCTCGCAGAAGCGGTGTGGCGCTTTTTTCGCGCGTACCGACATCAGATCTACGACACGCTCACGGCCGGGCGCACGCGCGCCCTGCGTCTGGAGGATCTCGCCCGGGCCGGCGCCGACCTGCTTCCGGGGATCCTGCCGAGCGAATCCGAACTGGCAGAAGAAAGCCGGAATATGCAGGCCGACAAGGACGGGCTCGAAATCCACCAGGGTCTGTTCTTCGGTCAGCTCTTGAGCGACCGGGAGATCGGCCTGCATCTGTGTGCAGCCATGCTGTTGCCGACCGCTGCGGCGCGGGCGGCATTGGATGAGTTCCGCGCACGCGGCGAGCTCGACCTGGGCGCGGTGCGCGTACAGGCGCAGGGCGACGCCGGTTATCTCTATTTTCACCACCCGCGCTACCTCAACGCCGAGGACGACGAAACGCTTGCGGCCCAGGAGACTGCCTGCGACCTGATCCTGTTGCACCCGGGACTGCGCATGGGCGTGCTGCGCGGCGCGCCCGTCGATCACCCGAAATACAAAGGCAGGCGCATCTTCTCTGCCGGAATCAACCTGACGCGCATTTACAACGGCAAGCAAAGCTATCTTTTCTACCTCACGCGCGACATGGGATTGTTGAACAAAATGTTTCGCGGCCTCCTTGCGACGGATGGAGAAGGCGGGCTCGTGCTGCGTCCGGAAGAACCCGAGCAGACGCTGGAAAAGCCCTGGGTCGCGGCCGTCGACGGTTTCGCCATCGGCGGCGGCTGCCAGCTGCTGCTGGTCATGGACTATGTGATTGCGGAATCCGGCGCCTATTTCAGCCTGCCGGCGCGCAAGGAGGGCATCATTCCGGGCTGCGCCAATCTGCGCCTGCCGCGTTTCATGGGCGAGCGCATGGCGCGCGAGGCGATCATGTTCGACAAGACCTTCAGCGTCGATGACGCCGATGCGCGCACGCTGGTGAACGAGGTCCACCCGCGCGAGGACATGGATCGCGCGCTGGGCGACTGCATAGCGAATGCACTGGGCTCCGGAATGGTCAGCGCCGCCGGCAATCGCAAGGCGATCCGGATTCAGACCGAGCCCATGGACACTTTCCGCGCCTACATGGCGACCTATGCCTATGAGCAGGCGTTTTGCCATCTGAGCGAGCAACTGGTGCATAACCTGGAACGTCACTGGAACGCCAAGGAACGCAAACTGTGATGGCGATGTTTGGGTATCAATCAAACAACCCGGGAGAATTTCGATGAAAACGCTCATCGCTCTTGCCGCGCTCATCGCGCTGGCCGGCTGCGGCGTCGAGACCGCGAGCACCGCCGCAACGGCCACCGCGATGAAAAAGCAGGAAATCGAGCAGGGAAACAAAACCATGCAGCAGATGCAGCAGGATATCGGCAAAGCGATGGAACAGACTGAACAGACCAAGCAGCGGGCCGAAGAAGCGGCAAAGTAAACGCTCGATGCGCCGGGCGGATGCAACAGCTGCCCGGCTACTACCTGCGGGGAAAACCGTGGAAATTTAGGGGTAGTGCGGAGCAGGCGCCGCGCCTGCTGATAAGATCAGCCATCGCATTGCCATAGGAACCGATATGAGCTATCCCACCGAAGTGCTTCCCGCGCATCACAAACACTGCGACGATCTTTTCGTCGCTGCGGAGGAGGCGGTCCAGAGCGGCGATTGGACGGCGGCGACGCCCGCCTGCGCCCGCCTTTGCGATCAGATGAAGGCGCATTTCACGGCCGAGGAAGACACGCTGTTCCCGGCATTCGAGGCGGCCACCGGCAACAGCTCGGGCCCGACCCGGGTAATGCGCATGGAGCATGAGCAGATGCGTCCGCTGCTGGCGCAACTGGAAGCGGCCTGCGCCGCGCAGGACGGCGAGGCCTACGCCGGCGCCGCCGAGACACTGCTGATCCTGATGCAACAGCACAATATGAAGGAGGAAAACATCCTCTATCCGATGTGCGATCAGGCGCTGGGCGCCGAGGCGGAGAAAATCGGCGCAGAGATGAGCGCGCTGCTGGAACAGGGGCATGCCTGATCCGCGGGTGATCGACGGGCGCGATATGGAGGCGCCCGAGCCGCTGGAACGGGCGGTGGCGGAACTGGCGAGTCTCGCGCCCGGCGAGGAGTTGGTGATGCTGCTGCGCTGCGAGCCCCTGCCGCTGTACGCCATTCTGGATCGCAACGGATTTATCCATCGCTCCGAGCCGCGCGCCGACGGCAGCAACGAGATCCACATTAGCAAAGCCTGAATCGCGATTCGATGCAGCCCACCCTGTCGTTCGAACAGGCGCCGCCGATCTCGGTGCCTTACCGTTTCTTTCTCACGGCACCGATGTTCGGCGCAGTGGCCGGGCTGATTCTGTTCTGGCTGGGCCCGGCCGCGCTGGAATCGCGCTGGGCACCCGGCGCCCTCGCGATGACCCACCTGATCGTGGTCGACTTCATGCTGCAGGCGATGTGCGGCTCGCTGCTGCAATTCGTCGCCGTCGTAGCCGGGGCCAACATCTGGCGGCCGCGCCTGGTCGCGACCGTGGTGCATCCGCTGATCACGGCGGGCGCGGTGTTCCTCGCGACGGCCTTCCTGCTGGAACGGCAGCTGCTGTTTCTTGCTGCGGCGTTCAGCTTCGCCGTCGCGCTGGGCGTGTTCCTGACGGTGATGGCGGTCGCCTTGCTGCGCACGCCGGCGCGCGGCATGTCCATACACGTGCTGCGCCTGGCGGTGTTCGGGTTGCTGGTGACAGTCGTGCTCGGCGTGATCCTCGCCAGCACCCTGGGCATGCAGGACACCCTGCAATCGGTGTGGTCGCTGCTCACTTTGATCAATGTCCATGTCGCCTGGGGCCTGGGTGGCTGGGCCTTGATGCTGGTGATCGGCGTTTCCTACCTGGTGGTGCCGATGTTTCAACTCACGCCGGCCTATCCGGTGTGGTTCACGCGCCTGCTGCCCGCGGGCCTGTTGCTGGTGCTGTGTCTGTGGTCGCTGCAACTCCTGCCCGGACTTGCCGGTGCGCAGGCCTGGCAGTCTGGCGTGGGAATCGCGGGCGTGTTGCTCGCGGGGTTTTACGCCGTCACCACGCTCTGGCTGCAGGCGCGCCGGCGCCGCCGCCAGGCCGATGTCACGCTGATCTTCTGGCGCGGCGCCATGCTCGCGCTGCTGGCCTTGGCTGTGTCCTGGCTGGTATTCGAAGCGCTGCCCAGGCTCGGTAACCATGAACGCGCGCCGCTGTGGCTGGGCGTCCTCGCCTTGCCCGGCGTGTTCCTGTCCGTGATCATCGGCATGTTGTACAAGATCATGCCTTTTCTCAACTGGCTGCATTTGCAGCAGCAGGGCGGCACCGCAATGCCGCCGCCGAACATGAAACAGATGATTCCCGAAGCTGCGATGCGCGGCCAGATGCGACTGCATTTCGCCGCGCTGCTGCTGCTGCTCGCGGCGGTGCTCTGGCCCGCAGTCGCGCGGCCGGCCGGATTGATCTTTACCGCTTCCTGCCTCTGGCTGGAATGGAACCTGGTCGGTGCAGCGCGCGTGTATGCGCGCTTTCGCGACAAGATTCGCGCCGCTAACGCCGCATCTTCAGCAGCGCCCTAGAAAACGATCACCTGCCTGATCGCCTCGCCGTTGGCGAGACGGTCGAAGCCGAGGTTGATTTCGTCGAGTTTGATTCTATGCGTCACGAGTTTGTCGATCGGCAGCCGCCCGGCGAAAAAGAGTTGAATGTAGCGCGGCAGATCGCGCTGCGGCACGGCCGAGCCGAGGAAGCTGCCTTTGAGCGTGCGTTCCTCGACCACCAGATTGGTAGCCGGCAAATTGAAGCTTTGCGTCGGATGCGTCAGGCTGACCGTGACCGTGGTGCCGCCCGGCCGGGTGATCTTGTATGCGGTCTCGAGAGCGGCAATCGCGCTGGCCGCTTCGATCGCAACGTCCACGCCGTTGCTGCTTGCGGCCTTGACCTTCGCGACGAGATCCGGATCGTCGGCGCGGAAGGTATGGGTGGCGCCGAGCGAGCGCGCGATTTCCAGTTTCGAATCGAGTTTGTCGATGGCGATGATCTGGCGCGCGCCCGCCGCCAGCGCGCCGAGCAGTGCCGACAGGCCCACGCCGCCGAGACCGACGATGGCCGCCGAGCTGCCCAGTTTCATCTGCGCGCAATTGATCGCAGCGCCGACGCCGGTGAGCACGGCGCAGCCGAACAGCGCGGCGACATCGAGCGGTAGTGCCGGATCGACCTTGACGAGCGAACCACGCGCGAGCACGGCGTATTCGGCGAAGCAGGAAACGCCGGCCTGGTGGTTGAGCGGGCTCTTGTCGCTACGGTGCAGGCGGCGATGGCCGCCGAGCAGCGTGCCTGCGGCACCGGCCACAAAACCCGGCTCGCACAACGCCGGCCGGCCTTCGCGACAGGGCAGGCAGTGGCCGCAATTGGGCGCGAACACCAGCGCCACATGGTCGCCGCGCTCCAAACCCACCACGCCGGCCCCGAGTTCTTCGACGACGCCGGACGCTTCGTGCCCCAGCACCATGGGCATCACCCGCGGCCGGTCGCCATTGATGACTGAGAGATCCGAGTGACACAAGCCCGCCGCCGCCATTTTTACCAGCACTTCCCCCGGTCCGGGCCCGTCCAGTTCGATGGTTTCGATGCTGATCGGCTTGGTCTTCGCGTAGGGCTGCGGTATTTGCATCTGGTTGAGGACGGCGGCGCGAATTTTCATGCTGGTCTCCGGAGTGGGATTCTGATCGATGGGACTTCAGGGATTGCCGATATAGTCGCGCTTGGCGAGTTCGACGCCGTTGTGGCGCAGGATGTCGTATGCAGTCGTGGCGTGGAAGTAGAAATTCGGCAGCGCGAATCCGAGCAGATACTGCATGCCGTTGAACTTGACTTCGGTACCCCCCAGCTTGAGCACGATGACCTTGTCTTCACTGCCGTCGATCTGCGCCGCCTGAATCGATTGCACGAATGCGACCGTTTTGGCGATGCGCGCTTTCAGATCGGCGAAGTTCTGCTCCGTGTCTTCGTGCTTGGGAATCTCCACTCCGGCCAGCCGCGCCACGGCGCCTTTGGCGTTGTCGCAGGCGATGCGCACCTGGCTCATCAGCGGCAGCATGTTTGGATACAGGCGGCTGGAGGTGAATACCATGGGGTCGATCTTATTTGCGTCCGCATGGGCCTGCGCCTTGTCCAGAACGGCGGAAAGGTTGTTGAGCATATTGACGAAACGCGGCGCGCTCGCCTGGTACATGGAAATGGTCATGGGCAGTCCTGGTCGTGGTGGTTGGGGCAATGTCGGGTAGAACGGGCATTTTATCCGTCGCGGGCGGCGGGCTGCAAAAGATTCTCCCGGCTCACGCCGCGGCCAAGCTCATCGTGACAGCTGGCGATGCAGCAGTTCCAGCGCCGCCGCCGTGAACACGCGCATGTTCGCCAGCCGGTCGGTGTTGCCGGTCTCGAGGGTGATGGCTGCTTCCGCAAGCCCGGCAATCGCAATGCAGCTGTGGCCGGCGCTGTCGCCATAGGGGTTTCCGGTCGGACCCGCCGCGCCGGTTTCGGCCAGGCCCCAACTTGCGGAGAAGCGCGCGCTCGCGGTGCGCGCAAGCAGCAAGGCATAGGGCTCCGAGGCCGAGCGCATGCCGGTGACTGCCTCGCGCGGAAGCTGCATCAGGATCTCGCGCGCCTTGCGCGTGTACACCACCGCTCCCCCGAGAAAATACGCCGAAGCGCCGGGCACGGCCAGCAGCACTGCAGAGAGCAAACCGCCCGCGGAGGATTCCGCGATGGCAATGGTTTCGCGGCGTTCCTTCAGCAGGGCCGCCACCTGCCCGGCCAGCGGCAGCAGTGTCTGCATCTAGTCCCCGGACAGTTTGAATTGCAGATGCCGTTTTACCGCCGGCCATTCCTGCGCAATGATCGAAAACGTCACCGTGTCGCGCAGACTGCCGTCGGCATAGCGCTGATGGCTGCGCAAGATGCCGTCCTGCTTTGCGCCCAGGCGCTCAATGGCGCGGCGGCTGGCGAAATTGAAAAACCCGGTGCGGAATTCCACCGCGATGCAATCGAGCTTCTCGAACGCATGCGCGAGCAGCAGCAGCTTGCATTCGGTGTTGAGCGCGCTGCGCTGAACCGATTTCGCGTACCACGTGGAGCCAATCTCGACGCGGCGGTTTTTCGCGTCGATGTTCATGTAAGTCGTCATGCCGACGATCTTTCCGCTCGCGAGATTGCGCACCGCGAAGGGCAGCATTGAACCGGCCCCCTGCAGCGCGAGTCTGCGCGCGATCTCGTCGCGCATGCCTTCGGGCGAGGGCACTGCGGTGTACCAGAGCTTCCACAACTCTCCGTCGCGCACTGCGTCGACGAGCTCGTCGTGATGCGCGGCCGCGAGCGGTTCCAGCGCGGCGTGGCTGCCGCTGAGGCTAAGGGGTTCGGCAAACGCCGTCATGGTCGTGGTCTTTCGCTTGATGGTCGGGCAAACATATCACAGTTGCCGTGGACAGGGCATTGAGCATTGGTGCGAGCGTCAGCGCCCGCTTTGCGGTGCTATCCTAGCTTTCCGCAAAGGAGCCCTAGAATGAAACTCGAAGATACCCGCACTGCCGCGGCCATACTGTTGCAGCACTGGCGGCAATCCACGCGCCTGCCCGAACTGCCGGCGCACTGCCGCCCGGGAACGCGCGCCGAGGGCTATGCGATCCAGTACGAAATGGCAAAGCTGTCCGGTCAGAACATCGTCGGCTGGAAAATCGCGGCCACCAGCGCAGCCGGGCAGCAACACATCCAGGTGGACGGGCCGATCGCCGGTTGCCTGCTCGCGGCGCGCGGGCGCGAAGGCGGTGCGCGCATTGCGCTTGCCGGAAACAATATGAAAGTCGCCGAAGCGGAATTCGCGTTCCGCATGGGCGGCGATCTGCCCAAGCGCCAGGCAAGTTACAGCGTGGACGAAGTGATCGCGGCCGTCGCCAGCCTGCATCCGGCAATCGAAGTGCCCGACTCGCGCTATGAGGATTTCACCCGCGTCGGCGCGCCACAATTGATCGCCGACCTTGCCTGTGGCTGTTGGTTCGCGATCGGCCCGGCGACCGATGCCGATTGGCGCAAAGTGGATCTGGCGCACCACGGCGTCGCGGCCTATCGCAATGGAGAACTTGCAGGCGAGGGCACGGGCGCCAAGGTGCTCGGCGACCCGCGCGCCGCGCTCGCCTGGATTGCCAACGAACTGTGCGCTTACGGCGAGGGACTGCGCGCCGGCGACGTCGTGATTACCGGCACCTGCCTGACGCCGGTGCCGGTTTCGGCGGAGGACAGCGTCAAAATGGATTTCGGCGAATTCGGTGCGCTCGAATTAGGATTTGGCTGATCGTCTATCAAGCGCCTGAACCAGCAGGTCAAGCGCAATGCCGAGCGCTTCCCGAATGACTTTGTATTTCAGCTAAGCCGCGCCGAGCGCGACGAGGTGGTTGCAAATTGCGGCCACCTTCTCCGGCTCAACTGTTTTCCGACGAGGCGACTGAGATCTCCAGCGCAAATGCGCACCCCATAACAGCGATCCGCGATTGCCGTATCGGTCCAGCTGCGCTACCCTACGCGCATCGGGGCGAGGCAGATCCCCGATGGCTTTTCGCCCAGACGGTGTCCCGTCCAAATCTGCGGCTCTCGCAATGGAGCGGACCTTGGACACCATATCGAATAACGTAAATCGTCTTCTCCTCGCCAAGGGCTTGCGCTCGTTCGGCGACGGCTACGTGAGCCTGCTGCTGCCGCTGTACCTGCTGCAGCTCGGCTTCAGCCCCCTGCAAGTGGGCATCATCGCGACCACCACGCTGGTTGGCTCGGGTCTGCTCACGCTGCTCGTCGGTCTTCATGCCTGGCGCTATCACTATCGCAGCCTGCTGCTCGCCGCATCGGCGCTGATGGCGCTCACCGGTTTCGGTTTCGCGCTGCTCAGCGATTTCTGGCCCTTGCTGCTGGTCGCTTTGGTGGGAACGCTGAATCCGTCCAGCGGGGACGTCAGCGTGTTCATGCCCCTGGAGCATGCCGTGCTCTCGCGCGTCGTGGCCGACCGTCAGCGTACCGCCATGTTCGCGCGCTACAGCCTCATCGGCTCCCTGCTTGCCGCGGCGGGATCGCTGGCCGTGGCGCTGCCTGCGCTGCTGGCGAGTGTGAGCGGCATGTCTGCGGCGAGCGCCATGCAGGCGATGTTTTTGCTGTACGCGTTGATTGCAGGCGCCTCGGGCCTGGTCTATCGCGGACTGCCGGTGGCGCTCGCGGCGGAGGAGCGACAGCCGATGGCGCCGCTGCAGCAATCGAAAAAACGCGTGTACACGCTCGCGGCGCTGTTCAGCCTCGATGCGTTTGGGGGCGGTCTGGTGGTGCAGTCCATGGTCGCGCTATGGCTTTATCAGCGCTTCGGCATGTCGATGGCCACGGCGGGCGTGGTGTTTTTCTGGACGGGCGTGCTCAGCGCCGGCTCTTATCTCGTGGCCGTGCGCATCGCCGGCCGCTTCGGGCTGGTGAATACCATGGTGTTCACGCACATTCCATCCAGCCTCTGCCTGATCCTGCTGCCCTTCGCTCCCGGTCTGGGCTACGCGATCGGGCTCCTGCTGCTCAGAAGCGCCTTGTCGCAGATGGACGTGCCGACGCGCAGCTCCTATGTGATGGCGATCGTGACGCCCGCCGAACGGCCGGCCGCGGCGAGCATTACCTCGGTGCCGCGCAGCCTCGCGGCCGCGGTGAGCCCGTTCCTTGCGGGCTGGATGCTGGGCCTGTCGAGCTTTGGCTGGCCGCTGCTGGCGGCGGGCGGCGTGAAGATTGTCTACGATCTTCTGCTGTTCGCGATGTTCAGGAAAATACGCCCGCCGGAAGAACATCGCCCTGACTAGGCTCCGGAACACCGCCTCCCTTGGGCCCGCTCGCGGGCGGTCCGATTGTCTAGATCAGCAGCGTCGCCAACCCCAGCAGCAGACCCATGCTGACCACGTCGGTTGCCGTGGTCAGGAAAATGCTCGAGGCCGTCGCCGGATCGAAACCGAAGCGTTTCAACGTCAGCGGCACCAGCGCGCCGCACACGCCGCTCGCGACGCAACTGCCGACCAGCGCGAGCCACACGACCACGCTCAGCAACAGCGCGTTCGGATTGTTCTGGAGCGTCGCGATAATGAACATGCCCAACGCGGCCACGATGCCGGTGAATGCGCCGTTCAGCGCGCCCAGCGACGCTTCCTTGGCCACCAGCCCCTGCGCCTTGCCGGTCCGCATTTCGCCCAATGTCATCCCGCGCAGCGTTACCGCCAGCGCCTGGCATCCGGTGTTGCCCGATTGCCCGGCCAGCACCGGCAGGAACAGCGCGAGGATGACCATGCGATCCACCGTGTCCTGGAACACCGCGACTACGGCGCCCGCGACGAACGCGGTCGCGAGGTTGATCTGCAACCATGGATGGCGAAACTTGAAGCTGGTTCTGAGCGGGGTTGCCAGGCGCTCTTCTTTCTCGACGCCAACCAGGCTGCCGACCTGGGCGGTGATTTCGAATGCCTGTGCCTCGAACATCGTCTGGCCGCGCACCAGACCAAGCAGCAAACCCTTCTCGTCGCAAACCGGGTACACCGGGTAATGCCGGTCCAGCACCTGCTTCATCGCGTCGCCCAATGCGAGGTCGGGCTTCAGGAAAAACACGTTGTTCAGCATGATGGATTCGAGCGTGGCCTGCTCGTCGGCGAACAGCAGGTCGCGCATGGTTAGGATGCCCAGCAGTTTGCCCTTGTCGTCGGTGACGTAGCCGTAGGTAATAAGAACCGCGCGCACCAGAGGGCGCAGTTGTTCAATGGTTTCCTTGACCGACATATGCGGACGAAACACCGCGCGCACCGGTTCCATCATGTGTCCTATGGTGCCGGATGCAAAGCCTTTGTTAGTCTCCCACTGGGCAACGTTTTCAGGGGGCGTCTCGTGTTTTACGCCATCGACCAGTCCGCCGGGGAGGCCGGCCAGCAGGTCCAGGGTCAGCGCCGGGCTGAGGGTATGCAATACGGCCGCGATGACTGCTGCCGGTTGCTCGGCCAGCAGTTCGGCGGCCTCCTTGGGTGCGCGCGCCTTTACCCGGCGTATCAGTTCGCTATGTTCGGCATTGGCGGCGGGCCCTGCATGCGTATCGGTTTCCGGCACGGAGATCTCCCTTTGGGAATTGGCGTGGATGCTCCGGCGGAAGTATAGTGACTGTAGAAATGGCGCGGTGTTTTTTTGTCGCGACCGCGCAGGCCGGCCAGGGGACTGACTGGCCTGCTGCCGTTGCCTGACGTGGAGGCGGCCTAGAGCTTTTTCAGCAGGATCTTGGAGCGCCGCTGCAGGTTGTACAGCGATTTCTTCGGTTCGGGCAGCGCCTTGACCGCGACCTCGGTGTAACCGCGCTCGACGAACCACTGCGCCGAGCGCGTGGTGAGCACGAACAATTTCTTGTAGCCGAGCTGGCGCGCTTCCACCTGGCCGTGCTCGAGCAGTTTCTCCCCGTAGCCGCGACCCTGGAACTCGGGCCGCACGGCGAGCGCCGCCAGTTCCGCCGCCTTGCTCGCGAGCGGGTAGAGCGCGGCGCAGCCGACGATGATGCCGTCGTGCTCGATCACGTAGAAGGTCTGCACTTCGCGCTCGAGCAGTTCGCGTCCGCGGTAGACCAGCGTACCTTCGGCCTCCAGCGGCTCGATCAGCTGCAGGATGCCGCCGATGTCGTCGATGCTGGCCGGGCGCAGTTTCTCCAGCTTGTCTGCGGTGATCATGCTGCCCGAGCCGCCGTGGGTGAAGAGTTCGAGCAGCAGCGCGCCGTCCACCTTGTGCGACACCACGTGCGCGCGCGCCACGCCGGCGCGCACCGCTTCGACCGCGTGGGTCAGGTACAGGCGCGTGTCCGGGGTGAGATTCTTCCCTTTCGCGAGCAGCAGTTCGGCCTCCGCCGCCGACAGTTCCGGCATCAGCCGGCCGCGCGCGTCCTCCACCGGCGCGTCGCTGAGGAACACGAGTTTCGTCGCCTGCAAGGCTTTCGCAATCGCGACCGCGACGTCTTCCATCGACAGATTGAACACTTCACCCGTCGGCGAATAGCCGACGCTCGAAATGAGTACCAGATCGTCCACGGCGAGACAGGCCTCGATCGCCGCGGCATTCACCTTGCGCACCGTGCCGGTGTACTGAAGGTCTACGCCGTCGAGCACGCCCATGGGTTGTGCGGTGATGAAATTGCCCGACACGGTGTTGATGTCAGCGCCGGCCATCGGCGAATTGGGCAGCCCTTGCGACAGCAGCGCGTCGAGCTCGACGCGCATCAGGCCTGCTGCTTCCTTCACGCAGGCCAGCGCGGACGCATCGGTGACGCGCAGTCCGGCGTGATAGCGCGAACGCGCGCCGCGCAGTTTCAGCTGCGCTTCTATTTGCGGGCGCGATCCGTGCACCAGCACCACGCGGATGCCGGCGCTGCGCAACAGGTTGATGTCCTGCGCGAGCACGCCGAACTTGCCGTCGGCGACGACTTCGCCGCCGAAGGCGATGACGAAAGTCTTGTCGCGAAAGGCGTTGAAATAGGGCGCCGCAGAGCGGAACCAGGCGACGAACTGGCTATGGACGTTGGTCGACATGCGTGGCAACCGGGAGGGAAAACCGCATTCTAAGGCTTTGCCGCAGGCTTCCCAAGTCCGTTTGGCATCCCGCCTGATTTCCCTTCGGTGACCGCCCTCAGGCGACGCGGTAATTGCGCATCATCCCCATGTCTTCGTGCACGAGGTTGTGGCAGTGATACAAAAACAGGCCGCGATAGTCCTTGAAGCTGAGCAGCACGCGCACGCGCTCGCCGGGTTGGACCAGCACGGTGTCCTTGACGCCGCCATCCAGATAGCCCGCCTGCATGCCCTGCAGATCCGGCGGCGTGCCGATGCGCTCGATCACTCGGAATTGCACGCCGTGAATATGCATCGGGTGCGGCATGGGCATCATCGAGTTTCGATTGCTGAACTCCCATACTTCGGTGTCGCCGAAGCGGATGCGCTCGTCGGGCGCCACTTCCTCCATTTGGAATGTCCGGTTGTTGATGCCCCAGCGCATATGCCCCTGGGTGAGTGCAAATTCCCGCCGCTGCGTGCCTGGCGGGATCTGCGCCGGCGCAAGCGTGGCCAGCCGCTCGGGTAGTTTCTGGCGGCCCGCACCATGGCCGACGGTAAACTGCGCGAATGAACTGGGTGCGGCTGTTTGCGTTCGGGTGCCGCGCCCCATCATGCCGCCCATCATTCCCATGCCGGCGCCGCCGAAGTCCAGCGGTTCCGCGACCAGGGCGATCTTGCTGCCTGAGGACGCGTCGTAAAAATCAATCCACAGTTCGGCGCGCTCTGCCGGGCCGAGCACCAGAAACGGTTTGGTGACTGGTGCGGCGAGCAGGCCGCCGTCCGAGGCGATCGCCACCAGCGGTTTGCGATCCGAGCGCGCGATACGGTAAATGCGCGAGTTCGATCCATTGAGCAGTCGCACGCGGTAAGCGCCGGCCGCCGACGGAAACGACAGCGACGGACGGCCGTTGGCGAGAATGCGCTCGCCAAAAAAGCCGGTCATGCCGCCCATCATTCCGCCACCCATGGCGCTTTCGTACACCAGTTGGTTGGACCGATCGAATGTCCGGTCGGCAAGCACGATGGAAATATCGCGCTCGCCCTCGGGCAGCCGTGCCGCGCGCTCTTCGTCGTCGCTCACCAGGAACAGGCCGGCAAGGCCGCCGTAGACCTGGGTGCCGGTGTCGCCATGCGGATGCGGATGGAACCAGTAGCTGCCGGCGCGGTTGCGAACTTCGAACTCATAGACATACTCGCCGCCGCTGGGTACCGCGTGGCGCGGATGGCCGTCAGCCTGCTCCGGCACGATCAGTCCGTGCCAGTGCACGATGCTCGGCTGGCGTATCTGGTTCTTGAAGCGTATGCGCACCTTCTGTCCGGTCCGGAGCCGCAGGATCGGACCGGCGTAGCTGTTGGGCAGCGATTGCACGGCGTCGGCGGGTCCCTTCAGCACCCGGCCAACATAGCGCCACACCGCTGTGGGTGCACCGGGCAGCAACTGCAATTCATCGGGCAGCGCTGCGAGTTCGATCTCGACGTCCGGCGTAAACGTAGTCGTAGCCGCAAGCGCCGTCATGTTCGACCAGGGCGCGAAGGACAGGGCGCCCGTCACCGCGCTTGCGCCTGCAGCTTTGAGAAAATGCCTGCGTCGCGCGTCCATCGTCATGCGCTTAGCTGGCCGTGAGATCACGGCGCTTTTCCTCGAATTCCGCCTTGCCGATTTCTCCCCGGGCGTAACGCTCCCCAAGTATGTCCAGCGCGGTTTTTTCGCGCAGCCTGGGTGCGTCGCCGCCCGACTTGCCGCCGAAACCACGCACCAGCATCACGATCGCGGCGATGATCAGCCCCCAGAAAAGCAGCATCCCGAAGCCCATCCCGAAACCTCCGTATCCAAACCCGTCATATCCCCACATCATGTCGCTCTCCTAAGGCCCGGAAACGGCGCCTGCCGGCGCAAATCAGCTCGAGGTTGGCGCTTACTTGTTCGGATGCGGAGCGGCATGGCCGCTCCGCTATCCTCTGCACTCAGCGACCGTAGCCCCTCGGGCCGCCGCGACCGTAGCCCGCGCCATATCCCGGACCGAAGCCGCCGAAGCGCTGGTCAGCGATCGCCTTCTGTTCCGGCGTGAGCGCCGCGTAGAGATCCTTCAGTGCCTTGGCGTTGGCTTCCATTTCGGCCTGGCGCTGTTTCATGAGTTCCGTCCGCTGCTCGAGCAGCTCTGGCGCCGAGCCGGCACTGCGTGCCTCGCGCATCTTGGCAAACCACGCCTGCCGGTTTTCGCTTTGCTTCTTGGCGTTCTTGGCAAACGCCTGCCATGCCGAATCCTGCTTTTCGGTGATCGCCAGTTCAGACTTCAGCGCGTCCAGACCCTCATCTGTATTGCCCGCATAGGCGTTGAACATGGCTTGCGGGCCCATCCCGTAGCCGGGACCATAGCCGCCCATGTGCCCGCCACCCCAGCCCATGCCGTAGCCGGGTCCAGGACCGTAGCCCCCCATCATGCCGGGGCCCATGCCGTTGCCCGGACCGTAGCCGCCCATCATTCCCGGTCCGTAGCCGCCTTGCGCGTAGCCGCCCATGTGTCCGCCCCAACCCGGGCCCGGGCCGTAGGGATGTGCGCTGACTGCAGCGGCTGCCAGTCCCAGGGTCAATGCCGCACTGGCCGTCAATACAATTTTCGTGACTCGTTTCATGATCTGTTCTCCGATTGGTGATTTTGGAAATCTGCGAAACCTGTTGCTCTGCATCGGTTCATCCGCTTGCATCGGTACCCATTCAATCACGCGAATGTATGAATCATGTTGTCGTGTTGTACGCTGCGGTAGCATCAGGGCGGCGTGTTACGCTGTGATACAAATCTGATCCGCCTCGTCCCGGCCGGTGCCGAGAACATCGCACTAGCGTTGCCTGAGACTGCCTGGAATTGATCTGCATCAAAGGAAATGCGCTGGAAATCACTAGTCTGACGACGATCCTGTTCCGCTTTTTTCGCTGCCACCCCGCACCTTGCGCCTGCCGTAGCGAAGCATGGAGAGCGTATGAATGAATTGTCTGCGATTGCGCTGCTGACGGCATTTGGCGCCGGCATCGTTTCGTTTCTGTCCCCCTGCGTGCTGCCGCTGGTGCCCGGCTACATCTCCTATGTGGCGGGCGACAGGATTGCACACGGTCACCACGCCGAAGATTCCGCCTGGCGCCTACCCGTGCTCGGACTGAGCCTTTGCTTCGTGCTGGGATTTTCCACGGTGTTCATCATCCTCGGGGCGGGCGCGACCGGGATCGGACAACTGCTGCTGCGCTACAAGAACGAGGCGAATATCGTCGGCGGTGCCCTGGTGATGACCTTCGGCTTGTTCATGACCGGTTTGCTGAAGCTGTCCTGGATGCAGCGCGACCTGCGCTTTCACGGCGATATCAAAGGCGCGCGGCCGCTGGGCGCCTATCTCATCGGCCTGGCGTTTGCGTTTGGCTGGACACCGTGCATCGGGCCGGTGCTGGGGGTGATCCTGACGCTGAGCGCCGTGACGGCCACGGTGTCCAGCGGCGTCGCCTTGCTGACTGCCTATTCGCTAGGTCTGGGAATTCCATTTGTCGCAACCGCGATGTTTACCGATGCGTTTCTGGCGTGGCGAAAATCGATAGGTCGTATCGGGCGGTCGCTGCAGGTCGGCGCCGGGGGTGTGATGGTGCTGATGGGGGTCGCCATGATCACCGGCCAGCTCTCGCAATTTGCGTTATGGATGTTGAATGCGTTTCCCGTGCTGGCGACCATGGGCTGAAGCTCAGGGCAACTGCGTTAGCGTCAGCACTCAGGCAGGCGCGCTCATCCAAGCGGGATCAAGTGCGCGCCTAGCCGTGAGCGAGCACAACCTGGCGTGGTCTTTGTGCACGGCGCGGTGGCCCGCCTGGGCCGCGCAGGCATTTGAGACCCAGCTGACAGCGCCTGAGGGAAACTCGCGCCGCCAGAATTAGGAAAATTCGCAATTTAGGGTGTATATTCGCCCCGCCCAAATAAGAATTGAACCTATTTGCGAATCGGTCGGACTAAACACCACCCATGTCACGATTTTTCAAAACCTTGGTGCTGTACCTGTCGATGCTGGTCATTCCCGTCCAGGGATACGCCGCGTCGACGATGCTGCATTGCGGGCTCGCGCATCAATACGCGCCCGCAGCAAAGGAAACCACGCATGCGTTGGCGCATGGCCATGCCAATCATGGCCATGTCGTTCACCAGCACCCAACCCACGCCGCCCTGTCCGCGGATTCGATCGCTTATGCTTTGAGCGACGAAGCGCGCAATTTCACGGGCGGTGATCACGGACCCGCAAAAGGCGAAAAACCGGGCGTGCATGACGCTGGTGAGCACGCAGCCTGCCCAGCGGGCGCTGCCGTTCCTGCTTCCAGCCTGAGATTCCAGCCCGCAGAATCCGCCATGGAAGCTGCTGCGCCGGATCAATTCCTGAATTTCGGTTTCGTCACCGACGCGCCCAAGCGCCCCCCCCGATCCTTCTTCGCTTAAGCGGCACCGCGCGCCTGAAGCGCGCGCCCAGGTGCTTCGCTTCCGGTTCCCGGTATCCACGTGCACCGGGTATCACAATATGTTTTCGGGAGGATCAACATGCATAAGCGTCTCTTCTTGGTGTGGACTTTGTCCGTCGCCACCGCAGCACCCATGGCCTGGGCGCAGTCCGGGCCCGACAAACCCGACCCGCTGGATGCACACGCATCCGTGCCGCCCGCGGTCTATCGCTCCAGCCTGAGCGGCTACCGCCTCCTGCCAGATGAGGAAGTGAGGTCCTGGAAGGAGTCGAACGACGAGGTCGGCCGCATAGGCGGCTGGCGGGCTTATGCCAAAGAGGCGCAGGCGCCCGAACCCGCCGGCGCTTCGACGCCGCCGGGCGCGGACAAGCTCGCGCCGGTCGATGGCGCCAAACCCATGCAAGGCCGCTCGGGCGGCCACAAGATGAACTGAGGAGGGGGTCATGACGAACAACACTCCTAACCCGTCACGCAAGCGCATGCTGCTCCTCGTACCGCTCGCTTTGGCTCTCGCCGGCTGCGCCACCTTCAGCCAGGACGGTGGCTTCAACAGTGTCGAACAAACGACGCAGGCGCGTATCGGCAAGGATCTCAAGTGGGCGAAGAGCGACGCCGACCGCGATGCCATCGACCAGCGCGTGGCGGAATTGCTCGCCAGGCCGCTATCGGTGGATGACGCCGTGCAGATCGCCTTGCTTAATAACCGAGGCTTGCAGGCTTCGTTCTATGAGCTGGGCATCTCCGAAGCCGATCTGGTGCAGGCGGGCCGGCTGCCGAACCCGCATTTCTCCATGTTCCGTGCGCGCCATGGCGACGAGTTCAAGATCGAGCAGGCATTCACTTTCAATGTGTTTTCGCTGATCACCATGCCCAAGGTAGTGGAGATCGAACAACGCCGCTTTGCGCAGGCGCAACGCGCAATCACCATGCAGACGCTGAGTCTTGCCGCCGAGACGCGCAAGGCGTACTACGTCGCTATCGCCGCAGACCAGACCTTCGGTTACACGCAACAGGTCATGCGCGCGGCTGAAGCGGGCGCAGAACTCGCGCGTCGCATGGCAAAGGCGGGCAACTGGAGCAAGCTGCAGCAAGCCCGCGAGCAGGGCTTCTACGCGGACGCCGCGCTCAATCTGGCGCGCGCCGATCAGGCGCAAACAGCCGCGCGCGAAAAGCTCACCCGACTCCTCGGGCTCTGGGGCGAACGAGCCCAATTCAAACTGCCGCCGCGGCTGCCTGATTTGCCCAAGGCCGCCAACGATCTTCCCGAGGTCGAGCAGATGGCGATGGTACAGCGCCTGGACGTGCAGGCGGCGAAGCTCGATACCGAGGCGCTGGCAAAAAATCTCGGTTTGACGAAGACGACGCGTTTCATCAATGTCTTGGAGTTCGGCCCGGCGCGGGTGCTCGAGGGGCAGATGAGCGAACCGTATAAGCGCGGATACGAAGTCAGTCTGGAGTTGCCTCTTTTCGACTGGGGTACGGCCCGGGTTGCCAAGGCCGAAGCGCTGTACATGCAGGCTGTCTATCGTGCCGCGGAGACGGCCATCGACGCGCGCTCCGAAGTGCGCGAGGCCTACCACGGCTACCGATCGAGTTTCGACATTGCCAAGCATTATCGCGACGAAATCGTGCCGCTGCGCCAGCGCATCGCCGAGGAAAACCAGTTGCGCTATAACGGCATGATCATCGGCGTATTTGAGCTTCTGGCCGATGCGCGTGCGCAGATATCCAGCGTGAACAGCTATATCGAATCGCTGCGCGATTTCTGGATCGCGCAAGCCGACCTGGAAATGGCGCTGATGGGCAAACCCAGCCTGAGCGCTGCACCCAAAACCAAAATGGCCGGCACCCAAGCCGCGGCCGCTCACTGAGCCCAGGGAGAATTCAATGCTTACTCGACGAGATTTTTTCCGTGGTGCGGGCGCGGTGACGGCCGCCGTGACCGCCGCGACGGTGAGCAAGGTCGCCATGGCGGCTTTGCCCGAACCCGTTATTCAAACCAAGCCGGACACCATGCCGCCGCTGGTCCCCGGTTCCGGCCGACCCTACAACCCGGTGGTGACGCTCAACGGCTGGACCCTGCCCTGGCGCATGAACCAGGGCGTGAAGGAGTTCCACCTGGTTGCCGAACCGGTAGTGCGCCAGATGTCGCCCGGATTCACGGCGCATCTGTGGGGCTACAACGGCCAGTCGCCCGGGCCGACCATCGAGGTGGTGGAAGGCGATCGCGTGCGCATGTTCGTCACCAACAAACTGCCCGAGCACACCAGCATCCACTGGCACGGCCAGCGCCTGCCCAACGGCATGGACGGCGTCGCCGGCCTGAACCAGAAAGCGATTCAGCCGGGAAAGACCATGGTCTACGAATTCGTTGCGCGCCGGCCGGGCACCTTCATGTATCACCCCCACGCCGACGAGATGACGCAGATGGCCATGGGCATGATGGGTTCCTGGGTCACGCACCCGAAGGGGAAACATCCGCTGATCGATGAAGTCGATCGCGATTTCGTGTTCCTGCTCAATGCCTATGACGTCGATCCAGGCAGCTATACGCCCAAGATCATGACCATGATGGACTTCAACCTGTGGTCCTGGAACAGCCGCATTTTTCCGGGCATCGATCCGCTGGTCGTGCGCAAGAACGACAGGGTGCGCATACGCATCGGCAACCTGACCATGACCAACCACCCGATACACCTGCACGGCCACGAGTTTCTGGTCACCGGCACTGACGGCGGGCCGACGCCCAAGTCCAGCCGCTGGCCGGAGGTGACTACGGATGTGGCGGTGGGCCAGATGCGCCAGGTCGATTTCCTTGCCGACGAGGAAGGCGACTGGGCGTTTCACTGCCACAAGAGCCATCACACCATGAACGCGATGGGTCACGATGTGCCAACCATGATAGGCGTGGATCATCGCGGCGTGGTCAAGCAGATCACCAATCTGCTGCCGGACTACATGGTGATGGCCGAGCGCGGCATGGCCGATATGACCGAAATGGAAATGCCCCTGCCCGACAACACCGAGCCGATGATGGGCGGACAAGGCCCCTTCGGCTCAGTCGAAATGGGCGGGATGTTCAGCGTGCTCAAGGTGCGCAAGAACCAAAAGCCGGGTGATTACAAGGATCCGGGCTGGTACCAGCACCCGCAAGGCACGATCGCATTCGAGTGGAACGGGCCGCTGTCGCAACCGGCGCGCTTCCGGTCCGAGGGCGGGCAATCGATGCCCGCAAACAAGGTGTCGAAGAACACCGTGGAAGTGCAGGTGCGCAAGCCCGGCAGCCGGGGCGGTCGATGAGCGCCCATTCGAAAACGACACCGGAAGGAAAGATGATGCAAACCAGATCCCTGATGCTGGCCGCGATGCTGTCAATCAGCGCCACCTCCAACGGCGTGCTCGCCAGCGGTACGCACGCGGGCGGCCACGACGATGAGGCCATTGGCGTTCCCGGCGACCCAGCCAAGGTCACCCGGACGATTGCTGTGGATATGAGCGACAACATGCGTTTCACGCCGGATCGCATCAAGGTCAGCCGGGGCGAAACCATACGCTTCAGGATAAGCAATTCGGGCAAGCTCAAGCACGAGCTGGTGCTGGGCACGAAGAAGGAGCTGGAGGAGCACTACAAGGCAATGTTGAAATTCCCGGAAATGGAACACGAAGAGGAAAACATGGTCACGCTGGCTCCGGCAAAAACGGGCGAGATCGTCTGGAAGTTCACGAAATCCGGCAAGGTCGATTTCGCCTGCCTGAAAGCCGGCCACTACGACGCCGGGATGAAAGGGCAGGTCATCGTCACCGC
Source organism: Burkholderiales bacterium (assembly GCA_014860445.1). Taxonomy (GTDB): domain Bacteria; phylum Pseudomonadota; class Gammaproteobacteria; order Burkholderiales; family SG8-39; genus 2-12-FULL-64-23. Next base: position 135,638 of record JACZJT010000027.1, read on the forward strand.
GAAGAAGAAACAGGGCTACAAGTGAGGGCCATGCCGCTCACGAGTATTGAGTCAGCGCAACCACTTAACCGTTACCAAGGAAAGGAACCAAACATGAAATCCAAAAGCACCATACTCTCGATGAGCGTTTTCGCTCTTGCTGTTGTCGCGTCGTCTGGCGCCGTCGCGCAGGCCACGATGAGCGGCGGCAAAATGGGCGAAATGAAAATGCAGCAGTCATCCGAGGCGGTCGATATGACTGATGGCGTAGTACGCAAAGTTGATAAAAACGCCAAGAAGATCACCATCAAACACGGCCCGATCAAGAACCTCGACATGCCGGGAATGACCATGGTATTTCAGACCAAGGATCAGGCTCTCTTGGAGAAAGTACAGAAAGGCGACAAGGTGAAATTCAAAGCGGCGATCGATGGCAGCGCCATGGTCATTACTGAAATCCAGTTGTTGAAATAGCGGCAACCATTAACGCTCATGGGGCCGCTGTGTCTCACTGCGGCGCGGGCGTCACCAGATCCCTGACGGTCAGTTCATGCAACTCGCCCTCGAACGCCAGGTTGACTTTTGCCAGTATGGATTCGATCTCCTCCGGCGCCGGCAATGACTGCGGCCCCAGGTACTGCTCTTCGCCGGCCGTGCGCACCTTGTGCAGCAGTTCCTTAAGCGATATCGAGCCGATGTCGCGGCTGGGCAGGTAGGCCGGCGGATCGTCGCCGGTCAGCACCAACAGGCCGCCATGCTGGAGCGAGTCCAGGACCCGTTGCAGCGCATAGGTGGGCACGCCCAGCCGTTGCGTCAGTCCGAAAAACGTCCACGCCGCCCCGCCTTCCCGGTAGGTCTTTCCGATCAGGTACATCAGCATCAAGGCGACGCGCTCGCGCATGCGATTGCTCAGCCGCGGTTCCCCCTGCTCCAGCACCAGGTATTCTGGATACTGGCTGTAGAACGCGATGCTCGCGCCTAGCAGCAGGATCAGCCAGTTGAGGTAGAGCCAGACCAGAAACAGCAGGAAGATCGCGAAACTCGAATAGATTGCGGCGTACTGGGTCGAGGTCCGGGCGAACTCCGCAAACGCCCAGCTCGCTGCCTGCCACAGCATTCCGGCGACGATACCGCCGGTCAGCGCGGCGCTCAGCTTTACCCGGGTATTCGGGGCGAAACGGTAGGCGAAGACAAACACCGCAATGACGAAAAACACCGGAATCGTCTGGCCAAGGGCGTAGACGACGCCGCCTGCGGGTTCGACCGCGAGCAGGCTCTTTACCCACGGCGTCGCCATGATGGTGGCAGTGATGCCGATGATCGAGAAGATCAACACCGGGCCGATCAGCAGCACGCTCAGGTAGCCGCTGGAACGCCGCGCTAAACTGCGCAATTGCGGCACATGCCAGATGAAGTTGACCGATTCCTCGATTTTCTGCATCAGCGATACCACGGTGTAGATCAGCATCGCGAGGCCGATGGAGCCGAGCACTTTGACATCGAGGTTGGAGATGAATTTGATGATCCATTTGCTCACGTCCACGCTTTTCTCGCCCAGCGGGGCGAGAAACTTGAGCAGAATCGGATCGATCTGGTTGTACACCCCGAAGGCTTTGAGCACCGAAAAACTCAGCGCGAGCAGGGGCACCAGCGACAGCAGCGTGGTGAAGACGAGACCGGTCGCGCGCAAGGTCAGTTGGCCGTAGGCGAGGTCGCGCACCAGGACCAGCAGCATCCGCAGCGGCCGGATCAGCAGCGCACGCCAGCCTGTGCGCCCGTCGAAGCGGCCGCTCCATATGGCCGCATAGACGGCGGACTTAAATCCGACGGGTTTCGTGACTTCCATTGTGCGCTTTCATCATAGATCTCCCCACAAGGCCTGCAGTACCGCGAGCGCGGCTATCGGCGCGGTTTCGGTGCGTAGTATGCGCCGTCCGAGGCTGACGGGCTCGAATCCGCTGGCCTGGGCCGCCTGATGTTCGGCTGGCGCGAATCCGCCTTCGGCGCCGATCAGGAGCACGGTCGCAGGCGCCGGCGCGATCCGTTTCAGCGGCGTGTCCGCCTGCGGCGACAGCATCAGCAGACGCTTGCCGCGGTCAACCGCGGCAAGATAGGCGTAGAGTTTTTGCACCGGCGCGACGATCGGCACGCGGTTGCGGCCGCATTGTTCGCAGGCCGCGATCACCACATGCTGCCAGTGCTGCTGGCGCTTGCCGGCGCGTTCGCCGGCGAGTTTCACCACGCTGCGCTCCGTGGCCAGCGGCTGAATCGCCGTGACACCGAGTTCGGTGGCTTTCTGCAGGCTGAAATCCATGCGTTCGCCGGCCGAAATGCCCAGGGCCAGCGTGATGTCCAGCGGAGATTCGCACTCGCTTGCATGGTGTTCGGCCACGCGCACCCTGACTTCGCGTTTGCTTACGGCGAGGATGCTGGCCTGGTATTCCCCGCCGGCGCCGTTGAACAGGCTCAGCGCATCGCCTGCCTGCAGGCGCAGCACCGTCACCGCGTGGCGGGCGGCCCCCTCGGGCAGGCTGATTTCGGCGCCCGGCGAAAGCGCCAGATCGCAGTACAGTCGCGTTCCCGCAATTCGAGGCGATGGCGGCTTCATGCTAAAATTTTAACACTCGTGCGCAATGCCCCCCCGACATATGTTCAATCCGCGAAACAGCAGGAATAGCGCGTGAGTCACGCGATCGCGGTCGAGAACCTGGTCAAGCGCTACGGCCGGGTGCTGGCGGTGGACGATATGGGTTTCCAGGTCGGGCGCGGCACCACCTGCGCGTTGCTCGGCGGAAACGGCGCGGGCAAGACCACGACACTCGCAATCCTGCTGGGCGTATTGCTCCCGAGTTCGGGCAGCGTGCGCGTGCTGGACGTGGACATGGCGCGCGAGCGCTACCGCGCGCTGCCGCGCATGAACTTCACTTCGCCCTATGTCGATCTGCCGAAGAAGCTCACGGTGGAAGAGAACCTGGTGGTTTTTTCCCATCTCTACGGTTTGAAGCGGATCCGCGCGCGCATCGCGGAGCTTGCGGAGCAATTCGAATTCGCGCCGCTGCTCAAGCGCGACTACGGCACGCTTTCGGCCGGCCAGCGCACGCGCGTGTCGGTGGCGAAGGCGCTGCTGAACCGGCCCGATGTCCTGCTGCTGGACGAGCCCACCGCCTCGCTGGATCCGGACATCGCCGACCGCATCCGTGCGCACCTCGTCGAGTATCAGAAGCAGTCCGGCGCCACACTGCTTCTCGCTTCGCACAACATGGTCGAAGTCGAGCGCATCTGCCACCAGGTGCTGATGATGAAGCAGGGCCGCATCGTCGATCACGGTTCGCCGAACGAGCTGATCGCGCGCTACGGCCGCAGCACTATGGAAGAGGTGTTCCTCGACGTGGCGCGCGCATGAGCGGCTCGCTGCAACGGATCTACGGCATGGTGCTGCGCCACGTCTACCTGTGGCGCAGGTCCTGGGTGCGGGTGATCGAAACCGCCTATTGGCCGACCATGAACATGGTGCTGTGGGGTTTCATCGCCAAGTTCTTCTCTGCCCACTCCCCTCTCGTTGCGCAGGTGCCGGCGCTGCTGATTTCGGGGCTGCTGTTGTGGGAAGTCTTGTTTCGCGGGCAGATCGCGTTCGCACTGGCTTTTCTCGAGGAACTGTATTCGCGCAACCTCGGCCATCTGTTTGTGAGCCCGCTGCGGCCGGTCGAACTGATCGCGTCGATGGTGACGGTGAGCTTTTTGCGCACCTGCGTAGGCGTAGGCGTCGCGGCGGGCCTGGCATTGGTGTTGTACGCGGCCTCGATTTTCGATCTGGGCCTGCCGCTGGTGGCCTTCTTCGCCAATCTGCTCGTCACCGGCTGGGCCGTGGGCCTGATGGTGGCAGCGCTGGTGCTGCGTTACGGCTTGGCGGCGGAAAACCTCGCCTGGGGCACGATTTTCATCATTGCACCGATTTCCGGCATCTACTATCCGATCAGTGTGCTGCCGGGCTGGTTGCAGAACATCGCGCGCTGCCTGCCGACCAGCTATGTGTTCGAAGGCATGCGCGGCGTGCTGCTCGAATCGACATTCAAGTGGAACCTGTTATTCGGCGCAGTGGCCTTGAATGCGGTCTACATCGCCCTGGGTGCCGGGATATTTTTCGCCGCTTTTCGCGGCGCGCGCGAGCGCGGAGCCCTGCTGCAGATGGGGGAGTAGCGGCGCTTGCCGCGCGCTTCTCGCTAGGCCTGCCTCCAGGGATGGTCCAGCTTTCCTTGCTGAAAGTCGGTGAGGCGCGCGCGCAAATCGTCGGGTATGGGCACGGCGCGCTTGGTCTCAAAGGAAAAAACGCACAAGGTGAGTTGCGCCGTAATTCTGGTCTGACCGTCGAGCAAGGCGGCTACCGCCAGCGTGAGCGAGCTCTTGCCGATGCGATCGACTTTCAGCGTCAGGGTGATGACCTCGCCGATCTTTGAAGGCGCGACGAAATCGCATTGGATGTTGACCATGGGCAGTCCCAGCCGCCGCGCGGTGATGAAGTCCGCGTAGTTGACTTCCAGCGCGTGGTTGAACCAGTCTTCCACCAGCCCGTTGAACATCACGAAGTAGTGCGGATAAAAAATGATGCCTGCCGGATCGCAGTGCGAGAAGCGAACCAGCATGTCGCTGTAGAAGACGTCTTTCCGGGTTTCGGTGCTCATGTTCGGTTCCTCGCCTTGAGTCTGTTGCAACAGGAGGGGAGATCTACCCTCATGCTCCCTTCTATCGGAGCGTTGCAAAGTTCATTTTGCAATGGGTTCATGGCGCGATTATGCTCGCCTACAACCTGGCGCGACAATGAATTCCGCTTGTCGGCGCTCCCGGCTGGAGGGCGCGCTTCCGCGTCTGCGTGTTTGTGATTAAATCGGGTGATGGAGGTGAGCATGACGCAACAGCAGTTTCCCGGTCGGATTTTCTTTCTAAGCGACGACCCCGAAAAAATCGGAGTTCAGCTCGCCGGCAGGGATCTGGAGTTGGACGTCGCCATGCCGCTGCGCGACAACGTCTCGACCGATGAAATGACGCCGCAGACGGTATGCCTGCTGTTCGATGAGCGCATCGGCGCGGGTCTGTTGCTCGCCTATCGAACCGGGGACCGGCTGCCCATCGTCAGGAACGCCATCAAGGCGGGCGGCTTTTCGGTCATCGTCGCTGGCAAGCGCTACGGCAAGGGCTCTTCGCGCGAGCACAGCCCGCTCGCCCATGTCGCTGCGGGCATACGCCTGATCGTCGCGGAGAGCTTCGAGCGCATTTTCCGCCAGAATTGCGACAATCTCGGCTTGTTCACTTCGAGCGATTTCGGTCTCATCGGCCGCATCCGGGCCGGGGAGGCCATTTCAGTCGAAGAACTCGTGGGCGGGCGCGAAGCGCTTGCGGCCGACCTGCTGCGCAGCGGCGGGCTGCTGGCTTATGGCAAGCGGAGGGGAATGTCGGCCTCCGCAGTCCCGCGGCAGGCTGCCCCGCCCGCTGCCGAGGCAGGCGGTCCGCAGACGCTGGTTGAGAAAATCCTCGCCCGCCATGCGCTCGATCCTGCCAGGCCGCTTGCGAGCGGCGAGGGCGGTTTTGTGCGCGCGGACTGGCGCTTCTCCATCGACTATTACACCGGCATGATCGCGCACATACTGCACAGCAATTTCGCGCGCCCGGTGAACATGCACGACCGCGACCGGATCCTGCTGTTCGAGGACCACCTCACGTACGCGCACCGCAGCCCCATCCACATTCAGCAAGGCCTGCTGCCCGGGGTGAAGGACCTGTCCCGCGCACATCAGGAATTCGCCGAAGAGTATGGACTGCGCAACCATGGCTATCTTCCCGGCGGAGAAGGGTCCGAGGGCATCTGCCACGCGATGATGGCGGAGCAGTACGCGCTGCCCGGTCTGGTCGTCGTCGGGACCGACTCGCACACCACGCACAGCGGCGCGCTCGGCTGCCTGGCGTTTGGTGTGGGTTCGACCGACATGGCTTTCAGCATGGTATACGGCGCGATCAGGCTGACCGTGCCGCAGACCCTGCGCATCGAACTGAACGGACGCCTGCCCGCAGGCGTGACCGCGAAAGACCTGGTCTTGCATCTGCTTGCGCTTCCCGACATCAAGGCGGGCGGGGGTGTCGGCAAGGTATTCGAATTCGCCGGGCCTGCAATCGCGCATCTTTCGACCGATGAGCGCGCCACGCTTACCAATATGACGGCCGAACTCGGCGGCTTCGCCGGCATCGTCGCCCCCGACGCAGAGACCTTGCGTTTTCTGCGCGAGCGCCGCGGCATCGAATTCAGACTCGAGCCCTGGATGCGCAGCGACGAAGACGCGCGCTATTCCGCGGCCATTGCCGTCGACTGCGCCGCGTTGAGCCCGATGGTCGCCAGGCCGGGTGACCCGGGCAACGGCCTCACATTGGCCGGCCTCGCGCCCAGAGCGAAAGTGGACATCGCCTATGGCGGGTCGTGCACCGCGGGCAAGCGCGAAGACTTCGATCAGTACCATGCCGTACTCGCCTGGGCGGCCGACCAGGGCCTGCGCGCGGCTCCGGGAGTGAAGCTCTATTTGCAGTTTGGCACCATGGCGGTCAGGGATTATTGCGTCGCGCGCGGCTATCTGGAAGCGTTTGAGCGCGTCGGCGCGGAAATGCTTCTGCCTTCCTGCGGCGCGTGCGCCGGCGGCGGGCCCGGTTCTTCCACTCGCGCGGACGAGGTGACCGTGAGCGCGATCAACCGCAATTTTCCCGGCCGATCCGGTCCGGGCGAAGTATGGCTGGCGAGCCCGCCGACGGTGGCGGCCAGTGCGATCGCGGGAGAACTGGTTTCCTTCGGGGAATTGCGCGCACGCCATCGCGCATGAATGCAGGCGTGCCTGCGGATTTACTTGGTGCAGGCCCAGGTAACAAGCGCGCAATCGCCGGCCGCGCACAGACGCAGCGCCTTGGTTTCGGCTTCCTGACGCGTCGCGCCGGTGGCGGGGTAGTGCTTTTTCTGCCCGCGGGCCAGTGCGGCGCAGGCGTTGCTGAAACTCACCACGACTTCGCAGCGCGGATCGCCGCACTGATTCAGCGCCTCGGTCTTGGCCGCGCGCGAATTGGCGCCGTCTGACACGTAACCGAAACGGCCGGTTTCGCGTTGCAGGGCGATGGCGCCGTGCGCGCCTTTCTTCGCCGCCGACTTGGCCAGCGCCGGCTGCGCTGCACACGCAATGGCGGCGATCAATCCGAGACAAAGCAGTGCGGCGCGCATGATGGAGTCCTCCTTTAGATGGTGGCGCAGGGGTTTTTCGAAGGCGCGCCCATTACATGGTCGCACCCAGGACCCAGGGCGCAAACTCGTCTTCGCCGTAGCCGAAGGCCTCGCTTTTGGTTTTCGCGCCGGAGGCCGTTTCGAGTATCAGTCCGAACAGTTTCTGCGCGGCTTCGGCGATGCTCTCCTTGCCATCGACGATGGTGCCGCAGTTCATGTCCATGTCCTCTTCCTGGTGCTCATAGAGGCGGGTGTTGGTGGCGAGTTTGAGCGAGGGCGCGGGCTTGCAGCCGTAAGCCGAGCCGCGGCCGGTGGTAAAGCAGACGAGATTCGCGCCGCCTGCGATCTGGCCGGTCGCCGACACCGGGTCGTAGCCGGGCGTGTCCATGTAGACGAAACCCTTGGCGGTGACCGGCGCGGCATACTCGTAGACGTCGACCAGGTTGGTGGTGCCGCCCTTGGCCACGGCGCCCAGAGACTTCTCCAGTATGGTGGTGAGGCCGCCGGCCTTGTTGCCGGGAGAAGGATTGTTGTTCATTTCGTTGCCATTGCGCGCCGTGTATTCCTCCCACCACTTGATGCGGCGGATCAGTTTCTCGCCGACCTCGCGCGTCACCGCGCGCCGCGTGAGCAGGTGTTCGGCACCGTAGATCTCCGGCGTTTCCGAAAGGATCGCGCCGCCGCCGTGGCGCACCAGCAAATCCACCGCAGCGCCCAGCACCGGGTTGGCGGAAATGCCGGAGTAGCCGTCCGAGCCGCCGCACTGCAGGGCGAGCAGCAAATGGCTGGCCGGAACGGATACGCGCTCGACGCGATTGGCTTCGGGCAGGATGGCCTCGATGCGCGCGATGCCTTCGCGCACCGCCTTCATGGTGCCGCCTTTTTCCTGGATGGTGTAGGCGGCGAGCGTGTCGCTGCGCTTGAGCTGCTGTGCGGCGAGCAGGCTGTGTATCTGGTTCGCTTCGCAGCCCAGACCCACGACCTGCGTTGCGTAGAAATTCGGATGGCGCGCGTAGCCGGCCATGGTCCGGCGCAGCACTTCCATGGGTTCGCCTTCGGAGGCCATGCCGCAGCCGCTCTTGTGGGTGAGCGCGACCACGCCGTCGACATTCGGAAACGCGTCCAGCCGGTTTTCGAAGTGCCGCGCGATCATGCGTGCAACGGTGGCCGAGCAGTTGACGCTGGTGAGAATGCCGATGTAGTTGCGCGTGGCGACGCGTCCGTCGGATCGAACGATGCCCTGAAAGCTGGCCGGCTGCGCGACGAAATCCGTGGCTTTGGCATCGGCGCAGAACGCATAGTCGCGGTCGAAGTCGCCCATGGCGATGTTGTGCACATGCACATGTTCGCCGGCGTGAATGTCGCGCGTGGCGAAGCCGATGATCTGGTTGTAGCGCCGTACCGGGCCGCCGGATTTGATTTCGCGCACGGCGATCTTATGCCCGGCGGGCACGCGCGCCGCGACGCGCACATTGTTTTCCTTGAGCAGCGTGGTGCCCTCGGCGATTTCGACGCGCGCGATCACCACGTCGTCGGCGGGATTGAGGCGTATGGACGGATCCAGGGCTTGCAGCATGGCGCGGACTCCCGATAGAAGCGCGATTATTCTACGTCAGCTACGCGAATGGAAGCGCCAAGAACGCTGCCGGCCGTCAACGGACCCTAGTGGTTGTCCTTGGGGACCTTGGCTCCGCTCGAACCCACGAGGAAGTCCAGGTCTGCTCCCTCGCTGGCCTGCAGCACGTGATCGACGTAGAGTTTGGTGTATCCGCGGCTCATCGGCGCCTCGGGCGCCTTCCATTTCTTGCGCCGGCGCGCAAGTTCTTTTTCCGGCACGTCCAGGTGCAGCCTGCGTTTGGCCACGTCGAGTTCGATCATGTCGCCGTTTTCCACCAGCGCCAGGGCGCCGCCGGCCGCCGCCTCCGGGGCGATGTGCAATACCACCGTGCCGTAGGCGGTGCCGCTCATGCGCGCGTCCGATATGCGCACCATGTCGGTGATGCCTTTCTTCAGCACCTTGGGCGGCAGCGGCATATTGCCGACCTCGGCCATGCCCGGATAGCCCTTGGGCCCGCAGTTCTTGAGGACCATGACGCAATGTTCGTCGATGTCGAGCTTGGGATCGTCGATGCGGCGGTGAAAATCACCGATGTTCTCGAACACCACCGCGCGCCCCCTGTGCTTCATCAGCTTGGGTGTCGCGGCCGAGGGTTTGATGATGGCGCCGTCTGGACAGAGGTTGCCGCGCAGCACGGCGATACCGGTGTTCTTCTTGAACGGTTTCTCGAACGGCGTGATCACGTTGCGGTTGAAGCACTCGGTCTTCTTGTTATTGTCCCAGATGGTCCTGCCGTTGACGGTAAGAGCCTTCTTGTTGAGCAGTCCCTGTTCCCCCAGCGTGCGCAGCACCGCCGGCAGGCCGCCGGCGTAGTAAAAGTCCTCCATCAGGTACTTGCCCGAGGGCATCAGGTTGACCAGGGTGTGGACGCCGCGGCCGAGCCGGTCCCAGTCGTCCAGGTCGAGCTTGACGCCGACGCGGCGCGCCAGCGCAATCAGGTGGATCACCGCATTGGTCGAGCCGCCGATGGCGGCGTTGGCGCGGATCGCGTTCTCGAAGGCTTCCCTCTTGAGAATCTTGGAAATCCTCAAGTCTTCCTTCACCATGTCTACGATGCGCCGCCCGGCCATGCGTGCAAGCAGATTGCGCCGCGCGTCGACGGCGGGAATCGCGGCGTTGCCGGGCATTCCCATACCCAGGGCCTCTACCATGCAGGCCATGGTGGACGCGGTGCCCATGGTCATGCAGCTGCCGTGGGAGCGATGCATGCAGGACTCGGCCTCGTGGAATTCGTCCACCGTCATCTTGCCCGCACGCACATCTTCCGACATGGACCAGGTATTGGTGCCCGAGCCGATGTCCGTGCCGCGGTACTTGCCCGAGAGCATCGGTCCGCCGGAAACCGCGATCGCGGGAACGTCAACGCTCGCTGCACCCATCAGCAGCGAGGGCGTGGTCTTGTCGCAGCCCACCAGCAGGACCACGCCGTCCAGCGGATTGGCGCGGATCGACTCCTCCACGTCCATCGATGCCAGATTGCGAAACATCATCGCAGTCGGACGCATCAGCGTTTCGCCCAGCGACATCACCGGGAACTCCAGCGGGAATCCGCCGGCTTCGAGGATGCCGTGCCGCACATGCTCGGCGATGATGCGGAAATGCGTGTTGCAGGGCGTAAGTTCGGACCAGGTGTTGCAGATGCCGATCACCGGGCGGCCGTCGAACTGGTCGTGCGGCACGCCGCGGTTCTTCACCCAGGAGCGGTAGATGAAGCCGTAGATGTCCTCGCGCCCGAACCAGGATTGACTGCGGAGCGGTTTTTTCTTGGCCATGATTGCGTCCTGTCAGTAAGTGGCGCGGCCGCCGGAGATGTCGAACACTCCTGCGGTGGTGAATGAACAATCCTCGGAGGCCAGCCAGCAGGCGAGCGCGGCGACTTCTTCGACCAGCACGAACCGCCCCATCGGAATCTTGGACAGCATGTAGTTGATGTGCTGCTCGGTCATCTGGTCGAAAATCGCCGTTTTTGCCGCTGCCGGGGTGATGCAGTTAACGCTCACGCCGTCTTTGGCCAGTTCCTTGCCTAGCGATTTTGTCAGCGAAATCACGCCGGCTTTAGAAGCCGAATAGGCGACTGCATTCGGGTTGCCTTCCTTGCCGGCAACCGAAGCGATATTGACGATGCGTCCGTATTTTTGTTTCACCATATGCGGCGCGATCGCGCGGCAGCACAGAAACTGGCTGGTGAGATTGACCTTGAGTATGCGCTCCCACTCATCCACCGGATAGTCCACGGTGGGCACGTTGGTCCCGGCAATGCCGGCGTTGTTCACCAGGATGTCGATCTTTCCGAGCGCGGCGATCGCCGCCGCAGTGCCCTGCGCCACCGATTTCTCGTCGGCCACGTCCACGGCATCGCCGCTTACCGGACCGGACAGGCCTGATAGCGTCTGTTGCAGCAGCTTCTGGTCGCGGTCCCAGATGCGCACGCTCGCGCCCGAGGCCAGCATGCGCTTGACGATCGCAAGTCCGATACCCTGGGCGCCGCCGGTGACGATGGCGGCGCGTACGTTCAGATCGATTTGGTTCATGGAGCAGTCCTCGAAAAGTCGGTCAGCACGGCCCTGACTGCGGGCTCGTGGTCAATTCTGTGGCCTTGAGATTGTACTTCCGGCGCCCGCCTCGCGGTCTCGAGTCCCGCGCAAATTTTTAGAATAATTATGCACTGATTCCCCTGCCTGCCGGAAATCGTTCCTGGGTGCCGGGCGGCAACAAGCCGGCGAAGCTTTGGGAGCCTTGCTTTTGCGCGTATTATTCGCGCAACCGAGGAGAGACCCGATGGGCGGCAGATTGGCGGGCAAGAAGGCATTCATTACGGCGGCAGGGCAGGGCATGGGCAAGGCGGCGGCTGTCGCATTCGCGCAGGAGGGTGCCCAGGTCTGGGCGACCGACCTTAAAGCCGGGTTGCTGGACGAACTCGATGGCGTCGCCGGCATCACCACGCGGCAACTGGACGCCACGGACGAGCAGGCCATCGCGAAGCTTGCGGCGGAAGTGGGCGCGGTCGACGTGTTGCTCAATTGCGCCGGCTATGTGCACCACGGCAGCGTACTGGATTGCGAACCGGCCGACTGGGATTTCAGCATGAACGTGAATGTGCGTTCCATGTATCTGGTCTCGCGCGCGTTTCTGCCCGGCATGTTGGCGAAAAAAAGCGGTTCAATCATCAACATGGCTTCCATTGCATCGAGCATCAAGGGCTTGCCCAAGCGCTGCGTATACGGAACGTCCAAGGCCGCGGTGATCGGCTTGACCAAGTCGATCGCGGCCGACTACGTCATGCAGGGCGTGCGCTGCAACGCGGTTTGTCCCGGTACCATCGACACGCCTTCGCTGGCCGACCGCATCAACGCCTTGCCGGATCCGGAGCAGGCACGCAAGGACTTCGTCGCGCGACAGCCGATGGGCCGGCTGGGCACGGTGGAGGACATGGTGCCCTTGTTCGTCTACCTCGCTTCGGATGAGTCCCGCTTTGCAACGGGAACCACGTTTTCCGTCGACGGCGGGATGACAATTTAACGCCAGTGTGCGTTTTCCGTGGTGAAGCGGCGACGCTATGCCGCTCCGACGCTTCCGTCGCGGCTCGAAACGGCGTGTAGCGGCGGAAAACCGGCGGAACCTGGAAAAATCCGCGGAAACAGTTGGGAATTTGCCGATTGCTAAGTAAAATACTCCAAATTCCTGAGTGAAATACCCTGCTTTTTAACATCGAGTCCGGGTACCCTGAAACGGAGAAAACATGAAACTTTGTCGTTACGGTAAGAATGGCTTCGAGAAGCCGGGCATGATCGATGCCCAGGGCAATATCCGCGAGCTGTCCGCCGTTGTGGATCAAATCGACCAAGGGACGATCTCGCCGGCAGGGCTGGCGAAGCTGCGCAAAATCAAGGCCGAAACGCTGCCGCTGGTGAAAGGCGAGCCGCGTCTGGGCGTTCCCTATGTCGGGATATCCAAGTTTGTCGCCATCGGCCTGAATTACGCCGACCATGCGCAGGAAGTGAACATGGCCTTCCCGGCCGAGCCCATCATATTCATGAAAGCGACCACCTCGATCAACGGTCCGAACGACAAGGTCGTCATCCCCAAGCACTCGACCAAACTCGACTGGGAGACGGAACTCGGGGTGGTCATCGGCAAGAAGGCGCAATACGTGCCGGAGGACAAGGCGCTGGACTATGTTGCAGGCTATTGCATCGTCAACGACGTATCCGAGCGTGGGTTCCAGTTGCAGTCCAGCCAGTGGGACAAGGGCAAGGGCTGCGATACCTTCGGGCCCATCGGCCCCTGGCTGGTGACCACCGACGAGATTCGCGACCCGCAAACCCTGGACATGTGGATGGACCTGAACGGCCGGCGCATGCAAAAGGGGAACACGCGCACCATGATTTTCGGCGTTGCCAGGCTGGTTTCGTACTGCAGCCAGTACATGACGCTGATGCCGGGCGACATCATCACGACCGGTACGCCGCCCGGGGTGGGCATGGGCAGAAAACCGGAGCCGGTGTGGCTGAAACCGGGCGACGTGATGAATCTGGGCATCCAGGGATTGGGCGAGCAGCGCCAGGAAGTGGTCGCTTACCCCGGCTGAAAGGCTTCCGGGCTGACGAGACCGGTCCGTCGTACACGCCGTCGGGCTGCGACGTAGGTCCTACCGAACATGAAAATTGCAGTATTGGGGGCCGGCGTGGTCGGCGTGACCAGCGCCTGGTACCTGGCGCGTGCCGGCCATCAAGTGAGCGTGTTCGAACGCCAGGACGCGGCGGCCATGGAAACCAGCTACGCCAATGGCGGGCAGATATCCACCAGCCACGCCGAACCCTGGGCCAATCCCGCAACCCCGAAGCAGATCCTCAAATGGCTGGGGCGTGAGGATTCACCCATGCTGTTTCGCCTGCGCCCGGACCCCCATCAGTGGGCCTGGGGCCTCGCGTTTCTGCGCGAGTGCCTGCCTGCGCGCACGCGCGCCAATGCCGCGCAGATCGCCGCGATCAACCGCTACAGCCGCGATCGGCTAGAGGCCCTGCGCGCCGAAACCGGGATCGAGTACGAACGGCAGTCGCGCGGCATCCTGCGTATTTTTCAGGATAGACACGCGCTGGACGAAGCAGTTAGGGCGGCGGAACTGGAGCAGCGGCATGGGATCGACTTGCGTGTGCTGTCTGCCGACGAGTGCGTGCAACTCGAGCCGGCCTTGTCCGATTGTCCGGTCCCCGTTGCCGGAGGCGTGTGGGCGCCGTCGGATGCGTCGGGCGATGCGCACAAATTCACCCAGGAACTGGCGCGACTTTGCGCGGGCAGCGGCGTGCACTTTCACTATGGCAGCCACATTCAGCGCATCGAGACTGAGGGCGGGCGCGCGGTGCGCGTACACCTGGACAAAAGTGGCCCGATCGAGGCCGATGCCTATCTCGTCGCGCTGGGCAGCTACAGTCCCCTGCTGTTGAGGCCCTTGGGTATATCGATTCCAGTCTATCCGCTCAAAGGGTATTCGATCACCCTGCCGCTGGCGCCGGGCGACGTGGCGCCGAGCGTCAGCCTTAGCGACGGCGCGCATAAACTCGTCATGTCGCGCCTGGGCGACCGGCTGCGCGTGGCGGGCACGGCGGAGCTGACCGGCTACGACACGGCGATTAACGAAGTGCGCTGCAAGGCCATCGTCAGGCGCACGTTCGAGCTGTTTCCGAAAGCGGGGCGACCGGAAGAGGCGCAGTTCTGGGCCGGTTTGCGGCCGGCCACGCCCGGAGGCGTGCCCTGCATAGGCGGCACGCGCTATTCCAATCTCTACCTCAACACCGGCCACGGCACGCTGGGCTGGACCATGGCATGCGGCGCCGGCGCTGCGATCGCGGATATCGTCAGCGGCAACAAGCCGGAGCCGGATTTCCGCTTTTTAGGCGCGTAGATTCAGGCTCGGATCGATGCGATCGAACGGGTTCAGTACGTCCCGCCCGCCGCCCATCACGGCTGATGCGATTGAGAAATCAATGGCTTAAGCGTAAGCTGGTCGTGCTGGGCCCCGTTTAGGGGGTCGAATTCTTGTTAGATCGCTCAATGCATACACGCGTCTTCGTCTATGGCACCCTCAAAGAAGGCTTCCCGAACTTCGGCGCGAATACCGGAACCAGAATTCCGGGCGCCTTTGTCTCGAAGGACCGCTACCCGCTGTATCTTGTCGGCGAACGCCGCTCACCATGGATGGTCAACACTCCCGGTGAGGGAGAACGGGTAGTTGGTCAGGTCTTCGAGCTGAAACCCGAAGTCCTTGAGCGGATCGACATCCTACAACGAGTGAACGCATCGGATGGGTACGAACGAGTTCAGATCACAGTCAGATCACAATCCGCGGAGCCCGAAGGTGAGTTGCTTGTACACGCGTACCTCAAACACCCACGAAACCTAGCGGGCGCTGAAATCTTGGCTGGCCCATTCTCCGAGTACACACTAGAACATGTCACACTGTATCGAAAGCGGGCGCTCTAACTGGCCCATCGAGAAGGACCTTCGCAAGCGGGCTTTGCCCGATTGCTCGGCCGCTCATGGGCGACGTCAGGGCGCGCATGTAACGGGCGCCAGGGATTGGCAGTTCACACTAAATAGGGAAGAACCAAAATGATGAACTTCGGATACGGCGGTGTGTTCGGTCTCCTGATACTGATCGGAGATATCTGGGCAATTATCAATATTTTCCAAAGCTCTGTTTCGAACGAGAAGAAGCTGATCTGGATAATCGCAGTAGTGCTGCTGCCCGTGCTGGGCTTGATTCTCTGGTTCTTCCTTGGACCGCGTGATCGCGCGCCCTGACCCGGCGTTCAACAGGACGTCCCGCAAGCGGGCCGCCGGTTGACCTGATTCCTTAGGCATCGCCAAGTGATCTCCCGCCGATCGTGGTCGCTAGGGCTCGGGGCGGTGTCGTGTCTTGCGTCCTTATCGGCCGGACTTATCTATATTGCGCTGCGGAGTACGCAGGAGCCCCATCTGGACTGGATCTTTGTCATGTTCGCCGTAGCCACTGCGGGCGTGCTTTCCGGTATCGCCGGACTCATTTCGTCACGAGCCAAAGGCAGGGCCGCGCTACTCTCGGCCGTTGGATGCGTCTTAAGTCTTCCCTCGACGTTTGTCGGCCTCATGCTGGTCGCTGTAATATTTGGCCAGCGGCACTAGGCCTTATGCGAAATCGGCGAAGGTCCGTAATTGACGATGTGTTCGAGGTCGCTCACGGCGTTCGTTTGGACATCGAAACCGCTACGCGGCTTCCCGGCCCTTCAATACAAGCTTGGTCATCGAACAACAGGTAGAGGGAGCTGACCATGGACAACAAGCAGGTATCCGACACATGGGAACGCGGGAGTCCATACGAGCAGTATGTCGGCCGGTGGAGCCGTCAGGTTGCGCCGCCGTTCCTCTCGTGGTTGAGCATTCCGGCCGGTCGGAAGTGGCTCGACGTGGGCTGTGGCACGGGCGCGCTGTGCGCGGCCATCGTGGACCGTTGCGCGCCGGCTTCGGTAGCCGGCGTCGAACCTTCGGAGGGATTTCTCAAAACCGCGAGGGAAAATCTCGCCGACCGGGTGGCGCTCCACCCAGGCAGCGCAACGGCGATCCCGCTCGGCGATGCGTCGGTCGACGTAGTGGTCTCGGGGCTGGTCCTGAACTTCGTTCCGGATCAGCGTGCCGCCCTGTCCGAGATGGCCCGGGTAAGCGGAAAGGGGGGCGCGATCGCAGCCTACGTCTGGGATTACGCCGGAAAGATGGAGCTAATGCGATACTTCTGGGACGCGGCAGTCGAACTCGATCCGGGTGCCGCAAAGTTGGACGAAGGTCCCCGTTTCCCACTGTGTCGCCCGGAGGCGCTCGAGAAGCTCTTCATCGATGCCGGGCTGAACGGCGTGGAAGTGAGATCCATCGACGTACCGACGCGCTTTGCGAGTTTCGATGACTACTGGCAGCCCTTCCTCGGCGGCCAGGGTCCGGCCCCGGCCTACGCCATGTCGCTTGATGAAACCGCGAGAGGGGTCCTTCGCGACCGCATACGCGAGCAGCTCCCGACAGCGGCGGATGACTCGATCTCATTGGTTGCGCGCGCCTGGGCAGCGCGCGCGACCGTTGCAAAGTAAGCAATGCCCAAACCTTTGTTGATGCTGACGGGCCGCCGGCGTCGTGCCGGTGCGACCGTCATCGTGGCCCGCGGTAGAACGACCGCTTGTGCATCAGGAGGCCCACGTGAGTGACGCCCTCGAAACTCTCAAGACCGAGCTCGAGCGCTTCGGCGAGGCAAACGATGCCGCGACGAATGAACGGCCGCGGCTCATGCTCAACATCACCCGTGACACCGGCGAATTCCTGTCCGTGATGGTGCGCGGTACCGTCGCGCGGCGCGTGCTTGAGATCGGCACGTCCAACGGTTACTCCACCCTGTGGCTAGCCGAGGCGGCAAAGGCGGTTGGCGGCTCGGTCACGACGGTTGAGTTCGCCGAATACAAAGTCAAGCTCGCCTCCGCCACCTTTTCGCGTTCCGGGCTTTCGCCGTTCATCACGCTGGTTCACGACGATGCGGGCCACCTCTTGCAGCATGGCGATGCGGGCGCCTACGACTTGGTCTTCCTCGATTCCGAGCGCCCGGAATATCCTGGCTGGTGGCCTCAGCTGCGTCGCGTTATACGCCCGGGAGGCTTGTTGATCGTGGACAACGCCACGTCCCACGCGGAGCAGATGGCGCCTTTCGTCGACCTGGTGAAGGCGGATCCCGCGTTTACGACCTGCCTCGTGCCGGTAGGCAAAGGCGAGTTTCTTGCCGTGAAAACTTCGTCGTGAGCCCGCTGAAAGATCCGGCGCAATGGCGCTGCACCGCTATGCGTAAACATCATCTTGCTGCTTGTTTCACGGCGCTTCTGCTCGCGGCCTGCGGGTCTGCGGGTTCTTTAAAACCCTTCACGACTGACGGCTGCAGCCTCTTTCCGGATCGCTCGCCTTTCGGCGAGACGGATTGGTGTCACTGCTGCGTCGCGCACGATTTGGTTTACTGGCGCGGCGGCACCGAAGAAGCAAGGCTGAATGCAGACAGCGAATTGAGGCTCTGCATACAACAAACCTCGGGCGGTTCCGTGCTGGCCAACGTCATGTTTGCCGGGGTTCGGATAGGTGGCAGTCCTTACATCCCCGCCGGGTTTCGCTGGGGCTACGGCTGGCCCTATGGCCGTGCTTATGGCCCGCTTACGCCGCAGGAGGAGAGCTTGGCGTCGTCGCTGGAACGTGCGTATCGTGCGGAGAACCCGGCGCTGGCTTGTCCAAGCCAGCGCACCCGTTAAAGACTAGGGTCTGTTGACATTCACCGCATGAGACGCGTTGCCTCCAAATGCGGATGACTGCAAGGCGCGCGACGAAGCCAAGGGTGGTTCCCTTGGCGAGGAGCGCAACGCCGCAGGCGCCGCATTTGGAGGCAACCCGAAGGG
>JACZJT010000028.1 GCA_014860445.1 Burkholderiales bacterium
CAGCGCGACCAAGGACCGGGCGCTCGCCGCCGCAGCGGCCGCGATCCGCCGCGACGCGGCGCTGCTGCTCGATGCCAACGCCAAGGACATGGCCGAAGCACGCGCCGGCGGTCTGGAGCCGGCGCTGCTCGACCGGCTGCAGCTCACCGCCGCCGGCGTCGAAGACATGGCCGAGGGCCTGGAACAGATCGCGCGCCTCGCCGACCCGATCGGCGCGATCACCGAACTGCGCGAGCGCCCGAGCGGCATCCGCGTCGGGCGCATGCGCGTGCCGCTGGGCGTGATCGGCATCATTTACGAGTCGCGGCCCAATGTCACGGCCGACGCGGCGGGGCTGTGCCTCAAGTCGGGCAACGCCGCCATCCTGCGCGGCGGCAGCGAGGCGCTGCGGGCCAATCGCGCCATCGCTGCGTGCATGCACGAGGGCCTGGCCGCGGCCGGACTGCCGCAGACGGCGATCCAGGTGGTCGCGACCACGGACCGCGCGGCGGTGGGCGAGCTGCTGAGCATGATCGAATATGTCGACATCATCGTGCCGCGCGGCGGCAAGGGGCTGATCGAGCGCGTGATGCGGGAGTCGCGCATCCCGATGATCAAGCACCTGGACGGCGTCTGCCACGTGTATATCGACGATCGCGCCGACCCGGAAAAAGCGATACGCATCGCCGACAACGCCAAAACGCAGCGCTACGGCACCTGCAATACCATGGAGACGCTGCTCATCGCGCAAGGCGTGGCCGGGGCGCTGTTGCCGCCGCTGGCGAAAATCTATTTCGACAAGGGCGTGGAGCTGCGCGGCGACGAAGCCGCGCGCGGCATCGTCGCCGGGATCAAACCCGCGAGCGAGGACGACTGGTACGCCGAATACCTCGCGCCCATCCTCGCGATCCGCGTGGTGCGGGACATGGACCAGGCGATGGAGCACATCGCCAAATACGGCTCGGCGCACACAGACGCGATCGTCACCGAAGACCAGGCGAAAGCGCAGCGCTTCCTGCGCGAGGTCGACTCGAGCTCGGTGATGGTCAACGCCTCGACGCGTTTCGCCGACGGTTTCGAGTACGGCCTGGGCGCGGAGGTGGGCATTTCCACCGACAAGCTGCACGCGCGCGGCCCGGTCGGACTGGAAGGCCTGACCTCGCAGAAGTACGTGGTGCTCGGCGACGGGCAGATCAGGACGTGAGCGGCGAGGCAGCAGGTCCGCTGGTCTGGTACTTCGATTTCATTTCGCCCTACTCCTATCTGCAGTTCGAGGCCTATCCCGAACTGATGCAGACGGCGATACTGCGCCCGGTGCTGTTCGCGGGCCTGCTGAACCACTGGGGCAACAAGGGCCCGGCGGAGATCCCGTCGAAGCGGCTGCAGACTTATCGCCAGACCTACTGGCAGGCGGGGCAGCACGGCGTTGTCATGAACTATCCCCCGGCGCATCCGTTCAACCCGATTCAAGCGCTGCGCCTGGCGATCGCGCTGGACAGCAGTTACGATGCAGTGAAGCTGATCTTCGAGTTTATCTGGAAGGAGGGTCGTTCGGTCACCGACGAATGGCCGGCGCTCGCCGTGCGCCTCGGTATCGATGCCGCCGCAGCCGACGCGCTGATCTCGGCGCAGCGCGTGAAAGACGCGCTCGCCGCCAACGGCCGCCAGGCGATCGATCGCGGCGTCTACGGCGTGCCCACCTTCGACACCGGCAAAGAGCTGTTCTGGGGAATGGACGCCACCGACATGCTGCTCGACTATCTCTCCGACCCTGCGGTATTCGAGGACCCGGAAATGCGCCGCATCGCCGATCTGCCCGTCGGCGTCGCGCGCAAGATCTGATGAAGATAGATTGAACGCTCCGGGGCTCATCGGCATTCTCGGCGGCACCTTCGACCCGGTGCACATGGGGCATGTGGCGCTTGCGCAGGCGGCGCTCGCGCGACTGCCGCTGTCCGAAGTGCTGTGGCTGCCTTCGGGCAGCCCGGGGCATCGCGATTCGCCCGTGGCGAGCGCGACCGACCGTCTCGCGATGCTGCGCCTCGCGACCGAAGGCGATGCGCGCTATCGCATCGACGAGAGCGAGCTCGATCGCGGCGAACCGACCTACACCGTGCTCACGCTCGAGCGCATGCGCGCGCAGATGGGCAATGCGCAGCCGCTGGTGCTGCTGCTGGGCAGCGATTCGTTTTTGAGCCTGCCGACCTGGCTGCGCTGGCGCGAACTGTTCGACCTGGCGCATTTCGCCGTGGCCACACGCCCCGGGTATGTCCCCGCCGATGGCGGGCCCTCCCCCGAACTGTCGGCGGAGATCGCGCGCCGTTCGGCGCGAGCGGAACAATTGACCGGGCGCGCCGCAGGCCGGATCGTGCGCTTCGACATGCCGCCGGTGGACATCTCGGCTTCAACGGTGCGCGCGACGCTCGCCGCTGGCGGGGACGTGCGCAATTTGCTTCCCACAGCGGTTCTCGCTTATATTGAGTCACAGCGTCTTTACACAGAGGAGACACGCAAACCCTGATGGATATCCGCAAAATGGAAAAAGCGGCGGTTGCCGCACTCGAAGACATCAAAGCCCGCGACATCGTCGTGCTCAAAGTCGCCCATCTCTCGCCCCTGTTCGAGCGCATTATCGTCGCCAGCGCCGAATCGACGCGCCAGGTCAAGGCGCTCGCCAACAATGTGTGCGAAAAGATGAAGAAACTCGGCTACCCGGTGCTGTCGACCGAAGGCGAAGACAGCGGCGAGTGGGTCCTGGTGGACCTCGGGGCCATCGTGGTGCATGTCATGCAGCCCACCATCCGGCAGTACTACAACCTCGAAGAATTGTGGGACCAGCCCGAACCGAAACGCCCGCGCGCGCGCAAAAAGGCGGCGCAATCGCAGCCGGCGGCCGGGTGAGACGCGCACATGCTGCGCTGAAATTCGTGGTCATCGCGGTCGGGACGCGCATGTCGTCCTGGGTGGCGGACGGCGTCCGCGAATACGCGAAGCGCATGCCGCCGGGCACCGCGCTCCAACTGGTGGAGATCAAGGCCGAGGCGCGCACCAGCGGCAAGACCGCCGCGCAAATGCTCGCCGCCGAGGCCGTACGCATCCGCGCGGCGCTGCCCAAGGGCGCGCGTGTGATCGCGCTCGACGAGCGCGGCAAGGACGTCAACACCTGCAGCCTCGCGGTGCAGATCGAGGCGTGGGCGCAGGACGGCGGCCCCGTGGTGTTTCTGATCGGCAGCGCAGACGGCCTGGATGCGGCGCTGAAGAAATCCTGCGCGATGCAGCTGCGCCTGTCGGCCATGACGCTGCCCCACGGCCTGGCGCGGGTGTTATTGGCCGAGCAGCTCTATCGCGCGCTCAGCATCATCGGCGGCCACCCCTACCACCGCGAGTAGGCCGCTTGGCCGGCGCCTCATCGATTTATCTCGCTTCGCGCAGCCCGCGCCGGCGCGAACTGCTGCGCCAGATCGGCGTCGAGCACGAGGTGCTGACACAGCGCATCACGGCCGAGCGCGGCCCGGACGTAAATGAAGATCCACTCGCGGCCGAAAATCCGCGCGACTATGTCATGCGCGTTTGCCGCGACAAGGTCGAAAACGGCTGGATGCGCGTGATCCAGAGGAAGCTCCCCGTGCGCGGCGTACTCGCCGCGGACACCACGGTGTGCATCGGCGACGAAATCCTCGGCACGCCGTCCGACCGCGCCGAGGCCGCCGCCTTCCTCGAGCGCCTGTCAGGGCGCACCCATGAAGTGCTCACGGCGATCGCGTTCAAACTGGGCGAGCGCATGGAAACCGAACTGTCGGTGACCACGGTGCAGTTTCGCGTACTCGGGCCCGCCGAGATTGCGCGCTACGTCGCCAGCGGCGAACCCATGGACAAGGCCGGTGCCTACGGCATCCAGGGCCGCGCCGGCGCGTTCATCACCGAAATCCGCGGCAGCTACTCCGGCGTGATGGGCCTGCCGCTGTACGAAACGGCGCAGCTGCTCAAGCGCTTCGGCTTCGGTCCCTAGGGTCTGTTGACATTCACCGCATGAGACGCGTTGCCTCCAAATGCGGATGACTGCAAGGCGCGCGACGAAGCCAAGGGTGGTTCCCTTGGCGAGGAGCGCAACGCCGCAGGCGCCGCATTTGGAGGCAACCCGAAGGG
>JACZJT010000029.1 GCA_014860445.1 Burkholderiales bacterium
TTCGGTATAGCCTTGCTCGCCGACGGCAAGCAATAGTTCGGCGCGCAGGCCGAGTGCGGAAAAAGACATGTAATGCTCCTGGTATCGGCCTGTCGACGATTGGTTACGCGATGCCAGTCCAGGCAGATTATTTTTGGTTAATTCGGGGAACTAAAGCAGAACCGCGAGAGCAGCGGACAGACTGGTGATTGAACGATGCGGGGCGGATTATACACACCACGCCCCGTCGGGGGGGATTTATTTTTGCGCCTTGATTTCCTCGCCCGCCCAGCGCGCGAGCGATTTTGCAATCCGCTCCGGGGCAAAATGCATTTGCGCCAGCGCCACGCCGCGGTCGAACACTTCGCTGTAGCGCGCTATCAGGCCGTTTTCCAGCCGCACATGGGCGATGCCGGAGAAATACACGCGCTGCTCCTCGCTGCCGGCGATGGTGGCGGTGTAGGAAAAAGCATAGCGCGCATAGGCCAGCCTGCCGTCGCTCAGGGTGTCCGACAGCGTCCAGGAGAAGTCGCGCGCATGGCCGTGGAAATGATGTTCCACCATGCCGCGGATTGCCTCGCGGCCGTGGAACTCGCCGTAAAAGCCGTCGTGATAAATCCCCTCCGGGATGAAACACGCCGCCGCCGCTGCGCCATCGCCGCGGCAGATCGCCTGCGTCATGCGCTCGATCAGCGCGCGGAATTCCGTCGTCGGGTCGCTCATGTCTTCGTTTCCTTCTGAATCAGTTGCGCGGGCGCCGCCTCAATGCTCCAGTTCGAATATTAGCCTGTTGGCACGGCGCAGTCGCAGGCTGGACTCTCTGGCGAGGTTCGACAACAATCGAATCGCGATGTGCGGGTGCGCAGCTTTGAGCCGCTCGAATTCCGCAATGCTCAATACCTGGCATTCGAGTTCCGTGTCCGCCACCACCGTGGCCGAGCGCGGTTCGCCGTCGAGCAGCGCCATCTCGCCGAATACGGTGCCGGGCGAGAAGGTCACCAGGCGTATCGGGCGCAGCTGGTCGAGTTGGTGCAGCGTGACGCTGGCTACGCCGCTGATGATCAGATACGCGGCCAAGCCCTCGCTTCCCTCCTCGAACACCACGGTTCCCGCGGCGAATCGAACCGGCGCGAGATGGCTTGCCACGATTTCCACCTGTTCGCGGTCCATGCCTGCGAGCAAGGAAAATTTTCCGAGCGGAAACGAGCCGGCTTGCTCGTCTTCGCCGTGCTTCGCGATGATCTGCTCCTCGGCCCATTCGATCGCATGGTCGAGATCCTTGAACACCCTGCTGCGCGTCAGCGCTGCGGCGAGCCCGGACTCGCGCGTGTACGCCTCGATGCGCGAGCCGGGCATTGCGCCGGCGATCGCAAGGCTGCAATGGGAAGCCGCCAGCGTTTCGTTGAGTTGTATGAGCAGTCGCGCGCCGGTGCTGTCCATGTCGTGAATGCGGCGCATATCGAGGATGACGCAATCCGGGCCATCCTCGATCATGGATTCGATCTGCAGCACCAGCTTTTCCGCGGTGCCGAAGAACAGCGCGCCGTCGAGTTCGAACACCGCGATCCCGTTGGCGTGCGCGGACAGCAGCGCGTTTTGCATCAAATCGCGCGTCTTCCTTGAGCGGGCCACGTCGCCGCGGTAGGCGTGGCGCACGATCGAGCGGCTCATGCGCCACGCAAACGTGATGGTCGACAGGGCCACGCCCAATATCACCGCGAGCACGATCTGGCCGGCCAGCATGGTGCCGGTGACCATCACCACAATCAACAGGTCGAGCAGGTAGGCGCGCCGCTCGCCGTGGTGGGGACGCAGCACGCGCATGAACAGGACCAAAGTCCAGCGGTCGAACAGGCGGTAGGCGGTCACCGCGAGCAGAGCCGCGACGGCCACTGTCGGGATCAGTGCCAGCGTGGTCGGCACGAGCGCCGCGCTCACCAGTACCAGGGCCATGCTGACGACGCCGCTTTTCCAGGTCCTGCCGCCGGCGGTATGGCTCGCCAGCGTGTTGACCATGCTGACACTGCAGGGCAGGGCGCCCACCAGTGCGCCGGCCATATTGGCCACGCCGATGCGCATGAGCGCGCGGTCATGGTCCTCGCGCGTGCGCGTCACGTTCTCGACGACCTTTTGCACCATCATGATGTCCAGCGTCGAAACGATCGCGAGTGTGATCGACCAGCCGAGGATGCCGAGCGCGAGACGCAGCGGCGGGATCTGATAAAACAAGTCCGCCGCGCCGAGCAGCGGCAGGGATTCGGGCCATACGAGGCGAAACTCTCCGATGTAGGGACCGAGGCCCTGGTCGTAGCCTAGCGCCGCGAGCAGGTGATACAGCGCCACGCCGCTTACGAGCCCGACGATCAGCGAGGGCAGGCGCCGGGTGAAGCGGTGCGCACCCAGCATTACGGCAATGGAGGTCGCGCCGACGAGCATGGTCAAGGGTTGCACCGCCCCCCGGGTTTCGAACCAGTTGTAGGCGTCCAGCCCGAGCAGGGATTCTATTTGCGCAACCAGCAGCAACAGCGCCGCGCCGTTCTGGAAGCCGGCCGTGACCGGATGCGGGATGTACTTCATCAGCGATCCCAGCGACAGCGTCGCGATCGCCGCCTGAAAGCAGCCCGAAGCAAACACGACGCAGGCCATGTAGGCGAGCACCGCGTTCGCCCCGCCGCCCGAAGCGAGCAGTTGCGCTGCGAGCATGTTGGCGAACAGGCTTTGAACAACGACCAGGCTGGTGTTGCGCGGCCCGAAAACAGAGATCGAACGCGCGCCCAGCAGGTAGGCGATCAACGGCGGAATCAGCGCGCTGTACAGGCCGGCGAGCACGCCGTAATGGGCATAGGCCGGCCCCAGCGGCGCGAAGGCGTACAGACCGAAGCCGATGCACAATGGCAATGCGAGCGCGGCCGAGGCCGCGCCGCCGGCGAATTCGTGGCGCAACCAGCTCAGCACGCCCTCTCCGCGAACCGCCGGGGCGCGTACCGTTTCGCTAGATGTGTTCAATACTGCACCAGTGGATGGCCGGATAATCCGCCATCGATGCGCCGCTGACCGCCACGGGAATCCTCCTTTGCATCCGTCTCCCGCGGCCCGTCTCAGCGCTGTCCGTACGGCCCTGCGGAGGGTGGCATTCTACCCCACGGAACGGATTTGTCCGCTGCCGGATAATCGCAATTTCGGTCGCTTGTGACCGTCTTCCTTCACCAACATTCCCGTGTTCGGTCGGGTCGCGTATGGAACCTGCGACAAGACCCGACATCCCCGCTGCGGCCCTCTGTTAGAATTTCCGGACCCGCGCAATGTTGGTCCCCTGGCCTATCATGAGTGGGACGAGGGACGGAAATGAACGAAGGACTCGCGCATCACATTTTGATCGTTGACGACAGCGAGACGGAGCGGCAATTGCTCCAGAAGCTGCTCGAGCTCAATGCTTACCGCGTATCGCTTGCCGGCAACGGGGTGGAGGCGCTGGCGTCCGCGCGCAGAAATCCCCCCGACGCCATTGTCTCCGACGTGGCGATGCCGAAAATGGACGGCTTCACCTTGTGCCATACCTGGATGCGGGATCCGGATCTCCTCACCGTCCCGTTCATTTTCTATTCGGCCAATCTTACGCTCGCGCAGGATGCGCATGTCGGCAAGGCACTGGGGGCGGCGCGCTATCTGACCAAGCCGATGGGACAGGACGAATTTCTGAAGGAGTTGCGCAGCGTGCTGGAGGGGTGAGGCAACCTCTTGCCAGGCGGTACCGGTGGAATTGCGGCGCTCTGTAATGAAAGTCACCGACTTCCGTGTCCGATCGGGTGTAAATCGAAGGATGCAGTATGGCCGGACTGGCCGGAAAGCCGCCTCAGAGGGCGGTTCGGATCAATACCAGCGCGCGGAGGTCGTTATGAGCAGCGAACAAGAGAAGACACTCGGAGAGCAGGCCTACGAAAAGGCAAAGCAGTACGAACTCGACTACGGCGCCTGCCCGCAGTGCGTACTCGCCACGGTTCAGGAAACCGTCGGCATTGTCGACGATCAAACCATCAAAGCGGCCCATGGGCTTTCCGGCGGCGGCGGCCTGGTCGGTGAAGGATTGTGCGGCGCCCTGACCGGCGGCCTGCTGGCCTTGGGCGCAAAACATGGACGCGATCGGGAAAATTTCGACAAGGGTCGCTACATGAACAACTTCAAGAAAGCCAGCGAGCTGACCGCGCGCTTTCGCGAAGAATTCGGCGGCGTAACCTGCAAGGAGCTGCAACAGCAATTTACCGGTCGAACTTACAATATGTGGGACGCCGGGGAGTACAAGGCCTTCGACGACGCGCGCGGCAAGCAATGTGCCCACGCGACGGGAACGGTGACCCGGTGGGTAGTCGAAGCGCTAGTACCGAAAAGTACCGCTACTTAGCTTCCGCGGTAGAAGAGTTGTATCATGAGTCTCCCGTGGCGCCGTTCGCCTGCGCCCGACCTCCTTCAAACTGATCCGGGAGACCACCATGGCCGAAGCCATGATTTTCGATGCAATCCGCACCCCCCGCGGGCGCGGCAAATCCAGCGGTGCGCTCTACGACATCAAGCCGGTCAATCTGCTCGCGGGCGCGCTGAACGCGCTTGCAAAGCGCCACGATCTGGATACCTCCCAGGTCGATGACGTAGTAATGGGTTGCGTCTCGCCCATCGGCGAGCAGGGTGCCTGCATAGGCAAGACCGCCGCGCTTGCTGCCGGCTGGGACTGGAAGGCCGCGGGTTTTCAGCTGAACCGCTTTTGCGGCTCGGGGCTGGAAGCGGTGAATCTCGCCGCGCAGAAAATCCGCTCCGACTGGGAGGATCTGGTGGTCGCGGGCGGCGTCGAATCGATGTCGCGCGTGCCGATCGGCTCCGATGGCGGCCCCTGGGCGCAGGACCCCGAAACCAGTCTCGCCACCCAGTTCATCCCGCAGGGCATCAGCGCCGATCTGATCGCGACGCTGGAAGGCTTTACGCGCGAGCAAGTGGACGCCTTCGCAGTGGGCTCGCATCAAAAAGCGGCGGCGGCACGCGCTGCGGGGCGCTTCGATAAGTCCATCGTCCCCGTGTTCGACCGGGTCGGGCTGGCGGTGCTGGAGCAGGATGAAACCATACGCCCGGGCACGACGCTGGAAACGCTGGGCGCGCTGAAGGTCTCGTTCGAGCAGGCCGGCAAAATGGGCTTCGACGCAGTGGCGATGCAGAAGTATCCGCAGGTCGAGCGCATCCACCACATTCATACTGCCGGCAATTCCTCCGGCATCGTCGACGGTGCCGCCGCGATCCTGATCGGCAGCGAAGTGAAAGGCCGCGCGCTGGGCCTCACGCCGCGCGCCCGCATCGTCGCGGCAGCGATCACCGGCGCGGACCCGACCATCATGCTGACCGGACCGACGCCCGCGGCGAGAAAGGCGCTCGCGCGCGCGCGCATGACGGTGGAGCAGATCGATCTATTCGAAGTCAACGAGGCCTTTGCGGTGGTGCCGATGAAGTTCATGAAGGATCTCGGCGTGCCGGCGGAAAAGGTCAACGTCAACGGCGGCGCGATCGCCATGGGGCATCCCCTCGGTGCCACCGGCGCGATGATACTCGGCACCCTGCTCGACGAGCTCGAGCGACGCAAGCTGCGCTTCGGCCTGGCGACCTTGTGCATCGGCGGCGGCATGGGCATCGCGACGATCATCGAACGTTTGTAGGCGCCGGACGTCACCATCGCAACCGATCAGTAAACCGTCATTCCGAGCGCAGCGAGGAATCTGCTGTTGCTTCGAGCGAGAAGCACGAGAAGCAGATTCCTCGGGCCTTGCCCTCGGAATGACAAATAGTATCGAAACTCGCCAGAAAGAAAAACTCATGAACCAAATCCGCTATGAAACCGATGCCGAGGGCATCGTCACGATTACATTCGACAGCCCGGACGGCCCCGTCAACACCATGTCGCAGGCCTGGCACGAGGATTTCATCGCCTGCGCCGCGCGCGTGGACGCCGAAAAGGACAAGCTGAAAGGCGTGATCCTGGCCTCGGCGAAATCGAGCTTTTTCGCAGGCGCCGACCTGAAGGGCGTATTGCGCCTGCGGGAGAAAGATGCGCCCGAGGTGTACCGCGGCATCGAGGCGGTCAAGGCGGCGTTTCGCAAGCTGGAACTTTGCGGGCGGCCGGTGGTGGCGGCGATCAACGGCGCCGCACTCGGCGGCGGCTGGGAAATCTGCCTGGCTGCGCACTGGCGCATTTGCATGGACGATCCGAAAATCGAGCTCGGCTGCCCCGAGGTGAGTCTCGGGCTGCTGCCGGGCGCGGGCGGTGTGACAAAAATGACCCGCCTGCTCGGCCTGCAGACCGCACTGCCGCTGCTCGCCGAAGGCAAGCTGCTGCGGCCGGCCGAAGCGCTGCAGATGAAACTCGTCGACGAACTCGTCGCCGATCGCGCCGCCCTGATGGCGGGCGCACGCGCGTGGATCGCGGCCAACCCGGAACCCAAACAGCCCTGGGACCGCAAGGATTACCGCATACCCGGCGGCGGCGCGCGGTCTCCCGCTTCCGGCATGCTGGTCGTCGCGGCCCCTGCCGTGCTCACGCAGAAGACACGCGGCCTGTATCCCGCGCCCGAAGCGATACTCGCCTGCGCGGTCGAGGGCACGCTGACGGATTTCGATTCGGCCATGCGCAACGAGTCGCGCTATCTGGCCAGGCTCATGACCGGACAGATCGCGCGCAATATGATCACCGCTTTCTTTTTCAATCTCAACGCGATCAAGTCGGGCGCTTCGCGGCCGAAAGACGTGCCGAAATGGAAAGCCGCCAAAGTGGGCATACTCGGTGCCGGCATGATGGGCGCGGGCATCGCCTGGGCCAACGCCACGCGCCGCATCCCCTGTGTGCTGAAAGACCTGAGCCTGGAACAGGCGGAGCAGGGCAAGGCCTATAGCGCGAAATTGCTCGCGAAACGCGTGAAGCAGGGGCGTACCGACGAGGCCGGCGCGCGCCAGACCCTGGAGCTGATCCAGGCCACAGACTCGGCCGATGCGCTGGCCGGATGCGAGCTGATCATCGAAGCGGTTTTCGAAAATCGCGAACTCAAGGCGCAGGTCACCAAAGAGGCGGAGCCGAATCTCGCTGCAGACGGGATATTCGCGTCCAACACCTCGACACTGCCGATCACCGGACTCGCGCAAGCCTCGCAGCGGCCGCAGCAGTTCGTCGGCCTGCATTTCTTTTCGCCCGTGGACAAGATGCAGCTGGTGGAAATCATCGTCGGCAAGGCGACCTCGGATGCGACGCTCGCGCGCACCTTCGACTATGTGCAGCAGATCGGCAAGACGCCCATCGTGGTCAACGATTCGCGCGGCTTTTTCACCAGCCGCGTGTTCAGCACCTGGGTGAGCGAGGGCCAGGCGATGCTGCTGGAAGGGATACCCGCGCCGGTGATCGAAAATGCCGCCCGCCAGGCCGGCATGCCCGTGGGGCCGCTCGCGATCGCCGACGAAGTGTCGATGAAGCTCGCGCAAATGGCGCGCAAGCAGGCGACGGCCGATCTCGCCGCCGAAGGCAAGGCCTACCGGCAGCACCCGGCCTTCGCCCTGGTCGATCGCATGGTGGACGAATTCAAGCGTCCGGGACGCGCGGGCGGCGCCGGCTTCTACGAATATCCCGCGGGCGGGGAGAAATTCCTGTGGCCCGAACTGAAGCGTCTGTTCGAAAAACCCGGCGTCGCCTGGGAAATGCCTGAACAAATGCAGGAACTTAAGGACCGCATTCTGTACATCCAGGCGATCGAATCGGCGCGCTGCCTCGAAGAGGGCGTGCTGCGCAACGTGGCCGACGCCAACATCGGTTCCATTTTCGGCATCGGTTTTCCGGCCTGGGCCGGCGGCGCGCTGCAGTTCATCAATTCCGTGGGCGTGGCGACGTTCGCCGCGCGCGCCGATGCGCTTGCGGCGAAATACGGCGAGCGCTACGCCTGCCCGAAGATCGTGC